>CALVNH010000017.1 GCA_944349635.1 uncultured Clostridia bacterium | reverse complement strand
CATAAGAAAATCTCCTTGTCTTTGGATTTGTCTTTCGACAACAAGGAGAAAATCGGGGGCGGCGAAGCGGTCAAGGGTAGAGCAAAAGACTTGCGTGGGAATATTGAGCGTTGAAGTCAAAAGCAAATCTTTTGCCCTTGACCCGCGCCAACACCCCCGATACCCACCTCTCCGAAAGACAAATTGCTAGTTTTACAGTTCTTAAAAACGGGCAGTGATATATTTACTTTTGGCTACGAGTGTGTTAGTATATTCAATAAGTTATAGGGATGAAATTATGGGTAAAGAGAATTTTTCTAAAATAAAACCGTTGAAGATATGGGAAATTCTCAAGCAGGACAGCGACGAGAATAATCCGTTGACTACAAATCAGATTATTGACAGACTTGCCGCAAGCGGAATTGTGTGTGACCGTAGGACTTTGTATCAGGATATTGCCGCTCTTAACTCTTACGGATACGAAGTAGTATGTAGAAAAGGTCAGCATAGTAACTGCTATTATGTATTGGACAGAAATTTTGACGTGCCCGAACTTCGTATTCTTATAGACGCAGTTCAAGCCGCAAGTTTTATATCCCCGAAAAAAACGGAAGAATTGACGGATAAAATAGCCGCTCTCGGTGGAAGTTATCGTGCGGATATTCTCAAAAAAAACATTGTAGAGTTTAATACTGCCAAGCACAGCAACGAACATATTTACTACACAGTAAACACGATAGAAGACGCCATTCTCGCAGAAAAGAAGATTGCATTTCAGTATTTTGATTTGAACGAACGTCACGAACGTGTTTTTAGAAAGAACGGCGAGAAGTATAAAGTAAATCCCGTAGCAATGGTTTTTTCTAACGATAATTATTATTTGGTATGCTATCACGACAACCACAATAATATTACGACGTATCGTATAGACAGAATGTTGAATGCCGAGATGCAGTCCGATGAAATCAATACGAAAGTCAGGCCAAAGGCGCTAAGTATATCGAAGCACCGCAAGCAAGCTTTTTCAATGTTCGGCGGAGAGATACAAACGGTGCGTTTTGAGGCGGATCGGGATATGTTAGACGTAATCTTCGACAAGTTCGGCGAGGATATGAGTATAACTTCACTTGGTGCAGATAAAATTTCGTTTTCTGCCGAAGTGCAGATAAGTCCAATGTTTTTCGGTTGGTGCTGTTCGTTCGGAGAAAGGTTGAAAGTGGTTTCACCTGAAAAAACATTAGTTGCATTAAAAGACTACATTCAAAATTTATCTCTCATCTATTGTATTCAGGGGGTATAGGCTATGTTGCCAACAGATGTCATTGAAAATGATGCAGTTTATGCAGTAAATAAAGCTTTAAATAGCACAGGATACCTATCTCCCAATATACCCACAAAAAATACTGAACCATCATGGGATGGTGAAGTTATATTATACTCTGATACATTTGACCATAAAAAGGAGAATATAGAGGGTAAAATCAGAATTCAAGTTAAAGGCACTATGGATGAAGATCTTCCCAATGGGAAGATAAAGTTTTCTGTATCTGTAATTGATCTTGAAAATTATTATAAGACAGGTGGTGTAATCTTTTTTGTCGTTCATGTCAATCCTGATCATTCAACTAAGATATACTTTGAGACTTTTACGAAAGTGAAGTTGGCTTGTATATTGTCAGGTTGCAAAGCTCAAAAAACAAAAGTTATTGAGTTTTCACCACTACCCGAAAATCCACTTGCCGTCGCAAGGATATTCTCTCAATTTAATATTGATTGTCAGAAACAATACAGTTTTACTGAAGAGAATATGCTTACATTTGAGAATAGTAATGATAGCATATCCAAAATATCATTTACAGTATCTTGTATAGGGTGCAATGGTAATGTAGAGCAGGCGTTGCTTTCCAATGAAATATATTTATATGGTTCTCCTAAAGAAAACGACAAACTACAAATACCATATAAGGTTATTCCAAGAAACATTATAGTCGGAAAGCAAGCGTATTATAATATCTATGCTAATAGGAAGTTATTCTATAAATCCTACTTAATTGAAGAGAGCAAATGCGAAAAAATTGTATGCATTGGACAAAGTTTTAAAATGCATATAAACTCGTTTACTCGGAGCATAACTATAAATATAAAGCTACCAAATACCTTAAATGAAAGAGTTTACGACTTGGATTTTTTAATCAATGTAGCTTATGGTAAAGGATTTATAATAAATAATTTGAGTTTTGATTTTGATCTTTGTGATAGGTTGGATTTAAGTAGATTGCAACAACAATTTGAGTTTCTTAAAGATGTTAAGCAATTATTTAATGTTTTACATATAAAAAATGACATTGATATTACCAAACTGACTCTAGATGACATAAAAAAGTTGGATCAATTAATAGCTGCCTTTTTGAGAAAAAAACCAATCTCTCTTAGTCAAGCTATTCCTAATATAGTGAAATACAGAATGAGCGATATTCAAATTCTAGTTATTGCCAATAAATGCGATGAGGAAAATAATACTTATCGATTGGAAGATTTATTTGGTGCGGACTTAATGTTCGCTTATCCTACGGAAAATGGATACGAGCGTGTAACTGTTTTTTCTGCGTTAAAAGCGGAAGATTATGTCAATATTGCCAACATTGATTATTGCAATATTATTGATGCATACAATAATGCATATCGTGAAAACCGAGATTTACTAAAATATGCGAATTTTAATGTGTTAGAGTTATTGTCGGCTTATGATTTGTCAAACAATGTTGATCAGTTGGAAGCTGCGGAAAAATTAGCAGATTGGATAATTGAAAAGGATATAGAGTGCCCTGAGTTTTTATTAAATAAACTTCAAATCATAAAGCGAAGACGGGGATTTAATGATGAGGAAAATAGAAAATTATATGAGTTGATTGAGAATTCGGCCAATTCTGATGGAATTAAATTGGGAGCCTATATACTGTTAGATAACAGAATAATGACAAGAAGATATTTTGATAAATTGAGTGCTGATGAAAAAGAAGAATTTATGAAGTATCCTATATATAAGCATTTCGGGGAACGATTGCTTAGATGAACCATGGTCACCAAGTTTATTATAAAATTTTATATTATGATAAAAATTTTAAGGATGTAGAAATGCTGTTTGCGGGTATTAGGGATATTTCTCTAAATAAACTATGCAGGAGCTCCGAGGAAAATTTTGGTATCAACCCCCTTATTATATAAAAAACGAAACTGGTGTTATCATGCTCGTTTAGGATGGTCATTGAGTTCCTTGACGGACCTAAAGCATATGTTATCCTCGCGCCAATATCATTAGCACATATATATTAGAGAAGAGAAAGAAGCATTTTGACGATCGCTCTACTCACGCAACCAACTTTTACACTGTCCGTAAATCTGCACAGTCAGCTCTTGACAAGGGGGCTGGCTTTTGATATTATGTGGGAAACATAACAAAACGGCGCGTTCTGTAATGGAGTAAGGTATGCGAGTGATGAGCGAGGACGTCCTCGAAAGGGTCGCGGAATACAATGTGACATATCAGCGGGAGTTCGGCAGGGCGCCGAGTTTCAGGCAGATTAT
>CALVNH010000016.1 GCA_944349635.1 uncultured Clostridia bacterium | reverse complement strand
GAAATTGGCAGACGCGCTAGATTCAGGTTCTAGTGAACAATACGTTCATGTGGGTTCAAGTCCCGTCCCGCGCACCAGTAAAGCGCACAGAACACAAGTTCTGTGCGCTTTATTCGTGTAACGTGGGAAAAGGGGCTTGAACGGGCGGACAAGGCAACAGTCCGTAAGAACCGTTGTCCCGCCCCGGCGTGAGAGCGAAGGTAAAGGACTTTTGCGAGGGATGTGTTATCCTGTGTTGTGCGGAAGTGTGTGTGAACACCGAGCGGAGCAAGTCCCGTCCCGCGCACCAATCGGCGGCTCGCATAAGTTCGCATATGTGTTGTAAAAATACAAACAAATTTTCTAACTTATATTTTTTACGGCTGTTTCTGCTTCGTCGCCCAAGTGCCGGTAATCTAAATCATATTATTTCGAAATATTTTATTGCAACATTATATTTATGTGAGTTATAATTTATTAGGGGAATTATGAAAAATAACATTCACGTTTTTATAAGTTACGGACATCAGGGCAAAACCAGACTGCTTGCAGACAGGCTGTACAAAGATTTGAACGGCAATAAGGATATTGTTAACTGGATTGATAAAAGCGAATTGTGCTGTTCTGTTGAATGGGAAAACAAAATCGAGAACGCCATCATAAATAGCGACTGGCTGATTATCCTGATGAGTGATTATTCTGTAAGAAGACCGGACGGAGTCTGCCTTGATGAAGTCAGTTTTGCAAGAGGACTCAGTAAAAATATTTTACCTCTTATGGTGCAGGATGTTATTCCTCCTTTATGTATAACAAGGTTGCAGTGGATGGACGCTACCAAACTTGTCAACGACGATGGTTCGATAAACGAAGAACTATATCTACAAAAACTTTCAGAAATCATGGATATTTTGAAAGGCAAAAAAGGTATAGATACCGAAGGCGCAAAGATTGATTTGCTCAAAACTCTTAAACCTATCAATAATGATGTTTATTTTACTTCAATAAGCAAGACCATAGGACGGCAGTGGCTTCTAGATAAAGTCAGGTACTGGCTTGACGAGCAGAAAAACTCTAAAATGTTTATTTTGTTCGGTGCTCCCGGCACGGGGAAAACGATGTTCAGTGCACTTTGCGCAACAAAGATACCCGAAGTTGTGGGTATACATTTTTGCAAATTCAACGATAGTGACAGGTCAGATCCGAAAAAGGCAATTATTTCTCTCTCATACCATCTTTCTACGCAGATTCCTGATTATGCGCAGGAACTTATAAGTCTTAAAGATCTCAATCACCTCGAAGAAAAAAGTGTTTCCAGATTGTTTTCATATTTGTTTATCGAGCCTTTAAGCAAGATTAACAAAGAAAAACGAGACATGCTCCTCATCATCGACGCCTTAGATGAGTCGTGCGACATGGAGAAAAGCGCACTTATCGAACTCATAGAAAAGGAATTCGAATACACGCCGTCATGGTTGCGACTCATAGTGACTGCAAGACGCGAGCGCGATATAGAAATCAAATTACAAAAATACAACCCGACAGTAATAGAAAAATGCGAACAGAACGTCCAGGACATCGCTGAATATTTCAAGTCGGAGTTACCATCTCTCAATAAAGAAAAATGTGATTTGCTGGCAGAAAAATGCGAAGGCAGTTTTCTTTATGCAAGAGAATTGGTGAAAGCAATCAACAACAATGCTTGCGAAATTGATGATATCGGCAGTTTCCCCGTTGGTATGAATGGCATTTATTATTCGTACTTTACTCGCCTTTTCGGAAAAGACAAAGAGTTTTACCAAACGAAAGTAAGACGCGTACTGGAAATAATTCTTTCTTCCTTTGAGCCGTGCACTAAGAAAAAGATAATGGATATCGGCGGAATAAACGAGTATGAATTTGAAGAAATATACGGACAAATAACGACTTTGTTCCCGATTTCAGACAACAAGATACATCCTATCCATAAAAGTCTTTACGACTGGCTTATAAATGCTGAGAAGTGTGGGGATTTTCTGGTGTCATCCAAGTTCGGGCACAAACGCATGCTAGATTACTGCTTGCGTTCGCCCAACGATTATTACGTAAAGCATTCGATACGCCATGCCCTCAGAGCCGAAGAATTCGAAATGGCTGCAGAACTTCTCGGCAATTCAGATCTGCTGGCTCTTGATGTGCGCCTTGAGGGGCAGGACAGTGCGTTAAGAAAATATACAGAGGAATTGTTCGTTCTCGCTTCCCATGACGCGTTGCTTGCTCAAAGTGTTATGTGTTCTGCCGGTTTCAAAAAGATCCTCGCTGAAAACAGAGTTTTCCTTTACGATTCCGGGTTGTTTTTTAAACTCAAGTCAAGCGGTTTTGATCACGTCGCAACAGATCTGATAAAGACAAACGATTTTGAATTGCAGACCGCTGTAGCTTATTATTTTTACGTTACAGAAAACTTTGATTTTTCTGTTAAGCTCTTCAACAAGCTTATCCGCAACACGGATGCCGATGCACACATACTTGCAGGAATTTACAATACGCTTGGATTGTGTTATAGAAAATTCGGAAGATATGCAGAAGCCGTATCTTGTTGGGAAAATGGCCGTAAACTCTCAGAGAATAATGATAAATATGAGGAATCGAGATCATTTATTAACTCCGGCAGAACGCTTTACCATCTCCTTGACTGGGAAGGCTCATATTTCTACAGCGATAAAGCAGTTGAGTGTCTGGACGTTTATTGCGAAGAGGAATTTGATGACGACAAGATAATCGCCGTGTCCGCCTTCAAAGGCGAATACATAAGATTGATAGCTGAAGCGGCGATTTGGCAAAATAATAAAGAAAAAGCGTTGAAATATCTGGAAGAAGACAGGCTTATTTATGAAAAATCAATAGTAAAAGACAGATATTACGTCAGGTATCTTTATACGCGTTTTCTGTACGATATTCTGTATGACGCGACGTCATCGGACATAGAACTTGAATACACGAATCTTAAAAATACAGTTACAAGCAAATATGATAAATCACAAATTGAGCTTTTTATGGCTTACCGCAGTTTTCTTATGTCCGATACTCAAAAGGCAATTGCATATGCCGAAAGTGCAAAAAAACTGAGCTCTTCGATAAATGCCGTTGTAGAAACCGACGAAGCTCAGCTCGTTATAAATATCTGCTCGAACAAAGATTATAACGACAACATAACCGAAAAAGAAGATAAAAACTGGATATCGTACGTTAACGATTTTCTCTTGGAGAAGAAAAATGAAATTGACAGTATTAGGCAGTAACGGCTGGTTTCCGGCAAACGGACAATTGACCGCCTCGTATATACTTGAATACAAGGGCACGCTGATCGTTATAGACGCAGGTACGGGAATTGCCAACTTTAATCTGCACACGGATATACTTGAAAAATATGATACGGTCCACGTAATTTTGAGCCATTATCATTTCGATCATTCCGTAGGTATCGTATATTTCAATAGGTGGATGACTGACAAACACTTGTGTTTTTATTTTCCTGCTGGAAAATACTATCAGAGCGGTGCGATCGGCTTTGAGAATGCTATATTCGCAAAAGGGTACAATTCGGGAAGTTTGAAGGGTCTCGCAAAGAGAGTGTCGGTATCCGAATATGACGAAAACGGATTTACGATTAATCGTATTAAAATCAAAACTCTCGCGTTAAAGCACTCAAATCCATCTTTTGCATTGAATTTTGACGACAAATTCCTTTATTGCACGGATACGCCTACGGACGAAAAAGTGTTAAGAGAAAACTCCGGTTGTGCCCTTATCGCACACGAATGTTGGAGTAAAACCGACATTTCAGGCGGTCGACACACCGATTTTGAAAGTCTTTCGGCTGTATTAAATAAAATCGGCTACGCAGGTAAGATTCTCCTTATACACAAAAATCCTGATTTGTCCGCAAACGACTATAAGGAAATGATACAAAATTGCCAAGATATTGCCGTTGCCATGGATAATGATGTAATAAAAATATAATCTCTCGTTATGACGATAAAACTTCATATGGAATGGTTTAACTCGTTGATTTAATCTGAGCATCGATGTAAATGGAATGCCTTATCACGAATGATAAGGCAAAATTAATTCAATTGCAATAATAAGCATGCAGCTAAATATTTCTTGAAAATAAATCCGAACAGTTTAATAGACTTGATTTTGATCAGCACAAGTTAAATCTTTGGTTTAAATTATGTCGGTTATAACGCAAGTAAAGAGACTTGAACGGGCGGAAAAGGCAACAGTCCGTAAGAACCGTTGTCCCGCCCCGGCGTGGCAATGAAGGCAAAGGAAACGATGCGACGCGCGGATGTCGGATAATAGCCTTTGTCGTGGCTGTTGACCT
>CALVNH010000015.1 GCA_944349635.1 uncultured Clostridia bacterium | reverse complement strand
GAGGGATTCGAACGCCGCGTAAAGAAAACAGCCTACGGACAGGCTGTTTTTAGCGGCCGGCGTGATAGCGCGAACAAACGGCGTCGCGCGAAGTCGATGTTAGCCCCAAACTGTTCGTGTCGTTTTGCATAGTGAGCGCGGAGCGAATCCCTCCTCCTCCGCCAAGATAAAAGTCGACATTTTCTGAAAACAGAAGGTGTCGATTTTGTTTATGTTAAAAGTATGTTATAATAAAGTAAAAGTAGGGAAAATAAAGTGAATTATACAAAGAAAGTAAGATAGTATTGTGGAAAGCACAGTAAAGGATCATTATCTTTTCAGTTGATAGTGATGCCATATTTGAGTGCATTCCTTATAAAACGTTGTTGAAAATCTTCATCCGACTATCGCAATGCGATTCTTATAAAGATATGGAGGGGCAAAATGGCAACAAAAAGACAGCATTTAATTTGGAGAAAGTATTTATCACCTTGGACAGATAACGTAGATTCCAATAGTGGAAATATTGTTTGTTACGACAAAGTTAATAACAAGATTATAAAAAATGTTTCTCTGGAAAATATTGGAGTTCAAAAATACATTTATGATATTAGCATGATAAATGATAGCGATAAAAAGGCAGCAACTCAGTATTTTGATATGTTGCTAAATAATAGAAAGTTAATCAGAGTCAAAAGTAAAATAACAGATTCTGCAGATATATTCAAAAAAGATTTTATTGAAAATAACTTTATATGCCCCATAGAAAATAATGGCATTAGATTTTTAGAAAAACTGTATAAAGGAGAGTTTCCGTTTGAAGGGCCAACAGAGTTGGAAAAAATTTTAGATTTGTTGAAATTTAATATGCTCAACACCCTATTTTCAAATGAAAGCCTATTTCCCGATATTGAAATTCAAAAATCACTTAACTTAGGGCTCCTAATATACAATTGCGAGGATTTAAGGTATGATTTTTTTGAGTTTATTGCCGCTCAAATGTTTAGAACTTGGAGAAGTAAGGAAACTATTTTGAATTCGATAAAGCAAACGGTTGAAAAATTTGAAGATTCGTGCTTTAACAACACCACGATGGCGATCTTTCCTTTAATGATGATTGCTAATACTCAATTATTAGCTTCTGCCTTTTGTGAAAATAATTTTTATATAGAACTGATAAGAAACGAAACATCGCAAAATTTTATAACGAGCGATTTTCCATTAATCAATCTTTGCGCTGATTACAATAATAGCTGCGAAACCGTAAATGAACTTGAATTATTTTATCCAATAGCTCCGCGATGTGCAATAATATGTAAAAATTCCATAAGGGCAAACACGACCACTACGATTGATGATAGTACTATTGTTGACGCTTACAATAAAAAAATATTTTATGCGGCGACGAAACAAGTTTATGCAGTCAAAGAAGAAGATTTAAGTGATATAATTTGTAAAAAATAAGAGCGTTAGGAGGTATATGTGTAAGAAAACATCATGGGATACAGAAAAACCATTAGGGAAAAGAGCAAAGCAATCATGAAAACTAGCTACGACGTTTGGCGATGTTGAGCAACCGTTTTCGCGTTTCGCGCGCAACGAGCTTGACTCTATTGTGTCGTCTTACCCTGTGCCTATGAAGATGGATGGTTTCTTTGCGGCGCATCAACCATTATCTTCTTAGTAAAAATGGTACGTCCCCGAATGAAAACTTTTACGGACAGCCTAAAACATAAAATTTTGAGCGTATGCAAGATTTTATTAATATTTGGTTTGCCCAAGATCAATGCACATGCTCAAAACTAAAAAACACAAAAATGATTGTTGTAAGAGCTGAAATAAAAAGGATAACTTTATGAGCGATAAATCAAAGTTGCCACCTTATAATTATGGCTACGCAAAAAGAACTTATGAAAAATTAGAAAAATACGAGATAAGCACAAAACTTCCTTTGCTTAAATGGGATGATTGTTTAATTGTTAGACTTGACGGAAAAGGATTAACATCAAGATTCAAAAACAATAGTGAATTGTTTTTATCTGATTTTCATTTGACAATGCGACGTATTTTAGAAAATATAAAGAAGTATTGCTCATTTGTGAATTTTGCTTACTCGTTTAAGGATGAAATCTCTTTTATAATAAACAAAGATTTTATTCAAAACGACAAGGGCTACGCAAATCGAATTGAAAAGATTTTGCCTATCATATCAGGTTATGTTTCCGCTATGTTTTCTCAATATATTTCAAAAAATTTGAAGGATATTCCGACAGAAGCATTCGCGTTTGACGCTAGGATAATTATTCTACCAAAAGATAAATTAAAAGACTATTTTCACTCTCGTCAATCATTTGCTATGGCAGGGTTTTTGGATAGGCTTTGCTCTTTTTATCACCTTCCGGTTGAAAAAAGAACTGTTATCGATGTAAAAAAAGCATTAACAGAAAGGAATGTGGATTGGAATTGCTTTCCGCAATATGTGTGTCGCGGTTACGTTGCTTATGGGCAAAATAAATGGAAAGTTGAAACAGCAAGCGACTTCTCTCAAAAATGGGAAAAGTATAATGCAACGGACAAGGAGACATAAAAAATGAAAAACATTTTCATCAAACAAATCAAAAAACTCAAATTAATCTTTACTAATCAATGTTAATTGCTGTACCAATTGCTGCGGAGCAAATTTTTTGTAACCGGTGTTATACCTTATTACCCAAATCGATTTATGTTACTAAGGCTCCGCCATTAGGGAATAATACGAACTCTGAAAACGGGTTCGTATTATTTTTTGCCGTCGATTACTTCGGCATCATCGTTGAACGGAAATAAA
>CALVNH010000014.1 GCA_944349635.1 uncultured Clostridia bacterium | reverse complement strand
TGGTCGAGGGCGCACGACTGGAAATCGTGTAACCGTCAAAAGCGGTTCGAGGGTTCGAATCCCTCCTCCTCCGCCACTATAATTCCAAATTTGTCTTAGCACAGGTTTGGAATTTCATTTTTCTAACAGATACACATAGCTATTATATATTCTAAGAAATTTTCGATAAGTTGCAGCACAGCAAGTAATACATTATTTGTGGCTGTTTTGCACATTTCGATATATTTTATAATTGAATTTTAAATGTTTCATGTTAAAATAAACATATAGACTAAAACCATATTGATTGGGGGTGTAGAATGTTGGTGGATTTTTTTAAAAAAGAAAAAGAATACTTTGATTTGCTTCTTAATTTTTGTTTAAAAACAAATAAAATTTTATTTATTTCATATGACAAAGTTTGCGAGGAAGCCATCAACAGACTTATTACCTTCGCGAAATCCTGTGGGATAGAGGAAATTTATACTGATGTTAAAGATGCAAAAGAGGAAGCAAATATTCTGTTAAACATAGATGAGGCAAACATAGGTTCACACCCATATTTTAATATGTCGGTATGGAACGATTATGCACAAAAAGGTGCGGCCTTTCTAATTATTAAAACTGATATTCCTCATGTCTATGACGGTGTTGATGAATCAAAGTTGGTTACTGCGGCTAAAATAAAACGCAATTCGCAGATGTTGTATAAAAAATTACAACTGTCATATCAGATTTCATGGTGTATAGGTGTTTTGCCTAACGAGGTTTGGGCAAAAAATCTTTATCCTGATGCTGTTGACTCGTTTTATAATTTCTATAACGATATTCTGTCGGCATGTATGATTGATGGCAAAGAAAATGCTACTATTAAATGGCGTGAACAAATTGATAAAAACAGTCGTTTGGCATCAAAATTAAATGATTTAAATATTAAATCATTACACTATCGGGCAGATAACGGGACTAATTTAAAATTTAATCTGGATTCTGATGCAAAATGGATGGGTGCCGATAAAGGGAATATGGTTGTTAACATGCCTACATACGAAGTATACACATTTCCTGATTGCAATTCCATTGACGGGATAGTTTGTTCGACCCGTCCACTTCATTATAATGGTACCATTATTGAAGATTTTGTTGTGACATTTAGCAAAGGAAAAGTTGTTTCTGTGCGTGCAAAAAAAGGTGAAGACGCTTTGCGTTGTTTGGTTTCATGTGCAAGTGGAAGTGATACGTTGGGTGAGGTCGCGATTGTCGATAATGATTCTCCCGTTGCGAGATTAAACAAAAATTTTGGAATTACCTTGCTCGATGAAAATGCTGCATGCCATTTTGCCTTTGGAAATGCCTATCCCGCTACGTTGAGGTGCTATTCAAAGTGTGATGAGCTCGAATTAAAAAAACATGGATTTAATACTTCTGACATCCATGTGGACTTTATGGTAGGGTACAAAGGACTTTCAATTGATGCGGAGTGTCAAGAAGGTGTGGTAGAGATTGTAAAAAACGGCAGAATTATGATATAAGCGTTTTATGGGGGAGAGGAAGCAAATGAAAAATAAAGTATTTATATCGTTTAAAATGCATGATGACAATGGTCGTGTTACCAGAGATTATTATTTGGCTAAAGAATTGTACGACCGTTTAAATACGGAAAACATTGATGTTTTTTTTAGTGATGTTTCAATCTTGAATTCTGCCAGAGCCGATTATAAACGTAAAATAGATGAGGAATTGGACATAGCAAATCTTATGGTATTGGTTGCAACAAAACCAGAATATGCGAATAGCAGTTGGGTACGCTATGAATGGGATAGTTTTTTTAATGATATTTTG
Organism: uncultured Clostridia bacterium; assembly: GCA_944349635.1. Taxonomy (GTDB): domain Bacteria; phylum Bacillota; class Clostridia; order Christensenellales; family CAG-917; genus Limadaptatus. The sequence goes on along the minus strand of CALVNH010000014.1, from coordinate 1,638 downwards.
AGCGGAGGAAAAAAAGGAGAATTTATTTCTTTGTTGGAATCTTCCAACGTGCTTGATTTCCCTCGAACGATAAGGCAAACGCAGTCTTTCAATATGGAGGAAGACGGACTGAACAAACTTATTCAATTTATTAAAAAATACTTTGAAATAAATTCTTCCGTTGAGGAAGGGACAAAAAGTCACAAAGGTGGTTCTTCATACGGATATGACATAGGCAATGAGAAAGAGAGATTAAAAATTCAAACCATTGAAGAGAGTAAAAACGATTATCAAAATATAAAAAATATTTTTGAATCAATCGGTGCAGATAGTTTTAATGTGCTAGATTTTGGTTGCTCTATGGGTGAAAACACATTTAGGGTCTTTAATAATTTTGGCGATAGTGTTAATTTGTTAGGCATAGATAAGTTTGAGAAATGCGTCAATGAGTTTAATGAGAAAATGCCGGATAACTATAGGGCAGTATGTTTGGATGCCGACAAAAACAGTTTTTCCGATGATTTAAAAAGAACAATGGTTGAGTGTGGTGTCAACGCTTTTCATCTTGTTTATTGCGCTTTGTCTTTGCATCATACAGCTGATACACTTTCTGTTTTAAAAGTCTTGTGGGATTTTATACTTCCAGGAGGATTCATTTATGTTAGGACTTGTGACGATGGATTGAAAATGGGATATCCGGACAAAAACTATGCGATCAAGAGTATAATTGAAAAAACCTCCAAAGTTAAAGGGGTTTCTGACAGATTTCATGGAAGAAAAATGTATTCATATCTTAAAAAAGCAAAATTCGTTGACATTAAATGTCGATCTTTTTCAATTAGCACAGCCGATAAAGATGTTCTGGACAGATACGCATTATTTTCAAATACTTTTTTATGGAGAAAAAACTATTTTAAGAGAGCACTTGATGAGGCAATGATAGATAATGAAGAACAAATCAAACATGCATTAGACGAGTATAATTGGTGTCTTTCTAAAACAGATGAGATAGAAGATATGTTTAATGATTTAAATTTCTATTATGAATATTCAATCAGTATATTTGAAGCAAAGAAAAGAGTTTTTGATTAGTGTTGATGCTATGATAGTTGTCAAGTGCACATAATAATAGTTTAACTATTATAGACGTAGATGCGTCTATTGCGCAATATCTAATACGCAAAGATTGAGGAGCGCATAAATGCAGAATTCATTGTTCAAAGCATTGTGGCAAAAGTAATTGTTTTTGCCCAGGCAAGCATAATGGGTCGCTTAACTATTGTAGCATCATTGAATTGTTATAAAATATAAAATAGAAGCCATTACAACATAATTTCTTTTGTAATGCTCAGAGCTTGGCTATATTTATTTTAACCTTGCTTATTTATCGAAAGTTATTTATAAATGCCTATTGTATTTTTGCGCGAAATATGTTACAATTTGTCATAAATAAGATATATATAGACGGGTGGGGAGTATGGCTTTTGATTTCAGTACGGAACTGAGTATTTCGCTTGACCTCGGAAGCGACACGCTGAAAATAGCTTTCGCCTATAAACAAAGCGGCATGGTGCGTTATGGAAAGCTTATCAAAGACGGTCTTGTGACGCACGTTGCCATGCCTGCCATTGCATATTACGACGAACACGCGAAGAAATG
>CALVNH010000013.1 GCA_944349635.1 uncultured Clostridia bacterium | reverse complement strand
GGACGGGGACGACGGACAGGGAGGACGGAGCGTATGATTTACCGCGAGAGCAAGGTCTATTTCGACGGCAGTCACTACATCGCAATCCCGCACACAAACCGTCCGCCGTCCAACCGCCGTAAACCCGTCGAGGAACTTATCGAAGTCAGGCAGGAGCAGTCTGCCGAAACCGTCGCGCAATCGACTGAACCCGTCCGCGAAGAAGCGAAAGAAATACGGACGGCAACCGCCGAACCCGACTTTTCGGACGATGACATTTTCGAGGAAGGGTGCGTGTATCTCACTCCCGAAACCGCGCCTTTCCCCTTTGCGTTCGACGATGAGCCGCAATCCGAAGAGCAGAACCCCGCAACCGTCCGAATGACGCGCAAAGACCTTTTCGAGCAGCTTTACGCGCAGACCGCCGCCTTGCCCCGCAAGGACCGCAAAGCGTCAATCATCGCCGCCATGCTTCCGTACTTCGATGATTCTTCCCGTGCGGAATCGTATGTGAATATGCAGTTTGAGAGAAAACTCCGCAATATGATTTGTCGCAGGGTGCGCCTTACCCGCAAAGTCAATTTGCAGGAGTTCAATTACTTTTGCACGTTTACTTACGACGGGAGCAAACACGACGAGGAGTCGTTCAAAAGAAAACTGCGCGGATGTTTCAAAATGATGTGTCACCGCAAGCATTGGAAATACGTCGGCGTCTGGGAGCGTTCTCCCGAAAAACAGCGTCTGCATTTTCACGGGCTATTTTATATTCCCGACGGAGCAATGCCGGGTGAGCTCGTTGAGGTCAAAGACTATTCGCCGATTAAAGACTGCGTGCAGACGACGATACAGAATACCTATTTCAACGAACGGTTCGGACGGTCGGATTTCAAGCCCGTGGAAGACAATGCGTCTCTCGGCGAGGCAATCGCGTACCTGACGAAGTATATGGAAAAGACGGGTGAGAAGATTGTTTATTCCAAAGGACTTCCGCAGTTCTTCATCTCGGACGTAATGGAAAACGACGTCGTCTGTCCGATAGGGCAGGAGGATAAAAAGCTTCTTCTTTTCGACGATTTCGAATGTTGGGACGAAGGGGAATTCGTCGGCAACGTGAGCAGAGATGTAATAGAGCGTATGCGGAAAGTAAATTGATGCGGCAAGCGCCGAAATCAAAGGCAAAGCGCGACAGAAAGCGGAGATTTTCGCAAGCGGTTCAGCGCGAAACTCCGCCAGTCGCCGCCTTGATTTCGCCTTGCCGCCGATCCCGACACACGTTGTCGAGAGGTAAACACAGCTTTAAGAGTAGACCTAAACGAATTTGTCGTAACAATTAATCGCGCGAGCAATGCTCCTATTCGGGGCAAAAACTTTTAGACAAAGACAAAGTTTAGTTTGTCCTCTCATTTACCGTGGCGTGTGCTTGTCGCGGCGACGCGAAGCGGCGCCTCTCGTATCAAGACAAGCACACGCCACGGTTGCAGATAAAGTATTTAAATTGAAGTGGGGGTTTCTACTTGATTATTGCTATAAGTCTGATAAAATAGAATAAAAGATAAAAATGTATAGTGACCGAAGAGGATTTAACCTTAGATGAATTACACAGACATTCCATTGAATATTTCTTATAAAAGTGTTGGTGAGGAATCGTTCTCGCAGATATTAAACCCCTTGTTGACGTGTACGAAAATATATAAAAGAAGTGTAGGTTTTTTTTCGTCTAGTGCGTTAAATTTTATTGGAGATGGAATTTTAGAACTCGCTAGACATGGGGGAAAGATTTATTTGGCAACAAGTCCAGAATTGTCATATGAGGATGTTTTTGCGATTCAGTCTGGGTATAGGGCAAGAGAAATAATAGAACAAAGATTTTTGTCTGAGGTTCAAAATACGTTAAAATTAATCTCGGATGAGAATGCCAGAATGCTTTACATGCTTATAAAAGAGGATGTATTAGACGTTAAAATTGTTACACGTACCAATGGAATATACCACGACAAGCTGGCCATTTTGGAAGATTTTGATGGAAATGTCGTTGTGTGTGTTGGTTCTAATAACGAAACTGGTTCAGGCTACAATTATAATTATGAAAAGGTAAGAATCTACAAAAGTTGGAATGATACTGAGGGTAGAATTTACGATGAAACAGCTGAATTTGACAGTATTTGGGGTAACGCTAATTCTGATCTCAAAGTTTATGATTTCATGGAAGCTTTACAAAATGAGGTATTAAGTAGGGTAAACAATACTGGCATATATGCGAAAAACGATACTAAATACATAATGCGTTCATATCAGATTGAAGCAAAAGAGAAGTGGGAGGCCAACCATCACAATGGCTTTTTTGTTATGGCAACCGGTACAGGGAAAACTATAACTTCGTTGAATGCCATTAAGGATTTTGTTACAGATAATCGAATTTTTACGGTAATTGCCGTTCCATACAAACATCTTGTTTCCCAATGGCATGAAGATGTTAAAGAGTTTTTACCGAATGCATTGGTCAGTATAGTGCATGGGGAAATAAAAGATGCTGAAACAAAAATATATGCTAGTTATTTGCAAGCGCTTCATACAAATAAACCGCTTGTAGTGATAACTACAATAAAGAGCTTCTTTCTCAAAAAATATACAAATTTATATGATAAAATAGAATTTGAAAAATTACTGATCGTAGATGAGGCTCATAATTTTTACAATAGAATTAACGATGAACTGTCGGCAAAATATAAGTATAAATTGGGTTTGTCGGCAACGCCAGTTTTTGGTAATGATGAAAATAAGACTAAAAATCTTTTGGATTGGTTTGGGGGTCAAGTAGTAGACTTGCCTATTGAGAAGGCGTTGGGGAAATATTTGGTTAATTATGAGTATCATCCGATTTTTGTTAACGCAACTAATGATGATGAAGAGAAGTTTTCAAGAGCAACAACATTGATGCTGTCTGCGATTGATCCTGTGCGCAACATAATCATTGATGAAGAAAAATTTACTTTAGGGTATAGAGGTCGTTTAAGGGCAATTTCAATGGCCCAAGAAAAGCATGAGCGCATAGGAGAAATTTTTTCATATATTAAAGACAAGGATCACACCATCGTGTATTGTAGCGATGGTAGGTTGTGGTATGGTGAAAAAGGAAGTGACGAGCAAGAGATTCGTCACTTGGAGTATATATTAAAATTAATTAATAATTCTTGTTTGTTAGGTTCGGATGGAGGGAAGGCATCCAAGTTTACTGCGACAGAAAGTATAGATGAGAGAATACAGCTCATTGATTCTTTTAACAAAGGTTATATCGAGTATTTAGTGGCAATTCGTTGTCTTGATGAAGGTATAAATATTCCTTCGATTAAAAGTGCACTAATACTCTCGAGCAATGATAATTATAGGGAGTTTGTCCAGCGACGCGGTAGAATATTAAGGCTATATCCTGGGAAAGAAAAGGCCCACATTTATGATGTTATTGTACTGCCATCTTTATATAGCAAATCTTTTGCGCAAGTAGAGTTTAGAAGGTTTTATGAATATAGCCGATTAGCACTAAACTCTGAGTCGCTAATTAGTTTAATGGAACATTATCTTGCAAAATATGGTCTTACCAGAGAAGATGTTTCGTTCAATAATGATTATGTATACGGAGGAGATCTTGATGAGTGATAAATTTACCAACAAACCTTTGACCGCCGAAAATTTTAAGGAATTTGTGTTGGCCATAGAACGTAGTAACCTCAGAGATATTAATAAAGACGATAAAAAGACTATGGTCTCTCGTATCATTAGGACGTATGAGGAGGCTAAGAAAAATGGTAATTAATAATATAAAACTTACAAATTTTAGGTGTTATTATGGAACCAATTCTATGTCATTTAATGCCAATGGTAAAATAACATTAATCTATGGCGATTCAGGTTATGGTAAATCTTCACTTTTGCAATTCTTTAGATGGATGTTCTATAACGATTACGATTTTGGAAAAAATGACGATAAGCCACTTTTTAATATTGCCGCATATAACGAATGTGCGGTTGGAGAAACGGTTGAGGTCAGTGGCCAAATAGATTTCGAGCATTTGGGAATTGTGTATAGATTGAATAAAACACAATATTGGTCGGTAACTCTTAAGATGGATAATGCTTCTATGAAGAGTTGGGACTGGAAATTGCAGATAAAAGGAGAAGACGATAGTTATCATCCTTTTTCTGGTGATATTGCCAACCAGATTAATGCTATTTTGCCTAAAGAGTTGGCGAAATACTTTTTGTTGGATGGTGAACGTTCCAGGGATATAGTGTTGAATTCGAATGAATTAAGACAAGCTATTCATTCTTTGTTTGGTCTAGATGTATATAATGAAGCTTTGTCCCATATAGGAAACAATCCAAATGCTAAAACAACTGTTTTAGGGCATTATGCCTCGCTATTGGCTACGAATACAACTAATAGCGTGGGAGGAAGGTCAATTGGTGATTGGCAAGAAGATATTCAAGATCTTTATGAAGAGATTGAAATTATGAAGTCTAAGCGTAAGGAATTGATTGATGAAATTGACCAAAAAAATGCTAGAAGGGATGAGATATTTAAAACTTTAGGCGCGGCTGCATCGAAAGGCAATATTGAAGCTCTAATTAAAGCCAAACAGCAAACCATTAAAGAACGTGAAAAACAAATTGTCTCGTTACAGCATAACATAGGGAACTTATTCTATAGGACATACCCCTACCTGTTCTTAGCACAAATTGCCAGCGAATCAAGTGCAGTGTTAAGGAAGAAAAATTCTGAATATGTGGCGAGTCATCAGAACATATTTGAGAATCTAAAAAAAGATTTGCTTAAAGAAATAATTGCTAAAGACATATGTGTGTGCGGTAGGGAATTGGATGATGCAACGCGCGCGCGCATTAGTGGCATCATAGATATTATGCCACCAGGATCATATCTTTATGAGTTTGGACAATTTGTTTCGAAGGCAAAAAGTCGTATAAGAACTGCGCAAACCGAGACGATGCAGTACGAACGCTACACAAGTCAAATTGCTCAATGCGAGATGGAAAAAGGCAATTTGGAAGATGAAATTCAAGAGAAACTTGATGAACTTAAGAGGCTTAATGATGCCAAAGAATTAGTCGAAGAATTGGAGGCAATAAAAGTTGAATTAGCACAACTCGCCAAAGAGAAGTCAGGTTATGAAGGCAGAATAGCACAAAAAAAACAAGTATATGATATGGCTGAAAAGAAATATAGAGAATTGCTTAGGAATTCTCAAGTTTCTATACAATATCAAGAAAGGCTAGAATTTTTTACTCGTGTGTCTCAGTTGCTGAAAGAGGAGAAGGATCAAAAAGAACTTCAAGTAAAAATTACTCTTAATAATTGTGTTCGGGACATTTTTAAAAAGCTTACTACCCAAACAGAGCTTGATGCTGATAAAATTCAATTTATAAATGATGACTTTTCGCTGAGGACCACCTATCTCACTGGAGGACAGCTAGCTGTGGATGTGTATTCCTATGTCATAGGTATAATTAAAGCACTGCAGGAATGTAAAATGGATAATAACGAAAACCCGATTATTGTCGATGCTCCGTTTGCGTTTACTGGGAATACTCAATCCGAACATATTTTTAAAACCTTGCCTACTGTATCAAAGCAAACAATTTTGCTGACTCTTGATTTGAATAAAATTAGGAAACTGCTCGGCAATACTGAGTTGTATGATTTCTATGTTATAAAAAATAACACACAAGAAAAAGCAACTATCGTAAGAGGTGATATAAATGATATTAAGTTCTGACTTGGAGATGCATCATCCGCTATGGGAAAGAGCGGACAATGAATTATGTGCTAATAATGAATTAGGGATTTTCAACCGTTTAGTGGATGTATATGTTTTAGCATGCGCAATAGGCATAAAAGAAGACAAGGTTATCAATGAGAGCGACATTGATAGTCCATTAAATTCACCCAAAACAATTGGTAGAAATACTCATAGAGAAAACTTGGATATTAGAGATATGCTCGATTTCATGTTGCAGAATGCTTTAATTCACACAAAGACAATTAATTTAGATGATGAGGAAAGATTAAAACTTGCATTCAATCCTGATTATACAAATAAAAAAATTCGCGCGGCTGAATTTTTGACGGGATTTGCAAATTACGGTATCGTTAAAATTTTTGATAATATCACATCTTCTTCGGCACTCGTCGCAGAAGCAGAACTGTATAAGTATTTTGAACAATTGGCAAATGCAAGGTACGATGATATTTTAAATAGTATCACGCTTGAGGAAATTTAGATAAGAATCAGAAGATTTGCATACGAGGATTGCTATGGATAATAGTTGTTTGATGATGACAGTTAAGGATTTGCTTGAAAAGGAGTCTCGCATATATAGGATTAGCAGTGGCGAGAGTGATTTGAGCGAGAAGACAATAACTCTATCACAAAATCGTACATATTCTATTCCAGCGTATCAGCGCGAAATAAGATGGACTGCTAAAAATGTCAATATTTTGATAAATGATTTGTGTGATGGCAAAAAGTTTTTGGGAACCATACTTTTAAATAAGTGCAATGATAATAACTTTGAAATAATTGACGGGCAACAGAGAATTAGTGTTTTTGTCCTAATATTGAAAGCCATTGAGAGACAGACTTCCGACATATTCAACCTGTGTACGTTTTCAAATAAAACTTACGAGTGTATGTTTGAGTCATTGGAACTGAATTTCGATGTTAATAAAATTATGGCTGATCCCAATGCTGAAAGATATTTAAACTCTGATGTTTTAGAACAGAGAGAAAGATTTGAAGAGATTTGGAAAGCAATATGTGAAAAATTGACTTCCATGACCCCGGGAGAACTTTCGCGCTTTCGGGATAATTTATTATACAGTGAAGTAAATATAATTTTTGCCGACGATAGTAATTCAAAAATCTACGTAGACTATTATTTGGATTTGAATGATAAATCTGTCAAATTAGACAACATTGACATCTTAAAAGCGAACCTATTTAGGATAAATTATCAATTAATGTCCAACCAGTGGGCTGATGTTCAAAAGGCTATTAAAGGTTTTAGGGTGGCAGGGATTAATTATTCAATAGCAACTTACTATTATCACTATTTTGCATGCGTGGTAAACAAATATTTGGAATATAAACTTACTAAGTTAAAAACTGACCTAAAATTTACAAATAATACCGTTATAGGTGGACATACATTTGAGTCGGGAACTGATATTTTAAGAGCTGTCGGCAACCAAAAATTTTTTCAGGATGCGGTTGTAGAATTAAAAGCAGGTGCAGACTTTTTAAATGATGCTTATAAAAGAGAATCATTAAATAGTATAAAGGGAAAAATGCGTGCGGCAGGTTGTAACAACCATACAATAGATTGTACGTTTGAAATTATAAATGCAATACTTCATAATGATGATGAAGTACCCAAAATACTTATTCTAAAATATTTTTTAGAAGTGCTTAACAAAAATCAGATAACGAAATCGGAAGTGAAGGTTATTTTTTACATATATGTGTACAGTGTACTTTTTAATTTGACTGCAAGCAAAAAAGAGTCTGCTAAACTGGTAAGAGTAGTTATATCCGAAGATTGGATATCTAAGTTGAAAAAAATAACCGTCGATTTTTATTATTCTGCTATTGATAAAATAGACTATTTCAAGAAGATTACACAGAATGGAAAAGTTACCAAAACAAGTGGGCAATACCTCCCGAAGCATATTATTGCAATTAAAGAGTTTGCTCAAATGCAAAACAATTGTATTACATTTAATGAGAATGATTTAAGAGGATATTTGTTAAATGCCAGTTATACGGCAGAACACTTTTTTATCAATCAAAGTTATATGATCGAATTTAGTTTTGGTACAAATCATTCTATTGGCACTACAATGGTGTTGCCCAAAAAATTAACGAAATACATATCGTGTCCAGTTAATTATTTGTATATTACATCTAATTCGAATAGAGACTTGGACAACAAATCCTTAAAAGAAAAAATCGATATGTTAGATGCTTGGGGGGAATCGGTTTTTGCTTCTGATATGGATTATAGACATTTCCAAAAGATAAAAGAAGCCTTTGAAGAAGTTGGTGGGTTCCCTGATTTGAGTAAATGCACGACAAAAAATAGTGCAGTAAGGGCTATGAGAAAGTATTATAATGAGAATTTACTAGAAGTAATGTATTCGTATGCGGAAAAAATCAAGAATATTTAGGACCGATAAACTTGACAAATTTGTTAAGGAATAATATACTTGCGTATATACGCAAGTATATTTGTTTCGTGGAGGGGTAATGGGCTTTCAATATAAATTTTCGGCAGTTAAAGGGGTGCAAGCAGGGCGTGATTATTACATAGCTATGGTTCCGCTTGGTTTGCTTGGGAAGCTGTTTGATGACGAAGAAGAGTATCTGCCGCCTGAATACCGTGCGCAACGCAGTATTAATTTGACTCGCATTCCTGAAATTAGGGACTATATTATTGACAATCCAACAACTTATGTGTTTTCAGCCCTATCGGCCTCAATAGATGGTCAGTTTAGTTTTGTTGCATCTGAACTTGATGACAATTTAGGTGTATTACAAGTTGATATGGATGCAATTTTTATGATAAATGATGGTCAACATCGTAAAGCTGCAATAGAGGAGGCATTGAAAGAGAAGCCGGAGCTTGCAAAAGAAACGATATCGATAGTGTTTTTTAAAGATGAGGGGTTGAAGCGCAGTCAGCAAATGTTTGCTGATTTGAACAAGCATGCGGTTAAGGCTTCAAAATCACTTTCAACTTTGTATGATGATAGAGACCTTTTGTCAAACGTTGTAAAAGAAGTGGTTTCTTCCATAGCAATACTGAATAAATTTGTGGACAAAGAACATGATTCGCTCGGCAAATATTCATCGAAATTGTTTACTCTTTCAAATTTTCTTAGGGCGAATCAACGCATATTTAAAAAAAATCCAACTAAGGAAGATGGTGAATTTTTAATTTCGTATTGGGACGGTGTATTTTCTAATATATCTGAATGGCGTCAGATTGAGAATAAGCAAATTTGCAAATGTAGTTTCAAAGAAGATTATGTTTTGTCTTTGTCAATAATGATAAATGCATTTGGTAGACTCGGTCAGTTTTTCTACAATGATTCTTTGGATTTCGAGAAGATGAAGCAATTAGACAAAATTGATTGGTTACGAAGTAATCCTGAGTGGGAAGGGAGAATATTTAATAGGCAGGGAAAGATAACCGGCAGAGAAGACAATGTAATCAAAACATGTAATCTGATAAAAATGAAACTTGGTATTCCATTGACAAAAGACGAACAGGTTAAAGAAAATGAGCGCACAAGATAGATTCCAGACATTCGAAGACATTATTCAGGAAATGACGTTTGTCTACAAGCATGATAATCGTCCTTGGCTTATAGGTTATAGCGGGGGCAAAGATTCGTCAATGCTGGTATCTTTGGTTGTTGAAACCGTAATGCGTTTGCCTGAAAGTGAGAGAAATAAAAAGATTTTTATAGTCACTTCCGATACCGGAGTTGAAAATCCTATTGTTAAAAAGTACATGCATTATTCTTCTCAGAAGATTAATGAATTTTCTCGTAAATCAAATGCGAATATCGTTGCAGATATTATTTATCCTGATGTGGCGCAGTCATTTTGGAGTTTGGTTATTGGTTTAGGTTATCCGACTCCTGAACCTCCCGGCTTTAGATGGTGTACAGAGCGCCTTAAAATACTCCCTATGAATCGGTACACAAATTCCATTATCGAACAATATGGGGAGATTGTGTTGCTCTTGGGAGTCAGAAAAGCAGAAAGTCAAACGCGTAGGAGGAGCATAACTGCCAGAGAAATAGAGGGGAAGCTGTTAATTCCCCATTCTGACATACCGAAGGCCTATGTTTATAACCCGTTGACAGAAATAGAAAATGACCTCGTCTGGGAATATTTACTGAGGAATGATGGTATTTCCCAGTGGGGCGTTGATATGAAATATTTGTTCAGCCTTTACCAAGGTGAGGATTTGGGAGAAGAGCAGAGTGTCATAGGGCAAATTGATAAAGATAAAGTTCCTGTGACAGGTAACTCGCGCTTTGGGTGTTGGTGTTGCACAATTGTAAAAGTAGACAAATCTTTGCAACGGTTTATTGATAATGGTTCTAAAGAATTGGAACCGTTGAGAGACTTTAGGGATTGGCTTGTAAGTATACGGCAAAACCCAGAGTTTAGAGATAATAAGAGGCGTAATGGTAAGGTTTATCAGAAGGCTAATGGAGAATATGGCTTTGGACCATTCAAGCTGTCGGCAAGGCAAGAGATTCTGCGCCGTTTGCTAATTTTGCAACGCGATTCGGGTTTTGAATTAATTACAAACGACGAATTAAAAGTTATTGATTCCCTTTGGGATAGCGAAGGAGACTTAACAAGGAGATTGCTTGTAAACACGTATTATGAAGTCTTTGGTGTAAGACTTCCGTGGGATGAATACAAGGAGCCGTTATACGATCTTGAGATAATCGAAGAGCTGAAGAAATCGGCTGAAGAATCAGATATTCCTTTTGAATTGATAACAAAGTTGATAGTAATGATTAATGCAAACAAGTATGTGGCAAAGTCTGCTGGGTTGAAGAAAGAATTCGACAAGCTTTTGAATCAAGAATGGATTCATTATGAAAGCATTAGAGAAGGATTAAAAGATGAAAATTAAGAGGATTACTTTATATAATATAGGGCCATACGTTGGTAAAAATACTTTCGAATTTTCAATCGACAGGGATAAAAATATTGTTTTGATTGGTGGCAAGAATGGCGCTGGCAAAACAACATTCTTTAAGGCAATTAAAACTTGTTTGTATGGATGTAAAGTCTGGGGCTTCGATTCTCCTGGCAAAGATTATTATTCATTAATTTCAAGTCTGGTTAATTTTAAGACAGCATATGATAATAACTCATGTGCTTTTATTGAAATAGAATTGGTTTTTGATGACGGAAAGGAAGTGGATTGTTATACTCTACATCGAGAGTGGAAAAAAACCAAAATGACTTTGGTTGAATTTTTTAATATCCACAAAAATGGGGGGCTTATTATAGGCACAGAGGAAAATGATTTTATAAATTATTTGCTGTCGGTAATTCCCCCCGACATGTTCAATTTCTATTTTTTTGATGGAGAATCAATAGCGGAATTTTTCTTGGGAACGGACGGAAATAAGAACTTCCGCAATGCATTTTTAAAACTATATGGATTGGATACTCTGTCAATAATGGTTGAAAATTTTGCGCGGAATATCAAGAAGAAAGACGCAAAAAAAAGTGGTTACGCAGAATATCAAGCCGCAAAAAGCGCAATGGGAAAAGCTCGTTCTTATTGTGATTCGATTCGTTCTGATATTAAGGACTTGGAGAATAGAATAGATTTATGCCAAATTAAGCTAAATACATTAACTGGCAATTATTCCAAAGAGGGCGGGATAAGCTTAGTGGATTGGAAAGAATTAAATTCTCAAATTTTAAAAGAGGAAAGTGTTCGAGATAATTTAAATAGATGGTTGAAGGAAATAGCCAATCACTATTTGCCTTTCATTTTGCTTGAAAAAAACCTTTTGAAATTGCTATCTGAGTTGTCTGAAGCACGAGAGAACAGGAAAGTTGCGGCTGTGATAGATATGATGCAAAATGATGATTTTGCTAATTCTATCAATCAGTTTTTAGCTGAAAAGGAAGTATTAAATCTTACTGCGGTAGAGTTGGTGAATTTAGTAAAGCAAAACTTTACCATTCATGATGATATTTATTTTGATTATTCTGAATCTCAAAGTGATAGATTGATTGCGCAAATTTATGAGAAACTGGATTTTGATAAAAAGCAGATTAAAAAAGTGTTGACGCAGATAAATGCTTCTTTGAAAACGAGTAAGAGGCTAAGGGAACAATTAATTAGTAGCAATGTGGATGGATATGAAGAGTATGTAGAGGAGAGGGATAAAATCGAGAAGACCATTGCAGAGTTGACTATATCTTCCGAGCGCAGAAGGTTGGACTTGGATAAGCAAAGCGAAGTATATGAGCAAGCGCGAATTTGTTTTGAAAAAAATAAGTCGGCATATGAAGAACTGTTAAAAGCTCACTCCATTACAAATTTGGCTGAGAGAGCCGTTGCAGTGTATTCGCTTTTGGAAGAAAAACTTGTTCGGAGACAAGCTACTAAATTGCAGGAAGCTTTTATGGAAAGTTTTTCTTCGATAATTAATAAAGGAAATTTTGTCGATGGTATTTTAATTGATAATAATATAAATGTGATTCCCTATAAGTACATAGGTATCAACAGGACGCAGTTGCAAAATTACAAGGATACAAATAAAGAGTTTTTAAGTTTATACAATAATGTGCAGTTGATAGTTGATATGAATAAGCTTGAATTTGGAGAAGTTCAACGTATTAAGGTTCCTTCTCCGATAAAAGTTCCATTTTCGCAGGGAGAACGACAAGTTTATATTATGTCAATTTATTTGGCATTGTTAAAAACAAGCCGGCAGGATATTCCCTTCTTTATTGATACCCCTTTTGCTAGAATAGATTCTAACCATAGGGAGAATATTGTTGCAGAGTTTTTTAATAAAGTGAAAAATCAGTTGTTTATTTTGTCTACTGATGAAGAAATTGTAGGTTCATACAAGAAGAAAATGGAGAACAAAATTTCAAACACCTTTACTTTAGCAATTAGTGGTTATGGAGCGACCACTATACTTCCTAATGAATATTTTGGAGACTGAAAATGATTTTCAAACTTAGAACCTCGAAGGAAACGATGGAAATATTTGAAGAAATCGGCACAAGTTTGCATTTGCAACCGTATGCCTTGTGTAAGATTGCCATTGCATTGTCTTTGAGAAAGTGTGAGATGGACGAACTAGATTTTCAAACCGATAATGACGGCTTGGAGCTGAATCGGCAAACAATCACCGGGGAATATGATGAGTTGTTTAAAGCTTTAATTATTAGTTATCACGGGAAAATAATTGCCGATGATGAGTATTTCCCCAAGTATTTAAAAGCTCATATTGATCGAGGCGCTAAAATACTACGGTCAGAATTTAAATATTCAAATGGTAACTTTTATAAGCACATGATGGAATTAGATAAAGGAATTTGAAATGATGTCAGATGATAAATATGATAGTTTTTTTCAAGAAGATAAAAACAGCGATTTGGAAGATTTGGTAACGCAGGAATTGTTGGTTGAGTTACTAAATAAGAAACAAGCCGAGGTTTTTGAGAATGTCGTTTTCTCCGGCAAACGTAGATATTACATAGAAGACTTGTCGAAACGTGATTATACTCTAGAAAATACAACACCATATCAAATCGATATCTACAATAACGTAATAGAACAACACGCATGGGGAAATTTGTTGTGTGATGTTTCTCGGTTATTGTTACGTCTTTTCCCTCGATATGAAAACGATATATTGGATTTTAGGTGCTCTTGGACTAAAGCGGATATTTTTTCTCTTGTACAAAAAACAAATTTTAAGATGGTGCATGAAAACCTTTATATAAATTGTAATCACAGCGCTGTGCATTCGTGTTGGACTTTGCAAGATTTGCTTGATTATTTCAAAATTGATAAATCGTCAGTTTATTTTCTTATTCATCGTCCATGTGGCGTGGAGCCAGAACATATTAAAGATTATGTAGAAAAAAGATTTATTAACGGCTTTGTTTTTTATTTAAAAACAAAACATGTCTGAAGAATATGCGAATAAGGTGGTTCGTAATATAAAAAAATATTTAAACCCTATGTTGGGCAATATATCTAAGAGTTATACGAATTTATTTTTGTTTGATGATAATGCCACCTTTTACAATTATGTGAAGAGTGTCAGGGAGTATATAGCGACTAGAGTAAGAGCAGAAGATAAGGTCAAAAAAATTTTGAACAGATATTTAGATTATTTAGTTGAGTATTACAGAGAATAGTGAATGAAAAATAAATGCTCTTACATTAACGCTATATCTATTATCGTTTTCAAATTTTTATGAGCATACAAGTATGTTTTATAAGTACCGCAATTGCTCGTATAATTCTCTAGATAGTAGAAAATGCAGATGTTGGAGGAGTCGATCATGCGGCGGTTGCGTTCTATGTAGATGGCTTTGCCGGCGTGGATGATGCTTTCGGGCATATAGGTTTCGTCGTAGAAGGTTAGCAAATATTTTTCGTAGTCGGCGCTGATGTAAGGGTATTCGGCGCGAACATAAATCCGTCTGATGTGAGGGCGGATTTCTTTTATTTCCGTGACGATTTTTAGGCATAGTTCGTCAAATTGACTCCTGCTACCGAACAGGAAAGTATCTACACCTTGATTGTCAATTAAGTCGAGCACGGTGGTTCTGATTCTTTCGCAAAGTTCATTTGTTACGGCTATTTTTCTATGTCCGATAAAGCACGCTACCATATATAATCTCGTATAATTTCGTGGAATTCCGTAAAAATAAAATATATTATGATG
>CALVNH010000012.1 GCA_944349635.1 uncultured Clostridia bacterium | reverse complement strand
CGTATTGCGATTGCAAAACTTTACAAAACTCGACCGAGATATAACAAAACGGCCGAAGCGCCCTGCTTCGACCGTTTACCTATTGTATTTTTTTGCATAAATAGGCGACGCTCATCGTTACGAATCGCTTATGCGGACAAGCTCCTTGCTATTCCGTCAAGCTGTTCACGTTTTTCCTTGCGGCACGGTAACACCGATATCGTCAATCGTAATACCTTCTAATACTCAAATTCTTAAACAATCAGTTATTATTTAAATTGCTTACACCCGTTACATTTAATCATAGACTCGGGAAACATAGATTTATCACGCAAATTATTCACCAAGTAACCATTTTGATATTTCTAACAAAAATTCATATTCTTCCTCAGTAATGCTATATGTATGCGCATTTTTATTCCTGATAGTATTTAGCTTCTGTAGCCACTCAGTTTTTTTCTTTTTATCCCCTTTTATAGTAGGCTGAGAAAAAACATTCTCAAACAACTCAGACCAATTTGAGCTGTAAATCATTATGTCTCTATATTCAATTAAATGTAATTGATCCTCTGGTAAAGCTAATGGCTCTCCATCTTTAATTGTATAGTTCTTGTCAGAAGCCAATTTATTAGCGTTATCATAAACATCCTTTGGGCAACCTTGTCTCAACCAGTTTTCGCCATATTTTTTCTTAAGAGCACTTATCACCTTCTCTTTTATTTTTAATTCAATTTTCATGATTAATTTATATGCTTCTTCATTATACCGCATAGAATTATTTTTCCAAAACTCTTCCATTCCATCTGGATTAAAGTCTTGATAATTCTTGTGCAATTCGAGCTGTAACGTTCTCCATAATTTATTATCCCCGACCCTTCCATATTGTTTTCTAAATCCTTCTCTTTCCTCACCAGATAATCCTTCAATTTTTATTGCTACAGCATTTAAATATGGGTTCATTATGTCTACAATATCATCAATCCTTGAACCCTTAACATTTATGTTTTTGTATTTTATTAAATAGTCAATAATGTCCGAAAAAATCCTAATATACGCATATATAAAGGTATTGCATATTACTGCCTTTTCATCATTAGTACCCTTATCCCAATCTTCATGCAATAAAGTCTCCATAACATCAAACAAGCTCAACAAAAGTCTATACAACGTGTCGTATGTATCTTCAACACAACCTTTATCTATAGTGCCGTCTTTTATTAATACATTATTTTTATATATATTATAAAAATTTGTGCTTTTTAATGATTTTGATATGTAATCAAGTGTTATAGACATCATAGGAGTTGATGAGTTTTCTCCAGTTATAATTCTTCCGTATAGCGCAGAATTTTTATCTTCACCTAGTTTTTGAGCAATTCTAGAACTTATTGCTTTTCTTCTGTCGTTATAATCTTTCGCGTCCCACAATAAATTAGCTTCCAATGTCGTTCTTAGATTTTTTGGCACCGCTTTTTGATTTTCATTTATGTCCATGAACATTTTAATTTGATCCGTTAGTTTTAAATTAACAAATGCAACTACAGGAATTGTATTTTTTTGTTTCCATTGAGAATTAGAATATCCATATAATCTATGTTGTCCATCTATTATATAAACAGACTTATACTCTTGCGGCAAATATAATAATCCTATTTTCGAAAGAGATTTTTCGTCTTGTAAATTTGCTTTATCAAATCTCAGTTCTTTTTTTGATACGATATTTATTATTATAGAATTCGGGAAAAAGCCACCCCCATTGATATATTCTTGAACAGCTTTTAAACGACTTTTTTTTATGATCCTTTGATAAGCGGGCATTTCATTCTTATTTGCCTTATCATGATGTAAGACAAACCCTAATTTTAACAATTTGTCTGGCTCAATAGAAAAAGAATAATAGATTTGCTTACCCATTTCTCCTTCGATTGCTGGAACAACATTATGCATCTCTGGGATTTTCTGACCAGCAAAAATGTTCCCTAACAATTGATATCTCGTAGCTAGACCTAAATGATTGTATAACTCATCGTAATACGTTAAAACATCTTCATCAAAATGAATAATACCAAAATCACTCATGCGTTCTTTATCCTGACTAGAAATCGCATAGTTTTTAGTAGCAAATATAAAACCAACTTTTAGCTTTTTATTAGAAAAAAGTTTCTTTACAGCTTGAATAATTCCTTGTTTTCTTCCCCCCAGAGCTTCTATCTCGGTCTTGAAACTAACTTTCTTCTCTAGTGTATTTGCAGCCTTACATTCAACAATAAGAGCAGATTCATCATCTGCAGCAAATACATCTATTTGTTTTGTCGATCCATCTTTCTCAGAATATGGCAAGATAAACTTTCTGCCTTTGTTCAAATATGTAAATCCCAATTTGAAAAATAATAACCAGATTTGATTTTCAAACGCCTCATCATCAGAAATCAACTTTTCTTTCCGAAATTTTACAAAGGTTTTATACTTTTTTACAAGTTGCCAACCATTAGAATTCATTGTATCGACTTGATTGAAATCGACTTTAATATAATCGTATTTTTCAGATCTTCGCTTTTGTTCTACAATCAAATCCTGCTCTTGCACAATGTCTTTATACAAAACCATCATATTATTTATTCCCCTTTATTTTTAATCAAACAATGTAAATACTCTATTGTTTTATCTGCTTTATGCTTTCTATTCGCATCTTTATCTGCCTTAAACCTTGTGTATCCCTTTTCATATACCTCATATTCTCCATATTGTTGCATCAATTTAGCAATATCATTTTTGTCTATTATCCCCTCATTGTTATAACTCATAAATATGTATTTAAATTGGGCTTTCTTAATCAGATATTCTAATGCTGGCAACGCTTTTTCTTTCACGCAAAAAATACTTTTTTGTTCATTACAATTTCTCAAACCCGTCTTCCCATGAATTATGGGATTATCATATTTAGCTATGGTTTCTAATAGATGATAATTAGAACAATATTGCCTATGATTATACGGAGGATCAAGATACATAATATCCCCATGTATTCTGTCGATTAAAGTCATTGCATCCTCATTGTAAACTTCACAATGAACTTTCCCTGCCATAGTTGGCAAACTTTCTAAACACATTTTCTTTATTGCTTTTTTTTTGAATTTCTTTAAATACGCGCCGTAGACTAAAGCTGTATTTGCATATTTATCAATACTATTAATTAAAGAACCTAGCAAAAAATAATATTCATTTAAGTTAATAAATTTACTATTCTTCCAGTTTTCTATTTCCAGGCGTATCGCATCGCACTGTTGTGCATTTTCATCTGAAAAATACATTCTCCTTACATCTTGTCCTAAAGTCCCACCATAAGAATAATTTTTATAAATAAAGCCTTCGACGCCATCTAATTCATTTAATATATTAATTAGTTTAAGGCATCTATTCTTATCCAAATTTCCATTGTTTTCAATCATATGTTTACTTAAAACATAGCTATAATATTGTATATCATTTGCAATAATCGAATAACCCATAGTCTTAAATGACCCACTGACAACACCCGTCCCTGCAAACAAATCTGCGAAAACCATATTTTCAGGCATCCTCGTTTCTTTATGATTCATTAGTGTTTTATTTATTGACTCTTTCAAAAAATCAATTAATGAATACTTTGAGCCAATGTAATTCATCTTAACTTTTCTCCAATTGCGTTATTATTATTTATGTTAACATAAATAGAAAACTTATTAAAGCAAAATTGCTATTTTGTTGTTAATTATAAAGTAGCTGGTTTTATACAACATTATTCGACTTTGTGTAAACACGCTCCACCAAACCGAGGATAAGGGCTCATCTTGAGCCCTTTTTCATGCCTCGAATTTCGGTCATTTATGTACAAGTAAACTCCCTCGTGCTCGCATTTGAAAGTCCGCAATTTGCAACCCTTCTGCTCGGTTTGGAGACAGCGTTTTATGAGTTTTTATTTTCGGAATGCGGGCATTTCGCCCGAGGTTGACGCGGCACAAACGGTGCGTTGAAATTGACCTTGCAACGGCAACCGAAGCGAGCGTTGTGGCTTGAAAGCGAAAGCGTGTTGACAGAGGATGCGCTGCCGTCTGCTGTTCCGGAGCATTGCTCATTACGCATTCCTCGTCTCCACAAAAAAAACGGCCGAAGCGCCCTGCTTCGACCGTTTTTTGGTGGAGACTACTGGACTTGAACCGGTGACCCCTTGCTTGTAAGGCAAGTGCTCTGACCAACTGAGCTAAGCCTCCTAAAAGAACAACCGCTTGTATTAAGCGGTTGTTTGGTGACCCCACCGAGGTTCGAACTCGGGTTACCGCCGTGAAAGGGCGATGTCTTGACCACTTGACCATGGGGCCGTTTTGGTAGCGGCGGTCGGATTCGAACCAACGACCTGCCGGGTATGAACCGGCCGCTATAACCAACTAAGCTACGCCGCCTTAATTTGTGCGGCGGCTTCGTTGTTTCGAAGCCGTCGCAAATGGTTGCGGGGGAAGGATTTGAACCAACGACCTTCGGGTTATGAGCCCGACGAGCTACCGACTGCTCCACCCCGCGACGAAATGATGCTTATAAATGATATGATAGCACGAGATATTTGTCAAGCGATTTTTCGGTATTGCGACGAGAAATGCGCAAACCGCCCGCACGGAAGCGCGAAATCCGCGCACTTTCATTGTCACGAAGAAAAGCGTACGACACGCGGCGAAAGATATTCAACAAAATCCGCGCCGTGTCCGTTTTCGCGGCGAAACCACCCCGTAATATTGCAAAAATAATCAATATGTGTTATCTTTCCAATATAAAGCGGAGGTGAATTCATGAGCAAATATCCCGATTACATTTCAGAAAAACGCCGTCCCGCGCCCACTCCCGACAGCATAGTCGAGAACGGGAAAGCGCATTTCGGCACCTTTGACAAGCCTTTCAAAAAGCTGAATCTGCTTGACTGCGAAAAACCTTGCGGCAAAATCATGCCGGACTTTATGAAAAAAGGCAGACTTACCGAATGGGAAGCGTTCGAAGTTCATCTCGACGAAGGCGCTCTTATCTCCGCGATTTACAACACAGGTCCCTTCGGATTCTCGATTTTCGTCTGGTTCGACAAACGCACGCGCAAGATTTCCAGCTGGCGCAACATAGTTCCCGTCAAAAAAGCGAAAGTGGCGTCGCAACTCGTCGACGATTATTGCGAGCTCAAGGTCAAAAAGAGCGAGTACGTCATAACCAACGACCTTATGAACGGCAAAGCCGCCGCCAAAGGTTGGTCTGTGAACGGAAAAAGCGGCAAAATCGAAATAGACGTCAAGGTCGAGAGGCTGTCCCCCGTTTCTAACGTCAGCATTCCTTTCGGCGAAAACAAGCCGCTTTACTCGGAAAAGGACTTCTTCAAAGCCACCGGCTACATTGCCGTCAACGGAGAAAAATTCGTCACCAACGACAATTCCGTCGCCATAATAGACGACCACAAGGGTTACTATCCTTTCCGTGCCCACTACGACTGGCTCACCACGATGGGCAAATGCGAGATTGACGGCGAAATGAAATACTTTGCCTTCAACCTCACCCGCAACCAATCCATCAATCAGGACGATTACAACGAAAACGTCATCTGGGTGGAAGGCGAAAGCTATCCCATGCCCCCCGTCGTGTTTTCCAGGGAAAAGCGCAAAGCCAAGACCTGGACCATACGCGACGAACACGGCTGCGTCGATTTGCGCTTTGAAATCGACGATGTTTTCTATATGCCCATCCATCTTTTCGTCGTCGACGTATACTATGCTCTTCCGTTCGGACGTATTTACGGATATGTCAAGGACACCGAAGGCAGAAAATATGTTGTCGACGGTATGCTCGGCATAGGGGAAGACAAGAGCACCAGAATGTGACAACATTGATTTTCCGTAAAAACAGCTCCGTCGGGGGCTGTTTTTAATTGTATTTTCACAAGTACGGTTAAATTGTTTTGAAACTTCCCTCAACGCGCGCTTTTGCGCTCTCAATCGGTATTGACACGCGCGCGCCGTCACAATATAATGAATATACGAATTTACGGAGGTCGTCAATGTATTGCTACAAATGCGGCAAGCAAATTGAAGATAACAGCGTAATCTGCCCTTACTGCGGCACGGCACTTTCTCAACGTCCGACGCAACAGACTTCGGAGGACCCGTTCGGACGCCCCGAAAACAGCTCCGCCGGCAACAACGCACAGTACGGACAAAACTCAGGCAACGCTCCTAATTACGGGCCCAACTACTACGGCGGATACAATCAGGGTTACAACCCCAACAACGGATATGGCGGAGAACCCGTGAGATACGGCAAGAGACCCGCTCCGGACGACGCCCGCAGTGTCGGATGGGGAGTTCTCTGCTTCCTTATTCCCATTCTCGGTCTCATTCTCTTCATCGTTTGGAAAGACGAATATCCTCAGCGCGCAAAAAGCTGCGGCATAGGCGCGCTGGTCTCGGTAATTCTCGGCGTGGCGATAACCGTGCTGAGTTATGTGATAGTAATAGCGATGGCAGCGGCGTCCACAACTGCCGCCGTGGTCCCCGTGCTTCCTTTGATGTAAACAAAGACCGCAAAACAAAAAGCCCTCTTTATGAGGGCTTTTTTCGATGTCGTTTTGCAATGCCGTTGCCGTTTGAAAATGTTTTTCCGCCCGACTTGCAACGTGCCCTTCCGCGCACTATGCGTCGGCAAAAGCGGGTTGGCTTGACGTTCGGCACATTCCAAGGCTTGCGTATGCAAAGCCTATGTGTTCTTTGCCCGTCAGTATGAACGCCGTATTCCTCGCGTTGAAATAGAGTCTCAGCTCGTCGCCCGTGCGCACAAGGTGCGACGCGTAAACGAATTGAGCCATCCAACGGCTGCCGTTGTCGGGGATGCAAGGCGAAAGCAGGGTCTTGACGAACTCGAACTTTTTTCCGTCGTCGGAGCGCAACAACTGAATGGCGGAACGACTCTTTCCGTTCTCCCGATAAATGCCGTTCTGAATGCCCGCGTACCCGTCCGCAAGACGGTATACTTTCAGACAGCCGCAACACAAATTGAACAGTTTGCTGTCGGGGTCGGGCACGATGAGCGGAGCGGAATCCTTGACAAAATCCCTGTCGGGAAACGCGCTCACCGCGCGGCAGATAAATGTCGGTTCGGAAAATTTGCAATCGGGAACGTAAGTGAGCCCCGAAGAGTAATACAGCACAAATCCGTCGTCGCTCTCCGTGAGAAAAGGATTGGACAACGAAAATCCCCTCTTGCCCGCTCTTTCGAAGTCGCGGTCGAAACCCAACACTTTGTACGGCTCTGAAAACGAAATCAAATCGCGACTTTTCACGGCATAGATTTCCGACTTCCACGTGCCGCCCGCAAGACTTGCCGCACGCGCGGGAAGCGGCTGCAATCTCTCGTAAAGCAACACAAAGCCGTCCTTGATTTTCTTGATATCGGGACGCATTGCGCGCGCAACGACTTTGCCCGTGTGAGCAAAGGAAATCCCGTCGTCGGAAACGAAGCCGTGCACCCCGGTCAGCGTATGCGCAAACAGATGCCATTTGCCGTCGGGCGCATCTTCGGGAACGACGACGGACGGGTCGGCAACGACGGGACTGGCTCCGAAACACCGTATGACCGGGTTGCCCTCATAAAGACGAAATTCCGCCGTTTCAAGCTGTTTAAGCGTGAGATTCAGCATATAAAAGCCTTTTTAAGTCATTTTGACACGAGATACAACCGCAACAGCTCGTCCGTTGAGGCAATCTCTTTGGCACACATTTTGCGGGCGGTAAGCGCCTTTTTGATTCCCAGCCACACCGCTCTTATCATGAGTGTGTCGCGGGTGTCGAGAGCGGCGGAAAAGCCTTCGAGCATGAGCAACAAATCCTGTCTTTCCCCATCGGGCAAAGACGCTGCATTGACGGCTTTGACAAAAGCCACCAAAAGATATTCCGTCTGTTCCTGCAAGCCGTTGGCGGCAAATTCAACCGTGCGTTCGACCAACGGAACTTCCTCTTTGACCCCGTCGATGACAAGCCCGACCAGAGCCAGTTTGAAGGGTTCGAACATTCCGTGAAAACAGAGCTCGAAACTTCTCTGCTTGCTTTCGGAGGGGAAATACTCTCCGCAGAATGTGAGGAAGTCCTCCCTCCCGTCATCGAACTCAACCAGCATGTTCGCGACAAGCGCAACCTGGGTTTTCGGGTTTTTCGGCAAGCGCAATGCGCGGTAATCGCCCGTCTTGACAAGCGCTTTCCGTTTTTCCGCCGCGTAGTCGAACCCGCGGTTGCAGTATTCCAACACGATGCGGAACTCTTCGTAATAGGCAAGGCATTTCAGCAATGACTTGATTTTCTTGTCCGTCATTATGAGACTGGCGTCCTGAATCTCGTCAATCACGGACACCAACGCCTCTATCCCTTCGCTTTTGTATTCCACGATACACCTCTCGCTGTTTTGTCGCGTTTATTGTAGCATACCATGCGCGGCAAATCAAGACGCACGCCTTCCGCGCCGTTTGCGCGATACGCGCCGCACATTGCGCAAATTTGACCGTTTTCTGAGAATAAAACAGTGTTTTCTGCACTCCGTATGCTTGATTTTCTTTACAAATACCGTCTTTTTCTATATAATTAGAAAAAACTTTATAAGGAGCGTCGCTCAATGAAATCGGTGGTTATCAAACTCGATATGGCGGAATCCGTCAAAAAATTCGTCAACATCACTTCCAAGTTCAATTACGATATGGCTCTGAAAAGCGGCAGATACGTCGTTGACGCCAAATCCATTCTCGGCATTTTCAGCCTGGACCTCGGCGAACCCATAGTCCTCGAAATCAATTCCGACGACTGCGACGATTTGTTGTCCGCGCTGGTACCCTTTATCGCATAACGAAAGTCACAACGAAATGTCACAAAAAAGCCGCCTGTCGGCGGCTTTTTTTCTTTTTATTGACGTTCGGGTCGTTGACGGACGCCGTCAAAATGAGATACTTTCACCACTTGTTGTGAACTTTTTCGGCAAATCCCAATTTCTGTTTCAGCACGATTTCCGTGCCGTCGTCCAATACGCATTTGCCCGATATCAACCCGAAAACCTGGTGAGGTATCATACACATAACCTTCAAATCGAAGGGCTCGTATCGGTCGATTATGGGTTTGAAGGTGCAATCCAATCTCCCGTCATCGGACACAAAACGCCAGTTTGCCATGTAATTCGGCGTGCCCTCGTCGTCGCCGGGAATATAGAATTTAGTGCGGCCTATCTTGTGTGATTTGCCGTTATAGAAAAGCATGTCTTCGCTTGCCGCCGATGTATCTCCGAAACCGTAGCCTATGTTCCAGCCGAACTTGCTGCCGTCGTCGAGATGAGTCTGCAAACTGCCCCAATACCAGGTGTTGTCATACGTCCAGACTCCTCTTCCCCAGTCCAAAGTGGCAAGCGAAGTCTGAGGATAAAATTTCTTGATTCTGTCGCCCACGGTGAACCAGCCTTCCGCGGTCATGCAGTTGATTTTCTGATTGTAATAGAAGTGTCCTTTCTTGCCGAACGGAGTTGCGATTACCATGCTCTCTTCCGGGAAATCCGTGAGGGTCACGTCGAACTTCACGTCGTTGCCCTTTTTGTCGGCGTTTGCGAACACTCCCGTCAGTCGACGGATTTTCCCGTCACAGACAAACGACATTTCCGTCCTGCCGTTTCTCCACGCCACGTCACCGTACTCCGTGGTGCGAGGCATGCGCAGCTTTCCCATGGGGAAAAGAAAAACCGAACTGTTGGTGAACTGCGACGGGGTGACGAAATCGATTACGGAAATGGACAACGCGCCCACATATCCCATGTCCGCCACGGTGAGACACAGCGCGTGCTCGTCGCAACCGATGTAATAGTAATCCCATTCCTTGATGCGCGCACGGTTTGCGGTAATGTTCTCCCGATTGTACTCCCACAGAAGTTTTTTTGCATAACCCGGATTCGCAATGTTTCCCTGCGCGTCCAGCAAAGGCTGGCGCGTGGTTATCTCTTTCTGCATATCGTCCTCCCAAACGTGGATACAATGATTTTAGTCCTTAATTGCAATCGGTGTCAATATTGTTTGAAAAAACGATTGCAAATTGCGAAAAGTTATACTATAATCACTCTTGCGTTGGAGCTTGGTGTAGTGGTAGCACATGGGCCTCTGACTCCCATGGTGTAGGTTCGATTCCTATAGCTCCTGCCAATGCAGACACTCCCGAAATATTCGGGAGTGTCTTTTTTTTGCACCACTTGCATCCATTCTGCCGAAACTAAAAACCGCCTTGCGGCGGTTTTGGTCGGAGTGGCGTCCTATCCTCCGCGCGCCTTGTGACGTAATGCCGCGCGTTCCCACTCCTATACAAAAACCGCCTTGCGGCGGTTTTGGTCGGAGTGGCGAGATTTGAACTCGCGGCCTTACGGTCCCGAACCGTACGCGCTACCAAACTGCGCTACACCCCGATAAAAGTATGATGTTGATTTTCTTCTGCAAACACGTTTGCTTCGTGTTTGGTAGCGCGTCTCGCGCTCACCGAAGGTTTTGCGTTACGTAACCCTCTGTTTTTACTTTGCTTTCCTTCTCGGACTGCTCCCTTGTTGTCTGCACACCTTGCGCAACCCAAACTGCGCTACACCCCGATAAAAGTATGATGTTGATTTTCTTCTGCAAACACGTTTGCTTCGTGTTTGGTAGCGCGTCTCGCGCTCACCGAAGGTTTTGCGTTACGTAACCCTCTGTTTTTACTTTGCTTTCCTTCTCGGACTGCTCCCTTGTTGTCTGCACACCTTGCGCAACCCAAACTGCGCTACACCCCGATAAAAGTATGATGTTGATTTT
>CALVNH010000011.1 GCA_944349635.1 uncultured Clostridia bacterium | reverse complement strand
CCTAAGACAACCCCTATCAGTCTATTCCGCCGCATTATTTTATGTCCAGCCCGCCCTCCTCATTCCGCGAGGAAAACAAAACCGACGGATAACTCCGTCGGCCCTCCTTCCCTGACGTTTAGGATTACACCATACTCAAACTACGTTTCACGAGGTTCTTCGGTCTGCCCGGTTTGACTACCGTTTAGAATTACACCATACTCAAACGGACGTTGAGGGCGGCGCGTTCAGCGTCAAGTTTGACTACCGTTTAGGATTACACCATACTCAAACATTGTGAAATAGTGTTCCGACGCGGCTCTGGTTTGACTACCGTTTAGGATTACACCATACTCAAACTTCGCTGGTCAATACGGAAAGACGCTGAATGTTTGACTACCGTTTAGAATTACACCATACTCAAACTTCGCTGGTCAATACGGAAAGACGCTGAATGTTTGACTACCGTTTAGAATTACACCATACTCAAACATGTAGGGCATGCTCCTTTGTCATGCTGTTGTTTGACTACCGTTTAGAATTACACCATACTCAAACACGAATACTACGACGCGTACGTCAACGTGAGTTTGACTACCGTTTAGAATTACACCATACTCAAACGCGCAAAAGAACCAGTCACACCGACGCGCAGTTTGACTACCGTTTAGGATTACACCATACTCAAACCCCTCCCGCGATATTCGCAATCACACCTAAGTTTGACTACCGTTTAGGATTACACCATACTCAAACTTGTCGTTTTTGATAAAATCCTCAACCAAAGTTTGACTACCGTTTAGGATTACACCATACTCAAACAGTGAGCTCGCCCCGCTCGTTTTTGCGTGGGTTTGACTACCGTTTAGGATTACACCATACTCAAACCTTCTGCGGCGACGGAAGACATGACGTAAAGTTTGACTACCGTTTAGGATTACACCATACTCAAACGTCACCTGTGCATTAAGGGACGAGAAACGAGTTTGACTACCGTTTAGGATTACACCATACTCAAACTACGTTGACAGTCATTGGGATATAACGCCGGTTTGACTACCGTTTAGGATTACACCATACTCAAACGCGCGTTGCACTTTTCGGACACAAACACGGGTTTGACTACCGTTTAGGATTACACCATACTCAAACCAAGAGCTTGCCAAAGACAAAAAAACAAAAGTTTGACTACCGTTTAGGATTACACCATACTCAAACAAACGCGAAAGCACAGCTCGAAGCACAGAAGTTTGACTACCGTTTAGGATTACACCATACTCAAACCGCTCTCTTCAGTCGTTGGTTGCTTCGGAAGTTTGACTACCGTTTAGGATTACACCATACTCAAACCTGGATCCTGTTCGTAACCTCTCTTTGAAAGTTTGACTACCGTTTAGAATTACACCATACTCAAACGGTAGGGGGGGTATGTTCAAAACAATCTTAGTTTGACTACCGTTTAGAATTACACCATACTCAAACCAATCAGAAGGTACTATATTACCATTCTCAGTTTGACTACCGTTTAGAATTACACCATACTCAAACTCCGTCGTGGCTGTACAGGCAGGGATATTGGTTTGACTACCGTTTAGAATTACACCATACTCAAACAAACTCGTTGTTGATTTGTCGTGCCGCCGTGTTTGACTACCGTTTAGAATTACACCATACTCAAACTGTGCCAGACGGGTTCGCACCATTCACAAGGTTTGACTACCGTTTAGAATTACACCATACTCAAACCCGCTCTCTCTTTCCACGCCGTCACGTCGCGTTTGACTACCGTTTAGAATTACACCATACTCAAACTTTTGCTTCGGTCAAATCCTTTTTAATAGTGTTTGACTACCGTTTAGAATTACACCATACTCAAACTGTAAGCAGCCACAGCCGTTTGAGCTGATAGTTTGACTACCGTTTAGAATTACACCATACTCAAACAGAATCGCGCTACTCGCGAAATGCCGGTATGTTTGACTACCGTTTAGAATTACACCATACTCAAACTTTGCATTTGCAGGAATATCCTGAATTTAAGTTTGACTACCGTTTAGAATTACACCATACTCAAACAAGCAAAGCCAAGTGTCCCGCCGCTTCTGTGTTTGACTACCGTTTAGAATTACACCATACTCAAACCTCGGTACTAACGTCAAACTCGTCCCCGACGTTTGACTACCGTTTAGAATTACACCATACTCAAACCGCGGCGGAATAGTCGCCCGTGTTGGTCGCGTTTGACTACCGTTTAGAATTACACCATACTCAAACTAACTACTGGTATCGTGACGAAAATCTTCAGTTTGACTACCGTTTAGAATTACACCATACTCAAACCTCAAATTTGAGCATTTTTGCCCACCACAAGCAGCAATCCGTCAACGGCATTTACGATGTATCTTAGATAATTATAGCGCATTTTGCTTGTTATACAACAATTTCGCACAAATCTCTGTCAACAACAACGATATGTTCCTCTTCTAATTTTTCTTTGACGGTGTTTTCCAAGAGGAACGCATTGATTTCTTCCAACTGCAATTCATGATAAAGCGCGGACAGCTGTTTCGGGCTCAGAACTGTTTTCACATTGATGAAAAATACACACTTAACGTTAAAAAATTCGGCTAGCACCTTTATTCTTGCAAGCAAGAGTTCAAGCAAACCGCTCTCTTCCGACAATTTAACATCGAAACACTTAAACAATTTGCCAATCAGCTCATCATCGTCGTACTCAATGGAGTATTCGGACACCGCATTCAATTTATCAAACAAAACCTGAAAAGACTGTTTCAGTGCGGAAAAATCACCGTAAAACTTTGTTTCGGTTTCCTCCTGCAACATCTGATGCAGTTTGCATATTGTTCTTTTATCGTTTAGCTGCATATCAAAGTAATTATCGATTATGTACGTGCATTTCGCAAAAGAAAACAGCTTGTCCCCTTCAAATAAACAAAACCCGCCGTGGCCGGCATTTATTTGAGACTTCAATTCCGAACAATACTTGTAAAACCTCTCCTCATCTTCAATCACCAGAACATTGACTCTTTCCGGCATCAAAATAAACTCTGTTTCAAAATCATAATGCGACATTTTCATAGTATTACCAACCTTTCATCCGAATCCACAACCGTCTTTTGGCTTTCACCTACGATTATTTCCATCTTTTCAAACTGTTTTTCCGTAACGGTCAACATCTGAATGAGTCCTCCGGAAGTCTTATGTCTGCGAACACTTTCCATAACAGAAGACGCAGCTGTAGCATTCAAAACAATTTTACTGTATACGGATTCCTGCATCATAACAAAACCACTTTTTACCAAAAACCGCCTGAAGTCCCGGTATTCTCTTAGTTGAGCAGATGTTTCGACAGGCAAGTCAAAAAAAACCAATATCCTCATATATCTATAACTCATAGCACTTTATTTGAGAAACATCTCCCGTTTGCAAAGCGGACAATACGCTTCTGCAATATACGGATATTGCGTTTGATACGCTGCAATTTTCTCTGTTACATTGAACCGACAAATTGAGAATATTGCATAATTCGTGTTTATAGTCGGGTGTCATTTCGTCCCCGCAAGAAAAAACATATCTGTCGACAATAACCCTGAAAGGCTCTATAAAGTCACATGATAAATTAAAATGGTTGAACTCGTTTCTATGATTTAAGCCTATTTGTGTATTATATCCGCACGCAGTGAGTTCTCTGTTGAACGCCGACAGCATAACTGCATAACCGTAATTCAATGCGCTGTTTATAAAACTGCTGTCGCACCGTTTGAAAGACATTCCGAAAAGAGCGTTGAAATAAACTTTCGCCGCATGCCCCTCGCGGTTTGTAGAGTCCCCGGGGAAAATTTCCTCCGAATACTGTTTCAGCAAATTTGCCTGTTCAAGTCCCAAATCTCGCAAAAACCTGTATTGATGCAAAACTTTAAGCCTTATTATTTCCGTCCATACATCTCGTTTTGCTTCTTCTCGCCACGACAGTTGCGCCTGCAACACGCCGCTTGCGTCGTGTCGTCCGTACAATGCAATTAGCTGAGATTGAGGATTGTGTTTTTCATCGCAGAAAACTATGTTGATTTTCCTTTTTACAAGCTCGCATAACAACGATGCAGTCAGAGATACCGCCGTTGACTCTATAATCAACGACGATATCTCGGAAATGTGTACCCTCTTCGTTTCTTCACCTCGGCAAACCAAATATCCCAGCTTGTATTCCAGTTTGCACCGGTGCGATACCACCACTACCCGCCAACTCATTGAAACTGCTCAAAATCAATTATCTTTCGATAATAACCTGTCGGCGATTGCAGAATTATCTTGACCTTTTTATCCTTCATAATTTTATTGGTCAGGTTTATACCCGCTTTGGAAACTCCGCCCAACAAAGAAAAATCGGAAGCTACACTGTTGCATTGCATAAGATGCAGAACTTCAAACAACACTCTGCACTGCTGTTCAACGGAAAGTCCCGCAAAAACATCTCTCTTTTCCGTCAAAAACGGATGTTGTTTTTGAAGAGCAAGCCCCGAATAAATTGGCGAATTAAGTTTTTCTAGCAACGCGTCATACAGCGCCAGATTATTTTCGGCTGTCACATCGCGCCCCGCAAGCAAGTCGGGTTTATTAAACTGCTTGCGTTCCGCCATATATTTGGAAACGGTTTTCAGTCTGCGAACGTTTTCGTCATCCAAATATAGCTGGTTTGCATTGCAAAGAACGATTCTATCTCCCGTTTTTCCGCGAAGATAGGCATAGGAGCCGTCAATGCATATCAGCGTATTGAGTTTTATTTCCCGAATCAGGATTTCGGGGTCGATAAGGCCTGCACTTTCTTTGCAGAACTTTATCTTTGCTTCGTTGTTATCCGGGAAACGCTTTTCCCACATCAGCGGATAGGCTTCCAGCGACAGCTGAGACTGTCCCTTTTTGTCTTTACTCTTGACAAGCATAAAATATGCAGTGGTCGCAGAATCATAACCGCCGTACTTTGACGTATCGGAAATTGCCCCGTTTGCTTTCAAAGGAATGAGGTTGTCGTTGGCACCCGCCGTCTTGACCGTGGCATTGAAAAGCGCACCTTTACCCATCGCGGTCATGCGGACAACCCTGCAAGTATTTTTCGCTGTCGTTTTCAAAATTCTGTCTTTGTCCGCAACCTTCCACGCACCTTTGATGTCGAAAGCAAAAAGGTATTTGAGGTTATACGATTCTTGCCCGTTCTGTTTGAAATAAACCGCGGCGTTATGGTTGAACTTCGTGTTATACACATTGCCTACAACAATATTGATATAGGCGTCCTTAGCGTGGTGCAAATCGTTGAGTTCGCGGATTTTGACGATGCCGTTCTTTTCCTTGAATTCGTTTGCATTGCCGGCTTTTGCATAGACAATTTCTGTGTCAGGTAACATCTTTTTCAAAAGTTCTATCACAGCTTTTGTACTCTGACGGGTAGACACGAGTTGTCTGTTAATGAAATCCGCCAGCTCCTCTTGCGTCAAAGGGGTGTTGCGAACAAGCCTGGCATATTTGTTGTCGCTTATAAGTCCCTTCTCTTTCAATGCTGTCCAGAACGGAGTCATGCTTTTTCGTATATCGGCGCTTATGGGATAGACGTCGTTTTTGTTTGCGTTCTCGGTTTTGAGGACCAAAACCTTGTTGTCGAGACTGTCGTCCTTGATTTTGGAGCGCGGATAGATGTGTTCCACATCGCAAACGTTCGTGTTGAATACATCGTTCAATGACAACGCCTTTCCGGAATAAGCGCTTCTGCCCATCTGCTGGTAATACAGAAACAGCTTATCGCTGTTAAACTTAGTATCTGGCGTTAAACCTATCTCTTCAATCCAGTTTCTCTCATCGCCTTTTATGCTTTTATACAAATCAAGCAACTGCTGTTTGCGCGATACCGTTCGCACTCCTTTTCTGGACTCGTCGTTCTTTTCCCTTGCGGTTTCCACGAAAATTTTGTGCGGAGCGCACTTATATATACCGGTTATTTCACGCACAAGTTCTATGCTACGCCATATTGCACGTTTGACCGACGGGGAACAATAGAGTTCTTTAACGGTGGAATAAGTAATTTTGCCGCTCGGAGAGTTTTCCTCGTTATAATTGTCTATTGCCTTTTGAAACCCGTACTTCTCCGACAACAGTTGCATAAAGTTTTCGCCTGTACTGCGCATCGCTTCTATCAGCGTAAGAAGCTCTCCGTTTTCGTCGGCACATTTAGGGCTTGTGATTCCGGTCAACAATTTTTCCGATAAACGCCCCCACTGCGAATAATTGAAATTCTTCAGACGCTTGATTTCGGCATCTTCAAGAATTTTTCCGTACTTCTGCCGTATTCGTTTTTCCAAACGTGACTTATCGGATATAAGCGTTATCCACAGAATAATCTCCTCGCACATTTCACGGTGAGTGTAAAGTCTATCCCCCAAAAACCGTAAGTCTACCCACGGAGATAGTGAGGTCTTGAAATCACCGTCAGTGCCGCTCAGTACTTCTTCAGCTTTGCTCCCTGCGGGAAGTTTTCCTTGCCTTATAAGCAGCGAAACAATATTCTTGAGAGTTATCCGCTTGTGCGTTTTGGCATACTCGTAAACGAGAGCTCGGGATTCCGCGTCCTTCTCGCCGTTGACTTTCAAATTGTTCAACTCGTTAAGAAAAGTAAATTCGCTGTACAGTAACGAACACGCGGGCAAAACGTCCTCACCGACAAGATATGTGCATTTGTTTGTCATTCTGCGGATAAATCCGTGTTCCGACGCGTCTTTGTCGATTACGCTGTCAAAATTCCACGGCGTGACGGCAGTACGTTCCTGTCCGTCTTTTCGAACCGCCCACGCAAACTGACTTGCACTGTTCAACGGACCGACATAATAAGGTATTCTGAAAGTCATCAACGATTTGATTTTGTCGGCTACACTAACCCCGTTGCGCACCTCCGAGAGGAACGGAAAACTCTTTTTCGCATTTTCCAAAATCACTTCCAGTTCTCGCAAATTCAATTGATAAGGGATTACTCCGTTCGCGTTGGAAACCTGTTTGGGCAAAAATTCACCGTTTTCCATATCTCGCAATATGCTTTCGTCGGTTATCCCGATTTCTTTTTTCAAAAATGCGTAAAACTCGTCTCTGCTGCATTTAGAATAACCTTTCTGCCTGTCCATACCTATATAGGCAGCATAATTGTTGACCTTTTCGAGATGTCGAAACACAAGTCTGTATTCATCGGCACCGCAGTTGTTGCGAATATAGGTTTTCAGTTTTGCCAAATCTGCCTTGTGCTTATCGTATATATCGACCTTTGCCTCGGAAACATACTGTCGGTTGTTCATAATTCCGCACAGCACCGACCAATCGTATGCCGCTTTCAAACAATAGACGAGTTTTGCGTCGTCCTCGCCTACCGCGGTTTCTATTGACGGCAAATCATTCTCCTCGAATGCGGCTTTGTCAAAAGAGAATGTTTTTATCTCATCAAAATCATTCTCGCTTGCAAACAATTCCTTCAGGTTTGCGTTGGCACCTGTCAATGCTTTTACGATGGATATCTGTTGTTTGTTTTTACCGACGGCAAACAATCCGTTCAAAATTCTGCATTTGTCACGTTTATTCGTTTTCTTGTCACGCATAACACGCATCACGTCGTCAAGTTCCGAAAGTTCCAGAGTATTCATATCCCTTTCTGCCAAAAACGCATTTATTTCGAGAAATATCCCGCGCACGGTTTCCTCGTCATTCACGTCAAACGTCTGTGCGTCGAACAGAAAATGTCCCCTGTTCTTTATAATGTGATGCACGGCAAGATATAGTTTCCTTAGGTCCGTATTTGCGCTGTTTAAAAGCTCGCTACGCAAATGATAAATTGTGGGATACTGTAAAAAGAACTGTTTGTCCTTATAGGTTGCGTCATCAAACAGAACGTTGGCAGAATGCAACCGAGCATCCTTGTCTTCCATAAACAAAGGACTGTTGTTCAGTCTCAAAAAAAACTTGTCGTCTACTCTGCTCATTTCTTCGGCAAAAAGGCTCTGCAGCAAGCACAGTCTCTGTCGTGCTCTGGCACGGTTTCGACGTGCGGTTCTGTGTTGTCTGCGTTCCGCCGCCGACTCAGCCTCTTCGAAAAGATAGCTTCCCCACATATCCTGTCCACGGGCTCTGAGCAAATTGTAATCTTCATCCGTTACTGCCCAACCGACAGAATCCGTACCTATATCCAATCCGATGTAGTATTTTTTCATATGTTGACATTCCCCTTAAAGTGTTCTATAATTTGTTTACTCGAACGTTGGCTACCGTTTGGGATTACACCATTAGTTCAAATAAGCTTTTTTCAAACCACCGATTTTCGGCATCACACGCTGTGTGTAAACAAATCTGCATCGCAGATTTGTTTTATTATATCATTCGACAACTTCTTTTTCAATATTTGTTTTCGTAAATAAACAAAACGCCGACACGCTTGTCGCATCGGCGTTTTAAGACATCTAACCCGTT
>CALVNH010000010.1 GCA_944349635.1 uncultured Clostridia bacterium | reverse complement strand
GTTTTCCTCGCGGAATGAGGAGGGCGGGCTGGACATAAAATAATGCGGCGGAATAGACTGATAGGGGTTGTCTTAGGTGGTCGGTGTGAAAAAGTCTGTCAAATTTGCGTCGCGTTTTGCGGAGATTTCTTTGTCGGACAAGTTTCTTGATGATTTATCTCGCGCTGTTTTTCGTGCAAATAATGTGCAACTTGTTTTCCGATGACGTTGCTTCGGAGCAGACAAACGCGGTGGACGTGATTCTGAGGACGTTTGCCTCGGCTGTTTTCGGATATTTTCTCAGTGAGAATTTCGGAGGAACAAAGACTGGGAGTAGGGCGGAGGTCACCGCAAAGCAGGCGGTTCCGACGGGTAAACTTCAAGCAGACGTCAAAAACCGCGCGGTTAGAATCGGGGTTTCCGCAATGTCGGGCGGGAACGGGGAGAGCACAAGACTCGACAAAACAACGGCTGCGGGAGACAATTTCGCGCGGACGTTGCAGGTTGTCATTGTCGCGGGAGTGGGGTTGTTGTCGCTTGTCGTGCTCATCGTGTTTCGTAACACGGGGTCCGAAGGAGAGCACGTTGCCGCCGTCACACAGCTTCGGGATATGCTGTCGTCCGGCATCGGTTTTCTGGTGGGCAGCAAGAAGAGCGGTTGAACGAAGTGAGTGCGGAAAGGGCAATCGGACGAATGGTGCGGTTTTGAGCGGCGTAAGCCGAGAGCGCGTTTTTCGGGGTGTGCGTTCGATGCGGCGCGCCTGTTGCTCCACTCTATATATTATATTTATTGAAATATAGCGGAAATTTGTTTGACAGGGCACGTTTTTTTTGATAAAGTAGGGGTCGAGCCGCTCGGAAGTGGTCGTTTAAGCGTGGGTTTCACCACCACTACGGCGAGACTGGTTAGAGGAGGTATTTATGTACGCTATAGTGAAATGCGGAGGCAAGCAGTACAAGGTCGAGAAAGACATGTTCGTCAAAGTCGAGAAAATCGACGCCGAAATCGGTGCGAAAGTGGAACTCGAAGTCATTATGTTTGCCGACGATAAGGGCAACGTGAAGGCGGGCGCGGACGCAAGTTCCGTCAAGGTCGAAGCCGTCGTCAAGACCCAGGGCAAGTTCCCCAAAGTCAACGTCTTCCATTACAAACCCAAAAAGCAAATCAGAAAGCGTCAAGGTCATCGTCAGCCCTACACCGAGTTGAAGATAACCGAAATCAAAGGCTAAAATGACCACGGTCAGATTTTTCAGACGCGACGGCAGGTTTGTCGGAGTCACCTGTGAGGGGCACACCGACTACGCCGAAAGCGGAAGCGACATTGTTTGTGCGGCGTTGAGCTCGGTGGTGCAGACCGCGGTGCTCGGGCTGATGCAGGTGGCGGGAGTCGACGTAGGATACGAAATCGACGAAGAAAAGGGTGCTTTGAAAGCTCTTTTGCCCGACAAGCTGACGGACAGACAGGCGCACGACGCCGACGTCATTCTGAAAACGGCCTATCTGGGGGCGTCCGACCTCTATGAGCAATTTTCGGACTTCATAAATTTGGAGGTACAATAAAATGTTTATAAAAATTCAATTGTTCGCTCACAAAAAAGGAACCGGCTCTTCCCACAACGGACGCGAAAGCGCAGCCAAGAGACTGGGCGCAAAGCGTGCGGACGGACAATTCGTGCTCGCAGGCAACATTCTCGTTCGTCAGCGCGGCACCAAGTTCCACCCCGGCAACAACGTCGGCATCGGCAAGGACGACACTCTGTTTGCCTTGATTGACGGCGTGGTGAGATTCGAACGTCTGGGCAAAGACAAAAGACAAGTTTCCGTTTACGCGGACTGAAAGAAAGCCGAGGCAACTCGGCTTTTTGTTTTATTTGGCACTATGATATTCACCGCACCAAAAACTCCCACGTTCGACCTCTCGCAGACGCTGAATTGCGGTCAGGTTTTCAGGTTCAGGGAAGAGAGCGACGCAACCGTGCTTCACGCGGCGGAACACCGCGCCGTGATAACGGAGAGCGGGGACGAATACGTGTTCGATTGCGACGACGCCGATTTCTTCAAAAAATATCTTGATTTCGACACAAACTATGGTATAATACAAGTGAAATTGCAGGATAAAGGGCTTGTTTCGGCGGCAATCGAGTTCGGCAAAGGCATACATATTTTGAGGCAGTCTCCGGAAGAAACCGTCTTTTCATTCCTGATTTCGCAGAACAATCACATTCCGAGAATCAAAGGCATCATCGAGCGTATGTGCGACGGACTGGGCAAGGATATGGGCGGTTACCGCGCGTTTCCTTCCACGGAGGCAATAGCCGCGGCGGGGGAAGATTATTTCGTTTCCATCGGCGCGGGCTACCGTGCGCCTTATCTCGTGAGGACGGCACGCGCGCTTGCGGAAACGGATTTGGAAGAGTGGCGGCGTCTGCCCACGGAGCAGTTGCGGGAGAAACTGGTTTCCCTGCACGGCATAGGCAGAAAGGTTGCCGACTGCGTGTTGCTCTTCGGGTTCAACCGCTTCGACGTGTTTCCCGTCGACACCTGGATACGCAAGGTTTTTGCCGAAAGTTACGGCGATATTCCCGCCGACAAGCTTTCGCGGCTTTTGGTGGAACGCTACGGTAATTTTTCGGGTTTTGTGCAACAGTGGCTGTATTATTACAAGCGCGAGTGCAAAATTTGACGAAATTGTTCTCAAAGTCTAGACAAATCTGTACTTATAATATATAGTATAGGTAATAAAAATCATTATGATATTTGCGTTTTACGCAACAAAAGGAGAAGATTATGGCAACAAAGAAATATGTGGTCCTCGCCGACATCGAAAGTATCAGAGTTCCTTTCGGCGTCTTTGCCGCCGCTCTCGAAGAACTTTCCAACTTCGGTGAAGTTGCTGTTTGCAAATTCTACGGTTATTCCGCAAAACGCACCAAGGATTACGGTGAGTTCATTCAGGAAAACAGCTACGACGCGCTTTCCGCTCTTCCCAAGAAGAGAAAAGGCAAACTCGACCTCCGTCAGGTTATCGATGCTGCCAGACTTGCCCAGTTCCCCAACATCGACGGCTTCTTCCTCATCTACGGCAAGGGCGACATCACTCCTTTGATTTCCTATCTGAAAGCTTACGGCAAGGACGTCATCGCGGGCGTCATCGAGCCCGACAAGAACAGCGCTCTTTGCAACAAGGTCATCACGCTTGACCTCAACGCCGCAATCCAGACCGTTCTTCCCAACGGATACAAAAAGGTCGTTCCCGGCGAAATCGTGGAAAAACCCAAAAAGCCCGCTGCTCCCAAAGCTCCTGCGCAGCAACCCGCGGCACAGCCTGCGGCACAACCTGCGGCAGCAGCGTCCAGTGCGGAAGACGCACAGTTCGCGATGCTCATGCAGCAGTTCAACAAGATTATTGCGGGCTCCGACGAATAATCGGCTGATGCTCGTTTGAATCGAAAATTCTTTAGTGCACCAGCAATGGTGCACTAAAATCAATATTAGAGGTTTTTATGGCGAAACTCACTATCAACAAGGAGGCCTGCAAGGGCTGCGGACTCTGCGTCACGGCCTGCCCGAAAGGTATTTTGCAGGTTTCCAAAACCGTTAGCAACAATCAGGGCTACTTCGTCGTCGAAGAGCTTGCCCCCGAAAAATGCATAGCGTGCGCCTTCTGCGCCACTATGTGCCCCGACTGCGTTATCAAGGTGGAGAAGTAATATGGCTGAAAGAAAACTGATGAAAGGTAACGAAGCAATCGCAGAAGCCGCAATCCGCGGCGGCTGCCGTTTCTATGCAGGCTATCCCATCACTCCCCAGAACGAAATCCCCGAATATATGAGCTGGCGTTTGCCCCAGGTCGGCGGTCACTTCATTCAGGCGGAGAGCGAAATCGCCGCAATCAACATGGTTTACGGTTCCGCAGGTGCGGGCGGAAGAGCAATGACCAGTTCTTCGAGCCCCGGTGTCAGCCTCAAACAGGAGGGCATTTCCTACATCTGCGGCGCGGAGCTTCCATGCGTGATAATCAACATGGTGCGTTCCGGCCCCGGCCTCGGCGGAATTCAGCCCGCACAGGGTGACTATTTCCAGGCTGTCAAAGGCGGCGGCCACGGCGATTACAAAATGCTGGTCTACGGACCCTGCTCCGTGCAGGAATGCGTCAACCTGGTTTACGACGCGTTCGACAAAGCCGAAAAATACCGTTTGCCCGTCATGATTCTGGGCGACGGAATGCTGGGACAGATTATGGAAGCCGTCACTCTTCCCGAAATGAAGGACCCCGCGACTTTCCCCAAAAAGCCTTGGGCAACCACGGGCGAGGGCTTCGGTTCGACGCGCAGAGTGGTCAACTCGCTCTACATCGTTCCCGACGAACTGGAAGAGATGAACCATAAACTGCAAAAGGTTTACGACGAGATGTGCAAGAACGAAACCGTCTTCGAAGAGTACCGCACCGACGACGCGGAAATCGTCATCACCGCGTACGGTACCGTGGCGCGTATAGCCAAGAGCGCGGTCGATTTGTTGCGCGAGAAAGGCGTGAAAGCGGGTCTGTTCCGTCCCGTCACGCTGTATCCGTTCCCCACGGAAGCTCTCGACAAGCTAGCCGCAAAGGACTCCGTGAAGGAATTTATCACCGTGGAACTCTCCATGGGACAGTACGTCGAGGACGTCAAACTCGTCGTCGAAGGCAGAAAGCCCGTCAAGTTCTTCAGCAGAACGGGCGGTAACGTTATGACTCCCGAGGATATCGTCGAGTTCGCTTGCAAGGAGGCTTAATATGGCAGTCGTGTTCGAAAAATCAAAAATGCTCACCGATACGCCGTTGCATTATTGCCCCGGCTGCACTCACGGAATAGCTCACAGGCTGGTTGCGGAAGCTCTCGAAGAGCTCGGTCTGCAAGGTAAGGTAGTGGGCATCGCGCCCGTCGGTTGCGCCGTGTTCGCATACAAATATTTCAACTGCGATATGCAGGAAGCCGCTCACGGCAGAGCACCTGCGGTCGCCACGGGCATCAAGCTCACCAACCCCGACAACGTCGTGTTCGCGTATCAGGGCGACGGCGACCTCGCTTCAATCGGTATGGCGGAAATAGTGCACGCCGCGGCGAGAGGCGTCAACATCACCGTCATCTTCATCAACAACGCCATTTACGGTATGACGGGCGGTCAGATGGCTCCTACCACGCTTCTCGGTCAGAAAGCCACCACTTGCCCCGCGGGTCGTGACGCAAAAGTCAACGGCAACCCCATTCGTATAAGCGAAATGCTCGCTACGCTGGACGGCCCCAGCTACATAGCGCGTTGTTCGCTTGCCGACGTCGCCAACATCAAAAAGGCAAAGAAGGCAATTCTCAAAGCCTTCAAAAATCAGGTGGAAGGGAAGGGCTTCTCTTTTGTGGAACTGTTGTCCACCTGCCCCACGAACTGGCACATGTCTCCCGTCAAGGCTCTCGACTATGTCAAGAACGAAATGACGGCGCAATATCCTCTCGGCGTTTTCAAGGAGGTAGAATAGTATGGAAAAACTCATAGTTGCAGGTTTCGGCGGACAAGGCGTTCTGTCGCTCGGACAGATGCTTGCATACGCCGCGATGTATGAAAATATGGCCGCAACGTGGCTGCCTTCCTACGGACCCGAAATGCGCGGGGGCACGGCAAACTGTTCCGTCGTTATCGATGAAAAGGAAGTGGCGTCGCCCATAATCGCCGTTCCCGATTGCCTCATCGCAATGAACACGCCAAGCTTGCTCAAGTTCCAGGATAAGGTGAAAAAGGGCGGTCTCGTCATCGTCAACAGCTCGCTGATTTCCGAAAAGTGCAACCGTGACGACGTCAGGACTTATTATGTCGAAGCCAACAAAGTTGCGCACGAAGTCGGCAACGACAAGGCGTCCAACCTCGTCATTCTGGGCGCGTACATAAAGCTGTCCGAGCTCTTCCCGAAACAAGTCATTATGGACACCATCGCGAAGCAGTTTGCGGCAAAGCCTCAGTTCATTCCTTCCAACCAGGCTTGTTTTGAAGCGGGATACAACCTGTTTTAATCCTCGCCGGTTTCGGACGAACGGAAATATTTCGGAAGAACGGAAATTCAAAACAAAACCGCCGTGCAAACGGCGGTTTTTTGTATGCGTTTTATGTTGATTTCCTGACCAGCGGTCCGTGAACGCCGGTTTGCCCGCGGAGTGCACGATATGCAGTGACGGGAGAGAAAAGCGGGGCGGACTATTTCCGAACAGGAAGCGGAGCGGTGTTGCGGTAGGTGCAGAACGTCATCGTGTAGCCGCTGTCCGTGACGGGGGCGGATTCCTCGACGAGTTCCCATTCCGCAAGCTTGTCCAGATTTTCGTAAAAGACCTGCGCTTCGCCCGTTGCGCGCACTTTTGTTATTATGGCTTCGGAGCAGTATGGGAGAAGCGTGCGGTACATCATAGCGCCGCCGATGACGTAAACTTCGTCGGCGGGATAGTCCGCGACTTTGCCAAGGAGTTCGTCGAGAGAGCGGACGAGGATGTAGCCTTTTTGTTTCGCGTCATTGTCGTCGCCTTCGGGATTGAGCACGATGTTGACGCGGTTTTTGAGGGGCATTCCTCCGGGCAGAGAGAGCAGGGTATTGCTGCCCATAACGACGGTTTTGCCGCGCGTGTTTTCCACAAAGTGGCGCATATCGGCTTTTATGTCGAAGAGCAAATCGTTGTTTTTACCTATTCCCCATTCGGAGTCTACGGCGACAATACTTTTCATAACGGTGCGGAAGACTCCGCGCTCCTTTGCGATTTTAAGCAGCTTAAATTGCCACTTCGATTTTGTCTTTGAGGGGTGTCCACTCGTAGTTTTCCAGCACGAAATCGTCCACCGTAAAATCGTAAAAATTCTTGATTTCGGGGTTTAACGTGAATTTCGGTGCGTTGAACTGCGGATTTTGCAATATTTTCTCCACAATGGGGATGTGTCTGTCATAGATGTGCGCGTCCGCGATGACGTGCACGAACTCGCCGACTTCCAGCCCGCTGACCTGTGCCATCATATAAACGAGAGCGGCGTATTGCACCACGTTCCAGTTGTTTGCGGTGAGGGTGTCCTGC
The DNA here is from genome assembly GCA_944349635.1 of uncultured Clostridia bacterium. Classification (GTDB taxonomy): domain Bacteria; phylum Bacillota; class Clostridia; order Christensenellales; family CAG-917; genus Limadaptatus. Next base: position 14,808 of record CALVNH010000010.1, on the reverse strand, counting down.
GAACGCTGGTTGAGAATCGCGTTGAGTTTTTTGCCCGTCACGTTGAAAGTGACGGAGTACGCGCAGGGGTAGAGATTCATTTCGTGAAGGTCGGCAAAGTTGTAGATGTTGGTCATTATCCTGCGCGACGAGGGGTTGTGCTTCAAATCGTACAGCACTCTGTCAACCTGGTCGAACTCGCCCTCTTTGTAGATGTGTTTTATGCCCAGCTGGTAGCCGTATGCCTTGCCAATCGAGCCGCTTTCGTCTGCCCAGCTGTCCCAGATGTGGGAATTTAGGTCGTGCACGTTGTTGGACTTTTTCTGCCATATCCAAAGCAGTTCGTCCACCGCCGCTTTGAAGTTTGTCTTGCGCAAGGTGATGATGGGAAATTCCTTGGAAAGGTCATAGCGGTTGACTATGCAGAATTTCTTGACTGTGTGCGCGGGGGTCCCGTCCGCCCATCTCGGGCGCACGGGCAAATCGGTGTCCCAGACGCCGTTGTCGATGATGTCTCGGCAGGTGTCGATGAAGATTTTGTCGGCTATGCTCATTGATGCTCCTTTGGGTGTATTGTTGCCGCGGCGAATCAGTCGTGCGCTGCGCAACGGCAGTCTTGACCGTACGAGCGGAAAAGACAGGCAAACCAAGTTACAGTTTCAGCTTTGTGTTCACACGTTTTACGCGTTCGACGGGTATTTTCACTATGCGTCTGTCGTAGGTAATGAGACCGTTGATTTCCTCTTCGACGTCGCTGACCTGCGTGTAGACGGTGGCGGAAAGCCCTTTGGCTATCTGCGGGACAATCTGTGTGTCGTAGAGTTTTTCGAATGCTTCGGCGAATGCTTCGGGAGATTTGTACATCTTGTAACCGAAGAGTTTGTCGGGGCTGAACATGTGTCCTTCCGTGGGGAGCGAGTAGCCGCCGAATTCGCTGAGCACGACGCAACGCTTGTCGTCGGGAATGCGCACGGGCTTGAAATAGACGTGCAGGCTTTTCAGTTGACTGGTGTCCTCACCCTGGTCGTGCCAGCCGCTCACGCTGTCTATTATGCGCGTGTTGTCGAGGGCGCGGAGTTGTTTGGTTATTTCCACGGAGTCGAACTGTCCCCACCCTTCGTTGAAGGGCACCCACACGGCGAGGGAAACGCAGTTTTTGAGTCGGTTGACCGTGGTCTTCATTTCGGCGACGAATTCGTCGCGGCCTTCTTTGTCGGCGCGCCCGAAGAACTTGTATTTGTTGTCTTTGACGTGAATGCCGACGAAGGGCAAAATGCCTATGGCTAAGAAATTGTAGTCGGTTCCGCCCGAAACCATATCCTGCCAGACCAGGATACCCTCTTTGTCGCAATGGTAGTAGAAGCGCATGGGCTCAATCTTGATGTGCTTTCTTATCATATTGAAGCCCATTGCCTTGACGAATTTGACGTCGTATTCGAGAGCTGCGTAGGAAGGGGGAGTCAGCATACCGTCCGACCAGTAGCCCTGGTCGAGAACACCGCTGTGGAAGTAGGGTTTGTTGTTGAGGGCGAGACGCTTGTAGCCCTTCCTGTCCGTGATGACGGAGAACTTGCGCATGCCGAAATAGGAGCGCACCACGTCGTCGCCCACGCGGACGGCAAGGTCGTACAGCTTGGGATTTTCGGGGGACCACAGTTCGTAATCGTCAAAGTCGACCACCACAGTATCTCCGAAACATTTTTGTGCTTTGAGCAGCTTGTTGCCGTCCATAACGACTACGTCGGCGCAGGTTGCTTCTCCTTCGATGTCGAGTTTGAGCACGAGTTTGTCGCGGTCGATGTCGGGCAGTATGGTCATATCGCGGAGATATGTCGCGGGGACGCTTTCCAGCCACACGCTTTGCCAGATGCCCGATTGCGGGGTGTACCAGATTCCGCCGCGTTTGATGCGCTGTTTAGCGCGTGTGTGCCAGGACGTATCGGACGGGTCCGTGACCACGACTTCCAGAATGTTGCCTCCCGCGCGAAGAGTCCGAGTCACGTCAAACGTGAATGGAACGTAACCTCCGACGTGAGTGCCCAGTTCCTTTTCGTTGAGGTAGACTCTGCACTTGCAGTCCACCGCGTCGAAATGCAGAAAAGTGTGCGCCTTCGGGAAATCGGGTTTGACGTCGAATTTGAGGCGGTAGCAAAGCACGTCGTCGGGAAGCACCGCCGTGCCTTCGGGCAGCCCGGAAAGCAGGCTTTCGGGAGAAAACGGCACGAGGATTTTACCTTGCCAGCCGGGAAACTCGTCGTTGCGGTTGTAGATTGCGTAATCCCAGTAGCCGTTGAGGTTTATGTAGCTGTCGCGCGCGAATTGCGGACGCGGATATTCCGCAAGCGGTTTGTCGCCCACTTCGAAAGGTGTTCTCAGACGTATGGTATTCATAATCCCTCCGTTGCGTAACCGTACGAACGGTATTTTCGTAATCCGTATTTCGGCGCCGCAACGGGCGCCTTTTTTGTGTTGTCAGCCGAGAGTGACTTTCTCTATGATTTCGCCGTCGAAACTTTTCAGCGTCATATCGTGTTCGGTGAGCACTGCGTAGGAATGAGGCGTTCCGTCGAAAGGAATGCCCACGGACCCCACGCAGACGTAAGTCACGCCGTTTACCCTCGTCACGGACGGCTTGTGGAAATGCCCGTAAAAGACAAGGTCGCCTTTTTTTGCTCCCGTGGGAGGGCAGTCCGGATTGACTTTGTGTCCGTGGGTGAAAAACACCGTTCTCCCCGCCCATTCCATGGAAAAATCGCCGATAATCGGGAAATTGGAAATCATTTCGTCCACTTCACTGTCGCAGTTGCCTTTGAGCACGGTGACGAAACTCATGGCGTCGTTGAGCAGCTTTGCGACGCGCATGGGAGCGTAACCCTCTGGCAGAGGATTGCGCGGACCGTGGTTGTAGGTGTCGCCGAGTAAAATGACTTTGGTTTCGGGGTTTTCGGGAAGAGCCGCGTCGACTATGGAAAAAAACTTTTCCAGGTAGGTCGCCGAGCCGTGAACGTCTGATGCAATGAAAAGTCTCATATAATCTCCGAATCTTCTGTGCGCTTTGCGTTATCTGTCGTCGTAGTCGCGGGGATAGCCGCGGTCGCGCCTGTCGTAATCGCGGTCGTAACGCCTGTCGTAGTCGCGGTCGTAGCCCCTGTCATAATCGCGGCGTTCGGGATAGTCGCGGCGCTCGTAATCCCTGTAACCGCGGTCGTAGCGGTCTCTGTCCGAACTGTAATTGCGCTCTCTGTCGTAGTCGATGCGCTGCGAGGAATCGTGCTTCAAAGCGCGTTTGTCGTAGCCGCGCTTGTTTTCGCCTGTGGGCTTGAAAAGCAGAATCACGATGATGAGCGCGGGCACGGTGATGCCTATGATGAGAATTATGCGCAGAGTTTTGCTCTCCGTGCCGCCCGTGAGGTCGGCATTGCCTTCGTCGGAGGGTTGAGACGCTTTTTCAAGTTCGGCTTTCCTTGCGGCATACGATTCGGAGTAGGGAAGAGAGAACGCCGTGAAACTGTCTTTCGGTGCAGTGCCGAATGTCAGGTTCTCACCCTTCTGCGCGGAGAAGAACACGTTGCCGCCGTTGAATCCCACAAAGCGCAGGACGTAATCGCCGTTGCCTGCCGGAATGACGTTGTTGAAGGTGTCGGAAACACTCTTGCCGACGGCGACCGTGAGTCTCACGTCGGGTACGCCCGCGGTTTCGGCAGAGGCGGGAACTTGTGCCTTGGGAACGAGCAGGCTGTTGTTGACTATGCAGGCGAACAGATTGTTCGTGTCGCCGTTGACGGCAATCTGGCAGATGCTTTCGTTCTCGCGGTATCCGAAAAAGTCGTAAACCTTGTAGTAATAGCTCTCTTGTAAATAAAAAACGGGAGAAGTCTCGCTCATGGACACGGTAACGGCAATTTGCGAGAGAGAGGGCTCCGCATTCGCCAGCAGACTTTCGTCGGTGGGTGCGATGTGGATGTAATAATCGCCGTTTGCGGCGTAAGCGACATCCGACGCGGCAAATACCGCGCCGACGCAAAGGACGCACACTACGGCGGCGATTGCCGCAAAGAGAAATTTTCTCATAACCATATATTACTATAATTATAGTCAAAAAGAAAGTCTTTAAGCACATTTTCACCACAATTCGGAAAAATTGTCCTTCGGGTGCAAAACGGGCTTCGTCAGCTCTCTCCGATGACATAAAACGTTGATTTTCCGGGAATCCGCTTTTAGCATTTCGGTATGAACGAAACGGAAACAGTGCGACAGATACTCAAAATCGAACGGGAACTGGCTCTGCGACAGCGAGAACCGCTCAGACTTTACAACAAGGAGCGGGTGCACGAAAAGCAAATGGAGTTTCACCGTTGCGACAAGAAAAACCGCTGGGTTTTCGGAGGCAACCGTTCCGGCAAAACGGAGTGCGGAGCCGTGGAAAGCGTGTGGCTTGCTCTCGGCGAGCACCCGTGGAAGCGAAACCGACCCGACGTGCAGGGGTGGGTGGTGAGCCTTTCCCAACAGGTTCAGCGTGACGTCGCACAGTCCAAAATACTGAAATATCTCCCCCCGCGCAGGATTGAGGACATCGTCATGGTGAGCGGCAGAAAGAGTTCGCCCGAATACGGTATCATCGACCACATCGTGGTGCGCAACGCCTTCGGCGGATTTTCGCGCATAGGCTTCAAGTCCTGCGACCAGGGCAGAGAGAAATTTCAGGGAACGTCGCTCGATTTCGTGTGGTTCGACGAAGAGCCTCCCCGCGACGTTTACGACGAATGCCGAATGCGCGTGTTCGACAGAAGCGGATACATCTTCGGAACCATGACTCCGCTGAAAGGGCTGACGTGGGTGTACGACGAAATCGAACTCAACTCCTCCGCCAACCCCGAAGTGTGGTGCACGCACATCGAGTGGAAAGACAACCCGTATCTCGACCCCGCGGAAGTGGAGGCAATGCTTGCCGTCACGGGAGAAGAGGAACAGCAATCGAGGAGGTTCGGCAATTTCTTCGCGGGCGAAGGACTGGTGTATCCGGAGTTCCGACCCGCGCAACACGTCATAGAGCCTTTCGACGTACCGCGCGACTGGCAGTGCGCAGTGTCCATAGACCCGGGGCTCAGCAATCCGACCAGCTGTCACTTTTACGCCGTGGATTACGACGGGGTGATATACGTCGTGGGCGAACACTACGAGAGGGGAAGAGACATCGATTATCACGCGAGTAAGATTCTGGAACTTGCCGACAGACTGAATTGGTGTCGCGACTTTTCGGGACGGTTGTGCGCTCTCATCGACAGCGCGGCGTCGCAGAGAACGCTGGCTTCCGAAAAGAGCGTGGCGGAGCTGTTCGCGGAGAGAGGCATTTTGGTCAATACGCGCGTAAATAAGGATTTATACAGCGGAATACAGCGTATTAAATCGCTTTTTGCGCAAAATCCGCCGCGAATTTTCATCTTCAAAAATTGTGTCAATCTCATTCGGGAGCTCAAGGGCTACTGGTGGGGAGAGGGCGACAGACCGCGTAAAGTCAACGACCACGCGTTGGACGAACTGCGTTATTTCGTGATGACCCGTCCCGCGCCCGCCACGCCGTGTCTGCCCGAAAAGACGGTCATTCAGAGGGACAAGGAGAGCCTGTTCCGCGCTATCAGGAGAGGTAACAAATGGACGACGACATTATAAAAACTTTGCTGAAAAAGGCCACGGGCTATTCTCACGACGAAGTGCAGGAGGAATATTCCGTTTCGCAGGAGGGCGAAATGGTGCTCACCAAAAGAAAGGTGACCAAAAAGTACTATCCGCCCGACAGCACGGCGTTGAAAACCTATCTCGAACTGGCTTCCGGGAGAGAGCTGGAAGACTGTTCGGACGAGGAACTCGTTTCGGAGAAGAAGAGACTGTTGCAGTCTCTTTCTTCTTTGTCTGAAACGGAGGAGACTTCGGAACGTGACGCTGTCGGACGCGCCGACAAAGCAATCAAATGCGGGAAACCGAAAGGAGATAACAATGTCAAAAAACCAAGATGAAATCGTGGCAGCGTTGCTTGAAGATTTCAAGAAAAGGCAGGAGGACAGACGTCCCGTAGAGCTCAACTGGCGGCTGAATATGAATTTCGTAATCGGCAATCAATTTTCCTACATAACGCCGCAGGGCGACGTGGGCGAGAGCGAAAGGCAGTATTTCTGGCAGTGCAGAGAGGTTTACAACCACATCGCTCCCATTCTGGAAACGAGGCTTTCCAAACTTGCGAGAGTGAAGGCGCAGGCCAGCGTACGCCCGTCCACGCCGGACGAGGAGGACGCCGCGTCTGCGGAAATAGCGGGGAAACTCATCAAAGCCGTGTCGGCGGAAAACGGATTTTCCAACCTCATGGGAATAGCCAACACGTGGAGTGAGGTGACGGGGTGCGCTTTCTACAAAATCACGTGGGACACGTCCAAGGGAATGGCGTTGTCCGCCGACGGGAAGCTGCGCGAAGGCGACGTGAAGATTGCCGTCTGTCCGCCGTTTGAGATTTTTCCCGAAAACGTGGCGGTTGCCGACCTCGACGCACAGCCTTCCATTATGCACGTCAAGGTGTTCGGCACGGACGAGGTGAAGAGAATATGGGGACAGACCGTGGACGGCAGGGATATCAACGTGTTTTCCTTCGACAATACGGACGTCGCGGGCGGATTCGGTTATCACGCCACAGTGCCGCGTTTCGTGACGGAAAAACGCGAGAACGCCGTTCTCGTGATTGAAAAGTATCAGCTGCCTACCGACGAATATCCCGACGGCAGACTGATTATCGTGGCGGGCGACAAACTTGTGCACGACGGACCGTTGCCTTACGTCAACGGCGAGGACGGCAAGAGGGGATATCCGTTTGCGAGGCAGATTTGCATCGAGAATCTGTCCAACTTTTTCGGGTCCAGCGTTGTGGAAAGGGTTATACCCGTTCAGCGTGCCTACAACGCCGTCAAGAACCGCAAACACGAGTTTATGAACAGAATCGCCATGGGAGTTCTCGCCGTGGAGGACGGAAGCGTGGATACGGACGTCCTCGAAGAGGAGGGACTGCCGCCCGGAAAGATTCTGATTTACAGGCAGGGCAGCACGCCGCCCGCAATGTTGAATGCGGGACAAGTGCCCGCGGAATTCGGACGGGAGGAGGAAAAGCTGCTCAACGAATTCGTCATGATAAGCGGCGTCAGCGAAGTCACGACCTATTCGCAGGTGCCCTCGAACGTCTCCTCCGGCACGGCGATTTCGTTGCTGCTCGAACAGGACGACACCCGAATTTCACTTACGGCGGACAGCCTGCGCGAAGCCGTACGCAGAATAGGCAAACACATCATCAGACTCTACAAACAGTATGCGGATATGCCGCGCCTGAAACGAATCACGGGCGAGAACGGCGAAGTGGAAATCTTCTCGTTCAGCGCGGGAAATCTGGCGTCGGAGGACGTTGTTTTCGACACGGTGAGCGAAATCGAGGACAGCCTTTCGGCACGGAGAGCCATGATTTACGATTTGTTGAAGCTCGGAATATTCACCGACGAGAACGGGGCAATGAGCACGCGCACCAAAACCAAACTGCTGGAAATCCTGGGCTTCGGCAACTGGGAGCAGTCGCGGGACGCGGACGAGGCGCACATCGACAAAGCCATGCGCGAAAATCTGGAACTGCGCACCAAGGACGTGGTGCCGGACGTGTTCGACAATCACGCTCTGCACATAGCGGAGCACACAAAACTTTGCGTGTCGCGCAAGTGCACGGAAAACGAAGCCATGCACGAGAGAGTCGTCGCGCACATCAGCCGCCACAAGGAACTTGCCGCGCTGGACGCGGGAGTGGCGAATTTGGAAAAACAGTTCGGAGGATTGGAAAATGAGTAAAAACCGAACGGACAAGAGCAAAAACCCGTCGCCCGAAGAACTCGGCGTTGCCGAAGGATTGGGCGCGGAGAAACTGTCCGAAATAGCGGCTGTTCTGGAAGGCGCGCAAGCCGTTGCGCAGGAAGGAACACAGTCGGTCGCCGGCGAGGCGTCGGACGTCGCCGCGGACGCGACTTCCGAAAGAGACTCAGGCGCGAAACACGGAGCGGAAGTTGATTCCGCAAGCCGCGTGGCGGACGGACAAAGTCAAAGAATCAACGACAAAATCAACGGCAAATTCAGAAACCCCGAGGAACTTTTGCGCGCGTACAACGAACTGGAAAAAGAGTTCACCAGGCGTTCGCAAAAACTCGCCGAAGCCGAGAGACGGCTGAAAGAAAGCGTCGCGCCGTATGCTCCCCGCGAGGAGGAATGGAAGGCAACCGTGGACAAGTTTTTCGAAAATACCCCGTCGGCAAAGCCTTTCGCAAAGGATATGGCGCGCGAGATTCTGGCGCACCCCGAGCTCAAAGAGGACGCCAACTGTCTCAACAACGCGCTGACGCGGGTGCTTGCCGCCAAATTCCGTACGCCGGAGCAACTGCTGTCCGACGGAGAATTTCTGAAAGATTACGTGCTCACCTCAACCGCCGTAAAGGCGGCGGTGGTGGAGGAGTATCTCAAGGGACTGCGCGAGAACAGACCGCCTGCGGTTATGCGCGACGGCGGGCAGTTCGGCGTGACCGCGGGACGCGCCCCCAGAAGCATTGAAGAGGCCGGAGATTTGTTTTTGAAAGAAAATAAACAGGAGAAAACGATATGGTAACAATTTCCAACGCGGACAAAGCGTTAAAAACATTCTATCTCGGCGTTCTCGCCGACCAACTCAACGTGGGCGTCAACCCCTTCCTCGCGAAGATAGGGCAGACGTGTGCCGACGTATGGGGCAAAGAAGTCAAAAAACTCGCTCCGTACGGCATCAACGGCGGAATAGGCTCCGGTGCGGAGACGGACGCTCTGCCCGCCAGCGGCGGCAACAACTATGCGCAGTTCACGCTCACTCTCAAAAACCTTTTCGGCAAAATCGAGATTTCCGACAAGGCCGTCAGAGCTTCGCAGAACAGCGCGGGCGCATTCGTCAATCTGCTCAACGCGGAAATGGACGGGTTGCTCAAAGCCAGCAAATTCAACTTCGGCCGTATGCTTTACGGAAACGGCAGCGGTCTGCTTGCGACGACGGTGGCGAACGAAGGCGCGACCAACGCCGAAATCACGGTGAATACAATCAAGGCGCTCATGGAAGGAATGACCGTCGACGTCTATACCGACGGCGGCGTCAAGGACAACGAACTGAGCGGCGCACGCATCGTGGCGATTGACCGCGCCTCCAAAACCGTGAAGCTGTCCGTGACCGCCTCGTCCAAAGTCGGCGCGGGTTGCAAGATTTACGTTCAGGGCTCCAAAGATAACGAAATCACGGGTTTGGAAGCCGTTTTCGGCGACACAACCTCCATTTACGGTCTCAACCGCGCGGATTATTCCTTCCTGCGTCCTTACGTCAAGAGCGTTTCCGGCAAAGTCAATGCGGGTGAACTTCAATCCGCAATCGACGTCATCGAGGAAGTATCGGGCGGCACGGTGAACTTTATCGTCGCGTCCTTCGACGCCAGACGTCAGTACGTCGATTTCCTCTCCGAGAACAGAATCAACCTGGATTATATGAATCTCGACGGAGGTTACAAGGCGCTCTCCTATGCGGGCATTCCTTTCGTGGCGGACAGATTCGTCGCCGACGGCACGGTGTATCTGCTCAACTCCGACGACTTCAAACTCCATCAGCTCTGCGACTGGAGATGGCTGGAAGGCGAGAACGGAAGCGTTTTGCACCAGATTCCCGGCAAGGCGTCTTACAGCGCGACGCTCGTCAAGTATGCGGATTTGCTTTGCGCACGTCCCATGGGACAGGCAAAACTCGTCTTCGACGGGCAGGGCGGAAGCGGTGCGGAAATCTCTTATCACACCGTCACCTTCAAGAGCCTGAACAACGTGATTGCCACGCAGACCGTGCTCGCGGGCAATAAGGCGATGGCGCCCAAAACTCCCGAAAATCCCGGGTATATGTTCTGCGGCTGGCAGCTCAACGGCGTGGACTACGATTTCGACACCGTGGTGAATGCCGACATAGAGCTGGTCGCCGTGTGGGAGTAAGTCATGCGTGCGGCTTATCTGCAACCCGTCCGCGACGACCTTTACGACGTCGCAAACAGGCTGAAAGAAATAGACCCGCGTTACGAGGTCTTTTACAACGTGAAATCGCACCGTTACGAGGTGCACGCTTCGGGGGTACTGCAAATCGCGGTACCCTTCGAAGAGCTTGACGCCCGCACTGTGGAGCACGTCAGGCGGACGCGCGTCGAAAACAGGCGCAGACTTCTCGAAGAAATGGAGCGCGAGAATCTCGCGGCGGAAGCGCGGGCGGAAAACGCCGCCGCGGAAGCACTGCTTTGCGCCGCGTCGAAGGAGGGCTTATGCTGATAAAAAAAGTGATTGCGGAGTGCCTTGCCGCAATGGGTGAAAAGGACTTTACGGATTCGACGGAAAGAACGGAGCAACAGACGGAACTTGCAACCCGTCTTCTCGGCGCACTCAACCGCGCTTACCGCGAGGCCGTCACGGAATATCTGCCCGTCGTGGAGGAGGAAACCGTAAACGTGACGGACGGCGTCATCGACGTTTCGTCGCTTGCGAAAAACATTGTTTATCCCGTGTCTCTCACCGCCGACGGCAAGACATACAAGCTCAAAATTTATCCCGACAAACTGTTGTCCGATTACAGCGGAAGAGCGGTGTTGCGCTATGCGTACATGCCCGACGAACTCGCGGAGAGCTCCGAACTCGCCGATATGCGTTTCACGTTGTCCATGCTGACGGACGGAACGCTTGCCGAATACTATTTCCGCGAGCGCGCGTTCGACCTCGCGGAGTCATACGACACGTCGTTCCGCACGGCGTTGTCCGTCGCGCGATACCGCGGCAGAGAACTTCGGCTGAAAGGCGGGAGGTGGTAGTATGAAAAAGGTGCCCGTATCGTCCGCGAGAGTGAAAGTCGGGTTCAAGGGAATTGTCACTACCACGGCGGAAGAGGTGCTGGGATGGGAGTTTTCCCCCGAAACTTACAATTTCCGCTTCGAGGACGGAATGTTGAAAGGAAACATCGGCGTGGAGAACGCAAAAGGGCACTATGCTTCCGTTCCCGGCGCTGGATTCGATTATCCCGCATTGCCCTCCGGAGTCACCGTCAAGGACGTTTTCGTTTACACACGTCGTCACGACGGTGAATACGACGACAAACTGATACTGCAATGCACGGACGGCAGCCTGTACCATACCGGGATATTTTCCTCCGCTCCCTGGACGAAAATAAACACCGATTACCTGCTGCTGGGGGACGCCACGGCGGTGAACTACAATTACGACGGCAATGACGTTCTGCTTCTGAGTTCCGCTTCGTGTCAGCTTGCGGTGCTGAACGACACGACCTTGAAAGCCGTGCCGGACGCCCCCAGGCTTTCTTCGCTTGCCGTGCACTACGAGAGAGTGTACGGCACACAAAACGAGTACGAGAACAAGGTGTGGTTCTCCGACGACTTCAATCCCGAGAACTGGACGGTTGCTTCGGACGCCGCAGGTTACGTCTCCTTTGCGGACGAATGCGGCGACGCGCTTGCGGTGGTGTCGTTTTTGAACTATCTGTACATCTTTCGGGAGCACGGCATATTCCGTCTCACGGCATACGGCGACCAACAGGAGTTTTCGCTGAAAAAGCTGTTTACAGGCACGGGACGCATATATAAAAACACGATTGCGTTGTGTGGCGACAGAATTATGTTTTTGACGGACGACGGCGTGATGACTTTTGACGGCTATGACGTGAGACCCGCCGTAAAGGAATTGCCCGAACTTGCTTCGGCTTACCGCTGCATGGGAGCATATCACGACGGGTGCTATTTCTTGCTGTGCACCACCGCCGTGAGACCCGAACTTTCCGTGGACGATACGCCGGGCTGCAACAACACCGTGTTGCGCTATTCCATAAAGGACGGAGCCACGGATATGCTGACGGCAGGATATTTCTTTACCATGAGAGCGTGCAGAACCCACACCGCCTGCGATTTGCTGCTTGCTTCGACGAATCCCCCCGGCGGAAAACTGGGAATGCTGTCCAAGAGGGGAGAGTTTTTCGGGACTCCGCTGAAAAAGCTGTATCGGACGCCGTGCAACGACTTGAACGTGAACAAATTCAAAATCATACGCTCCGTCAACGTCACCACGATGAGCGACCTCGAACTCACCGTGATTACGGACGACAGAAAAAAAACTTATACCGTGAAAGGTTCCTCCCTGCCGCAGAAGGTTTTCGTGGACAGGGGAGGAAAAAACGTGGGACTGGAATTGCGCTCGTCCATGATGTATGCGGAGATAGCGCCGCTCACGGTGAATCTCGACTTTATGTGAGGTGGTTATGAATCTTAACGAACTGACTTCTATGATAGAAGAACTTTCTCTGCGCATTGCCGTGCTGGAAAAAAAGGTTGCGGCTCTGTCCGCTGCGGTGTAGGAGGTGGATATGTCCGATTTTTGGGAAGAATTCAAGGATTTGTTCAAAACGGATTCCAGACGCGAAGAGGAGCGCAGACAGGAAATAAACAACGCTCTTCAGGCGGAAAAGGAACTCTCCGAACAGCTGCAACAGTTGGACCGCGAATATCGCGAAAGTCTGCCCGAAGAGGAAGTGCCGGACCTCGACAAACTGTTCCCCGAGGATTTGGGACTGGAAAAGATTGACTACACGCCCGACACCGACGAGCAGATTGCCGAAAGGGCGCAGTCCGAGACAGACTATAAGAAAGCCACGGAGAAAAACAAACTTGACGCAAACTACGATTCCGCGGTCAAGGCTCTGGAAGAGGAATCGGACAAGGCGGGGAAGACCCTGGGCGAAAAATACAGGGAGCTGGAAGCCGTTTACGGCGATTTGAAAAAGCAGACGGGCAACGACTCCGTGAAGCGCGGAATGGCGCGAAGCACTGTGCTGTCTTCCGCATTGCACGACCTCGACACCGCAAGGTTCGCGTCTCGCGAGGAGGCAAAATCCGCCTATGACGCAACGATGACGGAAGTGGAGAAGGAACTCCGTCGCCTGGAAGGAGAACAGGAAACGGCACTTGCCGAACTGGACCTCAAATATGCCGCCGAACTGTCCGACAGAATCGCGGAACTAAAAGAGGAACGCGACGCAACGGCAAAAAAATATGCGGATTTCAACAATTCCGTGGCGGAGAAGGAACAGAAGTATGCCGTTCAGCGCGAAAAGGATATCGCGAAGTACCTGGAAAACCTGGAAGAGGAGCGCCTCAAAAAGGAAGAGGAAACGCGCGAATACGAAAAGGCGCACGGTTACAGCGGAGACAAACTGGAAAACTATTCCAAACGTTACGATTTGGCTTTCGACTTCTATTCCTCGCTCTCACCCGATATTGCGGTGGACGCGCTGAAAGCCTCGCCCACCATGAGATACTATCTCGGCAATTTCTACGACAAACTGCTTTCGGCGCTCACCGCGAACGAAAGCGCGCAGAAAAAGTATTTCTGACGGTTGCGTAGCAGCACGTCTCGCGGTACCGAAGGGAAATCCGCCTTGTCGCGGAAAGTGCGGAAAACGAATCGCGTAAGGAAAAACGGCAGACCGCAGTCTGCCGTTTTTTGTTAGGAAGATTATGGGTTTGGAAGTTCTTCACTAACAGGGGAGGTTGTTGGCTTTCGCCAAAAGGGAGGGTTGTTTTAGACGCTTTCGCGTCGGGGGAGGATATATCTTGAAGAACAATCTCTTGCTCTTTACGCCTTGATTATCCCGCGGCTTCATTAAAAGAGCATTGAAAATAAAAAAAATTTTCTTAATGTTTCTTTAACCTTTCGCTTCCTTTCGCTTCCGTTTTCGCAAAAACGGGTTTTGAGTCGGTTTTCTCTTTGCGCCGATACCATTCAGAGTCGTTGTCGGTTGCGGAGGTTTTAGCTTTTGCGCCCGAGGCGGATTCGTTTGACGGCAGGGCGTTTTGCTGGTATAATCGCAAAAAACACGGAGGCGGCAGTGAAAAAAACCAGAAGAATCGCGTTACTTGCCGTAATGCTCGCACTAATTATAATTCTCAGCATGATTCCGCTGCGCATAAGTGCCGCCACGCTTGCGCTCACTCTTTTGCCCGTGCTTGTCGTGGCTCTCACGCAGGATTTGTTCACCGCGTTTCTTGCGGGTCTGATTATGGGAGTGACTTCTCTTGTCATGGCTTATACGGTAGGAGCCGCAACTCCCACGGCACCGCTGTTTCAGAATCCTCTGGTGTCGATTTTGCCAAGAGTTTTCGTGCCGCTTGCGGCCTTTGCCGTGTCGGGTGCGCTTTGCGCCGTTGCGAAAAAGGCGGATAAAACCGCGCGGAAGGGCAGACGCGTCGATTCCGACCGCACAGAAGAAGGAAACGGCGAAATAGGCCGCTCCGAGACACCTTCGAAATCCGCAAGATGGATAATCGACGCCGCGGCGAGTCTTGTAGCCGTGATAACCAACACAGGGCTTGTGCTGGGAATGATATGGTTGCTGTACGGAGGGAAAAGCGTGGGAGACACGCTCATATCGCCGCAATTCATGACGGCAATGATTTCCGTGAACTTCGTCATCGAGGTCATAGTGTTTCCGCTTATCGTTCCGCCCGTGGTCTATGCCGTGCGCAAACAGGGCGGTGCGTACGTCCCGTCAAAACGTCGCGCGAAAGCTCTTGCCGAAGGTATGCCCGCCAAGAGCGAAGTTTCCGCGGAAGAGAACGCAGACCGGTTCCCGCCGACATCATAAAACGGACAATAACCAACGCATGGCACACCGCAAATACTAATGCCGCAGAGAAAATAAGCACGCTGTTTTTGTTTGCG
>CALVNH010000009.1 GCA_944349635.1 uncultured Clostridia bacterium | reverse complement strand
TTCACGGAATTGCAATACAAGATGAACCACGCCTGTTGCAAGGCGTACGCCCTGTCGGTAAAAACCGTGCTCGACGCCTACTTCCCGTTTTAACAATCGATTTTGTCGTGTAAAGTGTGTAATTTGAATTAAAAATCGCCGCAGTCCAGTGTGACGGCGGCGATTTTGTTTCGATGCGATTTGGTATGGTTAGGAGTAGATATGCCACTTGGTGATCTTGTAGGAGTATGCGTGAGAGGACCACGCGCGGTAGCCTTTGTCGCTTTGAGCGTGAAGAAAGGCTTCGTCGCCGGGGGCAAGTGTAATATAGTTTGCCTGTCCGTCCCCAAGTAATTTTCCGTCCGCATAGAAATTGGCTTCGAAGGATATCTTTTTTGTGGTGTTAGAAGTGTTTTTGACTTTAACCACAACTATGGGATAAAGGTTGTCGCCTATCATTGCGTAATAAGGATTTGTGACAAGCTGTTCTTCCAGAACTTCTATTCCTTTCATAGAGCTTCCGACCGATACGGCAATTATTATGATTGCCGCTACGACAATCATCGCCACAACGATTGCGGTAATGATTTTTTTTCTTTGCAGAGGGTTTGTTTCTGGTTGATTGTAATGATTACCGTCGTTAAGATTGTGGTCTTGCAAGGGTTCTTTTCCCTGTGTTGCTTTAACGTTGCTGCCTGATTTGTTTTCCTGCATATTGCACCTCCCATACAATCACTTTATCCGTTTTGCAGGTGCGTTTTTGTCTCGTAGCATCCGATATTATAAAATTTGTGCGAAAGTGCGTTTAAGAGACGGAGGACGATGAAATGCATTTGACGGAACTTATAGACACATCACCTGTCGTTGCGGTGGACATCGGCAAAGCCGTTCGTTACGGCAAAAGCAGAATATTGTATATAAGCGCAGTCAAGGTGTGCGGATGGACTGCGTATAATGGACATAAGTTTGACGGTATAAACGATGTCGGAAGTTTCTATCGCCGCATTTGCTTTCGGTGCATATCGTGCATTGGCGCAAACAGTAAAAAAGACCTTATAAGTGTCGAGAGCGGGGAATGTGATTTGCACGCAGCATTGATTGGCTTCAAAAACTTTCTGGGCGATGCCGTTCTTGTCGGGTACGATATGAGGCAGTTTGACGATTTGTTGGTCGAGTCCGGCAAAAAATACGGAATAGAGTTCGGCAATCGCAGGTTGGATACACTCGATGTGGCAAAGTCCATATACGGGGACAAAATTAAGAACTACGATTTATATTATCTCCACCGTCGGTGTGGCTACAAATGTCTTCAACCTGAAAATCTGTGTTATTCTGCAATTGCGGTTGCGGAATTGTTGGCAGGTCTGGCCGTAAGGGACGAATGGTCAAATAATGATTACTGATTTTTATTTGTGTATTTTTCTTTTTGTTTCGTGTTGTGCCTTGTGTAGAATATAATAGATTGCCCATTTTAAGTAATTATTGTGCGAATGATTGGCATAAACTGTTGATAATCGCTCAAAATAATAGTATAATTGGGCTAATTAATAGGAGAGTAAGCGAATGAGAGATTTTGATTACGGTAAATTGAGAGAAATAAAGTGGGATAGCGAAATTCTCGGATTGGTTGCTCAAATTCACGAATATAAGGGCAAGCAGGCTTTGTATTTGAAGCAAAAACCCGCGACGCTTGAAAAGCTTGTTGAGGTCGCAAAGATACAAAGCACAGAGTCGTCCAATAAAATTGAGGGCATTATTACCACTGCGTCCCGTATCAAGCAATTATGCGAGCAGAAGACTACGCCGCGGAACAGAGACGAAGAGGAAATTTCGGGATACCGTGACGCTCTGGCTTTGATTCATGAGAGCTACGAATATATCCCGATTAAGGTTTCCTATATTTTGCAGCTGCATCAGGTGCTGTACCGCTATTCTCAAAGAGGTATAGGCGGCAGGTTTAAGATTGCGCAAAATTTCGTAAAGGAAACAAAAGCGGACGGAGAAGAGATTGTAAGATTTGTGCCGCTTGATCCCTTCGAAACCCCAGCGGCGGTTGAAAAGATATGTGAGAGCTTTAACAGGGCGGTGGACGCTTGCGAAGTGGACCAGCTTATCCTCATCCCTGCGTTCATTATGGATTTCCTCTGCATTCACCCGTTCTCGGACGGCAACGGAAGGATGTCGCGCCTGCTCACCACTTTGCTGTTGTACCGTGCCGGGTATGTGGTCGGCAAATATATCAGCTTGGAAAGCAAAATCGAAAACACTAAGGACAGTTATTATGACGCGCTGGCGAAGAGTGATGCGAATTGGTATACCGGCGAGAACGACAGCACGCCTTTTATCAAATACACGCTCGGAACGGTGTTGGCGGCTTACAGGGATTTCGAAGAAAGAATGACGGCCGTCGAAGGCAAATACTCGTCCACGGATTTGGTGAAAATCGCCGTCGGCAATATGATAGGGAAGTTCACGAAGAACGACATTATGGAACGCGTGCCGTCGATAGGAAAAACCTCCGTAGAAAACGCTTTGAGAGTGCTGTTGGAGGAGGGGGTCATCGGCAGGGAAGGCAAGGGAAAAGCGACGTTTTATTTCCGAAAAAACTGACGGAATTTTCTTTGTAAAACTGTCTAAAAATATGTGGATTTTTCTGATTGGCTGTATTTGGCTGTCAAATTGGGAAAAGGGTTGACTGCCAGAGAAATTTTGGGGAAGAAAAAGCACAAGATATTGTGGTGTTTTGGAGATTTGGAAGGGGTATGTTGCGGCGGGCAATGCCCCTTTTGTTTAGGGTTGTACCTTGGTAAGGAAGCGCTCTACCTCCTGAGCTACATCAGCGAATAAATGTTGAAATCAGAAATTTATTCAGATATTATTTTAATGATAGTTTTAAAAAATGAATAACAAATCAATTTTGTACAATAAATATCGGTGAGAAGTAAAAGGTGAAAGTTTTGCATAATTGATTAGGTTAAAATAGGGCAGGAAGATTTTCGGATTATGCGATTATATTATGTGTGCGTGCCAAGTCGAAGTGTGGTTAAAAAATGGTGAGCTGATGTGGATGTAATTTTAGAATTGTTGCTGGGCAATGTGCTTGAGCAGAAAAGGCGTGAAACGTGTCGTCATTCGTGATAACGTGATAAGATTTGCAAGGAGCGGGAGCAGTTGGTGTGGTAATCTGAGTTTTGCGAAGATTAGTCGCAGTTCCGGTAAAACAACGCGGCGGAATAGCGGTGGGGGAGACATGGTAACGTAATTCGGTGAATTTTTGCCTAGATAAAACAAAAAAGCACGGCATCTGCCGTGCTTTGCGTGGTCTGGGTGAGAAGATTTGAACTTCCGGCCTCTTGAACCCCATTCAAGCGCGCTACCAAGCTGCGCCACACCCAGTTATTTCCGATTGCTGGATTATTATATAGCAAGCCGTGAAATTTTGCAACCTTTTCGCTATGCTTTTTCTTTTTCTTTTTTCTTTGCGGCGTAGACGAAGACGAATATTATCGCACCCGTGACGAACACCGCGACAGCAAGGACAATGGAGACTATCTGCACCGTTGTAAGCCCTTCGAGTTCCACCTGTTCTTTCAGAACGTAGCCGCGTGCGTTTTCCGTCTCGACGTAATAGAATTCGCCCGATTCGTCGAGAATTTCCATGCGTGTGCCGTCGACGATTTCAAGCACCACGGTCGAAGACGAGTCGGGTAGTGCGTAGACGTTGACGATGCCGCCCGCGCGGTCGGAAACGGCTCTGCCGAATATGCGTTCCTTTTCCGGCACGGTTTCGACATATTCCACGAGGTCGGACACGCGGACAAAGAGAAGCTGTCCGTTTGTGTCGATTCTTGCCCAGACTCCGCCGTCGAGACCTGCGGCGTAATCCGTGACGGTGACGACGGCGTCTTCCGACGCGCTTTGCGCTATGTCGCAGGAAGGATAGGCAATCCTTTCCGCGCCCGCTTTAAGAGTGAAGCGTTTGTTGACGGGAGACGGAGTGACGGCTTGCAGAAGAGAGGTCTCGACATACTGCCGTTTGCCTTGCAGATAAACGTAAGTGTAGCCGTCGGCGCGAGAGGCCCCGTCGAACACCAACACCACGGTATCGGCGGCAACGGGTGACATTGTGTCGATGCGTAGAGGTTCGGAAAGCAGGAAGGAATCCTGCGTGAGTTTGGCAAAAGAAACGGACGAAGTTTCGTCCAGGACGGGAGATTCCGTAGGAGCGAAGTGCTCCTTGTCCACGGCGCCGGCTTCGATGCTTCCGATGAAGCAGGACGCAGATGCAAACAGTGCCTTGCTGCCGTCGAGTGTCACGGAGAGCGGGGCGGGGTCGACAAGGTCGGACTCTATGACGATGTCGCGGGAGAGAGCGAGGGAAGACGGATTGTTGCTTATGACGGATATCTTCTGTTTGTCGTCGCCGTTGAAAGCGACGAAGAAAGTGCCCGTATAATCCGCCGCAAAGTCGGTTGCGTCGGTGAAATCGTATTTTCTCTCCGGGAGAACTTCTTTGCCTTTCGTGTCCAGAGTGAGAATGCCGGTTTTCGTCAGAACGTAGATGCAGGAGCCCTCTTCCGCGCGCGTCACCGCGATTCCGTCTTTTACTTTGGCGAGACATACGGGAGTGGTGTTTATTATCATATCCAGGGAAGAATCGGTGAGAGCGTACAGCACTCCGTCGATGAACATTATGTCGCGCACGGAGCCGTCATAGCTGAGCATGGGAGTCGCAGAAGTGCGCGTAACGGAATAAATCGTGTGTTCGGAAGCGGCGTAAACGCCGAACGGATATTCGGCAAGACGGAAAGGAGCGTCGCCTGTCGTCTGCACGGAGGAGAAACTGTTGCCCGTGGCAAACACGATTCTTTGATTGAGCGTGTCGGCAATCACCGCGGTATTTCCGCTTTTGATGACGTCGGAGGGACTGTTGAAACCCGCTTCGCCGTTGCCGCGCATGGAAAGCGTGTCCGTGAGGGTGACGGAACCTGTTTCAAAATTCACGGTGTAGATTTCCACCGCGCCGTCGGAGTTGACAAAATATATCTTGTTTGCAAAGGAAGTGAATGCGGAATCCTTGTCGCAGGTTATTCCGGTGTCGAACAGAACTTTGCCTTTCTGCTTGTCGACGACGACAAGCGAAGAACCCGTGTTGGCGATAATTCCGCCTTCGGAGCCCGCCACGGCATAGGGCGTGATTTCGCACTCATTGCGTGCGGATTCGTTCAAATCTATGTTGTAGACAAAGTATTCCCTGTCGCCGAAATCCAAAGCGAAAATATAGAGCGACGAGCCTTCCGCGGCGAACACGAATTTGCCGGAAAGAGCGGTTGAATGGGTAATATTGTCACGATAAACTTCGAGATTTGAGTTATATACGGCAAGCACCGTGTCGGATTTCGCATAAAAGCGCGTGCCGTCGGAAACGATGTAAGAGATGTTTTCGGGGGTGTAGAGGTCGGCGTCGGCAAAGGCGGGAAGCGCGGCACTCATATCCACGCTGACAAAGGAGGATTCCGTCTTTCCGTAACGCAAAAGCAGGGTATCGTTTGCAATCCAGAGTCCGCTCACGCTCTCGTATGCGAAGGCGTTGAGGTGAAAATCGCGCTTGCCCGTCACGAGAACGTTTCGTCTTTCTGCGTCATAGACGGCGATGTAATCGTTGGTTGCGGTGACGTAACCCGCGCGGTCGACGGGAAAGTAGCCGTCGTCGGGATAAACGATGTCGAAGTTGTCTGCGTACGCCGTATGACTTCCTGCACAAAGCACCGCGACCAACACCGCGGCGAACAGTATGAAGGGAATTATCCAACGCAAATTTTTCGACAAAATTTTCATACATTCATTATAGCGAGCGGGTACAGTTTCGTCAATAACTTGATAATCTGTTGATATATAACTCAATATGTGGTATTATGTTGCAAAGGTAAAAATATGGCTAACAGAAAATTTCATTACGGCGGCAAAAAGAAAAGCTCCGCTTCCGACGGCACTCCCGCCGAACGCAACGCCGCGCAGGACAATTCCCGCGGAAGAAACGACAGACAGCGCAGGCACACGGGTTCGGCGCAGGCGGTTTCGCGTTATCCTGCGGAGAAAACCGCGGTTTCCGTGAAGGAGCTGGGCGCTGCGGAAAACACGGTGGCGCTGCTTTCCAAATACAGAATCGGCACCGTTGCGGACCTTGTGTCCCGCACGGAAAAGGATATGTTCAAGGTGCAGGGTTTCAACAAAAAGATGTTGTTGGAACTGAAAGGTCTGCTTGCCGGCAAAGGCATGGAGTTTTTGCCGGATTCGGCTTCCGTTGCCGCAAAAGGCAACGTTGCCGCTGACGACAGGCGAGACAAACAGCTTACGCGTGACAAGGCTTCGGCGCGCGACGACAGGAATGCGCGTCGCGGCAACGCGCAAGGTGCGAAGCTGACTCCCAAGAAGGAAGAACGCCCTGCGAAGGTTACTGAACCGTTGCCCGTCGAAGAGTGGCGAAAGGTTCAGAAAGGCGGAAAGTGGGGTTTTTACGACGGAATGAAAACCGTGATTCCGCCAATGTACGACGAAGTGTTCTGTTTCAAGGACGGGCTTGCTTCCGTCGAACTCGAAGAGAAGTGCGGCTACATCAACCCCGCAAACGAAATCGTGATTCCCTTCGTGTACGAAACGGCTATGAGTTTTTCCGAAGGGCTGGCAAGCGTGGTGAAAAACGGCAAGTGCGGGTATATCGACAAACAGAACGAAGAGGTCATTCCTTTTATTTACGACGCCGCGACTGCCTTTGAAGAAGGGGAAGCCAAGGTCAAGAAGGACGGCAGGTGGGGAACCATTTTCCCAGACGGTTCCGTCAAGTGGATATGATTTGCGGCAGGTAGCACGATGTCGGGCATTCGACGCTGTTGCGGAAAAACCGAAATGAGACGTTGCGCAATGCTGATGACGGCGGTTGCGGTTTGTTTCGTTTTGTGCTTCGCGGCGGTGTTTTCGGTCTGCGGGTCGGACACGGCGTATGCGGCGTTGCCCGAAAGTTATCTCGACGATGCGTATCGGAACGACTGGCACTTCGACGCGGACAATCTCAACATAAACTCATTGAAAGGCGTCGTGGACGGCTGGAAGGCCGACGACGCTTTTTCTTTTGAGAAATTGCTTTCCGACCCCGTGGTGATAGCTGTCATCGATACGGGTATAAACGCCGACCACGAGCTTTTCGACGGAGTGTTGCTGACCGACGGCGACGGGAAAACAGTGGGAAGAAACACATATTCCGACAACGACGACATAGCCGATGCCGGTTACGACGGACACGGTACGCATGTGGCGGGAATCGTCGCCGCTCTGATACGCGCTCTCGATTTGGAAGATTACGTAAAAATAATGCCGATAAGAGCGGGCTACTCGGAAGTCAAGAACGGGAAGGAGCAGAACAGTTTCCGCCTTTCGGATGTGATTGAAGCCGTGGATTTCGCTCTTTCAAACGGTGCCGACGTCGTGAATATGTCGTTTGCCGCAACCTCGACGAGTTGGAGTTCACTGGTCACGCAAAGCGACGCGCAAAAAGCCGTTTTCGTTGCCGCCGCGGGGAACGACGGCAAAAACGTGCGGACATATCCCGCCGCCTCCGACAACGTCATCGGAGTGATGAACTACGGAATGTCAGGCGGTGAAAAAACAATGAGAGAGTCTTCCAATTTCGGAAGCTTTTTCGACGTTTGCGCTCCCGGTACGGACATTTTCAGCGCGAACGCCGCAACCGTGAACGGCTACAAAAACATGACCGGTACCAGCATGGCTTCCCCCGTGACGGCATTTACCGTGGGGCTGTTGGAAGTCAGATACCGCGCAAGCGGCGTACTCGGGGATTTCACGGCGGCAAAGGCTTACGACGCGTTCACTTCCTATATGGTTGAATGTCCGACGCTCACGGCGTATCAGACGGAATTTCCCGTCTTGGACGCGTTGGGACTCGTGACGGAAGATTTCGTTATCGACGCAAACGGAAACGTGCAGCTTGCGCCCGAAGAACTCAAAGCGGAAATTTCGCTTTCCGAGCTTGTCTTCGGAGAGACCAACAGGGTGGAACTATCCGCAACGCTTGTGCCTTCCGACGACTACGAAGGACTGGTTTACGAATGGCATTACGTATTGGACGGACTTGCATACACCGTTTACGGAAAGAGACTGGTTATGTCGTGGACTCCGCATTCCTTGCAGAGCGTCACCGTGACGGTGTCGGTGTACGGAGCAATGACGGATTCGACGCCGCTTCTGACGTCGGAGACGCAGGTTCTGTCCGTGACTTACGCCGAATTCGAAACGTCCTGGAAAATAGTTTCCGAAACGGAGATAACCGACGGGGCGTGCAATACGGTAAAGGGAGAAACCGTGGTTTTCGGCTTCGAGAATTCCGCAGCGCTCAATCCCGACGCGGAGGCGGTGTGGTACGTTGACGGACAAGCGGTGCATAGGGGAAGAGAGTTTCGTTTCGCTCCCGACAAAAAGGGCACTTATCTGATTTCGTACTCCGTGGACGGCACGATGAGCGACAGCACGGTAACGGTAAATGTCGAAGTCGTTGACAAAGAGAAGCTGTACAAGGGCTTGGAGATTACGGGTTACGTTTTGCTGGGGATTGTCGTTGCAGGCGGAATTGCCGCCGCGGTTGCGGCAAAGAAGAAAAAGCAACGCGGCTATGCCGACGGGTGGAAGGAGAAAGAACGATAAAAGCAAACGTCGGTTTCCGAATGGCGCATCATCGGGAAATCAATCCATGCGTAACGTGACGGCGAGAAACGCGCCGACGAAAAACGAAGCCGTACGGCTTCGTTTTTATATGTGGCGGAGAGTGCGGACGGGCGCGGTGGGAAAAGGTCGGAAACGGCGGTTCTCCGCACCCCGGAAGCCCCTGACCTGAATATGAAAAAGCCGCCCTTTGCAGGGCGGTCGTCGTATTCGATTTTGTCGGCTTTATTCTGCTTTGAGGGCGCTGAGTGCGCGGCAGAGAGTTGCTTTTTTGCGTGCGACCGTGTTCTTGTGATAAACTCCGTCTGCGGCGGCTTTGTCGATGATGGAAACGGTTTCCGACAAAAGCTGCTCGGCAAGCGCAACGTCTTTGGCTTCGATGGCGGCGTTGTATTTCTTTATCGCATTCTTAACGCGGGATTTCTTCGCGACGTTTTCCTCGTTTCTTCTTTTGGAAACCAGGACTCTCTTTTTTGCGGACTTAATATTCGGCATATTCTTCTCCTCGTACGTGGTACTGATTAAATATCTAGGTAATCTTATCACATCGCAAAAATTGTTGCAACTCTTTTTGTGGTGTTTTTTGAGAAAATGAGCATAATATACGCGTGGATTTCGATAATTTCGTTTCGGATATGGCGGTGGACGCACTGGAAAAACGCTCTATGGGCAATCTGGCGCGCGAAAGCACGCTGTCGTACGGCATAGTCAGGCGCTATGTCAATCTCACCAAATCCGAACTGGCGGAAAAAGCAGGCAAGGAAAAGGGCGTTTACGTGACGTACGATTGTCCGTCTGCGGTGCTGGAAAGCTCTTCCAAAATCAGGACGTTGCAGAACAGAATAGCGGAAACGCTGGTCGAACTTGTGGGTGTGCAGGGCAGGACTTCCAAAGTGCTTGTCGTCGGACTCGGCAACGACAACGTGACTGCCGATTCGCTTGGACGAAGAACGGTTGACATGCTTGACGTGTCACCCGTCAGCGAGGCGAAGCGACCGCGCGCCAAGGTAAGACTTTGCGGCTTTTCCGCGGGAGTTGAGGGACTCACCGGAATAAAAACAGCCGATACGGTGGAGGGTGTATGCATGAAAATCAAGCCCTCGTGCGTTATCGTTGTCGATTCGCTTGCCACGTCGTCCGCAACCAGATTGGGGACGTCGTTTCAGCTCACGACTGCGGGAATTGCTCCCGCAAGCGGAGTGGGCGGCGACAAACCGAGGATTGACCGCTCCGTTCTCGGTGTGCCGGTAGTCGCGGTGGGGGTGCCTCTCGTGCTTTCCATGCGCACCGTGCTTTCCGATTTTGCGAAAGATTATCTGTGTGCGTCGGGGGTTGAATGCGACGAATACCGCCTGCGCAACGAAATTGCCGAAAAGAGGCTGGGCAATCTCGTTGTGGCGCCCAAAGAGATTCTCTATTATGCGGATTCCGCCGCCGCCGTTGTCGCAGGGGCAATCAATGCGGCTTTCGGAGAAAATCATTGAAAGCAGCGGCAAAACGGGAATGTTGTGTCTTTGGCGACGTAACTTTCGAAAAGTTTTTCGAGCAACCATTTGTATTTGTCCGTTTCGCATTCTGCGGTAAAAGCGAAAGTCACCGACGGATGCGGGGCGGAAAAGGACGGGTCACGCTGCAAGCGTGCGAGTCCGCAACCGTCGCAACAGCCCAACCCTGTGTATTCCCGTCTTAACGGCGCAAAAATAGAAGCGCTTTCCGACACGTCGAAAAAACCGTGAACGCACTTGCACACTTCGTCGGTGAGAGCGTCGTTGCCGTCGGCGAATTCGGCGGAAGGGAACAGCGCCGCCAGTCTGTCGCGTGCGTAGACATAATGCGAACACCCCAGAATCACTTTTTTTATTTTTCCGCTTTCGGTTGCAGACGAAAGCCTTTCCGCAAAATAGCCGTCCAGATTTTTCATGGATATAACGGTTTTGCTCTTGAAACACAGTGACGCCTGTATCTCCGTGAGAACGGCAAGTTCTTTGGTGTCGGCCGTCAAAAAACCTTTTTCCCGCGCTTGCGTCGCGGCAAGCGTCAGCGGGGTGGCAAGCACCAGGGTTTCGGAAGGCACACACCCGTCCAGACGGGGTTTCAATTTGAACACTCCGTCGGGATTTACCGCGGTAGATGCCGTGTTACAGCCCAAAACCACGATGTCGCAGTCCTGTTTCAGGCGTTCGATTGCGGAGTAGACCGCGGCGGCGATTTCCTCCTTGCTTTTCGTGCCGAAAGGCATTCTCGCGTTGTCCGCAAGATAACGGAAGTCGCATTGCGGAAGCCGTGCCGCAAGTTTTGAGAGGGTGGTGAGTCCTCCTATGCCGCTGTCGTAGACGCCTATGACCGTTTTCACACCTAAACTCTATTCCCGCGGAGGAAGGGCTATTCGCGTTTGAGCCAATTTTCCGTTGACGACGTTTTTTTGCTTGCGTATGACGGCGATTTATAGTATTATTGTTTGGAAATATCATTATGAGGTATATATATGAAGACTTTTGCAACTGATTTTATCCGCAACATCGCGCTCATCGGTCACTCGGGTGAAGGCAAGACTTCCCTGGCCGAAGCGATGCTTTTCGAGACGAAGACCATCGACCGACTCGGCAAAGTCGACGACGGCACCGCCACGATGGACTATGACGACGAGGAAATCAAACGCAAGATTTCCATCAATATGTCCGTCGCATACGCCGTTCACAAGGGCACCAAAATCAACATTCTCGACGTGCCCGGATTTTTCGACTTCGAAGGCGAGATGGTTGCCGCGCTCAAAGCCGCGGACAGCGCAATCGTCGTGACAAGTGCTTCCGGCTCTCTCACGGTCGGCACGGAAAAAGCACTCGAAATGTGCCTCGAAAAAGAAGTGCCCGCGTTTATTTTCGTCAACGCGGTCAACAAGGAAAACTCTGATTTCATGTCCACGGTGGACGCCATCACCGCCAAGTATTCCAAAGTCGTTCCCATCGAACTTCCCATTATGGAAGGCGGCAAGATGACGGGATACGTCGACGTGTTCACGGGTGAGGGCTTCACCCTCGACGGCAAGTCCGCTTCCGTTCCCGCCGCTCTGGAATCCAAAGCCGCGGAATACAGAGACAAACTTATGGAAATGGTCGCGGAGACCGACGAAGAGCTTATGATGAAGTTCTTCGACGGCGAAACTTTCACCGCGGAAGAAATTCAGAAGGGCATTCACAGCGCAATCGCAAGCGACAGTTTCGTTCCCCTCATGGCGGGCAACGCCACAACGTCCACAAGAATCGGCGGACTCATGGACAAAATCGTCGATTTGCTTCCTTCTCCCGCCAAAGCCAGAAAGGCAAAGGCCACCAAGGACGGCGAACGCGTCGAAATCGCCTGTGACAGCTCCGCACCTTTCAGCGCGCAGGTTTTCAAATCCGTCGTCGACCCGTATGTAGGCAAACTGCTCATCCTGAAAGTCATGAGCGGCAAACTCCAGAGCGGCGACAGCATTTTCAACAACACCGCAGAAAAGCCCGAAAAAGTCGGCACCATTTACGTTCTCAAAGGCAAGAAGCAGGAACCCGTCGATTGTCTGGAAGCAGGTGACATCGGCGCTCTTGCAAAACTCGTTTATACCAACACCAACGACACCCTTTCCGCTCCCGAATACAAACTGGACTTCGACAAAATCGAATTCCCGAAGCCCGTCATTTCCTATGCCGTCAAGGCCGCGAAAGACGAGGAAAAAGTCATTCAGGGTCTCATCAAGATGCAGGACGAGGACGCCACGTTCAAGGTCGAGAAGAACATCGAAACCGGCGACGTTCTCATCAGCGGTCTCGGCGAGGCGCAGCTTGACATAATGTGCAAGCGCGTCAAGAACAAACTCGGTCTCGACATCACTTGGGTGGAGCCCAGAGTGGCATACCGCGAAACCATCAGAAAGACTGCGGAAGCCGAAGGCAAACACAAGAAACAGTCCGGCGGCGCAGGGCAGTACGGCGACGTGTTCATCAAGTTCGAGCCCGGTGCGGAAGATGGCGAATTCGAGTTCGTCGACGCAATCGTCGGCGGCGCGGTGCCCCGTCAGTTCATTCCCGCGGTAGAAAAAGGTCTTCGCGAAGCCATCAAGAAGGGCGTGCTTGCGGGTTATCCCATGGTCAACATCAAAGCCACGCTTTACGACGGAAAGTATCACCCCGTCGACAGCAAGGAAATCGCGTTTATCACCGCCGCGAAGCTTTCCTATCAGGAAGGTTGCTCCAAAGCGTCTCCCTGCTTCCTCGAACCCATCATGGAAGCCAAAATCGTCGTTCCCGACGAATACCTCGGCGACATCCTCGGCGACATGAACAAGCGCAGAGGTCGCATTCTCGGCACGGATATCGCGGAAGGCGGCAAGCAGATTATCACGGCGGAAGTTCCTCAGGCTGAAATGTTCCGTTACGCTACCGACCTCAGGAGTATGACGCAGGGCAGAGGCAAATTCTCGATGGAACTCATCCGTTACGACGAAGTTCCCGGCAGTGCGAATGCAAAAATCATCGAGGACGCCAAAAAACGCGAGGAAGAGGCGAAGAAGTAATTCGCTTTTCTCCCCTTTGACAATTCAAAAAAATCCACCGATTTCGGTGGATTTTTTGTTTTTTTTCGGTGCAATGCGCCGATTGTTTTTTCGGATGAGATTCGGCGTCGGTCGGACGCTGGCGGTTGCGCTTCGGGCTGATTTGCGGCACTGCCGCACCGTCCGAAAGTCGCTACGCGTTCAATACGTGTGCGGTGCGGGCGCTGTCGGGAAACGACGACGCACGTCAGTTTTTGGCATAGATGATTTTATTTTCCGAAACAACGGTTATTTTGTCCTTGTATGCAAGAGGCATTGTGACGATGACCTGTCTTTCTATCTTGTTTGGCGTAAAAACTATTCCCAGCATTTCGTCGAGTGCGCTGTCGGCGACAGGTGCGTCGGTGCGCACGATTTTCAACGTGCTGTCGCTTCTGGAAAAAACGTATTCGTCCTCATAGAAAAAGTAACACGATACCGAAATTTCGTTGACGTCGGCATATTTCACGACGACGGTTCTGTCCTCGATTTCGATGACGACGCGCGAGACGAGGTTGTAGTCCGACACGGGGAAGGACACTTCGCAGGGCTCGCTTTGAGCAAAATAGCCTTTCGACGTCATGTAAGGCTCTCTTGCCGTTACCCAGTTTTTGGCGTCGAGACACCCGAGTGCGGCCGCAACTATGACGAGTATTACGGCGACCACCAACAGGGCATAGCCCACATTCTGCGGCGTGAGAAGTTTCTTTTTAATTATTCTGGAACCCGTGTCCGCCGTTTGAGAAGAAGATTCCGCCGCGGCGTGAGTTTCGGGTGCGGTTTCTTTTTTGACGCGTGGATATCTGTCCAAATAAATTTTCGTCAGATAGTTGCGGAAAGCAACGCAGACAAGCACGGTAAAACCCGCGCTCAGCACGGAGAGCCCGAAGAATACGAAGAACGCCATTGCCGAGTCCCAGGCAACGGCAAGAGCAACGGCGTAGCTTAAAGCCACTCCCCAGATGCCGAAGGCGATCAAAGCGAGAAATGCAAGCCCCGCAAGCGGCAGAGCAAGCAGAAACTTTTTCAATGCGGTGTTTTCGGAATCGCCTTTCATAATGACCTCCGTGACGTGCGAACCGTGGATTTGTCGGTTGAAGACCCCCGAACGGTCCGTCCGTAAATTATATACGCACTTCGGTGTGGAAGTCAAGAGCCTGTGTCGTGTATGCGGAACGGTTGCGGAGGGCTCTCCGTCGGTCTGTAATACCGACGCTTTCCGCGGCATATATTCGTGTGTGCGGAAAGGCGGGTGTTTGACGCAGGAGAGCGGCGTTTCGGACGGATACGGCTTGCGCGTCAACGACGAAATTCGTCCGTCGTCAACAAAATTCCCCATATTGCGCGCGGTAAAAAGTTTTAGTATGAGGTGAAACGTGTTTTTGGTGCTTAAAAGGAAAAGTATCGTGGCGGTTACAGCCGTAGTGATATTCCTTGCTGTGGTGCTGACCGCGCTGGGAACGACGGGAACCGCGGCTGTGTTTTTCGGCGAAAGCACAAGGAAAATTCCGGTGTACAACGTGGCGCGCGCCGAAGACTCCGAGAAGGTGATAGCTCTGACCTTCGATGCGGCGTGGGGAGCCGACAAGACGCAAGGCATCATCGACATTCTGAAAGAGTACGGAGCGGGCGGAACGTTTTTTCTGGTGGGCTTCTGGATAGACAAATACGAAGACGAGGTGAAAGCAGTTGCGGAAGCGGGACTGGAAATCGGGAACCACTCCAAAAATCACCTGAATATGCCGCGACTCAGCGAGGACGCAATACGCGACGAAATCGTGTCCGTAAACGACCGGATAGAACAACTGACGGGCATTCGCCCCACCTATTTCAGAGCGCCGTACGGCGACTATTCCAACCGTCTGATGACTGTCGTGGAAGAACAGAATATGGTGGGCGTACAGTGGAGCATAGACAGTCTGGACTGGAAAGGTTTGTCTGCAAAAGAGATAGTTGAACGTGTCGTTCCGAGGGCAAAAAGTGGCGATATTGTGCTTTTCCACAACAATTCCGACCACGTTCTGGACGCACTTCCGATAGTCTTGGAAGGTCTGAAAAACAAAGGATTCCGTTTTGTCGGACTCTCCGAAATGGTCGCCACGGAAAACTTTACGGTAGATTCGGCGGGCGTGCAGCATATCGCCGGCTGACGAAATACGATTGCGGTGCTTCGGCAAATCCACCCCGCAATTAAGAGAGGAAGTATGGGTTACGAACAAATGCAAAACAACAGAGCGTACGTCGCGGGCACCGTGGTAACGCCTCCGGAATTTTCACACGAGGTGCTGGGAGAAAAATTCTACGACGTCGTGCTTGCCGTCAAGCGGCTTTCCGAATGCGAGGACAAAATTCCCGTTACCGTTTCCGACAGACTTATGAACAACGTGTCGTTGACGGCGGGAACGTTTGTCGGAGTGTCGGGGCAGCTGCGCAGTTACAACAAAATCACGGACGGAAAGAGCAAACTCGTGCTGCGCATATTCGCACGGGAACTGGACGAGGGTGACGCGGAGAGTCCGAACATAATCGAACTGGAAGGATTCGTCTGCAAGCCGCCGGTTTACCGCACGACGCCTTTCAAGCGCGAGATATGCGATTTGTTGCTTGCGGTCAACCGCGCTTACAATAAGTCCGACTATATCCCCGCGATTGCCTGGGGGCGCAACGCGCGTTACGCGGGCGAATTCGCCGTGGGAGAAAAGATTGCCGTTACGGGACGCATACAGTCAAGAGTGTATCAGAAAACCCTAGAGAACGGTTCCGTGGAAGAACGCGTGGCATACGAAGTGTCCGTTTCCAAAATCGAAAGAACGGAATAGCGTTTTGAAGACGTCGTGCAGACGGAAATTTCGCAAATCCGAGGACGCGGCTTACACCGCGCCTCTTTTGTTTTTCGGACACGAAACGGATTTTCGGACATTTGCCGTTTACATCCTTTGAGCTTACCCGTTTACTTTTCGCGCGCGAGAGTGTATAATGTCATTTAATTAGAGCAGTTGTGCCGAAAATGAGTGGAGGACGCCATGAACTTTTCCGATTTCAGACTGACACTTGCGTATTCCGTTAACGGAGAAAGAAGGGTTACTTCTTCGAGTGACGAAAACATCGCGGTGGACTGCGTTGTGTACGACGGCCGTTTTACCGCAAAAATCGCACCCACAGGAAAGGTGAGGTTGATTTCGGCGGAGTTTTCCGCGCCTTATGCCATGCGTGACGACGAGGTGTTTTTCGGCGCGGGCTATCAGTCGTGGACGGTTTCTTCCGAATATTACGCGCGCGACAGGCAGAAGGGCTTGTTGTTTCCCGTCAATCTTTTCGCTTTCGCCAGGAAAATTTCGGGAGCGTCGGGGGATTACTCCTTTACGAAATACGGAAAAAATCTTTTTCATTCGCACGGCTATACCTATTTCCGTCGCGGCGACGAAATGGAATTTTTCGGCTCCGTGGACGAGAGTCGTGCTTTCACCGTGTTTTACAACGACGTGAAAAACGGCGTGTTCACAATCTCGAAGGACGTCGAAGGCATGGATGTGACGACTGAGTGCACGCTCTTCGACATCGTGCGTTACGTGGGCGGATACGACGAGGTGTTCGACAAGTACGCGGCAGCGTATGTTTTCAAACGGAAAAGCAACATACCCGACCTTGCGGGTTATACTTCCTGGTATAACTATTTTCAGAACATCGACGAAAACGTCATATTGCGCGATTTGAACGGCATGGCAAAGATTGCGGGCGACAGAGCCAACATATTTCAGATTGACGACGGTTACGAATCCCGCGTGGGCGACTGGTCCGACGTTGACAAAAAGAAATTTCCGCACGGAATGAAATACATTGCCGACAGCATTCATTCCAAAGGGTACATTGCGGGCCTCTGGGTGGCTCCGTTTGCGGCGGAATACAAGTCTCGCATTGCGGAGGAACACCCCGACTGGCTTTTGCGTGACGAAAAAGGCAAAAAGGTGATAGGCGGCGTTGCGTGGAAAGGTTTTTACGTTCTGGATACGGAGAAGCCGGAAGTCCGCGATTACGTGCGCCGTGTTTTCGCCACCGTCTTCGACGAGTGGGGATACGATATGGTAAAACTTGACTTCCTGTATGCGGCGTGTATCGTTCCGCGCAACGGCAAGAGCCGAGGACAGCTTATGCACGAGGCGATGACTCTTTTGCGCGAGTGCGTAGGCGATAAATATCTGCTCGGGTGCGGTGTGCCCATGACGTCCTCATTCGGTTTCGTCGACGCTTGCAGGACAGGTTGCGACGTGGAGTTGTCATTCAAAGACAGATATTACGTCCGTTGCACCAATCAGGAGATTATTTCCGCCGTGCACGCCGTGAACAACACGGTGTTCAGACGGCACCTCAACAAGCGTTTCTTCCTCAACGACCCCGACGTATTCTTCCTTCGCGACGGAGGTGCGAAGCCCGCCGTCTATACCATGGCACAGAAAAAGTTGCTTGCCAAGGTGAACAATATGTTCGGCAGCGTACTGTTCGTGTCCGACAACGCCGCTGAATACGACGCCGAGAAAACGGCGGTTCTGCTGGAAGCTTTCCGTCCTTTCGGCGGGAAAATCACGCGTGCTTACAAGACGTCCGCCGATTCGTACAGAGTGGACTACGAACTCGACGGCGACAAACGCGTGTTCGAATTCGAAATGAAAAACGGCAATTATTCCGACAAGAAGGTGAACGGCTGATGATTTATACGGAACACATATCCGACGTGCGCCGTGCGATTGCGGAGTGCGGCAGAGATGTCACGGTGGTTGCCGCAGTGAAAATGCAGACCGTGGAGACCGTTGACGAGCTTATGCGCCTGGCTCCCGATTTCGTGTTGGGCGAAAACCGCGTGCAGGAACTTACCGCAAAATACAATCCCGCTTACAGATGGCATTTCATCGGACAGTTGCAAACGAACAAAGTTAAGTATATAATCGACAAGGTAGAGCTCATTCATTCGCTTGACAGGACAGAACTTGCCGAGGAAATCGTCAAACAGGCGGCAAAGCACGGAAAGACACAGGCGTGTCTTGTCGAGGTAAATATGGGAGGAGAGCTCTCCAAGGGTGGCGTCTCACCAGACAAGGCGGCGGATTTCGTAAAGTCCCTGAAAGGTGTTGAGGGCATACGGATAGAGGGATTGATGAGCGTGCTTCCCAACCTGGGCGATTGCGCGGAACTGCGCAGTATGTACGCCGATTTGAAATCCCTTTACGACGAGATTTCCGAAATCGGGCAGGACAATGCGAAAATTAAGTATCTGTCCGCAGGAATGTCCAACGATTACGAAATCGCGCTGGAATACGGCGCCAACGTAATCAGGCTGGGGAGAACCCTTTTCGGCGAGAGAATCTATCCCGCGGACGTGAACCGAAGGGAAGAGAGGTAGATATGAACGAAAGAGATTTTTTTGCAGGAGCTCCCATGAGGGGCAATCCCTCGGGTGACGGAAGATATGCTTCCGAGGCTTCCAGAGGCGGAAGATTCACGCGCCTTTTCGGCGGCGGACAGGATTCCGCTCCTCGTGCACCCATGCAACAGCATTCCGCAGGCGGTACGGTGATTTATTCGCCTTCCACTTACGAGGACGTTCAGTTGCTCATAGACCACCTCAAAATGCGCGAACAGGTAATAGTCGATTTTTCCGAAATCAACCAGACCTCCGTCTATCGCATTCTGGATTTTATGAGCGGTGCCATATACGCTTTGAACGGCTCCATTCAGCAGATTACGAAGAACATCTTTCTCTTTGCGCCGAGCGGTGTGACGATAACCGTTCCTCCTCATCTCGGCAGGAAATAAAAGCGCGACGCGCGCGTGTCTTTCGCGCGCCGTCAAAAGGAAAAAATGCAGGAACAGAACAACGGACAGACAAAGGTCCCTTTCAAAGAATACGTCAAACGCTGGTGCGGAAGCGTAAAAACTTTTTTCAAAGACTTCAAATGGGATAAAGCGCACGTAAGTGTGCTTTTGAAGTTTTTTCTGGAAGCCTTTCTTTTCGCTTTCATAATCACCCTGGACCTCACCTTGAAGGACTATCTTTTTTCCTTTGTGCGGGAGCAGGGCGGTCATTATACGCTGATTGAAGGGTTCATCGACCTCACATATTCCGAAAATACGGGTATGGGATTCGGACTTTTCAAAAACGGCACGATTATGCTCACCGTGATTACGGCAATCGTCATAGTGCTGATAATGGGATATCTGCTGGTTGTCAGAAAGGACAAGGCGTACATCAGAATTCCGCTCATACTGATAGCCGCAGGCGGAATCGGCAATCTGGTGGACAGAATTGCTTTCGGTTACGTGCGCGACTTCTTTCAGTTCACGTTTGTGGATTTTGCCATCTTCAACGTGGCGGACGCGTGCATAACGGTGGGCGCCGTCGTTCTCATAATAGGATTGCTGATAATGTTGTTCACGACTTCCAAAAACGAGTGGAAGCCCGAACAGGCGGACGGAAACTCTGCCGAAATCTCCGATGCCGCGGTTGCCGACAATTCTGGTTCCGCGACGGATAACGCCAACGAAGAGGGAACCTCTTCCACGACTTCTCGCGGGAGTTCTGCCGAAGACGCCGCAGACGGGGAAAGGAGTGCGACAGCGGACGGCGCGGACGCGTCTGCCGACGGAAAAAGGAAAGAGAACGGTGCGGCGTTTTCCGTGACGCAGATTCCCGAAGACCTACCGCATTCAGGCGACGACGGTGACGCGGAGGACAATCCTTCTCAAACCGAATAATGCAACAAAAAACAGTTTAATCTGCCAAAAGTACAGGTTAAAATGCCTTTTCAACGAATATGCAATATACCGTGAATGACGATAACATCAGGCTGGACGTCTTTCTTGCGCGTGAAACCTCGCTGACGCGTTCGGCTGTCAAAAATACCGTGGAAAGCCACGGTGCTTTCGTCAACGGGGAGAGAAGAACGAAAAGCGGCTTCGATTTGAAACGCGGGGACGTGGTGGATTTTGAAATTCCGCAGCCCGAACCGCTGGAAGCCGTAGCCTCTGACATACCTCTCGACATTGTGTTCGAAGACGACAATTTCGCCGTCATCAACAAGCCGCAGGGCATGGTGGTGCATCAGGCGGGAAGTTACCGTGCCAACGATACCCTGGTGAACGCCTTGCTGTTCAATCTGAAAAATCTGAGCTCCATCAACGGAGTGATACGTCCCGGCATAGTTCACCGTCTGGACAAGGACACGTCGGGGCTCATTGTCGTGGCAAAGACGGACGAAGCGCATAAAAATCTTGCTTCGCAAATAGAAAAAAAGACGGCGCGCAGAATCTATTACGCGCTGACAGACGGCAACTTCAAAGAGGATGAAGGCACTGTGGACGCACCCATTGCAAGAAGCCGCAAGGACAGAAAAAAAATGGCGGTCGACGAGAACGGCAGAAGGGCCGTGACCCGCTTCAAAGTGCTGGAAAGATTCGGTGCGTACACACTTGTCAGGTGCGAACTGGAAACGGGGCGCACTCATCAGATAAGAGTGCATTGCGCGTATCTGCATCACCCCGTTGTGGGTGACGCCGTATACGGCGGGTCGCAGACGCTTTATAAGAACGGACAGCTTCTTCACGCAAAACGGCTGGAACTCACAAGTCCGACCACGGGAGAAAGAATGGTGTTCGAGTGCGATTTGCCGGACTATTTCGCAAAGATACTCGAAAAGCTCCGCGGAAAGACGTCTTGACAGAGTCGTGCGTTGGGCGCGATTCGGGTTCAGGCGAATTTCCCGCAAACCGTCGTGAAAGTTCGCAATCGGCTGACAGCGGTCAGTCGTTTTTTTGTGTAAGCGCGCGAAGCAGAAGAAGTGTGCGACGTGACGCAGACGTAAAAATCCGACCCCGTTAGAGTCGGATTCGCAGATTGCCGTTGCGGTTGAAACAGTCTTAGGCTATTTTACTTTCAGCTCTTTGTGAGAATTCGGCACGGAAACCATTGTTTTGAAGTTGACGTAAATCACTTGTCCCGGGTGTCCGTTAGGGTGCCGTTTGACGTTTCTGCGCTCCGTGTAGTCCACTTCCACCGCGGCACCCGCGTCTGCCGCCGCGATTTCTCCCGCGATTTTCAGAATGTCGTCGGGGGGAGTTTTTCCTTCCGTGATTACGATTACATGTGCGCCGTGCCTGTTTTTGGCGTGCAACCAGATGTCGCAAGAGCGCGCGACGCGGAAGGTGAGTTCCTCGTTCTGCAAGTTGTTCTTTCCCGCAAGCACTGTGAATCCGTCCACGAGATATTCCTCGGGCGGTTCGGCTTTTTCCTTGCGTATTTTGTTCTTTTGTGCTTTGCGTTTTACGGCGCCCAGGCGTGCCAGTTCTTCTTCGATTGCCGCGGAGGAGTCGGCAGGTCCGAGCCTTGCTGTTTCGGCTTCCATTGACGCGACGTAATCGAGCAGAGCGAGGTCGTCGTCGAGTTTTTTCAGCGTGAAATCGCGAGTGCGTTTCAGCTTGTTGTATTTTGCGTAATAAGCCGCGGAATTTCCCGAAGGGGTCAGTCTTTCGTCCAACTCAACGGTGATTTCCCTGTCGGAGTAGTAGTCGTGGCAGGTCACCGCGGCGTCGCCTTTTTTTATGCGGTAAATGTTTGCAACAATGAGTTCTCCGTAAAGGCGCCACTTGTCCATTTCCTCGCATTCGGCAAGACGTTGTCTGTCGATTGCCACGTTTTTTTCCGTTCTCGTACGCAGACGCTTGATTGCCGCGTTCACGCTTTTAAGACGGGCTTTCAATCTTATTTCCGCGTCGCAAGCACCGTAAAACGCGTCATACGCCGACGAAATGTCGGGATATGAGGTGACTTCGCCTTTCAGAGTGCGGTACGGGAAGGGATAGACGTCTTTTCCCGCAATCACGCAGGGAGCATAAAGAGCGGAGCGTGTGACGTCGCGCAAATCGTCGACCAGGCTCAGTATATCGGAAATCTCTTTGTCGGAGAGGCGGGACGACGCGCTGTCAGCTCCCGCACGCAACAGAATTTCCGAAACCGTGATTCCCGAAAGTCCGGACACGTTATCCAGAATGTGTCTGTGAAGGTCTCCGCCCGAAAAAGACGCCAGCGCGGCTTTCATTCCTTTGGTAAAGTTGGGTTTGGGCTGTTCGGGAGGCAGATAGCGCACGCCGCGCAGAACGACGTGTCCGCCGCTGTCCACGGAGAGGTGTTTTACCGCGTCGAGAATTGTCAGGTCCGCGTCCGTGAAAACGATGTTGGAATAGCGGTTCATTATTTCCACGAAAAGATAAAACTCCGCATTGTCGCGCATTTCCGTTCTTGCGGCAAACTTGATGCGGATTATTCTGTCGTCGTTGTACATTGACACGTCTTCGACTGCGCCGTTTGAGAGATGTTTTCTCAGCAACATACAGAAGTTCGGCGCGGTGACGGGATTCGCTTTTTTGCTTTCGGTGAGGTGAAGCCTGGGGGCTCCCGCATTGCAGGAAGCGACAAGACATACGTTTCGTCCAGGGGCACGCAGAAAAAACCGTACTTCGTCGGCCTCGGGCTGTACTATTTTGTCTATACGCGCGCCTTTCAAAGCGGAGTCAAGCTCCGCCGCGAGAGCGCTCAACGCAAGAAAATCGCTTCCCATATTCACAATTATACACTGAAAGCCGCGCAAGGCAACGGGAATTTTCGCGTTTACGCGGCGGAAAAGTTCCGTTTTGAATTTTTGATTGATTTTCGCGCGGGTATGTGTTACAATTCCTTTTACTTATGAAATAATACATTATGTATTCGACACATAATCGGAGGACAAATGAGTTACACAGTTGAAAAGTTGGAAAAAAGTCAGGTCAAATTCGTGTTTGACGTCGACGCAGAGACATTCGGCAAAGCCGTGGACGAGGCGTACGCCAAAACCAAGCACAAGTATGCCATCGCGGGATTCCGCAAGGGTCACGTTCCCAAGAAAGTTATCGAGGGAATTTACGGCAAAGAGGTATTTTTCGAGGATGCAATGGACATCGTAATTCCCGAAGCCTATTCCGAAGCTCTCGGAAAGGAAAAGGACGTCGACGTGGTGGCACAGCCCGAACTTACGTCTTTCGATTTCAAAGAGGACGGCGGCGCGACATTCACTTTAATCGTTACCGTCAAGCCTGATGTGAAACTGGGCAAATACAAGGGTCTTTCCATTGAAAAGAAGGTGGAAAAAGTCACCGCGAAACAAGTTGATGCGGCAGTTGAGGAAGCGCGCGAAAAACAGGCGAGAATCGTCGAAAAGGACGACGCGTCGCAGAACGGCGACATAGTCAATATAGATTTCGCGGGCTCCGTGGACGGCGTGAAGTTCGACGGCGGCAGCGCAGAATCCTACGACCTCGAACTCGGCTCCGGCAGCTTCATTCCCGGATTCGAAGAGCAACTCGTGGGCGTCAAAGCGGGCGAAAAGAAGGACGTCAAAGTCACTTTCCCCGAAGATTATCACGCCGACGAACTCAAAGGAAAAGAAGCCGTTTTCGAATGCACCGTGAATGCCGTCAAGAAAAAGGAACTTCCCGCTCTCGACGACGAATTCGTCAAGGAAATTTCCGAATTCGACACGCTTGCCGAATACAAAGCCGACGTCAAAAATAAACTTATGAAGGACGCCGAGGACCGTGCCGACAGAGAGTTCGAAGACGCTCTCGTGCAGGCTGTCGTGGACAATGCGGAAGTGGAAGTTCCCGAAGCCATGATTATGCAGGAGGCCGAAGACATGGTCAACGAGTTCGAATACCGTCTGAGCTATCAGGGAATCAAACTCGACGATTATCTGAAATACGTCAACATCACCAAGGAGCAGCTTCTCGACGAATACAAGGAGCAGGCGGCGAAGAGCGTCAAGGTCAGACTGGTCATGGAAGCCGTCGTCAAGGCGGAAGAGCTCAAATTCGAGGACAAGGAACTCGACGAGAAGATTGCCGACATGGCGGCACGTTCGGGTCAGGACGTCGAAACTTTCAAAAAAGGTCTCGGCAAGGAACATTTCGAATATCTCGCAAATCAGGTGCTTTCCGATAAACTCATGAGCTTGCTCAAAGCCGAAAACGCAGGCACCGCGAAGAAAGCTTCCGCCAAGAAAGCCGCAAGCGACGCTTCCGAAGCCCCCGCCGATGAGAAAGCGGCTCCCGCCAAGAAGCCCGCCGCAAAAAAGACCGCAGCAAAGAAAACGGACGAATCCTCCGAAAACTGAGTCGTCAACCCGCCGCTTTACGGCAAAGGAGAAAATATGATTAAGGACCAACTCGTTCCTATCGTAGTCGAACAAACGGGACGCGGCGAGCGCTCTTACGACATCTATTCCAGACTGCTGGAAGACAGAATCATTTTCCTCACGGGAGAAATCAACGACGTTGTGGCAGACCTCGTGGTCGCACAGCTCATTTATCTCGAAGGCAAGGATTCTTCCAAAGACATCAGTCTTTACATCAACAGCCCCGGCGGCTCTGTTTCCGCAGGTTTCGCAATATTCGACACGATGAACTACATCAAGTGCGACGTGTCCACTATTTGCATGGGTATGGCTGCAAGTATGGGCGCATTCCTGCTGTCGTCGGGAACCAAAGGCAAACGCTATGCGTTGCCCAATTCAAAAGTCATGATTCATCAGCCTTTGGGCGGCGCCCAGGGGCAAGCCAGCGATATCGCCATTCAGGCGGAACAGATTCTTCAAACCAAGAAACGCCTGAACGAAATTCTCGCCGCGAACACCGGTCAGGACCTCGCAAAAATCGAGTTCGACACCGACCGTGACTACTATATGACGGCGGAAGAGGCGGAAAAATACGGCATCGTCGACAAGATTTTCTATTCCAGAAAATAAGTCGCGGCGTCAAAGAGGTAATATGGAAGGTTTTCAGAAGGAACTTCATTGCAGTTTCTGCGGTAAAAGCGACAGCGAGGTCGAAAAGATAATCGTCGGTCCCAACCGTATGACCATTTGCAACGAGTGCATCGAACAGTGTGCCCATCTGCTTGCAAAGGAAAAGGACGATTCGGGTGCGGCGGGCGTTTCGCTTTACACTCCGCAGCAAATCAAAGAGAAACTCGACGAATACATCATCGGTCAGGACAGCGCGAAAAAAGTGTTGAGCGTTGCGGTTTACAATCATTATAAACGCATCAACAGGTCTTCGCGCGAAAAAGACGGAGTTGTGCTCGAAAAAAGCAACGTGCTTTTGCTCGGTCCCACCGGGTCGGGAAAGACTTTGCTTGCGAAAACTCTCGCGCAGATTCTCAACGTTCCTTTCGCCGTTGCGGACGCTACCACGCTCACCGAAGCCGGTTACGTCGGCGAAGACGTCGAGAATATTCTGCTCAAACTCATTCAGGCGGCAGACGGAGACATTCAGAAAGCACAGGTCGGCATAATTTACATCGACGAAATCGACAAGATTGCTAGAAAGAGCGAAAACGTCTCAATAACTCGCGACGTCAGCGGCGAAGGCGTGCAGCAGGCTTTGCTGAAAATCATTGAAGGTACGATGGCAAGCGTTCCTCCGCAAGGCGGCAGAAAACACCCGAATCAGGAATGTTATCAAATCGACACAACCAATATCCTGTTCCTGTGCGGCGGTGCTTTCGTTGACCTCGATAAAATCGTGGACCAGCGCAAGGACAGCTCCAAGCTGGGTTTCGGTGCCGCGGTGAAAGGCACGAAGAATTACAAATACGACGAACTGATTGCCGAACTGCAACCCGCAGACCTCATCAAATACGGTCTGATACCCGAATTTGTGGGACGTGTGCCCATCGTCGTGGGGTTGAACGCTTTGGACGAGGAAGCTCTCGTTAAAATTCTGTCCGAACCCAAGAATGCGCTTGTGAAGCAATACAAGGTTCAGTTCGAAATAGACGGCGCGGAACTGCGCTTCGAGCCCGACGCTCTTCGTGCCGTGGCAGAAAAAGCCATCAAACTCAACACAGGCGCAAGAGGCCTCAGGTCCATTCTCGAAGATATATTGCTTGACCTGATGTACGAATTGCCTTCAGACAAAACCATTTCGGAAGTCGTAGTCACCAAGGAATGCGTCACGGAAAAGGCGCGGCCTACCGTCATTCGCAGACCTCAAAGCGCAAGCGACGCATACACGGCCTGAGCGCCGTTTCGGCACATCGGCTCCCAGTTGTCTGCCGACGTTGAAAAGAAAATTCAGACACAGACCCCGTCCGAAAGCAGACGGGGTTTTTCGTATGAATGCAAATATGTCGGGTTGCGCCGCGTGTGCGGCTGTGTTTTTCGGCACAGGCACGAACA
Source organism: uncultured Clostridia bacterium (assembly GCA_944349635.1). Taxonomy (GTDB): domain Bacteria; phylum Bacillota; class Clostridia; order Christensenellales; family CAG-917; genus Limadaptatus. Next base: position 17,595 of record CALVNH010000009.1, on the reverse strand, counting down.
ATGTCTGTCGCGGGCGCGTAAAATTAGGTGTTTTTGCAGGCGGAAAAATTTTGCGAGTGCCGATTGTTGAAACGACGACGGATACAAGTGCGACAACGGAGCTTTGATATGGTTATACAACGACGTACGGGCGTGTAATTCAAAATTGCAAAACAATGCCGACATTATCCGATGTTCGCGTGTATTTCGGTCGCTTCGGTTGCATTCGTGACGGATTTAATGTAAAATCGGCATTGCGAGGAAGTTGTGCCTTTTGCGGCAATCTGTCCGTTCTGTGTCCGATTCGGAAAACTCCCGAAGAAACGGAACGAAAAGACGTGCGCTTGCAAAACCTGCTTGCGGCACGACGGCAAACAGTATGGTCATAAAAAATGCAAAATTTCTCATCTCCGTTGCCGACCCGACAAAGATTCCCGATTACGGCGTGCCCGAAATCGCCTTTGCGGGAAAATCGAACGTCGGCAAGTCGTCATTCATCAATTTTCTCACGGGGAACGGTAAACTGGCAAGAACTTCCGCAGACCCCGGCAGAACGCGCTTGCTCAATTATTTCGGTATAAACGGAGGGGAGTGTGTCTTTGTGGACCTTCCGGGATACGGATTTGCAAAGGTGTCCAAATCGGAAAAGGCCGGTTGGGGCGCCATGATTGAAGGCTATCTTACAACCAGCAAAAATCTGAAGAACGTCTTTGTGCTTCTCGACGTGCGGCACGAACCCACTGCCGACGACAAGATGCTGTTGAATTTTCTTTATCACTACAACATTCCTTTCACCGTAATTGCCACCAAGTGCGATAAGCTGTCCAGAATGCAGCAGGGCAAGCGAAGGGCGGATATTGCCTCGGCAATCGGGATAGGAGTACAGAACGTCTACACGGTGTCAGCACTTAAGAAGACGGGGAAAGAGGATATCCTTGAAAGGTTGGACTCGGTTCTGTATTCTGTAAAAGGAACGGAATAGCTCTCGAATGTTGCTTTCATAATCAAAAAACCGCAAAATCGTATTTTGCGGTTTTTTTGTTTGCGGAGCATTGTTTTTTTGCAGGACTGTCTGCTCGGATGATTGCCGACGCATAAATTGCGAGACGTGCTTATCCGCTTTGAGGTGTGTTTTTCCTGATTCATGTGTTCCGTCCGTCGTTGCGGCAGAGGTCGCGCGGTTGCGGTGCAAATAACGACGAAATAAGAAAAAATCGGTCGAACTGTTCTCGAAAACGTCAAAAAGTATAATACAAAACGCCTATTTTTATAATGGTTTGTCGCCTTGCTTTAACAGGATAAAGCAAAATAGCCTATTTTTTGTTTGCGCTTCACGGGATGTGCGGAGGAATGTTTGTTGTCTTAATGATGAGTTTGCGCGCTTGCGAATCTTATTTGTTTGCTGCTGAGCCTGAGTGACGACATAACATCGAATATAAATGTGTGACGGGACCGGCACCTCGAAAGACGATGCGGCGACTATCGAACATTTTCTCATATATTGCTATTCAATTTTTTTGCAATTTTCCGCGAGGCAAAATCCGCAAATCTGAGACCTTTCTGTAAATTTGTCGGCTTGCAAAGTCTAAATACTTTGAGTCTATGAGCGTCTGCAGAGTGTTGCGCGATTCGGCGGCTTGTGCGTTTGCGCGCAGTTTTGTTATCCTTGCCGAGCTTCCGTTCCTTTTTGTCGCGCGAACATGCGTGCGTGTGCGCTGAGCGCGCATCCTGTGTTACGTGCGGTCGCGTATAATGCGCGAAGAGCCGATACGGATTTTGTCACGTGCGAGTGTGCGCGTGTGACATGCGCTGTGCAGGAGGCGGGTTGCGGCGGTGTGCCTAACGGCGGAGATTGGCACAAAGAGATTCTTTGTGTTGAAGTGCGCTTGTACGGGGCGGCAAATATTCGTGTCGGAGAGCGTCGGAAAAGTTGGGACGGGATGCAATAAATAGAGAACCTGCTGTCGGCTTGGGGAACGGTTACGCAGAAAACGTTTTCGGAAACGGCGTGAGATTGCGACGGTGTTTCGCCGTGACGCCGACGTCTTGAAAAGCGAGGGTGGCGTCAGAGCACTCGCACCAGTTTGTTGTCGACAAGGTCGCAGGAAGTGAGAATGTAGTCCGTGCCGTCTTTCGTCACCACGGGGGTAACTCTTGCGTTTTTTCCGTGCAGATGCCCGTAAAGCACTTTGTCGACGGAGTGTTTTTTCAGGATTTCCGTCACTTCGCTGTCGCCGTATTTGGCGTCGAACGGAGGAAAATGCAGAAGAGCGACGACTATGTCGTCGGGAGTGCGGATTTTCTCCGCGCTGCTCAACGAAAGCTCCAATCTGCCGAGTTCACGTCTGAAAATTTTCAAATCGCTTTCGGGAGTGTCGTCGGAAGGGATTGTCCACCCTCGTGAACCTGCGACAATCACGTTTTCAAAACGGGCGCAGTTGTTTTGAATGAAAGTAAAGCAGGGGAAAGCCGCGCTCATTTTGCACAGAGAAGTCCAGTAGTAATCGTGATTGCCTTTGACGACGGCTTTTTTCCCCGGAAGTCGCGCGACGGAATGATAATCGGGAGCGGCTTCTTCGAGGGTAAGCCCCCACGATATATCGCCGCCGAGCAACACGAGGTCCTCGTCGGTGACTTGCGAAAGCCAGCTTTCGCGCACTCGGTCGAAATGATTTTGCCAGCCGTCGCCGAAGACGTCCATGGGCTTTTCCACCGCGGCGGACAGATGCAGGTCACTGATTGCAAAGACTTTCATACGGCGATTATATCACAAAACGTCGCGTTTGCATACGGTTTTCAACGCAAATTCGGCGGCGTTTAAGGGGATGGAAAAGGAAAAAGGGAAGTGAAAACGCATTCTTTGCCAAATAAGGGAAGTAGGGACAAAGACGTTCGGTTCCGTGCGATGGAAGAATGAGTCTGCGGGAACGAGGTATCGTTCCCGCAGTTTTTCGCCCGCAAGGGCGGTTTCGGCGGAAATATCCGCGTCTTTCCGTCTTCCTCAGGAGGGGAAGAGCGGGAGGTCGAACACGCCCTGACATACTTCCTGCGAAAACTCCGTGCAGGGCGGAATTTTGCAGTAGCCGTAAGAGGGCACCAGCAAATCGACGTCGGCGAGAACTTTCATCACAACGGTCGTGCACGCCGTAATCGAGAACGTGCTGCCGCTGACATAAGTACCGTTGGGGCTTGCCATGTTGACGGTTGCCGCGAGCTCCACGGGGAAAACACTTCCCGTCGGAACGCACATGACTATGTCTTCGGTGAGGGTGATGTTGCCCGTTCCGGTTCCTTCGACTCCGTTGCTGTCGGTGTAGGTGATTTGCACGGGAATGGACACGTTGGCGAGCACTCGCGAAAGACCGGGACGGTCGGCGAGCGGCGTAACCGTGAGAGCGGTTATCGTGCCCTTGTTCGAGGTTGATTTACCGCTGACAAAGGTCAGGGGTTCGGACGGCGAAGACGGCGTCAAATCGGTGAGCGTTACGGACAAAGTTTCGAGGGTCGCTTGCGATATGCAAGCGTCGAACACTTTTTTGACCTGAACGCAGACCTTTTCGCAAAGACCGTTCATGGGATTTCCGCTGATGTTCCCGGGACATCTGTCGGCATTATTAGCGTTGCAAAAAGACATCTTTTTACCTCCTTGTCGTTTTGCTGTAATATATGCTTTCCGTCCGGCAAAAGTTAACCGACGTTTTGCGGTCGGATTATACAGGGGAGCTTTTGTTGAGATGATTTTGGTATGCAAAGCCGCATAAAGTTAAAATGTTAACAAAAATTTTTCCAAAAATTGACTGAATACTTGAAAAAAAAGTGGTTGACAGTGGGCAAAAGATATTGTAGAATACAATCGCAAGGAGAAATTATGCCTAAATTCATGTTGGGAAACGTTCGTCACCAGCTTGACGACAAAGGACGTATGAGGATTCCCGCCAAATACCGTGAGGGTATCGGCGCGAATGCTTATATTCTTCCCGGCAGAGCGGGGTGCCTTTATATCATCCCCGAAGAAAAGCTCGAATCGGTGGTGGCTTCTCTAGGCGTCGACAATCTCTATTCCAACACCGCCGCAAACGACCTTGCCACCGACATTCTCGGCAACGGCGATTATGTGGAAGAGGACGCCCAGGGCAGAGTGAGGCTTTCAAAGGAACTTGCAAAGACCGCGGGCATCAACAAAGAAGTTGTGTTTGTCGGCAAAGTGACTTATCTGGAAATCTGGCCTGCGGAAGTGTGGGACGAGAGGTTCAGCGTTCTCAATCCCGACAATCTGAACCGTATGCTCGAAAAACTCAAGAATCTCGGAGTGTAAGATGGAGTTCGTTCACAAGCCGGTTTTGCTGAACGAGTGCATACAGGCTCTTTGCATAAAGCCCGACGGAATATATCTCGACGGCACGATGGGCGGAGGCGGACACTCCTACGAAATAGCAAAAAGACTGACCGCAGGCGGAAAACTCGTTGCGGTCGACAAGGACGGCGACGCCCACGAAGCCGCAAAAAAGCGGTTGAGGAACTTTTCGGACAGAATAATTTTCGTGCGTGACGACTTCAAGAACGCATGCGCGGTGCTTGACGAACTGGGAATAGACCATCTCGACGGTGTGTTGTTGGATTTGGGTGTGTCATCTTACCAGCTCGACAATGCGGAGCGCGGATTCAGTTATATGCAGGACGCGCCTCTCGATATGAGAATGGACCGTGGACAGAAACTGAGCGCATACGAAGTGGTCAACGGATATTCCGTCAACGAACTTACCGCAATATTCCGCGATTACGGCGAAGAAAAACTCGCAAGAAAGATTGCCGAAAAAATCGCGGAAGAGAGGCAAAAGGCACCCGTTGCCACGACGGGAGAACTTGCGAAGATAGTGGAGCAGGCGTATCCCGCGGCGACCAGATGGAAGTTCGGTCACCCCGCAAAAAGAGTGTTTCAGGCGGTGCGAATCGAAGTGAACGGCGAACTGGCCGACCTCGAAGAGGCCGTAACGGCACTGGCAAGACGCTTAAAACCGCAGGGCAGAATGGCGGTGATTACCTTCCACTCGCTGGAAGACAGAGCGGTGAAAAACGCTTTCAGACAACTAAGCCTTTCGTGTACTTGTCCGCCGGATTTTCCGGTGTGCGTATGCGGAAAGGTGCAAGAGGTAAAACTCATAAACGCGAAACCGATTACGGCAGGAACGGACGAGTTGCGCGACAACCCAAGGGCAGAGAGCGCAAAACTCCGTGTAATCGAAAGAATGTAGAGGTGAAATTATGGCAATAACACTCGACGAATTGCTTGGCAGAAATCAGACGAGAAACTCCTCCGAAACGGTGGACAGATTTCCCTCATACGACGATTATACGGCGTCCAGACGTATGCAGGATTCTGCCGTTGCTTACGACAACAAGCCCGTATACAATTTCGAAACCAGACCTTACACGGCACCCCGTTCGGCGGAATCCGCCCGTGCTTACGAAGCGTCGCGCCCTTACGAAGCTCCCAGAGTGGACGAGTACAGGGCAATGGATTATTCCGCGACTCTGGACGAAAGATTCGCCGAAAGACAGCGCAGATACGAGTCCGAAGCCGGTTATTCCGCTTACGACAATTACGAGCCTTCACGCACTCCTTCGCGCGGACTCTACGAGTTCACGGTCAACGATGCGGAGAGAGCTTCCGGCGACGAACTGTATGACAGATTGTCCATGACTTCCGACGCCGCAGTTTCCACAAGTGCGGCTCAGGCGGCGAAGGCCAGTTACAACGAAAATTATGCCGAGAGATACAGAGAAGAGAACAAGACAAAGCGTCGTTTGCACCTCGGTCTCAAAGCAAAACTCATCATCGCGGCGTACGTCATCGTCGTGGTGCTCATAGGCGTGCTCATCATAGTGAACGCAAAACCCCTCAATGCGGGAACGGCAAAAGTTCCGTCCGCCTCGGGCGCGGTTTATGCGAGCACGATACCCGAAACTCATATCTCGCAGTATGACGCAATAGACTTTGGGTATGACGCGCAATTCCACAATCAGCCATAATCAATCCCCAATTATTCATAATCCGAGGAAGAGGCTATCGGCAGTTCTGCTGCTGGTAGCCTTTTCCTTTCTCGCGGTTTTCGCCAAACTTTTCACGGTAATGATTGTGAACGGCGAAGAATTGCAGCTGAAAGCCGTGTCGCAATGGATGCGTGACGTGCCGACGGAAGCGCCGCGAGGCAGAATTCTGGACAGAAACGGCACGGTTCTTGCCGATACCGCCACTCGTTACAACATTTACGTGCGTCCGAACGCGGTGACGGACAAGCCCGCCGTCGCGAATCTGTTGAGCGGAGTTTTCGGCATTTCCTACGACGATGCGCTTGCGAAAGTTTCAAAACAGGCATCGGAAGTTACCGTTGCGAGAGGTGCGACCAAAGAACAGCTGGACGCGCTGTATGCTTCGGGACTTTCGGGCATTTATTACGGAGAGGACAATCTCCGCTATTATCCGTTCGGCGATTTTATGACGCAGGTGCTGGGGTTCACGGGTTTCGACGGCAACGGTCAAACGGGGCTGGAAGCGTATTACGACAAATATCTGACGGGAACAAACGGCAAAATTCTGACGGACACCGATTTGGTGGGACGGGAAATCGAAGGGGGAGGGAGCTATTACATTCCTTCCGTGGCGGGAATGGACGTCGTCACAACTCTGGATGCGACCATGCAGCGCATAGTGCAGGGAGCGTTGCAAAAAGCCGTGTTGACCTACAATCCCAAAGCCGCCGCTTGCATAGTGATGAATTACAACACGGGAGAAATAGCCGCGCTTGCGGAGTATCCCTCGTTCGACCTCAATAACGTACCGCGCGACGATTTGGAAAAGCTTTTCGGATACTCCAAGAGCACCGTTGTGTCAAATGTGTACGAACCGGGCTCCACGTTCAAAATTCTGACTGCCGCCGCAGCTCTCGATACGGGCGCGATGAGCGTTTCCAGCAGGTTTTATTGCACGGGTACGCACGTCGTGGACGGACAGAAAATCCGCTGCTGGAAGGCGCAGGGGCACGGCTCGATAGATTTCGCACAGGGTGTGGAACAGAGCTGCAACTGCGTGTTCATGGACAGCGCTTTGGCCATGGGTACGGATACCTTTTACGAATATCTTAGGAAATTCGGTTTGCAGAGCAAAACGGGCGTTGACATCACGGGAGAGACGTCGGGAATTTTCATAAAGCAGAGCGACGTCAAAAACGTGGACCTTGCAAGAATCGGATTCGGACAAGCCGTTGCCGTAACCCCGATAGGAATGATAACCGCCGCGTCCTCCGTCATCAACGGCGGGAAGCTTGTCACGCCACACTTGCTCGAATATGTCAAGGACCCGTATTCGGGCACGGAAATAAAACCCGAGTTTCCCGCAGGCAACACAACAATATCGGCGTCGACGTCCGAAACCATGCGCGCATTGCTGGAAAGAGTGGTGCTGAACGGAAGCGGCAAGAGCGCGTATGTCCCCGGATATACCGTTGCAGGCAAGACGGGAACGGCTCAGAAATACGTGGACGGGCACATTGCGCAGGGGAAATACATTTCCTCGTTTTTGGGATTCGCACTTGAAGCGGACGCGCCGTATGCCGTTCTGCTTCTCGTGGACGAACCGCAGGGTTATATGTACTACGGCTCCCTGGTCGCCGCGCCTCTTGTGGGGGACATCTTCGAAGGAATTTTTGCTTATCTCGGCACGGAACCTCACTTTACGGGAGAGGAAGCCGAACTAATCGGAACGCCTTTCGAACTGGCGGACTATTCGGGAATGAGTCTGTCGCAGGCGAGGGCGGAACTTGCAAAACTGGGGCTTTACGTCGAGGTACACGGCGAGGGCACGACGGTGACGTCGCAATTTCCGTCGGCGGGAGCCGTGGTGGACAAAAGGAATACCGTTTTGCTGATAACATGAGAGGTAGTCCCGAAAAACGCAGTATCTCGGGTCGGTTCGGAGAATACCGGAGAAGGGAAGGCTTTCGGAACGGGTTTAACGAAGCAGAAATGCAAGCCGCGTTTGTGACGAACGCGGCTTTTTTGCGGAATGAGGTTTCGAACAAGGGCGAAAACCAAACGGACGCTTACGTCGGGTTAAACGGTGCGACGGAGGGCGTTTAACCCCTTTGCCGAGAAAACGGTTTGAGGTCGTTTCACAAAAAATTTCCGTCCTTGTCTAGTTTCGCCGCTCCGTTGATTTCACTAAAAATAATAATTATTATGTGAATATTAAATATTTCGGAGGACGTTATGACACTTGAAAATCTGCTGGAAGGAGTGAGTTTTTCCGAGCTTCACGCCGATAAAAACCGCGAGGTTTCTTCGCTGAAAATCGATTCGCGCAAGGTGTGCGACGGGGATTTGTTTTTCTGTATGGAGGGCGTGCGCGACGACGGCAACCGCTATGTCGAAGACATCGACGCCGACTTTGTGGCGATAACCGAAAAGAGACCTTCCGCAGACGTGGAATACGTTTTGGTAGACAATGTAAGGGCGGCATACGCGCTCATGTCGCGCAACTTTTTTCTCCGTCCGTCCGACGGAATGAAGTTCGTGGCTGTAGTGGGCACCAACGGAAAGACGTCAACCGCGCATTACATCTCCTCGCTGCTCGCCCACGCGGGGGTCAAAACCGGACTAATAGGTACGGAAGGACATTATATTCTGGGAGAAAAGGCGGGAGAAAGCCTGACCACTCCCGACAGTTTCGAACTCAACGAACTGCTTTTCAAAATGAGGGCAAAAGGCGTGGAAGTGGTGGTCTCCGAGGTTTCCGCACACGCAATAAGACTTGATAAACTCTGCGGAATAAAAGCCGATATTGCCGTATTTACCAACCTTTCGCAGGACCATCTGGACTATTTCAAGAGTTACGAAAACTACAAGCAGACGAAATTCTCCTATTTCACCGCGGAGCACGTCGCGAAAGCCGTCGTAAACACGGACGACGCCGCGGGCAGGGAACTTGCGGCTGAGTTGGAAAAAACGGGATTGCCTTTCGTGACTTACGCGCTCGAAAACCCCGCAGACTGTTTCGCCGTGAACGTAGAGGAAAACATCGACGGAGTGCGCTTTCTCGCCAATCTGTGCGACGACCTTGTGGACGTGCGTTCGGGACTGTACGGCGAGTTCAACGTTTACAATCTGTTGGCCGCGCTGACGGCGGCACATGAACTGGGACTCGACGCGGAGACTCTGTTCCGTTGCGTGCGTAAAGTCAAGGCGGTGCGAGGCAGATTCAGCGTTTTGCACAACGAAAAAGGGACCATTATCATAGACTATGCGCACACGCCCGACGGACTGGAAAAACTTTTGCGCACGGCAAGGACTCTCACCAAATCCCGTCTGATTGCCGTGTTCGGGTGCGGAGGAGAGCGCGACAAGTCAAAGCGTGCCGTGATGGGAAAAATCGCGGAAAAACTCAGCGACGTCGTGATTGTGACGTCCGACAATCCGCGGTTCGAGAATCCCTCCGACATAATATGCGACATCGTTGCGGGAATGCAGTCGGAGTGCAAAACTTTCGTCGACCGCACGGAAGCCATAGCCTATGCCGTATCCGAAATGCTGGAAGGCGACACGGTGGTGATTGCGGGCAAAGGTAACGAAAACTATCTGGAAATACGCGGCAAAAGAATTCCGTACAGCGATTTCGAAACCGCCAGGCGTTGGGGTCAGGCAAGATGAGCGCGGAGTTGAAAATACTGCTTTATTTCATGGGTTCCGCATTGATTTCCGCGGTGACCGCTCCTTTTTTCGTGGCGTTGCTCGGAAAACTCAAAGCAAGACAGACGGTGCTGGGATACGTCACGCAACACGAACACAAGAGCGGCACTCCGACAATGGGCGGCATAATTTTTCTGCTGCCGTTGCTCATTTCGGCACTGTGCGAAAGCACGTCGTTTTCGCTGGTGTCGGCAAGCGTGATTTTCGGCTTCGGAGTGCTTGGGTTTCTGGACGATTTCATCAAAATCAGGTTTTCGAGAAATCTGGGACTGAAACCCTATCAGAAAATAATCGGACAGCTCGGATTGAGCGCAATCGCCGCGTATTTCTGTTACGCCTCACCCTATGCGGGGTCTCAGATAAACGTGCCTTTCGGCGCGCCCGCCGAACTCAGCTACGGCATAATCCCTTTCGTGATACTGATTTTCGTGGCGACCACAAATTCCGTCAACCTCACGGACGGTCTCGACGGACTTGCCGCCACCGTTTCCGCGGGATATTTCGCCGTGTTTGCGGCAGTGACTTATCTAGCCTACACGGATGCAACGGGCGCGGGTGACGCGCGCGCCGCAAACGAGATACTTTCACTCACCGCGATTTGCGCTTCCGCCGCGGGCGGATTGTCGGGATACCTGATTTTCAATTCCAATCCCGCGACTGTTATGATGGGCGACACGGGCTCGCTGGCACTCGGCGCGGCGGTGGCGTGCGTGGCTGTTTTTTCGCGCAATCCTTTTCTTCTTCCCGTTGCGGGAATAATGTTCGTATGGTCCAGCATATCTGTAATAATGCAGGTGCTCGTATTCAAAGCGACGAAGAAACGCATTTTCCTGATGGCTCCTTTTCATCATCATCTGGAAATGAAAGGGCTGTCGGAGGCAAAAATCTGTGCGCTTTACTTCTTCGTCACCGCCGTTGCGGGCGCAATCACGCTAATTTTTGCGAGGACAATATGAATCTTGTGGGGAAAAACGTCGTGATTTACGGCGCGGGTATCAGCGGTATGTCGGCATATCAGCTTGTGAGAGAGAACGGAGGCAGAGCGGTGATTTACGACGACAATCCCGAAAAAAGTCACGCCACGTCCTCCGCAGGCGTGTTCGAGGACTGCGACATAATCGTGCTGAGCCCCGGGATTTCGGGGTTCAATCCTTACGTCATGGACGCGAAACTGTCGGGAAAACTCGTCATAAGCGAACTTGAACTGGCTTCCGCATTCTGCGTCGCTGAGCAGATTGCCGTGACGGGCACAAACGGAAAGACCACGACGACGTTGCTCATCGACCATATCCTCAAAACCGCGAAAATCAATTCGCACGCGGTGGGGAACATCGGCGCCGCGTTTTCCTCGATTGCCGACAAACTCGACGCCATGGAATGCGTGGTTATAGAAGCAAGCAGCTTTCAGCTGGAAACGGCACTCAATTTTTCGCCGGAAATCGCGGTTATGCTCAACATAACGCCCGACCACCTGGACAGGCACGGAACAATGGAAAGGTACATAGCCGCAAAAGCCAACATTTTTCTCAGGCAGGCTTCTTGCGATAAAGCCGTTTACAATGCCGACGACGAAAACGTGTGTTCGCTTCTGCCTCTCGTAAAAGCTCGGCAAATCCCGTTCAGTCTGTCCCGTCCCGTGGACGGAGCGTATCAATCGTCGGGATTTTTGTGTTATAAAGGCAAGCCCGTCGTCGAAACGGAGGAACTGGATTTCAGGGGGAGAGAACTGGAAAACGCGCTTGCCGCGCTTGCCGTCGCAATGGAAAAGGAAATCAGTCCTTATACCATTGCCGACGCGATGGTGTCCTTTCGCAGACCCGAATTCCGCAGAAAGTCCTGCGGAGTCGTGGACGGCGTCAATGTCTACAACGACAGCAAGGCGACCAACGTGTTTTCCACGGTTTCCGCAAGCGAGAGCATGGACGGAGATACCGTTCTGATACTCGGCGGAGCGCAAAGAGCGGAAAATTTCGGCGAACTTTTTTCCAATCTGCCTTCCAAAATCAAAGGAGTGGTGGTGGTCGGCGAAAATGCGGACAGCATAATACGTGCCGCCGTCGGCGCGGGCTTCGGAAACGTCCTGCGCAGCGCAACTCTGGAAGACGCCTGTGCGGACGCTGTGGATATGGCACACAAACTGGAATGCAAAAACGTGCTGTTTTCGCCGTCTTCCAAAAGTTACGACAGATATACGGGCTATTCAGAACGCGGTCGCGCCTTCGACGCCGCCGTAGTGAAGCTGATGCGCAAGCTATGAAGAGAGAGGGATTTTTCGGATTCGACAAACCTCTCGCCATTGCCGTAACGGTTTTGTCGTTGCTGGGTTTGCTGTTCATCTATTCCGCATCTTCTTACGGCGCGGAAATTACCTACGGGGACTCTTTTCATTATGTCAAAACACAGGCTGTCGCCCTTGTTTTCGGCGTTGCGGCAATGCTCGCCCTGTCTTTCGTAAAGCCCGAGTATTTCAAAAAGTATTCGCTTGCGGCGTACATCGTAGGAATAATTCTGCTTGCCGCCGTGTTCATTCCGGTGATAGGCGTCGAGAGCTATGGCGCGAAAAGATGGCTGAATCTGGGATTTTTCACCGTTCAACCGTCGGAGTTCGCGAAGTTTGCCATGGTTATGCTGATGGCGGCGTTCGGTGCCTCCAAAGGAGTGGGCACTTTTCCCAGAGCGGTTGCTTTCCTTGCAATCGGCGGAATCGTGTGTGTCCTCTTGCTGCTCGAACCGAATATGTCCATCACAATCTGCGCGGGAGCCGTGACCGTGGTTCTGCTTTTCGTGGCAGGGGTTAAGCCGTCGCATCTTGCAATAATTCTGATTCCCGTCGTTGCTCTGGGCGTGGCGCTCGTGCTTGCCGAACCCTACCGTGTTCGCAGGCTGCTTGCTTTTCTCGACCCGTGGGAATCGCCCCTCGACGAAGGGTATCAGCTGATACAGTCTTATTATGCGCTGGGTTCGGGCGGTCTTTTCGGAGTCGGGCTCTTCAATTCGCGACAGAAATATCTGTTTTTGCCGTTTGCCGAAAGCGATTTCATAATGTCCGTGATAGGCGAAGAAACGGGACTTTTCGGAGTGCTTGCGGTGTGTGCGTTGTTCGGAGTGGTAGTGGTGCGCGGTGTGGTGATAGCCTTGCGTGCAACCGACAGATACAGTTGCTATTTGTCCGCAGGAATTACGGCGGTGATTGCCGTTCAGACTTTGCTCAACGTCGCCGTGGTATGCGGCGCCGTGCCGCCCACGGGTTTGCCTTTGCCTTTCATGAGCGCGGGCGGCTCTTCGTTGGTCGCATATTTGTGCGCGTGCGGAATGTTGCTTTCGGTTTCCAGGCACGCGAACTCGCGTTTTCTGGGAAGAACGGCGACGATAAGAAAGGCTGACGCGAAAAAACGGTCGGAAAGTACGCCGTCGGCGGCGACGGCATAGAATGGAATGATTCCGCAAGGTTGCTTTTCGGAGGAGATATGACCGAAAAAACTTATTTGCGCGTGAAAGGGGGAAGCCCTTTGTGCGGCACTTACAACGTTCACGGCGCCAAAAACGCCGTTTTGCCTATGCTCGCCGCCAGCGTCATGACGGAGGACGAAGTCACCGTCACGGATTGCCCTTACATAAGCGACGTCGACGACATGACGGAAGTTCTCCGTGCGCTCGGCGTGGCAGTGAGCAGACGGGGACGCGACGTTACGGTGAGCGGCAAACCGACCTTGACGGAAATCCCGCCGCACCTTGCTTGTGCAATGCGTTCTTCTGTCTTTATGCTGGGTGCGCTGCTTGCGGAAACGGGAGAAGTGAGACTCTTCACCCCCGGCGGGTGTCGCATAGGCGCACGGCCGCTCGACATACACTTTGACGGATTCCGGCGTCTGGGAGCCTGTGTGGAGTACGGTGAGGATTACGTGCTCTGTCACGCCGAAAAACTCACGGGTGCGGACGTCATTCTGAAATATCCGAGTGTCGGTGCGACGGAAAACCTGATTATGGCGGCAGTCAAAGCGGAGGGCAGAACGCGTCTTATCGGCGCGGCGCGCGAACCCGAGATAGTGTCCCTTGTCAGACTGTTGGTGAAAATGGGCGCGGACATTGCGGGAGAGGGCACCCCCGTAATCACCGTCAACGGAGTCCGAGAACTGGAAGGCGCGGTCTGTGCTCCCGTTGCCGACAGAATAGTCACTGGAACGGTAATGGCGGCCGTTGCGGTTGCCGGCGGACGAGTTGAACTGAACGGAGCCGACGCTTCGTGTCTGGGTGCTGTGATTTCGCCCTTTTTGTCCTCTCACACTTATCTTGTCGAGCACGGCGGCGTTCTCGTGTTCGAAAGCGACAGAGTACTTGCCGCAACCGACGTCGTCACGGGACCCTATCCGCTGTTTCCGACGGACATGCAGGCGCCGTTTATGGCGTGTCAGTGTTACGCGTCGGGAATGAGCAGCATGCGGGAAACCGTGTTCGAGGACAGATTCGCCCATGTTGCCGAACTCAGGAAAATGGGCGCGGACATAGCTCTTGCAGGCAACACCGCATTCGTGGACGGCAGCCGCGGGATGAAGGGCGCCGTGATGCACGCGGCGGATTTGCGCGGAGGAGCGGGACTGCTTGTTGCCGCTCTCGGAGCGGAGGGCGAAAGTTTCATCGACGGACTGCGTTATCTCGACAGAGGCTACGAGAACATAGAGCGGATTATGTCGAATCTCGGCGGAAAAGTTGTGCGAGAAAGCGGCAGTTTGCCCGAATGAACGTAAAAAAAGGTTAAATATCGACATTTTAGCCGAAAAACTCGGTTTTTTAACGTAAAAGCATTGACAGCGTTTTTATTTATTATATAATAAAGTTAGAATTATATATTATAGCGGGAATTACGTTCTCGCGGAAACGGGGTCTTATGAGCGCATTTTTCAGCAAAGACATTGTCATACTCGACGTCACGTCGCGTCTGATAAGCGCGATTGTCGGTTGCAAAAAGGCGCAATCCGTTTACGATATCAAGGCATCTGCGGAGCGTGAATACGACGGATTCTGCGACGGGCAGTGGCTCAACGAAGCCGATTTGCACTCCGTCGTTTCCGAGGTTTTGTCCGAGGCCGTCGCCGCTGCGGGAAGCAGAAGCCGTCGCATTTTCATCGGCGTTCCCGGAGAATTCGTTTCCGTGGTAAACAAGAGAGTGTTCGTCACTCTCGACAGAGTGCGCAGGGTCATCGACGCGGACATCGATTTTCTGCTTCGCAAGGGCAACGATTTCGACGATGACGGCTACGAGGTAATCAATTCTTCCGCCGTGTGTTATTCCGTGGATACGTCCGACAAACTGTATTTCGACGTTCGCGGCATGATGGCAGGCAGAATCGAAGCCACCGTTTCATATATGTTCTGCGAAACACGTTTTACGGACACTTTCCGCACAATCGCGGCGGAGCACGGTTTCAAAGAAATTCACTTCATAGCCTCTCCGTGGGCGGAGGGACTTGCGCTTTTCGAGAGAGAACAGCGCGACGCGTCCTACGTGCTTGTCGACATCGGCTACATATCTTCTTTCATTGCCGTCGGCAGAGGAGAGGGGCTTTGCGAGTTGAAATCGTTCTCTTTGGGCGGAGCCCATATTGCCGCCGATATGTACGAATATCTGCAAGTCCCGTTCGAACTTGCAGAGCGTGCAAAAGAGCTTGTCGACCTCAATCTTTCCTATGCGGACGATGCCGTTCTGGTTGCTGACAACGATTACACCGTCTTCGCAGCAGATGCGTGCGAAATCGTGCGCGCGCGTTTGGAGCAGTTTGCCGAGCTCATCAAGACGGTGCTGGACGGACTTGATTCGCCGACATACGTCCCCGTGTATCTCACGGGAGAGGGCGTCGCGTCCATTCGCGGAGCAAAGAAGTTCCTGAGCGAACAGCTCAACAGGAGCGTGGAGGTCTGTGCACCCCGCTTGCCGGGATTTTCCAAACCTTCCGACAGCTCCAAGATTTCTTTGCTGACGGTCGCGGAAACTTTATCGAAATTCAATTTCGGAGAATATATCAAAAGAGTCTTAAACGGAGGTAAGATATGATAGATTTCGAAAGATTCGGCTATTCGAACACCCCTGATTCCGACAGGTCCGACAACGAAGATACTGCCGCATACGCCGAAGAACAGTACGAGGAAGAGGAGTATGTTGCTCCCGTCACGCGCAAGGTTCCCGGCAAGGCAAACATAGTTGTCGTCGGCGTCGGCGGAGGCGGAAACAATGCCGTCAACAATATGATAAGAGCGGGCATCAAGAGTGCAAGTTTCATAGTCATGAACACCGACATGCAGGCACTCAATATGTCCCTCGTTCCCGAGGAATGCAAAATTCAGCTGGGTGCCAATAAGACGGGCGGTCTGGGAGCGGGTTCCAACCCCGAAATCGGTAAACTTGCCGCCGAAGAGTCCCGCGAGGACATCAAAAAGGCTCTTGAAGGCATAGATTTGCTCTTCATCACGGCGGGTATGGGTGGCGGAACGGGCACCGGTGCGGCTCCCGTTGTCGCGGAAATAGCCAAATCCATGGGCATTCTGACGGTTGCCGTCGTGACAAAGCCTTTCAATTTCGAGGGGGCACAGCGCATGATGAATGCGGAAGCGGGCATTCGCAACCTCAAAAATTTCGTCGATACGCTGCTCATCATTCCCAACCAGAAGCTCATCGAAGTTTTGGACAACAAAATCGGGTTCAAGCGCGCGTTCGAAATCGCCGACGACGTTCTCCGTCAGGGCGTGCAGGGCGTGAGCGACGTCATCGCAAATCCCGAACTCATCAACCTCGACTTCGCCGACGTCAAAACCATTCTCAAAAAGAGAGGTCTGGCGCACATGGGCATCGGTTATGGCAAGGGCGAGAAGAGAGTAATCGAGGCGGTTAGAAACGCGGTTTTCAGCCCTCTGCTTGAAACCGACATCGAAGGCGCAACCGGCATCATCGTCAACATCAGCGGCGGTGAAGATATGTTGCTCAGCGAGGTCACCGAGGCTTGCGAAATCGTCAAACAGGTTGTCGACCCCTCTGCGAACATCATCTTCGGCACGGCTTTCGTGCCCGACAAGAAAGATATAGAAATCACCATTATCGCCACCGGGTTTGTGGACAGGAACAACACTCTCGCGCGGACGGGCAACGTTCCTGCTCCCGGCAACACGGCGAATCACATCGCGTCCATTGCCGACGCGGCGGCAGATTCCAAGCGCGACGACGACGAACGTGTGGAATCCGCAAGGTCGGAGTACAATCCCAACATATTCGCAAACAGACCCACTTTCAACATCCGACCCTCGGCACCTGCGGCGGAGCCTCAACCTGCGGCACCCGTTCAGGAACAACCCGTTGCTCCCGCGCCCGTGGCGCCTGCGGCGGAACCCGTGTCCGACGGCGGCATTCAGTCCAGCCGCATCGATGTCGGCAATGCAGGACGTCAGGTTCCCGCATTCCTGCGTCATCTGCGCCGCGACAGAAACTGACGTGAAAGGTGTTTCGCCGTAAAAGTCCGATTTGAAGATGTTTTCGTAAAGAAAAGCTATCGGTTACGTCGTATTTCAGGCACACGGCATTTTCGCATCGAACGGCGGAGCGGACAAACACAATCGTAAAAAGCAACCGAAACGGTTGCTTTTTTTATATTCGGATTTCTTCGTCGTCGTGGAAGCCGGCAAAGCGTTGAAACTCAAATTTGCCCGAAGAGGTCGAGTGTTCGGGTTGAAAAATGATATGCAAGGTGGTGTTTTAAGCCCGATGTCCGCGTAAAAGAGGACTGCGTATCCTAACGGAAAGATTTCGCAGATCGCCGATTTATAATTGACTCGTGACGGTGTACGTTGAAGTGGTATTGCTCAATAATCTTGCCGTTGACGCATTGCTCA
>CALVNH010000008.1 GCA_944349635.1 uncultured Clostridia bacterium | reverse complement strand
TCGATTGAAGACGTCGCCTCGTCGAGAATGAGCACGGGCGGATTGGCAACCGCGGCTCTTGCGATGGAAAGCAACTGCCTCTGCCCTTGCGACAGATTGCCGCCGTCACCCGTGAGCATGGTGTCGTAACCCTGCGGCAGATGCCGAATGAAATAGTCAGCATTGGCAAGACGTGCGGCGGCTTCCACCTCCTCGTCCGTGGCGTTGAGATTGCCGAAGCGTATGTTTTCGCGCACGGTGCCGGTAAACAGATGAGTGTCCTGCAACACCATTCCCAGAGAACGACGCAGGTCGTCCTTTTTGATTTTTCTGATGTTGATGTTGTCGTACCTGATTTTGCCTTGCTCGATGTCGTAGAAGCGGTTGATAAGGTTGGTTATCGTGGTTTTCCCAGCGCCTGTTGACCCCACCAACGCGATTTTTTGTCCGGGAAGCGCCACGAGATTGATGTTCTTCAACACCGTTTTTTCGGGGACGTACCCGAAAGTGACGTCCTCGAACTCCACCTCACCGCGCCATTTGACGTAAGTGGTGGTTCCGTCCGCCTTGTGGAAGTGCTTCCACGCCCATTGCCCCGTATAGTCGTCGGACTCGCGGACATTGCCCTGCTCGTCCTCCGTGGCGTTGACAAGCGTCACATAACCTTCGTCGGTTTCGGGCGGAGTGTCTATGAGCGCAAAAATGCGTTCCGCGCCCGCCAGAGCCATGAGTATGCTGTTGATTTGCTGCGACATCTGTCCTATGGGCATATTGAACTGTCTGGAATATTGCAGGAAGGACACCAGCTTGCCTATGCTCATTCCCCCCGCGCCCGCAACGGTGAGCAACGTGCCGGCAATCGCGGTAATCGCGTAGTTGACGTAACCCAGGTTGCCCAGCATGGGCATGAGAATGTTGGCGTACGTGTGCGCCTTGCGGGAAGCAAAACGCAAATCGGCGTTGATTTCGTCGAATGCCGCCTTTTCCTCGTTCTCGTGGCAGAACACCTTGACCACGCGCATTCCGTCAATGTGTTCTTCAACATATCCGTCCAGCACGCCGATTGCCTTCTGCTGACGGATGAAATGCTTGCCCGACTTGCCTCCGACGTACTTTACAAGCAAGAACATTATCACCAACATCACTATTATGAACAACGTGAGAAGCGGGCTGAGATAGACCATCATCACGAAGATTCCGATTACCGTGAGACCGTTGGAAATGAGGTACGGAATGCCGTTTGCGATGAGCTCGCGCAGGGTATCCGTATCGTTTGTGAAACAGCTCATTATCTCGCCGTGGGTGTGAGTGTCGAAAAATCTGATTGGCAGTTTTTCCATTTTCTCGAACATCTCGTCGCGGATATTCCGCAAAATTTTCGTTGTCATACTGACGATAATCCAGTTGTAGCCGTAATGCAAAGCAACGCCGACGATGTAAACCGCCGCCATTATGCCTGTCATCAAGGCGAAGTCCGCAATCGTCACGTTCGACGCTCCCGAAACCAAAGGCTCGATATACCGGTCGACGATGATGGACAACATGAAAGTTCCGCCTACGTTTGCGACCACATTCCCCACAAGGCATATCGCGGCAAAAACGAGTCTTCCTTTGAAAGGCTTGAAATAGCTCATTATACGCTTGAACGTCGCCATGGGGTTCTGTGCCTTGTATCTGTTCGACTTGCCGTATTTCGCAGCCATACCGCTCTTTTTCGCGGTGTGTTTCGTCGTACTCTTACCCATTGTTGCCGTCCTCCCCTGCCGCGTTCACAGGCGCGTCCGAATTTCCTTCGACAACGGCGTCCGAACCCTTCTGTTGGGAATAATAAACGTCCTGATAAATGTGGTTGGACGCAAGCAATTCCTCGTGCGTGCCCACCGCCGCGATTTTACCCTTATCCATAACGACGATGCGGTCCGCTTCCTCCACCGAGCTTATTCTCTGTGCAATGATTATAACCGTGGTATTGCGGAATTCCTCCTTCAAACCTTTTCTGATTGCGGCGTCAGTCGCGGTATCCACGGCGGAAGTGGAATCGTCCAGAATCATCACTTTCGGGTTTTTAAGCAATGCTCTTGCAATGCACAACCTCTGTTTCTGCCCGCCGGACACGTTCACGCCGCCTTGTCCGAGGTCCGTATCGTAACCGTCGGGAAAAGCCGTGACAAAGTCGTGTGCCTGCGCTGCCTTCGCCGCATGCTCCATCTGTTCGTCCGTAGCGTCGGGATTGCCCCATTTGAGGTTTTCCCTTATGGTGCCCGAAAACAGCACGTTCTTCTGCAATACCATGCCGACGGCCTTTCGCAAATCTTCCAGTCTGTAATCCCTGACGTCCACGCCGCCCACTCTCACACTGCCTTCCAACACGTCGTAAAGACGCGGTATCAGTTGAACGAGAGTGGTCTTTGCGGAGCCCGTGCCGCCTATCACGCCCACGGTCTCACCGGCTCTGATGTGCAAGTCGACGTTTTCGAGATTGAGAACGTCGGGGTTTTTGCTGTAAGAAAAATTCACGTTATCGAAATCGATACTGCCGTCCGCGACTTCCGAAGCTTTGGGAGAGGGATTGTCCTCTATGTCGATTTTCTCGTTGAAAATCTCTGCTATTCTGCCTGCAGAAGCCCGCGACAGCACCAACATGACGAACACCATCGCAACCATGCCGAGCGACATCAGAATCTGCATGATGTAGCTCAAAAACGCAGTCAGCATGCCTATCTGCATATCGCCGACGACGATTTTGTTGCCGCCGAACCATACCACCGCAACTATACAGCCGTACGCCACGAACTGCATGAGCGGCATGGCGATGACCAGCATTTTCTCCGCAGAGAACTGCAATTTCTGCACCGTGGAGCTGACTCTCTTGAACTTCTCGGTTTCGTGGTCCTCGCGCACGAAAGTCTTGACCGTCCTTATCGCGGTGAGATTCTCCTGCGTGCTCTCGTTCATGTCGTCGTATTTGTGAAGCATTTTGGTGAATCTGGGATAGACCACCACTATGCCGACAATCAACCCTATGACGATGACGGGCAACGCCACGGCAAACACGACGGCAAGCTCAGGGTCTATGGAAATCGCCATTCCGAGTGCCAGAATAAGCATGACGGGCGCACGCACAAGCACTCGTATAATCATCATATACGAGTTTTGCACGTTGGTGATGTCCGTGGTGAGACGGGTCACGAGGCTTGCGGTGTTGAATCTGTCGAGGTTGGCGAAACTGAACTCCTGCACATTGTAATAGATTTTGCGTCGGACGTTCATGGAAAATCCCGTGGCGGCTATTGCTGCATAGCGACCCGACATCACTCCGCAGAATAACGAGAGCAATGCCATGAACACCATGAGCGCGCCGCATATCAGCACGAAATCCGTCCTGCCCGAGATGGAGAACATTTCCGTTTCGAAAGAGCCCAGCCGCAACATAAAAGTGAACGGCGGTTGCTCCTGTTTCAGCCCGACGTCGACAAGTTGTGCCATTATGAGAGGAATGCAAACTTCCATAATGACCTCGAACACCACAAATACGGAAGTAAGCACCGACGGCAATTTGTACTCGCCTATGCAGGAAGCGAGACTTTTCAACGCTCCTACGCCACCCGTGGAAGCAGACTTTTCTTTTTTCATAAAATGTTTTCTCCGAAGAACGGCCTCCGCCCCGTGAACACGCGGCGTACCGACGTGTCCGCAGAACGGTTGCTTTCGGTTAAAAAGACCGACGGACGAAAGCGGAACGCACGGACTATTGTCCGTCCGCCGAAATTCTGAATTCCGCTCCCTCTTTGCCGCGGAAAAAGTCCGCGGCTTCGTCGAACGACGCGAATTCTCCCCTTTCCGAGTCCGCCGCCACTTCTACGGGATAGTGACAAAAAGCAAGCTCGTTAAGCGCTTGCTTCAAGTCGTAACCGCAAAATATGACGGAATTATCCGATTTGTCCATATTCCATTACACGGGGAGAAGTCTCCAAATCGACTTTCTCACAATCATGAGCACCAGGTCGACAACCCAGATGATGAGGCCGAAACCGAACAGACGGATGAGTCCCGCAACGATTTTGCCTTCGAGAAGTCTGGTGATTGCACCGAACAACCACGCGGTGACGGGAATTATCGCAAGAATGACGCTGACGATGTAAGGCAATCCGAAATAATCTTTCTTTGCCGCTTTTTTGCTTTTTGCCATGTTTACCTCCCTATCGGTTAAACCGATTCATAAATTTTATATTATTATAGCATATTTCGTTCGGCGTGTAAATATCCGCATCGAAAGGCATTACGCGCGAAGCACGGGATTCCTCGCCGCCGCCACTTCGTCCGGTCTGCGAACGGGTGCGTTGTGAGGCGACGTGTGCAGTTTTTCGGGCGCGGTGTATGCCTCTTGTATTATTTCGCGCAACGCGTCGGCGGCACGGTCGAGATTTTCTTTACTCTCCGTCTCCGTGGGCTCGAACATAAGAGCCTCTTCCACTATGAGCGGGAAATACATCGTCGGCGGGTGAATTCCGCGGTCAATCAGTGCCTTTGCCACGTCGAGAGCCGTCACTCCCGTTTCGTCTTTGAGCTTCTTCATCGAAAGCACGAATTCGTGCATGCAGTATCTCTGTTCTCCGACGGGATAGAACTCGTTTATTCTCGCGCGCAGATAGTTTGCGTTCAGCACGGCCGTTTCGGCAGAGGCGCGCAACCCTTTGCCCCCCAACGTCACGATGTATGCCAGTGCCTTGACGTAAACTCCGAAATTGCCGTAAAAAGCACTCACTTTGCCAATCGATTGCTTCCCTTTTTCGTAACGCAAGCCTTTCTCCGTGGAAACGACGGCGGGGGTGGGAAGAAAAGGTTTCAAAGCCCGTTTGACGCCGACGGGGCCGGACCCCGGACCGCCGCCGCCGTGAGGCGTGGAAAACGTCTTGTGCAGATTGAGGTGCACGACGTCGAACCCCATATCCCCCGGGCGCACGACTCCCATCACCGCGTTGAGATTGGCACCGTCGTAATACATCAGTCCGCCCGCAGCATGAACGATGTCCGCGATTTCCAGAATGTTCTTTTCGAACAGTCCCAGCGTGGTCGGATTGGTGAGCATCAACGCCGCAGTATCCTCGCCTACGGCTTTTTTCAGTTCCTCGATGTCCACGCCTTTGTCCCCGTCGGACTTGACGGACACCACTTCGAAGCCCGCCATTGCCGCGGATGCGGGATTGGTGCCGTGCGCACTGTCGGGCACCAGCACTTTCGTGCGTTTGAAATCACCTCTGCTCTTGTGATATCTGTCTATTACAAGCAACCCGGTATATTCCCCGTGAGCTCCCGCACACGGTTGCAGAGTCACGGCGTCCATTCCCGTTATTCCCGCAAGATAGGCATTTAAAGTATCAATAACGGCAAGTGAACCCTGCACTTTGTCCGCTCTTGTCAACGGGTGCGCCTGCGCGAATCCGGGAAGAGCGGCAATTTCCTCGTTGAGTTTGGGGTTGTACTTCATCGTGCACGACCCCAGAGGGTAGAAGCCGTCGTCCACCCCGAACGCTCTTTTGGAAAGAGCGGTATAATGACGGACGGTATCGACTTCCGCAAGTTCGGGAAGGTCGAGTTCCGTGCGGAGAAGACTTTCGTCAAACGAATATGTTTCCACCTCGGGCGGCGCAACGGTGACGCCGCGTTTGCCCGCCACGGATTTTTCAAACAAAGTTTGCATAAGTTGCCTCCACAGTTTCGACCACGGCGTCCATGTCCTCTTTCGTGTTCATTTCCGTGCAACACCACAAAATTCTGTGTTCGTCCAAAGCCAACCCGCCCAAAATGCCACGGGCGTCCAACGCTCGGAGAATGTCGGCGGCTTTGAAGGGAGTCACGGTCACGAATTCGTGGAAAAACTCTCCGTTGTAAAAACGCTTTGCTCCCACGGATTCCAGCTTCGAAGCCAGGTAGTGCGCATTGGAAGCGCATACCGTGGCAACGTCTTTAAGACCTTGCGGCCCCATTGCGGCGAGGTAAATTGCCGCGGTCAGCGCACAGTGCGCCTGGTTGGAACAGATGTTGGAAGTCGCCCTCTCTCTCCTGATGTGCTGTTCGCGCGCCTGCAACGTCAAAACGTATGCGCGCCTGCCGTCAGCGTCCGTCGTTTCGCCCACGATTCTGCCGGGCAGTTTACGCATTCTGTCCTTCGTGACGGCGATATAACCGAGATACGGTCCGCCGAAGGAAAGAGGCATTCCGAAAGGTTGCCCGTCGCCCACGGCAACGTCGGCACCCAGTTCTCGCGGAGTTTTGAACAACGCAAGCGACAACGGATTGCATCCCAGAATAACGGCCGCTCCGTGCGCCTTGCCGCTCTCGGCAACCGCAGAAACGTTCTCGATAAGTCCGTAATAGTTCGGCGATTCCAGGTAGACCGCACCCGCTTTACCCACGCTTTCGGGAAGTTCCGTCGCCAGACCGCCCTTTGCGGGAAGCACGATGAGCTCTATTTTCCTTGCCGACAGATAGGTGCCCAACGTGTCCAGAGTGTCGGGGTTTACGTTGTCGAAAGTTACGACTTTCGGGGTCTTGTCCGCGCACATTATGCACGCCTCCGCCGCCGCAGTCGCTCCCGAATAGTGAGACGCATTGGCAACGTCCATCCCCGTCAGTCTGCATATCATAGTCTGATACTCGAACACCGATTGAAGTATGCCCTGCGACATCTCCGCCTGGTAAGGAGTATAGGCTGTCAGAAATTCCTCGCGTGAAGCAAGACTTTTGACCACGGACGGAATGTAATGGTTGTAGCTGCCCGCGCCGAGGAAAACGCTGTCGTAATTCTTGTTACGCGCGGCGAGGGCCTTCATTGCCCTGAACGTCTCCTGCTGTGACCTTCCCTCAGAAAGTTTCACCTTCTTTTTGAGCAAGGTTGCGGGAATGTCGGCATAGAGTTCCGACACGTCGCCGACGCCGATTTTGCCGAGCATTGCCTCACGTTCGGCAGGTGTAATGGAAAGATAATCCGACATAATATCTCCGTTGAATTTTCAGTCAGTTGAGCGACGCCTCGTATGCGGCTTCGTCCATAAGTTCGCCCACGGGCTCCGAAAGAGTAACGGCACAAATCCACTCTCCGCCGCCGCTCAGCAGTTCGGGAGAATCGGCAAGCGCGTCGTTCACCTTGCATATAGTGCCGCTCACGGGCGAGTTGACTTCCGCCACGGCCTTGACGGATTCGATTTCGCAGAAGCTTTCGCCCGCCGCGACCTTTTGCCCCTCTTCGGGAAGGTCGACGAAAACGATTTCCCCCAGTTCGTCGGCGGCGAACTTGCTTATGCCGACGTATGCCGTTCCGTCGGAAGCGACTTCTACCCATTCGTGCGTTTTGGTGTACTGTTTCATAATGGTCTCCTTATCGGTTTTATCTCGGTTGCGGACGGCGTGAGGCACCGACGCAAACGCTTTGTCTATTTTCTCTTGTAAAAAGGCAGCGGAACGATTTCCAACGCCACCCTGCGCCCTCTTACGTCCGCGAACAGCTCCTTGTCGGCGAATCCGCGTTTTAAGCGCAACATACAGATTCCGTACCCCATGGTCGGCGAATGCGTTCCCGACGTCGAATATCCCACGATTTCGTCGCCGCAGTAGACGTCGCAATTTTCACGGACTATACCCCTCTCCTTGACGCGTGCGCCCACTCTCGCATATTCGGGAACGTGCGCCGCAATCGCGTCCTTTCCCACGAAATTCTCTTTCGAAACCTTGACGGCAAACCCGAGTCCCGTTTCGTTCACGGGTATATCCTCGTCCAGTTCGTGCCCGTAAAGCGGCATTCCCGCTTCCAGCCTCAAAGTGTCGCGCGCTCCCAGTCCGCAGGGAAGCAGTCCGAAGGGTTTTCCCGCCTCGTAAACCAGGTTGTAGACCTGCTCCGCCACGGCGTTCATGAAATAGAGTTCGAAGCCGTCCTCGCCCGTGTATCCCGTGCGCGAAATGCACACGTCGAAACCTTTGACGTCGGCGTGCGGAACATAGGTGTAATAGGCTTCGGGAATGTTTCTTTCGTCCGTGAGCGTACGGAGAATACTCTCCGCCGCAGGACCTTGAAGGGCTATCTGCGACATATCATCGGACCAGTCGAAAAAGTCGGCTCCACGCAGACGGGATTTTATCCATTCCGCGTCCTTTGCCACGTTGGCACCGTTGACCACAAGCCAAAATCTGTCCTCTCTCTCGCGGTACACCAGCACGTCGTCCACGGCACCGCCCCTTTCGTTGGGCAGCAACGAATATCTGACCTGTCCGTCGCGCATTCCGCGTATGTCGTTGGTGAGCAACGCGTTCAGAGCGCTTTCGGCGTCCTTGCCCCGGAACATGAACTCGCCCATATGCGACACGTCGAAAAGTCCCGCCGCAGTCCGTACGGCACGGTGCTCTTCCATGATTCCCGAATACTGTACGGGAAGACTGAACCCTGCAAAGTCCACCATCTTCCCGCCCAAATCGAGATGAGTCTGATACAATGCGGTTTTTCTCGACATAATTCCCCCTGCCGTTCCCGTCGGAACCTTTTATTTTTTGTGAGTCGCCAGTCCGAACACGTCCTCGCACGCTTCCGCGACGCTCTCGTAAACGGTGGGATGAGCGTGTATCGTCTGCGCCACGCTCTCCGCGCTCAGCCCTTCCTTTACGGCAAGAGCAAGCTCTCCGACAATCTCCGTAACGCCGTTACCGAACAACTCAGCCCCCACAATCACGTCTTTATCATCGCAAAAAACTCTGATAAACCCTCTGTTTGTGCCGTTAATCAGGCTTTTGCCGTTTGCACCCAACAAAAACTTGCCGCTCTTTGCGCACCCTGTCGTCTTTCCGACAGAGGCTATTTCGGGCTGCGTGTATATAAGTGCGGGCACGACGCTCATATCGGGTTTGCAATCCGTTCCGCACATATCTTCCACAGCACGGATTGCCGCCGCCGAAGCATAATGCGCAAGCTGAATGCCGTCCGCAACGTCGCCCGCCGCATAGACGTTGGGCACCGACGTTCTCATGTTTTTGTCCACTTTTACCGTGCGGTCGAATTCCACTCCGACGGATTCGAGTCCTATGTCTTCCACGTTCGCGCGCCTGCCGACGGCAACCACCGCTGCGTCGCATTCCGCTTCGTGCTCTCCGCTCGCGTTGCGGAACAACACACGCGAATCCGTCACTTCCGTAACCTCCGACGCGACGAAAATTTCCACGCCGCTCTTCTTCAACGAGCTTGAAAGCTGCACGGATATGTCCTTGCTCACGGAAGGCAAAATCCTTTCCGCGAATTCTATTATGCTCACCTTTTTGCCCACACCCGCAAAATAGCAGGCGAGTTCCGCACCTATGACTCCGCCGCCTATCACGACGACGGAAGACGCGTCGAGAGGGCGCGCAAGCACTTCGTCCGACGTCAGTGCTTTTTCAATGCCTTTGACGGACGGCAACGCGGGGCGCGAACCCGTTGCTATCAGCACGAAATCGGCTTCCAGCGTTTCGCCGTTTACTTCCACCGAATGCGCCGAAGTCAGTCTGCCCTTGCCCTCATAGACATCGACGCCGCACGAACGGAGCAAACCTTTCACTCCGTCACGCAAACCGTTTACGACGGCGTCCTTTCTCTCGTAAACCCTGTTCTGGTCGAACCGCAACGCGGAAAAATCCGCTCCCGTTATTCCGAGAGTTTCCCACTCCCCGCGCGAACGGAAAAGTTCTGAGGAATGCAACAGGCATTTCGTCGGAATGCAACCGCGGTTCAGGCAGGTTCCTCCCATCTCACCGCTTTCCGCAAGCGCGACCTTCATACCGCGTTTTGCGGCGCGAATCGCGCCCGTATATCCGGCCGGTCCTCCGCCAAGCACGACAAGATTATACCGCATACCACTCCTTTGCCGCACGCTCAATCAATGCGCGCGCTTCTTCCGTCACGGAATCTTCCGCAACGTATTCGGCAAGTTCCGCCCTGTCGCGGGAAACCAGCCTCGCTCCCTTCATTTTTTCTTCCACGGCACAGACGGCGTCGGCGTCCATACAATCCGTATCAATGCGAACTTCCGACAGAACTCCGTTCTCCACTTTGGCGAAAACCTCGGCGAATCTGCCGAGCACTTCCGCGGAAAAACGCAAATCGAACTCCGTTTTCTTGCCGTATCGCCATTCGTCGGCATTGAAGAAAGACGTCCACTTCAAAATCTTTTCAGCCCCCAACCCGAACGGAGTCTCCTCGCGGAATTCCGCCTGCGGATATGCCTCGCGGAAAGCGTTTTCGAGAGCTTTTGCCACTTTTCCCCTGTCCGCGGCGGCAGGATTCGCATCACCGAGAGCGCACACGCGGGAACTCACGCTGCGCACGCTTTTGCCGACGAACTTGCGGGAGTCCGGAGTGAGGTAGCGCGCCACCTTGTCCGCCGACGTGGAGAGCAAAAGCGTGCCGTGATGCAAAGACATTTCCCCGCGGCTGTAATAAGCGTTGCCGCTGAACTTCGCGCCACCGCAAAGCAAATCGTTCCGTCCGCCGATTTCGGCGTCGATGCCGAGAGAGCGCACGGCTTTCAGCACTATTTCCAAATTTCTTGCTTTATCGAAATTGTTTTTGAAAGATGCAAAAGTAAAATTGAGATTTCCGCCGTCGTGATAAACGGCTCCGCCGCCCGAAAGACGTCTTGCCAGCAGTCCGCCTTCGCTTTCGAGCAAATCCACCCTGCATTCCGCATACGGGTTCTGATTGCGGCCTACGACGACGGCGCTGTCGTTGGACCAAAGGCAGAGTGCCGTTTCGTTCTCGGCGAGGCTCTCCAAAAGAGAGGCTTCTATCCCCTGATTCACGAACACGTTGGTGCCCGGATTGTCAATGAAAACAGCTCTCTCCACCGTCATAGCAACAGTATATAACTTTTATAAGTTATAATCAAGAGCAAAACACAAAACAAACTCCGCCCCGATTCCGTCGGCACAACCCTGAACGGCAACCTTAACGGAATCCGTCCCAACCGACGGCGAGTGTCGCCGTGCAATTCAGTCGTTTATGCCGAGAGCAACGCCCAACACGTCGTCCACGGGTACGGAAAAACATATCCCCGCACCCAACGTGTTCAATCCCGCTTTCGCGATTACGGATTTCATTATGTCCGCGCAGGAATTTCCGTCCACTATTATGAGCACGGTTTCTTTTTCGGGTTGCACCGCTATGCCGAAAAGTTTTTCCGCCTCGTGAGCACCCGCTCCTCTGGCGTTTATGATGGTGCCGCCCGTTGCGCCCGCGCTCCTTGCGGCGTCCATCACCGCGGTGGAAAAGCCCTTGTTGACGATGGTCACAATCAGTTTGTAATTCATTTCGGAACCTCCTCCGTTCTTCCCGCAAGTATACACAGCGTTGCAGGTCCGCCGACGCTCTCCATGGGTACGGTGAACGCAATCCCCGTGCCTTTGGTGCAAAACTCGAACTTGTCTTTCAGACACTCGAAAGCTCTTTTTGCGCCGTCCTCGTCCACCGTACAGACAACGACTCCTTTTT
Organism: uncultured Clostridia bacterium; assembly: GCA_944349635.1. Lineage (GTDB taxonomy): Bacteria > Bacillota > Clostridia > Christensenellales > CAG-917 > Limadaptatus. The sequence continues at coordinate 35,316 of CALVNH010000008.1, read as the reverse complement.
CGGAATCTCCCAATCCCAACACCTCCGCAAGTGCCGTCGGCGCGGTGCCCGTGCCCAGAGTGGCGTGCGGATAATTCGCGCCGCACTCGATGAGCGCGGACAGAATTTTCTCCGTCTTTCCCTTGTCGACGATGACTACCAACACTTTAAGTTTCACGGCAAATCACCTCACTCCAAAACAATGATTTCGCCTTCGCGGGCGAGAAGTTCGCGGTAACGCGCTTCGGCTTCGCGTCTTGCGACGCTCTTCTTGATTTTGTAAACGATGCCCATCATCTGAACGGCTATCGGCGGCGTCATGGCAACGAAAGCGATGATTCCGAAAGCGTCGGTGATGATGTTGCCGCCCACGGACGCCGCGGCTCCCATTGCAAAAGGCAGCAGGAACGTCGCCGTCATGGGTCCCGACGCAACGCCGCCCGAGTCGAACGCTATGGCGGTAAACATCTTCGGCACGAAGAACGAAAGCCCCAACGCAACCACGTATACGGGCAAGATTATGTACCAAATCGATATTCCCGTCGCCACCCTAATCATGCTCAAAGCCACGGCAACCGCCATGGAAATGACGAGCACGAACAACATATTTTTTCTCGACAGCGCGCCGCCCGTTATGCTTTCCACCTGCGAAATCAAAATGTGCACGGCAGGCTCCGCAAGCACAATCAACGCACCTACCAGAGCGCCAACCGGGACCACAATCCACTTGTTCACATCGGCAAGCGCTCCGCCGATATATGTGCCCGCAGGCATAAATCCCACGTTCACTCCCGTGAGAAAAAGCGTGAGCCCGATATATGTGTATACGGCACCGATAAATATCCTGAACAGGCTTTTATACGGCAGTTTCAGCATGATAAACTGGAAGATTATGAAAAATACGAATATCGGCGCCAACGCGATTCCTACCTCTTTGAGATAGACGGGAAGCGCATGGAGGTAGGTCTGCATAACGTGACCGAAGGAAGTGAAATCCTGCGGCAGAACCACTTCGGCGTAAGCTTCGCTGTCGTAAACCAGACCAAGAATGAGCACGGCAAGTATGGGTCCCACCGAACATATTCCGACCATGCCGAAACTGTCCTCCTGCGAGCGCGAACCTCCCACAACGTTGGATATGCCTATGCCGAACGCAAGCACGAAAGGCACGGTTATCGGACCCGTGGTGACTCCGCCGGAATCAAAGGACAAAGGCAGATAGTCGGCAGGTACGAATGCCGCCACCGCAAACACCACCGCATACATGAATATAAGCAACAGATTGAGCGGGATTTTCAAGAATATGCGCAGCACCGCAATCGTCATGAACACCCCGACGCCCAGCCCTACGGCAATTATCAACACGGAGTTCGGAATGGAATTTATCTGCGTGGCAAGCACGGTCAAATCAGGTTCGGCAACCGTAATGATGACTCCCACGACAAAGCACACGGCAAGAATCAACGGAATTTTGTTTGTGCCGGTGACCTTTGCTCCAAGGTGTTCTCCCATGGGTTCCATGGACACAGAACTGCCGAGAGAATAAAGCGTCATTCCCGCAATGAGCAAAAACGCACCCACCCCGAAAGCCGCAAGATTGAGAGAGGGCATGCCGCCGAGTGAAAAATTGAGTATGAGAATCAACGCGGTGATGGGTATCACCGCAACGACGGATTCTTTCAGTTTCTTGACAAAATTTTTCATCGGACCTGTTGTGAATTTCGCCCTCCGACAATTTTATATGCATCACGTATTTTCGCAGCGATAACGTGCGTTCGGCAATCTCTGCTCGTCCGGCCCTCCGCTATCGTTAAATTATGCCCGCATCGGACACGCTATACCGCAAAACGCTATTTGTCCGCTCTCCCGCAGGCGGTGTCCTTGTCGGAACAACATTCGTCGAAAAACGCGAGCGAACTGTCGTTCGCCTTGACGGACTCCTCCCACTCGAAGCGCAGAATGTTGTAAACGTGCCCGAGATAAGGTCCCTCCTCCCTGTTTACGAAATGATACAAAAACTTCGGGCTCCTGTTCTCGAAGAATCTTTTCAATCTCAACGTGTGCATGAGATATACATCCCTTTCGCACCCGATAATCATCACGGGAGGGAAATTCACTCCGTCGGCAACCTCTTCAAGCGATGATTTTGCATAAAGCGGAGACCGCGTCGGATGAGCCCCGAACATCATTGAGTCATACTTCTTCTGTGCCGCAAACGCAAAAGGATTCTTTTTATCCTTTTTGGTCAGCACCATTTCGTGTATGTCGCACACACCGTGACTCAACACCATGCACTTAACGTCAAAGCCGACACGCTCCACTCCGTAAAGCTCCGCAAGCTCCGCTTTTTCGTTGATACAATAGAAAAGACACGATAAGTGTGCTCCTGCCGAATCGCCCGTCAGCATAACACGATTCGTGTCCAAGCCTTCCTTTTGAGCTATTCCGCATACAAAGCGGGCGGCGGCGAAAATATCCTGCACCTGCCCGCGCAAATCGGTGTACGGCAACAGTCTGTAACTCATGTTCACCACGGCATACCCTTTGGATGCAAGATACATGCAGTAATATCTGTTTAACTCTTTGTCGCCGTATATCCACGCTCCGCCGTGAATGTCGAACACCAAAGGCAAAACACCGTCCTCATTCGTCGGACGATACACGTTGAGTCTGTGCATCGCGTCGCCGTCGTTCGAATAAAAGTATTCTTTCACCTCTACCCCGTCGGGCGGGGTCTGTTTTGCCATTCTCGCGCCGTCCTTCTTCCCCAACGACTCACGCGCGAGTTTTACGAAAAAATCACTCAAAGTCATGCTTTTCCCCTCCGAAACAACGCGGTTGCGGTATAAACAAAAGGTCGTCCCGAGACCATCAACACGAAACGCCCATATTTGTTTAAGCTCTTGCCGAACGACAATCGCCTCGACACGGATTTCCGTCGTAATATCCTGAATAGATAATATAGTTTATCCAAATAAATGTCAAGGTCTCCGCTCGCCCGCACCGCATTTTAAGAAGCGCTTTGCACGCGCGTTTTGTGTCTCAATCTGCCGAATGACTCTTTCCGTTCACCTTTTCGGTTGATTTTTCCGTAAGCTGTGGTATAATCACTTTACCCGCAAATCACATACGGGGGTGTACCGGCTTCGACAGTCAGTTTGAGGCGGGGTAAGCATGCCGCAGGCTCGTCTGCGTTAAAATCGGAAATAAAAATTAAACGCGAAAAGCAATCAAAAGAGCTCCTCTATGGAGTTCGCCCTCGCTGCATAATTTAGTCAGCGTGTCGCCGTCGGGTTTTCTGTTCCCCGGCCAAGCGGCATCATAAAAACAGACAACGCAATCCCATCGCCCGGTAAGATTGCTGTTTCACGGGCTCGTCAATCCGAGGTTCGCCCACGTACCGAAGTGCGATACAATCAAACGTAGGATAAGCATGTAGAAAGCACCGCTAACGGTTGATTGGACCGGGGTTCGACTCCCCGCACCTCCACCACAAAACACGAAACCCTACTAAACAGTAGGGTTTTCGCCTTTCTCTGTGCAAAATTTTTGCGCCAGTTTGTGCCAATTTGCGCCAGTTTGAATTGTTTTGTGCCATATTTTGTGCCATAAAAAAAGCCCCCGCACTAGGCAGGGGCTTTTTTCATTCCTCTTTTTGGATAATCATTTTGTACGTTTCACGAGGTTCTTCGGTCCCGGCAATCGTTACAGCCGTGGGCGTGTTGCGCTTGGTGTACTCCTCAAATTCCAAAAGGAACATCGTCTTTTCGGAAAGTTCATTGCAAAACTCGTTGTTGATTTGTCGTGCCGCCGTGAATGCCGAGAACATCTGCCACAGGCACAAGCCGACGAGCAAAACTACGGTCGTGATTATTTCAACGGCGGTCGTGCCCTCAACGAGCGAAAGTCCGATAGAAACGAACGCCACGCAGGATATGACGCTTGTAATGCTTTTCACGGTCAGCGTCCGCGCCGAAAGCAATTCAGGGTTTGAACGAACACGGCGATGACTGTGGGCGACGCGCTTTCCCGACGGCAGAATGGTGTCCACCGTTTCAGGCTTAATCCTGCGCTCCTCGCGGATTGCCCGCAAAAGTGCGCCTCGGTCGCGTTTGGACAAGTCGGTGTCGGCTTTGACGAGAGCGGCGTCGAACTTGTACTTTTCGCGCAAGGATTTGAACGTGTACTCCGTGTTTCGCAGAATGGTGTCCACGGTCTTTTCCTTGCGTTCTTCATACTCAATCAAACAGTATTCTTTGAACGCCTTTGTGCGCTCTGCGCATACAAAGTCCACGCCTTTTTGGTATGCGTCCTTTTTGTCGCGCGTCCGTTGACTGCCGTTGAACGTCTGCAAAAATATGTCGCGTATCGGCATATAGAAGAAGAAAAGCGCGACCGCTGACAATATCATTTTTGTGGTATCCGTGACACCAAACGAGAACTTCGCCCCAAAAGTAACAAACTGTCCGAGGATAAGCCCCGCTATGGCGATGACGGGCATTGACGCCTTGATGAATATCGACAGCGCGTTGTTGGTCTTGTCTTTCATTTCTTCACCGCCTCCTTTGCTTTGACTTTTAACACGCCGAGATGAACTCCTGTTCCCGCCGCGACGGAACACAAGGCGATGAACGCAAGCGTTGTCAGCCCGATTGTCGCCTGTTCGACGATATACACGGCAAGCGCGAATATCACCAACGCTATAAGTATCTGCACTCGGTCAAGCGTGTCAAGTCGCGAGCGGTCTTTGCGGGCGTTTTCGGCAAGCAAGGCGCGTTTCTCGGCATTGCTTGCGGGCTCGTTCTTCAAGTCCGTTTCAGTTTGTACGACGCTCTGCCGCAGTTCCTGCAATTTCGTTTTCGCAAAGTGCTTGTACACGATGAAAAACACGAAAAGTGCGACAGCGGTTGCGAATGTGAACTTTGACGTGGCACTTGCGGTGTACTGAATTTCGTCGAAATAGTAGTACAAAACGGTCGTCAACGTCGGCACAATGTACACTATTTGCTCAAAAATGGACAGCCAAAAAGAGGGTTTTCCGATGTTCTTCATACCCTCACCCCCTTTATATAGTCAGTTTCTTGCTTTGTTCTGTCTGTACACTTTTCGTGTTCTCGGTGCTCGTCATAGTAAGGTGCAGTTTGGGTTTTTCCTCGGCGACGGGCGCATTTATCAATTCTGTGCTTTCCGCGATAAGGGCGGCAAGTTGGGCGCGCTGTTCTTCGGTAATCTTGCGCGACGTGCTCATCATCTCGGCGACGGTAGCCGTCAGGCGGCTGTCTGCGTAAAGTTTCGCGTTGATATTCTTTGTTTCGTCCTCGAACGATTTGACGGCTTTTTCCACCGCTTCACTTATCTGCGCGGAAATATTGACGTCGAGGGAGCAATTAAGCATTTCGGACAGTTTTTCCGAAAGCGCGGCGGTGATTTCGTCTTTGATTTGGAGCGGCGTTGAAATCTCTTTGAGTTTGACGTTTGCCTGTTTGAAACGGCTTATCATGGACAAGACATTTACAAGCAAGACTACGCCGCATATCACGCCCACAATTATGAACGTATACTTTTCAAGCGACGGTGCATACTGCTGAATGAGTTGTTCGGCAAGAATTTTGATTTCTTCGTAGGTCATAAAAGTTATCTCCTTTTTGGGTGTGTTTATTCGAGAGTATCTTTGACGATATCCTCAATGTCTGCAAGACGCTTGTCAACGTCCTGTAAAGCCTTTGTGAGCGCGGCAATGGTCGTGCCGTAAGATTTCACGGAGGCGAGGTCGGCGAGTATCTGTTCGAGTTCAGGCAACCCCACAAAACCCGTGTCGTGCTCGGCAAAAACGATCGGCTCGACGCTCCACCGCTTGACGACCTTTTCTTTGACTACAAGTGCCACCTCGACGTCGAGTTTTCCCGCGTGCACGAACGCCTGCGGGATCTCGATTTCCGACAAATTGCTCATGCGGAACGAGCATGACTTCCCCGTGTCCGATGTGAACTTGACCAGCGTGTCTTTGAGCGCGTAGTCCGAATGAAACGCCAGCACGACGGGTGTGTCAGTGGCTATCAAAAACGGCTCTCTTACCGAGAGCCGTCCGTAGCCGTAATTAAGATTGATGTCGATTGTCATATTGCCTCCTCCTTGTTCGCTTGTGCTCCTGTCACGCCGCTTGAGGTTATAAGTTTACTCTCAAGGGCTTTGATTTTTGCGTTCAATTCCTTTATCGCGCCGATAAGGAAAGGCACAAGGTTTGCGTATGCAAGCGTGTATTTGTTTTCCACATCGGACGGCTTTTGTGCCAAGTCGTGAAAATTGTCGTTGACGACATTCGCGTAGTTGTCCGTGCCGTACACCGACTGCATAGCCTCAACGACTTCCTGCGCAAGCAAACCGCACCTGCGTCGTTCGCCTTTTTTTGTGCCTGCCGCATGCGCTATGCGGTCGTACTCGCACATTCCGTATTTACGGTAATTTTCGGATTCCTTGTCGGATTCGGATATATAATTCACGCGGTCATTGCTCACGAACGTGACGGGGTTGAGCTTGTTAATGAATTCAAGCGCGGAAGTTATATTGGATATATCCGTTTTATCGCGCTTGTCGGAAGTCACGGTTAGGTTGACTTGACAACGAAGTGCGGAAAGGGAAGAGTTTCCAAGTTGCATGGTGTTCGAGTCTGTACTGGAAGCTTGGGCGCCGAACCCCAACGCCGTGGAAGTAATGCCAAACACTCTGGCGGCGGCACCTATTGCAGTGGAACCCAAGCCAGACGCGGAGGTTTTATACCCCAAAGCTGTGGAATCATTGCCCACCACACTATCGGCATTTCGTCCAAGCGGGTTTACCGCTCTGTTTTCGTTGGGGATTATATTTGTCGCATTTGTCGCATTTGTCGCATTTGTCGCATTTGTCGCATTTGTCGCATTTGTCGCATTTGTCGCGCTTCCGACGCTCATATTGGGATAAGTGCCGTTAGCTTCAGCAACTTCCGTCCACGCGGTCCAAGTGCCATCTGCGGCTGTCGTGCTGTCTACAACACTGCGCGTATAAACAGTCGGCTGATTATTTGAGCCTGCCGCCATCGTCGTTATTCTTTGCACAGTTGAAGCAGAGCCAGAACGCAACACTTCAAGGATAAACCCTGCACCAGAAACAGGTATATTCTGCACAGTATTAGAGCCGCCCGCATAGTACGTTTTACCCCAGTAGTCATTTCCGCGATAGGTGTTTATGTCTATGCCGTTAGGAATTAATGTAGCCTCGGCTCTGCTCGCATTGTTTCTCACAACCGCGTACTGCGCGCCAGATGGAGTGGAAGACCCTATAAATTGAGTGTCGAACTCAAAAAGCGGAGAAGCCTTGCTCGCGCTCACGCCGTCCTCACTAAACATTGTGACCGCAAAAGCGTTATCTTGAGACGGGAGTTTAATATAAACCGTCGCCTCAGTTTGAGACAAAACCACGCAAAACTCATCCGCGTTAAGATTGCCGCCCAGAACGCTTAGTTTCGCGTCAGTTATGGCAGATTCTTTTCTCACGTCAAATTCTAAAAAGCCTGTTTCACCAGCCGTCGAGAGACCTTGATTTGATAGAACGCCGTTTACTAAAAACACGCATGAGCGATTTTGACTCACACCCATTCCATCACTTTTAATAGAGCCGAGCTTCCACCATCCCGTTTGAGAAGCTCCCGCAAAAAGGTATGCGAATCGAGACAGATACTCTGCTCCCGAAGCATTGTTCCTCACTTGTGCGTACACAGCGTCCGCAGGAGCCGTAGCGCCGTAAAACGCCCATCCAAACTCAAAAGCACTTCCGCTCATCGCGCCATAAACTTCACTAATGACAGAAAATGCAGTTCGTGTTCCGACCCCGTTTTCACGAGCGTCCATGTACACTGTTAAGGTAGTTCCCACAGAGTCTATCCCGACCGCAAAATCGTTCACGTCAATGTTCCCGCAAAGAACTTTTATAGCTGTATAACCGTTTTCGAATTGAATCTGTCCGCCACTTACAACAACGGTGTCTATCTCAATAATCCCAGAGCGCGCCGCGCTGTTATTTATGCCAGGCGGGTTCGCACCGTTCACAAGCATGAAAAGCGAGTATGACGCGTTCGTGTTTTGGATTGCTTTCAGTCTCTCGACGGTGACTGTCCCGAGCTTGTACCAGCCAAGCTGTCCCGCGCCCAAAACATTCGCACGCATGGATAGCTTTTGAGCCTCGCCAACCTTCATTTTGGGATAAGTACCGTTAGCTTCGGCGACTTCCTGCCACTCCGACCACGTCCCGTCCCCTGTCACTACATCGGTGACCGACCGTGTGTATATAGTGGGAATATTGTTGCCTTCGCTGGTCATTGCGGAAAGACGCTGAATCGTGGAATTGCTCCCCGACTTTAATACTTCAAGAGAAAAGCCCGCGCTGTAACTATACGGGAGATTCTGCACAGAGTTGTTGCCACCAGCATAAAATCGCTTGCCCCAGTAGTTCTCGCCCCTGTAATCGTTCAAATCCGCATTGTTCGGAACTAGCGTTGCAGGGACAGCAGTTGCCGTTTCGGCATTGGTTGCGTTGGTCGCATTGCCGTTAAGGGCACCGTTGAATTGAGGGGCTGTTACCGGTTCGCTCGAATCGAGCCCCGCAACGCTTATCTTGCCCGGAAATTTTTGCACATATTTTGCCATAGTCTGCCTCCTAGCCTATGATTGTCACTCTTCCGGCGAAAGGCGTTGTCACGCCTTCGATGTAAAGAGATCCGTCCGTGTTGATAATAACCGCGATTGCAAGCAGTGAGAACCCTGTGCCGTCTGCCGCCGCCACAAGCGCGGTGTAGTTGTTGTTGCTCTTTCCCGTCTGCGTCGCCGTGAGCGTCAATGTATAAGTCCCGTCGGTCTGCTGAACCCATGTGGCTTCCGCGAAAGAGAATGTCGACACGCCGCCACCGCCTCCCGTGCCGCCGCCTGCGGGCAGGGGGATTGTCGAGCTGTCGCCGTTGTTGTAGAACTTTGTCGCCGTCGCCGCGTCAACGTCCACCGTAAAATCCGTCATGAGCGGCTGCGCGGTTTTCTCCTCCACGTCCTCGACGCGGCTGTCAAGCACATTCAATTCGGCTTCCAGCGTGTCAAGGCGCGAGTTCACTCCGCCGCCCTGCGTCAATTCCTCGTATATCTCGTTGATAGCCCCGACAACGGTTTTATCCGCTGTATCGAGGGAACTGTCCGTCTTGTCCTGCTTGTCGTTCTGCAACGCGGTGATATTGCTCTGCGCCGTGTTGATGTCGTCCTCGGCGTCCGCCATCCGTGTTTCGAGAGACGAGATGTCCCCCTGCGCCTCGGTCATGTCCGCTTGCAGGGCGGATATATTCGCTTTGGCAGTGGTTATGTCGGACTGCAATTCCTCTACATTCTCTTCGGCGGCGGTCATGCGCGTCTTGAGAGAGGAAATGTCGCCCTCCGCCGTGCTCATGTCGGACTGCAAATTGTCAATGTCCGTTTCCGCCGCGGTCATTCGCTTTTCAAGCGAGGATATGTCGCCCTGTGCCTCGGTCATGTCCGCTTGCAAAGTGCCGATGTCGCCCTCCGCCGTGGTCATTCTGGTCTTAAGTTCCGCAACTTCGCCCGAAATCGTGCCTTGATACACTGTAAGCAGTTCCACGAGCTTCTGGAAGTCCGCTTCCGTCGGGTCATCGGGAACGGTGTAAACAGGAAGTGCCGCATACTCCACCATAAAAGTTGCCGCGTATGAGGTACACAGCACCGCCTGTTCCTCGGTAGTCAGTCTGCCTTCGTTATCAACTGTTGTCACCTCTGCCGCCGCAGTCGCAAGCACCGTCACCTTGACGCTCCCCTGCATTGCCGTGACGCTTGATGGTATGCGGGTCGAGGTGTAATAAAGGTTCTCGAAGACTTTCGTTTCGCCGTTATTCCCTTTAAGCGTGTAGGGTTCGAGCGGCGGAAGCGGCGTGTAGTATGTGTCTATGTCGTTGGGCAGCGTGAACGCCACCGAAAGTGTAACGCCTTGATACGGATATATAATGCCCAGCTCCGTGAAGTTGTTCGAGCCCTGAAAGATACGCCCGCTGTCAAGCCGTTGCATTGTCCCGTCGCCTTGCAAAAGAAAAAGCATATTTTTGTACCTCCTTGTGTTTTTTGTATAAGAAAGCACCCTCCCTTTCGGGAGAGTGCTCCGTGTGCCTTGCGGCGTTCCCTCTATTCCGCCATACCGAGGGTGGCGAGGATTGAATTGTCTACGAAGTTGAAATAGAGGGGCTTTGTTGTCGCTCCGTTTTCAAGTCCGCTCGGATAATTTTGACCGACGACAATATCGTCTATGCCACCTATCTCGCCCATTGAGACTATAGCCCAGCCATATACCGTCCGCCCTGTCGGGTTGGTCATAGCGCCGATTGAGAATCTGCGCTTTGAGCTGTCGGCATCCGCGGTCACCGTGGGGAAATTCGGGTCTTGATAATAGGCGGATATCTTCGGATTGATTAAGTCAAGAGGACGTTGTGTCAACCAGATGAAGCGCAAGGCTTTCCTTTTTGCCGATACGAGCGGATTGAATTTTGAAAGCCCGTTGCCGATGACGATGTCAAAGGTGTCCGCCTGATGATGCAGTTGATATGAGAAGTGTATCGCTTCCCTGCTGTCCTTGCTGATGAAGAACGGGTTGCTTGCCGAGTTCAGCAATCGCTGTGACGCAATGAGAGAATTTTCATTCCCCTGCGGGTAATCGAACGGCAGACTGTCGCTCGCCGTAAACGCTGTCCCGAACGTCACGTCCATTGTGGAAAGGTTACCGAGCCCGTCGCTGTATTGCACCTGCTTGCTCGTGCGTTTTTTGGAGCTCGACTGCCAATAATCGTCCGAAGACTGCCGCCCTGCCCCGTAGTTGTCCTGCGTGTTGGCGTAGAACACAAGCGAAGTCCCGAAGCCGAACGACGCGCAGGCGAGAGTTATCGGGTTGTTCTCCACCCCCGTTGCTGCGTCTTCTTCCGTTCTCCCGGCACGGCTGTTAAACAAAGCCGCCGTTACTTTATAAGGATTGTCTGTTTCCGCCGCTGTCGTGAACATTGACATATAAGCGCTCAACCCGTTCCCGCCGGTTATCATAGGCGTTCCCGTGTCAAGTGCGCTGTTGCTCAAAACGCAGCTCTCCTCATAATGCACGAAACGGTCTACGCTCTGCTTCTCGGAGATGTCGTACAAGCGGTAGTTCGAGTTCACGCCCGTGTATTCCGCAAGACGGTTGAAGTTCGGCACACTGGTCACCGTGACTTTGATGTACAACTTCTCGTACGAGCAGTCCACATTCGAGATTTTCTCAGGCACGCCGTCGGGCGAATAGGTCTGTCCGATTTTCGGCACTTTGACAAACTTGTTGCAAATGAACGTCCGCCGCCGGATGACGTTCCCTATCCTCGCAATCGCGCCTTTCATCTTCTGTCCGAAATACTCGCTCTCGATGGTGTTGCCGCCCTGGTTGTAGATGAGCGTGCCCTTGCCGACGTGCGTGAGGTACGGCTTCTTCTGCGTCACGCGGAGTTCTGACTGCGGGATGTAGGTTATGCGATAGAACAGATTGTTCGCGAAGTCCGCGTCATTGTTGATGTCAACGCCGAGGGCTTTAAGGATGTTGACAATGGCATAGCTTTGATATGCGCTGCTTACCGCGTCCTCTATGACAAAGTTCAAGCCCGTTATTTCTTTTCCGCCCTGTGAATAGCAAAGCGCATACGCCTTCGAATAGGGATACGTTTCTCCCTCATACCCAGACAGCCCCCTGTATTCCGCCGCCTCGTAAAGATATGGAAACGCGTTGAGCGCGGTGCCATTCTGCCCCCACTTGACTTCAAGCCCCGTGACTTGATAAAAAGGCTGGTCTGTGGGGAATATCATCGTATTGGCGGAAATCTCATAGTCGCTTTCTGGGCAGTTCACCGCACGCCAACCGCCGTTGCTCGGCTCTGTCACCGCACCCGTGGCTTTGTCCGTGGTGTTCAGCAAGTTCTGCGCGGGGCTGTCTATCTCCTCGCAATACTCTTCCCCCGAAATCTGCTCGTCGTAGTAGCGCACGGACGGCAGATTGCTCATATCATATTCTTCGTCCGAGTTCAGCTCGTCAAAACGCACGGTGAGCCGTCCGTCCTCGCGGTTCTGGTCTACAAGCCTCGGTATGGCGTGGATGAACCCGCCCACGGTGGACAGCGCGTCCCACAACGTCCCCCGCGTGAAGAAGAACTCCGGAGCTTTCACGTTCGCATAGTTCGCCGCTTGCGTTTCGTCGAAAACATACTTCTGTGTGTCGATACCCACACGCCGTGTCACCCCTGCGGAAAGGATACGGTTGACGACGTCGGTTATCGTCCAATCTTTTGATTTGGGAGTGCTTGACAGCACATTTATCGAATATGTAACTATAATATCAGGATTACTAATCTGCGCTCCCCCTATATAGCTGTATTTTGTAATGAAGTTATATTGTCCTGTTTTGGTTATCTCAAATGTTATATTCGGATAGTTTTTAGGTTGAAACTCTGTTCCGTCATATTGAGCATAAGGAGTATTATCAGGGAAAATATGCTGAGTCTCGTCCGGCTCTAATACAGTAATTTGAGCATTAAAGTATTGATTCTGAATCTGCAAACCTACTTTTCCAAAGAAGTAATATATAGGCACTCTAACCGAAACCGGTGTTCCTGAATATAATATCGGACCAAATAGTGGAGTTGTAAGTTCCCCCTGCGATTCGATATTCACATCATGAATTGTTTCAGTGCTCGGTAAGACCTGTGAATATTGTCCGTTTGAAAAATCATGACCAAGATAATTGGTCACAGTCATGGTATCACATACTTCTCGTTCAAGTAGTTTTGTCAGTTCAATCAACTCAATGTTGTGGTCAAAAAGTGCTTTCATATTGCTTTTGCTCCTTTTTTAAGTTAAAATTTTTTGGGAGGTGCACCCTATGAACACTCTTAGCACGTTAATTACTAAACGCTCTTTATACATTTCATTAGTGCTTCTCGTGTTGTTTTTAGCAATGCTTTTTATCCCCTACGTTTCCCCAAACGAATATTGGGTTGGGTATGAGCAGTTTGAAAGTAGTGCTTTTAAGATTTTGGTTAACTTATGCTCTCTTATTTCAGATAACAACGACATTCCCAATGAGAGTTTAAGTGAGTATCAACTCTATCTTTTTGCGATATTATTCGTTTATCTCATCTTGTGGGTTAACCAAATCATTGCTATATTACTTGCAAAAAAGCATCCCTTTTATTTCCTTTCTAGCTTGATACCGTTTTCAGCAATATTCTTTGGCACAATTTATATGGTGTCAGAATGGGCAAAGTCTGATGTGCCTCCTAATGCAGGGGTGTTTATAATGGCGATTATTTACGCTTGTCTGCTCTTCATGGCATTTATTTGGCTTTACACTACGCGGCTGCAACCCCGTATTGCGAACCGTTCTCCCCGCGAGCACAAGCCTACCAAGTCCGAGCGCATAGCGGAACTGGAACGACAGGTCGCGGAGCTGACAAAGGAAAAGGACGCCGAATAGCGTCCTTTCTTTTCCCTATGCCATACCAAAACTCATTAGGGGTCTAAAATAACTGTTGTTGAATTCCCTATTGTAAATGGAACATTTTGGGTTATTCCACATTTTTTATATGGAGTATGCGTATCATAATACTGTTGTGTCCCATCAATTGCTGATATATCAATCCCCAATTGTTTATAAAAATCAAGGATTTCATCACTAATTGCAGGAGTATCAGAATATTCTTTACGCTTCTTATTTTGCTCTGTCATATTTCATCCTCCCTACTTTAACATATTCCTGCCAGCTTAAAAAGGCATCCTTTGCTGAGGCATCATAACTTGCTGCGGAATTTGCGGAGTATTAGCAGTTATAATCATAGCTACGCTGTTTTGATTTTCAATAATTTTAATTGCGTTGGTCATAGCAAATGTTATCATATAAACATGATGGACACTTAATACCGCATCTTGAAAATTTGCATCTTCTTCTAACTTCTCAACAGTTAATCCATATTTTATACAATCATTTACTCCTATATGTCGTGCGTGTGTTTTTGTTGCATTATGGTCGCTTAATAATTCAACTATCTTTTTTGCATGTTTTGCTCTATATTTGTCGTTTCGCAACATATTACGTTGCAACCAATTGGTTACTATTTCTTTTGACCACTCTATTGCCTTCTCACACTCACCTAAAAAAGTAGGATGATATTTGCTTATTATAACTTGCCACAAAGGAATACTAGAGGGATTGTTTGCTATTTCTTGCTTTGCCATCTCAAATTCCTCTATAACGCCTGATGCCGGCAATCCTCTAAATTGCGGGTCTATAGGTCCAATACTTGAATGTTTTCCCAACACAATACTTTTACAAGAGCATGCTATCATTGTCCCTGCTGACATTGCAAGTTGAGGGACTATGGCTCTTATATTATTCCCAAATATTTGATACAAATATTCAACAATTGATTCGGTTGCCGCCAAATCACCTCCAGGGGTATGTAAAATAATATCAAGCCCTTTGTCTCTATCTAATTTGTTTATCACAGTCATAAAGCCGTTTTTATCAATATCAGATATTGAAGCATCGATGTTAGCCTTCTGTAGAAAACCAGAATAGTACGCAATAGTATTACGTCCGGTGATATCAGACAATCGCTTAAGATATCCTCTGCGTATTTGGTCAACCCCAGAAGGATTGCGCTGAACCTCTTGCAATATCTCGCTCCAATTTGGCATATAACCGCCCTCTTTTCTATACTATTTTGGCCATTTGATTTTAAATCATCAGTCCATCCAAGTCAATTACAATGTGAAATTATTCTCTTCTTCACATTAAAATGTAAAGCATTTATGCCCATAGGCTATCTGTCCCAACTCTGCGCATTTTTACAACGTCGCTTATCACCACGCGCTCGATGATTTCCACGGGCGTGCCGCTTGCGCTCTCCCCTTCATACACGCTTATACGCACTCTCGTGAACGGTCTGAGCGCGTCCCTACGCTCGCACATTGAGAGATTGAGCTTGCCGCTGTCCAATCCCTCGTCAAGGCTCGCACCGTCCGAGAACGGCATCACCCAGCCTTTGAGAGCCGTCCACGCTCCGTTTTCCATTATCTCTGTCTTGTAACTGAACATAGCCTTTCCTCCTACAAATCGTTCCTACTTCTGTTGAAAGACGGACCCGCTCGCTCCATCAGCAAAGCGCGGGACACGTTCTCCATATTCCGCTCATAGTTGAACTGCTCTCTCTGCTGGGCGTAGTTGATAAGCGTGTTGATGCCGCTGGTCACGCCGGCTATCTTCATGAGCGGGTTGCCGAGAGCCGCGCCCAGACCGAACATCCCCACGGACGAGCCTATCTGACCCGCAAGCTGCATTCCGTAGTTTATCTTCTCCTGCACGAGCGAGTTGCCCATATTTCTTCCCACGAGCCCTATCTGCCATTGAAAGATGTTCTTCGCCACGCTTGTCGCCGCTGCGATTGGCGCAAAGCCCTTGATGGTCTTGTACGCGCCGTAGATGTCGTTGAGCCACCCCGTGTTGGACGGAGTGCCTTTGCCGCTCCCCCCGCTGTCAGACGGCGCAGGAGTGCCGCCTCCGCCCGAAGGCGCACCGCTGCCTGTTCCGCCGCCGCTCACTTCCCTTATGATGATTTCGTACGATACGTCAGGCATTTCCGTACACCTCCCCGTCTGCAAGCACGAACGTCGCTTCCACCGAGCACGTCGTGCCGGGGTTGAAACTGAACGCAATGTTTGTCGCCACCATCTTCGCCGCAAAAGGCGCGCTGTCCGTGAAAGCCACGCCGTCCGAGTAGGTCACGGCATAGGTCTTGTCCAATGCGCCCGTGAGCGTGTCGGTGACGAGCTGCTGCCCCACGCCGCCGCTGATGTACGGCACGAGCACACGGAGCGTCAGCCCCTGCTGTCCGATGACTGTCGTCATCTCTTCACTCCCCTCGCGTGGGTTGGTGTCCGCTATGCGCGTGCGGGAAAATCCGCCTTCAAGGAGCACGGCTTCCTGACCGCCCACCGTGATTTTGACGTTGTTCCCCACGACGCCGCCCTCGATGAACTGCCACGCAAGGGACACACTCACGGGGATAGCGGCAAAGCCGAGTTCCCACCCTTCACTTCCCACAGATGGGAGCTGAGGTGCAAGCACGTACGCATAGTTGTTCTCGCCGTCTGACATCGCCCCTGCAAGCCCTGCGCTGCTCTCCGCGAACGCGTTCACAACGGTCATCACCTCTTCTATGCCGACGCCGTTCACTTCGGCGTTCGGCTTCACGGGTGCGTACACCGTGAGCAGTTGTTGCATCGCGAAACTCTTCACCCCCTGCAACGGGACAATCTGCGCAGGAAACGCAATGAGTACGCCGTTCACGACAGGCGTGGGCAATTTCTTTCTTGTCGGGTCTTCCTCTGCCGCCTTGTACTCCCCGATGTTGGCGTATATCCGAAAGACAAACGGCAGGTTCGCACCCGCCGCTATCTCGTTAAATCTGCTTTCGATTTCGTTTGCTATCTGTGTCGTGCTTATCATATTTCACTCCTTTATCACCCGTCCGCCGAGGGATTGTGCCAGATACATCGCGATGAGTTCCACTCCGCCCTCTACCCAACCTTCGTTCGGGTTCTTTTTTCCGTGCCATCGCGGAGAACGCCACGGCGCGTTTGTGTACACCGCATAGGGCGCGATGTTTGCGTCCACCTTGATTTGACACGACAACCCGCCCATATTCATATAGTTCGTCGCGTTGTATCGCATGTTGCCGGTTTCTATCGGCACTATGGTGCGGAAGAGTTGAAATGCGTTCATCGTGAGCGCGATGAATTGCGATTGTTCCATTGCTTCCCCTCCTTCCGCGCTTTGCGTTTGTCCGCCGTGAGCACCCAAAGAAAAAGCGCGCCGTATCCCAGCACGCTTCCGATGAGCATCACCACGCCGATGATGTTTATTGTTGTCATATTCTCCTCCGTCTACGCTTTTTGCATAAGCAGCTTGACTTTTTGCGCGTTTTGCATATAATAAAGGTGTAAGGTCTTTGACAACAGAAAACTCGCCACCGCTGTCTTCGAATGATGGGACATCTCTTTTGAGACCGGCGTCCATCCAAAGGCTACACAAAGCGCTCCTGTAAATGGGGCGCTTTATTTCTTTATTGTTGTCTTAAATGCCGTTACAAGAAAAGTCATTTTGTTGCCTTGCAATTCGGGAGAAACTATTGCCATTTTGCCGTTGTAAAGCAATTCGTAATTTCCTCTCTTATTCTGTTTACGATAAGAGCCTTTCTCCACCACTTCCGCAAGGTCTTTT
This sequence comes from uncultured Clostridia bacterium, assembly GCA_944349635.1. GTDB lineage: Bacteria > Bacillota > Clostridia > Christensenellales > CAG-917 > Limadaptatus. The sequence goes on along the minus strand of CALVNH010000008.1, from coordinate 17,976 downwards.
ACAAATTCCTGCGCATTTATTCCTTGCTCTTCGCGACGTTTGAGTATATGTTGCAAACCGCATGTATCATCGCCCCAGATGAGGTCTATATCCCCTATATCTTCGCGATGAAATGCGCCTTTAACATGCCCTTGCTTTTCTTTGAGCAATTTGTTGACGGCATCTTGTCCTTTTACGCCTTTGAATTCCTCACCTAATAATGCACTTACATTATGCGGTTCGGGAGTTTCTTCCGCACTGTTCTGTTGGTCATTGGCTGAACTATCACTTGCACTTTCCGATTTACTTTCTCCGCCTTTCTTTTTCCATTCGTCGTACATCGCAAACAACTCGTTTATGTTTGCGCTTCCGTCCGACTTCTGCGGCACTTTGACACCCTGCTCCTTCGCCCACCCGAAAAGAAACCCTACGTCCATAAGCAGCTCCTATTCCGCTTTCCGTCCGCTGCCTATGAGCGTGACTTCCACCACCGCGTTCTTCATCGGGTCTCCGAACGCAGCCGCCTGCGGATTGACTGCGCTGAGGTCGTAGCGTACCTCGTCAATAATCCACCAGAAGCCGAGAAAGGACATCTCCTGCTTTTCCTCAACGGGCAGGGACTGTGCCAGCCGCACCGCCGTGCCTTTCGTCGAGGCGCGCAGATTTTGTATCGGATAGCCCGTCCTGCGGTCTATCGTGCCAACAAGCTCCACCCTGACGTCCACATACTTTTCACGGTCACCGCGCGTCGGATACCATTTCGCGGGGAATACAGCCGCCGAGTTGTTGGTGAGTTTTCCGTAAATATCAACCCCCATACTCTCCTCCTCAATATCCCTGCCTGTAAAGCCACGACGGAAGCAACGGCAGTTCCGTTATCGTTTTCAGGCAAAAGTTCATCCCGGGCACGTTCTGTCTGCAAAGCCTGTCCACCTGCGGCGCAACGCGCACCGCCGAACGGAGCACACGTCCGTCCATTGCCGAGCCTTTTGCTATGTTGACGCCCGAAAATTCGTCCACAAAGTTGTTCATAATGGCGTACTTAACCTGCGCAAGCAGCATTCTTCGCACTACATCGCGGAGCGGCGCGTATGTCGCAAGCAGATATTCGAGATACGCCTCGGAGCTGCTGTCCTCGTATATGTACTCGTACACCGTTTCCGTGACGTTTTCGAGGAAGTTTCTGACCGCAAACGGATTGCCGCTCAATCCGCTGTTCAAAGCGAGGTCGAGATTTACCCCGATGGCTTTGTTCACTCCGTTCGATGTGAGGTAATATTTGTGCTCGTTCAGGTCGTATGTCATAATTTCGTCGTTAAAAGGTTTCATATGCTCTCCTTGCGCCCTTCGGCGGAGTTGCACCGCCAATACTCGAAAGGGCAAAAAGGGCAGGGGAAACCCTGCCCTGTGCGGTTACTCATCAACCGCCGGTGATGGTGTAGCTTTCGGTGGTGACGTCGGAAGGCGTATAGCCCTCTTTCACCGCGATTGCTTTCAGCGTGCTGGTGCTTGCGACAGACACAGCCTTGCTGTACTTGTTGCTCTCTTTCGTGGGCGTGGTGCCGTCCGTGGTGTAGTAGATGTCCGCACCGCTGGTCGCCGAGGTGAGAGTGACGGACTGCGCGCCGGTGTAGCTACCGCCGGGCACGGAAGCCACGACATCGGCCACATGAGGCATACCGCTCTGCCAGTTGTCCCCGGAAGGATACTGACCTTTTGCAACGCGCTTGAAGCCGATGACGGTGCCGTCCTCGCCGTACACGGGAACGTCGACGCTTGCCGCTTTGTTCTCGCCGAAAAGAACGGTGCCGAGGTCTGCGGGCGCGATGGGATACAGCTTCGCGTTGTTCGGGATGTTGAGCGTGGTGCCGAGGTAGTCGATGGTGAACGTGCTGTCGCCGATGAGATAGCCTTTTCTTATCATCTCGTGACCCCACAGGTTGACGGGTCGCGCCATTATGCCGCGCGGATAAGGCGGGTTGCTGTCTTGCAGCTTCACACCGAGGTCAACCGCTCTGCCGACTGCGAGAGAGCTTGCGGAATACGCAACGCCCTGCAAGCCTTTGAGCGAGCCTGCCGCAAGACCGAGGTATGCTTCTGCCATCGTCCAGATTGCGTCGGGAACGATGAAGAAGTGCAGTCTGCCGAACTCGCCGATGTAGTACTGAGAAACGTACCTGCGCTCGCTCATATTCTTGGACAGGTCGAAGTCGCGGAGCATTTCCTGCGCGAGGTTCGAGCCGTTCAGGATGACGCCGCTGTTGCGATTGAAGATGTTGTAGCCGGAGGGACGCAGGAATATCACTCTGCCCTCGACGGGGAACTGCATCGCGCCCGTAACGGGGTCGCCGTTGGTGAACAGCGCATTGAGCTGGGAAATGAGGTTTGCGTAGGCGTTTTCCTGCGTGCCGTCGAAACCGCTGACGAGGTTCTGACCGTCGTTGAGCGCGCGGTAAATGCAGTTGCCGATGACTTCCGCAAGGGTGGACGCCGTTCTGTCCTGTGCGACAGACTGACCGTATCCCTTGATTTTCGAAGTCATAATGTTGAGCGGAATGTACTCTTTCGCAAGGTCCGCGAAGATGATGTCCTGCGTGTTGACCTGATTGAGATACAGCAGGATTTCATCCGTAGTGGGCATCACGGGCGGATTTGCGTCAAACACGCCGCTGTTGCCAGGCGTGCCTTTCCTGCCGCCGTAAGACAGCGTGCGGGACGAGGGACGGAACAGCGTGTCGAGCAGGATACGCACCGCGCCTGCACCGGAGGTGTCGGTCGTGTATTCGGCGGTGCAGTTTACGCCGGGCTGGAACAGCTCTTCGAGATATATCGCCTCGGCGATTGCTCTGGACATCTCGACATTAATCGCCTGACCGTCAACATAATACCGACCGTTGGGGTCTTGCTGGGTTGCTCCGGAGCCCATCAGTACGTTTTTGATGAGCCCTTCGATGTTGCCGTAAGTGGCAACGGGGTTGTTGATAGGCATTTACATTTCCTCCTTGCCGTGTTTTTTAGTTGAGATAGATTGCCGCCGCGTCGTCGAGCTTGGATTTCATCTCGTCGCTCTTGACGGGTTCGGGGTTCTGCTGCGATTTGACCACGAGCTCTTTCAGGTTTTTGACCTCTTCTCGTATCGCCGCAATGTCCGGGCGCGGGTCGTATGCGGGTTCGGCGGCTTTCTCCTCCGCTTCCTCCGCAAGGTGTTCGTCCTCGCCGATTGCTTCATCCACGCGGTCTTTTGCCGACTGTTCGTCTTCGTCCCCTTCCGCGCGTTCCTGTGCGGCAACGCTCTCGTCAATTCGGTCTTTCACGGACTGTTCGTCCGCGCCTTTCTCGGCGATATGCTCTGCCGCGCTCTCGATTTGCTCGGTCGTGCTTTCCTTGCCGTCCCCGTTCTTGTCTGCGGGGCTTGCAAGTTTCGCGGCAACCTTCTGCTTCTCGTCCTCCGACAACTCTTCGAGCGCGCGGAGAACTTCGTCGATTTTCGCCATTGGTTTTGCTTCCTCCTGTTTGGATTTTTTGAACTTATCGAAAAACGCCATAGCGGTTTCCTCCTTGTTTGATTTCATTAAAAAAGCCCCGATTTCTCGGAGCCGATGACGCTTGCGCGCCGTTGTTTTACGGGTTGACTCTTATCCTCGACGGATACCACGCCACTTCGTTCTCGCGGCAGAAACGGACATAATCCCGCTTCGCCTGCGCCGCCTGCCTGTAATAGTTCAGCGCACGTTTTTCGTTCTGGTCTTTGAATGCGTAATACTTCTCCCTGAGGTGGTATACGCGCCGTTCGAGCCGCCGCTGTTCCTGCTCTATCGCCCGCGCCTTTTCTATGCGCTCGTCCGTGAGCTTCGGCGGACGTTCGCCGTCTTCCGTGTACGGTATCGTGTAATGTCGACAGTTGAACCCCGACAGCGTTCCGTTCTTGTATGTCACTCCCGCTTTGGTCGTATAATAACGGTCTGTCGCTTCCTCTATCGGCACATAGCGCGTCCCGTCCCGTACGCCGCTCGTCCCGTCCATACTGTACAGACGCCCCTGATAAGGCTGGCATCTCTCCGAACAATTCTCGTGCGAACTTATCCACACGAGTTTTACGCCGCTCTCCCGAAGCTCGCGCATATTCTCTTGCTGCCACTGGTAACGGACATACATCTCGGACTTCAACCGAAGCGGCAAGCCGTCAATGTCTTTCGGGCTGTCCTTAGCAAGCATTTCGGCGGTGCGGTCTACGGCGTTCATATAATCCTCGGAGTACATACGGAGTGGCGTAGCCCATCTCCACGTCCCCGCCCTGCCCGGCTCGAACGTAATCTGCATGTCGGCAAACTGCGGCTCGATACGCTGTAATGCCCTGTAAGCCGTTTCCTTGTCCTTTGCGCTCTCGGCATTGTAAATCCTCTTGACCAATGCCAGCGCCGCGAAAGAAAAGCCTACGCGGTTTCCTATGAGGATTGCCCGCAGTTTTTTGAACTGCGTCCTCGCGAACCGTCGCAGTATCGCACGTGCGTTTGCTTTCAGGGTGTCGTCCTTCATCTCGTCGGTGCTGTCAATAATGAGCTTGTCCGCCTTCTTGATGAACTCCGCTTCAAGCATTCCGCCGAACACCGCCTGGTTGAGCAGCCGTTTCAGCTCCGCCGTCGTGTCTTCGATGATTATCGTCTGTTCGCGCAATCCCTCGCGCAACGCCCTCGGTTCGTCTGCCATCAGAAGCCTCCGAGATTAAAAGCCTGCTGCATAGGCGGGTCTTCCGCTTTCAACTCCTCTATCCATTTGTCGACTTGGTCGTCCGTGAGGTCTGGGAAACGGCGTTTGAGGTATTCGCGCTTTGTCATCAGCCCTGCCTGATACTCGCTCATAAGCGTTGTGTTCTCCTGCGGCGTGTTGACCCCGTACTTGTTCCAGATTATCTGCACGTCTTCAATAAGCCCGTAAAACCGCGCCACAGCTTTAAGCATCGCGTTTATGGCTACGGACGCAAGATTGCGCTTGTTGTTCACGCTGATTTCCGTCGTATCCATTTCCGCAACGACCTGCGTCGCCGTCTTGCTCTGCGTGTATGACAGATGATTCGCAAGCGTCGAGGACGAAAGCCCGACCTTGCTCGCCAGCAGTTCGAGGTCTGCGTCACGGATGTACTTGTGCGCTTCCCCACGCAAATCGGGCTGTATGAATTCAGGCTGTATCGGTTTGCCGTCTACGCTGTTCTGGTCAACCACCTTGCAATACACGTCGTCACCGAGTGCCGCTGTGTCGAAAGCGTCGTCGAGATTGTCTACGGTCGGCGCAATGTGCATCTGCGGCAACGGCGCACCGTCTGCGGATGTAGGCGTGAAATTCTGCGGAAAACTCGTGAGAACATTTCGGGAGCGCATCTCTTTCGGAAGCAGTATCCTCGTACGTCCCCAGTACATATCCATCTGCTGCTGAGTGTAGTTGAAGTCGATGGAATACAACACGTCGAGCGCGGTATGCAGCGTGCTGTCGCTGTATCCGGGCAAGTCGCTTATCGCCACCGCCACGCTCTTGTTCTTCACGTTATAAAGCCCGATGCCTATCGCAATCGGAAGCGTATACCATTGTCCCGGCTTGATGTCACCGTAACAGTACTCCCATTGAGAGCGGATTTCCTTCGGCACGTCGCGCAGGCTCTGCTTTCTGCTCCACGTCGGCGAAACGACATTGTTTGACCCCTGCATCAAGGACACGAAGTAGTATCCCTTGCCGTTTATCATTATGCGGGTTTCCATTGAGTAGTAAGGCTCTGCCGCAGTCGTAAAGCGATTGAAGAGTTCCGCGTGCGTTATGTCGCCCGTTCTGCCGATGTCGAATATGCAACGGTTCACGGGATAGACGGAGGCATACACCCCGCCGCAGTTAGGCGTGAGCGCAAGCAACGCATTCCCTCCCGCATTGGCGTGAAAGAACATCTCGTTGAACAGGCTCTCGAAATCTCCTTTTGCGGCGTATTCCTCGAAAAACTCCGCCGTCTGTTCATCCTTGCTGTCTATACGCCAGCCGCCGCTCATACATTCGCGGGCAAAGATGTCGCACACCGTGTACCCGATGCCCGTGGAGAAGAAGTCCTGACGATGAAGCTGCGGGACAAATCCCCGCGCCCAATCCAGCCATTGTTCAATGAAAGCGCGGTAGTAAGTCAGAAAGCGAGGCGGTACAAGCGCATAAAACACCGTGTCGTTGACGATGTTCTGCATGTTCTGCCAACGCGCCCTGAAATATTGTCTGAACGCTCTCCTGGACGGAAGGCTCGTCGCCGCCGTCGTGTATGTAGGCGTTGTATTCGTGTTTGCCATAAGACCTCCTATATCACAGCAAGCGGCACATCATAATAGAGCTTGGTCGCGTACTCCAAACTGTCTATCGTGTCGTCGCGCTGCTGTTTCTTCGGCATTCCCGTCTTCTCGTCGAACACATAGCTTTCGATGTCCGCCATAAGCAGTTCCGTCGTGTTCTTCCCGGGAACGCTGTAAAAGAAAAGTACGCCGTCTGCCAGCATACTTCTCACTCGTTTGATGTCCCCTTGTATGGACTTCTGTGTCACAAGGCAACAGTTCTCGTGATAGTCGTGCTCGAACTGCAATTTGAGTTGCTGTCCGCCCTCCGCACACTCGAATATCCACCGTCTTGACACCCTTTGCAAAAACGGGAAATTCATAAGCAACCGCGTGAGCCACTTGTAAAGTTCCCTGCTCGCTTCCGTGGGTGCTTTTTGACCCGTCTGCACCGGGTCTACCTCCAAGCAGTCCACCACTACCGCCCTACCGCTCTGCATAACCGCGAGAGCCGTTGCGCAAGTGCTGTCGAACGCCGTGCCTTCGTCTATGCCGATTATGAGCTCGCGGATGACGTCCCGCTCGGCAAAGAACTTGAAGATGTCCCTGCAGTGCTTGGCGCGGTCAAACTGCGGATAAACCATCCCTTTGAAGTTCACGGGTTCACCCAAGTACCAGTAACGGTAGTACTCCGGGTCGTCCTTCCTGAACTTCTCTATCTGCTGTATCGTCTTGACAGGTAAAAGCTCGCGGATGTCTTCCCACGTCGCATATATCCTCGTCGCTCCGTTTTTGACCTTATCCCCGAAGAATTGATACGCCCAATGGTTTCGGTTCATCGGGGGGTTGTAAGCATACACGAGCTTTCCGTGAGGGAGCAAGAAACGGTACGCCGTGCTCTCCCACGCCGTGATATGGTTATAATGCTTGACTTGGTCTGCTTCGTCCAGAACGCACAAGGCAAGCGTGCCGCCCTGCGGAGTAAAACCCTTTGTGGCGGTCATGTCATCGTCCGTCTTGCCGTTTATCCCGCTGAAATAGCACCGGGCTCCTGTAAGCGTACAAGTGACCGTGAACGGCGATAAGCTCCACGTAAAGAACTTATCCAGCCCCATAAGCTGGATTGTCACTATAAGAGAAGAGAACACCGTTTCTCTGATGTCCCCTTTCTCTGCTCTGCAATACCAGACATTGTTTCTGCGACCTGCGCACATCAACGCAATCGCAAGGATTTCGTTTGACGTCGTCTTCGCCGAACACCTCCCCGACGGCTCTACGATTTCCGTGACAGTATCATCGAACAGCGGCGCATACTGGATAGGCACGGTTGTATTACTCGCCGACATTGTCCCCACCGCCTTTGCAGTCCGCTATGTTGATGTTGATATGCACGCCGCCGTCCGCTTTATCCCCGGTGTCTTCCTCGGGTTTTTCCCTCCACACTTTCGAGCGGCGATTCTTTAACCAGAATATCTGAGCGGTCACGTTTCCCGCTTTCGCCGCCTCGAACAGCGCGTTCTCTATCTGCCCGTCGCAATATTCTTTCGTGTATTTTAGGGACTCATAAAACTCACGATGTTTTTTCTGATACTCGTAAAACGCATTCCTGCTTATACCCAGCCTATTGTATATTTGCTCGTCCGTCGCACCGTTCCTGCACCAGTCTTTTATCTCTTCCAATCGTGGCGCAACGTGGCTTTCGTATTTGCTCTTCGCCACAATCGGACACCTCCTGTTTCATGATAAGGAAAAGCCCACCCGAAGGTAGGCTCCCAAAGTATAGATCCGAAGAATAAGTTATTCCCTGCTCATCCGAGGAGGTGCACTCCTGTCTGCTTCTTGCTAAGGTTTCTGAATGCCCCGCGCAAGCATTCCCTTTGTTCTTCGGACATGACATCAAAGGCAAAATTCGCCTGTGTCATCGAGAGAGGATGGGGCGGCGTTTGAGGATGAGAATGGAGAATGATTTATCCGCCGCCCCGGAGGTTTAATATGGTCTGTCGGAGGCTCTCCCCCGCTTTTCCACAATACCAGTTTATCACGTCTTAGAGATACTTAGCGATACATTTCAAGCATCTGCTCCATACGCATAGGATTTGAGTCCATTGTACTTTATCTTCCGCACGCCAATCTCTGAATAGTTCATCATCTCCGCTATCTTAATGACGGAATAGCCCTTTATGTAGTATAATTCAAGTACTTGTCGTTGGTTATAACGGAGAGTACGTAGGCGGGATTCTATCTCCCACAAGGCGTGCTCTGCTTCCGCTGTGCGCGCTATTATCTCCCCTTGCAGGTCTGCCCACTCAACAGCGATTTGGACGAGCTTGTCTTTGCGTGCGCCGCCTTGCACCCGTATGCCGTCATAGGCGATTGCCCCCACAGAATACCGGTCACGGAGTTCCTCGGATTTTGCCTGCAAGCGTTTGATTTCAAACTGCCGCTGTCTGTAACTCCACAGCTCCTCGGCGGCGGCGTTCAGGCGCGGGTCTTTGTATTGCCTTTCACGTTGTATCATAGGCTACCTCTCGTCGGAATTTTTATCGGCTTTGAGTGCGCCGATTACTGTACGCAGTCCATAAATAATTGCGTCTGCGTTGTCGTCACGTTCTGCCGCGTTCTGTTCCAGTTCTTTGAGCATTGCGCTTGCCTCTTCCAAAGTATCCTTTTTCAAGGCGATATAGATAGGCGTGCGGAGTTCCACCGAGTCATCGCGTATCGACCGCACCGTTTGTGTAAACCCAACATCAATGCGGTCGGGAGCATAGGGCAATTCTATAAACTGTCCGCTCTCAATTTTGTCTTCGAGTTCGGCAAGACGATTATAAATTGCGTCGCCCGTAACCCCTGCAAATTCTCGCATTGTTATCCGTTTGTAGTCTTTCATCTCTCCCCTCCCTGCAACTCTTTGAGCCGTGCTTCGGCTTCGGCGCGAGTAGTGAACCAAGTTTTGTTATAATTTTCCAAACTGACATACCACTCGCCAATATACTCACCGTCAAAATCATATCGCACAAATGTTATTGTGGTATTAAATTCTTCAATACGTATTTCGTTTACCTCCCCACCTATAATCCGATTATCATCAATGCAATATACCCAATCCCCCACCTTAACGGGCAACTCCACCGCCTTTTCCAACCTCGCGCGGAGTTCAGCGACTTCGGCGGTCAGGCGGGAGATTTCCTTGTCTTTGTCTGTTTCGAGCGGATAAAGATTACACGGCGTACTTGTTGCTGTTGTAATACTTTCATTTTCTACTTTATACGGGCAATTAAACGGTGACACGCAACCGTTCGTGGCAAAGTATTCACACTCGGGCAAAAATGATTTTCCGCATTTTGTCATTTCCGCTCCTCCTCCAATCTATAAAATTCTTTTCGTTTTTCTTCGTATGTTTGTTGTGCTTCCATTAGTCTTGCTTTTAGTTCTTCCAATTCAACCTTTATTTCAGGATTCACACTAATCCTTTCTTTATAGCCAAATGCTTCATTTGCAAAATTTGTTGCCTCCGCATAACAGATGGCATAATCTACAAGTTTTTTTAATTTATCGTATTGATTTTTCAATGCTTTTACTGCACCTATTTCTTCTTTACAAAACAGCCGCATTCTGCGTTCAGTTTCCTCCTTTTTTCGCGCTATTTCGGCTTTCATTTCTTGTTCCCTTATCCGTCTATTCTCGGCTTCATCAAGCCTTCTATTAGTATCTTCTACACCTGCTATCCACTCGTCTATATCACCCTCTGCCCACGCACAAGGCGGCTCATCTTCCATACACGCCCTGCGGTTGCAATACTCGGTTTCATTAAGCGGGCAATCTTTACAAGGGTCATTCATTTCGTTAAGTTCTTCAAATGTCATTCCCCTTTCTCCTCCGCGATTTCGCGTTCGGCTTGTTGTATGTGCTCCGCACAAATGAGTTCTATACACTCTTGCGAACCTCGTATTTCGGCGTTGCATTCAGCACACGGACACTCATCGCAACGGTATTCGCTGACGGCGTACATTAATGCCCTATCCGCAACCTCGGCGCGGTGCTTGTATTCGTCGATTAAACTTTTTTGTCCCTCGATTATTTGTTCGAGGGTATCCGCTTTGCTTAACGCTCGATACGCTACAACATCGGTGTTAAGGTCGCGGATTGTTTTCTTGTACTCCGTCACATCGCCTATGTTCGCGGCGACGAGCGCATCGGCAAGTGCTTTTGCCCTCTCGTTTACGGAGCAAGAAATCCAACAATTATCACAACCGTCGGGTTCTTTGCAACGCATAAGATATTGTTCCTTAATAATCGGTCGGATTATGCTTATTATCTTCTCTCTATCGTCCATAGTTCAGTCCTCCTTCCCGAAAGTCCACTTTTCACCCGTTTTAGGGTTGCTTATGGTGTCCGCACCCTGTCCACTCATATATTCGATTAACTGCACGAGATAGTGGCACTCCACGCCGTACTCTTTGGCAAGTTCGTCGATTATTTTGCCTACGTTTCTTCCGATGAGACTAAAATACATCGGACGAATTTTCGCGAACAACCGCTCCACAAACTCCCTCACAATGTCGCTCTGCTTGCGGTAGCCTGCGTCGTAAAGAGCACTTGCCGTTCTGTGAAAATGGTCGTCATCGGCATAAACACCGAAAGCGTAATCTGTTCCGTCCAACGCTACGCCCGTTGTGTTAATTGCCTTTGCCATTTCCTCAATCAGTTCTTCGCGTGTTTTCATTGCTCCTCTGCCTCCTTTACTATCTCCGCGCATATCTCATACGCCTGCTCTGCCGTTTGTATCTCGCTTGCCTCCCCACGCCACAGCTTCGTAAGCTCGGCGACAAGGTGCTGTAAAAGCGCGTTTGCCGTGGATTTGCTCATAGTGCCCACCCTCTATGCCACCATTTCGGCAACAAGTTCTTCCATTGTCTTGACTTTGCCGCCTGCATATTCGGGCAAGTTCGCCCTCACCACCGCTTCCGCAAGCGGAGGACATACTGCGTTTCCGCAACGAGCAACCTGCTCTTTTTTGCTGTACGGCTTTCCGTTGTAATCAAACTCTATCTGATAGTCACTCGGGAACCCTTGCGCAAGATACAGTTCACGCGGCGTGAGCATTCTCATTCCAATGTCCGAGAGGAAATAGAAATTGTCGTTTATGTCGATGAGCAGTATTTCGTCGTCTGCCAACGTATACCCGACATATCTGTTCAATATCGCCCGTATCTCTGCCCAATACCCAAACTCGTTGCATTTAAGGTCGGCGGGGGTAAGTTTTGCCGTTACGACTGAGGCTTTATTATTGCCCATTACGGTCGGGACGGGCTCGTAAGCCGCGCTCCCCTGTGCGCTTCCGTTCCCCTTGTAAAAGTGGGATAAAAATGCACCTGCCACGGCGTGCCGTTCTTCCACGGTGACGGTATGTAGCGGTTCATCTGCTCCGCTCCCGGCACCGTCATAAGTGCCGCCGTAATACTTTGATATGTATGCCGCGGATAAACCATATCGATTTGAAGCATCGACAACCTTTATCGGTTCTTCCAGTGAGTACGCTCTTGTTTCTTTGTAATTCGTTTCGCTGTGATACTGTATAAGCGAAGCTGCAACCAATCTGTTGTGGTCGGTAGCCGTGACTGTAGGCAACGGGCTGTCTGCGTTCGCGCCATTCCCCTCGTAAGTTCCGCCAAAAGCCTGTTCAATGAACGGGGACAATTTCGGGGTAACAAGTCTATGTTTATTTACGCCCGTTGCCGTCGAAAGAGGTTCAGCTGCAGAAATCGGGGTGTTGTCGAAATTTGCCTGTTCGACGAACGGAGTCAATACCGAGTCAACCTTTGCAAACCTTGTTGCGCCCGCCACTATCGTATCAAGCGGCGTGTCTATCGCCTGTCCTTTGCTCACATCGTTGAATTTTGTGAGATAAGGCTCCACCACATTTTGTTTGACTGTCGACACCACCGTGCTCACCGGCTCGTCTATATCCTGAACGCGCGGTTTTTGTCCCTCTCTTTCGCCGTAACCTATCGGGACGATAAACGGCTTTTCCGCGTTAATGACAAACTTGTCAAGTCCACGGGCAATACGACGAAGTGTCGCTTCGACAAGCGGCTTTTGTCGCGTAAAGATTGACGGACACGGTAACGTCCAATCTATTATTTCCGCCGCCGTTCTGTACGGCTTTAATCCTCTGCCCTTGCCGTGTGTAGGTTTCGGAAAGACAATCGGCTTGCCGTCGCACCGAGCTATCAAAACTAGCCTTTTACGGCTCGTCGGCGCACCGTAATCGCACGCACGAAGTTCTCTCCATTCGACAGCATAACCGTGATGTTTAAGTGCGTTGACAAAGCTACGGAATGTTTCGCCTTTGTGAATGACGTCGGGTTTCCCGGTAACGCGGTCTATCCGTCCCCAAGTTTTGAACTCCTCGACATTTTCAAGAATGATTACACGAGGCTTCACGGTTGCCGCCCACCGAACCGCTATCCACGCAAGCCCTCTTATATGCTTCTCGACAGGCTTTCCACCTTTTGCTTTGGAAAAATGCTTGCAATCGGGCGACAGCCACATTAAGGCAACCTTGCGCCCGCGACAAACCTCTACCGGGTCAACGTCCCATACGCTTTCGCAATAATGCTCCGTAAAAGGGTGGTTTGCGCGGTGCATTGCTATCGCCGCAGGGTCGTGATTGATAGCTATATCCACCGGGCGCCCGAGGGCAAGCTCAATACCGGTCGAAGCGCCACCGCCACCCGCAAAATTGTCCACTATGATTTCTTCAAAGATGCTGATTTGATGTGCCATTGTTTTTCCCTCCCGCGATATTCGCAATCACACCTAAAACGTAATACCGAGCGTCGACTATATCGTCCTTATGCAACAAAAGCGTGTTGACTATTCGGCACAAATCCTCGACGGTCATCGTGTCGGCAATTCGCCGAAAATCTTCGGCAGTATATGTAACGCCGCTGAATTTGAGCGGACGAGGCAACTCCGTGGCTTCAACCAAAAAAGTCAAAACCTCATCTATCACATCGTCAAACACTCCCGTATACGCGCCCGCGCGCCTGAATTTATTTTTTATTTCATTTATTTTTAACAAACTATTATTTTCATTTTCATTTTCATTAGGGGTTGTTTTCGGGTTGTTTTGGGGTTGATTAGGGGTTGTTTCACGGTTGTTTTTTTCTTCCGTTTGTTTCGGGGTGGGGTTGTTTTGGGGTTGTTTTCTCGCATTTTGATTGCCTTTTGGCGCACCACCACGCGCCCCGTATTCACCGCCAAGACAGCCGTTTTCATAGCGCACACGGTTGGCTTTGAGTTGCGGCGCAATAAGCGTAAACACGGTCTTGTTTATCCCCGTGAGATTAGGCTCAACCCCGTTGAGCCCGTACTCAAAAATCGCGTTGTAAAGCGCGAGCTGATTCTCGTCGGGGAGCTCTTTTATAGCCTCGAAAAACGACGCGTAGAAAATGAAGCTGTCGCATTTCATTGATTTTCTCTTACCCTCGCTCATGCTCCGAATATCCTCCCTTGCCCCGAAAGCAACGTGCGCACCTTGTCGTAGCCCTTGTCAACCGCCAAAATCGCCGTTGCGCGTGCCTTGTTTTGTTTCTGCGGACGGTCTATTTCCGACACAGTTTCCGCGATGAAATATCCCTTGTTTTGCGCTGTTGCCATAACGGGCAATCCCTGTTTGAGAAGCTCACGAGCTGCCTCGCGCACTTTGCGGTCATCGGGAAGTTTTCCGTCGGCACGCCTTTTTGAAAGCCCTATTCGGCAAAGATGGGAAAGCAACTCTTCTTTCGTTACGTTTTTGCTTTGCCGTCGGCCGTATTTCCATTCCTGAAATGAGAAGCAGATGTATTTATAAACAGCCCTTTCATAATCGTTGTTTATGTCGTTCAAACGCCAACGCAACTCTTTGAGATAATTCATATCTTTTTGGCTTATCATTCTTCTATCTCCTCCCCGATTAAGTCCCAAAATTTGCACAACGCTCTTTGCGCGAGTTTGGTGTCCTTTTTCAAATCGACGGTCAAGTGCAAGTCGAAAAGGTGCCGCAGTTCTTTTGCAAGGTTCTTTCTTCCCTGCGCGATTCCGTCATAGTACCCTCGTGCCGGTTTGTTTTCGGCAATCCTACGCTTGCCGCTGTCCTGACCGCCTGACGTCTTGTTACGGAGCTGATACCCTTCGCTTGCATAGATTTTTTCGAAATACCGTTCCCACTCGTCCAGTTCTTCAATGGGGAACTCCACAAATTTGATAATCCACCCCATAGGGTTATCCTTGCCATAAAGTCCGTGTTTTTTGATTGAAAGGTCGATGTGCTGATACCCCGAAAGGTGGTCTGCAAGGCGCGACAGCAAGTTTTTCGCCTGTCCAACGTATGCGTATTTGAACCCGTCCTCGTCGGTACGCGTCAACACATATATTCCCGAACGCTCGGACACCGTGGGACACACCTTTTTAATGCGCGCCTCGTTTGCCTTCTTCTTTGCATAAATTTGTTTGTAGTCCATAATTCACCGCCTTTTTATAAACCATGCAAGATTGTTCTCTTCGTCGCCGTATGTTTTGAAAAGATACCCTCTCTTTAACGCAAAACTCCACAAATCGCCCGACATAAATTTTTGCGAAAACGATTTTGCGTCGAGTTTCAACATCTTGACAAAATCTGTTTTTGTAACTTCCGTCCACCCAGCGTCCTGGGCGCGCTCTTTATATAACGGACACTTAATCACATCAAAAGAGCTGATAATCTTTCCGTCTGGTTGGGCAAGCTCTGTCGGAGTCGCCTCCCACCCTTCTACGGGTTTGAACATCGTGTGCCACGCACAAACAGTGCAAAAGCACGTTTGACAAAGCGTCGTTCTGCGCATTACTCCTCCTCCATAAGCGACAGCATATTTGCTATCTCTTCGGGCGTTTTGGTTTCGATGCCGAACTCTTTGCAATCCGCCACAACCGCGTCGACAAGTCGCCCCATTTGCTCCTTGTTATAAACCGATGAACCATAGAACACTTGCAGGTTGGCATATCCCTTTAACTTGCTTTCGCCTATGAATACCACGACCCACCCTTTGCCGTGACTTTCCCACGCTTTGGTGAACTGCTCAACCGCGTCCACCTTGACGGGCAATATCTGATATGCACCGATGTCACGGATATAATTCCGATAAACTTCCTCCGCACTGACGGGCTTTTGCCCGCGTAACGACAACTTTTCCGCCAACTTCTGCGCAAGCACCCAAAAGTAGGCGTTTGCGTCAAGACTTCTCCGTTCGTGATGTGGCTCTACCTTTACGTCAAGCAGTCTATCGGCAATCGTCTTTACCTTTTCCGCTTCGACGCGTTGGGCGGTGGAAAACGTAATCTCCGCGTCGCCCTTCGCCGTGTATGTTATCCTTTCAAACTTTCCTGCGAATTTCAAAACGGCAAATCCTCCTCCGAAACAAGCGTTTCAAAATAAGCGTCTTCTTCATTTCGCTCTTTAAGCAAAAGTTCCGCCGCCGCTTTGTATCGGTCGCTTGTGTCTGCTTCGGCAAACCGCTGCAACTGCTCGTCGGTAAGTTCATCAAGCCGCTTGCCACTCTTCACCTTTAAGCTGTGCGCCTCTTCACCCGTCATCTGTAATGCGTGATACGACGTGTGACTCACGTTTGACGCGCCGTGAGCCATCTCTCGCGACTTAGAGCCCTCGGCAGACGAATCTCTCGCGGGCACCGTCTTGCGCGGTGGTTGTCCGCCGTAGCCGTATTCAAATATCGTGTTTCCGTCGCCGCTTATTCGCAACTTCGTTATTCTGCCGTCGGCGTAGTCAATGTCCACAACCTTAATCGACCTAAACGCGGGTATATTTTTCCCGTTTACTTGCTTGACGTTGTCGTTAATCCAAATAAACGGCGAGGTGTAAAGTTCACGCCCTATACCCCAGTTAAAACAGGCGCGCTTGAAACTGTCCGAGGCTTCTCCCTTTTCTTTCTCGGTATTAGATTCCGTTCCGCAGTCAGAACGGAATATAAACTGTTTTAATTCTTCGTCGTAAATTCCGACTTCACAAAAAAGGTTCCCTTTGCACTCATAGTGCCGGCGGGTCCACTTAACGCCTGCCTCGTCAAGTATGCGCATATCGCACCGCGCGTCTTTATAAAGCAAAAGAGAAAAACCATTGGTTTTAATCATTCCAACGCGGCACTCTATCTCGTCCGCTCTCAAAGTTCTGAAATCCATTACAATTTCCTCCCGTTGATAAAGTCGATAAATCCGTTATCGTCAAACATACAGTAGCGTTCTGCCGCCTTTTTTAAACAGGCAATGTCAATGCCTATGCCCGCCTCAATTCGCGCCGTAAGGTCTTTCCGCGCAAGGGACACAAGAGCTTCTTTCGAGTACAGCTCCGCGATAAACGTGTCTTCATACGCGTCTTTGCCGTAAACGCTATCCGAATATGCAAGAGCGTTTTCCACGGTTGCCGCCGCTTTGAGGCATTCACGACAGACACCGTGATAATTCCCGTCAGCACCCGACATAAGAATCCCCTCCAAAGAATCGACCTCGCGCCCACACCAATCGCAGATGAGCTTTTCCTCGGGTGCCTCATATTCGGGCGGCGTCATATACTGCGCTTCAATGCGTCTAAACTGTTCGTCCATATCTCCCTCCAAAAAGTATTAACCGGCACAGTTCTTTTCTTGTGGGTATCTCCGCTCCCGTCGCAACAAGAAAAAGTACGATGTCTTTTTCAATGGGCGTCATTTCCTCCCATTCTTCTACATTTAGCCGACTCATCTTCCAACCCTCGTTCCGTATATATCATTCATCACGGCCTCTCTTCGGCGTTTGTTTTGTCTGTTTTGAATCACCTTAAATGTGCGATATTTTGCGCACATCGCATGACACCCGACGGTGCGGTTGGGACAATCTTTGCTGCATGGAATCACTTTCATTTTTTCGCCTCACGATTTACATAGTTGACGTAGTCCTGATGAGCGATACATCCGCGAATGCCGAACACGTCGCTGTACGCCTTCACGGTGCGTATAAAACGCGCCGCCGCGTCGTATGACATTCCAAAAGCAGACTGAATATCTTTAATGCGAATGACGGGCAAGTCCATAAGCGCGACGTTTGTCATTGTGGTCACTTCCTCCCCCTCTCTATGCAGTCAAGCAATGCGTTAACAGATACCCCAAGCAGTTTCGCCACGGGGCGCAAGTAAGTAGTGGGTATGTTGTACCCCTCCTCCCATTTCTGCACGCGTGGCGCGTTCACGCCGAGAGCGGCTGCAAACTCTCGCGCGGTTCTGAATTTTGTCTTCCGAAGTTCCTTAAAGGTCATTTAATCCTCCTCTGCCTTGACAAACTTGCCGTTGCAAAGCGTGTAGTAAACATTCGCCTTAAGGCGTTTGCCATCGACTTTCCCCATTTTTGCGCCGATGAAATCGCCGGCCTCGTCATACTCCGCGACCACGATATACGACCCAAGCGCCGCCCGGGCCTTGCTTTTTGCGCCCCACGCGACAGCAATGGAACAGTCGCCCGTGTTGCTCGCGGCGGAATAGTCGCCCGTGTTGGTCGCGGCGGAACAGTTGCCCGTGTTGCTCGCGGCGGAACAGTAGCCCGTGTTGGTCGCGGCGGAACAGTCGCCCGTGTTGGTCGCGGCGGAACAGTCGCCCGTGTTGGTCGCGGCGGAACAGTCGCCCGTGTTGGTCGCGGCGGAA
>CALVNH010000007.1 GCA_944349635.1 uncultured Clostridia bacterium | reverse complement strand
TCGTGAGAGCGAAGCGAACCGCCGCAAACGGAGCGCGTGTCTTATGCGGCAGACAGGGGCAGGAAAGTGTGTGGAAGCTCCTGTGTCGAGTGCGACGAAGTCAACATATATGGTAACGGCACCATAGCCAAGTGGTAAGGCAAAGGTCTGCAAAACCTTCATTCTCCAGTTCAAATCTGGATGGTGCCTCCAAAAAAAAGGCGGTATCCAACGATACCGCCTTTAATTTTGAATCCGAACGCAAAATGGCTTAATAATAAAACATAACGTGCCGGGATGGCGGAATTGGCAGACGGGGCAACCGATGTTACCCGGCGTCTGCGCAGTGCATACACGCAATGGCGTTTCGAAGATAAATTGAATAGCGTGCCGGGATGGCGGAATTGGCAGACGCAAGGGACTTAAAATCCCTCGAAGGTGACTTCGTATCGGTTCGAGCCCGATTCTCGGCACCATGCCGCAAGGCAGATGCAACAACGGCTGTCGCAAAGACAGCCGTTGTCTTTCGGAAGGCCGTTTGCCGACTCGAACGAAATTGCCGCAACAAGAGGTTTAAGAAGTGTTTCGGAGATATTAGCTGCCGTTTGTGTAAAGTCTGTGAGGAGGGACGATGAGAAAATCTGCGGGATTGTACAGAGCGTATTCTGTGGCGCTGGGAGTGATTGCGCTGGTGGCGGTGGCCTTTCTCATCGGAGTAATTTTGCTTTCCGTGGTATCTTACGCACCGAAAAACGTGTTCGGCACGACTGTACTTCGGGTGGAAAGCGGCAGTATGGCTCCTTTTCTCGATGCAGGCGACGTGGTTCTTTGCGATGAAGCGGAGAGTGTGGCAACGGGTGACGTCGTTCTTTTCCGTGCCGCGTCGGGAGTGTATGCGGGGAGATACGTCCTGCACAGGGTTGTTGCAAAAGAGGACACGGAGAAAGGCGTTGTGCTGGTGACCAAGGGCGACGCGTCGGATTCGGCTGACACCCGAAAACTTTCCGAAGACGACGTTGTGGCAAAATTTCGCAAAAAGCTCACTGTGCTGACTGCTTTTATGAATTTCAGAGATACGCCCGCAGGTAAAGGCGTGATGTTCGGCTTGCCTTCGGTGTTCGCGGCTGTTGCCGTGGCGTTGGAAATAGCGTTTGCTTCGCGCGGCAGAGTGCGCGTGAAGAACTCCGACCGCACCTGACGTCGCATATTTAGAAACGGTAACGCGCTTTGAGGACGTTTGCGGAGCGCGCGGTGCGGCGTTTGCATTTTTTCGTGTTTGTTTTTTTCTCTCGCATATCCGCGTTCGTCTTGCCTTTTCGCTCCGTGTATGTTAGAATCTTTTAATATAATAATACTATTACGAGGTTGACGATGCTTGCCAGCGTGAAAAGCTATGCGCTAGAAGGTTTGGAAGGTTACGAAGTGGACGTAGAAGTGGACGTCAACAACGGTCTGCCTTCCTTCGAAATCGTCGGACTTGCTTCCACCGCGACGAAAGAGTCGAAAGAGAGAGTGCGCGCCGCCATTAAGAACAGCGGTTTTCCTTATCCCATGAAAAGGATAACCGTGAATCTAGCACCCGCCGACACCAAGAAAGAGGGCGCGGCGCTGGATTTGCCGATTGCCGTTGGATTGTTGGTGTGTTCGGATTGTTTCACGGACAGGCGTTACAAAGACTTCGTCATGGTGGGTGAACTCGCATTGAACGGTGCTCTCCGTCACGTCAACGGCATTATGCCGCTCATCATTTCCGCAATGCAAAGAGGAGAGAAACGCTTCATAGTGCCGTCGGCCAATGCAAAGGAAGCTTCCTACATAAACGGAATTACGGTGTATGCTTTCGACAATCTGCGCGAAGTCGCGGATTTTCTCAACGGAGCAGAAGCCGCGCCCGTGGAGTCCTGCGAATACGACGCGACTTCCGCAGTGCATGGTTGCGGAACGGATTTTTCTGACGTGAAGGGACAAGCCGTTGCCAAACGCGCTCTCGAAATCGCGGTTGCCGGCGGGCACAACGTGCTCATGTCGGGCCCTCCGGGAGCAGGCAAAACCATGCTTGCGAAATGTGTTCCCTCCATAATGCCGTGCATGACGTTCGAAGAGGCGGTGGAAGTCACCAAAATCCACAGCGTTGCGGGAGTGTTGGACGGTACGGCCGGAATAGTCGGTGTTCGTCCTTTCAGGTCGCCACACCACACCACAACCGTGCCTGCGCTCATAGGGGGCGGTTCCAAGGCTCTGCCCGGAGAAGTCAGCCTCGCGCACAACGGAGTGCTTTTTCTTGACGAAATGCCCGAATACGGCAGGAGAACGCTGGAAGCTCTGCGCCAACCGCTGGAAGACAAAAAAGTAACGGTTGCAAGGGTTATGCGTTCGGTGGAATATCCTGCGGATTTCATGTTGATAGCAAGCATGAATCCCTGTCCCTGCGGAAACTTCGGTTCGCGCACGCATGCCTGCACCTGCACGGCGGCGCAGATACACGCTTACACTTCCAAACTCAGCGGACCGTTGCTTGACAGAATTGACCTTCGCATCGAGGTTGACGGCGTGGAATACGCCGAACTGCGCGGCGGAACACGCGGAGAAACTTCGGCGGAAATAAGAAACCGCGTCGAGAAGGCACGCGCAGTTCAGCGTGACAGATTCCGCGGTCGCAACATAAGCACCAACGCCGCCATGGGCGCCAAGGAAATAGCCGAGTTCTGTGCCGTCGGAGAGGACGGAGAACGCTTGCTGAAAAGAGCTTTCGAAAAAATGGGGTTGACAGCACGCGGTACTGCGCGCATACTCAAAGTCGCACGCACAATCGCCGATTTGCAAGGCAGTACGGACATTCAACCCGGACATATCGCCGAAGCCATACAGTACCGTAATTCGGAGAGGATTGGACAGTGAGCGGAACTTTGAATGCGGACAATGCCGTTTTGTTGGCGATGCAGTACACCGAAAAACTTTCCATCAAAAAGAAGGAAAGTCTTTTGAACGCTGTGGAATTTCCCGCTCAACTGCTGAGCGAAAAGAGCGCGTTTGTCCGTACTTTGTTGGGAGAATCGGCGGACGAGTTTTTCTCTCACGCGGCAAAAGCGGAGGAATACGCCGCAATTATGGAGAGCAAGGGAGTTTCGTGGGTGTCATATCTCGACGACGCCTATCCCGAGACTCTTCGCGCCGTGGATATGCGTCCTCTCATGCTGTTCGCAAAGGGCGACGTCGGATTGCTGTCCACGCCTTGCATAGCAGTGGTCGGCACCAGAAAACCCACGAGATACGGACTGAAACTCACGGATTCTTTCGTGCGTGAGTTCGCAAGAGCGGGGCTCACCGTCGTGTCTGGATTCGCAAGAGGCATTGACGGCGCCGCTCACAAGGCTTGCGTGGAATCGGGAGCGCCGACGATAGCGGTTTTCGCTTGCGGAGTGGACGTGTGCTATCCCGCTGAACACCGCTGGCTTTACGACGCCGTACTGAAAGGCGGCGGACTCATTGTGTCGGAATATCCCTTGGGCACCCGTCCCGCACAATACCGTTTTCCGGAACGGAACAGAATCATCAGCGGGATTTCCAAGGGCGTGTTGCTCACGGAGGCTGCCGAAAAGAGCGGCTCGCTGATAACGGTGAATTGCGCAGTCGAACAGGGAAAGGACGTGTTCGTAGTGCCCGGAAACGTCTATTCGCAGGAGAGCGCGGGGTGCAACGCATTTCTCAAAGAAATGCCGCACGCGTTCACGGTATCGCCCGACGACGTGCTGGAATATTACAGATTGTCGCCCTCCCGCTCCGGGGAAGAAAGGGAAGAGAACTTCGGAATAGCGGAAACTGCCGTGCTGGAAGCTTTGCACGACGGGGAACTGCATTTCGAGGAGATTCTGGAAGCCAGCGGTCTCACCGCCGCGGAGCTTTCGAACGTGCTTGTCAACCTCGAACTCGCGGGAGCGGTGGAGCAAACAGGCGGAAACTATTACAGCTTGTGCTGAAAGGAGAATAAATGAAACAACTAATTATCGTCGAATCGCCGTCAAAAGCCAAGACCATTCAGAAGTATCTGGGCGGCGAAGTAACGGTACTCGCGTCCAAAGGGCACGTTTGCGACCTTCCGCAGCGCACCTTGGGCATTGACGTCGAAAACGGTTTCAAGCCGCAGTACATCGTCACTCCGGACAAAGAAGAAACAATAAAGAAGCTTTCGCAGGCAGTTAAAAAGTATGAGAAAGTTTATCTCGCGACCGACCCGGACCGCGAAGGAGAAGCCATAAGCTGGCACCTTAAAAACACTCTCGGCATCGAGGGCGACAACGTCCGTATAGAGTTCAACGAGATTTCGCCGAAAGCCGTGCGTGCGGCAATGGAAAAGCCCAGGGAAATAGACATGAATCTGGTGGATTCCCAGCAGGCGCGCAGAGTGCTCGACAGACTTGTGGGCTACAAGATTTCACCCATACTTTCCAGGAAAATCAAGGCAAACAAGAAATCCGGTCTGTCGGCTGGAAGAGTGCAGTCCGCCGCTCTCAAAATGATTGTCGACCGCGAGAACGAAATACGCGCGTTCAAGCCTGAGGAATATTGGAGCATTGCGGCACTTTTAATCAAGGACGGCGCGAAGAGAATCAAAGCAAATCTCTTCAAAGCGGCGTTTAACGACATCGACGGAGAGAAACACAAGGTTCCCGACGGTGCGGAAGCCGAACGCATCACTTCCATGATGAGAAGGGCGGATTACATTGTCGACGACGTCAAAAAAAGCGTCGCCACCACCAAACCCGCGCCGCCGTTCACCACGAGCACGTTGCAACAGGAAGCCAACCACAAACTCAATATGACGGCGGACAGAGCAATCCGCGTCGCGCAACAGCTTTACGAGGGCGTTAACGTGGGCGACGAGGGACTTCACGCTCTCATTACCTATATCAGAACGGACAGCGTGCGTGTGTCTCCCGATTTCGCGAGAGCCACGCTCCGCTTCATCGAGGAGAATTACGGCAGCGAATATGCGCCGAATTCGCCCAACGTCTACAAGTCCAGCGAAAACGCTCAGGACGCACACGAGGCAATCAGACCCATTTCGCTGGAACGCACGCCCAAGTCTCTGGAAGGAAAAATCGACAGAGACCAGTACAGACTTTACAAACTCGTGTACGAACGCTATCTGGCGTCGCAGATGAAGAGCGCTCAGTTCAACACGATGAGGGTGCACATCACGGGCGAAGCGGAAGAAAAACTCGGTTTTGTCGTCAAGGGCAGAAGCGTGAAGTTCAAAGGATTCACCGCCGTTTACACTTCTACGGCGGAGACGGAGGACGACGGAGTCGAAATGGACACCATGCCCGACCTCAACGTGGGAGAAAAACTCCTGCTTGACGATATTCAGAGCGAACAGAAGTTCACAAAACCCCCGTCCAGATATACCGACGCCACGCTGGTAAAAGCCATGGAAGAGAACGGAATCGGAAGACCGAGCACCTACGCTTCCATTATCTCCGTGCTCGCAAAACGCGAATACACCGAGAAAGAGAGCAAGTGCATAAAGCCCACTCAACTCGGCGAGGTGGTGTGCGAGTACATGGAAAAGAATTTCCCCGACATCATGAGCCTGGATTTCACGGCAAGACTGGAAGGCGCGTTGGATAAGATTGCGGAAGGCGGTCAGCACTGGCAAGAGCTCATCGGAGCGTTTTATCCCCGTCTGCAACGCTTTATCGACCGTGCATACAAGTCCGGCGGCGGCAGCAGATTGCCCGACGAGGAGAGCGACGTAATCTGTGACAAGTGCGGCGCGCGCATGGTCATCAAGGACGGAAAGTACGGCAGATTCCTTGCCTGCCCGAACTATCCCGATTGCAAGAACATCAAAAAACTGGTCGAAGCCGTGGGACAATGTCCGAAATGCGGCGGAATAGTCACAAAAAAGATTACGAAGTCGGGCAAAATTTTCTACGGGTGCAACAATTATCCCGCCTGCGATTTCACCAGCTGGGATTTGCCCGCGCCGAAATTCTGTCCCGAATGCGGTTCGACAATGAGAGTCGCCGTGCGTGACGAGAAGAAGTATTACGTGTGCACGAACCGTGCGTGCAAACACCGCGAAACCGCGCCCGACGGTGCGGAGGACAAATGAGCGGCAAGCCCGTCGTCACGATAGCGGGAGGCGGTCTCGCCGGGTGCGAGGCGGCTTTTCAGCTGTTGGAAAGAGGCTTTTCCGTCAAGATGTACGAGATGCGCCCCGGAAAGACCACGGGTGCGCACAGGACGGGCGGACTTGCGGAACTGGTATGTTCCAACTCTCTGAAATCGGAGGGGCAGGAAACCGCATCGGGAGTGCTCAAAGAGGAATTGGACATTCTCGGTTGCCGTCTGCTCGGAATCGCGCGTAAATGCAGAGTGCCTTCGGGAAGCGCGCTTGCCGTGGACAGAGAAGCTTTTTCCGCGGAGGTGGAGAACGAACTGTTTTCCTACGACGGGTTTTCCCTGATACGGGAAGAGGTGAAAGAGGTTCCGTCCGCTCCCGCGGTTATCGCGGCGGGACCCTTGGTATCCGCTCCGCTTGCGGAAGCGCTCGCGGCGATTACGGGACGCGAAAGGCTCTATTTTTACGACGCCATAGCCCCCGTGGTGGACTTTGACGGAATCGATATGACACGCGCTTATTTCGGCGGGAGATACGGAAAAGGCGGAGACGATTATCTCAATCTGCCTATGAACCGTGAGGAATACGACGCGTTTTACGACGCGCTGGTCAATGCCGAAACCGTCGTTCTCAAAGATTTCGAAAAGAGGGAGTTGTTCGAGGGATGTATGCCCGTCGAAGAACTTGCAAGACGCGGGAAAGACACATTGCGCTTCGGACCCATGCGTCCCGTGGGGTTGAGAAATCCCGAAACGGGAGAGGGAGCCTACGCCGTCGTTCAGCTTCGAAGAGAGAATACGGCGGGAAACTGTTACAATCTGGTGGGATTTCAGACCAATTTGACTTACGGGGAGCAGAAGAGAGTGTTCTCCCTGATACCCGCTCTCGCGCATGCGGAATTCCTGCGTTGCGGAATAATGCACCGCAACACTTATCTCGATTCTCCCGGAATTCTTAATGCGGATTTCAGCTTGAAGGGTTACGGTGAAGTGTATGTAGCGGGGCAGCTGTGCGGAGTGGAAGGCTATGTCGAAAGCATAATGAGCGGGTTGATTGCGGGAGTTTCGCTGGCACGGCGTCTGAACGGCGAACCGACGGCGGTACCGCCGGCAACCACGGTCACGGGGGCTTTGTGCGCTTACGTCTCCTCGGCGGCGGACGGCTTCAAACCCATGAACGCCAACTTCGGAGTTCTGCCGTGTGCCGAAGGAGTGGGCAAGAAGGAAAGAAAAAAACACTACCGCGACAGAGCGGTTCGTGATATAATGCAATTTACCTCGGAGACGGGGTTTTTGCCCCGCGTGTGAAAGCGGAGGCGCGCGCGCCTAATTCCACCGCAACACGCGCCGCACGCGTTCGACGTGCGGGCAAGGAGTAGTTTATGGAATTCAGAGGTACAACCATCTGTGCCGTCAAGAAGAACGGCGTTACGGCGATTGCTGGAGACGGGCAGGTCACGATGGGCGAAAGCGTCATCATGAAGGGAAACGCCGTCAAAGTAAAAAGAATATACAACGACAAAGTCGTCATCGGATTTGCGGGTTCCGTGTCCGACGCGTTTGCTCTGTCGGAAAAATTCGAAGAAATGTTGCAAAAGTACAGCGGAAATCTCATGCGGTCGGCGGTGGAACTTGCCGAACTGTGGAGAAGCGACAAAGTTTACCGCAAACTGGAAGCTCTGCTCATCGTCGCCGACGCGAATTCCCTTTACATCGTGTCGGGCAGCGGTGAAGTCATCGAACCCGAAAGCGGAATCTGCGCCATCGGAAGCGGCGGCAATTACGCGCTTGCGGCGGCACGCGCTCTCGCGGGAGCCACGGACCTCGACGCCAAGGAGATTGCTTACCGCGCTCTCAAAATAGCGTCCGAACTGTGCGTATTCACGAACGACCACATCACGGTCGAAACGGTGTAGGAGGAGTTATGGAACTTACCCCCAAACAGATAGTCAAGGAACTGGACAGATATATCATCGGTCAGAACGATGCGAAAATCGCCGTCGCCATCGCTTTGCGCAACCGTTACAGAAGGAGCCGTCTGCCCGAAGATATGAGAGAGGAAATCACTCCGAAGAACATTCTCATGAAAGGTCCGACGGGCGTCGGCAAAACGGAAATCGCGCGAAGGCTCGCTAAACTTGTCAGAGCGCCTTTCGTCAAAGTGGAAGCCACGAAGTTCACGGAAGTGGGCTATGTGGGACGTGACGTCGAAAGCATAATCCGCGACCTTGTCGAAGTGGCAATCAGAATGGTCAAGGACGAGAAATTCAAAGAGGTCATGCCCAAAGCCACGGAAATCGCGGAGAATCAGCTGGTGGATTTGCTTTTGCCCATTCGCAAGAAAGCCGATACCGGCGAAAAGTCCGACGCACAGCTGCGCGAGGAACTGTTGAGCGAAATCAGAGCGGGACATCTCGACGGCATCACCATCGAAATGGAAATCAAACAACAGCCCAAACCCATACAGATTTCGCCCGGCGGCAACGCACCCGGAAACGAAATCGACCTCGGCAACATCTTCGGAATGTTCGGGGGCGGCGTCAAGAAAAAGAAGAGAAAGCTCACCGTCAAGCAGGCCATGGATTTCATCGTCAACCAGGAAGCCGAAAAGATGGTGGACCAGGACGCCATCACCACGGAAGCGCTTGCGCGTGCGGAACAGGACGGAGTGGTGTTCCTAGACGAAATCGACAAGGTTGCCGCAAGGGCGGGAAGAGACCAGGGACACGACGTGTCGAGGGAGGGCGTTCAGCGTGACATTCTGCCCATCGTCGAAGGCAGCACAGTGCAGACAAAATACGGTTCTATCCGCACGGATTTCATTTTGTTCATCGCGGCGGGTGCATTCCACATGTCCAAAATGGAGGACCTCATTCCCGAATTGCAGGGGCGTTTCCCGATAAGGGTGGAACTCGACAATCTCACGGAAGAAGATTTCGTCAAGATTCTGACCGAACCCGACAATGCCGTGTTGAAACAGTACAAAGCGCTTCTCGCCGTGGACGGCGTGTCACTCAACTTCGACGACGACGCCATAAGAGAAATCGCAAGAACGGCGTTTTATGAGAACGAAAACAGCGAAAACCTCGGTGCGAGAAGGTTGCACGCAGTGCTGGAACATCTGCTCAAAGACATTCTGTACGAGGCCGACGACAACGTGACGAAGGAAATCAACATCACGAAGCAGTACGTCGAAGAACATCTTGCGACGTCCGTGCGTGCGGCAAATCTCCGCAAATATATATTGTAAGCGCACGCGCGCACCGCGCGCCTGCCGCGTACAACGCGCACACGAAAGCGCGGTTGCCGCGCAAGGAGAGGATATATGAACATTTCAATTCCGAAGGGTACCAAAGATATGCTTCCGTCGGAGGCGTACAAGTGGCATTTCGTTGAGAGCAAGGCGCGTGAAACCGCGGCACTGTTCGGATTCAGGGAGTTCAGAACTCCCACTTTCGAGCACACCGAACTTTTCAGCCGCGGAGTCGGCGACACCACGGACATTGTCACTAAGGAGATGTACACCTTCACCGACAAGGGAAACCGCAGTATGACATTGCGTCCCGAAGGAACGGCAGGCGTCGCCCGCGCATTCATAGAAAACGGGCTGTCACAGGGCGTTCTGCCCATGAAAGCCTATTATCTGGCGTCGGTGTTCCGCTATGAAAGACCCCAAAACGGCAGATTGCGCGAACACCACCAGTTCGGAGTCGAACTCTACGGCAGCGAATATCCTTCCGCCGACGCGGAAGTGATTTCGCTTGCGTACGCTTTTCTAACGTCCGTGGGACTCACTTCGCTTGAACTCAACCTAAACAGCATAGGCTGCAAGACCTGTCGCGCGGAATTCAACGCCGCCTTGAAGAGTTATATAGGCAACAACCTTGACAAGATGTGTGCCCAGTGCAGGGAAAGATTCGACAAAAACCCTCTGCGGATTCTGGACTGCAAGGAAGAGAAGTGCAGGGCGATTACGGCCGACGCTCCGCGTATTACGGATTATCTCTGCGACGATTGCAAGGCACATTTCGAGAGCGTGCAAGGCATTTTGAAGGATTTGAACATTCCGTTCAGAGTCAATCCTTCAGTGGTGCGCGGACTGGACTATTACACTCGCACGGTGTTTGAGTTCGTTTCCTGCGACATAGGCGCGCAAGGTACCGTTTGCGGAGGCGGGAGATACAACAATCTGGTGGAAGAAGTGGGTGGTAAGCCCACTCCCGCCGTGGGATTCGGACTCGGGCTCGAAAGACTGCTCATGGTGCTGGAAAACACGGGTAAACTGCAAGCCGAACCCGAAAACAGCGACATCTATCTCGCGTGCGCGGACGACGCGGCACGGAAATTCGTTCCATCGTTTGCGGCGAAACTGCGCATGCAGGGCGTAAAGACGGAGTTCGACCTCATGGAGCGCGGACTCAAAGCCCAGATGAAATATGCCGACAAGAGCGGCGCGCGTTTTGTCGCGGTCATAGGCGAGGAGGAAATTTCGAAAGGCGGCGCCGAAATCAAAAACATGTCGACGGGTGAAAGTGCCGCGACTGAATTTGCCGTTTTTGCGGAGGCGTTAAAATGACCGAACGCGGGGTCGTCACCAAAGTCAAAGGCACCAAGGCCACGGTTCAGTTCGACAGGAAGAGCGCTTGCGACAGCTGTCACATGTGCGCGGTGACCCGCGACGGAATGAAAGTGCAGATTGTCATAGAGAATTCGCTCAACGCCGCGGTGGGCGACATCGTCAATGTTCAAATGGGGGAGCGGTTTGTGTTGACAGCCGCGCTCATAGTTTATATAATACCCCTTGTACTTGTCGGAATCGGAGTGGGCGTGGGCAGCCTGCTTTCGGAACTTGCGCAGGTGCTGCTTGCGGTAGGCGGGCTTGTGGTCGGATTCGTCATTGCATTCTTGCTGGACAGATTCGTCATAAGAAAACGCAAAGGGTTTTCGCCGGTAATGACGGAAATCTGCGCCCCTTCTTCCGTGACCGTGCCGGATGCACCTTCCGATAGCGACGCAAACGCGGATTTATCCTCCGAAGGCTGACTTTTCCGTGCGTCAACGGGGCGCACGATGCGGATTATGACAATAAGGAGATTGTGAAATGAGCAAGCATTGTTTGGAAATCAACAACGCCAATTTCGATGAAATCGTTTCGTCCAACGACCTTGTGGTGGTCGACTTCTGGGCGTCGTGGTGCGGCCCTTGCAAAATGCTGGTTCCCGTCATTGAGGAACTGGCGGAGGATTACGAGGGCAAAGCCGTCGTCGGGAAAGTCAATGTGGACGACAACGCGGAACTCGCCGAAAAATTCGGCATAATGACCATACCTGCCGTGTTCGTGTTCAGAAAGGGCGAGGTTGTGGACAAGATGATAGGCTTCCGCCAGAAGGCGCAACTTGCCGCCGCACTGGATAAGTATCTGTAAGCATCGGGCCCGTTTTTACGGGCTTGACTTTTTTAACGGGCATTACGCCGACTTCAAAGGAAAAGAACTCACTTCAAGGAGAATAACATGGTAGACCTCAAAAGCATTAAAGCGGTAGACGAAGAACTTTACGACTCCATGGTGGAGGAACTTCGCCGTCAGCAACACAATCTCGAACTCATTGCCAGCGAAAACATCGTTTCGCCCGCGGTAATGGCGGCGGCAGGCAGTTATTACACAAACAAGTACGCAGAGGGCTATCCCCGCAAGCGTTATTACGGCGGTTGTCAGTTCGTCGACAGGGCGGAAGAACTGGCCATCGAGCGTGCAAAACAGCTCTTCGGCGTGAAGTACGCCAACGTCCAGGCACACAGCGGTTCCAATGCCAATTTTGCGGTCTATTACGCAATTCTGCAACCGGGTGACACCGTTCTCGGTATGTCGCTTTCCGACGGCGGACACCTCACTCACGGTTCTCCCGTGAACCTCAGCGGAAAACTGTTCAAGTTCGTGTCCTACGGCATCAATCCCGAAACGGGCAGAATCGATTTCGACAACGTTCGCAAAATGGCGCTTGAGCACAAGCCCAAACTCATCGTCGCAGGCGCTTCCGCCTATGCCAGAACCATAGACTTCGCCAAATTCAGAGAGATAGCCGACGAAGTGGGAGCCTACTTTATGGTGGACATCGCACACATCGCAGGTCTGGTTGCCACAGGACTTCACCCCAGCCCCGTGCCCTATGCCGATTTTGTCACGTCTACCACGCACAAGACGCTTCGCGGACCCAGAGGCGGTCTGATTATGACAAACGACGAAGAACTTGCCAAACGCATTGACAAGACCATTTTCCCCGGTTCGCAGGGCGGTCCTCTCATGCACATAATCGCGGCGAAAGCGGTGGCTTTCAAAGAGGCTCTTTCTCCCGAATTCAAAGAGTACCAGACCCAGGTCGTCAAAAACGCAAAGGCGCTTTCGGAGACCTTGCTCGGAAGAGGAGTCAACCTCGTTTCAGGCGGCACGGACAATCATCTGATGCTGCTCAATCTCGTGGGAACCGGCGTGACGGGCAAACAGCTTGAAGCGTGGCTTGACGAAGCCCACATCACCGTCAACAAGAACTCCGTTCCCAACGACCCCGAAAAGCCCTTTGTCACCAGCGGCGTGAGAATCGGCACCCCCGCCGTGACCACACGCGGAATGAAAGAAGACGATATGAAAGAAATCGGCAACTGCATTGCCGACATCATCGAAAAGGGCGAAGCGGCCATTCCCGACGTCACGGCAAGAGTCATCGCTCTCTGCGAAAAATATCCTCTTTACGAAAACGACGTTCAGTTCTGACAAATTTCCGTATCGCGGAAAACATCAGCAACAACAATGATAATCACACAGCGCCGCGCGTCCGCACGGCGCTTTTTTATCGGCAATCCGTCTGCCGTTAACACGGTTGCACCGTGTGCGCTTTCAGGCGGCTTCCGATTCGGGACGTCCGCGAGGAGAGCGCATCGAGCATTCATTCGCGTGCGTGAAATTGACTCGCGGGCGTTCACGAAACGTACCGCGAGGAGAATGTAAACCGCGAAGGCGTCTTTATCCGAGCTTTGATGCCGAAGGGTTCAGATGCGCTTTCTTATGCGCCAGAGTTTTTCCATGAAGCCGCGCACCTCGGAGCCCGCAAATCCTATGTCCTCAAAAGGTGAACCGTAATTGCGCGGTGCTTCAGTGCTTCGGCTATACGCGCGTCCCCGTTCGTTCGGCGCCGTGCGGTCGAAGCTGTCATACGCTCCGTTGCCGTTCTCGAAACCCCGCGCCGCGTCGGCGGATTTCGCTGCGGCAAACGGATTGACTCCGAAGTTGTTTTTTCCCCCGCTCAACCCTGCAAGCAAGGGCAGAAGTTGCATAAGGTTCATGGAATTATTGCCGAAAAACGGGTTTTGTCCTGCCTGTTGCTGATTGTTAAATGCCGATTGTGAAAAATTGTTTTTGAAAGCGTTTTGGTTGCTTTCGGTGCCGTATCCGTTTCCCGACGCGCCTCCGAACGATTGCGGTCTGCCTTGTTCGCAGGACGTCGGAGCATTGTTTTTGTTCATCATTGTCATGAGCAGAGGCAGAAGGTTCTGCATATTTCCCGACATTCCTTGTCCTCCCGTCATCGACATAAGGGTCATCAGAGTGTTGACGTCAAAATTCATAATTCACCTCACGCACCTTCAATATATGCCGGCATATTATGATTGTGACGGAGGATTTATGGGTTACGGTTTCGGCAATTACGGAGATTACGGTTCGGACGGAAAGAACGGCGGAGGTACATACGGCTTCGGAAGGAGAACGTCCGAGGACGAAGGTCGCGCTTCTTCGCAAGACTTTAACGGCTTCGATGCGGGCAAGCAGTACGGTGCGCAGTACGGTGCGCAGTACGGTGCGCAGTACGGTGCATACGATTCTTCATACGGGAGCTGCAACCGCAACGGCAACTCGTTCGGCGACGTGTCGCAGGATTTGAACGAAAAAATCGCGCGATACGGCAATATGAGCCGCGACGACTTGATGTCGGAGTTGCTGTCGCAGGCGGCGGAGCTGCGCGCCGACGGCAGACTGGACGTCGCCGAACTCAACGAGTTCTGCAACCGCGCCGCACCGTTTATGTCGGCAGAGCAGGTTGCGCGTATGCGCGAACTCATTAAAATGTTGGCGGGAAGATGAGTATGCCTAAAATAGACAACAGTCTCGTCAATGCATTATGCGTTGAATCCAACGCTTATGCGGTGGTCAGAGTACGTACGCCCGCGCAACTCGGTTACGTTGCACGGCGCTTCGACGTCGTTGCCGCTTTCCCTTTCATAAACGCTTTGGGGATACGTTGCAACAGAAATGAGGTGAACAGGCTTGCGGCAATGCAGGAAGTGGAGTGTGTCACCGCGCAAGGCCGGGTCAGCGCACTGGACGGAGTTCGTCGAACGGAGCGGACGTTTCCCGCAAAGGATGAGGAAAGCGCACGCGTTCACCGGGCCGAGAGCGGAAACACAAACGATTTATCCTCGCGAATTGGCGCAAGCACGGACGAAAACTCCGTGTACGCGGAAATTTTCGGTCGAGCCAACGAACTCACGGGAGCCGGAGTGACGTTGTGCGTGATGGATACGGGCGTATCTCCGCACACGGATATATGCGTGCCCAAGGACAGAATAAAAGTGTTCAAGGACCTTGTCGGAGGCAAGGAGTTTGCCTACGACGACAACGGTCACGGCACCTTTGTTGCGGGAGTGGCCGCGGGCAACGGAGTGCTTTCGGCAAATAAAATCAAGGGCGTGGCGCCTTGTGCCGAAATCGTCGGGCTCAAAGTGATTTCCGCGTCGGGAGAGACGGGAACCTTTAAAATACTGGAAGGCATGCAGTGGCTTTACGAACACGCAGAGGAACTCGGCGTCAAGGTGGTGTGCATGAGTTTCGGCGCGGACCCCGTGGCAAGGGCAGACCCGTTGAAACTCGGTGCGGAGATGTTGTCGCGCAGCGGACTTACCGTGGTGTGTGCCGCGGGAAACAGCGGAGCGGGCGGGTTGAAATCTCCTGGGGTGAGCGCCGAAGTCATAACAGTGGGAGCGGTCGACGACGATTTGAATCCGGCGGAGTTTTCATCAAGCGGAGTTTATCAGGGTGTATTCAGACCCGACCTTTATGCACCCGGTGTCAAAATCAGAGGCGTGGACGCGGGAGGAACCTATTCCGTTATGTCCGGGACTTCCGTTTCCGCACCGTACGTTGCGGGTGCGTGCTGTCTGTTGCACGAGCGTTTCAGGCGGCTTACCCCGCGCGAAGCGAAGCAAATGCTGATAAGAGCTTGCGCGGACGTGCGGGGAATCAAGGTGTTTTCAATGGAAAGATAAAGGCGCGTGAAGCGCCTTTATTTTATGCCGTTTTCGATTATCTAAACGGTTGTTTTGATTTGACGTCGGTTTTGTTTGTTTAGGGCTTTGCGGCGTTGATTCTTTCAAGTTCCGCCACGAAACGGTAAATTTCCTTTTCCGTGTTTTCCGCGCCCAGACTTGCGCGTACAGCGCCTCTTTTCGTGGTTTTCAGCCATTCGTGCACCAGGGGTGCGCAATGAAGACCGCTTCTCACGGCAAAGTCCCTTTGAGCGAGTGCGTCTGCGACAAAAGAACTGTCTTTGCCTTTCAGATTGAAAGACACCACGCCCGCAACAGGGTCGTCGGTGTATATTTCGGCTCCCAGCACTTTCAGATACTCAATGAGTTCGGCCGCCAGTCTGCTAACGTGTGCGGTGATTTTTTCTCTGTTGGCAAAACTCCATTTCGCGCCCTCGTGCAGGGCTGCTATTCCTCCCGCGAACAGCGTACCCGCTTCCAGGGCTTCGGGCGGTTCGGTAGGTTGCAGAGTGCTGTCCGACGCCGTACCCGTGCCGCCCATTAGCAGGGGTTGCAGGCGCAGGTCGCGCCTGAAAATGAGAAATCCCGTGCCTTGCGGTCCGTGCAAGCCTTTGTGTCCGGGTGCCGCCAGCATATCGAATCCCAGTTTTTTCATGGAAATGTCGGCATAGGGAACTGCCTGCGCTCCGTCCACCAGCGTCACAATGCCGTAACGCTTTGCCGATTTGGACAGTTCTGCTAGATTCAACCGTGCGCCCGTCACGTTGGACACGGCGTTCACGGCGCAGAAATCGGCGTTTTCCATTGCGCGGTCCAGATGTTCGGGGAGGATTTTGCATTTTTCGGAGGGTTGCACGACCATAAGCTCGATTTTTCCTCGTTTTTCCAGCTCGAATAGCGGACGCAGCACCGAATTGTGGTCGAAAGCCGTTGTCACAACGCGCATTCCTTCCCGCAGAAAGCCGAAAATCCCCAGGTTAAGTGCTTCCGTGCAATTCTTCGTGAAAGCCACGCAGTACTCCTGCTCGGGAGCGTCGAGAGCGGCGGAAAGAAACCGTCGGCAATCCTCTATTTTCATTGCCGCGTCCAAAGCGTATTTGTGCCCGCTTCTTCCGCTGTTGGCGGAATGGGCAAGGTCGTATTGCAGAACTTCCGCAACTCCTTTCGGTTTGAAGGCGGACGTCGCCGCATTGTCGAAATATATCATAGTCCCTCCGCTAATTATGATATGAAAGCGGAGGTACGGTTGATATCCGATTGAGGTTTTTCGGTGTCAAAAGAAATTTTGCGGCAATATTGTATATTAGCGGACGGATACATACAATATTCGGAGGGAAACATGAGGGAGTTTTTTATTGCGTTCCGTTCGCGCTCCGACGCAATGCGGTTCTACGAGGAGCTGACAACGTACAGAATTCCAGCGCGGATTATCAACACTCCGTCGTCCGCCGGGGTAGGTTGCGGACTGTCGGTAAAACTGTTGGCAAAAAATCTGCAACAGGTAAAAATAGTTCTGGAAAGGTCGCGCCTCGCGTCCGCCATCGGATTTTTTTATTTCGCGGAAAACGGTTCCGCGCGTCGTATGAACGCCTGAACGCTCCGCGCGGAGGGCACGCGCACGCAAAAAACGCGCGTGCGCGCCGAAAGCCCTCCAAAGAGTTGCCAGCCGCGGATAATTGTGCCATAATATCCGCGTGAAAGATTTCTTCCTGCATGTCTACGAGACCTTGAAAAAAATGCACCCCGACGCCGCCTGCGAACTGAATTTCGCTTCGCCTTTCGAGTTGCTTGTCGCGGTTATTCTGTCCGCTCAGTGCACCGACAAAAGGGTGAACATGATAACACCCGCGCTCTTTCGGGAAGCGAATACGCCGGAACAGTTTGTCGCCATGCCGACGGAGAAACTTGAAAGACTGATTTTTTCTTGCGGGTTCTATCACAACAAGGCGCGCGCCATCAAGGAGGCGTCGCAGAGCATAGTCGAGATGGGCAAAATGCCCGAAACGCGCGAGGAACTCATGAAACTCCGCGGCGTGGGAAGAAAGACCGCAAACGTGGTTTATGCCGTGGCGTACGGCGGGGACGCAATCGCCGTGGATACTCATGTTTTCAGGGTTTCCAACAGAATAGGACTGGTCAACGCGAAAACCCCCGAAGAAACGGAAAAACAGCTTATGGCGGAGTTTGATTCTTCGCTGTGGAACAGCCTGCATCATTTGCTGATTTTTCACGGCAGATACGTCTGCCATGCGCAAAGACCGGATTGTGCGGGTTGCCTGCTTGCGGATAATTGCAAATACCGAAAAGAACACGGCACGGAAAGTCCGTCGCCGAAAACGGTTTGATATGGAAAAATACGAGATTGTGTCTAAAAGAACGCTTGCCGATCGCGTGAACGAGTATGTCGTTTATGCTCCGTCCGTGGCAAGACACTGTCTTGCGGGACAGTTCGTCATTCTCCGCGTCGACGACGACGGAGAGAGAGTGCCGTTCACGGTTTGCGATTACGACCGCGCCGTCGGCACGGTGTCCATTCTCGTGCAGGAAGTGGGCTACACAACGATGAAACTTGCCGAAACGAAAGTCGGCGACAGGCTTGCCGATTTTGTCGGACCTTTGGGGAATCCGACGGATTTGTCCGCATACAAGCGTATACTGCTTGTCGGCGGCGGAATAGGCGCGGCGGTGATTTATCCGCAGGCTAAGCAGCTGTTTTCGGAAAACCGCGCGGCGGATGTCGTGCTCGGTGCGAGAAACGTGTCCCTCGTCATGTACGAAGAAGAGTTCAGGAAGTATTGCAAGAATTTTCATCTCATCACCGACGACGGGTCCAGCGGCAGAAAGGGGTTTGTCACCGATATAGTGCGCGAACTTCTGGAAAAGGGCGTCGGTTACGACGCGGTGTTTGCCGTCGGTCCTCTCGGTATGATGAGAGCGGTGTGCAACGTGACACGCGAATTCGGCGTTCATACCGTGGTGAGCATGAACTCGCTTATGGTGGACGGCACGGGAATGTGCGGCTGTTGCAGAATCACCGTGGGCGGGAAAATCCGTTACGCCTGCATCGACGGTCCTGAATTCGACGGACACGAAGTCGATTTCGACGAAGCGGCTTCCCGCGCCGTCATGTATCGCGAGGCCGAGAAAGAACACGTTTGCAGACTGAGGGGGACGGCAAAATGAAAGCGGATTTTCAGCGACACGAAATGCCAACTCAGAATCCCGCAGTACGAATCGGCAATTTCGACGAGGTGGCACTCGGATACACAGAGGAACTCGCCCTTGCCGAAGCCGCGAGATGTCTCAACTGCAAGGACGCGCCCTGTATGCAGGGATGTCCCGTCAATGTTCACATTCCGAAGTTTATTGCCGCATTACGTGCAGGTAAACCAGACGAATCGGCGGAAATATTGCTTGCGGATAACAACCTTCCCGCAATATGCGGAAGAGTTTGCCCGCAGGAAAATCAGTGTGAGAAGTTCTGCGTGCGGCGCGAAAAGGCGGGCGGTTCCGTCGCAATAGGAAACCTGGAAAGGTTTGTTGCGGATTATGCTTCGGCAAGGAACGTTATGCCTTCGTGCAAGTCGTCGTGCGGTGCGAAAGTGGCGGTTGTGGGCTCCGGTCCCGCGTCGCTGTCGTGCGCTGCCGACCTCGCAAAAGCAGGTGTGAAAGTTACCGTTTTCGAAGCCTTGCACAAGGCGGGCGGCGTGCTTGTTTACGGCATTCCGGAGTTTCGTTTGCCCAAATCGGTAGTAGGCAAAGAAATCGAAAAGGTTGCCGCCTTGGGAGTCGACATAGAGACCAACGTTGTCGTGGGAAAAACCGTTTTCGTGGAAGAGTTGCTTGCCGGTTACGACGCCGTGTTCATAGGTTCGGGCGCCGGGTTGCCGTCTTTTCTCGGAATCAAAGGCGAAACTCTGGACGGAGTTTCCAGCGCAAACGAATTTCTCACTCGCGTCAATTTGATGAAGGCTTACAAAGATGGCGCCGTAACTCCCGTTCAGCGCGGCAAGAACGTTGTCGTGGTGGGTGCCGGGAACGTAGCAATGGATGCCGCGAGAACGGCACGCAGGCTGGGGGCCGAAGTGACGCTCGTGTACAGGCGCAGTCGCGCGGAGATGCCCGCGAGAAAAGAGGAGATTTTGCACGCGGAAGAGGAAGGAATTAAGTTCGAATTGCTCACCAACCCCGTGGAAATTCTGGGCGAAAACGGATTTGTGCGCGGAATGAAATGCGTCAGAATGCAGCTTGGCGAACCCGATGCCAGCGGAAGAAGACGTCCCGTCGAGCTTGCGGGAAGCGAGTTCGAAATGGCCTGCGACGAAGTTATCGTGGCACTCGGGACAACTCCCAATCCCATAATCAAAAGAAGTTTTCCCGCGTTGGAAACCACTTCGAAAGGCACGATTGTCGCCGACGAGAACGGGCGCACGTCCGTTGATGGATTGTATGCGGGCGGTGACGCCATGACGGGCGCCGCAACGGTCATTCTTGCCATGGGCGCAGGCAAACGGAGCGCGAAAGCAATTTTGCGTATGTTGGAAGAGAAAGGCAAAATCAAATGCGCCGAATGCGGCGGCAACTCCGACGGCGGTAACGTTAAATAGACTCTCCGAGCCTCGGAGAAAAGGAAAACATGTTTCTCGATTACGTAAAGATTTTCATAAAGGCAGGCAACGGCGGCAACGGCGCCGTGTCTTTTCACAGGGAAAAGTACGTTCCCAACGGAGGTCCGGACGGAGGTGACGGCGGGAACGGCGGCGACATCGTGTTCGTTGCGGACAAGGACCTGAATACCCTTGTGGATTTCAAGTTCAAAAAACACTTTCGCGCCGAAAACGGAACGGGGGGCGCAGGCGGAAACTGCACGGGCAAAAGCGGAGAGGACACAGTCATAAAGGTTCCTGCCGGCACGGTTATAAAAGACACCGCAACGGGCACCGTAATTGCCGACCTTTTCGGTGACGGCGACAGATTCGTGGCACTTCGCGGCGGGCGTGGCGGCAAGGGCAACGCGCGTTTTGCACATTCTCAAAGACAGGCTCCCGGGTTTTCGCAACTCGGCGAAAAGACTGAGGAACATCAGGTCACGCTGGAATTGAAAACCATTGCAGACGTCGGATTGGTAGGTTTTCCGAACGTGGGGAAATCCACGCTGTTGTCCGTATTGACGTCCGCAAAACCCAAAATCGCGAACTACCACTTCACCACAATAAACCCAAATCTCGGCGTCGTGCAGATGTTTGACGACAGTTTCGTAATCGCCGACATTCCGGGGCTTATCGAGGGTGCGAGCGAAGGCGCGGGACTCGGGCATTATTTTTTGCGTCATATCGAGCGCGTGAGACTTATAGTTCACATCGTGGATATTTCGGGAAGCGAAGGTCGCGACCCCGTCGATGATTACGCAAAAATCCGCAACGAGCTTGCTGCTTACAGCGAGAAACTCGCGGCGACGGAAGAAATTGTCGTGGCGTCCAAAACGGATTTGATTCCAGACGGCGAAGCGGCCGTCGAGGCTTTCGGGAAAGCCGTAGGCAAAAAAGTATATCCCGTGAGTGCTTTGACTCACAAGGGGCTTGACGAATTGCTCAAAGTCATAAAGCAGAAGGTGGACGAATTGCCGCCCCCTTCGCGTATGGAAATCGAGGAAGGAGCTTCCCTCGAAGAAAAATCCGACCAGAAATTCACCGTGTCGAAGCTGTCAGACGGAGTGTATTGTGTGGAAGGCGGACTGGTGGACTTCCTCATTCAAAACGTCACAATCTCTTCCCAGGAGTCTTTCGCATTTTTCCAGAAAGTGCTGAAAGACCGCGGAGTCATCGACGCGCTGAAAAAGTGCGGAATGAAAGAGGGCGACACGGTGGTGATTTCCGATTTGGAATTTGAGTGGATGGATTGATTTGTCCGCGAAGTTGTTGTTCTTCGGCGAAGTAATCAAACGGGGACGGACGGATTGTCCGTCCTTTTTTATGAAGCGTGCGCGTTCGCCGTTCGCGAAAAGGAACTCCGAGCGGTGTCGACGGCGAAAGAGCCGCACGCGACCGTGTATGACGAAGACAGGAAACGAGCGCTTTGTTTAAGGCCCGTCGTTCGGCGCTTCGGAGGTGCTGTCATCGTGAGTTGCTTTTTCGTCGTCTTGCACGGGGGTATGCGTGTCCGATGCCGTGTTTCTGTCGTCGGGCTTTTCGGCTGCGGACGGAGTTGCGGTGTCTGTTGATTCTTCCGAGACAGAATCGTCGTCGCTTTCGTCGAAGTTTTTCGCGCAGGGCGCGTTTTCCAGTTTCTCGAAAAATTTGTCGCCGCCTCCGCTTCCTCTTCCGAGAGGCGTCAATGTCAAAAGAGCCAGCACCAAAGACACGCTTCCCAGCACCAGATAATAAATTTTGAGCGGCGTGAGAAACGCCACGGCAACGAGTATGCATCCCGAGAATAGATAATTTTTGAGGTTTGAGCGTTGCAGCACGGCGTCTACCAGAGCCGCAGGCGAAAACTTGCGTTTGACGGGTTTCAGTTCGGGGAGCGCGTCGTGCTTTTTCAGATACCTGTACAGAGCGCGTATTCTGACAATGCGGACGCGCACGTCGTAAAACTGCAAAAGGAAAAAGGCTTTGCGTTCGATTCCGCGCGTCATGACGTAAACGGTTTTTCTGTCGTGCGAAACGGCGGTGGTGAGCAACCCGTTCAAGTCGTTCACGGTGAGTTGCCCGAATTTGAACGCCGCAAACAGGATGCAGTCTTCGAGAATAATGTAGTTTGCGCCGCTTTCGGGCGGCGCTCCTTTCAGGGTGCTTTTGAGCAAGTTTATGAGATACAGTGGACCTCTCACGCCGAACTCCGTTGCCAGACGGTCAGGTGAATAAGGTCGCTCTCTGCCTTTTGTTATGTAATGCAAAGTTACGGCGCTTATGAGAGCGAACGCAACGGAAAAAATTATGGCGGGTACCCATTCCGCAAACAGGATTCCCGACCATACCAGGGTCAGCAAAAAGACAATCACAGTGAAAGAGACGTAATCCAACGTGCGCGCCATAAACGGATTGTTGCCGCCGCGCACGGATTTTATGCGGCAAAACTGAAACGCGTTGAGGATTGACGGAATTTCCTGCGCCCGTATTGAAATTTCCGTGCCGAATGATATAATAAAATTATGCAGACGATAATTTTCGGAGGTGCGTTCGACCCTCCGCATTCCGAACACGTGAATATGGTGCGCGAAGCTGTCCGCGAAACGGGCGCGGAAAGAGTTGTGATACTGCCGACTTTCGTTCCGCCTCACAAAAGCGCGGGCTTTTTGAGCTTCGAAGAGCGGGTGAAACTCGCCAAAGCGGCATTTTGCGACGTGGCGGACAACGTCATCGTCGACGAAGAGGAAAAGACAAGGGGAAAGGACAATTACGCAAGTTTTCTGCTTCCTCTGATGAAAAAGAAGTACGGCGACATTGCCTATCTCATAGGCGGAGACAGTCTGCAATATTTCGATACCTGGCGCAATCCCTCCGACATACTGGCGGTTTGTCCCGTTCTGGTGTGCGAAAGAGAGGGCTTTGCGGGGGCGGAACCGCTTGCCCGCGAAACTGAACGCCGTTTCGGCGGGGAACTACGCGTGTTGCGGTATGTGGGGAAAGAGGTTTCCTCCGGAAGAATAAAAGCGACGTTGCTTCTCGGGGAAAGTTCCGACGACATTCCTGCCGCCGTGGCGGATATAATTAGGCAGGACGGTTTGTTTGCCGAGTATCTCGAAACCGTGGAAAAGGTCAAACGCTTCGAAAGCTCCGAACTTTACGAGCACAGCAAGGCGGCGCTTTTCAGAGCCGTGGATTTGAATTCCGCACACAACCTGAAACAAAATTTCAAAAAAGTGTTTCTGGCGGCGCTTTTGCACGACAACGCCAAGGAACGTCCTTCTGTGGACGGACTCGACGTGCCGTCCGACAGCATAGGCACTCCGGTGTTGCATCAGTTTCTGGGCGCGGAAAAGGCAAGAAGGGATTTCGGCGTGACCGACAGCGAAATTCTCGACGCAATCCGTTACCACACGACGGCAAAGCCCGGAATGACATTGCTTGAAAAACTTATTTACACAGCGGACAGCACCTCGTACGACAGAGAGTACGCGCCGATGCCTTATTACAGAGCGCTTGTGGACGCAGATTTCGAGAACGGCTTTTGTGAACTTCTGCGTTACACCTTCGAAAAAGTGAAGGCAAAAGGCAGGGGAGTGTATCCGTTGACGGAAGAGGCGGCAAAATACTATTTATGAAAACAACGCGGTCATCCGCGAAAAGGAGTTTAAATGAATCCCGAAGAAATCAAAGACGCAATATGCAAAGAACTCGACGAAAGAAAGGCCGTCGACATCACGGTGCTGAACGTGGCACACCTCACCGTCGTCGCGGATTATTTCGTCATCTGCACGGCAAGGAGCAACAAGCAGGTCAAGGCGCTTGCGGAATACGTCGAAGAAAAGATGGAAGACGACGGAGTCAAGGCGTTGCGCAGCGACGGAGTGCGAGAGGGCAAGTGGGCGGTGCTGGATTTCGGCAGCGTAATTGTCCATATCTTCAATGACGACACCAGAATGTTCTATTGTCTGGAAAAACTCTGGACGGACGGTGACAACGTCTCTTTCTATCCCGATAAGAAGTGATTCGGCATGCTTTGCCGAACCGGAAGCGCACGGAACATAGTCCGTGCGCTTTTTATGTTGTTTCGCTTTCGGAAAATGCGAAACAGGCCGTTTGGGAGAGGAATTTTAATTGTTTTCAAAAAGGAGCAAAATATCTTCCAGAGGCTTCCGAGAGACAAAACTATTCTCAAAAACGTCAAAAAGTATAATACAAAAATGAATTTTATAGAATACTTTTGGGTTCGGCGAGTGCGTCTTACCCGATTTTTCGAGTGTGTTGGCGGAGTGAATTTGCCGCAGGATTGCAAAGTGTGACTTTGTTACGGAAAAATTTTTCTTTCGGGGATATGATATAAAAAACAAAAAAAAGCGAGGTGCGATATGTCAGTAATCAAAATAACCAAAACCAATTTCGATTCCGAAGTGCTCGAATCCGATAAGCCCGTATTGCTGGATTTCTGGGCAAGCTGGTGCGGACCTTGTCGCATGATGAGCCCCGTCGTGGAGCAAATCGCCGAAGAGCGCAACGATATCAAAGTCGGAAAAGTGAACGTCGACGAAGAGTCCGAGCTTGCGGGTGCTTTCCGCATTATGAGCATTCCGACGCTGGTTGCGTTCAAGGACGGAAAGGCGGTCAACGGAATGGTCGGCGTCAGAAAAAAGGAAGAAATTCTCTCGATGTTCTCCGAGTAAGGTGGTGTTCCGTGGGATTTTTCTTTTTCCGTCATAACGATATAAACGAAGGAGTCGGCAGATGTGCCGCGGAACCGGGTGCCGTATTGCTGGACGTGCGTACTCCCGCCGAGTACGACGGCGGACACATAGAGGGCAGCAGGAATATTCCTTTGCAATGCATAGAGAGTGCCGTAAACCTGATATCGGACAAAAACACGCCTTTGTACGTTTATTGTCACAGCGGTGCCAGGAGCAGAAGCGCGACACGCGTTTTGCAGAGTCTCGGATATCGCGACGTTACCGACCTCGGCGGTATGGTTTCATATAGAGGAAAGGTGGTGAAATAATGAAAGTTGTCATTGTCGGAGGAGTTGCGGGCGGTGCGACGGCCGCAGCGCGCATAAGAAGATTGGACGAAAGCGCCGAAATTACCGTTTTTGAGAAGTCGGGTTATATTTCTTACGCAAATTGCGGACTTCCGTATTATATAGGAGGGGAAATATCGGATAAGGAGCAGTTGACCCTTCAGACTCCCGAGAGTTTTTACGCCCGTTTCCGTATAGACGTCAGAGTGCGCCATGAGGTGATTGAAGTGAATACCTCCCAAAAGTCCGTCAAAGTCAAGGATTTGACATCGGGGCGTGTTTTTGACGAAAAATACGACAAACTCGTGCTTTCTCCCGGGGCAAAACCCGTAAGACCTCCGTTCGAAGGAGTGGACGACGCCAGAGTTTTCACTTTGCGTAACGTTGAGGACACTTTCCGCATAAAAGATTTCGTTACGGGACGCAATCCCGAACACGTTGTCGTCATAGGCGGAGGATTCATAGGAGTGGAGACGGCGGAAAACCTGCGAGGACTCGGCATTGAAGTGACCCTGATTGAGGCAGCACCCCAGCTTATGGCGCCTTTCGACGCCGATATGGCGGCGTTCATTCATGCGGAAATGCGCGCAATGGGCGTAAACCTGGTTTTGGGCGCTATGGTGGATGGATTCGAAACCGGAGATTCTTTCGGGGTACGGCTCCGCAACGGCGAAGTCGTCCGTGCCGATATGGCCGTGATGGCAATCGGGGTAACTCCCGACACCGCATTGGCAAAGCAAGCGGGTTTGGTGCTTGGTCTGAAGGGCAGCATTGTCGTAAACGACAGAATGGAAACTTCCGTTCCCGACGTCTATGCGGTGGGGGATGCGGTTCAGATAACCAACTTCGTGACGGGAAAACCCGCGCTTATATCTCTGGCAGGTCCGGCAAACAAGCAAGGCAGAGTTGCTGCCGACAACATTTGCGGTTTGTCGAGTCGTTACGGCGGAGGGCAGGGAAGTTCCGTGATTAAAGTATTCCGTCTCACCGCGGCTTCTACGGGAATCAACGAAAGGGTTGCCGCAAGCGAGGGAATAGTCTGCGACAAAGTCATTCTTTCACCGATGAGTCACGCAGGGTATTATCCCGGCGGAAAAATCATGACGATGAAAGTGGTTTTCGAAAAGAGCAGTTACCGCTTGCTCGGTGCTCAGATAATAGGTTACGACGGTGTGGACAAGAGAATCGACGTTCTTGCCACAGCGATAAGAGCCGGCATGAAAGTGTACGACCTTGCGGAGCTCGACCTTGCTTACGCTCCTCCGTATTCTTCCGCGAAAGACCCCGTAAACATGGCGGGATTCATGGCGGAAAACATAATGAACGGGCTTGTGAAACAGTGGTACACGGAGGACGAGCCGCTGTTGCCGAGAGACGGAAGCGTGACTTTGCTGGATGTCAGAACGAGAGAGGAGTGTCGGAGCGGAGCACTGAACGGCTTTGTCAATATTCCCGTGGACGAACTTCGCGAAAGAATCGGGGAAATAGAAAAAGA
This sequence comes from uncultured Clostridia bacterium, assembly GCA_944349635.1. GTDB lineage: Bacteria > Bacillota > Clostridia > Christensenellales > CAG-917 > Limadaptatus. The sequence goes on along the minus strand of CALVNH010000007.1, from coordinate 22,473 downwards.
CAAGCCCGTATACATAATCTGTCAAAGCGGACTGAGAAGCTACATCGCCGCCCGCATACTAGCGGGGAAGGGATTCGACGTTTACAATTTTGCGGGAGGCTACCGCTATTATGCTGCGGTCAAAAACGACAAACTGTGTTCCGTTGCGTCGACGGCGTGCGGCAAAGACGCGGACTGAATCGACCTGAAATACGCAAAAAGCCGATATCTAATCGGCTTTTTTATTTGTCTGCGAGGGTTCGCAACGCCTCTTCGTCCAAGATTTCTATTGTGCCGCGAGACAGTCGCACCAAACCTTCGTCCGCAAAGTATTTCAGCATTCGCGTGACTACCTCGCGTGGACTGCCGAGGTGATTGCCGATGATTTCGTGCGTGATTTTCAGCACGTTGCCGTTTTCTATAGCGCTTTCTTCCGCCAAAAAAGCGGCAAGCCTACGGTCGAAACTCTTCCACATAATCTGTTCTATGAGCCACATGGTCTCCGTCAGTCTGCTTGCAATCACTTCGTTGGTGAAATTGGCAAGCGGTGCCGATTCTTTCATGACGCTTTTGTAAATTTCGGCGGGAATAACGAGAGCTTCCGTGTCCTTTTCGGCCGTCAGAGTGACGGAGAACTGTATGCCTTTCATCATGCAGGACGCCGAGAGCAGACACATGTCGCGCTCGAACAGCCTGTAAAGAGTGATTTCCTTTCCGTCCTGTGACGTGGTGTATGCGCGCAACTGTCCCGATTTTACGAGCACAAGCCCCGTGCATTCCGTTCCGCCGCGATGCAGAGTGTCGCCCTTGGAAAAGGTGCGGCAGTATGCGGAATCGGCAAGTGTTTTGCGCTCCGTATCGGTCAGTTTGTTCCACATCGGGAAAAATTCCGACAAATCCATGGCAATCTCCGAAATTTATTGTTGTGCACATTATATCACGCGCGTCCGTAAAAGCAAAGCCCGTATCGAAACGATAAAACGTATAAATGAGAGGAAACGGGTCACGGGATTGGAGCAATGAGACAAAAAGTCGCCGTGAAGGCGGCTTTTTATGTAATGCGGCAGGGGAATTGGCGTCCGTCGGAACCGCAAACGACTCATGTTTTGTTCTCAAATAGACGCAGTCGATAAACAAGGGGAGCAACGTCGATTTGAAGCAGGGTTGCATCTTTCGATATAATGAGGCATAATTATATTTTACTTCCCTTAAGTGCATGGTCTTGCGTCGGTTGCTATCGTTAAGGGTGTGACGGATATAAGCGGGTTTCCGCATCGAAAACGGGACCTCGTTTACCATTGTCACATTAAAGGTACTACGGAGCAACAGAACGCAATCAATAAAGGAACAGATGTATTCACTGGCTCAGGCGTCACGGAAATAATATGCACCGACGGTGTGACGACGATAGGTTACAGCACTTTCCGCGGTTGCACCTTGCTCACTTCAATCAATATCCCAGACAGCGTGACGACGATAGGCGAGAGTGCTTTCTACGGTTGCACCGCGCTCACCACAATCACATACGAAGGAAAGATGGAGCAATGGAACGCAATCAGTATTGGGACAGATGCGTTCACTTATGTGAGCGTCACGGAAATAATATGCGCCGACGGGACGGTGACCGTCTGACAGCGTGCGGGTAGAACCGAATCGGCATTTTCCCGAATCATTGCTCATAGCATACGGCGTCGGTTCGTTCTTTACAAAAAAACAAAGGAGTCTTCTTTGATTGAGAAGACGTTTCCTTTCCAAAGCGACAAACGGCTGAAACGAATGACAACAAATGAGAAACAGCACCGACTGTCGGCAAAACAAAACCGCCCCTCGTTCGAAGGGCGGCTTTGTTTTTGCAACGTATAAGCGTTTGATGCAAGCCGTTATACGGGTAGCATACAAAAAATCGCATACAAAAAAATCAGTTCCACCTCGAGGAAAATTCCGAGAGTGCGTCGCGAAGATGTTCGGGTGAGAGAGAAACGTTTTCGGCAAGAGAAAGGGAGGCATCGTTGATTTCGATACACTCGAAAGGAAGATTGCCTTCGGCACAACCGCAAAAAGCCACAAAACGCTTTCCTTGCGCCGCCGAATACAATGCACCCACGGTTTTCCCTTGCAGAGTCTGAAAATCGATTTTTCCTTCACCCGTGACAACGAGGTCGGCTTCGGCGATTTTTTCGCGAAGACGAGTGAGTTCGAAGAAGGTTTCCGCTCCTTTTTGCAATTTTGCGTTCAGAAAGAATATGCTTCCCGCACCAAGTCCGCCGGCAGCTCCGGCACCCGGAACAGAGGCAAGATTTTTGCCGTAAGCGGAGCATATATTGCCGAAATGCCGCAGATTTCGGTCGAGCACTTCCACGTCTTCGGGACTTGCGCCTTTTTGCGGAGCATAGACGTATGCGGCGCCGTTTGACCCGAAGAGGGGATTTGTCACGTCGCAAAGCGTGACGAACCGAACTTCGGACGGACGAGGGGGAACTATCGCGCGTATGCGCTCCAACGTGCCGCCCACGGGAATGAAGTCGTTGCCTTCGCCGTCGAGAAACCGCCAACCCAAAGCCGCAGCCATTCCGCAACCGGCGTCGTTTGTGGCACTGCCTCCCACGGACAGGAAAATGCGCTTTGCACCTTCGCGGCAGGCGCGTGCAATCTGTTCGCCGACACCGTACGTCGTGGTGTAAAGAGGATTGCGAAGTCGAGTGAGTCCCAGCCCCGCAGTCGCGGACATTTCTATAAAAGCAGTGTCGCCGTCCAAGGCAAAACGCGCGCGCACCCGTTGTCCGTCGGGTCCGGTGAAAGCGTCCTCCACTGTTTTTGCGCCCGTTGCCTGCACGTAACAGTCCAGACTGCCTTCTCCGCCGTCCGCAAGAGGAACGCTGACCGTTTCCGCGTGCGGAAACGCGGCGTGAAATACGTCTTCGGCTATACGGCAGAATTCGCTTGCCGTCAGCGAGCCCTTGAATTTGTCGGGAGCGATAAGAATTTTATTCAAGACAGGAAGCGATGTCATAATGCTCCGAAAATGCTTTGTTTTTCTTGTTCCAATAATTGCGGAAGAACGGACTTCCTTTTTCCGTGTGCAGGGGAGTGTCTTTTGCGCGGGAAAGAAAGTCGGCAACCAGTGATTCCTCTTCGGCAAAACAAGCGCGTGAGATTGCTTCCGTTTCCTCTTCGCTCCGTGCGGCAAGCGCGGCGGCAAGATACTTGCTTTCCGTTTCACGCCCGATGCGCAGATATTCATCTGCGAAAGGAACGCCGCACATGATGTAACGGTTGACGAGTTCCCTTCGCACCCAGTAGCGCAAAGCCGCGTTTTCGTCGGTGGGGAGAACCTCCGCTTTCGTTGTCAGAGGCTTGAAGACGGAAAGACAGGGGAAAGACGAACCCGTGACGAAACTCAGTTTGCCCGTTTCGGAAACGTAGCTGCCCGTGGTCTGGTCACCGAACAAATTGCCCGCGTGCATGCACGGGCTGGACGTGGAACTGCGGTTTACGTCGACATCGCATGACGCGTGCAGACGAAGTGCGGACATCATGAGCGCGACGGGGTCGCCGTTTTCGCAGATTTTTTCCATTGTCAGGCGACGTCTGTTTTCCGCTCCCGCGACAGCGGTGAAGAGTTTGTTTTCGAACTGCTTTTTGAAATTGCCTTTCACGCCGTCATCGGCGCGCATATAGTCGTCGGTGATGCTTATGCAGTTGGATATCGTGCAGACGTCGCCCGCTTTTTTCAAAGCCCAGTGTCTGCCTGCCGTTTCAAGTACATAGGCGTCATTGCCGTCGGCAATCAGGAAAGCGTTGTGGTAGAAAAACTTTTTGTCGAAAGCACAGTTTCCGTCCTGTCCGTATTCGGCTATAAGCGATATAATGAGCTCTGCCGCGTCAAGGGCGGAGGCGGTGCGTTCCAGAGCAAGTCGCAAAAGGTCCATGCCTATCAATCCGCACTCGCGTTCCATCTTTACGTTGGTGAAGAGGGCCTCGTTGCCTATGTGGAGTCCGTGTTCGTTCCAACCCATTTCCGCGCCCCATATCCAGTGCGGTTTGAGAAGCACGCAAGCGTTGGTGTGTTCGACCTGCGGCAGAATCACATAGGTGGTTTTTACGGATTCGCCCCGCAAGTAATCGCGTGCGGGACAACGAATCATAAGATGAGCTTCGTTGGGGGAGCGGTCGCTGTTTTTTGCGAAGAAACTTTTTCCGCCACGTTTCAGATAAAGCGTATCGCACATATTCGCACCTCGTACACTCGTTATGTCATAAACATGCTTTTGTCGCAAGCATTCGCAGAAAAATACGGATAAAACATAAAAATGACGCAATAAATGCCGTTTTTTGTCAGTAGAGTACGGCTCTGTCGCGGTAAGCGGCACGGAGACGGAAACAGATTCTGCCCCCGGTTTTTCCTTCGAAATAGATGTTTCCGTCGCCGTACGCGCCGCCGAGAGCAACGCGTTTGCCTGCGCGGATTTCCTCCTCGTAACCTATTTCGAACGCCGTGAGCTCGTAGTCGTGCATAAACCTGAATCCCAGAGCGTCCTCGACGATGTCGATGTATCTGGAATTGTTCATGTGCCCGTTGATGTCAACGTCCTGAAAGCGCACCGTGTGACGGTATACGACGGGTGCGTCCTGCGGCTGTATGCCCGCAGGCAGAGCAAGTTCCGTCCCCGTAACCGTGTCGGGAACTTTGACGCCGTATTTGTCGGGGAAAGCCATTTTGCGGGTTTTCGCGTCCATGAGCAACCATACCGCCGACGCGCGAACGGCGGTGTTGCCCTCTGCGTCGAGAATTTCGTAGTAGCGCGGAAAAAGAACGTGACGTGTCTTTCCCGCCCAAGTTCGGAATGTAACGGTTTCGTCGTAGCAGGGCATGCGCCGTATTTCCACGCTGATTCTGGCAACAACCCAAAGAGCGCCTTTGTCCAGAGTTTTGTCACGACCTGCGCCCAAAGTCTCCGTGTGGGCTATGGAGGCTTCCTGCAACCAGCGCAGAAAGACGGAGTGGCGCATATTGCGAAACATATCCACGTCGTCGGCGAGGATTTTGCGGGTGAAAGAATAAATCTTTTTCATCTTTTCTTTTCCACCGCTTCGGCGACGGCGTCGACGACGTCACCCACGGTGCGAAGTTTTTTCCACACTTTGTCGGGGATTTTTATGCCGTAATCGTTTTCGATTTCGCAAATCAGCATTATGAAATTGAGCGACTCGAATCCGTCGATGTTGATGTTCGATTCGGGAGTGATTTCGCCCACGCGCGCAACAATCTGAGGCATATAGCGTTTGGCGAGGGATACGACTTTGTCGAAGATTTCTTGTTTGTCGGCTTTCATTTTTACCTCACAGCATCCATCTTTTTATTTTCCCCGTTGCGGTGCGCGGCAGCGGCGATTCCGTCACGCACAGCGAGGTGACTTGCATATCGAAAGGCTTTGAACGGTTGAATTCGTCCAGTACGGCTTTGAGGGCGGCGACGTCCGCGTTGCCCGATTTGTCGACGACAATGGCGGTCACCACACCGTCTTTCATCGTAATTGCCGTTTCGTTTCCGCCGAAAGCCGCCTGCAATTCCTGTTCCCATTCGGGCAGATAAATTTTGTTGCCGTTGGGGAGCACCAGAATGTCTTTTTTTCTGCCGGTGATGTGCAGTTTGCCGTCGCGGTCAAACGAGCCCAAATCGCCTGTGGAGAGGACGCCGTCTTTGAGCACCGCGGCGGTTGCCTCGGGCATTTTGTAGTAGCCTTGCATCATGCATTCGGGGCAATATATGAGAATTTCACCGTCTTCGGCGAGAGTGATTTTGCTGTCGTGGCATACCGTCATCGCGAACGGGTCGTCGCCCGTGCTGATGGCAACGCCGCTGGAAGTTTCGGTCAGTCCGTAGCCGAAATGAACTTCGCATCCCGCGGCTGCGGCTGCGGCAAGAATTTTGCCGTCCATCGGACCGGCACCCACCAGAACCACGCGCAGTTCGGGGTTGAGAGCCTGTTTGGCAAGCAAGAAAGCAAGCAAAGACGGCACCACGGAAATCACCGTCGGACGGAAGAAAGCGCAGTCGTCGTGCAGATGGCGCATGCCTCTTCCCACGGAAACGCACGCTCCCTGCGACAGGGGCCACATCATGGAGCATACGAAACCGAAAACGTGAGACAAGGGCAGCAGGGCAAGCAGATTGTCGTCGGGACGGCAGGTGAGCTTGTCGTTGCCGTTCCAGGCGCTCGCGCAAAGTGATTTCGACGTCAGCACCACTGCTTTGGACGCGCCGGTGGTACCGGAAGTAAAGAAGAGCAGATTGCCTTCTCCCTGTGCCGTCGGAACGCGCACGGGTGAGAGTTGAAGCGCTGCGACTTCGTCCGCAGTCGTATCGTCGGTCACGAAATTGGCTATATCGGCGTACAAAGCGATTTTTTGCAGCAGAGCACCTTCCACGGAAGGATCTATGAGCACCGTTTGTCTTCCTGCGAGAACAGAAGCGAACATATCCCTTATCCATTCGTACGTATATGCGCGATAAAGACCGACGGCTCCCAAAGGCAAATCCAGAAAATATTTTTTGCGGTTCGTCACGTCGGCAAAGAATTCGGCGTGTGTTACCGTGACGCAAGAGCCGTCTTTCTCATATCGGAAAGCGGGTTTGTCCGCATAGTCGTGCAGATTGCGCGTCAGCATTTCTTCAAAACTCGTGAACTTCATAAGCACCTCCGTTTACGATATAATTGTAACACGTTTTTTTTGGGAAATAAATACCCTTTCCGCCGTGATATGTATAAAATTCCACCGTGATATGTATAAGATTACTATTTACATATTTGACAGCGATGTGCTATAATAATTTTACAAAGTACCTTGCAAACACTTTGCGTTTCAGGAAATAAGGTAAAGGAGCGGAATTATGGACAAAAACGCTAAAATTTGTATCATTGGCGGCGGCCCCGCAGGGCTTTCCGCCGCAGTACAGCTGGAAAAGAAAGGCTACACCAACTATACCATTCTCGAAAAAGAGAACTGGGTGGGCGGCAAGTGCCATTCTCCTCATCACGACGGCAAACGTTTCGAAATGGGTGCAATTATGGGTTGCCCCACCTACCACGCAGTGCACGAACTCGAAGAGTTCGGCGGCGCGTCTCACGAGGGCGGTCCGAAACTCGAACGTTCTTACCGCCGTCTGAACGGCAAACCCTACGACCCGTTCGACCCCAAGAGGAATCCTTTCCTCATTCCCAGACTTCTTCGCACCAAGAATCAGGTCAAGAAACTCGGCACACTTCTCAAAACCAAGTATAAAGGATACGAATATACCGGTCACCGCGGAGTGGCGGAAGGCAAATACGATGGTTTCGACCCCGTTACGGGCGAACACGTTACGGGCGTCAACCCCAACCTGAAAGATTTGGCGCTGCCTTTCGACAAATTCTGCAAGATGAACGGCGTGTCGCTGTGCCAGGACATCTGGATTGCGCCTTTCACTGCTTTCGGCTACGGCTATTTCGACGAAATTCCCGCAGGCTACGTTCTCAAATACCTCGACTTCGAGACCGCGATGTATTTCGTCAACAAGAATCTCTGGACCTGGATTGAAGGAACCCAGAGCATTTACGAGTGCGTCAACAACAAACTCAAGAATCCCGCACGCCTCAACGTCAACATCGAGAAAGTCACCCGCAACAACGGCAAAGTTCAGGTGTACGCAAACGGAGCCGTGGAAGAGTACGACGCCATCATCGTCACTTCTCCCTTGCAGTATCTGCCCGATTACTTCGACGCCACCGACAAGGAAAAGGCACTCTTTGCCAAGATTGACTACGAGCGTTACGACGTCACGGCGAACACCATCAAGAAGGGCACTTATTATCCCGAAATGTCCAGTTACGTTTTCGACAACATGAAGCCGGAACGTCTCGGACACATGATGGTCTTCTATCTCCGTTGGAAGAACGAGCCCAATCAGGTCATCACAACCTATATTCTCCGCAACCACAAGGGCAAGGAAGCGGTTGGATATGAGGAAGGCAAGAAGATGGCGTGGGAAGACCTCGCAACCTGCGGTGTGGAACGCGACAAGTGCGTTTACGAGCGCAAGTGGTATTATTTCCCCCACGTCTTCCAGGAGGACTACGCGTCCGGTTGGTACGACAAGGTGGAAGCCATGCAGGGCAATCTCAACACCTATTATGCAGGCGAGATTATGAGCTTCGGCGATATGGAAGAGACCGTCCAGTATTCCAAAGACCTCATCGCAAGATTCTTCTGATAAAAAGCAAACCCCCGCAAAATGCGGGGGTTATTTTTTGCTGTTTTCCGAATTGTGCCGGGAGTTGTTTCCGAATCGCGCTCAGGACGGAAGAGGCGAAAACGCTACGAAAAAAGTGCCTTGTTCGGGCACTTTTTTTGTTGAATTCCTTTCTTGAAACCGTTTGAGAGCAAATCTTGCGGATTTGCCGCGCGGAGGGTTATCGCGCAACAATTTCTTTGATGATGAATTCGCCGCCCTCGACGACTTCGCATTCCTGCGAGCCGCAATAAGGGCATCTCTGTTCGTTGCCCTTAATGTCGAACTTCTTTTTGCAGGAGTGACAGAACGCCACGCCTTTTATGATGTTCATCTGCAACTTAGTGTTTTCGAGCATGGTGCCGCCTATGACGGCGGGGTAACTCGTTTCGACATATTCGGGAACGACGCCCGAATACTCGCCGACGTCGAGCACCAGCTTTTCGATTTCGGTTACGTTGTTTTCTTTTGCCACTGCTTCGATTTTATCGACTATTTCGGCAAGCAGACCAAGTTCGTGCATAGTTTTCCTCATTGCGATACCGACGGGGGTGGTGCCCCCGTCGTACGCACGTTAAGCGGTTATGTTATTTTTTGACGAATGCGTCTTTGATGCTCTTCGAGGTGATTTTGCCCGCACGCTTGACGGCGTAACCGACGGCGCGGAAGGGCAGGCTTTCCAGTTTCTTGGAGAAGAAGTTTTCGTCGTTGTGCTCCATGTGGATTGCGTCGAACTTGCAACGCGTCACGCACAGACCGCAACCGATGCACTTGTAAGCGTCGACGACGGTTGCACCGCAGCCGAGGCAACGTTCCGTCTCTTTTTTGAGCTGTTCTTCGGTGAAGGTAAGACGCGCGTCGGAGTAAGTCTTGTCCTTGCTCTTGTCGTAGCCGGGAACCTGACGCGGGGTGTTGTCGAAGCCTTCGACTTCGATGTTGTCCTTGTCGAGTTCGACATACTGACGTCTGTCGCGTCCGAGCACGAGGCTCTGACCGGGCTGTACGAAGCGGTGCAGAGAAACGGCACCCTGTTTGCCTGCCGCGATTGCGTCGATTGCAAACTTCGGTCCGGTGTAGACGTCGCCGCCGACGAAGATGTCGGGCTCTGCCGTCTGATAGGTGAAACCGTCCGCCTTTGCGGTGTTGTTGCGGTTGAGTTCGACCTTACTGCCTTTGAGGAGGTCGCCCCAGATGATGGACTGACCGACGGTGAGGAGCACGTAATCCGCGGGAACGGTGATGGTGTCGTTTTCGTCGTATTTGGGAGCGAATTTGCGGTTTGCGTCATAAACGGACACGCATTTCTTGAACTCCACGCCGACGACCTTGCCGTTTTCGGTGAGAATGCGCTTGGGACCCCAACCGTTGTTGACGGCGATGCCTTCCGCGACTGCTTCTTCCACTTCGTCCGGGCTTGCGGGCATTTCTTTTGCACTTTCGAGGCAGTACATACCCACGCTTTCCGTCTTTTCGCGGATTGCGGTGCGTGCGACGTCGACTGCGACGTTACCGCCGCCGATTACGACGACTTTGCCGCTTATGCCGCTGGGTTTGCCGGAGTTGACGTTGCGCAGGAAATCGATACCGGCGATAACGCCCTTGGCGTCTTCGCCTTCGACGCCGATGCTTCTGCCGCCCTGTGCACCGATTGCGATGTAGAAGCCTTTATAGCCCTGCTTGCGCAGTTCGTCCAACGTGACGTCCTTGCCGACTTCGATGCCGGTCTTGAACTCGACACCCATGTCCTTCAACACGCTGATTTCCGCGTCGACGACGTCCTTTTCGAGACGGAAGGAGGGGATGCCCAAAGTCAACATACCGCCGAGTTTGTTCTCCTTTTCGAAAACGGTGACGGAGTAGTTGTCGATGGCGAGATAATAAGCGCAGGAAAGACCGGCGGGACCGCTGCCGATGACGGCTATCTTCTTGTCGGAATAGTCGTGCATCTTCTTGGGAATGAAGCGGGTCTCTTTTTTGAGTTCGCGTTCGGCGATGAACTTCTTGATTTCGTCGATGGCGATGGGCTGGTCGATTTGACCGCGTGTGCAGGCGTCTTCGCAAGCGTGGTTGCAAATTCTGCCGCAGACTGCGGGAAGGGGATTTTCCTTCTTTATGAGTTCGAGAGCTTCGTCGTATTTGCCCTGTGCGGCGAATTTGATGTAACCCTGAACCGCGATGTGTGCGGGACACTTGGTCTTGCAGGGCGCGGTACCGGTTTCGACGACGTCCTCTTTGTTGGTACGGTAGTCGACGTTCCACTTGGACTTATTCCACACGGAATCGACGACGCGGTCGTATTTTTCTTCTTTGAGAGGAGTCTTGGTGCAGAGTTTCTGACCGAGTTTGAGCGCGTTGGTGGGGCAGGTTTCGACGCACTGTCCGCAAGCCACGCATTTCTCTTTGTCGACGGCGGAATGATAGTTGCTGGCGACAACGCGGTATCCTCCGAACAGAGTGGCGACGCGCAGACCGAAGCAAGAGCACGAGCAGCAGTTGCAGATTGCAACCGTATTGCCGGTGCCGTCGATGTTGGGAATTTCGTGCATGAGGCCGTTTTCTTCGGCTTTGCGGAGAATTTCGTACACTTCCTCTTTGGTTATCTGACGGGCTCTGCCCATGCGGATGAAATATTCCGCACCTTTACCCATCTGAATGCACATGTCGTGTTCGAGGTGTCCGCAACCTTCGCCGAGCATACGGCGCGTACGGCGGCAGGAGCAGGGAGCGACTGAATAGATGTCGTACTTGTCTATGTAGTAGCTCAGTCTTTCGACGTCCATGACCTGCGAGTTGCCGTCAATGGTTTTCTCGATGGGGATGACGCGCATAAGTCCCGTGCCTTGGGGAAGCATGGGGGACAACGTTGCCATTCTTATGCGGGTGTATTCCTCGAATGCACGGGCAATCTGCGGATATTTCTCGACCAGTTCCTTGTTGCCGACCAGCATTTCAAGAATGCCGGGAGCAAAGGTCTGGATGAAGAAGCAATCCTCGCCTTTTTCGTTCTTGTTGACGCGGAGAACGCCTTTCTGAGCGAGTCCGAGCAGGAGAGAATATGTCTTTTCGGGAGAGAAGCCCAGCTTTGCCTGTCCGCGTTTCTGCAGTTCGGATATAGGCGTTTCCGTTCTCCATTTCAGCAGACACGCCGCGTCCGCTTCTTCGTCGGTAACGCAACATTCGAGCGCGTAGTACTCGGGTGCGTTCTCGTCGATTTTGTTGAGCATACCCGCGGTGCCGCCTGCGAGTTTAGCAAGTTTGACGATTTTCTTTCTCAATGCCATAGTAACCCTCTGTAATTTGTTCTATTTTCTGCCGTACCTGACGAAGGCGTTGTCGCCCACGCCAGCGGCGGATTTCCATTCTTTCACGGACTTGCGGAGCCATTCCGTCCAAGTCCCGAAACCTTCTCCCGTCTTGCCGGAAAGAGTGATTATTTCAATGGCGGGATTCAGCTTCTTTGCGCGTTCCTTGCAGGCTTCGAAATCGAAGTCGAAGTAGGGTGCGACGTCAATTTTGTTGATGACGAGAACGTCGCATATCGAAAACATAAGCGGATATTTCAAAGGCTTGTCGTCGCCTTCGGGCACGCTCAGTATCATCGCGTTTTTGCAAGCGCCCGTGTCGAATTCGGCAGGGCACACCAGGTTGCCCACGTTTTCGAGTATGGCAAGGTCGATACCGTCGAGTCCGATTTCCTCCACGCCCTGACGCGTCATCGAAGCAGTCAGATGGCACATGCCGCCCGTGTGCAACTGTATGGCTTTGGCTCCCGCTTCGGAAACCGTGCGGGCGTCCACGTCGGAGTCGATGTCCGCTTCCAGCACGGCGATGTTCATCTCGCCTTTGAGTTCTCCTATCGTGCGTTTGAGCAGAGTGGTTTTGCCGGAACCTGGAGACGACATCAGATTGAGCAGAAAAGTCCCTTGTTTTTTCAGGGTGTTTCTGAGTTCCGCCGCGTCGGCGTTGTTGTCGGCGAAAACGCTTTCTTTGATTTCGATAACGCGGAATTTGTCCATAATCACCTCTTATTTTATACTATTATACACTCTTGTTCGGCACAATATCAAGAAAAAAATGTCCTCAATGCAATATTTTTCGGCGAAACGGCCGAAATTTTCGGGAAAAAGAGTCAAAATGCCGTCATGACATAATGCCTGACACGTTTCGGTTTTACTCTACAACCGTCATATTATACCAGTGCTTGGCAAACGTACGGAGGCTACGCGGGGAAAAAGCGTCGGAAAACCCTGTTATTACATGATGCGGCGGGTCAGAGAACGCCGTTTTTCAACGCCGTTTTGAGAAGTCTGCGTTTGTCGTCGTCGGAGAGGTCGCCCTTGATTTTTCTGAAAACTTCCATATCGAAAGTCACGACGGCGGGTTTGCCCAAAGCAGAGGTCAGTTTGTCCGTAAGGTCGTCTTTGAGCTTTTTTCTTTCGCTTGCCAGGTAAATGGGTTGCGTGAGAATTGCCGCAACCACGGTGCCGTCGCATTCGAAGGAGCGGACATACGTCACCAAATCGTTCATGAGAACTATTGCTTCGACGGAAGGAGAGGAAGGGGCGACGGCGTCCGTTTGCGCGACGTCGGAGGGAAGAGCGTCGGCAAGCGACGTTTCTTCACGAAAGGGTTGCGTGACTTCGAAAGAGGGAGGCAGATATTCCATACCCGTATTTTTGACCCTGCGCACCGTTTTATACCCGCGGCAATTTGTACCCGCGGCAATTGTTTTTTCTTGCGTGCCGCACGCAACGAGAAGCGACGGAGTGCAAAGTGCATACGTGAAAGTCGGAGACGGGTGGAAAAACGGGGCGGAAGAATCGCGGGAACCGCTTGCCGCGGAAGAAAATTTAATCGTTGTTTTCCGCCAAACCGTTGACATTTCAGCGTCGAGGTAATATTATGAGATTGCTTCGGGGCGAGGTGCAATTCCTCACCGGCGGTTAAAGTCCGCGAACTTGCTTTGCAAGCCGAACGGGTGAAATTCCCGTACCGACGGTACAGTCCGGATGAAAGAAGCGGATTCTCGTTTTTCGCGCCCCGATTTGTATATCGGGGCTTTTTTGTCGGCCCCGGAAGGAGAAAGTATGCAAATCGGAAACAAAACAATCACTTTCAGAATGTCGGCGGCTTACGTCGCAAAACTGGCTTTGCTCACCGCGCTGTCCTTTGCGCTGTACCTTGCCAAATTCAATCTGCCGATAATGTTCCCCTCGTTTTTGGAAATGCAGTTTTCCGAACTGCCTGCCTTGCTTGCCGGCTTTTCCATGGGACCGGTTGCCGGTGTGCTCGTCGTGGTTTTCAAGTGCCTTTTGAAATTCCCGCTCACGAGTACGGCGTTTGTCGGGGAACTCACCGATATGTTGCTGGGCATAGTCATAGTATTGCCCGCGTCGCTTATCTACATGTTCAAAAAGGATAAGAAGCACGCGGCGTTGGGATTGACCGCGAGCACGATTCTTACGGTTGTCGTCGCGGTGGTCGTCAATCGCTTCATCTCCATTCATTTTTATACGGAGCTCTATTTCGGCGGAAATTTCAACGCAATAGTCGGAGTGTGCAGCGCACTTTATCCCAACGCAACCGCAGACACTTTCTATGCTTTCTATCTCGGTCTGGGAATCGTGCCTTTCAACCTGCTCCGTTGCGCGATAATGTCTTTGCTTACATTCCTGCTTTACAAGAAACTCAGCGCAATTCTGCATTGGGAGGGCTCATCTTTGATTCACAGATTGTCGGGTGTTTACGAGAGCGACAGCGAAGAGGAGACTTTCGAACTGGCAAAGAAGGTCGCAAACACACTCAAAGGCGGAGAAACCGTGTTGCTCTCGGGAGATTTGGGCGCGGGCAAGACCACGTTCGCGAAAGGACTTGCGGCGGCACTGGGCGTCGAGGAAGAGGTTACCAGCCCCACGTTTACGGTTATGAACGTGTACGAGGACGGGCGTTTGCCTCTGTATCACCTTGATATGTACCGCATCGAGGACGAAAGCGAAACGGAAGAACTGGGCTTCGAAGAGACCATTCCGCAAAACGCCGTCAAAGTGGTGGAATGGAATAAACTTCAAAACTTGACAGGACGCGTCATAGATGTCAAAATAACCGGCGGGGACGATAATTGCAGAATTTTCGAGATTTCCGACAGCGCGGAACACAAACCGCACGGTAAAAAAGAAAAAATCAAAAAAGAGCGGACGGCACCTGCCAAAATCGCAATAGAGAAAGGGCAGGCCTGAACGATACGGAGCACGACGGTGTCCGAACGGGTTCCCCGTCAGTCCGCCGACGGATTGAAATGAATTGTCTTTGCATTGACACCACTTCCAACATACTGACCGTGGTATTTGTCGCGGACGGCAGAAAAGCCGTCCGTTCTCTCGACGTCGGCAAAAGCGGACATACTGCGGTTTTGCTGTCCGTCACGGACGCGGTGCTGAAAGAAGCGGGCACGGACGTTTCATCAGTCGACGCCGTGGCTCTCGTCACGGGACCGGGGTCGTTTACGGGCATCAGAATAGGAGCCGCAACGGCAACGGCATTCTGCCAGGCCACGGGCGCGAAAAGGATTGCCGTCACGGCTTTCGAGATAATCTCGCACGGCAGACAGGACGTCACCGCCGCGGTGGAAGCGGGGCATGGCAATCTTTATGCCGCACATTGCACGAACGGGTCTGTGCGGGAGGATTTCTTCCTGACGGCGGAGGAGCGCGCGCAAGCCGAAAAGAGGGGCGAGAAATTCCTGTTTTCACCTCTCGGACCTACGGCGGATGTTTTTGCGGAAATAGCTCTTCGCAAGGCGGAGCGAGGCGAATTCACGGATGTTTTCCGTCCTTATTATATGAGAAAGTCGCAGGCGGAGAGGAACAGAGATGAGATTTGAACCCCTGCGATTCGAACATCTGCGGCAGATGGCGGAAATCGAGAAAGAGGCTTTCGACATGCCGTGGACGGAAAATATGTTCATTCCCGAACTCAACTGCGAGGACGCGACATATATTGTTGGTACGAGAGGCGACGAGGTGATTTGTTACGGCGGTTTCCATACCGTGCTGGACGAGGCTCACATTACCAACATCGCAGTGAAAAAGGGCGAACGCGGCAGAGGAATAGGCAAATTCCTTATGGCGACGTTGCTGGCAAAAGCGCGCGAAAAGGGAGTTAAACACGTCACTTTGGAAGTTAAAACCACGAATCTGCCCGCAATATCCATGTACGAGGGGTTCGGATTCAAGGCGGCCGGAATACGTAAGAGGTACTACAACAACATGTACGACGCTCTGGTGATGTGGCTGGACGTCTAGGAGGCTCTTGCACTATAAAACGATAACCGCGTGTTCCGACGCAAAAGAGGAAAGGACGGTGATATATCTGCACGGCTGGGGCGGTGACGCTTCCGCCTTTTTATTTTGCGCGGAAAATCTCAAAGACTCATACGACGGCATTCTGGTGGACTTTTACGGATTCGGTCTAACGCCAGAGCCCGAAACCCCTTTGACGGTTTCCGACTATGCCGACGGCGTGGTGGAAATCATGGAGAAAAACGGTGTGCGCAAGGCGGTGTTTGCGGGACACAGTTTCGGAGGACGGGTTGCCATGGAAATCGCGGCAAAGCACCCCGAAAAGACCGTAGCTCTCGCGCTTGTCGACAGCGCGGGACTGAAACCGAGGCGCGGGGCGGGCTATTACGTCAAAGTTGCGTTGCACAAACTGCTGAAAAAGTTGGGCGGAAACGGATTGAAAGGGTCGGAGGACTACCGCAGGCTGTCGCCCGTCATGAAAGCCACATTTTGCAACGTGGTGAATTACGACCAGACGCCCCTGCTCAAAAAAATCCGTTGTCCCGTGGCCGTGTTTTGGGGAGAAAACGACACGGACACTCCGCCGTATATGGCAAAAAGACTGAACCGCGGCATTGCGGATTCCCATGTATTCTGGCTTAAAGGCGGACATTTCGCGTACCTTGAAGACAGTGCCAACTTCCTGACGGTGTTCCGTGCTTTTCTGAACGGCGTTTTCCCCGTAGCAGGTGAGGCAGGGCCGTCGCGTTTGTCCGAGCGCAAGTAACCTTGCGCGGCACTCCGCAATATAATGTTCCGAATGAGAAGGAAAACCTAAGTTTGCTTCTCGGTTCGGGAGGACGTATGATTCTTGCGCGCGGGGATTGGTTTTTCGTATTGCTGACGTTTGCGGTTGCCTTCTTTATGGCACGTCCATACGTGTACGCCGTTCAGCAGGACAACTACAGAGTGAAAGAAATATTCACTGCAAAACGCGTGAGAACGGCGTATCTCACCGACTTGGTGTGCATTGCCGTGTTCGGAGCGGCGTGGGGCGGATTCTATTTCGTTCAGTCAAGGGTATTTTGGGGCTTTTTGACGGGACTTTTTTTCTTTGTGGCGGAACTGGCTCTCTATTTCGTGGAGGAATTGCCCGCAAAGAAGAAACCGCTGCGTTACACCAAACGCGCCGTCCGCGCGTTTTTTGCCGTGGCGTGCGTGTCGACTGCGTGCGTGACGCTTGCCCTCATGGCGGTGAACGGTTATGCGGCGGACTCGTATCTGAGGTATCTGTCGTTTTTCGGACTTTCGCTGTTTTATCCTTTGATTTTTGCGGCGACGCTTGCGGCAATCAATGTTTTCGAACGTGCAAACAACGCGCGGTACGAACGTCGTGCCGCGAGAATTCTCGCTTCGAGGCCGGACCTTATCAAAATCGCCGTCACCGGAAGTTGCGGGAAAACTTCCGTGAAAAACATTCTTTGTGCCATGCTTTCCGAAAAGTTCCGCGTGCTTGCGACTCCCGAAAGCTACAACACTCCCATGGGCATAGCGAAGTCGGTGAAAAATCTTGATTCCACGCACGACGTCTTCATCGCGGAAATGGGAGCGCGAAGAACGGGGGATATAAAGAAGCTCATGAAAATAGTGCGGCCCACCCATTCCGTGCTCACGGCGATAAACGAGCAACATCTTCAGACCTTCGGAAGCAGGGAAGCCATTGCCGCCGAAAAATTGCGGGTTCTGGACATCCGTTCCGAGGACGGCGTTTGTGTCGTCAACGACGCGCTTATCCGCTATGAAAAAGTGCGCGACGACAAGAACATGAACATCATTCTCGCGGGAGAGAGCGAAACGTCTCCCGTGAGATGTTCCGACATTGCGGTATGCGAAAACGGAAGCGTATTCACGCTGTCGCTGTTCGGCAGGGAAATAGAGTGTTCCACTGTGCTGTTGGGCGTGCGCAACATTGTCAACATAACTCTGGCGGCGGCAATGGCGTACAGATTGGGTGTCTCTCCCGAACAAATCAGAAACGCCGTTTACGAGTTGGAGCCCACGCCTCACCGTCTGCAACTTATAGAAGGAAACGGCATAAAAATAATCGATGACAGTTTCAATGCGAATCCCGACGGAGCGGCGGCGGCTCTCGACGTGCTGGAACTGTTTGCGGGAAGAAAAGTGGTGCTCACGCCGGGAATGGTGGAACTCGGCGACTCCGAAAACGAGGAGAATTTCAAACTCGGTGCGGCGTTGGCGCGCACGGCGGACGTCGTTATGCTGGTCGGAAAAAAGAGGACGGCGGCGATAGGCAGAGGATTGAAAGAAGGCGGATTCGGCGGAGAAACCTACGTTTTTTCTTCCCTGGATGAGGCTGAGCGGGCGTTCAACGGAATTTTGCATCTCGGGGACGTTCTTCTCATCCTGAACGATTTGCCCGATTGTTACGACGAGTAGGGCGACAGGGTGCGCCGAGAACGGGCGTTGTGGATTGTGGGGGGGTGCGATGAGCGTAAAAATAGCTTTGATTTTCGGCGGCAGGTCATTGGAGAGCGACATTTCCGTAATTACGGCCATGCAGACTCTTGCGCAGTTTTCGGAGAGCGAATACGACGTGGAGCCGGTTTATCTTTACGAGGGTGACTTTTACATCGACGGCGTCGGAGAGTTGGACGCTTTCACGCCCTTTTGTCCCGAAAAACACACCAGAACCGTTCTGATTAACGGTACTTTCTGCTCCGTAAAGAAAAACAAACTCAAAAGAGAGTTCAAACCGGATTTGGCTTTTTTGTGCTGTCACGGCGGCGAGGGCGAAAACGGCGTGTTGCAAGGGGTTTTGGACTTCAACAACCTGACGTATTGCTCCTCGGGAGTCACGGGCTCTGCCGTGGGCATGGACAAGGTGGTCTCCAAATGCATATTCGAAAACATGTTGATGAACGTAATATCGCATACGGTGGTTTTCAGGAGGGAGTTCGAGGAGGACAGGGAAAAATTGCTGTTGCACCTTGAATCCTATCTCGACTATCCGCTCATAGTCAAGCCCGCCTGCCAGGGCAGCAGCATAGGCATCAGGGTGGCAGAGGACAGAGAAGGGCTTGCCGATGCGTTGGAAACCGCCTGTCATTTCGACGACAAGATTCTTGTGGAAGAAAAACTAGTCGAATTCACGGAAGTAAACTGCGCCGCGTTTCGCAGAGGCAACGAAATTGTCGTTTCCGAAACGGAACAACCCCTGGGTGCTGGCGACGTGCTGACTTTCGAGGACAAATATATGGACAACGGAAAAATGAGCGGCGGCGGTCACGTCGTGCCCGCCGACATAGGATATCTGAACGCCGTTGTCAGAACCAACACTGAGAGGGTATACCGCGAATTGGAGTTGAACGGAATCGTGAGGGTGGATTTTCTCGTGGACAAGAACCGCAACAAGGTTTACATCAACGAAATCAACACCATTCCGGGATCTCTGGCGTTTTATCTTTTCCGTCCCGTCGGCATAGAGTTCGGAGAACTTTTGGAAGCCCAGGTGAAGGACGCGTTGCGACGCAAGGCGGAAAAATCCTCCGTCACCGTATTCAAGTCGGCGGTTCTTTCGCGATACAAACACGGCGGAAAAATACGTAAATAAACCAAAGAGCGCTTTATCAGGCAGAAAGCGAAGTTAAACATCGGGTTCAGTCATGATTTTGCTTTTCGGGAAAGAGCACATTTTTTCCGCGTCCCGAAAACCGATGCGTTTCAAGGGCAGATTTTCCGCGGAAAATTTCGGGTAAGATGTCGGTTCTCGAAGATTGCTTCCTGCATTTTCTAGGCTTGTTTTTCCGTCGCCCGTCGAAGTTCTTGCCAAACGCTGCCTTTTGTGATATACTTTTTCACCGTGAGGTGAATTATGGATAAAATCAAAATGACAACCCCTCTCGTCGAAATGGACGGAGACGAAATGACCCGTATCCTCTGGAAGTGGGTGAAAGAAATTCTCATTACTCCCTATGTGGACCTCAAAACAGTTTATTTCGATTTGTCGTTGGAAAACCGCGACGCCACCGACGACAAAGTCACCGTCGAAGCGGCGCAGGCGTGCCTTAAATACGGCGTCGGCGTCAAGTGCGCCACAATTACCCCCAACGCCGCCAGAGTGGAGGAGTTCGGTCTGAAAAAGATGTGGGCAAGCCCCAACGCCACAATCCGTGCTCTCATGGACGGCACCGTGTTCCGTGCTCCCGTGCTCGTAAAAGGCATCACGCCTCTTGTCCCCGGCTGGACGGCACCCATTGTCATTGCCCGTCACGCCTACGGCGACGTCTACAAGGGTGTGGAATTGTCCGTCAAGGGCGGCAAGGCCGAGCTCAGTTGCGGCGATGACAAAAAGACCGTGTTCGATTTCGGCGAAAAGAGCGGCATTTTGCAGGCAATTCACAACACCGATGCCAGCATCAGGAGTTTTGCGAAAAGCTGCTTCAATTACGCTCTCGACACCAAAACCGATTTGTGGTTCTCCACAAAGGATACCATCTCCAAAATTTACGACCACACTTTCAAGGACATTTTCCAGGAGATTTACGACAACGAGTACAAGGAAAAGTTCGAGGCTGCCGGCATCGAGTATTTCTACACCTTGATTGACGACGCCGTCGCGCGCGTTATGCGCTCCAAGGGCGGGTTTATCTGGGCACTCAAAAATTACGACGGCGACGTTATGAGCGACATGGTCGCAACGGCTTTCGGTTCGCTTGCCATGATGACCTCCGTGCTTGTTTCGCCCACGGGTGCCTATGAGTACGAAGCGGCTCACGGAACCGTGACAAGGCATTTCCGCAAGTATCAGAAGGGCGAGAGCACTTCCACCAACTCCGTTGCCACGCTGTTTGCCTGGACGGGAGCTCTGCGCAAACGCGGCGAACTCGACGGCAACAAGGAGCTGTCCGCTTTTGCCGACAAGCTGGAAAAGGCCACCCTCGACACCATAGAGAGCGGAGAAATGACAAAAGACCTCGCCGGGATGTTCTCTCTCGAAGGCGTGACCGTCAAGGCTCTTGACAGCAGGGAATTCCTGGAAGCCATAGCCGCGCGTCTGTAATCGACGCTTCGTGCGTAAGGCGCAAACGATTTTCGAAAGCGCGGAATCATAACCGTTTTCAAAAAATCCGCCGTTTTTGCGGCGGATTTTTCATTGCTATGAATAGGATAAAACGAAAGTCTTTCCGTTTGTGGATTTCACAAGTCCCGTCGGTATTTTCAACAAAGTGTTTTTCCTGACCCGTTAAAAAACACTTCAAAGCGGCAAAGTTGCGTCTGAGATATTCGTTTGGCAAGCAGGGCACATTTTGCACAGGCGCAGAGATATCATCGAATTGAAAAGGCATTCGACTTCAACTCCGCGCCCATGAATTCTGCGTCGACGACAATGTTGCAGCCGCACGAAAGGCTGCCGGGTCCAGCTCGCCGCTTTCGGGCACCGCTGAAATTGCATGTGCGCGGGGCAGTCCGCCTGACACACATTCTATGACGGTTTGGACAAATTGCGTATGCCCCTCGTTTGTAAAACCGCAACAGTCTGTCTGTATTGTTGTTCAGGCTCTTTTACGGTTTTAGGACTTTGAAACTGCAAGAGACCGGGTCAGTGGTACCGTCGTCCCAGCAGTAACCGTTTGTGTTGGGTGCAATGGTAACCGTGAAATCTCCGTGTCCGAACAACGAGAACGTATAGTATTCGCTGTGATGACTGTATCCGAAATTGTAATCTACGCCGAGTTCAAGCGGAACACCGCTGTTTTCGGCTGATATGGATACCACATAGGTAATGTTGCTGATTTCCGTTTCGGGGTCATCGTAGCGCAAATTTTCCAGAATGACATCGAATGCGGCGTTTTCGTCGTTGCTGTACACGACTATGCTGCCGTCATCCAAAACCACGGAATCGGCGACTTTCGGCGACGGTTTGGATATGGCAGTTCTGTTGACGGTGAAGAGCACGTCGTCGGAAATCGGAGTGTGGGTTTCGGTGTAGGCAACGTCGTCGCCGGGAACGACGGCGAACGCGTAGTACTGACCGGCGGAGAGCCCTTTGGCGTAATCGCCGAGCATAATGGCGGAGTCATTCAGATGATTCCAATATTCGACCTTTTGCACGTCGGTAAGATCGTCGTAAACTTTTTTGGGAACGGCGTAATATAAGGGAGCGGCATCCTCGGTGGCAGTGTAGTTGGTCACACTCATTTTAGGCGGAGTTTCATTGTAACTCCATGCGTTCCTTTTAAGAATCAATTCGCATCCGGGTCGGGCGGTTTTGTCAATTATGAAAACAATTCTCGCCTGAAAATTGTCCTTCTCGAACACTATTTGATAGAACCCGCCTTTGGGCACGGCGGGTATGGCGGCAAGAGGAGTTTCCCATATATCGAACTTGTACGAGACGGTGTAGTCGCCCGCGGCAAGTTCCTTTGTCGAGCCGTCGGAATAACACAGGTTGACCTTGAAAGTCGGCAAAATGTCCTCATAGGCGGTGCCGTACGGGAATGTGCCGAGGTCCCAGTAAGTCGAACGGTCCGCGCCGTCCTTGTCTTCGAACTGAATGCTTTGCGGCGTGGCCTGATTGCCGCTGCCGGGGTCGCAGGCGGCAAGCGACACCACACAGACCGAGAGTGCGATAAGCAATACAATCAGTCCGATAGTCTTTTTCATAATTCTACCTCCTTAACAGAAAGTTTACACAATATTCGTGCGCGTCGGCGGCGGATATTGTCCTCCGTGCGTCACACCGTTCCGATGAGTAAAAAAAACGGGTGAGTAGTCCTCTCCCGGTTTCGGAGACGGGTTTACAGCGCGTGAAAATGTGTTGTAAATCTTCCATCTGTTGTAAATGTAGCATAAGAATAGCATTGTGTCAATATGCACACTTCCTTGGTAACGCCGGCAGGGGGTAAAAACGCAGGCAGACTCAGGTCG
>CALVNH010000006.1 GCA_944349635.1 uncultured Clostridia bacterium | reverse complement strand
AACGGACAATAACCAACGCATGGCACACCGCAAATACTAATGCCGCAGAGAAAATAAGCACGCTGTTTTTGTTTGCGCAAATAAAGAAGCCCGCTGATTCAAGCGGGCTTCTGTGGAGCTGCTAACCGGATTTGAACCGGTGACCTCATCCTTACCAAGGATGTGCTCTACCTACTGAGCCATAGCAGCGAATGTGCAAGATATTTGTGTGTTGCCGTGAGGGCACAAGGTGTAGCGGAGCTTGCGAAGCGTCCACCTTTCAACCTCATCCTTACCAAGGATGTGCTCTACCTACTGAGCCATAGCAGCGAATGTGCAAGATATTTGTGTGTTGCCGTGAGGGCACAAGGTGTAGCGGAGCTTGCGAAGCGTCCACCTTTCAACCTCATCCTTACCAAGGATGTGCTCTACCTACTGAGCCATAGCAGCGAATGTGCAAGATATTTGTGTGTTGCGCTCGTCGTTATCGCGTACGGAGAATCCCGACAGCTTGTCGCAACGCTATTAGATTATATTGTTTCGTATAATTTTTGTCAATCGAAATCGCCGTTAAATTATTTCTGTTTTTACACCTCGGAAAAACCGATGGAGTGCGGGAAAGGGAAGTGTAGTCGCTTTGTTTCGCGTGACGGACGCGCGCCGCCGTTGAAGTTTCTGCAGAAAGCGTGCAAAAGTGCGGGTTCAACCTTTATGCGGGAAGCGTAAACGCGAAATTCCGGGAAATTCGTTCGCGCCGCTTTTTTGCAATAAAAGAGGTTTAATCTGCATATTTGATGACTATAGCGTCCTTTTTGCATTTTGTGGCGCAAAGCCCGCACTTGATACAGAGACTTTCCACGATGGTAAAAGGCTGTTTGATTATACCCTCAATGGCGTCTGCGGGGCAGTTGCGTTTGCACAGAGAACAGCCAATGCATTTTGCGCTGTCTATGCTGACGTGGCGGATTTTGCGTTGACCTTTTTCGGGGCGAATGCAGTCCACCAGGCACCCCTCGGCACACTGTCCGCAACTGCCGCATTTATCGGGGAGAATTTCAAAATAATCTCTGTCGTTTTCGCGGCGTTCCTCGATGGCGCCCAGCGCGCACAGGAACTTGCAGTAGCCGCAAGCCACGCACTTTTCCTTGTCGATAACGTATGCCATAGTCCCTCCTTTCGTGCTCCGCGGGGGAGCGTGCTCATTGCAGGGGAAGTATCTTCGTGGTGAAGTCGTACAAATCCACGACCAACATTTTGTTTCTGAGTTTGGGGGTGCCGAGAAGAACCCCGAGGGCTTCCGCTACCTGACAGGAAGCAATGTTGCACGCCGTGAATGCGAGCACGGGGGGTTTGTTCTGTGACGGAGAGTTTCCGTAAATTTTGTCCAGGGAGTCGTCGCCCGGATAAATTGTGGAAACCTGACCGTACCAGTGGGTGACTCCGCCCGTAATCATCGGAATGCCGCGCAGACGGCAGGCGCGTTGGAGTTCGAAACGCGTTTCCACGTTGTCCAGCGCGTCTATCACTAGGTCGCAGTCGCGGATAAGGTCGTAGGAATTGGAATCGTCGATTTTCACGGCGAAGTGTCTGACTTCGCAAGTGGCGGCTTTGGAAATGTAACGCGAAATGGCAACGGCTTTGTTTATGCCGAGCGTGGTGGTGTTGCAGTAAAGCTGACGGTTGAGGTTGCTCTCCTCGAACACGTCGCAATCGCACAGGACGAGGGCTCCCAACCCCAGTCGGAAGAGCAGTTCCGCGCAGAAGCCTCCCAATCCTCCGCAACCCGCGATAAAGACGGTTTTTTTGCGGAGAAGCAACTGTTCTTCCACGGTGATAGCGCCGATATTGCGCTTTTCGGATTCCCGTTCCGTCATAAAATCCCCCTGTCCGTTATTAAAGATTATACATTTCGCGGAGCGTTTTTGTCAATACGGCAAAAGGGCGGCCGGGGCTTTCGGCGGCGATTCGGCGGGCTTGCGGAACGTGCGCGGCATTTGCGTATTGAAAAACGGACGCGCGTGTGATAATATAATTATATTAGACAGATGTTGAAGCACGTTAGATGTGCAAGTGGTCGCCGCGGAAGCGGCTTTTGGGGGAAAAATGGCTACTAAATACGGTGCATATTGCGGACGGGTTATCAAAATCGATTTGACAAAGCAGACCTGGGAGGAATATCCCGTCAGCGATAAGGACAGGAAAAAGTTTCTGGGCGGCAAAATTCTCGCCGCACGCATTCTGAACGATTTTATCAAAGGTCCCATCGACCCTCTCGGCGAAGAGAACGTGATGGTGATAACCAGCGGACCCCTGAACGGTACCGGGTGTCCGTCGTCGTCGCGTTTCAACGTCAGCGCGGTGTCGCCGCTTACGGGGATTCTCACTTCTTCAAACTGCGGCGGCGGGTTCGCCATGGCGATGAAAAGGGCGGGCTACGACGCCGTGATTATCACGGGCAAGAGCCCGAACTTCATTTATCTCGACATCACGGCGCGCGGAGTCGAGTTCAAGGACGCGGAGAAATTCCGCGGAATGCTGACCATGGACACGCAGAAGGCAATCGGCGGCAGGGGGAGCAAACTCGTCATCGGTCCGGCGGGAGAGCATCTCGTGCGGTATGCCTGCGCCGTCAGCGACGACAGGGCGGCGGGCAGAGGCGGAATCGGTGCCGTGATGGGAAGCAAAAATCTCAAAGCCGTGGTGGCGACGGGCACGGGAATGCTGGAATATTACGACGAAGAACGCCTGCGTGAAATAAAGTGCAAGTGGACGGAGATTCTGCGCTCCCACCCGTTGACGGGAGAGCAACTGCCTAAACTCGGCACAGCCGCGTTGCTTGCGTCGATGAATCAGAAGAACATTCTCGCGACGCGCAATTTCGCCGCGGGCAGGTACGAGCATTACAGAAACATTACGGGCGAGGAGATGGCGGAGAAGTATCTCATCAAAAACAAGGGCTGCCTGACTTGCCCCATACAGTGTGCCCGCGTCGTGGACCTCGACGGCATGACGGTCAAAGGTCCCGAGGTCGAAATCATGGGGCTCATGGGCGCGAACATTCTCAACGACAATCTATACGACATCATAAAGTGGAACTACGAAATGGACGAACTCGGAATGGACACCATTTCGGCGTCGGGCACGATTGCTTTTGCGATGGAGCTGAACGAGAACAAACTCTGGGACAGCGGATTGCACTTCGGCAAGACCGACAACATCTCGCAGATTCTTCACGAGATTGCCTTCCGCTCCACGGAAGTGGGCGACAAACTCGCCAACGGCTCCCGCGAATTGATGAGGGAGTTCGGCGGAGAGGATTACTGCATTCAGGTCAAGGGAATGGAACTGTCCGCCTACGAGCCCCGCGGCGCAGTCGGTCAGGGCTTGGGCTATTCCGTTTCCAACCGCGGCGGGTGCCATCTCAACGCAGGTTACGAAGTCGTCGTGGAGGGGCTGGGGCTCACCATCAATCCTTACACAAAACACGGCAAAGCGCAGATTGCCATTATGTTTCAGAATCTCATGGAGGCAGTCAGTGCGGGAGGGAACTGTCTGTTCACCACTTACGCGTTTTTCCCGCCCTTCCTGTTCAGGAAGCCCAACTGGTTCCTGTCGAAGGCGGTCAACGGCGTTTTGCCGTATCTCGGAGGAGTGCTCAAAATCGCCAACAAATTGCCAGGCATGCTGAAAGTCAATCTTTTCACGATGTTGCCTCACCCCGTGGCGTTGCACGCGGCGACGGGCATGCGTCTCACCATGGGCGATTTGATGAAAATCGGTGCCCGCGGATTCAATCTGGAACGCTCCATAAACCAGCGTCTCGGCATCACCGCAAAGGACGACAAACTTCCGCGCAGGCTCACCGACGAGGAGCAGATTCCGGGTGACAAGCGCACCAAAGTGCCGCAAGCCGCGCTCAAAAAACAGTTTTACAGGGGCAGAGGCTGGGACAAGAACGGGTTTGTCAAGAAGTCTACTTTGCTCTATTACGGCATAGCTCATCTTGACGACATAGGTTCGAGGGAGTTGGAAAGCGAGTTCGAACACAGAATGAAGAAGAGAAGACGCCCCGCTCGCGCGGCAAAGGAGAGCTGATGGTCAAGGTGGAATTTTTCGGGCTGTACCGTCTCAATTACAAAATGAAAGAGTGCGAAATCGACGCCGCCGACATAATGGAGCTTTTCAGAAAACTGAACGAAATGAACCCCGTTTATTCCGTCAAGGAACTGAAAAATTCCATTGTCATAATCAACGACGTCAATTTCAACAATCTGAAAAAGTACAGAACCAAACTGCACGACGGCGACAACGTGCTCATAATGTCGCCCGCATCGGGAGGTTGATATGCTTACTGCGGCGGTCATTACTGTCAGCGATTCCGGTTATGAAGGAAAGAGAAAGGACGAATCGGGCGGCGTATGCGCGTCCGTTCTTTCGGATAACGGCTTCGATGTCGTGGAACGTCTGCTTTTGCCGGACGATTCCGAAGCGTTGAAAGCCGCATTCGTGCGGCTCTCCGACGAAGGAGTGAATCTCGTCGTGACAACGGGCGGCACGGGGTTCTCTCCGCGCGACGTCACGCCCGAAGCCACGCTTGCCGTGGCGGAGAGAAACGTTCCCGGAGTTGCGGAAGCAATGAGATTCAATTCCATGCAATACACGCCGAGAGCAATGCTTGGAAGAGGTGTGTGCGTGATTCGGAAAAAGACGGTCATCGTCAATTTGCCCGGTTCTCCGAAAGCGTGCGCCGAAAATCTGGAATTTGCCGTCCGACCGCTCATACACGGCGTGAACATACTTTGCGGCAACGACGGAGAGTGTGCGCGGCATGATTAACGTCAAACCATACGAAAAAGCCGTGGAAGCGGTCTCGGAGGCCTTCGGTCCGATTCTCGGAACGGAGATGATTTCCGTGTGCGACAGCGTGGGCAGAATCTGCGCGGAGGACGTCGCGTCGGAAGAGGACGTTCCGTGTTTCGACCGTTCCACGGTGGACGGTTACGCGGTGAGCAGTGCCGAAACCAACGCCGCGTCGGTTGCGGGTCCTTCCGTGTTCGACTTGTGCGGCGAAGCCGTCATGGGCGAACCGAACATATATCGGGCGGGGGGCGGCAGATGCGTTTACGTTCCGACGGGGGCAATGCTGCCCGAGGGTGCGGACGCCGTGGCGATGATTGAAGACGCCGAAAGGCGCGGCAAGGAAATTTTGCTGACAAAGCCGTTGCGAGTCTGCGAAAACGTGGCGCGCAAAGGCGAGGACGTCCGCCGCGGAGCGGCAATCGTCCGCAGAGGACAGACAATCGGAGCGGGCGGAAAGGGCGCGTTGCTGGCGGCGGGAATAACTCGGATTTCCGTTGTGACCCGTCCCTCTTATTACGTCATATCCACGGGGGACGAACTGGTTGCTCCGTCCGACCCTTGTCCCGTGGGAAAGGTGCGAGACATCAACGCGGAACTCGTGCACGCGGCGACTCCGCTGTGGAATTTCGCGGGAGCGGAGCGCTGTCACGACGACCCCGACGCGCTCAAAGCCGCGGTCACGCGTGCTCTCGACGTCGCCGACATAGTGGTGATGAGCGGCGGAAGCTCCGTGGGAACGGCGGATTATACCGAAAGACTGTTCGCCGGGTTCGGCGAAGTGTTTTTGCACGGAATTGCCGTGAAACCGGGAAAACCCACGCTTGCGGCAAAATGCGGCGACAAATTGCTGATTGGGCTTCCCGGGCACCCTATGGCGGCGTTTTCCTCTTTCAAACTCGTGTTTGAGCGCGCATTCGTGCAGGCTGCGGGGGCTGAATTCGGCAACGTCGTCTTTGCCCGCGCGAAAGTCAATTTCGCGGGCGGAGCGGGACGCACCTGCGTTATGCCGGTGAAACTCATTGCGCAGTACGACGGCTTTCTTGCCGAGCCGTTGTTTTACAAATCGGGTATGGTGAGCGTGCTTGCGCAGTGCGACGGCTTTGCCGTGATTCCCGATTACGAAGAGGGAGTGAACAGGGGAGATTGCCTTAAAATTTACCGAATATGAGAAAGACGTACATACAGAACAACGATTTATCCAGATTTGCCGACTACATCGGTTTTTTGGGCGACATCACCACGGACAGCGAGACCGTCCGCACGGAGGACGCCCTCGGCAGAGTGACCGCGGACACCGTTTATGCCAAGGTGTGCGACCCGATGTTCAACGCCGCGGCAATGGACGGCATTGCCGTTTGCGCGGAGCGCACGGCGACGGCTTCGGAGAAAACCCCTCTCGTTATGGAAGAGGGCAGGGATTTCGTTTACGTCAACACGGGCAACAAACTGCCCCTGCGTTTCGACGCGGTGATAATGATTGAGGACGTCACGGATTTGGGAGACGGCAAAGTGTCCGTCGTTGCGCCCGCGTACGAATGGCAGCACGTGAGAGTCAAAGGAGAGAGCATTGTCGCGGGAGAAATGGTGTTGCCTTCGGGCAGAAAAATCCGTCCTGTCGACGTCGGAGCGGTGTTCGCTTCGGGCAATGCGGAGATTTCCGTCAGGAAAAAACCCGTGGTCGGAGTCATTGCCACGGGCGACGAAATGGTGGACGACGCAAGTCTGCTTGCCGACGGAAAACTGATGGAAAGCAATTCCAGAATGTTCAAGGCGCTCATAGAGGAATGCGGCGGCGTATGCAAGCGTTATCCGACGGTAAAGGATGATAAAGCAGCGTTAAAGGACGCTTTAACCGTCGCTTTGGGCGAAACCGACATGGTCATCGTCAACGCGGGCAGTTCCGCAGGCACCAAGGATTACGCCGTGGAAGTAATGGGAGAAACGGGCGAAGTGTTCCTGCACGGTTTTGCCGTGAAACCCGGCAAACCCACCATTTTGGCTTCCGCCGCGGGCAAACCCGTCATAGGCATTCCTGGATATCCCGTGTCGGCATATCTCGTGTTCGAGTTGTTTGCCAGACCCGTGATTCTGAAAATGCTGACCCTTGACTGCGACGGAGATTCCGCAAGCGTGAAAGCCGTGCTGACGAGGAACGTGGTAAGTTCTCTGAAAAACGCGGAGTATGTGAGAATGTCTTTGGGCAGAGTGGGCGGCAAGCTGGTTGCCACGCCGCTCGAAAGGGGTGCGGCACAGATTATGAGTCTCGTGAAAGCCGACGGACTGCTTTACGTCGACAGATATTCCGAGGGCTTTGAGGGAGGTTCCGAGGTGGAAATCTCACTTCGCAAGCCTCTGTCGCAAATCGAAAAGAATCTCGTCATCATCGGCAGTCACGATTTGGTCATAGACGTTATCGGGGAGCATATTTCCGTCAGCAGCGCGCACGTCGGCAGTATGGGCGGCATTTTCGCCATGCAGAAAGGCGAATGCCACATCGCGCCCGTTCATCTGCTCGACCCCGCAAGCGGCGAATACAACGTGTCTTACGTCAAAAAGTATTTTCCCGACGAAAAAATGGTGCTCGTCAAGGGAGTGGGCAGAACGCAGGGGCTCATGGTGCCGAAGGGCAATCCTCACGGCGTGACCTGCGTTGCCGACATTGCGGAAAAGGGACTGCGTTTTGCCAACCGTCAGAGGGGCGCGGGCACCAGGCTGCTTTTTGACTATATGCTGGAAAAATGCGGGCACAAACCCGCACAAATCCACGGTTACGAAAAGGAGTATTCCACGCACCTTGCCGTGGGTATGGCGGTGGAAGGCGGCGCGGCGGACGTCGGCATGGGCGTCGGCAGCGCGGCGAACTGTCTGGGACTGGATTTCGTGTCGCTCTATGACGAAGAGTATGATTTCCTCATAAGGAAAGAAGATTTGAAAGATTGCAGGATTCGGGCGTTCTTGGAATTCATACGTTCCGACGCGTTCAAAGACAAGTTGCTCGCATTCGGCGATTACACGGCAAAGAGACTGGGAGAAATCGTGGAGATATGAAAGACGGACTGGGCAGAGAGATAAGATATCTGCGCATTTCCGTCACGGACAAATGCAATCTGGCTTGCGCCTATTGCAAGCCGCGACCCGTGAAAGAATTGCGTCACTCCGATTTGCTCACCGTTGAGCAGTTGGCTTTCGTGGCAGAAGTCTTTGTCGGGCTGGGGGTGAACAAGGTGCGTATTACGGGCGGGGAGCCCTTGGTGCGCAAGGGTGTCGCGGAACTCGTCGGGCAAATCTCCGCGCTGGGTTGCGAAACGGTGATGACCACGAATGCGGTGCTGTTTCCGCAGTTTGCAAAAAAACTTGCGGCGGCGGGACTGTCGCGCGTGAACGCAAGTCTCGACACTCTCGACCCGCGCAAATACACCGAAATCACGGGAGGAGGCAATCTCGCGGAGGCAGTCGACGGCATACGGTGTGCCGCCGATTGCGGATTCCGTCTCAAAATCAACGCCGTGTTGCAACGCGGCGTCAACGACGACGTTCTGCCGCTTGCGGAATTTGCGCAGAGCGTGGGGGCGGAGTTGCGCTTTATCGAGCTCATGCCGTTTGCTTCCACGACGGATTATTTCGAGAAGAGGTTTCTCCCGTCGGCGGAGATAACGGAAAAATACGGAATGAAATTTGTCCGCGAGGAGGGCAACGTGGCGTATTATGCTTGCGACGCTTTCCGCGCGGGGTTCATTTCGCCGCTGGGCAGAAAGTTCTGTTCGTCGTGCGACAGAATGAGATTGACTTCGACGGGACTCGTGTTGCCGTGTCTGCACAGCGCGTTGCGCTTCGACGTCAAGCCGTATCTCGTTGACAGAGAGGCACTCGAAAAGTTTTTGAAGGAATGCATTGCCTCCAAACCTCCGTCTCACAACATAGAGCGCGGAGAGTTGCAGCAGGACGATATGGGGAGCATAGGCGGATAACTTCCGCGGAGGTGAAAGTGGAACTGACTCACATTGACGAAAACGGACTTGCAACGATGGTTGACGTGTCAGAAAAAGAGCCGACGGCGCGCGTTGCCGTGGCAAAGGGCGTAGTGCGCATGAACGCGGAGGCGCTTTCCGCCGTGAGGAGCGGAAAGGGAAGAAAGGGCGAGGTGCTCAACACCGCGTTGGTTGCAGGCATAACGGCGGCAAAAAGGACGTGGGAACTTATACCGATGTGTCACCAGATTCCGTTGTCGGGCGTGAAAATGAAGTTTGCGTTTTTGGCGGACGGAGTGGAGATTGCGGCGGAAGTGAACTGCACCGCGAAAACCGGGGCGGAAATGGAGGCTCTGACGGCGGTGACAGTCGCCGCTCTCACGGTATACGACATGGTGAAAGCCGTGGACAAGCGTATGAAAATCGAGAACGTCCGCCTCGTGAAAAAGAGCGGCGGGAAGAGCGGGGAGGTGTGTTATGAGTGAAGCCAGAGTCGTGGCGGTAAACATAAGCGAAATCAAAGGCACCGTCAAACATCCCGTCGAGTACGTTGAGTGCATAAAGGATTTCGGCATCAAAGGCGACGCGCACGCCGCCCCCGGCAAAAGACAAATCAGCCTGTTGTCCTACGAAAGCATCGAACGCTTCAAGGCGGACAAAAAGGACGTCGTGGGGTTGTGCGAAGGCAAATTCGCTGAGAACATCACAACGCGAGGGATATGTCTTTACGTCCTTCCCGTGGGCACCCGTCTGAAAATAGGCGGCGCGGTGCTGGAAGTCAGCCAGATAGGCAAAAAGTGTCACGCCGACCAGGGGTGTGAAATAGCGAAAAAGTACGGCGTATGCGCAATGCCGAAAGAGGGCATTTTCGCAACCGTCGTCGAAGAGGGAATCATAAGAGCGGGGGACAAAATAGAAGTTCTCTGATTGCTTTTTTTCGCCGTTGCGTTTTACGAAGGCGCGGAAAGCGCGCGGGAAAACGAGAAGCTTTTTCAAAAAAATTTTTCGCGGAGTATTTTGCGGGAGTTGTTTACCAAGGCGACGGCGAATCCGGGGATTTGTCCCGGCGGGGCAACCGGTCGGATTCCGTCTTGCGAAATCGCGTTCTTTGCGGAAGTGTCCGTGGCAGGCGAAATCAATCGCAGGATTTGTACCGAAAACAAAAAATCCCCGTTTTCGAACGGGGATTTTTTTGATTTGAATGAACCTGAATTTGAGTTTAGTCCCGCGTCATGCGCGTTTGCGTTATTTTGCAGGCGTCTGTTTTCTGTCTTTGAGAGGCACATAGTCCTGTCGCGGTGCGACGGCGGTGTAGCCCGGACGAATGATTTTCCCGTTGTTCGTCAGTTCCTCTATGCGGTGTGCACCCCAGCCCGCGATTCGTGCCACGGAGAAGAGAGGCGTGTAGAGCTCGGTGGGAATTTTGAGCATGGTGTAGATGAGCCCGGAATAGAAGTCCACGTTGGGGCTGACGCCCTTGTACATCTTGCGCTTTTCCGCAATGACTTCGGGAGCGATTCGTGCCATTTTTTCGTAGTACTTGTAGTCGTCTTCCAGCCCTTTGGCTTCCGCCAGATTTTTGGCGTACTCGTGCAGAATGTCCGCTCTCGGGTCGCTGAGAGAGTAGACGGCGTGACCTATTCCGTACACGAGGCCGGCCCTGTCGAAAGCCTGTTTGTCGAGCAGACGCACGACGTAATCCCTTATGGCGTCGTCCGTGCAGGGAGTTGTGGCTTTGAGGTCGTCGAACATTTTGGAAACCTTGATGTTCGCGCCGCCGTGTTTGGGTCCTTTAAGAGAACCGAGAGAAGCGGCTACCGCAGAGTACGTATCCGTGCCCGAACTTGTGACGACGTGATTCGTGAAAGTGGAGTTGTTGCCGCCGCCGTGTTCCGCGTGGAGCACGAGGCACATATCCAGCGTTTTTGCTTCGAGTTCCGTGTAGCGTTTGTTGGCACGCACGAGGCGGAGGAAGTTCTCTGCGGTGCTGAGTTCCGGCTTCGGCTTGTGAATTATCAGGCTGCTGTCCGAATGGTAGTGCGCGTAAACCTGGTAGCCGTAGGAGGAGAGCAAAGGGAACTGCGCGAGCAACTGTATGCTTTGACGCAGGACGTTGGCGATTGATGTGTCGTCGGGGTTCTTGTCGTAGCTGTAAAGAGTGAGCACGCTGCGCGCAATGACGTTCATCATGTCCGTGGAGGGCGCTTTCATTATGATGTCGCGCACGAAACTGTCGGGAAGACGTCTGTAATCGGCAAGCAGTTTGCAGAAGTTTGCGAGTTCCCGCTTGTCGGGCAATCTGCCGAAGAAGAGCAGATATGCCGTTTCTTCGAACCCGAATCTGTTTTCGGAGGTAAACCCGTTGACCAGGTCGCGAATGGGGATTCCGCGGTAGTAGAGTTCGCCTCCGCATTCCACGCGGTTTCCGTTTTCGTCGATTTTGTGGGAGTTGATTTCGCTGATTTCCGTGAGCCCCGCAACCACGCCCGTGCCGTTGATGTCACGCAAACCGCGCTTGACGTCGTACTTGGTGTAGAGAGAGGGGTCAATTGTGTTGCAGTTGACGCATACCTCGCTCATTTTGTCCATCCAGGGAGCGTAATGGGACACGACCTTTTCGAATTCTTTCATAATCGAACCTCCTTTGCCGCACCTGTTTGCGGCCGTAATCCGCTGAATCCGACCGTCCGCAAAGAGGCGGCGGAATGGCAGACGTCAATCCGAAATTCATAAAGCACACATTATATTAACACATATTTGTTAAAAAATCAACAGCTGTATTATTAACTTAAAATCTTGTCCGAAATGAGGTTTCCACGCCGTCACCCGGGCAACGAAAACGCAAAAACAAACACAACCGATTTCCGAAGCGCGGGTGAGAAAAGGAAGGCAAACGTGGCGGAACGCAGGAGCGGGCGGAAAGGCAGACAAGACGCGGAGCTGGCGTGCACGGAAAACGAAGCGGAGGCAAATTCGGACAAGCGAAACTTTGCTATCTGGTGAGGTCGGCGTAAGAGAATTTCAGCGCGCGGGCGAGGTCGGCAGGCGCAAGCTCCACCTGATAGCCGATTTTCCCCGCGCTGAACACCACGGTCGGCAACTCCTTTGCGGAAACGTCGAAGACGGTGGTGAAAGCCTTTTTCATTCCTATCGGGGAACAGCCGCCGTGAACGTACCCCGTGACGGAAAGGAGATTGCCGAATTTGAGCATTTCCACGGATTTTTCGCCGACGGCGGAAGCTGCTTTTTTCAAATCAAGTTCGCTTGCCACGGGAATGACGAAAACGTAATGGTTCAGGCTTTTGCCCACGGTGACCAGCGTCTTGAAAACGCGGGCGACGTCGATGCCGAGGACGGCGGCGACTTCCACTCCGCTCGGAGCGTTTTCGGGGGAGAAGTCTTCCCCCGAAAGATAGCAATGGCTTTCGTAGCGTACTTTGCAACGGTCGAGTACGCGCATTACGTTTGTCTTTTCCATGAGTGAGGAATCAGCGGGAATTTTTTGCGACGTTGGCCGCTAT
Organism: uncultured Clostridia bacterium; assembly: GCA_944349635.1. Lineage (GTDB taxonomy): Bacteria > Bacillota > Clostridia > Christensenellales > CAG-917 > Limadaptatus. The sequence continues at coordinate 60,028 of CALVNH010000006.1, read as the reverse complement.
TTCGTCGGGAGACGCGCCGTAAACGCAGGAGCAGAAGAATTTTTTCAACAGTTTGAAGCCGCACCTTTCGTAAAACCTGCACGCATTGACGTTTTTTGATGAGCAGATGAGCATCACGCCCTTGACGTTCTTTGATTGCAACCGTCTGACGAGTGCCGCCATGAGCCTGGTGCCCAGCCCCTGGTGCCTGCCTTCGTCGGCGAGATTGATGTGAAGATGCGCCGTATAACCCTGCGCGCGGTATTTTTTGAGCAGAAATTCCGTAAACGCCTGTTCGACGGACGCCGCTATTCTGTTGTTCTGAGCAATCAGGACATAGCGGTTTTTCATAGCCATGAGATAGTCGTCGGGGGAGGTGCTGCATACGATGTATCCGACGGGTGTGTCGGCGTCGTCAACGGCGACGAAACAGTTGTCGGGCTCGCATTCCGTGTAATAATCGTTGTAAAGGGCACACACCGCATTCTTGTTGCGTTCTGTGGGGTGCTTCTTGTAGGGAGAGGTCATCAGACAGATTTCCCTGACGCGCTCCCTGTCTTTCGGAAGAAATGCTCTGACAAACATAAACGGCACGTTAAACGTATGATTTGTCGGTGTAAACGTCCCGACGGTCTTTCTTGATATAAGTTTATCGCGCGCGAAAGAGAATGTCAATAGCCAATCGTCCGATATTCACGTCCATGTTCGCGGGTTGATGAGCGCGACAGCGGAGCGCGGCGTTTCTTTCTGCGGACTTGCCTTGCAGGACTGCGATACGGGGCTTCGGCGGGGCGGTCAAACTGTCTGGGCGGCGTCGTTGCATGGGGTGCGGCGGTGTGTTCCCGTCGGAACGGAATCCGCATGCGGGAATGTTTTTCCTATGGAAAATCCCGCCTGTAAAGGGCGGGATTTCTATGATTGAAAGTCCGTGCGGAATCAGTCCTTGACGGAGAAGAGCAAATCCCCGTATGTCGGGAAAGGCCAGTATTTCTTTGCCGTGAGCGTTTCCATTTCGTCCGCCACGGCACGCAGGGCGTTCATCGCCGGAATGACCTTGTCGCGGTAAACGTATCCGCGTTCCACATAACCGATTTCCGCGTGTGCGGCTTCCACCGCCGCCTGCAAATCGGTGATTTTGTCCAGCGCGCAGGCGTACAACGCATTGAGACGTTTCACGGTGCCCAGCTGTGCCGCTTTCGACACGCCCACGTCGCGAAGCGCGTTGACGGTGTCCGTAAGCTCTTTTTCGTAAGTGGTAACGGCGGGCAGAATGTCTTTCACCGCTATATTCAGCATTGTATCAGCTTCGATATTGATGAGCTTGCAGTAGTTTTCGATTAAGATTTCCTTTCTGCTGGTCAGCTCCGCCGCGGTAAACACGCCGTGCCTTTCGAAGAGAGCCACGTTTTCGGGAGAGTCGAGAAGGGGCAGACAGTCCATTGTGGTGGGCAGGTTGAGCAGTCCGCGTTTCTCCGCCTCTTTCACCCACTCGTCGGAATAGTTGTTGCCGTTGAAAATGATTCTGCCGTGCTTTTCCATCACTCGCTTGACGATGTCGCGGATACAGGCGTTGAAGTCGTCCGCCTTTTCCAGTTCGTCGGCTATATCGGCGAACTCGTCGGCGATAATCGTGTTGAGAATGGTGTTGGGGTCTGCTATGGAGAACGCGGAGCCCAACATGCGGAACTCGAACTTGTTGCCCGTAAAAGCGAGCGGTGAAGTGCGGTTTCTGTCCGTGCTGTCCATTGCGAACTTGGGCAGGACGTGCACGCCGATTGCCACTTCGCAAGCGGCGCGTCTGGAATAGGTTCTGCCGTCGGCGATTGCCTGCAAAATCCCGGTGAGTTCGTCGCCGAGGAAAATGCTGACTATTGCGGGTGGCGCTTCGTTGGCACCGAGTCTGTGGTCGTTGCCCGCGCTTGCCACGCTGATGCGCAGCAAATCCTGGTGCTTGTCCACGGCGGCAATCATTGCCGCCATGATGGTGAGGAACTGCGCATTGTCGGAAGGGCTTTTGCCGGGCTCGAAAATGTTGTGACCGAAATTGGTCACCAGCGACCAGTTGTTGTGCTTGCCGCTGCCGTTGACGCCTTCGAAGGGCTTTTCGTGCAACAGACAGGTCATTCCGTGACGGGAGGCAACCTTTTTCATGATTTCCATTGTCAGCTGGTTCTGGTCTGTCGCCACGTTTACGGTGGTGTAGAGGGGCGCGAGTTCGTGCTGTGCGGGAGCGGCTTCGTTGTGCTTGGTCTTTGAGAGCACGCCGACTTTCCACAGTTCCTCGTCCAAATCGCGCATATAGGCGGCGACTCTGGGTTTTATCGCGCCGAAATAGTGGTCGTCGAGTTCCTGTCCTTTCGGAGGTTTGGCACCGAACAGGGTTCTGCCCGTGTAGATGAGGTCGCGACGCTTTTCGAAGACTTTGGTGTCGATGAGGAAGTATTCCTGCTCAGAGCCGACGGCGGAAGAAACTTTCTGCGTCTTTCTGCCGAAGAGGCGGAGCAGACGCACGGTCTGCTTGTCGACTGCTTCCATGGAGCGCAGAAGGGGGGTCTTCTTGTCGAGAGCCTGCCCGTTATAGCTGCAAAACGCCGTGGGAATGCAGAGGATGCCGTCTTTTATAAAGGCGTAGGACGTGGGGTCCCATGCGGTATATCCTCTCGCTTCGAAAGTGGCGCGCAGCCCGCCGCTGGGGAAGGAACTTGCGTCGGGTTCGCCCTTGATGAGCTCCTTGCCGCTGAATTCCATAATCACGCTGCCGTCCTTGGCGCGGGAAATGAAGGAATCGTGTTTTTCCGCGGAGAGACCCGTCATGGGCTGGAACCAGTGCGTGAAGTGCGTCACACCTTTTTCCATAGCCCAATCCTTCATCGCGTTTGCGATGACGTTGGCGGTTTCGAGAGTGAGGGGACGGTCGTTGTCACGGCAATCGGTAAACTCCGCGTAAGTGGCTTTCGGAAGACGCTCACTCATCACGCGGTCGTTGAACACCATGCAACCGAACATGTCAGGCATTACCATAAAAACTCCTTTGCGGGCGGAAGGCGTTGCCGGCCCGCGCCGAAAAACCCGAAGGAACCCCGAGATTGAAACCATTATAATTATTTTGAGGTGACAATGCAAGTCTATTTGACACCGTGCGCGGAATTTGGTATATTTTTTCGTGTTGAAAGCACTGTTTTCCGCGCGGCGGCGCGCATGCGGCGGCGGAAGTTCGGAGGGTTTATGGACACTTACGTTTCTCCTCTTTGCGAGAGATATTCCAGCGACACGATGAAGCACATTTTTTCGCCCGATTACAAGTTCCGCACCTGGCGCAGGCTTTGGATTGCTCTTGCGGAAGCCGAAAAGGAACTGGGAATCGCCATCACCGACGAACAAATCGAAGAGATGAAAGCCCACGTCGACGACATCGATTACGACTATGCCCGTGAGCGCGAAAAAGAGGTTCGTCACGACGTTATGGCGCACGTCCTGACGTTTGGCAAGGCATGTCCGAAAGCCAAACCGATAATTCACCTCGGAGCCACTTCCTGCTACGTCGGCGACAATACGGACATTATTCTCATGAGCCTGGCGCTCAAACAGATTCGCTCCCTTCTGCTTGCCACGATAAAGGGAGTTGCGGATTTTGCGGAGAAATACAAGGACACGGCGACGCTTGCATACACGCATTATCAGCCTGCGCAACCTACCACGGTGGGCAAACGCGCCACTCTCTGGCTCAACGATTTGATGCTTGATTTCGAGGCCTTGGAGTTTCAGCTCTCTTCGCTTAAACTGCTGGGATGCAAGGGAACAACGGGTACTGCCGCCAGTTTTCTGGAACTCTTCGGCGGCGACCGCGAGAAGGTAAAAAAGCTGGACAAGCTCATTGCCGAAAAGACGGGCTTTGCCGCAACCGTACCCGTGAGCGGACAGACTTATTCCCGCAAGGTGGACTATAACGTTCTGACCGTGCTTTGCGGCATAGCGCAGAGCGCGACGAAATTTTCCAACGACATACGCCTGCTTTCCAACCTCAAAGAGGTTGAAGAGCCTTTCGAAAGCAAACAGATAGGTTCTTCCGCTATGGCATACAAGCGCAATCCGATGCGCAGCGAGCGTATGGCGTCGCTGTCGAGATACGTCATCTGCGACAGCCTCAATCCCGCCGTCACGGCGGCCACGCAGTGGTTTGAACGAACCCTCGACGACAGCGCAAACAAACGCATTTCCGTGCCGGAAGCCTTCCTCGCGACGGATGCCGTGCTGTCGCTTTACATCAACGTAATCGGCGGACTCAAAGTCTATCCGAAGATTATCGAACGCAACCTCAACCGCGAACTTCCCTTTATGGCGACGGAAAACATTCTGATGTACTGCGTCAAGGAGAAGGGCGGCGACAGACAGGAACTGCACGAAGCCATCAGGAAGCATTCCGTTGCCGCTGCAACCGTTGTCAAGGAGCAGGGCGGCGAGAACGATTTGCTGGACAGGATTCTGGCGGATTCCGTTTTCGGTCTGACGCGCGCGGAACTGGATTCGATTATGGACGTACGTCAGTTCGTCGGTTGTGCAAAAGAGCAGACCGAAGAATATCTTTCCGAAGTGGTGTGGCCGTTGCTGGAAGCAAACGGAGCCGACGCTTCAACTTCCGCAAAAATCACAGTCTGACGGGTTTCCCGTCCGTGCGGCAGCGCACGCCGTCGGCGTGCGGTTATCGCATTCCGCAAGTCCCCGCGGGGGGACGTTTCAAGGAGAAAACATGCTTACTGCAATCGTCGGAATCAACTGGGGCGACGAAGGCAAAGGCCGTATGGTCGATTTGCTTTCCGAAGAACAGGACATAATCGTCCGCTATCAGGGCGGCAACAATGCGGGTCACACCGTCATCAACGAGAGGGGTAAATTCGTGCTCAATCTTCTCCCTTCCGGCATTCTGCGCCCCGACAAGGTCAACGTGATGGGAAACGGAATGGTGGTGGACGTCGAGCACCTCGCAAAAGAGACGGCGCGCTTGCGTGAAGCCGGCGTCGCCATTTCGCCCGACAATCTGAAAATCAGCGACAGGGCGGTGATTTGCTTCCCCTACAACGTGAAGCAGGACTGTCTGGAAGAGGACAGACTCGGCGACAAGAGGTTCGGTTCCACACGCCGCGGCATTGCCCCGATTTACGCCGACAAGTACATGAAGAAAGCCGTCAGAATGGGCGACCTTCTGCAACCCGAATATCTCCGCGCCAGGCTGGAAACCGTGCTTGACTGGAAAAATCTCTGTCTTTCCGCATACGGCGCCGGCAACGAATACACCGTCGAGAGCATGTTGGAGTGGCTGGAAAAATACGGAGCGCAGTTCAAGCCTTACGTCTGCGACACGGGCGCCTACCTCACAGAAGCCGCAGAGCAGGGCAAACGCATAATGTTCGAGGCGCAGCTGGGCGCGTTGCGTGACATAGATTTCGGCATTTATCCCTACACGTCGTCGTCAAATACGGTGTCGGCTTACGCACCCGTGGGTGCGGGCGTGCCCAATCTCAAAATCGACAAAACCGTGGGCATAATGAAAGCCTATTCCACCTGCGTCGGCGAAGGACCTTTCACCGCGGAGATGTTCGGGCAGGAAGCGCACGAACTGCGCGAAGCGGGCGGCGAATACGGTGCGGCGACGGGCAGACCCCGCAGAGTCGGGGGGTTCGACGTCGTGGCGTCGAAATACGGCTGTCGCGTCCAGGCGGCGGACGAAATCGCGCTGACGAAACTTGACATTCTCGACGGGCTGGACGAAATCACCGTGGTCGACAGCTACGAAATCGACGGCGAAACCGTCACGGAATTTCCCATGGGCGAAAGGTTGAACAGAGCCAAGCCTCACGTCGTCAAGTTCAAAGGGTGGAAGAAGTCAACCTGCGCCTGCCGCAAATTCGAAGAACTTCCCGCGGAAGCGCAAGCCTATGTGGAGTACATCGAAAAAGCCGTCGGCGTCTATGTGAAATACGTTTCCGTCGGTGCGGAAAGAGAGAGCATAATCGTTCGATGAAACGTCACGTTTCGGGCGCGGCACGCTGTCCGAAACAAAAGGTAAAAAAACAAATCAGTTACAAAAATGCGGGTTTAACCTATTGATTTTCAGGTTTAACCCGCGTTTTATGTTTTTTGTGTGAAATTTCAGACGTCTGTTGCCGCTTGCCGCAAGCACGGGTTAGGCAAAAAACCGCATTATCTGAACTTGTTTGACGTGTGCTTGTCCGAGGGGTGCTTGCGAGGGCGTGAAACCGTCGGCAGACAAGCGGGTTCCGAAGTCGTTTGTTTGCGCAGAAGCCAACGACGGAAAACGTCGAATGCTCAATGCGGAAACGCCGTCGGTTCAGTTGAGGAACCCTTTGATGACGGCTTCTTCCGCTTCCGTTTCCGTGAGTCCCAGACTCATGAGCTTGACGAGCTGTTCGCCCGCTATTTTTCCGACGGCGGCTTCGTGCACCAGACTGGCGTCGGGACTAGCCGCGTCGATTTTTGGCGTGGAAATAATGCGTGCTCCGTCCAGCAGTATTCCGTCGCATTCGACGTGTCCGAAGCATTCGTTTTCCCCGCGCATATCGGAGCGGAACTCCTGCACGGATTTGTCGCGGGCGACGCTGCGGCTGACGATGTCCGCGGAACTGTTTTTGCCTTTGAGCACCACGCAAAAATCGGAGATGGCTTTCTCCTCGTTTTCCGTAAAGAGTTTTTCTTTGACGATGAGTTTTGCTCCGTTTCCCACTTCCGCGTATGTCTTGCGCTCCGTATAGGTCACGCCGCCCATCTGTGTGGTGTCCATCTCGAGATAGGCGCCTTCGTCCAGATAGACCGTAGTCACGGGGTCGAACACCTGACGGCTTTCTCCGTTGCCGCGGGCATAGTGACGTTCGACATACTTCACGCGAGAGTTTTTGGAGAGGTGGAAAGTGTGAATGCCGTCGTGTTCCGCGGTGCCTTTTGCGGGGTTGTGAATGCCGCAACCCGCCACGATGGTGACGTCCGCGCCTTCGCCTATGTAAAAGTCGTTGTAGGCGGTGTCGTGGAAGTTGCCTGCCGTAAGAATGACGGGAATGTGCACGCTCTTGTTCACGACTCCCGCCTTGACTATGACGTCGATGCCGCTCTTGTCGGTTTTGGGCACGATTTCGATTTCGGAAGTGGAATTGCCCGCGAGCCTCTCGCCGTTTTTGCGTATGTTGAAACTGCCTTCGGGTATGGAGTGCAGTCCTGCTATTTTTTCCAGAAGTTCGATGTCTGTTTTGTCCATATATATCCTGAGTTGTCGCGCCTTGTCGCGCGGAGTCGTTCAATTATTGTTTCTGATTTTGCAGCAATAGCCCTCGCCAGAAGAAATTTGCGGAAGAATTTCGTCGCGCGTGCCGCAGAGCGGTTTTTCGGAAGAGTTTAGCACTATGATGCGGTCGGCGGCTTCCAGAATCCTGTTCTGGTGGCTCACGATGATGAGGGTCTTGTCTTTGAGAGCGTCGAAAAGTTTTACCAGTTCGTCGAAGCTCCAGAGGTCGATGCCCGCTTCCGGTTCGTCGAGCAGGAACACGGAGCCGCCCTTGGCGAGGGCCACGGCGAGTTCTATACGTTTCAGTTCGCCGCCCGAAAGGGTGTCGTCCACGGGTCTGCCGATGTAATCCACGGCGCACAGTCCCACCGCGGAAAGAAATTCGCAGGCGTCTTTGGGGCAGCAGTTCTTCTTGCTTGCCATATCTATAAGATTCTTGACCGTTATTCCCTTGAATCTCACGGGTTGCTGAAAGGCAATCGTAAAGCCCTCTTTCGCCCTTTCCGTGACGTTCTTGTCCGTGACGTCCTCACCGTTGAACAGTATCTTGCCGGATTCGGGTTTTTCGATTCCCATCAACAGCTTGACGAGAGTGGATTTGCCGCTTCCGTTGTGACCCGTTATGACCGTCGTGGTGCCGTCCGGGAATTGCAGATTGATGTCGGAAAGAATGTATTTGCGCTTGTCCGAGTTTTTCTGCGGAACGGAATAGTAAATTTGTTTGAGTTCGAGCATAAGTCTCCTGTCGCGTGAAAGACGTCAGTCCTTCGTGCGGTAATCTCTTTTGAGTTTTATTATCGTAAGGGCGTGGCACACGAACGTCAGCAAAAGCATGAGCGCAATCGACGCATATATGTTGTAGTCGTAAATTTCGCGCATTCTGACCAGCGCGTTCATGTCCATTACGTTGCCGAGCACGGACGTGCCGTACATTGTGGGCGTGATGTAGTAGAAATATTTCACGGGCGCCTGAAATTCCAACAACGCTCCCGCAAAGACCACCTGTGCTATGATGACTACCAGCACGGGCAGTATGGCGCTTTCGGACTTTTTGAGCAGACACGATACCAAAAGTCCCAGCGCCGTGACGGAATAGTTGGTGAGGAACACCGCCACGAAATAAAAGAACAGCGAGTACGCGGGGCGCGCCATACAGAAGTCTATGAACACCAGGCTTCCGAACACGATGATGATGCTTTGCACGAAACCGACGAGAGCCAGCACCGCGATTTTTGACAGCGCGTACGCCGTGACGTCCAGCCCGCCGAAAACTTCGCGCGAAAGTATTTCGCGCTCCTTGCATATCTCGCGGTAACTGTTCAGCAATCCCATAAGCGCGGACGCCAGAACGAGCAGGAAGAGCGTCGTGTTGGATGCCGCAGACGTCATCGGAGGCACTTCGAAAGCACCGTCCTCGTAGACAAACGACACGATGATGAGCATGACGGGAGCTTCGAGGAGCAGCGGAACGATGACCCACGGATTGGTGACTATCTGTTTGAGGTATCTGCGGCACAGCACCTTGAACTGTATGAGGTTGGTTTTTGGGGAGAAACTCCGAACTCGTTTCATTTCGTTTCTCCTTTGCCGCTTTTGCGGGATTTGGGCTTTTCGGAGCTTTCGGCTCCGTTCTTTTTCGCGCGGACGGACTCGTTTGCGCGTTTGCGTGTGCCGGTTGCGCGCGCGGAACGTGCGGCGTTTTCTTCCTGCGGTTCTTGTTCGGCACCGGGTGCTTCTTCCGTTTGTCTTGCTGTGTCTGAGGTCGCGGAATCGGTCGCGGCTTCGTCACTGTCGCCGTCGGGCACGAAATAGAATTCGTCCGCGTCGTCGGACTCGGGAATCACGTCGAAAACTCCGTCGTCGGAGTAGTGCGCCTGCGCCGCACGGTTGGCGGCTTCGACTTCTGGAGTGACGTTTTCGGAAGAGGTGCGTTCGGCAAACGGAGCAGTCGGCGATTCAGCCGTCGTTTCGGCTTCGTCTTGAATGGGCGCGTGCGTTGCCTCATCGTTATTATCGTCGGGAGAAGACCCTCTCGCAGCCGCGGATTCGTCCTCTGCGGCGACGTTCTCCGCCGCGGTTTCGGAGGGCTTGCGCACCTTTTTGCGCGCGCCCCGCCGTGTTGCGGGAGAGTTGCCGTCCGACTCTTCGTTTGCGGAAGGAGCGCTTTGCGCGGGAGCCGCTTCCTGCCCCGAGCGCGTGACGGGCGGCAGAATGTCGCCGTCCTTGTCGCCGTACGTTTCCGTAAATTCCGCATACAGCTTTTTGTAATATTCCGTGGAGCGGTATTTCTTCTCGAAATATTCGCAGGTTTTTTCTTCGTTCAGAGCCGCGAATATGCGCGAATAGCTCTTGCGGTTGAAGTAGCGGAACACTTCGTCGTGTCTGCCGTAAAAACACAGTCTGCCGCCCTTTCCGAGAAAAGCAATTTTGTCGCACTTGTCCAGGTTCTCCATGGAATGCGTGATTACGACTATGGTGCGTCCTTTTCCGGCGAGTTCGCGCAGAAGCTCCATCATTTCGAGGTCGAGGTCGGGGGAGAGTCCGCTGGTCGGTTCGTCCAGGAATATGACCTTCGGGTCGGAGAGCAGTTCCATGGCGATGGAAACGCGCTTGCGCTGTCCGCCCGAAAGAGAGGAGATTTTCACCTTTTCCCGCCCCGTGAGTCTGACGTCGGCGATTGCCTGCGTCACTCTTTGTTTGACTTCGTCGCGGAACATGCTGGACCTCATTCTGAGCATGGCGGTGTAGAACAGTCCTTCTTCCACGGTGAGGTCGTCGTGCATGATGTCCTTTTGCGGAACGTAGCCTATGACTTCCTTGTAGGAGCGTATGTTCTCGTAGTAGTTGTTGGTGTCGTAATAGATGCTGCCCCCCGTTGCGGGACGAATGCCGTTTATGCAGTCCAGCATTGTGGATTTACCCGTGCCGCTTCCGCCGACGATTGCGACGAAGTCGCCCGCCTTGATACGGAAAGTGACGTTTTTGACAAGCACGGCTTTTCCCTTTTCGGAATAGCGGTCGGGCACTTCCTTGGATACGCCCGCGACGTCAATCTGAATGCCCGCGGCGGAAGTCGAAAAGAGCAGTTTTTTGTCGAAAAAGATGTACGCCGCCGACGGAATGGAGATTCTGTCGTAGTCTTTGAGCTGTGCGCGGTGTATCTTGCGGTTGTTGACGTATGTGCCGTTGATGCTGCGCAAATCCTCGATGAAAAAGTCTTTGCCGTCATAGATTATGCGGAAATGCTTTTCGGACACCAGGGGGCTTTCCTGAACGATGTCGCAGGATGGGTTGCGCCCCACGACCGTGATGGTTTTCTGCGTCAAATCGATTTTTCCGCCGCTGCGACGTCTGGAAATCTTTTTGACGACGGAGATGCGAATGCCTTCTTTGGAACGCTTGTCGCCCGTCTTTCTTATGACGATATCGTTATCCAGTCTGACGACGGGGCGTCTGAACCGTTTGCCGCCGATGAGAACTTCGGATTTTGAGCCTTCGGGGGTTATGTCTTCAACGTACCACACGCCGTCCTTGCAGATGCAACGGAGTTGCTCTGCGGCGACGAAAGTAGATTTGACGACCAGGTCGCAGGTGCGTTTGGAGCCTATGATAAAGCTTTTCCTCGACTCGCTGTCGAAGAAATTGAACAAATCGCCGTCGGTGACTTTCAGAATGACGTTGTTCATCGCAAGCTCCCCTTTGTGTGCCGCCGCCGATTCGGATATGGAAATTTACCGACAGGGCAGTAAATAATTATATAATGGATGATTAACAAAATCAAGAATCGCGAAACACAAATATAACATTGAAAACGAAATTTCCGCAAGCAACGCGAATGCGACGGCATTCGTCAAAGAGGAACGCGCCTTGAAAATTGCTGAATTACACAAAGCAGGGCGCAAAACATTCCCATGACGCCTTTGCACGAAAGCGTTTTGCAACGGCAAGAAGTAGGGTGCGTGCAACCTCCAACCGGGCACGCACCGAAATGAGGGGAACAGGTATATCGGCAAATCCGCGCGATTAGATGCCGCAAAACAAAAGGGGCGTGATTTGTTCGCGCCCCTTTGCGATTCGGTTTTTTCCGCGGCTTTGCAAATCAAACGGCGGGCTGGGGTTCGCTCTTCGGGTCGTATTTGTCGGCGATTTCGCCCATGAGCTCTTCCAGCACGTCTTCCATGGTGACTATTCCCGCGAAAGCGTCGTTTTCCGTGACGATTGCCATGTGGATTCTGTTTTTCTGCATGGTTTTGAAAAGGGCGGAGATTTTCTCCGTCTTTACGGTTTGCAGGGGTTGTTTGAGAAGGGGCGTAACGTCGTTTCTGCCGTTGAGCAGCATTTCGTAAAAATCCGCGCGGTAAAGAATTCCGTCGATTTTGTTTCCGCTTGCGTCAAACACGGGAATGCGCGAAAAGTTCTTTTCCTCAAACAGTTTCTTGATTGCCGCGGAGTCCGTCCTGTCGCGGATTATCGTGACGTTTTCCGCATTGACCATGACGTTGCCGACAATCTGGTCGTCGTAGCGTATGGTGTTCTGAATGATGTCGTGTTCGATGTCGTTCAACACGCCTTCGTCCTTGATTTCCGTCACCATGATGCGGAACTCTTCTTCCGTGAGGGCGGGACGTTTTTTGCCCAGCATGAAAATTTTGTTCAGCAGTTTTTTCCAAAGGTTGAACAGAAAGTTGAGAGGGGCAAGCACGATGGAAATGACATAGAGCGGATAAACCGCGAACATGGCGAATGTTTCGGGAGCCTCTTTTGCAAGGCTTTTGGGAGAGATTTCTCCGAACACCAGCACCAATACTGTCATGACCACCGTTGATATCGTGACGCCCGTGTCCTGAAACCAGAACGTGAACAGAATGGTCGCAAGCGAGGTGGCAACGATGTTGACTATATTGTTGCCCACCAACAGCGTGGAGAGCACGTTGTTGTAGTTTTCGCTCATTTTGAGCACAAGTCTTGCGGCTTTTTTGGTTTGGGAAAGCTTTTTCATTCTCACGGCGTTGTAGCTTGTAAACGCCGTTTCGGTTGCCGAAAAATAGGCTGAAAAGAGCAGAAGTACGGCAAGGGCGACTATAAGTCCGATTGCTTTTCCGTTGTTCATATATCCTCCGAATGAAATTTACCGTGTCAAAATTCGGTTTCGTGTCAATTATATTATATGAAAGAGTATGTGTCAAATCGTAGCGTTGTTGCAAAGAGTTGCTTTCCTTGCCGCGTAGGTGTATAATTAACAAACTTTATTTACAGTTCACGCTATTCGACCGTGCGGGAGAGGCAAAAAGGGTTTGGCGGCATATAATGCTAAAACGGTCGTGTTTGGAGAATGAATATGAGAATCAACCCGAAAGCTAATCCCGAATCCAAGGTTGCCGTCGGCGCCCCGCTTGCGATAGAAGTGAGAAATCTTTCCAAAAGGTATGCCGCTTCGAAAAGTTACGCCGTTCAAGACGTGACTTTTTCCTGCCGCAAAGGCGAAGTCGTGGGGGTGTTGGGCTCCAACGGAGCAGGCAAGTCCACGACGTTGAAATGTCTGTGCGGCGTGCTTTCTTTCGACGAAGGGGAAGTGGCCGTGGCAGGGCACGACATTCTGTCCGACGCCGTGCGGGCAAAACACGCGGTAGGTTTCGTAGGCGACAGTCACTATCTTCCCGAAGTCATGACGGGAACGGAATTTTTGTCCTTTATGGCGGATATGTACGGAGTGAGCGACGAAGCGCGCTCCGCGGCTTTCGACAGGCTTGTGCCCGTTTTCGGGCTGGGCGGCGTTGTCAACGACCAGATTTGTTCCTATTCTCACGGCACCAGACAGAAACTTTGCATGGTGGGCAGTCTGATTCATTCTCCCGAAGTCTGGATTCTGGACGAACCCACCGTCGGGTTGGACCCGTCCTCTCTGCGCATCACCGAGAATTTGATGCGTGATTTCGCAAGCGGCGGAGGTTGTGTGTTGTTTTCCACGCACAACACCGACGCCGTGGAGCGCGTGTGCGACAGGGCTGTCGTTCTGCACGACGGAACTTGCGCGGCACAGATGGATTTGCGCACGGAAGAAGGACGCGAGGCGTTCGGAAGATACGTCGAATCGATAACGTCGGGCGGAGGCAGACAATGAAGAGTGTTTTTTCCGCCTTGGTGTACAAGGATATTCGCGAGAGTTTCCGCACGGGACGTATCAGCGGGTCTGAGGTTTTCGCCACTGCGTCGTCGCTGTTGCTGACGGCGGTTTCCGTGGTTATGTCCTGCCTTGTCGTAAACAGTCTTGCGGAACTGTATATCAACCTGGAAATCAACGGCACCGCGGATACCGTTGCCCGCGCGTCGGAGTTGCTGTCGTTTGTTTACGCCCTGGTTTTCGTGGGCGGGGTTTTCACGGGCGCAAGGGAAGTGACGCGCGCGTTTTTCGGCTCCGACGAAGCCGAAATGTTGCTGACAATGCCCGTGCGAAAGGACGTCGTGCTGCTTTCAAAGGCTTTCGGACTGTATCTGAAACTTCTGCTGTATTTTCTTCTGATTATCGTACCGGTGAATATCACCGTGGCGTCGCAGTTTGCCGAGGGCGCCGTTTATTGGGGCGCGACCGTCGTTCTCGTTTTTCTTCTTCCTCTCATATCTTTGGGCGGCGGTTGCCTGCTCGCTTTCCCCGTGTATTTCGTGTTGAGATTCCTGCACTCGAAACCTCTTGCGTTTTTCCTGTGCGCGACGCTGTTGCTGCTCGGGCTGTTCGGAGTGTACTGGGTTCTGCTGAAAGGGCTTGCGGAACTTCTGGCAACGGGCGAAATAAAATTCTTTTTCAATGCCGAAACCGTGCGCGAAATCTCGCGCGTAACGGACAAACTGTTTCCGTCGTGTCTGTTTGCGGATATGCTGGTCGGTGACGACGCCGGCAAAGCCGTCGGATTGGCTTTGCTGTTTTCGGCGGGGCTGACGGCGGCAGGGTTGCTTTGCGCCCGCGCCCTTATGACACCGGCGGCACGCACGGGACTTGTGTCGGCAAGAAGCGTGCGTACCCGCAGAAAAACCCTCTATCCTTTCAAGAGTCCCACGGTCGCGCTGTTCTTCAAGGAATGGGTCACCGTGTTCAGAACCCCCGCCTACGCCGTGAGATTTTTGTCGGCGGCGGTGCTTTTGCCGTTTGCCGTATGGTTTTGCACGGACGTGCTGACAAAAGCGCTGAAACTCATGGTCTTCGTGGATTGCGGTTTCGAAACCGCCGTGTTTTTCGTCTGCACGTTCGCTTCGCTTGCCAACACCTTTTCTTCCTCCAACGTCAGCCGTGACGGCGATTTCGCGCAGACTCTGCGCACGATGCCCGTGACTTACGAAAGGCTGGTGGCGGTGAAGATTGTGTTCTGTTTCGGAATTTCCGCGCTCTCCGTCATTGCGGGGACGGGCGTTCTCGCCGGCGTGTGCGGGCTTAGTGCGGGACAGAGCTTTTTCGTGTTGTTCGCGGGATTGATTTTCTCGGCGGCACAGATTTGTCTGTCCACGGCACTCGACGTTCTCCGTCCCGTGAAAAACCGCAGGGGAACGGAAGCGTGCGAAAACAAGCCCGTGCTTGCCGTCTCCGTTTTTACGGCGGCGGCGGTTTCCGTGATTACGGGAGTCATTGCCCTGAGCTGCGGAGTGCTTCTTACCATTTCAAAAGGCGAAAAGATTGCCGACGCCGTATTCTGTGCGTCGCAGGCGGCACTCGGGGCTTTTTATCTCGCGGCGTCTTTGCTGGTGCTTTTCCTCAGAGCCAAAAAGAAAGCGGCTTCCGCGGCGGAGGTGCTGTGATGAAAAACAAGATTGTCGTGCTTTTCATGTTGCTTCCGCTGATTGCGCTGTTCACCGTTGCGTCCGTCGTGATTACTGTTTCCGCAACGCTCGACGTGCCGGTGTCCTCCGTTGAGATAACCACTTCCACGCAGGACGGAGTGCTGTATATCGATATGGCGACTTACGCATACGACGTGGCGCTGGAAGTCAAAGTGCTGCCGTATTACGCCGCGCGGAAGAGCTACAAGGTGGAGTTTTCCGACGTGGACGGAGCCGAAAGAGGAGAGGTGGAAATCCGAGGCGACGGCATAATCGTGCCCAGAAAAGCGGGCTCCGTCAAAGTCACGGCAATCTCCGACGACGGCGGGTTCCGCGACAGCATAAACGTGGTCGTGACCGCGTCTGCGGCGATAGACGTCGAAGTGACCGCACGAGACTCAAAGACGGACGAACGCTATGTTGTCGCTCCCTCTCAGGACGGCAAGAGCGACTTCACGACAGACGTCCGGACGGGCAAAGTGGTGTTCGACGCATTGTGTTATCCCGATTACGTTGCTGCAGACGTGACGTTCGAGTCGGGGGACGGAGGGGAAGGTTTCGTCGTAAATCCCGTGACGGGAGAAGCGGCGGTGCTCTTTGCCGGCGAATACACTCTGAAAATAACCATGAACCCCGCCGTGGAAAGCAAACGTGTGACCACGGTGAAGGTTCGTGCGTCTGCCGCGGCGGATTTTACTGTGAACGGCTTTGCCGACAACGTCGTCGCGGAGGCGGAAGCGGGGACGGACGCCGTCGTGCTCTTTGCGGAAAGCGCAACGGAGCCCGAAACCGGAAGCGCGCTGCCCGAGGGAGTATCTTCCTTGAGCGCGGAGAGCCTCGGTGCGGGGCGTTGGAAAGTCACGGTGAACTTTGCGGAAGATTTTTCCGTTGCGGGAAAGGACGTGACGCTGGCGCTGACGGCGGGCGGAAAGAGCACGAATGTGACCGTGCGCTTCGTTGCCGATTTGCTGAAAGCCGTGTCCAGATATTCCTACGGCGACGGTTTCATACAGCGTGCGGGGAGCGTTGCTACTTATGCGGCGCAGAGTCCGTTCGGGACGTTTGCGGACGTCGGATTCGAAATCATTTCCGGCACAGCCGAAATAGTGTCCGCGGAAGGCGGCACCTGTCGCGTGCGTACGACGTCGACGGGCGAGAGCAGACTGCGCGTATGCGGGACATCCGGAAGCGGCGAATTTTTCGAGGACACAGTCACGGTGCTTGCCGTTGAAGGTTACACTTCGTTTACGTTCACGGAGAACGCGCGTACTTGGGGCATTGCGGACAGACTGGCGATAGGCGATACGGCGTGGAACGGAAAGGAGTTTGTCGCCTCGCCTTACGAACTCTCCTTCCGCGCGGCTTCCAAGGGCAGTCTTTTCGGCTTTGTCGAGGACGCGGTATGGACTTCGTCCGCACCCGAAACAGCCTCCGTCTTTTCGGACGGAGAGCACGTTTTCGTGGACGTTCACGAGAGCGGCACGGTCACGTTTACCGTTACATGGAAATACGCATCGGCATTTAATTGTAACGTAAAAGCGGTTTTAAGTGTCGATTGCGTCAAAGACGGTGTTTTTGTAAACGATTACGCCTCTCTCATGGCGACCACGGAAGCGGGCAGAATTACCGTGCTTTCTTCAAACGTGAAAATAGGCGAATACCAGTTCAATTCCGACGGTTCTCTGAAAGTCGGTGCGGCGGAGAAACTGAAAAGTTACGTCAGATATCTTCCCACCACGGCGGACTGGGGATATTACGACAATCTGGGGTATTCCCACCCTGAAGTTGCCTATTGCGTGGAGTTCAAAAACGACGTGTACGGCAACGGCTACGAAATCAACGCCGAAAACGTTACTTCGGTGACGCCCGAAAACGCCTATTCCGCAGCCGTGTTCAAAGGCCCGCTGTATTTCGTTTCCATGAACGGCGCCGCTTCGGTCATGGCTCAGGACAACATCGTCTTCCTTGTCAGGACGGACGGAGTGGTGCTGGACAACGTGGTGCTCAAAGGCAGGGACGACGAAAGCCTGGTCAAGGACGGCAAACTTGCGCTCGGCTATCTTCGCTATTCCGGTACGACGCTGGAAATAATGTCCGATTGCCGCGTGCTCAATTCCAGAGTTTCCAACGGAAGAACCGTGCTTCGCGTGTTCGGGCGCGACGGCATAGACCTGCGCGGGTCGGACGTGAACGCCGAGGCGGAGAGAATCGAGGTCTCCGTGGAAAGTTGCATAATTTCCAATTCCGCGGAGTTTCTCGTCAAGGCGGGCACCAACAGAAAAGTGTACGGACGTTATGTTGCGACGGAAGGCGACAAATACGACAAAGAGGCAATCGCGCCGTCTCTGAAAGCCGAAGGAGTGACGTTTGTTCCGCGCGACGATTCCAACGCCGACAGCAGCCTGTTCAGAGAAAACTTTGTTTTGACCTATCTCACCGTCAAAGACAGCGCGCTGTCCTCGTCGGGAGCATTCTGCATAGGAATGGAAAGCGCCTTTTCGGGTGTTATGTTGGACGGCGCCGGCATTCCGCTGGCGGGCTGGAAAGGACTTGCGGGAACGTCGTATTCCGCCGTTCTGAAACTCGTCGGCAACGTGGCGATGTACGACTGGAAACCCATTTCCTCCGTGGACAGCTCCCTGCTCATAGAGACGGGCAGAGGACTCAGCGATTCGGACGCCTATCTGCGTATGGACATTTCCGCCATGCTGCGCAAGGCGATGTCGACGGATTCCTCCTACGCCGCACTTGCAAAGGAAGCCTACGGAGAAACCTATGTGCACGGCGGAATAGCTTTTTACGGCGGCGGCAAGAACTATCACGTGCTCGACCTTTCGCAGTATACGGGGTATGTGCCCACGGAATACCTCATAAATCTGTCCGTTCTCGCACAGGGAGAAACGGGTCTCAACAATCCCTTGCTGTTGCAGGGAATGATGCTTCCGCTTGCGGCGGGTACGGAGGATTTCCGCTTCTTCGTTTACGACGCGGATTGCGCCTTCGGTCCGGAACAGCAGACGGCTCTGCTGGACAGCGGCAAGGCGTACGATTTCGTGGTTCGCGCGGAAAGATGACTCCGTGTTTTCGGTGTGCCCGTCAGGTGCCGTCGGCGTTGGCTTTTCGACCTGGAAGCAGTCGGTTGCGACGGAGCAATCGTCCGTGAAGCGGAGGCCACCCGAAAGAATCACTGAAAAGCGTCATTGAAAAAGCCGCCCAGGAGGGCGGCTTTCGTGATGACTGATTTTCTGTGGCTTTGCGGTGCGCGTCAGCTTTCGCTCTGCTGTTCGGGTTTTTCCGTTTCGTCGGCGGCAACTTCCGTTTCTTCTGCGGAGTCCGACGTCTTTTCTCCCGACTCGTCGGCTTTCTGCGCCTTTTCTATTGCAAGGACCTGTTCGTAGGACATACCCGCGGCAATGGCTTCCAGTCTCTGCATTTCTTCCTTTCTTTTCAGCTTGTTTTTTTCCTTGACGAACTGTATTGCCGCAAACACCATTGCGACGGCGATTCCGACGAAGAGCGAAACGCTTCCGAGACTGATTTTGAAGCGGGCGAGCAGAGCGCTCAGTACGATGAGAATGAGTGCGGGCACGGCGGCGAGTTTGGGGTGCTTGACGACGTATTTTCCGCCGAGAGAACCGAACAGCGCGTAAACGACGCACCCGAATGCGGGTTTGATAAACGCGTTCTTTTCTATGGTTTCCACCAGAGGAGAGACGGCGAGAGGGATGACGATTATCGCGATTATTAGTATTGTGACCAGCGAACTCACGGCAATGGAAATGGTGCTGACCAGTTCGTTTTCTTCCGTGCCTATCTTCGTTCCCGCGATTTCCTGTGCCTTTACGACGCAGGGGATTTTCAGGTTGGACAGATTGCCTGTTATGAACGCCAGATACTCGCCGTTGGTGCCGAGCATGGGCGCGTAGATGATGGGTTCGAAAATTCCCGCCAGCACGTTTATCAGCGCAACGCTTATGACGGCGCCGTTGATGAGAGCGGACCAGTCGGGTTCCGCATTGTAGTATATGCCTATGATAATCGGAACGGAAATGATGAGCAGTATGCCGATTGACGTCCAGATTCTGCCTATGCGGTGAAGTTTTACGTTGAAGTCTACTATGGTTGAATTACGGTTGCCGTTTTTCTTTGCCATAATTGCCTCCTACATCATAACGGCGGCGACGGACGTCGCAACCGCGGGGTCCCAGCCGTTCTTGTTGCAGAAATAGCTGATGACGGCGACGACCGCCATTGCGATTAGCATCGAGAATGCCGTGGAGAAGTTGTCCAGCCACTTCCAGTTGAGATTCTTTATCAGAAGTTCGAAAACGTACATACAAAGCGCCGCGACAATTACGGCGATGAAATTGTAATACGATGCGACGAGCGTGGCTGAATTCACCGTGCTGCCGTCGGCAAGCTCCGTATAGCCGGCTATCGACGCGATGCTCATTCCGAAATAACCTATAATCATTCCGATGAACACCACCGCAAACGCCAGTTCGCCGAGGTTTATTTTGCCGTCGGCACTGCCTTTGAGGTTGCCGAGTTTGGCAAGTTGCGGCTGGAATTTTTTATAGCCGAGCGTGACGAGTACGGGACCGATGATTATCGCCATCGTCATGACGGAGGCGATGGTGACGAATTCCCGCGCAGTGACGCCGCCTCTCTCCATCAATGCCGTGAGCCCGTCGGGGGTGCCCGTCAGCGCTTCCGCCGCGCCCGCCGCCATCTGCGCCTCGTATTGCAGCGAGCCTATGACGGAAAGCCTGATGGCGGGTAATGCGACCCCCAGCGCACCGACAAGAGTCACCACGCCTATGGCAACGCCTATCGCGGGCAGTACGGAGAACGATACGGAAGTGGTGATGACCTTTTTGATAACTCCCATATCCATTCCGATTTGCTTGGCGCGGTTAATCGATTTGATGAGATAAAAGACGGATTCGACCACCACGAAGAGCACGATGACGGCATACAGCGCGTAAATGAGAGGGCTGTCTACCGAGAATTCCGCAGCTGAAATGTTGGAAATCATAGTAAGCTCCGTAAAATTTTATACAACAATTTTACATTACGGACGGCGAATATGCAATACCCAAAAGCCCCGAAGGTGGCGGACCGAATCCGAAAAACACGGCGGAAAGGACGGGAAGAGCAACTTTTCGGCTCATTCGCGACGCGTCGTCGGACGCGGAGAGCGACTCCGCACAACGCGTGACGAGGTGCGCGTCGGGAGAGAGGAACGTCCGCGACGGCGCGCGTGTGCGGGTTTCCTCATTGCCTAAAAATTCCGACTGTGTTCAATTCGTTTGATTTAGGCGTGCGAAGGTGATACAATATTTTCACAGTTTACCCCATATTACTTGGAAGTAGTAGAAACTTGCGCGTTAAGTGCCGACGAGACGGGGGGTGCTCGCGGACGAAAAGTCTTTGACTTGCGGTGCATTTTTCACTCCCGCTTCGTTTGCGAGAAGTGCTTCTAGGGAGGTGCTTTTTGTTTTATCGTGAAGCCTTGGACTTCATACGCAACATCGAGCGCGCGGGCTCCGATTACGGAATAGAGCGCATGCGCGAGTTTTTGCTTTTACTCGGAGAGCCCGACAGAAAACTGAAAATCGTGCACGTGGCGGGCACCAACGGCAAAGGGTCGGTCTGCGCTTTTCTCACGTCCGTGCTTGTTGCCGCGGGCTACAAGACGGGGACGTACAATTCCCCCTCCGTGCTGGATTACAACGAAAGGTTTCTTATCGACGGCAAGCCGCTTTCCGACGGGGACGTTGCGAAATACATGACGGTTGTCCGCGAGGCGGCGGAGAAGGAGAACGCCCGTCGCGCCGCGCTTTATTCGGCAGACGAATGCGCGAGTGCGCGCGAAAGAATTTTTTGTCCCACGGCGTTCGAACTTGAAACCGCACTTGCTCTCGTCGCTTTCGCCGACAAGGGTTGCGAAGCGTGCGTTCTGGAAACGGGACTGGGCGGCAGATGGGACGCTACGAACGCGGTTGCCGAAAAGGAACTTGCCGTAATCACGAAGATAGGTTTGGACCATTGCGCTCTTCTCGGGAACACCTATGCCGAAATTGCCGCGGAAAAAGCGGACATAATCCGCGACGCCGCAGTGACCTGCGTGCAGGAAAACGGAGCGGCGGAAGTGCTTGCCTCAAAGGGCGCCGTCGTCGCCGCCGAAGCGCAAGGCACGGGGAAAAGTCTCGAAGGGCAGCGGTTCGTGTGGAAGGGAAAGCCGTACGAAATCAGCTTGAAAGGCAGACATCAGCTTGTCAATGCGGCGCTGGCTCTCGAAGCTTTGCAGAGGCTGTCCGAAAAGGGCTGGCACATAGACGAAAAAGCCGTGAGAGAGGGAATGAAACGTGCGGTATGGCACGTTCGATTTGAAGTGCTTGACGGAGACAATATTGCCGATTCGCCTTATGATGTGAACATTCCGAAAGATAAACTGCTTGTTTTGGACGGTGCGCACAATCCGCAAGGAGCGCTTGCCCTAAAAGAATCGCTGGAAGAATATCTGCACGGAGCGGACATAATCGGGGTGCAGGGAATGTTTGCAGACAAGGATTTCGGTTCCGTCTGCGCCACATTGTCGCCGCTCATGAGGAAAATATATTGCGTTACTCCTCCGTCGCCGCGCGCGTTACCCGCGGAAGAACTCGCGAAAGCCGTTGTTTCCTGTGACGGCGCGCCCGAAACGGTGACGGCGCAAAGCGTGCGCGAGGGAATAGAGCGCGCCTTTGCCGACGGGTGCGATTGCGCCGTGGTATACGGTTCGTTGTCGCTGTTCGGACAACTTGCAAGACAGCGGGCAGGCAGGACGTAAACGAACACGAGGAGAACGCCGTTTGCGGTGAAAAACGAAAGCCGCAAAGCGGAATCGCAACAAGAAAAAGGGGCTTCGGACGAACTTGCGCTACGACAATCCGAAGCGGAAATCGCTAAATACAATTTGCGCACGGCGCGCTTTGCGTGCGGCGCGGGAGGTGCCTTTATGGTGGACCGTGAAAGAGTGGAAAAAGCCGTTGCGGAGCTCATCGACGCAATCGGCGAAGATTGCGGGAGAGAGGGGCTCAGAGAGACCCCGCAGAGGGTTGCGCGCATGTTTGAAGAACTGACGTGCGGTTATGCCGACGACCCCGCGGAGCACCTGTCAAAAACGTTTGCCGAGAGCGGCAGCGGGTTGATTGTGGAGAGGGGAATAGCTTTTTCTTCCACGTGCGAACATCACCTCATGCCGTTTTTCGGAAAGGTGCACATTGCCTACGTTCCCGACGGCAAGGTTGTGGGACTTTCCAAACTTGCCCGCGTCGTGGAGACGTACGCCAGACGTTTGCAGTTGCAGGAGCGCATGAACGCGCAGATTGCCGACGCGATATACGAACATCTCGCACCGAAAGGAGTTGCCGTCGTCGTGGAGGCGGAGCACACCTGCATGACGGCGAGGGGCGTCAAAAAAACGGGCAGCAAGACATTGTCTTACGCCGTGCGCGGCGATGTTCCCGACAGCGTTCTGCGCACGCTGTTGTCTTTTGCGGAGGGAAGAGAATGAGCGGAGTTTTCAGACTGCGGGACAGAGTATTTTCGGGCGGGACGCACGTTATGGGCATTCTCAACGTGACGCCAGACTCCTTTTTCGCTCCGAGCAGGGTGGGCGGGGGTTTTGCCGAACGCGCTTTGAAGATGTTGAAAGACGGTGCGGAGATTATCGACGTCGGAGGACAATCCACACGTCCTGCGTCGACGCCCGTCAGCGTGCTGGAAGAACTTTCGCGCGTGATTCCCGCCGTGGAGGAAATCCGTGCGTCGTCGGACTGCCTGATTTCCGTCGACACGTTCTATCCGGAAGTGGCGGAGGAAGCCCTCGCTGCGGGCGCGGATATGATAAACGACGTGTCGGGTCTTGCGGACGTGGCTCTTGCGGAAGCCGTGGCAAAGTACGGTGCGGGCATCTGCATAATGCACAACCGCAGACAGAGTACCGTCCCCGACCTCATGACGGACAAACAGACGGGGCTTGCACTCGCCGCCGACAGGGCGTTGCGCGCGGGCGTCAGAGAGGACGGAATCCTGCTGGACGGTGGAATCGGTTTCAACAAATCCGCCGACGAGGACAGATACCTTTTGAAACATTATGCGGAACTTTCGCTTGCGGGATATCCGCTTCTGCTCGGCACTTCCCGCAAATCGTTTTTCGGAGGCGACGTGAGCGAGAGGCTCACGGCAACCATGGAGACAAGTGTCTTTGCGGCGAAGAGCGGGATAATGTTCGTGCGCGTGCACGACGTGCGTGAAAACAAACTGGCGATAGACTCCGTCACGGGAGGCGGCAGATGAATCCTTCGGAATTCGCAAAAAGGAACGGCGGGTGCAACGGGTGCGTGTTCGTGGAAAATTACGAGGTGACGGCGTGTCACGGCGTCAATCCCGAAGAAAAAATTGACGCACAGCGGTTCTTGATTTCCGCGTGGCTTGATTGCGACGTGACGAGAGCCGCCGAAACCGACGATATCGACCAAACGATAAGTTATTCTGCGGTATGCAAGCGTATAAAAGCCTTTTTCTTGCAAGAAAGCAGAAATTTGCTGGAATATCTGGCGACCGGCACGGCGCGTATGCTGGCAAAGGAATTCCCTCTTGCGGAGCGAGTTACGGTTACGGTGCGCAAGCCCGACGCTCCCATGAAGGGGGTGTTCGACGCCGTGGGGGTCACGGCCGCTGTGCGGCGTTCCGTGGCGTACGTCGCTCTGGGTTCAAGCATGGGCGACAGGGCGGCATATCTCGACAGAGCTTTGGAGTTGCTTTCGGCAGACGAACTGGTGCTGTCCGTGCGTGAGAGCACGCGTATCGTCACTCCTCCGTACGGCGGAGTGGCGCAGGGCGAGTTTCTGAATTCCGTTGCGGAAGTGGTGACTTTGCACACGCCCGAAAGTCTGCTTGCCCTTTTACAGGAAATCGAACGTTCGTGCGGAAGAGAAAGGCTGAAGCGTTGGGATGACAGGACTCTCGATTTGGACATTCTGTTCTTCGGCGAGGAAGTCAGGGGAAGCGGAAGGCTGACGCTGCCTCATCCCGATATGGAAAACAGACTTTTCGTGTTGCAACCGCTTGCCGAACTCGCGCCGGCTTTCATTCACCCGTTGACGGGCAGACGAGTGAGCGAAATGCTGCGCGCGCTTAAAGACGGCAGATGAATTTGCGGCCATGCCGAAGCGGCTTTTTTGCGGGAATACGGCGCAAAAAACTCTTGCGGGCATAAACACTGTTTGCCGAAATACGAAAATACGAAAGACCGCCGTTGAAGGCGGTCTTTATGTTTTGCGGACGTGTATTGCCGCATATTATTTGTTGTGGAAAATCATGTCGTTGACAAGGCCGATGATGGTCGCGATTGCGGGGTCCATCTTGGTTTCGTCGAAATCGACAAAGAATCTGTCGCGGATATGAAAGAATTTTTTGTGCATTTTCAGCACGGGGTGTTTCTTGTCGAACTTCCAGCCGGCACCCGTCACCGCGTAGGCGGATGAGTTCCATTTGCCCTCAATGACATAGTATTTGCCCATATCGGTGTCCATTCTGAAACGACGGGTCAGCGGCGCGTGCAATCTGCCTTTCATCGTGCCGAATTTCGACTGTCTGTCGCCGCGATAAAGGTCGAATCTGCCCAGCAGACGGAAATATCTTTTCTTGATGTAAAAGATGGGTTGTTCGTAAAGGTCGTAAATGCAGAAGTTGGGGTTGAAACGGAACAGTTTGCCCTGGCAACGGAACCACTGTTTGCCCGTTTCGTCCACAACGGCCGTTTTATTTCCTATGGAAATGAATTTTTGGTCGATGGTCAGTTTCATGATTTGTTCTCCCTCCGGTTGAAAGCTGTTCGGGTCCTGCGTTTTGTATCGCCATCCCTGCATTTAATTATATATAAAAAGTGCGGTTTATGCAATACGCAATTATTGTGTGCTCCAGCACCGCAGTTATGTATGCCTACCGTCTCGCGCTTTGTGTAAAAAAAACGGAGCGCGTTGCGCTCCGTTGGCGATGTTGTCGATATTGTCCCTCGGACGTCATGCGATTGTGTCGCCGTTGTCGGGTGAAAGGCTTGCGTCCTTCGGCAGTTTGCGCGGACGGCGTTTGAGATATTCTTTGAGGAAGTACGCGCCCGCGGATATTCCCACAACGGCCGTTATGGCAATGAGACACCAGATGAGAACCCACGGCGTATCGGTGCCCGCCTTTGCGCGCTCCCACATCTGCACGACCTTGTCGTTGGCACTTCCGAAATCGCGCATGACACCCAGCGTTTCGGTGATTTCGGGATATCTGCCTTCGTCGAAGAAGAAGTAGCTCATTGCGTCGGCGTCGACGATGTTTTCGCCGTCGGCGGTAAGATAGTAGCCGTCTTCGTCCGTTTCGTAGCCCGCGGGAGTCAGGGTGCTTTCGTCGTCGATTTCGGCTTCGGAACCGTCGGCGTAGAGATAGTACACGTCGCCTTCCGTCCATTCGTAGCGGAACACGCTGTTGCCGTCGGCGTCAAAGAAGATTTTGCACTCTTCGCTGCTGGCGTACCAGAGATATTCCACGTCGAGAAGCGCGTCTATCGCACCTTGGTCGCTCATCAGTTTGTCTTTGGCGACGGCGGAGGTGTAGCCGATGTAACCCGTGTTGCGCGCGCCCGAACGGGGAGTGCACATATAGTCGATGAACAGCATTGCCGCAAGTTCGTTCTTTGCGGAGGTGGGGATAATCCAGCCGTCGTACCAGATGTTGGAGCCGATTTCGGGGACGTAATAACCCAGCAGATAGTCGTCGGCTTCCTCGTCGTAGCTTTCTTCGATTGCCCACAGGGCGTCGCCGCTCCATGCGAGGTCGAGATAGACGATTTCGTTCAGCATATCGTCCTTGCCGAAGTCCACTTCGTAGCCCGCAATGTGGTCGCGCTGTTCCGTGAGAGCTTCTTCCGCCGCTTTGAGCAGGGCGTCGTCGGTGCAGTTGATGAGGTCGGCAACGGAGAGTTCGCTATACGGCACTCCTTGCGTGGCGGAGACGCCGTCGGGAAGTTTGTTGTATTCTTTGAGGTAGAGTACCGCCGCGCAATACGTGTCGCGAATGCTGTCCTTGACCAGAATTTTGCCTTCCAGTTCGGGGTTGTTGCTCTCGTTCCAGAGCATTCCCCAGCCGTATTTTTCCAGTTCTTCTTCGCTGACGACGTTCTTGTTGTACAGAAGTCCCAGCGTGCCCCACATGTAAGGCACCATGTATTCCGTCATATCGTATGTCTTGTCGCCCGCCTGAACTGCGGAGAACATCGTCTTTATTGCGCTCATGACCTCGGGCTCGATGTTGGAGTGCATGTTGTCGAAGGTGTATTTTCCGCCGTACTGTTCGGTGAGCCGGTTTTCCACCTCTTTGAGGTTTTTGACGAATCCCGCGCTCATGAGCTTTTCTATGGCGTATTCGGAGGGACAGATGAGGTCGACGTTGGCGTCGTTTTTGAGCACCTTCGTCATCATGGTTTCGTTGGTGTCGAATGTGGTATAGGTGATTTCCAGACGACGCCCCGTGAGCTCGTAGTAGTACTGCTCGAAATCGGGAATGATACCCGTGTCGATGTACTGCTCCCAGTTGTAAATGACCAGTTCGTCCTTGCCCGAGGAAGAGCCGCCCGCGGCGCCCGATTTGTCACACGCGGCAAGCGTCAGGCTGATGCAGAGCACAGCGACAAGCAGAACGGCAATGAGAGGAATGCGCTTTTTCATATTGCTTTGCCCTCCTTTTGCGCCTGTTTCTGTTTTCTTATCTTATAAAGATTGGCGGTGAGCAGTATCGCGAGCACCACCACGAAAATGATGGAGAATATCGCATACCAGAAGGGTTCCAGCCCCTGAACGCGCGCGTCCGAATAGATGTAGGTGGACAGCGTGTTGATGCCCGTGGACGCGCCCTTGTTTATCTGCGTAATGATGAAATCGTCAATCGAGAGCGTGAAAGAGAGCACGAATCCGCTGACGATTCCAGGCGTAATCATCGGGAAGAGCACCTTGACCAGCGCTTTGAAGGGATTTGCGCCAAGGTCGAGCGCCGCCTCGTAGACGTTGGGGTCCATGCTTTCGAGTTTGGGAAGCACGCTGAGCACGACGTAGGGAGTGCAGAACGCGATGTGTGCGATGACCAGTCTGAGATAGCCTTCGGGGAACGCGAACGTGACGAAGAATATCATTAAAGAAACCGCCATGACGATTTCGCTGTTGATGATGGGGAACTGGTTTACGTTTTCGACGATTCTGCGTGAGCGTCTGCCCATGCTGTGAATGCCGATTGCGGCGAACGTGCCCATCACGGTTGCGAACACCGAGGATATGCAGGCTATGATGAGAGTGTTTTTGACGGCGTCCCAAAGGGCGGGTGACTTTTCGGAGGTGAATATCGAAACGTAAGCCTCGAACGTGAAGCCTTCCGAGAAGTTGAAGTTGGAGCTGTTGGAGAAACTGTACACGATGATGAGCAGAATGGGAGCGTACAGTATGGCGAGAATTATGAGAAGATAGGATTTCTCGCAGAAGTTTTTGAGTTTTTTCACCATAACGACCTCCCCATGTTGTTATTGTTTCTTCCGACTCTGTTCATCAGGAAGTTGGACACCAGCACGAACACCAGCATGACTATGCTCATGATGGAGCCCACGCCGTACAGCCCCTGGTCGAATTTCATCTGAATGCTGTCGCCGAAGAGGAAGATTTTTCCGTTGGAGAGCAGCTGGGAAATGGCGAACGTGGAAATGGTGGGAATGAACACCATCGTTATTCCGCTGATAATGCCGCTTACGGACAGGGGCAGTATCGTTTTGAGAAAGACGGTGGAACTGTCCGCGCCGAGGTCCTGCGCCGCTTCGATGTAACTGCGGTCAATCGAGGACAGCGTGGTGTGCAGAGGCAGAATCATAAACGGCAGATAGTTGTACACCATTCCGAACACCACCGTTCCCATGCCGAGAGTCACGTCCATGGCGAGGAAAATCGCTTTTGTGGCAAGAGTACGGATGAGGAAGTTGACCCACATCGGCAACACGAAGAAGAGCACGAGCACTTTGCCGCTGCTCATCTTGGAAAGGAAGTAAGCCACGGGGTAGCCGATGAGCAGACAGATGAGCGTGGTGACGAGTCCCACGAACACGGAATTGCCGAGGACTATCAGACTGCTTTTCTCCGTAAAGAAGATTTTGAAGTTTTCGAGGGTGAGGTTATTGTCGCTGTCGAGGAAGGCGTTGACGAGAATCATCACCAGCGGCAAAACCACAAACAGCAACATAAACAGCACATACGGATAGCTGAACACCCGTTTTGTGATTTTGAACTTTTTGCGTGCGGGACGCACGGCAGCAACGGCGTTTGTCACTCCTGCACCTCCTTGTCGTCTGCGACGGCAGTGCCTTCCGTCCCGTTTTCGGCGGCTTCTTCCACGGTCTGGTCGATGACGACGGGTTGAGCCTGTTCGGAGGGGAGAGCCTCGCCGTCCGCATTGACTTCGCGCTTCTCGACGATTATCTTTTCGGGTGCGATGTTGATGCCGACGCGGTCGCCTTTCAGCCAGTCGTCGTCGGTGTCGACGAAGAAATCGTAATAATCGTCGGTGCGCACTATGCATTGATAATAGCTGCCTTTGTAGATTGAACTCACCACGGTTGCACCTATGGTGCCGTCCTCTTCGTCGTCGGTGATGATGACGTCGTCGAAATCGACGCTGACCTTGACGGGCGTTCCCGCTTCGAAGGGACACACACATTCAAACTTTTCTCCGCAGATGTAAACGGAGTTCTCCGCCGCCATTTCCGTGTCGATTTCGTTGATGACGCGCGATTTGTGCATGATGTGAAGGTCAAAGGGCTTGATGTAAAGTCCCACGGTGGAACCCGTTTCGTAGGTCGCGGTGTCGTGAGCGATGAATTCGTTTTCGTTTGCCATTAGGGTCACCTGATAGTGGTCGCCCTTGAACACCGAGGAGATGACTTCCGCGGTGATGATGGTCTTTTTGTCGTCGGGGGAGAGAATTTTGAGGTCTTCGGGACGAATGATGACGTCGATGGGTTCGTTTTTCTTGAAGCCCTTGTCGACGCATTCGAAAATTGCGCCCGCAAACTCGACTTTGTAGTCGGCAAGCATCACGCCGGAAAGTATGGTGGATTCGCCGATGAAGTCAGCGACGAATGCGTTTGCGGGTTCGTCGTAAATCTTTTCGGGGGTGGCAATCTGCTGAATGACGCCGTCACGCATAACGACGATTTTGTCGCTCATAGTGAGGGCCTCTTCCTGGTCGTGAGTGACGTACACGAAAGTGATGCCCAGCTGTTTGTGCATGTTCATCAGTTCCAGTTGCATATCCTTGCGCATTTTGAGGTCGAGAGCACCGAGAGGTTCGTCGAGAAGCAGCACTTCGGGCTCGTTGACAAGCGCGCGGGCAATGGCGACGCGTTGCTGTTGTCCGCCGGACAGAGAGGAAACGTATCTGTGACCGTAGTCCTCGAGGTCCACCATTTTGAGAGCGGCGTCCACTTTGGATTTGATTTCGGCTTTGGTGTACTTGCGGAAGAGTTGAACTTCCTCGCCTTTGCGGTTGGTTTTCGTGCCCGCGGGAATGGTCTTGAGCTTCAGACCGAAGGCGATGTTGTTGAAAACGTTCAGGTGAGGAAACAGAGCGTATCTCTGGAATACGGTGTTGACCTTGCGCAGGTGCGGAGGAGTGGTAGTTATGTCCTCTCCGTCGAAAATTATTTGCCCCGATGTGGGCATTTCAAAACCCGCAATCATGCGGAGAGTGGTTGTCTTTCCGCAACCGGAAGGTCCGAGCAGCGTGACGAATTCGCCTCTTTTGATGTTGAGGCTGGCGTTTTTGACGGCGTCTTTCGCGCCGTATGTCTTGGTCAGGTTTTTCAGTTCGATGATGTTCTCAGACATAGCTCTCTCCTTAATTAAAACGTGGGAGGGGACGCCACCCACAACACAACGGCGGTTTCCGCCGTGCGATTTTCAAGATAATGTACTTTGTCGCTTTCGTAATAGAAAGCGTCGCCGCTCTTTGCCGTGTACTCCTTTTTCCCGAGGTGGATGACGATGTCGCCTTGCAACACGAAACCGAATTCCTCGCCCTCGTGAGGCATGTCCTTGTCCAGGCAGGAGTGCGGCTTGATTTGCATCTTGACGGGTTCCATCTCGTTCTTCTGGCTGTTTGGAACAAGCCACGTGACGGTGTGCCCGTCGGCGTCCTTTTCGAAAAAGTCGTCGGACGTGAAAACAATCTGTTCCTCCTGTTCCTCTCCGAAGAACTCCGCCGCGGTGGTTCCGAGCGCGGACAGCACGTCGAGCAAGGTCTGAATGGACGGAGAAGTCAGTTCGTTTTCCAGTTGCGAAATGTAACCTTTGGTCAGTTCGCATCTGTCGGCAAGCTCTTCCTGCGTAAATCCGCATTGCAGGCGCAGGCGTTTGATTTTGGCACCGAGTTCCATAGTCACCTCGTATTTTTGCGGTTTAGGCAAAATTTACTCCGAGTTTAGTAAGTTAAAAGATTGTAAGGCAAAAGTTTAGAAATACTAAACACGGTGCAGCTAACATTATAGAGAATGCCGCCCCCCGTGTCAAACGAATGAGAGCATGTTTTCGACAAAATTTTACGTGCCCTTTCCGAGCTCTTCCGAATATACGAGCGAGAGAAAGCGTTTTTTGCGTTAAAATGCACAAAACATGGGTTTATGCGCCGTAATATAAGCTTTACGTTGCGGTTTTGCGATTTGGGCTCTTTGCGCCGTATTAGAGGCGTATTGCTGTTTTTTTCGACGAAAAAAAGGACGCAGAACATGTCTGCGTCCCGTTGGTTTCATGCCTGTGCGGTTTCGCCGCACACCGTTCAATACATTCCGTCCATTCCGCCCTGGGGCATTGCCACGGGAGGTGCGGGCTCCTTGATGTCGGTGACGAGAGCTTCCGTGGTGAGCAGGGTTGCCGCCACGCTCGCCGCGTTCTGAAGCGCGCTTCTCGTGACTTTGGTCGGGTCGAGAATGCCCGCCTTAATCATATCGCAGTAAACGTTCTTCGCCGCGTCGTAACCGAAGTTGGATTTGTTCTTGGAGATGAGCGTTGCCGCAACGACGCCGCCGTCGACGCCTGCGTTCTGCGCAATCTGACGAATGGGCGATTCCAGAGCGTTGATGACTATTGCCGCGCCCGTCTTGACGTCGCCTTCAAGACCTTTGCACGCCTTTTTGACGGCGGGAATGACGGAGAGCAGTGCCACGCCGCCGCCGGGGACGATGCCTTCTTCCACTGCCGCACGGGTTGCCGCAAGCGCGTCTTCGATTCTCATCTTGCGTTCTTTCATTTCGACTTCCGTCGCCGCGCCCACGCCGATGACGGCAACGCCGCCCGCGAGTTTGGCAACGCGTTCCTGCAGTTTTTCTCTGTCGTAATCGGAAGTGGTCTCCGCAATCTGCGCACGGATTGCCTGGACTCTCGCCTTGATGGCGTCGGGGTCGCCGGCACCGCCGATAATCGTGGTGTTTTCCTTGCCGACTTTGACGGATTTTGCCGTGCCCAGCATATCGAGGGTGACGGTTTTGAGGTCGTAGCCCAAATCGCTTGCGACGAAAGTACCACCCGTCAGAATGGCGATGTCTTCGAGATACGCCTTTCTCCTGTCACCGAAACCGGGGGCTTTGACCGCCACGCAGTTGAACACGCCTTTCAGTTTGTTGACGATGATGGTCGTGAGAGCTTCGCCCTCGATGTCGTCGGAGATGATGAGCAGTTTCAGACCGTTTTTGAGAACCTGTTCCAGCACGGGCAGAATCTCCTGAACGTTGCTGATTTTCTTGTCGGTGATGAGAATGACGGGGTTGTCGAGTTCCGCTTCCATCTTCTCGGTGTTTGTGACGAGATAGGGAGATACGTATCCGCGGTCGAACTGCATACCTTCCACGACGGTGAGTTCGGTGTGCATCGCCTTGCCTTCCTCGATGGTGATGACGCCGTCCTTGCCGACCTTTTCCATGGCGTCGGAAATCAGTTGTCCGATGCTTTCGTCGGAGGCGGAAATTGCCGCCACCTGCGCGATTGCGGTCTTATCCTCGACGTCCTTGGAAATCTTTTTGAGCTCTTCCACGGCGACGTCGGTGGCAAACTGAATGCCTTTTTTAAGTACCATGGGATTGGCACCCGCAGCGACGTTTTTCAGACCGTCCTTGACAATTGCCTGTGCAAGCACGGCGGCGGTGGTGGTGCCGTCACCCGCGACGTCGTTGGTCTTGGTGGAAACCTCGCGGATAATCTGCGCACCCATGTTTTCGAACGGGTCTTCGACCTGAATTTCTTTTGCTATCGTCACGCCGTCGTTGGTGATGAGGGGAGCACCGTAGGGCTTGTCCAGCACAACGTTTCTGCCTTTGGGGCCGAGGGTGATTTTGACGGTGTTTGCAAGGGTATCGACGCCGGCTTCGAGAGCCTTTCTCGCGTCGTCGCCGTATTTGAATTGTTTAGCCATAAATTATACCTCCGTAAAATGTCGTCATTCGACGATGGCGAGAATGTCCGCCTGACGGACGATGACGACTTCCTGTCCGTCGATTTTGAATTCGCTTCCCGCGTATTTGGAATAGAGCACCTTGTCGCCGACTTTCACCTGCATGACGGTTTCTTTGCCGTCGATGATTCCGCCGGGACCAACCGCGATGACTTCGGCAAGCTGGGGTTTTTCCTGAGCTGCGCCGGGGAGCACGATACCGCTTTCGGTGGTGTCGCTTTTCTCGATTGCTTTGATGACGACTTTGTCAAACAATGGTTTAATTGCCATTTATATGCCTCCTGCAACGATTTTCAATGTAATTTGGCACTCTTTGTGCCAGATTGCTAACAGTTTAGTATAGTGGTTGCCAAATGTCAATACTTTATGACGCAATTTTTTGAAAAAATATAAATTTTTTTGACGCGGGACACGAATATTCCGCCGACACGTGTCGATTTAACAAAAATCGTTAAAACAAACTTAAAATTTTCGAAAAAAATTATAAAAATTTCGTCGGTTTTAAACTATTCGCAAAACACCGGACAAATGCCGCAAACGGCATGTTTTCGCAATGAAAGACGGTTTTTCGTGACGGACGGGTCGGATTTTGTTTCTCTTTCTCCGCTTCGAGGGCTTGCAAAGCCTGCTGCCGCGTACTTTGCCGCGTTGCGGATTTGTCGGGCGGTTGCCGCGTTGCGGATTGAAAGGCGGTCTCGGGTCTGCGCGGTGGGGAAATCTTTTTGCGTTTACGGTGCCGCGGCGGGAAATTGTATTGAAAAATTCATCGTGCTGTGCTATCATATTTTGGTAAGTTCGCGACCGCACAAAGCGAGTGCGGTCAAATTGCCGGCATCGAGGTTGCTATGGATAAATGGGATAAAAGATTCATGGACATGTGCGAATTCGTTTCCACGTGGTCCAGCTGTGCGCGCAGCGGTCGTTCCGTGGGCGCAATCATCACCAAAAACAAGCGCATTCTCACCACGGGATACAACGGCGCGCCCTCCGGCATTTTCAACTGCCGCGACAAAGGTGTCTGTATGCGCGACGAACTGGGCATTCCCAGCGGCACGCAACACGAGAAATGTTACGCGGTGCACGCCGAACAGAATGCCATAATTCAGGCGGCGAAACTGGGCGTTTCCGTGGACGGTGCCACGCTTTACTGCACGCATCAGCCCTGCACGATATGCACGAAAATGATAATCAATTCCGGCATTTCGCGTATCGTCTACAAATATCCATATCCCGACAAATTCGCGCAGGAACTTCTCGAAGAAGCAGGCATTGAATGCGAACAGTTCAAGGAGGACTGAACTCACTCTTTCCGCGACTGCCTGGATTATCCGACAGATTTCAAACGCGCGACGTGGTTGCCGTTTGTCGCTTTTTCCAAGCGCACGACGCCGAGTTTTGAGCAACACCGTTTTGTTTCTGCGGACGTTCGGTATGCGCGTCGAAGAAACGGTTCGTCATGCGTTTGTTTTGTGAGCTGCGTCAGGTGCGCTGTCGTCGGGCGGCACGCGCCGACAAGACATTTTCATCGTCTTCCGCGTCGTGAAACGGCGCGGTTTTGTTTTTTGCGCACGCACAGTCCGTCTCCGCATTATATTTTGTCGGAATGCGTCATAACTTTTACTATGCGCAAGATTGACAAACAGAACGTTCTCGTCGTCGCTGCCGTCGTGCTGTGCTTTATGACCACGCTGGGCATCTGTTATTTCGCGGGGGGAAGCGGAATTCTTTCCGCAATTAACTTTGGTGAAAACGAAGAAAAGTATTATCTTTTGATTGGCGGCGCATACGAGGATATCTCGCTTGCGCGCGCGTCCGCGGAACTTATATGTTCGCGCGGGGGCGCGGGTTACGTGCTGACGGGAGATACTCACGAAGTGGTGCTTGCGGTTTACGCCTCGCGGGAAGATGCCGAGGCGGTATTGAACAACGGCTCTTCCGGCGGTGCTTACATCAAGGAGGTGAACGTCAAACGGTCGGAGCTGAAATGGGCGGACAAGGAAAGCCGCAAGACCGTTGAAAACGCGCTGGAATATTTTCCGCTTGCGTTCGGAGTGCTTTACGAGCTTTCCAACGGGCTCAACGGAAAGATTGTGACGATTGCCGACGCCAAAACGCGCGTGGCGGTTCTGCGCTCGCAAATCGAAGAAAAGCGCAGTATTTTCAACTCGGCGACAAGAGATAAAAGTGCGTCGCAGTACACGGAAATCAAGCTTGCGCTTGTGACTGCACTTGCGCTCATAGACAACATCGAGTACAGCACGCGCCTTTCTTCCGCCGAAACGGAAGCGGCGGCAGCGTCGTCGATGCGCTATCAGCTGGTGCAACTGGTGCTTTGCAGAAGCGCGTTGGGCGATGCGCTGTGAAATGTCGCCCGGTCGACGAACGCATGCTTTTGTTTGCGAGAAAGCTCCGATGCGGTGTGTGGGAACAACCCGTCGTCTTTCGCGGCTTGAAAAATGCGGGAAAGTGGTCGAAACTATCCGGAGACCGTCGGTGAGTCGCCGTGTAATGACGGTAACGGATTCCGAATGTGAGCGTAGATGTCGAAAACTCCCGTCAAATTTGTTTCTCCGCTGTAAAACACGTATCGTGCATGAGCGGTGCGTATGTCGTTTTCAATCAGATAAGACAGATATTTATTTGGCGTCAGTCGGATGGGCTTTGTCCGTGTTGTCAGGTCGTAGTGAGAATTGATAAAGCTTCGTTTTGTAGAATAATATGCGTCCTTTTCCGTGTTCGGACAGCGTGTGCCAAAATGAAAGGCTCCTGCGTGTTTCAACGCCGATTTACAATCCGTGTAGCATAATTTTACACGAATCGTGTTATTGATGTGGCTGCAACACAGAATTGAAACACGTTTCGTGTGCTAATTGCCTTCAATGCATATCTGTTGACTTTCGTGCCCCCGATTCGGTTGCTTGCCGCACCGTATACCGCGGTGCTTGCTCTTTTGCGCCCGCGGACATTGAAGTCAAGTCTTGATTGAAGTCAACCCTTGCATTATTTTATAATTCAAGCTATAATCTTATCTATGGCATACACATCGCTTTATCGCAGATATCGTCCGGATACTTTCCGCGACGTCATCGGTCAGGAACACATTGTCCGCACTCTCGTCAATCAGATAAAGTCAGGCAATATCGGACACGCCTATCTGTTCACGGGTACGCGCGGCACGGGCAAAACTTCCGTCGCGAAGATTTTTTCTCGTGCGGTAAACTGTCTGCATCCCGTGGACGGCTCTCCGTGCGGAAAATGCGAGGTGTGTCTGGAACTTGCGCTTTCAGGCAATTTCGACATTCTGGAAATCGACGCGGCTTCCAACAACTCCGTCGACCAGATTCGCGAACTCACCGACAAAATCAACTTCCCCCCCACGATAGGGAGATACAAGGTCTACATTGTGGACGAAGTCCACATGCTTTCCAAAAGCGCGCATAACGCTTTGCTCAAAACGCTGGAAGAGCCGCCCGAACACGCCATCTTCATTCTGGCCACGACCGAGGTGCACGCAATTCCCGCGACCATTCTGTCGCGTTGTCTGCGCTTTGATTTCAGACTGGTGCCGACTTCGGCAATCGCCGCGCGCATCAGGTTCATCTTTGACGAAATCGGCGTGGAATACGAAGAACAGGCAGTCAACATGATTGCTGCGGCAGGGCAAGGAAGCGTGCGCGACGCGCTGTCCATCGCGGATATGTGCGTCAGCTTCTGCGCGGGAAACGTCACTTACGACGGCGTTATGGAGGTGTTGGGCACTTCCGACCCCGTAAAGCTTGTGGGATTCGTCGGGAACATTCTCTCGGGCAATGTCGACGAGGCGTTGAAAACCGTTGCCGAGATGTGCGATTCCGGCAAAAGTATGGCAATACTCGCATCCGACGTCGCTGCGTTGCTCCGCAACGCCATTTATGTCAAGACCTGTGAAACGGCAGCGGAAATTCTGTCGCTACCCGAGGAGCAATGCGCGGCGCTGCGCGCTCTCGGTGAAAAACACTCCGTTCAGAAAATGCTTTCCGTACTGAAAACCATGACGGCAACGGAAGGGGAGTTCAGATACAGCACTCAACACAGAATTCTGTTCGAATCCGCGGTTATTTCCGCGGCCACGGAAGCGCCTGCCGCAGGCACCACGGCAAAGGAAAGGGAGTTGGAGCAAAAGATAGCGCAGCTCGAAAGGAAAGTTCAGGCGCTGGCGAAACCGGGTTTTAAGAGCGCACCTGCAAAAGAGGATGCCGTGCAGGTGTGGGCGAGAGTGGCATCCGAATTGCAGAAAAAAGGCGCTGCGTTCATAGCGCTTGCCGCTACGGAGGCGGAAGTGGAGAGCGACGGCGGCGTTTTCAGAGTCAAGGTTGGCTCTTCGTCATGTATGAAGATTCTTACCGACAAGTCAAACAGGGATTTGCTCAACGAGGCGTTTTCTTCCGTGTGCGGGCAAAAACTCGTCATAGAGGAAGTCAAGAAACTCGACGAGGACAAATCTCTTCCTTACATAACTTCAATGTTCGGAAAATATCTCGAAATCAAATAATATGCGGTTAGATTGCCGAAAACGCGCTTTGAAAGCGGTTCAGGCAAGACAAACGGCAGGTTTCGGGCATAGAATAGAAGAGCGCAGGAAGCGCATGCGGCGTAAGTCGCAAATACAAAATCGGAGGCAAAAATGGGATTCGGCGGCTACGGCGGCAACATGCAACAAATAATGAAACAAGCGCAGATGATGCAGAAAAAACTGCAGGAGGCGCAGGCACAACTTGCAGAGGCGGAAGTCACGGGCAAGGCAGGCGGAGGAATGGTCGAAGTGGTGCTCAAAGCAAACAAGACCCCCGTTTCCGTCACCATAAAGCC
Organism: uncultured Clostridia bacterium; assembly: GCA_944349635.1. Taxonomy (GTDB): domain Bacteria; phylum Bacillota; class Clostridia; order Christensenellales; family CAG-917; genus Limadaptatus. Next base: position 22,533 of record CALVNH010000006.1, on the reverse strand, counting down.
CGAAGCGGTGGACCCCGACGACGTGGAAATGCTGGAAGACATGGTGCTTGCGGCTCTCAACGACGCCATGGAACAGGCAGACGCGGAATCGCAGGAACTCCTCGGACCCTTGGGCGGAGCAGGCCTTTTCTGATAAAATACGCTATCTAAGCGGGTGAATTTTGCGTTTGCGTGCGCAATCGGTGTGATTGGTTTTCGTGCGCGGCGCACGTTTGCGACGTATATCCGTCGCTCTCGGACTTCCCGTCGGCATTGAACGTTATGCGCGACACGCGGACGGTTTTCCGTTGCGATGTGTTCCGTCGCTCGGTGCGACGGCGCGGTTTTCAGGTGAACAAAGTATGAAATACATTGAGCCACTGGCAAGGCTTATCGGCGCTTTCGGCAAACTTCCTTCCGTCGGCGAAAAGACGGCGGCGCGTTACGCGTACGCCGTGTTGGAAGCCCCCGACGAAGAGGTGGAGGAACTGATAAACGCCATAAAAAACGTAAAAGAAAAGGTGCATTTCTGCAAAGTATGCGGCAATTTCGCGGAGGGCGAGGTGTGCGAGATATGCGCCACCAGAAAGCCGCGTACAATCTGCGTGGTCAAGGAGCCGAAGGACGTAACGGCGCTGGAAAAGGTCAAAGGCTACGACGGCGTGTATCACGTTCTGCACGGTGTGATTTCACCTATGGACAGGGTTGGTCCGGAGGACATCAGAATCAAGGAACTACTTGCCAGGCTTGACGGAGTGGAGGAGGTAATTCTCGCTACAAACCCCGATGTGGAAGGCGAAGCCACCGCAATGTACATCGCACGTCTCATCAAGCCTCTCGGTATCAAAGTCACCAGAATAGCCCGCGGTCTGCCGGAAGGCAGCGTAATTGAATATGCCGACGAAAGCACGCTTTCTAGGGCTTTATCAAGCAGAATTGAGCTGTAAACCTTTTTTTGTTGCGGTTTCCCGATTGCACGAAGATGTTTTTTCTGCTTCGCCCCGCATTGACGGTTCGACAGTCTTTTGCGACGATGTGTTATGCATCGAGAAAGCAAAGGCGGGAGCAACAGGACGGTTTTCGGTTTACCGATAAGGCGGCATCGGAAATGAATTTGGCATAAGCCGTGTTGAGTTGCAAAGCTCTGTAACGGAGGAACGTCGTCACAAAGCCCGTCGGGTGAACGCAATTTCAAGAAACAACTGCAATTAAAAAAGCGCACTCGAATGTGCGCTTTTTGTTTTATCGTTGTGTTGATTGAGAAGTTCGCTTCGTTTGTTTCTTGTCTTTATCTTGTCGGTTTGCTTGTTGTCATTGACAAAACCGCATTGTGTTGCAGTCGGACAAACGGGAAAGAGTCATCCTATGACGGAGAGAATGAATTTCTCAAACGCCGCCTGACCGTTCTCGTCGTTTTTGAACACCGCGGTGGTGTCAAGTATCTTTTCGCAGGTGACGTTGATGTAGTCCGTGATTGCGTCTGCCGCGGCGTCGTCCTTCATTGCGTTGCCGTGGTCTGCCACGAGTTGCGCAATCATGCCGAGGTGTTTGTGCAAAGGATGCGCTTCGTCGGCAAGGGCTTTGAAATCGAGAGGAGTTTTGCCCGTGAGAATGTCTTTAATTTCCTCACATTCCTTTTGCAGTCTGCCGGGGAGAATGAACACGCCCTGAACCTCGATGATGCCAATCGCTTCCTGCTTGATGTTGTGGAGCTCTTTGGCGGGGTGAAAAATGCCGAACGGATGCGCTTCGTCCGTGCGATTGTTGCGAAGAATGAGGTTGATTTGATATTCGCCGTCGTCGTTGATGCACGCCGTGGGAGTGATTGCGTTGTGTTGGGTCTCGACGCCGTCCTCATTTACGGTTTTGCAGAGGATGTTTGCGCTTTCGTCGGAGTAGTTATCCCACGCGACGCGGAATTTTTCCACGACTTCCAGCAGTTTTGCCCGATTTTTGCTTTCGATGCGAACGACGGAATTGTACCAGTCGGCGACGGCAACGGAAACTTCGGGATAATTGGGCACGGGGAAATGCTTTCTGTTGCCGCAACGGAAGATGGGGAGCACTTTTTTGCCGCCCTGATAGTGGTCGTGGGCGAGAATGGAGCCGCCGACAATGGGGAGAGCGGCGTTTGAGCCGATGAAATATTCGGGGAACAAATCGACGAAATCGAGCATACGTCTGAACGTACCCGCCGAAATCTGCATGGGACGGTGTTCTTTGCAAACGACGATAACGTGCTGTTCGAAATAGACGTAGGGGGAGAACTGCATGAACCAGTTTTCGCCGTCGAGTTCAAACGGAATCGTGCGCAAATTCTGGCGAGCGGGGTGTGCGGCGTTGCCCGCGAAACCGACGTTCTCGGCGCAGAGAAGGCATTTGGGATAACCTGTTTTGGCTTCCTTTGCCCTGCGGACTTCTTCGGGAGTTTTTTCGGGTTTGGCAAGGTTGATGGTGACGACTATTTTTCCGCGGGGATTGTCGTATTCCCAGCGTATATTCCTGTCGATGTCGGGGCGACGGATGTAAGCCGATTTTTCGGAAAGTTCGCCCAGCCATTGAGCGGCTTTCATGCTCCCGCTGTACGCCGCGATGTTGTCGAAAGTCTCGATAACCTTGGACGGAGAGGGCATCACCATTCCCATGAGTTTGGTTTCGAAAAGGATTTTCTCCGTTTCGTCGCAGATGTTTTTGCGAACGGCAAATTCGCTCAATCCGTGCAGTACTTCGTAAAAATCGTATTCTCCGACGGGAGCGTCGGAAGGCTCTGTCAGACCGAGTGCGTCGAGGAGAGAATTGGTGGCGTAAACGGCGTCCGCTTCGTCCAGACCGAGGTTGCCGACGGCGTAGTCGACAAGACAAGCCACCCTGTTACGGGCAATTTCTTCAAAAGATTTTCTAGGGGACATAAAACCTCCGAGCGGATTGCTTTTCTCTTGCAAACGCACGACCGCTGTGGTATCATTGGAAATGGTATATATATTATATTGGAGAAAGGTATAAATGGCAACACTTTCGACAGAATATTTTGAAAACAAAAAGGACTTTGCATCGGCGGTTTCCGCCTTGTACGGAGAGTCCGCTCCGTCGCAGATTTACAGATTTCCCAAACTCGCGAATTTTCACGGCGAAATCTTCGGCTGCGATTACACGGATTTCTTCTCTTCCCCGGGCAGAATAGAAATCATCGGCAATCACACCGACCACAACGCGGGCAAGGTGCTTGCCGCGGCCATAACGGTAGACACTCTCGGCGCGGTTTCCCGTCGCGACGACAACAAAATCGAAGTCAAGTCCGAAAATTATCCCATGCTGAAAGTGGACCTTGCAGACATATCTTTCAGGCAGAGCGAACTGGGCACGTCCACGGCACTCATCAAGGGCGTTGCAGACTACTTCGTGCGTGCGGGGAAGAAGGTGGGTGGATTCAATGCGTGCATGGATTCCATAGTGCCCAAGGGCAGCGGCGTGTCGTCGTCCAGCTCTTTCGAACTCATAATTGCCGAAATCTTCAACGTGTATTACAACGACGGCGCCCTCGACGCGATTTTCAAGGCGAAAGCCTCGCAATATGCGGAAAACATGTTTTTCGGAAAGCCGTGCGGACTTATGGACCAGAGTGCCATAGCTCTCGGCGGCGTCAATATGATTGACTTCCGCAGTTTCGAGAACCCTATTGTTGAAAGTGCAGCGTGGAGATTTGACGACATAGACGTTTACGTCGTCGCAACGGGCGGCGACCATTGCGACCTCACGGACGATTATGCCGCGATTCCCGCGGAAATGAAGAGCGTTGCGGAAGCTCTCGGCGGCAAATATCTCCGTGACGTGGAGCCTGCGGCGTTCTATGCTGCGGAAGACTCTCTGCGAGACAAACTGTCGCCCCGCGCGTTGCTCAGAGCCGAGCACTACTACGAGGAGAACGCCAGGGTGGAAAAAGCAATCGCCGCGGTCAAGGATTGCGACGAAAAGACTTTCCTCGAACAGGTGAGGGCGTCGGGTATGAGTTCCGCGAAAAAGTTGCAGAACCTTTATTCGGAAAGAGGAGACCACGCCATAGAGATTGCCTTGGCGGAAGCCGAAAAGATTCCGGGTGTGAAGGCATGCCGCGTGCACGGCGGCGGATTTGCGGGCACGATACTGCTGTTTGTCGAAAAGAGCAGTTCTTGTGCAGTAAACAACCGATTAAATGCCGTTTTCGGCAAAGATAACGTATTCAAACTCTCTATTCGCGCCTCCGGTGCGTGCAAAGTGGTGTTTGCGGAGGAATGATGAATCTGCTTTCGGCAATCGACAGGATAGCTTTCACCATAGGCGGTGTGGACGTCGCCTGGTACGGCATAATAATCGTCATCGGAATGATAGCGGGGCTTGCCATCGTATGCTTCGAATGCAAGCGCGTGAATCTGAACATAGATGACGCGATAGAACTCTTTTTGTGGCTTATTCCGCTTGCAATTATCTTCGGCAGACTGTTTTACGTTCTGCCGCGTCCCGACGTATATTTTCCGATTGAAAGCTGGGACGACTTCGTGGATATGATTGCCGTGTGGGACGGAGGAATCACGATAATAGGCGGCATTTTCGGCGGAATCATAGGCGCGATAATCTTTTCCGTGCGCATGCGGAAGAAGTGCAATTTCGGCAACGTCGTCGACCTGGTCATCGTGCCGTTGCTCACGGGGCAGATTATAGGCAGAATAGGCAACTTCATCAATCAGGAAGCCTTCGGCATTCATATTGCCGACCCCAGATTTCAGCATTTTCCGTTCGCGGTTTATATCGACAGACCCAGCGGGGTTGAGCTTGCGGACAAATGGATGGGCGAGGGCTGGTATGCCGCCACGTTCTTCTACGAAATGGTGTGGAACTTTATCGGTGCGTGCATTTTCTTCGCAATCTGGCGCAAGAACAAGCGTTTTCCCGGCATTTTGGGATTCTGCTATTTCTTCTGGTACTTCCTTGGCAGAGGACTGCTGGAGTTCCTGCGTCTGGACGCCGTTCCCGTCACGCAGGTGGCTTGTTTCGTGCTGGTGCCCGTTTCTCTCATTCTCGGAGCGGCGTACGTTTTGATATGCATGACCAGGCAGAGTTTCCGAAAAGTGAACAACGCCGTGAACGACGGCATGCTGGACGTCACGGAACTTGACCGATTCGACATAGCGAATTACGGTTTCGTCGTCAGACTGTTGGGCAGAAAAAAGGGCTTTGCGTGGAAGTTCTACGGCGTTGACGAAATCACAGTGGTGAATCTCGGCGAAGAGGATTACATCGTCAAAGTAAAGACACCCTGGAAACTGCCGAAGAAAAAAGCCGTCGAGAAAAAAACGACGAAACCCCCGGAGACGGTTTGAAACAAGCCGACGTCGGGGTCAACGGACTCCGAAAGGAAACGTCACTATTATGAAAATCACACAATGCGACAAGCGCAATCTCACAATGCTCACAGACCTTTATCAGCTGACCATGATAAACGGTTATTATCAGTGCGGACTGAGCGACCGTATCGCCGTGTTCGACCTCTTTTACCGCGGCAACGGCGGGTATTCCTACGCCGTGGCGGCGGGATTGGAACAGGCAGTCGAGTATATCAACAATCTGCATTTTTCCGAAGAGGACCTGGGCTATCTCCGTTCACTCGGGATTTTTCCCGAGAACTTCTTGAACAAACTCAGGAATTTCCGCTTTACGGGTGACATCAAGGCAGTGCCGGAAGGAACGGTGATTTTCCCTTACGAGCCCATTCTCACGGTCAAGGCACCCATTTTCGAGGCACAGCTCATAGAGACCGCATTGCTCACGATAATCAATCACCAGACCTTGATTGCCACGACGGCGGCGCGTCTTTGCGCGTGCACCAACGCACAGATACTGGAATTCGGTTTGCGCAGAGCACAGGGCGCGGACGCCGGAGTTTACGGCGCGAGGGCGGCGTATATCGGCGGTTGCCGTTCCACCTCCAACGTGCTGGCGGGGCAGATGTTCGACATCGCGGTGAAGGGCACTCACTCTCACAGTTGGGTTATGACTTTCCCCACCGAACTGGAAGCATTCGAAAAGTACGCGGAAATTTATCCCGATGTGTGTTTGCTTCTGGTGGACACATACGACACGCTCAAAAGCGGCGTGCCCAACGCCATCAAGGTTTTCGACAAACTCAAAGCGGCGGGGCACAAACCCATCGGAATAAGACTCGACAGCGGCGATTTGGCATACCTCAGCCGTGAGGCGCGCAAGATGCTGGACGCGGCGGGGCACTCCGACTGCCTGATTTTCGCATCAAACGACATCGACGAGAACGTGCTTCTCGCGCTGAACTCTCAGGACGCCAAAATCGACGTTTACGGAATTGGCACAAAACTCATCACCAGTTTTTCCAACGCCTCTCTCGGCGGCGTATACAAGCTGTGTGCCATAGAGGAAAACGGCGCGTTGACGGCAAAAATCAAGGTTTCGGACAGCCCCGAAAAGACCACAAATCCCGGCGTCAAGAAAATTGTCAGAATATACAGGAAAGGTATGGCGGCTGCCGACCTCATGTGCCTGGAAGAGGAGCAGATAGACCTCTCTTCGCCTCTAACGATTTTCCACCCCGAGCAGACCTACAAACGCATGACTTTCACCGACTACACGGTGAAGGAGCTCATGGTGCCCGTGTTCGAGAAAGGACGGCAGGTCTACAAGCTGCCTTCGCTCCGCGAAATAGGGGAATATCACGACGCGGCAAAGGCGGAGTTTTTCCCGGAATACAAGCGAGTGGTCAACACTCAGTATTACAAGGTGGACCTCAGCGAAAGACTCTGGAACCTCAAAACCGAACTTCTGCGCCAAGCGCACGACGTGGGCTGAAAGGCGGCGCCCGAAGGTCAAAGCGACAAATTATTCCCGCGTGTGCCAAAATAGGCACACGGACGGACATCTCTCGACACCCTTCCCGTATAGACTGGAAGGGTAGTTTTTTGTAGGAGAGTAACGTGAGAAACAAAAAGGAAAAACCGTCTTTTCGCGGAAGAAATCCGCAGCCCATGTTCGCAAAAGTGCGTCGCGGTTACGACGTGGAATCGGTGGAAGCGTACATCGCGTTGGAGCGCGACAAGGCGGAGCGCGCGGGAATGGAGCAGAAAGAGCGCATTCGCGTTCTCAAAGCCGACTGCGAGCGTCTGACGGAGGAGTTGCAGGTTTACCGCGACAGGGAAGAGAGCATAAAAACCGCGCTTTTGTCCGCCACGGAAAAAGCGGAAAAAACGCTTCTGGACGTCAAATTCAGATACGCTCTGGAATTGGAAAGGCTGAAACTTTTCCGTGCGAAATGGACTTCGGCATACGAGGAAATCAAGGAGCGCTACAATTTCGGAAAGGATGCGTTGAATATGGAGAGCGTGGCTGTGTCCGTAAAACTGGAACTTGAAAAATATCTTTCCCAGGATTTTTCGTTGGACAAGGGGCTTCCGTGCGAGGAAACGGAAACGGAGTTTCGCTCCGAGTCCGACAGACTGGGAGGCGGCGACCCGATAACGGAAGAGCTGAAAGAAAAGATTCTGAAAGCCGCCGAAAGAAAGGACAGGGAAGAGAAGCAGGGCAGACAGAAGAACGACGCGGCAACGGAAGTCAAAGCCGTTCCCGCGGCGGGTTTTTCTCTGGAAGAGGCGCAGCACCCGACGGAGAGCCTGGAAGAAATCTGCAAGGCTCTGGGGCTCGGAAGGCTGTAATTTCCGAGTGGTTCACGAATTGAAAAAGCGTCGCGGTGTGCGACGCTTTTCTTTGTTGCCGAATCCGCCGAATTCAACCGACGGGAAAAATGTTGTTATGCTTTTACGATATCTATTGCGGTCAAAACGTAGGTCACGTCGCCTTTTTCGCCCGGTTCCACGATTTTGACGAGAACGTGTGCAAGCGGCCAGCCTTCATCGGAAACGCCTTTGTCAACGGACACTTTGAGGTCGTTGACGGCATAGTAAAGGGTGTGCGTTTTGCTCGCCACAACCGTACTGCGGGACAGCGTCGCCTTGTAGCACTCGACAGAAAGGGGAGAGGTGCCGCCCTCGCCGTTGTCGACGGAAATGCCCGTGGTGACGTTTTCGGTGGAATTGACGGCAAAGTTCAAAGAGGCGGACGTCTTTTCGTCGGCGGCAATCAGCGCCGTATTGAACGTGAAGGAGAGCGAGGACGAGAAGGTGGAAATTCCGCGCAACGACTGATGGAATTCGTTGTTGTCGTAGTAGGGCGAGGAGAGTTTCACAGAGCCCGTCTGCGTGTCGGAACCCGTCGCTTTGAAGGCATAATTCAAAGTGGAGCCTTCGTAAACTCCGCTCATTACGGACACGTCGGCACCGTTTTCGGAAACTTTGCGGTAGGTGGCTTTGGGCACGAGATATGTGGAACCCTCGCTGCATTCGAAGAAGCACTGCGTTTCCACGACGGAGGTGCCCATCGTCAATTTACCGGACACGAGATAGCCGTTCTTGGCTTTCAGCGAATTGGGACCGACGGACACGGAAGCCCCGCTCGCATAGCGGACGATTTCGTTGACGTATTCGCCCGTCTGACCGTCATACGAAACGGAGTAGGTGTACTTTTCGTAATCCTGCCACACGTTTTTGAGCTGTCCCTGCGTGGTGGCGTTGTTGCACGCCGTAAACACGACTGCGCACACCGCGACGAGGGCTATTACAGTAAGTAAAGAAAGGACTTTTTTCATAGCGGTTACATTATAACCAAAAAAAACGCGATAGACAACAACTTTCGCGCACGGGCGCAAATTTATTGCCGTGAGAGGATTTTGAATTGCGGGAAGTCCAATCGCGGGACTTTCTCGGGCGTGCAAAGCGGAGATAAGATGCCGCGCGGGAATTTCCGACGATAATCAACGGAAAGTAACAAATAAAAAATTTTTATTTGTTACAATATTGAAATCCGTTTTTCGGCGTGTTATACTCCGCTTATGAAACTGATTCTTTCTAATACTGCGCACGGCGCATACACGGGCGTGCTGGAAGAGTTGCGCAAGCGGTTGTCCGACGGCGGAGAGCACGTGGTCATCGTTCCCGACAAGTTTACGGCTTCTTCCGAAAGAGGAGTCGTGTCCTCTCTGGGGCTCACCGCGACGTTCAACGTGAGCGTCACTTCGTTTACACGGCTTGCGGAAAAGACAATCGGTTCGCTGATAAAGCGGTGCCTGACTCCGCAGGGCTCAGTGATGATGCTTGCCAAAGTCATCGAGGACAGACGCAACGAACTCAAATACTACGGAAAAGCCGCCGGAGTCAACGGGTTTGCCGACGAGTTTTACGCTGCGTTGACTGCGGTGCGCAACAGCGGCGTCACTCCCGACGCTCTTCGCAGAGCGGCGGATGACGCTCCCGCGTTTTTCAAAGACAAACTGCACGATTTGTCTTTGATTTACGACGGATACATCGGTGCTCTGGGTGACAAGCACAGCGATTCTTCCACAAGGCTGGAAGCCTTCGCGGCGTATCTCAAAACCGCGCCGCCCCTTCCCGTCCACTACTATGTGGTGGATTTTTACGATTTCAAGGCTCCCGAACTCGCCGTGCTGGAAGGGCTCTCCGAGAGCGCGCTGTCGCTCACAATCGGTCTGGCGGACGGTTTCGACAATCCCAACGCCAGAATTTACTGCAACGGCGTTGCCGAAAGAGTGCGCAAAGTGTGCGGCGGTGCGGAAACCGTTGTTTTCAACGAAAATCTCAATCCCGTTTCGGACATGATTTCGAAAAGGCTGTTTTCCTATCAACCGCCCGAAAAACGCGTGGATTGCGAGGGCAGGCTGAGCCTGGTTTCCGCGCGGACGCGTGCCGACGAGATTCTCTCCGCCGTCACTTACATCAAGAGCAAGGTGATGAAGGGCGCCCGTTACAAGGATTTCGAGATAGTTCTCACGGACCCCGATTCGTACAAGGCGGAGCTGAAAAGCGCGTTCGTCAGATACGACGTTCCGTTTTTCATTGACACGAGAGAGTTGCTCGCGGAACAGACCAAAGTGAGATACCTGCTCTCCGCCATAGCCGTGGTGAGGAGCAGATTTTCCGCCGACGAAGTTGTGGAATTCGTGAAAAACCCGCTGTTTTGCACGGGGACAATACTCTCGGGAGAAGGAGAGGAAAAAATCAAGGATTCCGCATCGATTGCCGACGTTACGCAGGACGATGTCTTTCTTTTCGAAAACTACGTTTTGCGTTACAACATCGATTACAGCAGATTCGAGGCGCCCTTCCTTCTTTGCGGCGATACCGACCGCGAGAGAAAGGAGCACGAGGCGGCGGAACGCGTGAGAAACAAACTTTGCGCCGTGACGCGGTGCTTCCGCTTTGAGCACGACGTGGACGCGCGCGCTTTCGCGGGTGCGGCGCGCGATTTTCTTGCGGGTGCCGACGCGGCGTGGCGCATACATACCGAAAAGCTCACCCGAATGAGCCTTTATTACGCGAAATGTGCGGAGCAGGTTGACGAAAAAACCGACGCCGTTCTCGACGAAATGGAATACGTCCTGACGGCGGAAGGCAATTTGTCTTATTACGAAAACATTCTGAAATCCGCATTGCGTTCCGTCAAAATCGCCTTGGTTCCCACATATCTCGACGCCGTGTTCGTCGGTGACACGGACAGCCGTTACGTCGGGTACGGCGAAATAATCGTGCTTGGCGCCAACGTCGGAAAACTGCCCGCGGGGAAGGGCGGCGGAGCCGTGCTCACGGTAAAGGACGAGGAGCTGTTCGACGCGCTCGATATAGGGCTCACGCCCTCGCAGAAACAGCGCATTTACACGGAACTGATGTCCGTGACGGAAATTTTCAAAAAGCCTTCGCGGAAACTTGTCGTGTCCTATCCTGAAAGCTCCCCGTCAGGAGAGTTGCGTCCATCTTCGGTAATCGCCGAGCTCATCGGCATGTTTTCCGAAAACGGAGCGCCCGTTTCCGTCAAAAGGGCAGGGTTCGACGACATTCCGTACGAGGAGTGCGCGGAAAGAGCGGAAAAAGTGGGCGCACTTCTTTCCACTCCGAAAGCCTGCTTTTACGAAATTCTGAAAGGCGCGGACGGCACCGGCAGCGACGAACTCTCCGGCGTGGCGTATATGTTTGCGGACAAAGAGCATAAAGAGCGCGTCGACCGTGTGTATTCGAGGCAGTATCTTCCCGAGAACATCTCTTTGCCGCGGACTGACGCCTCGGAAAACTTCTCGTCGAGTGCCAGTCGTCTCGAACGGTATTTTCAATGTCCTTACGCGCATTATCTGCGCTATATTCTCGGGCTCAACGAAAGAGAAAAAGCGGGGTTTGAGAACACCGACAACGGCACCATTCTTCATGCCGTGCTGGAAGCGTTTTTCAAACTCGTGATGAGAGGCGAAATCGACGAAGAAAACATGGAAAGCCGCGTGAAGCGCATTTTCGACGACGTCGCTCTTTCTCTTCGCAGAATAGCGGTGGTGGCTGACCAACCCACGGTGAGCCGCCGTCTGCAACGCCTGAAAGAGGAGAGCGTGTCTCTTTGCGAAAAGCTGTTCGAGGTCGGCAAGAGGTCGGAGTATTCCACCCGTTACGTCGAGGAAAAAATAGGAGGGAAAGAAATTCCGCCCATGTATCTCGAAGTGGACGGCAGAAGAGTCGAACTCAAAGGCAAGATAGACCGCGTCGACGTGTTGGACGGAAAGTTCGTGGTCATCGATTACAAGACGTATGCGGGAGCGGATTTGAAACTTTCGGGCATTTATTCGGGAGAGACCATTCAGTTGTACGTCTATCTGAACGCCATTGCCGACGGCAAAGGCTGGAAACCCGCAGGTGTGTTTTATCTTCCTCTTTCGTCGGGATTCGTCAAGGAAGGAGAAAAGAGGTTCAAATACAGGGGACACGTCATCAAAAGCGTTGCCGAAGCCTCCGAAATCGATTCTCTTTTTGCGGAGAATCCCGAGGAGAGCGTTTTGCCGTACAAGAAACCCAGGGGCAAATCGGAGGACATTCTTTCCGCCGACGTCTATTTTTCGGAGGAGGATTTCGCAGCGGTTGCCTCATACGTCGCGGAGCTTGCGAAAGAGGGCGTGCGACAGATAACCGCGGGCAGGATAAAGCCCGAACCGCTGGAAGGCGCCTGCAAATTCTGTGACTATGCCGAGACGTGTCAGTTTGCGGAGATTGCACCGAGAAAGCGTTCGGGGGACATCAAGATTTCATCATTTTATCAAAAGGACAAAAGCGGAGAGGAAGCCGGCTTTGCCGACGGACAAAGCGACTGACGGACGGCGGACAAACCGTAAGACGCGCTCTTCCGCCGTCAGTGCGGTGAGCGGTTGCAGACAATTCAAACAAAACGTTGACGCCAAAATCGGGTTTTAGAGCGCAAAACGACGCTTTCAACACGCATTTTCGGCTAAACTTCGGGAGAGTTCACAATCGGCGGAGCAATCCGCCTGCGGAGAGAATATGGAAACCGAATTCAAAAAAGAAAGAAACGCGATTCCCGCAATATGTTCGGACGGGCTCACGGAAGACCAGAGAGCGGCGGTGGAGGCGGACGGCAAAGTCCTGGTAGCCGCGTCGGCAGGGTCGGGCAAAACTTCCACGTTGCTGAAAAAGATTCTGCGGGAGATTGGCAAAGGCGTTTCTCTGGACAGAATGCTTGTGCTGGTCTACAACGTGGCGGCGGCGGAAGAGTTGAAAGAGCGTCTGCACGGTGAGCTTTTCGCGGCGGCGTGCTCTTCCGACGGAGAAGCGCGAGAGAGATTCAGACGCAACCTGGATATGCTGGCTTTTGCCAACATCGGAACCATTCATTCTTTTTGCCGTTCGCTGATAAGGGAGAATTTCGAAAAACTCGGGCTGTCGCCCACTTTCGACGTGCTCGACGCAAGACGAAACGAATACTACAAATCCCGCGCGATGGACGCCGTTTTCGACGAGGTGGCAAGTGACGACCCCGAGTTTTACACCGTTGCCGACATCCTTTCCAAAAGGCGCAGCGAAGAGAGCCTTCGCGGCATTGTGTCCTACATACATTCCGTTTACGAAATTCAACCCGACAAATCAAAATTCCGCGAAAACGTGGCGGCGTCGTTTTCCGACCCGGAACACGGTGTGTTTGCTCAAACGCTGGTGCGGCGGGCGCACGGAATTTTCCGCGCCTGTCTGAAAGGTTGCGACGACGTGATGCCGCCGCTTGCGGCGACGGGTCAGGCGTCCTACTGCGCCATGACGAAGCGTATCGCGCAAATATGCAGGGAAGGGCTTGCAAGCGATTTCAAAGGCATTCTGAATATGACAAGACAGGGTGCGGATTTGCCTTCCGCGCACAAGACCAAGAATGCCGACGAAAACGCCGTGGCTTATGCCGCGAAAATCAAAAAAACCGTATTGGGGCTGTTTTCGGACTGGAATGCCCGTTTCGGCGATGACGAGAGACTTTACGGGGATTACGAACAGAACGCGCGTCTTGCCGGAAAACTCATGGATATTGTTGTGCGTTTCGACGAAAAGCTGTCGGAAATCAAGCTTGCGGACGACGTGTTGTCTTTCACCGATTTGGAAACATACGCCGCCAAACTTGTGGGAGGAGGCGACTACCGCAACCTTTTCGACATTGTCTTCGTGGACGAATATCAGGACGTCAACCCCGTGCAGGAGTATATCATAACGGGGCTGACGGGGGACAACGCCTTTATGGTGGGTGACGTCAAGCAGAGCATTTACGGGTTCAGACTCTCCGACCCGGGGATTTTCCTGAAAAGGAAGGACGACTACGAAAATGGCGGCGGGAAATCAATCGGATTCCGCAAAAACTTCCGAAGCGGAAGTGCGGTGTTGCGGTTCGTGAATGCGGTTTTCGACGCGGTGATGACGGAAGAAAGCGCCGACGTCGACTACGCCGAAGACGGGCACTTCGAAGTCGATTCCGAAAGAGACGGCGGTGCGAAAAACGGAGGAGCGCAGTCGCGCGGCGATTGCGGAGTGCAGGTTCATCTGTTCGGCATAAACGCCAGGAACGCCGCCACGAAATACGGGGAAGGACGGTTCATTGCGGGAGAAATAAAGCGCCTTGTGGGCCGTGCCAAAAGCGGCGGAGGAAAACTGACGTACGGTGACTGCGTGTTGTTGTTCCGCAACAGGAGTTCGGCAAAACGCGTGTTGCAATGCCTTCGCGAAGAGGGGATTCCCGTGGACGACGGGGACTTCCGCAAAGAAAAAACCAAGCCCGAACGCGACTTAATCAATTTTCTCACCGTGCTGGACAATCCCCGTCAGGATTTGTCGCTGGCGGGCTTCCTGCTGTCATATTTCGGCGGATACGCGGAGGAAGAGCTTGCGGCGATTGCGGCTAACAGGGGGAAAGACGACGACCTTTACGACGCCTTGTTGAAGACCGCGGAAAGCGGAGACGACCTTGGAAAAAAGGTTGTGCAAACGCTTTCCGTGCTTGAAGGATACAGACTGAAAGCCAGTTTCAAGAGCGTGCCCGAACTCATGCAAAGCATAGTCAGCGATTTCGGATTCGACGCGTATATGGCAGTCAAGGGGGAGGGAATGGCGTCGGCGTTGATTGCCTTCGTCACCGCTACGGCAGGGAAGGATACCGTTGCGGGAATAAGCAAATTTCTCGCGGCGTACAACAGCGTGGAGGAGGATTTACCCCGTGCGTCCACGGGAGGAGACAGAGTGCGCGTCGCCACCTTCCATTCTTTCAAAGGGCTCGAAGCGCCCGTAGTGTTCGTTGCGTGCGCGGGAGATAAGTGGAACGGCGGCGGAAACGACGACAAGGATATCGTTGCGGACAACAGCGGATATATCGGGCTTTACTCCTTCGACGTCGCCCGCAGAACCAAGCGTAACACGCTGTCGCGTTTCGCCGTGGAAACCATGATAGAGGAACGTGAAACCAAGGAAGAAATGAGACTTTTGTACGTCGCCCTCACGCGCGCGAAACAATATTTATATGTGACCGCATCGTGCGCGCGGGAAGTAATGGCAGAATTCGGCAAAATCCCGTTGCTTTCCGTTGCGGAAAGATATACCGATTACATTTCGGAAGCGGTTTATCGCGGTTCGCTGTGCGCGCCCGTTTTCGTGCACCCCGAAACGGAAACGGAAGTAATACAGCCGCAAAAGAGGTTCCGTCCTCTCACCGTGACCAGGGATTGCGACATTCGTGCCGTGAGGGAGGCGGCGGCGTTCGTATATCCTCACGAGGTTTCCACGGGGCTGTCGATGAAGTACAGCGTTTCCGCGCTGGACGGCGGAGCAGACGAATTCGCGATGAGCGCGTTTGCCGACAGAGCGGACGAAGGAACGGCATATCACAGGCTGATGGAGCTGATAGACTACGAAAAAACCGGTGTCGAAGGTGTAAAGGAAGAGTTTGCGAGAATTCTCTCCGAAGGATTGATGAGCGAAGAGGAGTTGTCCGTCATTGACCCCGTTGCCGTGGCAAGATGTCTTGACAGTCCGCTTATGGCACTTGCGAGAAAGAGCCGCTGTTACAGGGAGAAGTCCTTTCTCATGTACGTTCCCGCCGAAGAAGTGGGGCAGGGAGATTCCGACGACAAGGTGCTTGTGCAGGGTGTCGTGGACCTCATAATCGACGGAGAGAAAAAAATCATCGTGGATTTCAAAAACTCTCTTCTCAAAAGTCGTGAGGCGCTCGAAAAGTACAAAAAGCAGCTTTATCTGTACAAAAAAGCGGTTGAAAGCGGGTTTTTGGCAAAAATCGACAGCATAGTGCTGTATTCTTTCAAGACGGGCAAAACGGTTGAAATGTGAGACCGCGGCCGTTTGGCAGGCGGTTTCCGCGCGGAGATTTCGGAGCTTGTTTTCTTACAAAAACGGAGTTTTGTGTCGAAAACGCGTTTGCAGACGCGCGCATTTATCAATTCTAAAAAGTTATACTATTAAAAGAGTTGATTTTTTTTGCGCGCAAAGGTATAATAACTTTACTAATTGCTTGTTTCAGCGGAGGCGGAATGGACTTCTTCGACAGGATATTCAACGGTCTCGTCGGTCTGGCGGAAAAATTGCCCGCGGCGGATGTCGGTTCGTATTATCTGGTGACACTCCTTTTCCTCGCGCTGACGGCAGTCGTGATAGGGCTCACGTTCTTCGGTTCGCACGCCGCGAAATTCAGCCGTGCCTGCCGCAAAATAATGTCCTATCTCGCCAACGTCGCCGTCATCAACGACGACAATGCCGCGGATTTCACCGCGGAGTGTTTCGGAGCAAAAGTGCCGGGCGCTCTGCGCGAGACCTGGACGCAGTATCTCGGAATCCGTTTCGGCTATCCCAGTGAAATCATCTCCGATTCCGCTGTTTTCGACAAAGAGGTGAAACGTCACGACAGCATCCGCGCCAACGTTTACATCTCGATTGCGCTGATTCTCGTCGCCTTTTTCGCGTTCTGGGGGCTCGGATGCATGGGTGACCCCGAAATCGGCGTCGTGCTGTGTCTGGGACTGTTGATTTCCGCGCTCGGTTATCTCGCTTTGACCGTGGTGGCGAAAAAGATATACAAAAAGGCGAGAGAGGATTTCTACGCATTGCAGGACGAACTCGACGCAAAAGTCAACCTGCAGGTTGAGAAAGAGTATGCCGCAGATGCCTCTCCGCTTCTCGAAATCGCTTCCGTTCTGGACGCCATTTCCGCAAGGAACACCGCGCGTCCTTATCCCGACCTTGCCGACATGGCGGGTGCGTCGGAAAAGCGTTCCGAGCAGACCGCGGAGAACGAGGAATCCGACGCGGTTCGCGAAACGGAGGACGACTCCGTCGCGAGGGCGGAAGCCGTTGTTACGTTGCCCGTCGAGGAAGAGGCGCAGGTCTCCGAAGAGAGCGTGGCGGAAGATGAAGAATCCGGGCTTCTGACCCTGGTAAGAGAGGCCGAACTCGGTTCGGCGCAATCTGCGGAAGAGAGCGTGGCGCAAGTCGCCGAAGCGGACGCCGCAGTCACGGAAACCGAAGAGAGTGCGTCCGAAGCGTTGCAAGAGGAAGTTCTGCAGGACGCCGCGTCCGATTCCGTGCCCGATACGGAGGACGTTTCTCCGCGCGAAGGCGTGCCCGTGCGCGGCGAGAACGACGGTTTTGTTGAGACCGGGGAGGACGACGGCAACGTCGCATCCTTTCTGGAATACCGGGCGGGATTAGAGGAAGCCGCATTCGCGCAGGCGGCAAACGAAAACGATATGCGAGCAACCCGAAGCGATTACGTTTCGGAAGAAATAACTGACGAGGATGAGGAAAATATGTTTGGAAGAAAGAAAAAGAAAGCCAGGCAAGACGAGTTGACTCAACAGGGTTACTCCGACCTTATGGTCGAAGGCGAACTCCTCGACGACGAGGAGGGTGCCGACGCTGTGGAAGGCACTCTGGTGAGCCGCGATACGCAGTATGCGACTTATGCGGAACCCGCTTCCGCCGAAGTTGCGACCGCCGTTGCGGAGCAGCCCGCAAGCCAAGCAAGCGCGAGTGCGTCTGCGCAATCCGCTCCCGCGCGTGCCATATACGGCAACGGAACACGCCCCGAATCGCTCGAAGGGCTCAACGTGGCGTCCCGTCCCGTGGCGGCATCGGCAATCATGGTTTCTCTCGAACCGGAAGTCATTTATGTGGAAGAGGATTTGGACGAGGGCGACGAAAACGTCAAGGCTCCGAGACTTGCTCCCATGCCGCATCTTGTTGACTATGTGCTTACGATGAACCTTTCGCGTTCCATGAAGATTAAAGTGGCAATGCTCATGTTGCAGGCTTACAACGTCTTCAAGAACAGCCCCGAAAACAAGGCAATCGTCATTCAGTGCCTCAGCAAGATAATCAAGTCCATAATGGCAGACCAGGCGGCCGTGAGAGAACAGGCGGCGGCGACGGTGCAGACTGCGGAACCCGCAGTTGCGGAACCCGTTGCGGAGCAGACCGAAGTGACCGAAGAAGTTGCGGAATCTGCCGAAGAACCCGCAGCCGAAGAGGCGGAAGTCGTCGCAACCGAAGAAGCGGAGACAGTCGAAGCCGAAGTTGCCGCAGACGAAGTTGCGGAGACCGAGGAAGTCGAAGATGTAGTCGTCGAAGCGGAAGAGTCGGAAGAGGCTTCTCGGGAAAGTTCCCGCAAACACCGTTTCAGAAACAGACACTGACTTGTTTCGTCGCAGGGTATGTTCCTTCCGCACAACGCTTTGCACGCGTGCGGGCGTCGGGCGCGGAATCCGCGCGAATCGGTTTTGCAAATAACGGCGATAGAATGCCGAAAACAACGGTTTTGAGACCTTGTTTTCAACCTGTGTGCGTTTGAGCGAGCGTTGCGGGGAGCAATCTGCAACGGGTCTCGTCAAAGGGACGTTTCGTGTGATTCCGCGTGAACGTTGCGTCGGTTTTGCACACATCGCCGGTGCAGGCGTCCGCGGACTAAGCGTAAATCGAAAAGGCGAAAAGAGGAACAAACCGCTCCGATATTTTTCCGAAAACAAACAAAAAAGCACGGTTCGCCGTGCTTTTCTTTTTATCTTCTCTTTGCCAGTGATATTTTGCTTCCCGCATCGGACTGTTCCGTAGGAGTTCGGTGCGGCTTCCGAGTCGTTTTCGGAGTGTATTTGCGCTCAGTCGCGCCGTAGGAACGGCGGCGATGTGCGCGTTTGCCGTTTGTATTTTCTTACACGGCGGAAAGCGCTTCCAATCCGGGTATCATTTGAGGAAGCGTTTTTTCCAAAGTACGATTCCCGCGATGAGGCAGACAAAGACGGAAATGCCGATTACCACCCAAAAGCCCCACATCTGACCCTCGAACGGTACGCCCGTGTTCATGCCCCAGAAGGCGCC
The DNA here is from genome assembly GCA_944349635.1 of uncultured Clostridia bacterium. Lineage (GTDB taxonomy): Bacteria > Bacillota > Clostridia > Christensenellales > CAG-917 > Limadaptatus. The sequence goes on along the minus strand of CALVNH010000006.1, from coordinate 3,754 downwards.
TATCATACTGGGGATGGCGACCAGCAACGTGAGGGAAGTCAGCACTTTCATGACGACGTTCAGGTTGTTGGAGATGATTGAAGCATAGGCGTCCATCGTGCCAGAAAGAATGTCGCGGTAGATGTTGGACATTTCGATTGCCTGCTTGTTTTCGATTAACACGTCCTCCCACAGGTCCTCGTCCTCGTCGTAGAATTTTGTGCTTTTTGGCAATCTGTCCAGCACCACGCTGTTGGAGCGCAGGGAAGTGGAGATGTAAACCAGCGACTTTTCCAGGTCGAGCATTTCGATGAGTTCGCTGTTTTTCATGGATTTTTCCAGTTCGTTCTGGACGCGCTGGCTGGCGCGGTCGATTTGTTTGAGGTAGTGCAGGAATTTTTTGGAAATGGTGTATTCCAGCTGAATGAGGAAGCGGGTGCGCTTGTGCAGATTGAGGTCCTTTATGAATCTGCCTGAGAGCATATCGTCTATCAAACTGGTTTCTTCCAGACAGACGGTGATTATGGCTTCCGAAGTGGCGATATAGCCGAAAGGCAACGTGGTGTAGGTGTAGTGGTTTTCCTCTTCTTCTGTGAAAGGAATGTCGGTAACGACAAGCAGGGCGCCGGTGTCGTCGTCCTTTTCCACACGGGCGCGTTCCTCTTCGTCCAGTGCGGCTTTAATCATGTCTTCCGCAACTCCCGCCGCAGCCGAAATAAATTCGATTTCCTTGTCCGTGGGGTTGGACATGTGAATCCAGTGGTCGCGGAAATCGTAATCCGCCGTCAGGATTTCGGGGTCGACGGTTATGGTGGACTTGTTTATTTTCTTGTAAACTTGGAGCATATCGGTTCCTCCTTCGGTACGGCACGAAACGCCACGTACCGCGGAACCGCGAACGTGTGCGTTTTACGGGAGTCGATGACTACTTCGAGGGTCAGCGTCCATTTAGCACCTCAAAAATCTTTCTTTACTGTCATATTATCAAAATTTTTTTGTAAAGGCAACCGAAATCGTTTGCCAAAAACATGTTTTTTTGCTAGACTCACAATATATAACTTAACTAACTATTTCTTACTTTTCAATCCAGGAGGTTATGAAAGTGACAAAATCCAGTGAGCAAGGCAAAAAATTTGTCTATCAGTTCAAGGAAGCCAGCGAAGCCAATTGCGACAGACGCGCTCTGTTCGGCGGCAAAGGCGCAAATCTTGCCGAAATGACCAAGCTCGGCATGCCCGTCCCCCAGGGCTTTACCATCACCACGGAGGCCTGCACGCAGTACTATAAGGACGGCGAACAAATCAACGAATCCATTCAGGCGGAAATAATGGAGAACATTTCCAAGCTCGAAAAACTCGTGGGCAAGGAATTCGGTTCTCTCGACAACCCGCTTCTCGTTTCCGTCCGTTCCGGCGCACGCGCTTCCATGCCCGGCATGATGGACACGATTCTGAACCTCGGTCTCAATGACGAAGTCGTGGAGCGTTTCGCGGTCAAGACCAATAATCGCCGTTTCGCATACGACAGCTATCGTCGTTTCATTCAGATGTATTCCGACGTCGTTATGGAAGTCGGCAAAAAGTATTTCGAGGCCCTCATCGACGAGATGAAGGAAAAGAAGGGCGTCAAAATGGACACCGAACTCGACGCCGACGACCTCAAAGAACTCGCCACTCAATTCAAAGCCGAGTACAAAGCCAAAATCGGCTCCGAGTTCCCTCAGGACCCCAAGGAACAGCTCATGGGCGCCATCAAGGCCGTCTTCCGCAGCTGGGACAACCCCCGCGCCATCTACTATCGTCGCATGAACGACATCCCCGGAGACTGGGGCACCGCCGTCAACGTCCAGATGATGGTGTTCGGCAACATGGGCAACACTTCCGGCACGGGCGTTGCGTTTTCCAGAAACCCCGCCACTGGCGAAAAGGGTCTTTTCGGCGAATATCTTATGAACGCACAGGGTGAAGACGTCGTCGCAGGCGTCCGTACTCCTCAACCCATCTCCGAGTTGCAGAGAGACAACCCTGCCGTGTACGAGCAGTTCAAGAAAATCGTCGACACTCTCGAAAATCATTACAGAGATATGCAGGATATGGAGTTCACCATCGAAGAAGGCAAACTCTTCATGCTGCAGACCAGAAACGGCAAGCGTACCGCTGCCGCCGCTCTCAAAATCGCTTGCGACCTCGTGGACGAGGGTATGATTAGCGACAAGGAAGCCGTGCTCATGATTGACCCCAAACAGCTCGACGCACTGCTTCACCCCCAGTTCGACGCCGCCGCTCTTAAAAAGGCGAAACCCATCGGCAAAGCGCTTCCCGCTTCTCCCGGTGCGGCTTGCGGCAAGGTCGTCTTCACCGCGGAAGACGCCACCGACTGGGTTGTCAACAAGGGTGAAAAGAGAGTTGTTCTCGTCCGTCTCGAAACCTCTCCCGAAGACATCGAAGGCATGCACTATGCACAGGGTATCCTCACCGTTCGCGGCGGTATGACCTCCCACGCGGCGGTTGTTGCGCGCGGTATGGGCACTTGCTGCGTCTCCGGTTGCGGCGAAATCAACATCGACGAAGAAAACAAAGTCTTCACGCTCGGCGGACAGACCTTCCACGAGGGCGACTGGATTTCCCTCGACGGCTCCACGGGCAACATTTACGGCGAAGCGGTGGCAACCGTCGACGCCTCTCTCACCGGCGATTTCGGCAGACTGATGGCATGGGCGGACAAATATCGCGCTCTGCACGTCAGAACCAACGCCGATACTCCCAATGACGCACGTCAGGCGAGAGCGTTCGGCGCGGAAGGCATCGGTCTGTGCCGCACCGAGCACATGTTCTTCGAATCCGACAGAATCGCGGCAATGCGCGAAATGATAGTGTCCGACACCGTCGAGAAGAGAGAGAAGGCCCTCAACAAGTTGCTTCCCATGCAACAAGGTGACTTCGAAGCTCTTTACGAAGCTCTCGAAGGATGCCCCGTCACCATCCGCTTCCTCGACCCGCCGCTTCACGAGTTCCTTCCCACAGACGAGGCCGACATCGAAGCACTCGCAAAAGAAATGGGCATGACCGTCGAACGTCTCAAGGCAATCATCACGTCTCTCCACGAGTTCAACCCCATGATGGGACATCGCGGATGCCGTCTTGCCGTCACCTATCCCGAAATCGCAGTCATGCAGACCAAGGCAGTCATTCAGGCCGCCATCGCGGTTCAGAAGAAACACGCCGATTGGAAAGTCGTGCCCGAAATCATGATTCCTCTCGTCGGCGAAGTGAAAGAGCTTGCCTATGTTAAATCCGTCGTTTGCAAGACCGCAGACGAGTGCATTGCAGCTGCCGGCGTCAAGATGACCTACAAAGTCGGCACGATGATTGAAATCCCCCGTGCGGCTCTTACCGCCGATGCGATTGCCACGGAAGCGGAGTTCTTCTCCTTCGGTACCAACGACCTCACACAGATGACCTTCGGTTTCAGCCGTGACGACGCAGGCAAATTCCTCGGCGCATACTACGACAAGAAGATTTACGAGTCCGACCCATTCGCGCGTCTTGACCAGGTCGGCGTCGGCAAACTCGTCAAAATGGCAGCCGAACTCGGCAGAGCAACCCGTCCCGACATTCACCTCGGTATCTGCGGTGAACACGGCGGCGACCCCTCCACCATCGAATTCTGCCACAACACCGGTCTGGATTACGTCTCCTGCTCCCCCTTCCGCGTCCCCATCGCAAGGCTCGCGGCAGCGCAGGCAAACATCAAGAATCCCCGCAAGTAACGGATT
>CALVNH010000005.1 GCA_944349635.1 uncultured Clostridia bacterium | reverse complement strand
TGCACTCCGTCGGGAATGACGATTGCGCCCGCGATCTTGTTGCCGTTTATATACAGCGTGCGCCCGCTTGACATTATCTTGCCCAGTCCGCTTATTCCGCACCAGCCTGCCACATCTCCCGTGTAGTGGATAGAGGTCAAGCCACTGCAATTGTAGAAAGCCCAATCCCCTATGCTTGTCACGCCATTGCCTATGGTGACGGAGGTCAAGCCGCGGCAATATTCAAACGCATAACTCCCTATGCTTGTCACACTGTCGGGGATGGTGATTGAGGTTATACCGGTCTGATAATAAAATGCGTAAGACGGCACGGACTGCACTCCGTCGGGAATGACGACTGCGCCTTCCACTTTGTTGCCGTCAATGTACAGCGTGCGCCCGCTTGACATTATTTCGTCCAGCCCGCTTATTTCGCACCAACCTGCCACATCTCCCGCGTAGTAGATTGAGGTCAAACCGCTGCAATCCCAGAAGGCATCCCATCCTATGCTTGTCACACTGTCGGGGATGGTAATGGAGGTCAAACCGCTGCAGCCACAGAAGGCGTAACTCCCTATGCTTGTCACGCTGTCGGGGATGGTGATTGCGCCTTCCACTTTGTTGCCGTTTATATACAGCGTGCGCCCGCTTGACATAATGTTGCGCAGTCCGCTTATTCCGCACCAGCCCGCCACATCTCCCGCGTAGTAGATTGAGGTCAAGCCACTGCAACTCGAGAAGGCAGCGTCCCCTATGCTTGTTACGCTGTTGCCTATGGTGACACTCTTGATGTTTGGTTGATAGGAAGAACTGCTCACATAGAAAGCGTAAGCAGGTATCTTCCGTACGCTGTCGCCGAACATCACAGTTAATCCGTCCCCCGCCGAGCCCGCATTGTAAAACACATTGTTTCCGGAAGAAAAGTCGCTCACGGATACTGCATTCCAGTTTATCTCCGTCAAGCCCGTACAACCAGAGAAGGCAGAACTCCATATGTTTGTGACGCCGTTGCCTATGGTGACAGATTTCAAACTGCTACACCCATAGAAGGCATAATTCTTTATGCTGGTCACGCTGTCGGAAATGGTGATTGAAGTAATGCCGGTCTGATATGCAAACGCATAGGACGGAATACTCGTAATTCCGTCAGGAATGACGACTGCACCCGCGATCTTGTTGCCGTTTATATACAGCGTGCGCCCGCTTGACATTATCTTGCTGTGCCAGTTCTTACCCAACCAACTCTGCATATCTCCCGTGTAATACACCGAGGTCAAGCCACTGCAACCGTCGAAGGCAGAACTCCCTATGCTTGTCACGCCGTTGCCTATGGTGACAGATTTCAAACTGCTACACCCATAGAAGGCATAATTCTTTATGCTGGTCACGCTGTCGGGAATGGTGACGGAGGTCAAGCCGCTGCAACCGTAAAAAGCCCTTTCCCCTATGCTCGTCACGCTGTTGCCGATGGTGACAGATGTCAAACCGCTGCAACTCGAAAAAGCATTTGAAACAATGGTGCCCGCAACAACGGTGGCGCGGGTTATGCCAGAGGCGTTTATCACGGCCTTCATTGCAGTTGTGTCGGCATATCCTTCTATCGATGTAAGCCTCTCGCAATCATCAAACGCACCGCTCTGTACCGTCAACGAGGAAGTGCGGGATGTTATGTAAATTTTTTCAAGTGCCGTACAACCGTCGAACGCACCCGACGCAATTACGTCGACCTCGGCGGGTATGGTGTACTCTTTCAAAGCGGGATTCACATATTGCAGTGTTCCGTCCACAATTCGGTCGTCATACACTACAGCCACCGAGACGTTTGCCGCGGGGGCGGATTTCCCGTTTATCTCGTTGCCGTCGGAATCCGTGAAAATCAATCGCACACCCTCGGGAACCGAATTCCATCCTCGCGCACGCATATACGCCGTTTCGATGTTGTCGCCTTCGGTAAACTCAAGCGCGTTCACAAGACCGTCGCCCGTGAGAGTGAATGTCGTCGTATTTTTCCAGTTGGCGTAATACGTGGCGTCCTTCCACACGCGGCAGTTGTCTGCAAACCGTTCGCCGTCGCCCGTCTTCCAACCGTCGGGGGTGGTGTACCACCCCATGAACAGGTATCCTTCGCGGGTGGGAGTCTCGTCCGAAGACAGCACCGAACCTATTTTCAAGGAATGAGTGCCGCCGCCGACGCCCCCGTTCGAGTAAAAAGTAACGGTCGCTTTCTTGTTGCTGTCCTTATAACCTATGACGGACACCCGTTCGAACTTCTTGTCCTCTTCAAAAAACGAGTCGTACAGGGTAAAACTGCTCCACGAAAAGTCCTTCAGTTGATACGACTCCTCGACCTCGCCGAACCACTCGTCCTCGTATTTCAGAGTCAGGCTGTTTCCGCTTTTGCTCCACTTACCCTTATCCAACACCTGCTCGCCGTCCAGCTTGTAATACCACTCGTAACCCGTGGCACTGAAACTGAAAAACTCGTCGGGGTCGTCCACGTTGACGTATATTCCGCGCAAACCGCAGAAACAGGTCAACAGCGTAATCAACGCGATTAAAACGAGTACGGCGGGCAATATCGCTTTCAACCCCCATTTCTTTGTGAAAGCAACGACGGGAGCAAATTTAGTATTGTCCAGCTTTTTCAGGACGGAACCGCGTTTGCCGCGCTCGCGCTCCGATTCTTTGGCTTCCATCGCGGCGATACGGGCGCGCAGTTGCGCTATCTCGTCCTGCTCTGCCGTATTCCCCGCCACCGGCGTCGCAGCAGCCGAACTCCCTGTTGTCTCCGTCACGTCTGCCGCAACATCCGTTCCCGCCGTTTGAGAATTCTCCTCCGCGGGTATCTGCGCGGGTTGCGTCGGGCGACTTTCCGTTTTCGCCGTCTCTCCGTGGTTTGACGCTGTTTGCGCCGCCACCGTGCCATCGGGTTTGCCGGACGCTTGTTCCCCCGCTGATGTGGGTGCCTGCGTTTCTTTCCTGCGAAATCTTTTATTGCATTTCGCACACAACAACACGCCTTCTTCGTTTGCTGTCAATGTCTCTCCACAATAAGGACACTTTGCCATATTCTCCTCCTGTTCGTTTCCTTGCCGTAAGCATCAATGCCAAATTTCGCCGCCGGACGGAGACTCGGTCGGTTCGCCCTTGCGGAACGTGTAATCTGCCCCCAACATTCCGACTGTAAATTCGTTCTCGTCGATAGTTCCCTCAAAAGCAGGTTCGGAACTGACTATCCAGTAAAGGCTTATCTTGTTTCCGTCGACCTTAAAGGTCCCCATCGCCGAATCGTCGTCCTCCCAAGTCCAATCGGCGGACAATTCAATCCAAGAATCCGCTGAAAGTTCCCCGTTGACCACCTCGTAATATTTCCCGGCATAAGCCGAGGCGTCGGTTTCCTTATTATCTTCCCCCGTATTTTGGGAAGAGTCATCGGGATTGCACGCGACGAAAACGCACGCGACAAGAATCGTTATGCAACACAAAACCACAAAAAGCAAAAATGATTTCTTTCTCATTTTTCCCCCTGTTAGAGCAGTCATTATGTTTATAAATTATATTATATATTAAACTTTTTAACTTTGTCAATCTTGCTTTATGGATATTTTCTTTATTTAAAAGTTTATTACCAAATGATTATGCAAGGCAAACTAATAATTAGAATATTTGAACTAATAAAAGAACGTGGAATTTCGCAACGAGAGACTGCCAAAATCTTCGGCGTCAGTCAAGGCACTTTCAACTATTGGGAAAACTCAAACACCCAGCCTTCCATAGAGCAACTGATTTCCATTGCGCGTTTTTTCGAGGTTTCGGTCGATTATCTGATAGGTAATGCCGATGATGTCGGTGTAATCAACCTTATTTCCACGCTTACACCCGAACAAAGAGAAGTGATTTCCCTGTTTTCCGCGCTGCCTGAAAGCGCGCGTAACGCCACCTTGACGGTATTACGTCAAATGTACCAAGGCACAAACTGACATTAAATTCAATCTGCGTACAAATAGAATTATTACACAATCAATCCCCTGCCCCGATATGAAATAGCGAAAGCGCGTTTCTTTGGGGCATACCCTGTTCGCAATTTGGTGATCTAATCCATCAAAACACCCAAAAAAAGGAACAATGCAGGCTTGCACAACAAGTTGTCCGCATTTTTTATCCGCGACCGCTTCGGCATAAGGTTTCCTCTTCGTTAATCTCCGAATTTGTCCGCTATTGCGGGCAACCGACGTTTCAAGGAAAGATTAAAAGCACCGAATGTCGGCTCGGCACGCGTTACAGCGCAAACAGCGTGAGTTCGGTGGGATAGAGAAAAGAACTGCCTTTGAAGCGCAAATAGAATTTGTAGTCGTCGCGCATGCCGCGAATGATTTCCGGAATCTTCCACATGTCCTCGTTGCAGTGGTACACGGAAATCAACAAGCGCGGACGCTCATTGACGATGTGATTCACCGCACCTGCCAAAGCGTCTTGTTCGGAGCCTTCGATGTCCGCTTTGATGATTGTCACGGGTTCTTGGATATCCTCGTCGAGAGTGACGACTTCCACATCCGTCCCCTCACCCGATTCCGTTAGAGTGTTCGCGGAAGAACTGAACACGTTTCGTGACACGGTCATTCTGCCCGCCGAGGCTCCCACGCCTTTCAGCCGCAGGTCCGCACGCCGCACGGCGGAAAGATTCTTTTGCAACTGTGCGAAAACGTCGGGGGTTATTTCGTAGCAATAGATTTTTTTATGACAATTCCCGTAATTGTAGATGAAAGACAGCGTCGTTTCGCCGTAATACGCGCCCAAATCGACGAACACTTCGTTCTCTCCGCAGTGCAGCAAATCGTGGTCGAAATACTCGTCGAACAGTTGCTCTTTCACCCTTGCGACGGTTTTGAAATCGTATGCGTACCAGTTGTTGAGAACGGCAAAAAGGGTCTTTTTCGACCTGTAATCGGCAAGCAAATCGTAGACCCGTGCGAAATCGTCTATGTGTTCCGACAATTCCCGCGCTTTGGCTTTTATTTCGTCGTAAATACCGTGTTCAGGGTCGAGACGCCCCCAGAATCCGAACTTGTCGAAATAGATTTGCAATCCTCTCCTTATATCGAGAGGAAGAGAATCGAATCCCGCCGCCATGCGTCCGAACAAATCCTCTTCGGATACGCTCTTGATATCGTCCACAAGTTTTGCAAAATCTCTGTCCGTGCAGTTCATTCCCCGACCTCCGCGAAAGCGTTTCTCTCATATATATGAAAAAAACTCTTTCGGTTTGCAATGCGGAACGAAAGCCTTGCCATTTCTTACTCATATTGAAAACCGGGTGCCGCGTCACCAAGAAATATAACCCCGGTGTAACCGTTTTGGCGGACACCGACCGTGTCGGTTGCCAAATCTATTTTCGCATGCCAGTCCGACATGCAGAGAAACTTTTGATTCTCCCCCTCGACACGTCTGAAATCGTATTACTCCGACACGATTGTCTTGCCGTTCATGCCTCCGTAGCTCAACTCGTCTATGACGCATGTAGAACCACCCGATAGGATTGTTGTCCAAATGTTCATAAGGAACGAACACATTGTGGACTCTGTCGTTGTCTTGTTCTCATTTCGGCAAAATCAACATTTACCGTTTTTCAATATTACCCTCCCTGCTTTTCGGGACCCGAATTTCCCGTCGTCCACGACAAAAGTCCCGCCGACCATGACATACTTTATCCCTTTCGGAGTGAAGTCGGGCACGTCGGGGTTCACTTCCAATCCGTCGTAATCAAAGACGGTTATGTCCGCGAAATTCCCCTCTGCGAGAATGCCGCGGTGCGGAATCCCGAAACGTTCCGCCGTCTTTCCCGTCATTTTGTGCACGATTTGTTCGAGAGGCATCGAGTTGTCCTTCGCTCGTTGCAGGAAGTAAGGAAATCCCTGGTATGCGGCGCCGTTCTGCGTGCCCGCTTCTTCCACCCAGGCGTCCGTCATAAACACGGATAAATCGTCCTTCATAAGCCGTGTCACAATTTCGTCGTTGTAATATTTCCCCAGATACAGCCTGCCCTGACCCTTACTCAAATCCACAAGTCTGATGTACATATCGAAGTCCGACAGCCCTTCCTCGCGCGCGCACTCGGACACGGTCTTTCCTTCGTAACGCTTGTGCTCGGGAGAAATGTACGCCACGGTAAAGTCCGCAAAATCCAACCCTAGAATTTTTTTCGTGACGTTTGTCATAAGTTTGAGTTTGAACATATTGAACGGCTTTTTCCTTTCCGCTTCGGGCAACGCCATGTACCACGGAGGCAACACCACCGTGATGACAGAGGCTCCGTAAAGGAAGGAATAATTGTCATAGGCGATTTTGTGACCCCGTTCGTTGAGCTTATGGAACTTTTCAAGCATCGGGTCAAGACTCTTCCACGAAGTTTCGCCGACGAAAATGAGATGCGAATATTCCGTGCGCACACCCGACTCCAACATGATTTCCACCACTTCGTCCAGCGCAAGTTCGATGTGCGGGCGTGAAATGAGCGGATAGCCAAGCGCCACTTTCGAACATGCGCGCGGGTGCACGGTAAGTATTCCGTCGTAAGCCGCAATGCGCTTTGCAAAAGCAACCAACTCGTCGCGTTTCGCGTATATCCCCGGCTCGTACATAAAGCCGAAAGACCCGCCGAACGCACCGTTTTGCATCGCCTCGTCCACAAGAGCGGTCTCGCGCGCTATTCCCTCTTCCGAAAGAGGTTGGGGGCTGTAACCCGAAACGCTAATTCTGGTGGTGCCGTGTCCAATCAGCGGAACGATGTTGAGATACAGTCTGCCCTCGCTGTTTTTGACAAAATCGGCAAAAGAGCCGGGATTTACCGCATGAAACAGCCCTCCGCCCACTTTGTCCTTGTACGGACTGTCCGCTTCTATCCCGAAAGGAGAAAAACCGCAATTTCCCGTCACCTGGGTTGTGATGCCCTGCATCAGAAACGGTTTGTAAAACTTCTCCGCGTTTTCGTAGTCGTAAAAGAAATCGTTGTGGGAATGCGCGTCTATGAATCCCGGCGCCGTCACAAGTCCCGTGCAATCCACCGTTCTGTCCGCTTCCGCGGAGATTTCGCGTGAAATTCCGACGATTTTCCCGTCGTCAACCAGCAAGTCGCCGAAAAAACCCGGCTTTCCGCTGCCGTCAACTATAAATCCGTTTTTGAATAACGTTTTCAATTTTCCCCCTCCCCGTCGAACGGCGGCAATTCGGTTTGAGAAATTGCCGCCGCCCGTATTTCATATTGTTGCTCCGTCAATCGTGTTTACCGTTTTCGGATAGCTTGTCCGCATCTCCTTGCTCCGCGCTCTCTGTCGCCGCGTCGGAGCCCGTTGCGGACTCGTCCGCGCTTTCCTCGGCATTCGCTCCGCCCAGCGCGTTTTCGGCAGCGGCGAACTCCTCTTTCGTGCCCTTGCCCATTTCGTCCATATTGGACGCTTCGCTCTGCAAACGTTTGGTGATTTCCTCGCTCTTCTTCTTGGTGAGAGGATAAAAGAGCAAAACTATTATCATCAGCGCGCAACTGCCTGCGGAGAGCAGGAGCGATGCGTTGAACCATTCGTTTGCTACCGCGCGTGTGGATTCCGCAACAAATGCCAGTTCCTTGATGTCCGACGAAATATGCGCAGGCTCGAAACCTATCGCGGACTGCCAAATCCAGGCAAGCAACATGGCAACCTGCATAAACACGCCCGGTATGGTGAAGATGTAATTTTGCAGATATCCTTCGTAACGCTTTCCGTTTTTTGTCTGCTGATAGTCGGCGATTTCGCCCAGCATTACGGGAATGAGCAAATACGTCGGGTTGATGCACGCAATGAAGAACATAATGGTCAGCACCACGGCAGACGTCGTGCCGATGGGAATGTTCTCAATTCCCACAAAGCCCAAAATGGCGCACATTATCATTCCGAGGCTTGTAAAGAGAATGATGATGACGTTTTTGTTCAGTTTGCGCGTCACAATCGGCAAAAGCAACATGGCCACCGTACTCGCGAAACCGATAATGGTGTTGGGCACGCCGCTGATTTTGAGCGCCGTGGTGACGTCGGCGGAATAACGGAGCTGAATGATGAGCGGGCGGAACTGCACGTAAAATTCTCTCAACGCGCCGAAAATCAACGCAAGGAAAAGAATGAGCAACGGTTTGTTCCCGAGCAGAGAGAAGAAGTCTTTCAAGGCGTTGCTCTTCTTTTTGGGAGAAGGCAACACCGCCGCCGCGGCGGCAGAGCGCAGGTCGGGCTGCGCCGTTCCCTCTTTTTCGCTTTCGACTTCCGCACAACTCGTCACGGGCTGAACGCACAACTCCCCGGACTCCGCTTCCCCGCCTTCCGCGGACGACGGTGTTGACCCGTCTGTTTTTGCGACTGCAAACGCAACTTCGGGTGCTTCTTCCAGCTCGTACACTCTCTCCTTGACCTTGATTATGAACATGATGCAAAGCGTGCCGAGGATTATACTTATGAGCCCTATGATTCGCATTGCCATAAACTCTTGCCCCTTTTCTATGAAAGCGGACCTTATGGGACCTGCGATGATGTTCATAATCGTGGGTGCAAAGCCTACCAGCAGTCCGACGGGCGTCATGATGTCCGCCCTCTCCTGATGGTTGGGCGTCACGACGTTGGGCATTGTCTGATACATATTGTTGGAGAACGTCGCAATGGCGATGGACGGCACGCAGGCTATATACGCGTACACTATCGTCGAAATCTCGCTGTCGTATTGGGGAATCCACATTGCCAACAGCGTAAACACGGCAAGCACGGGCAAAGAGAACAGAATATAAGGCTTGTATCGTCCCCATTTTGTACGCTTCTTCTCCATCGCGTTGCCGATGAGCGGCGTGAAAATCGCGGTGAGCAGGTTTCCGAAAATGCAAATCAGATAGCCGTGCAGAGCGGGTATTCCGTAAAAATAAGGAATCTGCGTAACGGTGACGACCAGCAAAACGCTGTTATAAATCCAACTGTTGCCGAGAGCGTAGAGCCCGAACGCTCCCGCCTCTTTCAAAGTGAGAAAACGTCCCGGCAAAGGTTTGCTCCACATCGCGCGCAACGTGCACAACAAGGATTTAATCTTTTCTTTCATAAAATCCCCCCAAAACTCCCTGAAACCTTTCCCGCCCGTGCGAGCCCGCAAAGCGCGCCCGCACAACAAAAAAGATTACAAATAATTTTAACATCCCGCAACCGGGAAATCAATAGGCAACCCGAAAGTCGGACAACAGAAACAGAAAAGACAAATTTGTGCAAAATAAGGTTTTATTGTTGTATTTTTGCACTATAAAATGCGTTTTAAGCTAAAATACGCTCTTCCCGACCTCGGTACCGCGTTCGGAGCGTATGTAAGAAATATTGCCGAACCTGTCCGTCAGGGCGTACTTTTTCAGCGATGCCGCAATCAAAACCGCAGCAAGCACGAAGCCCGTCGCTTCCGCCACGGTGAACGAGAGCCAGGTGCCGTCCACGCCGGCCGTGGCGGACATTATGTAGGCAAGCGGAATTATCGCAACCCATCCCCGCGTAAACGTCACGGCAAAGGCGGGACGCGGCTTGTCCGTCGCGGACATATATCCCGAAACGGCAATCGTGGGTCCAGCAAACACAAAACACACGAAGTACAGTCTTATCCCCCTCGCGGCTATCTCCGTGAGCCCCTCCGCGCGCTCTCCGTTGAAAAGGTCGGCAATATTTTCCGCGAATGCGGCGCACACGGCGTACACCAGCACGGCAAAGACGAAGGACGTCGCAACGGCATAGCGCAGAGTCTTTCTCTGCCCCGACACGTCCCCTCTTCCGTAATAATAACTTTCGACGGGTTGAGCCCCCTGCATAATGCCGGTAAAAATCGCCATCACGACAATGCCTATGTTTGCCGCAATGCCGTATGCCGCCACCCCCAGGTTGCCGAGCTGCTCCAACATTAGTCGGTTGAATATCAGCATGACGACGCCCGTAGACATTTCCGTGAGAAATACGGGAATACCCAACGCGCAGATTCTGCCCACTCTGCGCAGGGAAAGAGGCGTCCTGACAAAATGAAAAGTATTCCTTCTGCGCATGAAATGAAACGCCTGAAAACACAGACTGACCGCAGGTGCAATGCCCGTGGCAAGCGCCGCGCCGAACATACCAAGCCCCAACGGAAAAATGAAAACATAGTCGAGCACGACGTTGGTAAGGCTGCCACCCACCATACCCAGCATCGCAAGGCGCGGCGCTCCGTCGTTGCGCAGAAACGCAAGATAAAGGCTGTTGAACACGAAGAGCGGAGCAAAACACACAATGGTGCGCAGATAAGGTGCCGTGTAAGAAATCGTTTCGGCATTCGCTCCGAGCAAGTAGGAAATATCTTCCGCCGCCGTTGCCCCGACAATTACGAAAACAGCGGAAATCGCCGCCGCCGTAACCACGCTTTGGGTGTAGACCCTGTCCGCTCTGTCACGGAAACCCGACGAGGCGTAAATGTTGTAAAGAGTGCCCGCACCGATACCCAGCATCATTCCGCAACTGTTGACGAAACTGAACGCGGGAACGGCAATGTTCAGGGCGGCAAGACCCGTTTTGCCCATTCCCTCCGCTACGAAATACGTATCGGCGAGGATATAGCACGACAACGCGACCATACCGAGCACGTTGAGCGAAACGTATTTCGCGAACATCTTTCCCGCACTGCTTTCTTTCATTACCTCACCCTTAAACGCCGTCCGCCCGACAACTCCCGAGCGGTTACCGTGCCCTATGCTAACAGACGTAACCGCGCTTGTCAAGCAACCCGACTGTCGACGTCGACGCGACGTTTTCGGGCTTTTGCAGGCAAGAAAGGTTTATAAATTCATTACACTTGACATATATTGTTCAATGCAATAAAATAGTTACAATATCCATACACGAGAGGTTGTTTGTTTATTATGTATGATATCATAATCAATCCCTTAGGGGGAAAGGGAAAGAGCCTGAAAGCATTGAAAATCGCCGAGGAAGTGCTCAAAGCACACGGCGCGGAATACACCGTTCACAACACCGAAAGAGCGGGTCACGCCACGGAAATCGCCCGCGAACTGTCCGCAAAGCCCGGCACGAAGCTCATCGTAATGGGCGGCGACGGCTCTTTCAACGAGGTTCTGAACGGCATAGAGAACTTCGACAACGTCACGCTGGGAATTGTGGCGTGCGGCACGGGCAACGACTTTATCCGCGCCAGCAAACACCCCGCCGACATCAAAAGCGCGGTGGAACTCATTCTGAAAGACAACGTCGGTTACGTCGACTACATCGACCTCGGCACAAGACGGTGCCTGAACGTTGCGGGCACGGGAATGGACGTCGACGTCCTGGTGCGCTACGCCGAAATGAAAGCGTTCAAAGGCAAAGCCAAATATTACGCCGCACTCATCGACACTCTGCTCCACGTCAGGTTCCACCATCTGAGGCTTACCCTCGACGGCAAATCCATGGAAAAAACCGTGTTCATGATTGGCGTGGGCAACGGCAGTTGCATCGGCGGCGGAATGCCCATCTGCGCAAACGCCGTCGTTGACGACGGACTGCTCGACGTCGTTCTCGTGAACGAAATCAAGAAAAGACAAATTCCCGGTATGCTCGTAAAATTCCTGAAAGGCAAGCACATCGGTCAACCCTGCACCGAGGAATACAGGGCTAAGGAAGTCTCCATCGAATGCCTCGACGGCGGTAAAATCGAGACCGACGGGGAAATCGTGGACGAACAGAAACTGGACTGCAAAGTCGTGCACAACGTGCTGAAAGTGTTCAGATAAGCGCGCGGCAAAAGCAACGGAACGGAAAACTTCCCGACGCACTCTTCCCCAAACGATATTCAATATCATAAAAATCCCGCCGTCCGGCGGGATTTTTTGTTGCATTCGGCGTTCCGAAAAAATTATTTGATTTTCTGGAACATTGCGTACATCTCCTCGGTCCCCCAGATTTCGGGAACGGGGTAAAGAGGATTGCCTTCTTTGAGGGCGCGCTCCACCATAGTGGGAATATCCTTGTCCTGAATGGTCCATTTTCCTTCGATTTTGGAAGGAATGCCCATATATTCGTTCATTTCGCGGACAGCTTTGATGAACGCTTTTGCCTTGTCGGCGACGGTTGCGCCCTGAATGCCGACGGCATCGGCGAGTTGAGCCAGCTTCTTGTATGCGGACTCGCCGTAAGCTTCGATGACGTGAGGCAGAATGACCGCATTGGCAAGACCGTGAGGCACTCCGTAGAAACCGCCGAGGGTGTGCGCTATTGCGTGGACGTAACCCACATACGCTCTGGTGAACGCCATACCCGCAAGCAAGGACGCCTTTTGCATCTGGCTTCTGGCTTCGATGTCCTGACCGTTGTCATAGGCGCGTTTGAGATATTTGAAGATGAGTTGCGTGGCTTCGATGGCATACTCTTTCGTCTTCTTGGTGTTTTCGCTGCCGATGTAGGCTTCCACCGCGTGAGTCAGTGCGTCCATACCGGTCGTGGAAGTGATGTGTTTGGGCAGACCTACTGTGAGCAACGGGTCCATGACGGCATAATGCGGAATGAGCACGGGGTCGTTGATGGGATATTTCTCGTGAGTTTCGGGGTTGGAGATGACCGCCGCGAGAGTGGCTTCGCTGCCCGTTCCGGAAGTGGTGGGAATGGCAACCAGCGGAGGCAATTTGCGGAAAACTTTGAGCACGCCTTTCATCTTGGAAATGGGTTTGTTGGGACGCGCCACTCTTGCGCCTATACCCTTTGCGCAGTCCATGGGAGAACCGCCGCCCAGAGCGATGATGACGTCGCATTTGTTTTCCTTGTACATTTTGAGACCGTCTTCGATGTTGGTGATGGTGGGGTTGGGCACGACTTTGTCAAACACGACGATGTTGAGCCCTTCTTCCTTGAAGCCCTGAACGATGGGGTCTGCCATACCGAGTTTGCTGAGTCCCTCGTCGGTGACGAGCAATGCGCTGGTAAATCCCTTGCTCTTTGCGAACTTCGGGAGCTTTTTGAGGCTGCCCTCACCCGAAATCTGTTCGGGCACGCGCCAAGGCAGGAAGCACTCGGCAACGTACATTACCTTTTGATAACATCTGCAATAAAACTTGTACAATGCGTTCATAAATCTCCTCCGCAATACGAATGGTCTTCGCTGTTGGTTTAATTATGTATTATTTTAACATCTGTAATTATAGAATGCAAACATTTTTCGCAAAAACGCACAATCCTTCCGTTGCGCACGAAAAAAAGCATAAAAAAACCCCGTCCTTTGCGGACGGGGTCGGTTTTCGGATTCTTACAGCTCCGCGAAGTATTTGATGGTGCGGACCATCTGGCTGGTGTAGCTGTTCTCGTTGTCGTACCAGCTGACAATCTGAACCTGAGTGCAATCCAGTTCGGGCATGTATTTGACCATGGTCTGGGTCGCGTCGAACAAAGAGCCGTAGGTCATGCCGATGACGTCGCTGGAAACAATCTGGTCCTCGTTGTAACCGAAGGAATCGGACTGTGCGGCCTTCATGGCTTCGTTGATGGCGTCGACGGTGACGTTGCCTTTGCAGGTCGCAACCAGAATGGTGGTGGAACCGGAGGGCACGGGCACGCGCTGTGCGGAACCGATGAGCTTGCCGTTCAGTTCGGGAATGACAAGACCGATTGCCTTTGCTGCACCGGTGCTGTTGGGAACGATATTGATGGCTGCTGCGCGGGCGCGGCGGAGGTCACCCTTGCGATGGGGTCCGTCGAGAACCATCTGGTCGCCGGTGTAAGCGTGAATGGTGCTCATGATACCGCTTTCGATGGGAGCGAGCTTGTTGAGGGTCGCCGCCATGGGAGCCAGGCAGTTGGTGGTGCAGGACGCCGCGGAAATGATGGTGTCCTCTTTGGTCAGAGTTTTCTCGTTGACGCTGTAAACGATGGTGGGAAGGTCGTTGCCCGCGGGAGCGGAAATGACGACTTTCTTCGCGCCTGCGTCGATGTGAGCCTGCGCTTTGGCTTTGGAGGTGTAGAAACCGGTGCATTCGAGCACGACGTCTACGCCGACTTCCTTCCAGGGAAGGTCTGCCGCATTCTTCTCTGCGTAGATTTTGATTTCCTTGCCGTCCACGACGATTGCGCCCTCTTTGGCTTCCACTTTGTCAGCGAGAGCGTATCTGCCCTGTGCGCTGTCGTATTTGAGCAGATGAGCAAGCATCTTGGAGTCGGTGAGGTCGTTGATGGCGACGATTTCGTAACCCTTCGCGCCGAACATCTGTCTGAAAGCGAGACGGCCGATTCTGCCGAAGCCGTTGATAGCAACTCTAACGTTTTTTGCCATAATATGATTCCTCCAAAAAAGGTTTTTTCGAATTAGTTTCACGGGTAAACAATCGAAGCCCGTTTACGTTGTTATATTGTACATAGTTTATTAAAAAAACACAAGCAAATTGCACCAAAAAAATGACAAAAAGAAGCCCTCCTTTCGAAGGGCTGTAACCATAATGATACAAGAGTTTAATATTGTAGGCGCAACCGACGGAAGGCACAATCGCTTCGTATGCCCCGCACAATCGGTTCGGTTTCGCGTCGCAAACAGGATAAATCGCTTCGTTTGAAAGCCGCAACACGAAAAACCCTGCGTGAATTCTCGCCCGACAATCCGCGCGAACTTGTCAACCGCCCGAACAGAGTGTTATTTTGAATTCATGGACCGACTGGTATCCGACGTCAACGCATTGCTCTTGCGTGTCAAACGGGGATAAATCCGCGCTCGCCGCTCTCTACGGGCTGACGGGTAAAATTTTGCTTTACACCGCGAAAAAGCACCTTGCCGACAAATCCCCGGCTCTCGGTCTGTATGCTACGGCAGTTGCGAGTACGGAGGTGTTTTTCGTGTTCGCACTTTGCAAATACAAGCCGTTGGGTATCGCCGTACTCGCCCTGTTGCTCGAAGCAACCGCGTCTCTCACAAGCGCGGTGTTGCAATATGTGTCACTTTACGACCTGATATCTTACGGCGGTTGGTTCCCTGCGACTTCCGCTGCCCCGTATTGGATGTATTTCGTAATAAAACCTTTGATTGCGGCGGTAAATTACATTCTGTCCGCCATCGTCATCAAAAAGCGCCTTTTCAAACAATCGGCGCTTAATGAAGACCGTGAAGAATTTTTTCAAGACAGCGACGTCTGACCGCCGCTTATCGTACCTCTGCTTCGCAAAAAAAGCAAGCCCGCTCGTTGCGGGCTTGTTCGTTTTGCGTGTTATCGCTCTTTCGCAATTCTTGCTCTGCTCTCTGTCTCAAACGAGATTCTCGGGGTTCAGCCCGAAAAGTTCGGGGAGAACGAAACGTCCGTCCTTGCGGACAAGCACGCCGTCCATATAGATTTCCCCGCCGCCGTATTCGGGAGTATGCACCTGCACCAGGTCCCAGTGCACCGCACTGACGTTTCCGTTGGGAGCGTCGTCGTAACACGCGCCCGGCGTGAAGTGTATCGAACCGCTGATTTTCTCGTCGAACAGTATGTCGCCTATCGCGCGGTCGATATAGGGATTGAGCCCGAAAGAAAACTCACCGACGTATCTTGCGCCCTCGTCCGTGTCGAATATGGCGTTGGCTTTTTCGGAATCGTTGGCGGTGGCTTTCACGATTTTGCCTTTTTCAAACGTCAGCTTCACCTGCTCGAACTTAAAGCCGTTCTCTATGGAAGGCACGTTGTATGCGATGGTGCCGTTGACGCTGTCGCGGACGGGTGCGGTGTAAACTTCGCCGTCGGGAATGTTGCAATGTCCGCTGCATTTCACCGCTCCTATACCCTTTATCGAGAACGAAATATCGGTATCTTTTGCAACAATACGCACTTTATCTGTGCGATTTATCAGATTAACAAGCGGTTCCATCGCTTCGTCCATCTTTTTGTAATCCAGGCAACAGACATTGAAGAAATAGTCCTCAAAGGCTTCCGTGCTCATTCCCGCAAGCTGGCTCATACCTTCCGTGGGATAGCGCAGAATGACCCAGCGTGTCTTTTTGACCCTGATGTTGTGGTGCACTTTTATGGAATACAGCTTGTCGTAAGCCTGCATTCTGTCGTCGGGAACGTCGGAGAGTTCATAGCTGTTGTTGCCCCCGCGAACGCCGATGTAGCAGTCCATTTTGTCCATAAAAGCAGCGTCGCGCTCCGCCCAGACGTTCAGCATTTCGTCGCTTGCGCCGCGCAGGATTTCACGCTGAACTCTGCTGTCGCGCACATTGACGAACGGCATTCCGCCCGCCGCGTAAACTTCCTGTACGAGCAAAGCCGTAAACACGGAGTCACACCCCGAAACGTCTATCCACACCTTGTCGCCCTGCCCTACGGAGCAGGAGTAATTCACGAGATTTTTTGCGAGTGTTCTTTGTCTTTGATTGCTTAACATACATTCACCTCTTGCCGTTATTATACCACCGCGGACCCGTTTTGCAACAGCTTTCCCCGGCTAATTTCGCGCGCATTATATTGCGCAACTTAATCCAAACGGTTGTATTTTCCCCGAATGGGTTGTATAATGTCCTTAATCAAATTTGGAGGGACATTTATGCCACTGGTTACCACTACCGAAATGTTCAAGAAAGCATACGACGGCGGTTACGCCATCGGTGCGTTCAACGTCAACAATATGGAGATTATCCAAGGTATCGTCGAAGCCGCTACCGAAGAGAAGGCTCCTCTTATTTTACAGGTCTCCGCAGGCGCGAGAAAGTACGCCAACACCGTCTACCTCAAGAAAATGGTCGAAGCGGCGGTCGAAACCAGCGGTCTTCCCATTGCTCTGCACCTTGACCACGGCGACAGCTTTGCTCTCTGCAAGGACTGCGTGGACAGCGGTTTCACTTCCGTCATGATTGACGCAAGCGCACACGCTTTCGCGGAAAACATCAGCATCACCAAACAGGTTGTCGAATACGCTCACGACCACGGCGTCGTCGTCGAGGCCGAACTGGGCAAACTCGCGGGCATCGAGGACGCCGTCAAAGTCGACGCCAAAGACGCCAGCTACACCGACCCCGACCAGGTTCAGGAATTCGTCGAGAAGACGGGTGTCGATTCCCTCGCAATCGCAATCGGCACTTCTCACGGCGCATTCAAGTTCAAGGGTCAGCCCAAACTCCGCTTCGACATTCTCGAAGAAGTCGGCAGACGTCTTCCCGGTTTCCCCATCGTCCTGCACGGTGCGTCCAGCGTTCCCCAGGAATACGTTAAGATTATTAACACCTACGGCGGAAATATGCCCGGCGCACAAGGTGTTCCCGAAGAAATGCTCCGCAAAGCCGCAAGCATGGCCGTCTGCAAAATCAACATCGACAGCGACCTCCGTCTTGCCGTCACCGCCACCATCAGAGAGCACTTCGCGCTCAACCCCTCTCACTTCGACCCCCGTCAGTATCTGGGGCCCGCAAGAGATGCTGTTCGCGCGGTTGTCAAACACAAAATCGTCGACGTGCTCGGCTGCAACGGAAAAGCGTAAGACACAAAACCAAGTCAAATCAAAAAGCACCGCTTCGGCGGTGCTTTTCATTACTCTTTTTCTGCAAATCTGCCTCGGCAAACGTGCTCCGCTCTGCCGCCACGCTCTGTACGGTCGCGACGGAAAGCCTGTGCAAAAACTAAATCTTGTCCTCGTCTTTCACGGCGTTCTTGTTTGCCTGTTCGTCCTTCCCTATGATTATGTGCCGATTGCCCTCTTCGTCGATGTATTCTTTTTTGATGAGTTCAACTCCCTCTTCGTTGGCTTCCTTTTCCATCTGCGCAAGTTCGTAAAGGGAGCGGTTGCCGTAGCGTGCCGTCTCTCGTTCGTAACGTCTTTCGTTGCGTTTCAGCCTGGCAAAATACAGCGACACGAATATCACGACCGCGAGAATGATAAATCCGTACAGGAAAAAGTCCATATATCCTTTCGGAATGAACACGACCAAAAGCGTCAGAATTCCCGCCGCAACCAGGTTGCCGAGGAAAACGGCAAGCGCGGCTTTCCAGACCTTGAAATCCAGAATTCCGCCTATTGCGGAGCCCGTCCACGCGCCGGTCATCGGAAGCGGAACGGCAACAAATACGAAAAGTCCCCAAAATTTTTTGGTGTCGACGGACAGTTTCCCTTTCGGCGCGTCGGATTCCGAATGTACGCTTTCGGCACGGTCTGCGAGATTCGCTTCCATTTTCTTGCCGAATTTTGCAAAAGTTTTGGACTTTTTGAGTTTTCTTATCAAGGGGCGTATCACAAGTATCATCGGAACGATTATCACCGCAGACCCCGCCACACAACAGAACATTCCGGCAACCACGTTGATGTCGGGCATTCCGCCCATAAGGACAATCGCCCCGCGCAACTCTACCACGGGAATTATGGAGATGATAAACAACGTGAGATAAGGGTTTCCGCCCGTTATCGAAGATAAAAATTCCGCAATGCTTTCTGTCACGCGACACCTCTCGAGAGCAGTATAAGTGAAAACGCCACGCAAGTCAAGGAATGACGTCGCGGCTCCACGGAATATTTTCCGCACCCGCCCCGTTATTATACTGCCCCGCAACCTGCCGAATGCAATTCTGTTGCCAAAAATCCGCTATGTTGATATAATTCCGTTATGCAAAAGATTCTTTCGGCGATGCGCCGCGCCATTCAGGACTACAAGATGATTTCCGACGGAGACAGAATTTTCGTCGGACTTTCGGGCGGAAAGGACAGCGTACTGCTGCTTTCCGCGCTTGCGGCATACAAAAAGTTTTCTCCCGAAAAGTTTTCTCTCGAAGCCGTCACCGTGGATATGGGCTTCAAAGACGCTCCGCAGGCGGAAAACCTGGCTCTCACGGAATATTGCCGCTCTCTCGGTGTCGAAAGACACATCGTAAAAACGGACATCGCCGAAATAGTCTTCGAAGCCCGCGAAGAAAGCAACCCCTGCTCTCTCTGCGCAAAATTCCGCAGGGGCGCGCTGAACAGCGAAATCAACCGCTTGGGCGGCGGCAAACTGGCTCTCGGACACAACGCCGACGACGTGGCGGAAACCATGATTATGTCCTTGATTTACGAAGGACGTTTCTCGTGTTTTTCACCCACCGCATTTATGGACAAGAGTGGCGTGACGTTGATTCGTCCTTTCATTTACATCGAGGAATACGACATCGCGCACACCGTAAAAACGCTCAATCTTCCTTTGGTGAACAATCCTTGCCCGCAGAATCACGTTTCCCAACGCGAATACGCAAAGAATCTGATAAAGCACATCTGCAAGGAAGTCCCCTTTGCCAAGGACCGAATTCTGGGTGCCATTTATCATCCCGAACGCGCCAATCTCTGGAAAAAACCCGAATAGTCACGCGGAAGCGACATATTCCGCACTCACACGCTCGTTTGCGCAGCGCGCTCTTTTTCGCACAAAAACACACGCAAAAGATCGAAAAAAGCCATATATAGACAGAAACGCGGGAAAATCCCGCGCCTCTGTCGACTAGATTGAGCAACGGCAGAATTGCCGATACCGTTGTTGTTGCGTCACCCTTTTTCTCTCACATACAATCCGAAAGAAAGCATGACGTTCTTTTTTTGCGGCTTAACACCGAAATCGTTTGTCAAAACATCGCGTCGAATATGCCGCCAAAACCGTCGACAACAAATATGGAGCTTATGGAAATATAGATTATAATCAAAACCGCCGCCCATATTATTGTCATGGCAAGCAAGCCACAGTATTTGAAAACTCGTTTCCTGTCCAAAGTGAAAGACGATGTTTGCCGCTCCTCTTTCTCCCACTCTAAATAGGCATTGAGATACAAACCGTGGTCGGCAATCAGAAAGGCTCTCAAAAACACATACCCGCCCCACACCAAACACACAAGTATGTTGCCACCTATGATTGCCGCATAACCGCCTTTATGGGACAATTCGCTGTCATACATATTTGGGTCGTAAATGTGCCAGCTTTCCACCTCCAGTATTATTACTCTGACCAAGGTGTAAATCATAAAGACAATTACGGTTGCCATCACCAAAGTTGCAATCGTCTTGGGCAGAATATCCTTTTTTTTCATTGTCGCAATGTCTGTCTGATAACTACCGCCCTTCTCGTAATTCAGTACAACGCTTCCGTCAATGCCGTTGACGTAGCTGTAAATACCTTTGACACAAAACAAGTACATAGGATAATAAATGACCCTTGTTTCGTCTTTTTGTGTCGAAACTTTGGCTCTTTGAGGGAGATTCCGCTCTTTTTTGCTTCTTTCTTTAAGCTTTTTGTCGAGATTTTCCCATGCTTTGTACTTTAAGGATTCGATTTTTTTCGCATCCTGTTCGTCTGGCATCGGAATGCTGATTTCGACAATCTCGGCGTCGACGATTTTGTTTATGCGTTCGTCTGCACACACCTCTTTGTCTTTTACATCGAGTTTGACTTCTATGTCTTCCAGAGACCAGTCCGTAGTTGTGTCTTCATGCACTTCGCCGGTATAGCCGCTCGCCTCGCTCCCCGTTATCGTCACGCGATATCCCGTTGTCGAAGTTTTAGACTCCAATCCCGTCCATTTTGCGGAAGTTGCAGTTCCCTCCTGCACTACATAAGGAAAGTAAACAAGCTGCACGTTCTTCGATGTACACTTGTTGATAAACTCCGTTTTGAATCCCTCTTCGCAAGTGCGGCGCACCATCATTTGCTCCGTCAGATTCTTTATCGCTTGATAACAGGAAATTTTAGGCTCGCACCCGGAAACTTTGACCTTGTCCTTTCTTGCTGTTCTGCCTTTTAATTCGGCATTCACGGGATTGTTGTCGATATTCTCGGATTGTGACCCGACAATTCCGTCCCTTGACAATTTTACGGGCTCCAGGTCAAAATTGTCTTTATCAATTTCGTCCCGATACAATTCCCTCTCCCCCTACTAACGAGTTTATTTCACCCTTAAATCTTACATAATATATTATGTTCATCTACATATTACATAATATTTAATGTAAAGTCAATATCGTGAAATCGTTTTTCGGTGAAAATCTAAAGCGCGAAAGAATTGCGGCAAATCTGTCTCAAAAAGAGTTTGCCGCAAAAATCGGCACGACTCAACAGTTGCTGAGCCGATGGGAATGCGGAGAAGTCGAACCTTCTCTAGGAAATATAATTCTTATTTTGAGGATTCTGAACATACGCTTCGAAGACCTTGTCGACGTCGAGAAATACGACACGGGAAACGACTCTTTCAAATGAAGGAGCTATATCGGGAACAATGAGCCTAAATGAAAATACGGGAACGCGATATCGCGTTCCCGTATTTTTGTAAATCTTTGAAGTGATTACACAAGCTGCAGAATGCAGACCTGTGCGGCGTCGCCGCGGCGGGTGCCGGTTTTCAGAATGCGGGTGTAGCCGCCGCCCTTGCCGAGTTCAGTCGCGCGCGCATCGTATTTGGGAGCATACTCTTTGAACATCTTCTCGATGAGAGGATGATTGACGTCCTTGATACGAGCCACAAATGCGGATTTGCTCTCTTTTTCCATACGAATTTCCTGCAAATCGCGAAGTTCCGCCATGAGTCTTCTGCGAGCGGCGAGTTTCTTTGCGCCGTCGTTGACGAATTCGACCTGAACTTTTTCGCCCTTCGCATTGGTCTTGGTTTTGGTGACCTTGACTTCGTCCTGGTAGGAGCGGATTGCGAGAGTGATATATTTTTCGGCGAGTCTTCTGACTTCCTTTGCGCGGTCGAGAGTGGTCTCGATTTCGCCGTACCAAAGGAGTTCCGAAACCTGGTTTTTGAGCATTGCCATTCTTTGATCGGTACGTTTACCTAATTTTCTTGCCATAGTGTCCTCCTAGTCCTCTTGCGCTTTGAGACCGAGCCCGAGGTCTTCGAGCTTTTTCACGACCTCTTCGAGGGATTTTCTGCCGAGGTTTCTGACTTTGAGCATATCGTCCTCGGTACGTCTGGTGAGGTCCTCGACGGTGTGAATGTTGGCGCGCTTGAGGCAGTTGTAGGAACGCACGGAGAGGTCGAGATCCTCTACGGACATTTCGAGAACTTTCTGCGCTTTATCGTCGTCTTGGGACACCAGAATGTTCTGCTCGTTCATATTGTCGACGAGCTCGACGAAAAGTTTCATGTGGTCGTTGACGATTTTCGCCGCGAGAGAAATGATTTCTTTTGCGGAGACGGTTCCGTCGGTAGTGACCTCGATGGTGAGTTTGTCGAAATCGATGCTCTGCTCCACACGCGTGCTCTCGACGGTGTAATTCGCCTTGGTGACAGGGGTAAAGATGCTGTCGACGGGAATGAAACCGATGGGCTCGCGGGAGTCCTTGTTGCGTTCTGCGGGAACGTAGCCTCTGCCCGTTCCGACGTAGATGGACATATTCAGTTTGCCGCCCTCGTCGATGGTGCAGATGAGCTGGTCGGGGTTGAGCACTTCCACGTCGGCAGGCAGGTCGATGTCGCCGGCTGTCACGGTGCAGGCTCCCTCTGCGGAGAGATGAAGTTCGATTTTTTCAGATTTTTCTGACGCTGCGGATACTCTGAATCGGACGGTTTTGAGGTTGAGGATAATCTCGGTGACTTCCTCTTTTACGCCCTTGATAGTGGAGAACTCGTGGTCCACGCCGTCGATTTTAATACCGACTGCCGCCGCTCCGGGAAGAGAGGACAGGAGTACGCGTCTCAAACTGTTGCCGAGAGTGGTGCCGAAACCGCGTTCGAGAGGTTCGACGACGAACTTGGCATAGTTTTTGCTTTCGTTCTCTTCGAAGGTTATCTTGGGTCTTTTTATCTCCATCATAACTGTATCCTCCAATCAGATTATTTCGAGTACAACTCGACGATGAGGTGTTCTTTGATGTCAAGGTCGATGTCTTCTCTTGCGGGAAGCGCGACAACTTTGCCGGTGAGGGTTGCGTTGTCCCATTCGAGCCATTTGACTATGCTGAGATTTTTGACCTCTTTCGCAGCTTGCCAGATGGGCAAATCCTTCTTGTTTTCTTTGACGGCGATGACGTCGCCGACTTTGACGAGGTAAGAGGGAATGTCGACTCTCTTGCCGTTGACGGTGATGTGTCCGTGATTGACAATCTGACGCGCCATGGCACGGCTGGTGCCGAGACCCAGACGGTAAACCACGTTGTCCAGTCTTCTTTCGATGAGTTCGAGCATGAGCTGACCGGTGACGCCGCGCATTTCCGTGGCTTTCTCGTAGTACATGACGAACTGCTTCTCGCTGATACCGTAGTATCTCTTGGTCTTCTGCTTCTCACGGAGCTGCAAGGAGTAACCGGAAGCTTTCTTTCTGCTCTTGCCGTGCTGTCCGGGAGGAGCGTATTTGGTCAGAAGCGTGCATTTGGGAGAATTGCATTTCTCGCCTTTGAGATAAAGTTTGCAGCCTTCGCGTCTGCAAAGACGGCAATCCGCGCCTGTATATTTAGCCATAACTTAACTACCTCCTATAATCTTCTGCGCTTGGGCGGACGGCAACCGTTGTGAGGAATGGGGGAAACGTCCTGAATGAGCGTGACTTCCAGACCGACGTTCGCAAGTGCGCGAATGGCGGATTCTCTGCCCTGTCCGGGACCCTTGACGTAAACTTCCACGGTTCTCATGCCCTGGTCGTATGCGACCTTAGCGGCATCTTCGCTGACCATCTGCGCGGCAAAAGGAGTGGACTTACGGGAACCTCTGAGTTTGAGTTTGCCGGAAGAAGACCACGACACTGCGTTGCCGTTCATATCGGTGATGGTGACGATTGTGTTGTTGAACGACGCGTGGATATGGGCCTGACCCTTCTCTACGCGCTTAATATCCTTTCTTTTCTTAATCTTTTTACCTGCCATAAAGCGCCTCCGTTATTTGCCTTTCTTCTTGCGTCCGACGGTACGTTTGGGTCCTTTTCTGGTACGGGCGTTCTGTTTGGTGCTCTGTCCGCGAACGGGCAAGCCCTTTCTGTGACGGATACCCCTGTAGCAACCGATTTCCATAAGACGCTTGATGTTGAGGCCGACTTCTCTCTTGAGGTCGCCTTCGACATGAAGATTCTTTTCGATGTAATCACGGATAAGGCTGACTTGTTCTTCGGTCAAATCTTTGACTCTCGTATCGGGATTGATGCCAGTCTCTTCCAGGATTTTGGTGGCAGTCGGACGACCGATACCGTAGATGTAGGTAAGCCCGATTTCCACTCTCTTTTCGCGCGGAAGGTCCACGCCGGCTATTCTTGCCATTTTCTACCTCCAAAAAATATCGTGTATATATGTGCTACGCGCAGAAAGCCGCTTGGGTATTGGAATGCGCGGCCAGCCGCTCTGCGCTCCGTTGTTTTCAGCCTTGACGTTGCTTGTGGTTGGGATATTTGGGGCAAATTACCATAACTTTGCCGTTTCTCTTGATAACTTTACATTTGTCGCACATAGGCTTGACGCTGGGTCTGACTTTCATATAAACCTCCTAAAAGTCTATTTGTTTCTGTAAATGATTCTGCCCTTTGAAAGGTCGTAAGGAGACATTTCGATTTTGACTTTGTCGCCTTCGAGGATTCTTATGTTGTTGATACGGAGTTTTCCTCCTAAATAAGCCAGAATGATGTGGCCGTTGCTGAGCTGCACCTTGAACTGAGTCTTGGGCAGAACTTCGATAACTTTACCTTCGGTTTCGATGACGTCTTCCTTGGACATAAAACTCCTTTATTTGTTTTCGTAGAGTCTGAGCGCACTGAACAGTTCGGAATCGAACACCTGCGCGCCGTTCTCGAGTTTTTCCGCTATACGTTCCAACCTGTCGCCCGTCGGACGCAGATGTTTGACGTTTTTCAGTTTGGCGTTCCTGATTCGACGCAGGTCGCCGTCGGCAATCTTCACGTAGCCTTCGTCGACGATTTCGACCACCGCGAAAAATCTGCCTCCGTCGCGTCCCGACTTCGAATAAACTATATCACCGGGTTTCATCAAAGCGTCAATATTTCCGTTCCGTGTTCGGTGAGTGCCACCGTGTTCTCGTAGTGCGCCGAGGGCTTACCGTCCGTAGTCACACACGTCCAGCCGTCATCCAGAGTCTTTACCTGCCAGGTGCCGAGATTTATCATCGGCTCTATCGCAAGCACGAGCCCCTCTTCCAACTTGATGCCGTGTCCCGCGCTGCCGAAGTTGGGCACTTGCGGGTCCTCGTGCATCTTTCTGCCTATGCCGTGTCCCACCATCGCACGCACAACCGAAAAACCGCGTTCCTCGTTGTACTGCTGTATCGCGTGCGAGATGTCTCCCAGCCTGCCGCCTTGCCTGAACTGCTCCACACCCTTGAAGAAACTCTCTCTCGTGGTGTCGACCAGTCTCCGCTTTTCCTGCGAAATCTCTCCGACGGCGAAGGTCCTTGCCGCATCCGACTGCCATCCGTCCAGAACGGCGCCGACGTCGATGCCTATAATCTGTCCCTCTTCCAGCCGTCTGTGCCCCGGTATCCCGTGCACCACCACTTCGTCGATTGAAGCGCATATAGATGCGGGAAATCCGCCATAGCCCAGAAAAGAAGGCTTCGCATTGTGTTTCGTGATGAATTCGTAGGCGAATTCGTCCAGTTTTTTCGTGCTGACGCCCGGTTTGACTCTCTCCTCAATCGCACAGAGCAAATCGCGCAGAATTGCGCCCGATTTCTTCATTGCCGCGATTTGAGCCGGACTTTTGAGATAAATCATTCCAGCACCTTCTTGATTTTCTCGAAATCTTCGCCGATGGTTCCGACAGCGTCTATATTCACGAGAATGCCCTTGTTTTCGTAGTAACCGATGAGCGGAGCCGTCTGCTTTTCGTAAACTTCCAGTCTCGCTTTCACGGTTTCGGGCTTGTCATCGTCGCGTATGAAGAGCTTCTTGCCACATCTCGGGCACACGTCGCTCCCGTTCAGCGAGGACACGTGGCAGGTCTCTCCGCAAACGCACACGCGCCTGCCGGAAAGCCTTTTGACAATGATGTCGGTGTCAACGACGATATTGATTGCTATGTCGATTTTCGCCACCTTGTCCAGAGCTTCCGCCTGGGCTATGGTGCGGGGAAAACCGTCCAGTACGTAACCGTTCAGAGCGTCGGGCTGCGCAAGCCTGTCCGCAACTATGCCGATGACGACTTCGTCGGGAACCAGGGCGCCTTTGTCGATGTAGGACTTGGCAAGCGCGCCCAGCTCCGTACCTTGTTTGATGTTCATACGAAGAATGTCGCCTGTCGAGATATGGGGTACGGAATATTCCTTTGCTATCAAAGCCGATTGAGTGCCCTTGCCCGCTCCTGGCGCGCCCAGCATAACGATGTTCTTCATATTGACCTCATTTCAGGAATCCCTTGTAATGTTTCATCATTATCTGGGAT
Organism: uncultured Clostridia bacterium; assembly: GCA_944349635.1. Classification (GTDB taxonomy): domain Bacteria; phylum Bacillota; class Clostridia; order Christensenellales; family CAG-917; genus Limadaptatus. The sequence continues at coordinate 71,131 of CALVNH010000005.1, read as the reverse complement.
TCGAGTTGTTTGTTGAATTCGAGTGCGACGGAAACCACAATCAGCAAGCCCGTTGCGGAGAATGCGGAGTTGAAAGGCAACGTACCGCCCGCAGACAGAGCCTGGAAGATGAATGTGGGCACCAGTGCGACAACCATCAGGAAGAAAGCTCCGAACAGGGTTATGCGGTTGCTTATCTTTTTGAGGAAGTCGCTGGTGGGTTTGCCCGCTCTTATTCCGGGAATGAATCCGCCGTACTGCTGAATGTTGCGGCTCACGTCTTCGGGGTTGAACTGTATCTGCGCATAGAAGTAAGAGAAGAACAGAATGAACAGCGCAAGCAGTACATAGTAAACCCAGGTGCCGCTTCCCATGTGCTGGCTGTACCATGCGTACGCCTCGCTCTGGGGTGCGAACAGAGCCATAATCATCTGGGGGAACATCAGCAGGGACGTTGCGAAAATGATGGGCATGACGCCGCTGCCGTTTACCCTGATGGGAATGTAGGTGGTCTGACCGCCGTACATTTTGTTGCCTTTGATTTGTTTGCTGTACTGAACGGCAACGCGTCTCTCGGCAAGGTCCATAAAAACTATGAATGCGAATATCGCAAACACTATCAGTATGAAACCTATGATGTTCCAGATATAAGTCCATTCCTGACCCACCATCTTGAATGCGGTTGCCATTGTGGTGCCCGCAGTGGACAGAATGCCTATGAAGATGATGAGCGAAGTGCCGTTGCCGACGCCGTATTCGGTGATTCTCTCACCCAGCCACATGACCATCGTGCTGCCTGCCATCAAAATGATGATGATGCAAGCCATGGTCAGATAAGGCAGTTGCCAGGACGATTCGAAGGAGAACACGGGATACACCGCTTCCTTCCAACCGACGATGACGCCGATTGCCTGAATTGCCGCGAGCACGAGAGCGAAATATCTGGTGATTTGTGTGATTTTGCGCCTACCGGCATCTCCCTCTTTGGACAGCTTCTCAAGCTTGGGTATGACCAAAGTGAGAAGTTGCATAATGATAAACGCATTGATGAACGGCAGAATTCCGAGTGAGAACAGGGTTGCGCTCTGCAAAGAGCCGCCCGTTATCATGGTGAGAATTCCGAGAAAGTCGTCCGAGAGCAGTTTTTCCATGGTGTCGCTGCTCAAACCTGGCACCGGAATGTAACAACCGATGCGGTAGACCAGAAGCATCAGAAGAGTGAGAATAATCTTGATTCTGATTTCCTTGGTCTTTAATGCGTTTTTGAGAGTCTCAAACATTATAGCACCTCTGCTTTGCCGCCTGCCTTTTCGATTTTTTCGACTGCGGAACCGGTGAATTTCTGCGCCTGCACGGTGACTTTCTTTTCAAGCGTGCCGTTGCCCAGAACTTTGAGTCCGTAAGGCTCGACTACCTTGATGATGCCCGCCGCGACGAGTTGGTCGATACCGACCACGGCACCGTCTTCGAATCTGTTGAAAACGTCGACGTTGACAATGTTGTAAACGTGCGCGAATCTCTTGTTGTTGAAGCCCTTCTTCGGGATTCTTCTGGTGATGGGCATTTGACCGCCTTCGAAGTTGGGACGGACGCCGCCGCCGCTTCTTGCCCACTGCCCTTTGTGACCGCGGGTGGAGGTCTTGCCGGTGCCGCTGCCTATGCCGCGACCGACTCTCTTGGAGGAAGTTCTCGCGCCTTCCGCGCCTTTAATGTCCTGAATATTCATTGTAGCCTCCTCAGATTTCCTCGACCTTGACCAGGTGAGCGACTTTCTTTATCATTCCTCTGACCACGGCATCGTCCTTGAACGTGTTGGAGCTGCCGACTTTGTGCAAGCCGAGAGCTTCGACGTTGGCCTTCTGGTTTTTGAGACAGGCGATGGTGCTCTTGACGAGGGTGACTTTAATCATTTTTGCTTCTTCGATTTTCTTTGCTGCTGCCATATTACCTCCTAGCCCTCGATGTCGACGCCGCGGAGTTTGGAAATCTGTTCCGCACTTCTCAGACTGCAAAGACCTTCGAGAGTGGCTTTCGCACAGTTGATAGGATTGTTGGAGCCGATGGACTTCGTTCTGATGTCCTTGACGCCCGCAACTTCGAGTACCGCACGCACGGGGCCGCCGGCGATAACGCCGGTACCGGTTTCGGCGGGAAGCAGAATGACCTGACCGCGTCCGAACTTGCCGATGGTTTGGTGAGGAATGGTGGTATCCTTGAGAGCGATGGTGTACATGCTGCGCTTTGCAAGCTGGGTCGCCTTTTCGATGGCTTCCGGAACTTCCGCAGCTTTGCCCATACCGAGACCGACTTTGCCGTTTTCGTCACCGACCACTACCAGCGCGCTGAAACGCATGTTTCTGCCGCCCTTGACAACCTTGGTAACACGGTTGACAGCAATGAGCTTTTTGGTGAGGCCGTCGTTCTCTTCTCTGTTTCTGTCGTTTCTTCTGTTATCGCGTTCTGCCATAATTCCTCCTAGAACTCAAGTCCGGCTTCTCTTGCGCCGGTGGCGAGGGCCTCGACTCTGCCGGTGTAGATGTAACCGCCTCTGTCGAAAACGACTGCCTTGATGCCGAGAGCGAGAGCCTTCTTTGCAACGGCCTGTCCCACGACTTTTGCGGCGTCGCACTTGTTGAGTCCGGCGACCTGTGCCGCAATTTCTTTTTCCATGGTGGAAGCGGAGCAAAGAGTGACGCCCTTCACATCGTCTATGACCTGAGCATAGATATGGTTGGTGCTTCTGTACACGTTGAGTCTGGGACGTTCGGCGGTGCCGGAAACTTTCTTTCTGACTCTGGCGTGACGGATAACTCTATCAGCGTTTTTATCTTTCTTGATTATCATAGTTCACCTCTTATTTACCGGCGGTCTTGCCTTCCTTGCGGATGACGACCTCGTCCTTGTAATGGATGCCGTAGCCGTGATAAGGTTCGACGGGCTTCGTAGCCTTGATGGTGGCTGCCGTCTGACCGACTTTCTGACGGTCGATACCCTTGACCACGATTTCCAGAGGACCGGCCATGGCAAACGTGATGCCTTCGGGAGCGGTGATTTCGACGGGATGAGAGAAACCGATGTTCATCGTGAGTTTGTTGGCGGTGGCGGTGACTTTGTAACCGACGCCGGACACGATGAGGTTCTTCTCAAAACCTTTCGTAACGCCCGTAACCATATTGTTGATAAGCGCGCGGTACAGACCGTGAAGAGCACGGTGTTCCTTGTCGTCGCTGTGACGTTTGACGAGAATGTGTCCGTCCTCCACCACAACGTCGATGGAAGCGTCGACTTGCTGCGTGAGCGTGCCGAGAGGTCCTTTTACGGTAATGAGGTTGCCGGTGTTGTCGAAGGTGACTCCTGCGGGCAACGCAATGGGTGCTCTACCTATACGAGACATACTAACCTCCTCTTACCACACATAGGCGAGAACTTCGCCGCCGATGTGTTGTTCCCTTGCCTCTTTGTCGGTAAGGATACCCTTGGACGTGGACAGAATGGCAATGCCCATACCGTTCAGGACTTTGGGGAGCTTATCGACACTCGCGTAAACGCGGAGACCGGGGGTGGATACTCTTTTCAGACCCGTCACGACCTTCTGACCTTTGACGGGGGCGTATTTCAGGGTGATGAGAATGTCGTTCTGCACGGCGTTCTCGACGATTTCGTAACCCTTGATAAAGCCTTCTTTGACGAGAATATCAGCTATTGCGACTTTGATTTTGCTAGCGGGAACGGTGACCGTTTCGTGCTTGGCAGTCAAAGCGTTTCTCAATCTTGTCAACATATCTGCAATGGGATCAGTCATTGTATGCCTCCTCTTACCAGCTTGCCTTTCTGACTCCGGGAATCTGGCCTTTGTAGGCAAGATTTCTGAAACAGACTCTGCAAATGCCGTACTTTCTCAACACGGCGTGGGGACGTCCGCAGATGCGGCAGCGGGTGTACTCGCGCGTCGAGAATTTCTGCGGTCTTTGTTGCTTATTTTTCATTGAAGTTTTGGCCATAATTTATCTCCTTACTTCGCAAAAGGCATACCCAGAAGTCTGAGCAGCTCGCGAGCCTCCTCGTCCGTCTTTGCGGTGGTGACGATGCAGATATCGAATCCGCGGACCTTTTCGATTTGGTCATACGCGATTTCGGGGAATATCAGCTGTTCCTTGACGCCCAGAGCGTAATTGCCTCTGCCGTCAAAGGATTTTGCGGATACGCCGCGGAAGTCGCGGACGCGGGGAAGAGCTATGGAGATGAACTTGTCCAAAAAGTCGTACATTCTGTCTCCGCGGAGCGTGACCTTCGCGCCGACGTTCATGCCCTCTCTGACCTTGAAGTTCGCAACGCTCTTTTTCGCGGTGGTGATGACGGGTTTCTGACCTGCAATCTGACGCAGTTCCTCAACGGCGATGTTGAGAGATTTGCTGTTGTCCTTGCAGTCGCCCAGACCCATATTGAGCACGATTTTTTCAAGACGGGGAACTTCGTTGATGTTCTTGTAACCGAAATGCTTTACAAGAGCGGGCACAACCTCGCTTTGATATTGCGCTCTCATTCTATATCTTTCAGCATTTTTATCGGTTGCAGTTGCTTTAGCAACCTGATTTTTCTTTTCTGCCACGATATTACCTCCGTGAAATTAGTCTTTGTTTTCGGACTTGGCAGCGGATTTTTTCTTTGCCGCTTTCTTTGCAGCCTTCTTCGCAGAGGACTTCTTCTCGTCAAGGGAAGCACCGCACTTGGCGCAGACGCGAACGGATTTTACTTTGCCGTTTGCGGCCGCTTCGCCGGTGTGACGGACTCTCACGACGTTGCCGCACGCTCCGCAGATGTGCATCACGTTGCTGCTGTCGATGGCGCCTTCCTGTTTGAGGATGCCGCCTTTGTCCTGCGCGTTTCTGGGCTTTTTGCTCTTGGAAATGATATTGACGCCTTCGACGTAGATTCTGCCGGTGTCGGGATTGACAGCCAGAACCTTGCCTGCTTTGCCTTTATCTTTACCTGCGATAACCATGACGTTATCGCCCTTTCTCACGTTCAAATTAGCCATGTTGTCCTCCTACAGCACTTCGGGGGCGAGAGAGATTATCTTCATGTAATCCTTGTCACGCAATTCTCTCGCGATTGGCCCGAAAATACGGGTCCCCTGGGGTTGCTTTTGGTTGTCGATGATGACAGCCGCATTGTCGTCGAACTTGATGTAGCTGCCGTCGGCGCGCTGGATACCCATGTGCGTACGAACGATGACCGCCTTGACGACGTCGCCTTTCTTGACCTTGCCGCCGGGGATTGCGCTCTTGACGGACGCGACGATGACGTCGCCGATGTTTCCGCTTCTGCGGAAGGAACCGCCGAGAACTCTGATACACATAATTTCTTTCGCTCCGCTGTTGTCAGCGACTTTGAGCCTGGTTTGTGGTTGTATCATTTCGCCCTCCTTATTTAGCCTTCTCGATTATCTCGACAAGACGCCAGCACTTCTCTTTGGAAAGCGGACGGGTCTCCGCGACGAGCACTTTGTCGCCGATACCGCACTCGTTGTTTTCGTCGTGCGCTTTCAGCTTTTTGGTGCGGCTGATGATTTTCTTGTACAGCGGGTGCTTGACGCGTTCGGTGATGGCGACGACGATGGTCTTGTCCATTTTGTCGCTAATCACGATACCCACTCTTTCTTTTCTGAGATTTCTTTCCATATCGTCCTCCGTTTATCAGCCCTTGTTCTCGTCGGAGTTGGCACGGGCCAGCTCTCTTTGACGGATTACGGTCTTGACGCGCGCTATATCGCGTCTCGTTTCAACCAACTGCATGGGGTTGGTAAGCTGATTGGTGGCATTCTTGAAGCGGAGGAAAAACAGCTCCGACTTCAACTCGTTGAGCTTGTTCTGAAGCTCTTTATCGGTCATTTCCAAAACTTGTTTAGATTTCATTGTTCACCGCCTTCGGCCTCTTGGTCCGCTTTTGCGACGCACTTGCACTTGATGGGCAGTTTGTGCATGGCGAGACGGAGTGCCTCTTTTGCTATTGCTTCGTCGACGCCGGCTATTTCGAACATGACGCGGCCGGGCTTGACTACTGCAACCCAGTATTCGGGAGAACCTTTACCGCTACCCATACGGGTTTCTGCGGGTTTCTTGGTGACGGGTTTGTGGGGGAAGATGTCCACCCAGACCTGACCGCCACGACGGATATATCTGGTCATTGCGACACGGGCTGCTTCGATTTGGTTGGAGGTAATCCAGCCGGGTTCGGTTGCGACAAGACCGTATTCGCCGTAAGCGATGACGTTGCCTTTGTTCGCCTTACCCTTCATTCTTCCACGGAATTGACGGCGTCTTTTAACGCGTTTGGGCATCAACATTATTGATTTCCTCCTTCCAAGGGATTTTTACCAAGGACTTCGCCCTTGTATATCCAGCATTTGACGCCGATTGCGCCGAACGTGGTGTGAGCCGTGGCAACGCCGTACTCGATGTCGGCACGGAGCGTCTGAAGAGGAATGGAACCTTCGTGGTAGCTTTCGCTTCTCGCGATTTCCGCTCCGTCAAGTCTGCCGGAAACTTTGGTTTTGACGCCTTTCGCACCGGCTTTGAGCGCTCTTGCCATGGCCTGTTTCATACTGCGACGGAAAGACGCTCTGTTTTCCAGCTGTTTCGCGATGGATTCCGCAACGAGCTGTGCGTCGGCATCGGGGTGTTTGACTTCCATGATGTTGACGCTGACTTTCTTTCCTGCGGTCGTGAGTTTCTGCACTTCCTGCATCAGCTCTTCGACGCCTGCTCCGCCCTTGCCGATAAGCACGGCGGGACGCGCGGTGTAGATGCCGACGACCACTTTGTCTGCCGCTCTCTCGATGGTGATTTTGGAGATGGCGGTGTCATAGTATTTCTTTTTGATGAACTTACGGATTTTGTCGTCCTCGACGAGATTGTCCGCGAAGTGCTTTTTGTCGGCATACCACTTGGCTTCCCAGGGTTTGATGACGCCGATTCTGAGACCGTTAGGGTCAACTTTCTGTCCCATTGTATACCTCCTTATGCGTTCGCGCTGTCAAGAATGACGGTGATGTGACTGGTGCGTTTGTTGATACGGAATGCTCTGCCTTGAGCTCTGGGCATAATGCGTTTGAGCGTGGGACCTTCGTTTGCGAAACACTCTGCGATGATGAGGTCGTTTCTGGAAAGGTTCTGGTTGTTCTCCGCATTCGCCGCCGCGCTGTTCACGAGCTTGTAAAGAATCTCGCTCGCCGCCTTGGGGGTGTTCTCCAGAATCGCGAGAGCCTCGACGACGGATTTGCCTTTGATTATGTCCAGCACTATTCTGACTTTGAAGGGAGAAATTCTGACGAACTTTGCCGTTGCTCTCGGCCTGGTGTCTGCCTTGGCCTGACGTTCAAGAGCTTTTTGTTTACTTCTGGTAGCCATAGTTCCTCCTATTTCTTACCGGTGGTTTTGTCGCCCGCGTGACCTCTGAACGTACGCGTGGGAGAGAACTCGCCGAGTTTGCAGCCGACCATATCTTCCGTGATATAGACGGGCACGTGTTGACGTCCGTTGTGGACGGCGATGGTGTGACCGACCATTTCGGGGAAGATTGTGGAGGAGCGGGACCAGGTCTTGACGGGACGGATGTCGCCGCTCTCGTTCATAGCAACTATTCTTTTCATAAGCCTTTCTTCAACATAAGGCCCTTTCTTAATACTTCTGCTCATTTAATCCTCCCTAGTTCACACGCTTGATGATGAACTTATTAGAAATGTTCTTCTTCTTTCTGGTCTTATAACCGAGAGTGGGCTTGCCCCAGGGAGTAACGGGAGAAGGCATACCGATGGGGGATTTGCCCTCGCCGCCGCCGTGAGGGTGGTCGCAGGGGTTCATGACGACGCCGCGGACGGTGGGACGAATGCCCATGTGACGGGTCTTGCCTGCTTTACCTACTCTGACGATTTCGTGGTCGAGGTTGCCGACTTGTCCGACGGTGGCTCTGCAACGCGCAAGCACGTATCTCATTTCGCCGCTGGGCAAACGCAGTGTCGCGTATCTGCCCTCTTTGGCCATGAGCTGTGCGCTGTTGCCTGCCGCTCTGGCAAGCTGGCCGCCTTTGCCGGGCTGGAGCTCGATGTTGTGAACCATGGTGCCGACGGGAATCGCGGAAAGAGGAAGCGCGTTGCCGACCTTGATATCCGCGTTGTCGCCGCTGACGACGGTGTCGCCCACACTCAGGCCGAGAGGCGCAAGAATGTATCTCTTCTCGCCGTCCGCGTAATAAAGCAGCGCGATATTTGCGGAACGGTTGGGGTCGTACTGAATGGACGCGACTTTGGCGGGGACATTGTCCTTGTTGCGCTTGAAGTCGATGACGCGGTATTTTGTTCTGTTGCCGCCGCCGATGTGACGAACGGTGATTCTGCCCATGGAGTTTCTTCCGCCCGTCTTGTTGATGGAGACGAGGAGCGAACGCTCGGGAGTGGTGGAAGTGATTTCCTCAAAGGCGGACACCGTCATGAAACGGCGTGCGGGAGACGTAGGTTTATATTTCTTAATAGCCATATCCGTATTCTCCTTATGCCAAGCTCTCGAAGAACTCGATTGCTTTGCTGTCGGCGGTCAGAGTGACGATAGCCTTTTTGAAGGAAGAAGTTCTGCCCTCGTGGCGACCCATTCTCTTGACTTTGCCGTCGTAATTTGAAGTGTTGACTTTTGCGACTTTGACGCCGAAGATTTCCTCGACCGCAGCTTTGATTTGAGTCTTGTTGGCGGTTTTCAGAACTTTGAAGGTGTATTTCTTTTCGGGAATGCCGTCATAGCTCTTTTCGGAAAGAACGGGCGCGATAATGATATCGTATGCTGTCATTGTGCTGCCTCCTCGAGTTTTTTGATGGCACCCTTGGTGAGAACGAGGTTGCGGGTTGCGACGATATCGTACACGTTGAGCAGTCTCACCTCTTCGAGAGAAACGGTGGGAATGTTTCTGCTGGCGCGGACGGCGGCTTCGTCGTACTCTTCGACCACGAACAGGGTCTTGCCGTCGAGTTTGAGTGCCTCAACCGCTTCGGCAACAAGTTTGGTTTTGGGTTCGGCAAGTGCGAACTTGTCGATGACCACGACCTGCTCCTGACGGATTTTCTGAGAAAGCGCGGAATAGAAAGCGGCTTTCTTCATTGATTTGTTGATTTTCTGGGAGAAATCGCGGGGTTTCTTCGCGAACACCACGCCGCCGCCCACGTAATGAGGAGCGACGATGCTGCCCTGACGGGCACGGCCGGTGCCCTTCTGACGGTAAGGCTTGATACCGCCGCCGCGGACTTCGCTTCTGGTGAGAGCGCTCATGGTTCCCTGACGCTTGTTGGCAAGCTGTGCCACCACGACCTGATGAATGAGTGCCTCGTTATATTCGCATCCGAAGACAGAATCGCTGACTTCGATGGTTCCGGCGGACTTGCCGGTCATGTTCAAAACTTTCAGTTTCATATCTACCTCCGAACTAACCCTTGATGGAATCCTTGACGACTACCACTCCACCCTTCGGGCCGGGGATTGCGCCTTTGATGAGGAGAAGGTTTCTCGCCTTGTCCACTCTTGCGACGGTGAGGTTCTGAACGGTGACCTTCTCGTGTCCCCATTGACCGGGCATGTGCTTGTTCTTGAAAACTCTCGAAGGAGAGGAGCACGCGCCCATGGAACCGACGCCCCTGTGATAACCGGAACCGTGTGCCATAGGTCCCCTGTGCTGATTCCATCTCTGGATAACGCCCGAGAAGCCGTGTCCTTTGGAAGTGCCGGTGACGTCGACTTTGTCGCCTTCGGTGAACATGTCGCAGGTCAGTTCCTGTCCGAGCTCGTAGGCTGCACAGTTTGCGAAACGGAGTTCACGCAGATAGCGTTTGACGGTGACGCCGGCTTTCTTGAAATGACCGGCAACGGGCTTGTTGACTCTTGTTTCTTTGATAGAACCGAATCCGACTTGCACGGCTTCGTAACCGTCGTTGTCCTTGGTCTTGATTTGCACTACCGTGCAAGGACCGGCTTCGACTACGGTGACGGGGATAACCTTTCCGTCTGCCGTGAAGATTTGGCTCATACCCAGTTTCTTTCCGATGATTGCTTTATCCATGTAAAGTTCATCCTCCTTGAATATTCTTAGAGCTTGATGGAAATATCAACACCGGCGGGAAGGTCGAGTTTCATGAGAGAATCGACGGTCTTGGAAGTGGGGTTGAATATGTCAATCAAACGCTTGTGTGTTCTGAGTTCGAATTGCTCGCGGCTGTCCTTGTATTTGTGAGTTGCACGCAGAATGGTCACTATTTCCTTTTCGGTGGGAAGCGGAATAGGACCGGAAACCTTGGTGCCGGTCTTTTTCACAGTCTCAACAATTTTCTCTGCGGAGAGGTCGATGAGGTTGTGGTCGTAAGCCTTAAGCTTGATTCTGATTTTTTGTCCAGCCATTATATAAGCCTCCTGATATAACACTTGTCCGTGTGTGTCTTATATTTTTATTCCGCCGAAAAACTCGGCGAAAAGCCTGTGTCGCAGAGACACAGCGTGACTATGATATAATTTTCCGAAATCGTTGTCAAGCAAAAGTCATCGCAATTTTTCCGAAAAATATAAAATTGTATTTATTTTTATTCGCTAAACTATATATAGTATTTATATAGCAATCGCCAAACAAGAATCGGACGGGAAACGCAAAACACGTCTCATTCCGAAAGAATCGTCCGCAAACAGCGACGCACTCTCATGCGGAACGGCTTGCGGGCGAAAATTTCGCAACGTATTACGGCGGATGCCGCGGAAGTTTACTTCATGGTTTCCTGTTTGACCTTTTTGTCCACGACGTGACGCTTTTCCAGTTCACGCGTGATTTCTTCGGGCGTGATTCCCATTTCCACCATGAGCACCATGACGTGATAAGCAAGGTCGGCAATTTCGAAAACGGTCTCCTCCTTGCTTCCGCCCTTGCCGGCAACTATGACTTCCGTGCTCTCTTCCCCTACTTTTTTGAGAATCTTATCTATGCCCTTATCGAAGAGATACGTGGTGTACGACCCTTCCTGCGGATTGGTCTTTCTGCCCCTGATAAGGTCGTACAGCGCATCGTAGGAAAACTGTTTGTATTCCTCAGAAACCCACACGGGATTATGAAAACAGCTCTCCTCTCCCGTATGGCAGGCAGGTCCGTCCTTGACTACTTCCACGGTGAGCGCGTCCAAATCGCAGTCCGCAGTTATCGCGACGATATGCTGATAGTTGCCGCTGGTTTCGCCCTTGAGCCACAGCTCTTTTCTGGAACGGCTGTAAAAACAAGTCAGTCCTTTTTCCATGCTTACGGACAGACTTTCTTTGTTCATGTACGCCACCGTCAACACCTCTTTGGTGTAGTGGTCGACAACGACGGCGGGAATAAGCCCGTTGGAATCGAATTTCAATTGTTCTGCCTTAATCATAACTTTATCTCCGTATTTTGTGCAGTAAAACTGCGATTTCGTCACTACTTTTGCTTTGATGGCAATAACGTTTTTTCCGTTTTTTTCACAATCTCACGGGCTGTCCTTTCGATACAAGCAGCTTTTTCAGCTCTTTTATGTCGACCTGTTTGAAGTGGAAAATACTTGCCGCAAGTCCCGCGTCCACGCCGGGTACGCTTTCGAAAAGCTGCACGAAATGTTCGGCGCAACCCGCGCCGCCCGACGCAATAACGGGTATCTTCACTCTGTCGCAAATGGCGGAAAGCATTTCCAAATCGAAGCCCTGTTTTACGCCGTCCGTGTCAATGCTGTTCACCACGAGTTCACCGGCTCCCTCTTCCTGTCCGCGGTACGCCCATTCCACGGCGTCTATGCCCGTGGGCACTCTGCCGCCCTTAGAAAACACCTCGAATCTGCCGTTCACGCGCTTGGCGTCTATGGACAGCACAACGCATTGGTTGCCGTATTTGCGCGCAGCTTCGCCCACGAGAGAGGGATTGGCGATTGCTCCCGAATTGACGCTCACTTTGTCTGCGCCGCATTTCAGCACCCTGTCGAAATCGTCCACCGTGTTGATGCCTCCGCCGACCGTAAGCGGTATGAAAACCCTGGACGCAACGTCCACCAATGTGTCGGCGAACAGCTTCCTGCCCGCAAACGACGCTGTTATGTCGTAAAAAACAAGCTCGTCGGCTCCCGACAAATTGTAATATTCGGCAAGTTCTACTGGCGACGACACGTCCTGCAATCCGAGAAAATTGGTGCCTTTGACCACTCTGCCGTCCTTTATGTCCAGACAAGGTATGATTCTTTTTGCCAGCATTATTCCGTCCTCCCCGCAGCGCGCAGAGCTTCTTTCAACGTCAACGCTCCCGTGTACATGGCTTTTCCGAGTATGGCGCCGTAAACGCCCATGTCTTTCAGCGTCGCGATTTCCTCTTTGCGCGTGAGTCCGCCCGACGCCACAATGTCCAGTCCCTCTATGTTAGACAAGGCGGCATAGGCGTCGAGGTTCAGCCCCGAAAGCATCCCGTCGCGCGAAATATCGGTATAAACCACAGTACGGACGCCCGCATCGCGCAGATATTCGCAAAATTCGAAAGAGTCCAGGTCCGTCACTGTCTTCCAACCGTGAATGGCTACTTTTCCGCCTGCGGCGTCCACGCCCACGGCAATTTTGTCACCGTATTTTTTTACGGCTTTCAACACGAAATCGGGGTTCTCGACCGCGACGGTGCCCAGTATCACACGCGACGCGCCCGCCTGCAAATACTTCTCTATGCGCTCCTCGTCGCGAATTCCGCCGCCCACCTGCAAAAACATTCCGAGCTCCGATGCCACCCTGAACACGGAATCGAAGTTGACGAGTTCGCCTTTCAGCGCACCGTCCAAATCCACCATGTGTATGCACTCCGCGCCGTCAGCGGCAAAGCTCTGTGCAGTGGCGAAAGGATTGTCGCCGTAGACGGTCATTCTGTCGTAATCGCCTTCAGTGAGGCGCACGACTTTTCCGTCCCTCAAATCGATAGCGGGAAATATCTTCACAGCGCACCCTCCTTGCAGATTTCCGAAAACGCTTTCAGTATGCCCAAGCCGACTTCTCCGCTCTTTTCGGGGTGGAACTGCGTTCCGAAAACATTGCCCTTGCACACCGCGCCCGCGACTTTCACTCCGTAATCGCTGACGCCCGCCGCGTAAGGCGAGTTCCCGTCCACGTAAAACGAGTGAACGTAATAGACATAATCGCCGTCCGCCGTATATTTCAGCAACGGACAATCACCCGTCTTGTTCAACGCGTTCCAACCCATGTGCGGAACCTTCATGCCTTTCGGAAGGTCGAACGGAACCACTTCGCCTTTCATAAAACCGAGCCCTTCGTGTTCTCCGTATTCGTAGCTCTTTTCGAAAAGCATCTGCATGCCGAGACAAATTCCAAGGAAAGGTTTACCCGCATCTGCCTGCTCTTTCAGTACGGGTTCCAAACCCGTTGCCGCAAGTTTGGCGCGTGCGTCCGCAAACGCTCCTACGCCTGGCAGGATTATCCCTTCGGCGGCGCGAATTTCCTCCGCGTCGCAGGTTACGCGCGCGTCTGCGCCTATGAATTTCAGAGAGCACAGCAAGGAAAACAGATTGCCCACTCCGTAGTCCACGACTGCTATCATATCACAGAATCCCTTTTGTGGACGGAAGTCTGTCCGCATTGGCGGCGTCGATTGCAACCGCCTTTTTCAGTGCACGCGCGAACGCCTTGAACACACCTTCCGCAATGTGGTGTATATTCGTGCCGTACAGCTTTTTTATGTGCAGAGTCACGTTTGCCGAACGCACGAACGCCAGGAAGAACTCCTGTATGAGTTCGGTATCGAGGTCTCCCACCTTGTATTCGTCGGGAAAAGTCACGTCGAAGTTCAGATAGCTCCGTCCGCTGAAATCCAACGCGCACAGAATCAGGGCTTCGTCCATGGGCAGAATCACGTCGCCGTAGCGGCAGATGCCTTTCTTGTCGCCGAGAGCTTCGGCAAACGCCTTGCCAAGGCAAATTCCCACGTCCTCCGCGGAATGGTGAAAATCCACCTCCACGTCGCCCTTGCACACCAGAGCGAGGTCGAACCCGCCGTGTTTGGCAAGCTGTTCCAACATGTGGTCGAAGAAATTTGAGCCGGACTTGACGTCATAGCTTCCGTTGCCGTCGAGGTTGAGCGACAACGTGATATCAGTTTCTGCCGTCTTTCTCGTAATTTGCGATTTTCTCATATTCCTTTCTCCTTAAAAACCTGTTTGATTGCCTCAATCAACGCGTCACATTGTTCGGCTGAGCCCACCGTTATCCTGACATACGGGCTCAACGCCGCGTCACTCAAGAACCGTACCAGCACACCCTTTTCTTTAAGTGCGAGATACAGTTCTCTGCCGCCGATTGCGGGGTGACCCGCAAGCACGAAATTGGCAAGCGACGGCGTGCACGAAAAGCCGAGTTTCCCAAGACTGTCTTTCAGCCGCTCACGCTCGTTCGCAACTGCCACGGAAGTCTTTTCGAAATATTCTTCGTCGGCAATCGCGGCGGCTCCCGCTACTATGCTCAGTCTGTTGAGATTGTAGGGATTGAAACTGTATTTCATCTTGTTGAGGTCTTCCGTGATTTCCTCGGAAGCAAGCGCGAACCCCACTCTTCCTCCTGCAAGCTGCCGTGACTTCGACATGGTCTGCACGACTATGAGGTTTTCGTATCTGTCAAGAAGAGTCACCGCGCTCTCTCCGCCGAAATCGCAATACGCTTCGTCCACGACCACCAGTCTGTCTTTGTCGGCAGAAAGCAGGGTTTCAATGTCGGAAAGAGGCAGATAAATGCCTGTTTGCGCATTCGGATTCGCAATCACGATATTATCCTTAATGCCTTCGTAATCTCTGATGCCAACCGAAAAGTCGGACTTGACGGGCACGGGATTGTAGCGTATTCCCAAAAGTTCGCAGAACACGGGATAAAAGCCGTAACCCACGGAAGGAGTGGCTACTCCTCTCCCTTTTCCGCAAAACGCCTGAAAAACGAATGCCAGAACTTCGTCGGAGCCGTTGCCCGCAAACACCTGTTTTTCGCTTATTCCCTTACCTCCCTTGCTTTTGACTATGCGGTCGAAGTGCGCCGCTATCGCACCGACAAGAACGGAAGCCGTAGGGTCGGAATAAAGGTTCAGTTTCTCCTCCTCGCCTTTCAGCGCGGCAAGTACCGCGGGCGACGGCGGAAAAGGTGATTCGTTGGTGTTGAGCTTGACGTATTTTTTGTCCTGCGGCTGCTCTCCCGGGACATAGGGTTTCATTGCCGCATAACGCCCGTCCAAAAACCTGCTCATCTTCTCGCCTCCGCCGACCTTGCGTGTGCCGTGAGTCCTTCGCTTTCGGCAAACATAACTATATCGTTTATTGCTCTTCTGAACCCTTCGTCACTGTAACACAGATAGGAAGATTTTTTCACGAAATCGTCAACGGAAAGAGGCGACGAGAACCTGGCGCTCCCTCCCGTGGGCAATGTGTGATTGGGTCCCGCATAATAGTCACCCGCCGCCTCTGGAGTGCTGTTGCCGAGGAAAATCGACCCCGCATTTTTGATTTTATCCAGCAACGCGAGCGGATTTTCGACACAGAGTTCGAGGTGTTCGGGAGCAATCTCATTGCTTACGGACACCGCCTCTTCTATGTCTTTCACGATTATTATTTTCGAGCAGTTCTCCACGGAAGCACGGGCAATCTCTTTGCGCGGCAGTTTGTCGAGCTGAATTTCAATTTCGCGCGCCACCCCGTTTGCGAGTTTTCTGTCCGGAGTCACGAGCACGGCGCTTGCAAGTTTGTCGTGTTCCGCCTGCGAAAGCAAATCCGCCGCCACGGTCGACGCTTTTGCGGAAGAATCCGCAATGACGAGAATCTCACTGGGACCCGCCACCATATCGATGCCGACCGTGCCGAACACTTCCTTTTTGGCAAGTGCGACGAAAATGTTTCCCGGACCCGTGATTTTGTCCACGGCGGGAACGCTCTCCGTTCCGTAAGCCAGCGCCGCCACGGCTCCCGCGCCGCCTATCTTGAAAACTCTGTCCACGCCCGCTATCTTGGCTGCAACCAGAATTTCCGCACGCACTTTGCCGTCCGCGCAGGGCGGCGTCGCCATAACTATTTCTCCCACGCCCGCTACCTTTGCGGGAATTGCGTTCATAAGCACGGTGCTGGGATAACTTGCCGTGCCTCCCGGCACGTATATGCCCGCTTTCGCTATCGGGGTAAACTTCTGCCCCATCACGGTACCGTCGGCACGACGGAGTTCGAACCCCTCGCGCAGTTGCAACCTGTGAAACTCGGCAATGTTTTCGGCAGCTCTCCCGAGCATCGCCTTATATTCTTCCGACACACTCTTCCAGGCGTCCTCCTTCTCCTCTTCGGACACCTCCAGAACTTCGGGGACGCATTTGTCGAATTTCGCCGCGTAATATTTCAAAGCTGCGTCCCCTTCCGCACGGACTTTCGCAAGGATTTCGCGCACCGTCTTTTCATATTCGGCGTAATCCTCGATTTTGCGGTTCAGCACGTCCGCCACGGACAGTTTGTCCATTTCGAGTATTCTAATCACAATGTCACCTCTTTGAGTTTGCCCACTATTGTGGCAATCTCTTTTTCCTTGAATTTGTACGACGCCTTGTTTGCGATGAGTCTTGCACTGACGGGGAAAATTTCCTCGAACACTTTGAGTCTGTTTTCCCTCAGCGTCGTTCCCGTTTCCACTATGTCGACGATGACGTCGGACATGTTGAGCAACGGCGCGAGCTCTATGGAGCCGTAAAGTTTGATAACCTCGATTTCGCGGTTCGTGGACATGTAATACTTCTTTGCTATGGACGGAAACTTGGTCGCAACGACAACGGGTCTTCCCGTGTCTTCGACGTAATCTTCCTTTGCCGCAACGCACATTCTGCATTTGCCGATGCCCAGGTCCAGCAATTCGTAGACGTCGGCACCGCTTTCCAGCAGAATGTCTTTGCCCACAACGCCTATGTCTGCCGCGCCGTATTCGACGTATATTGCGACGTCGGACGGCTTGACCAGAAAATATTTTACACCGCTTTCGGCGTTTTCGAAAACGAGTTTGCGGCTTTCATCCATAAGTTCGCTGACGGTGTAGCCGCTCTTTTCCAGCAGTTTGTACGCTTTGTTCCCCAGTCTGCCTTTGGGAAGTGCTATGCTGACCATTCGCTTACTCCTCCTTCTGTACGCGACGGGGATAACAGGCATTGAGTTCTCCCAGCGAAAGCGCAAAACCCATTGCGCAAAGCTCTTTTCCCGTTCTTGCGAGCAACCCGTCGTACCGTCCGCCCGAAAGTATGAGTTTCGGCACGCGCTTGACGTAACCCTGGAAAATCATACCGTTGTAATAGTCGATGTCGTTCAATACGCTGAAATCCAACCTTATTTTTTCGGAAAAACACGTTCCGGAAACTTTCCCGTAAAGGGCGTTGAGTTCCGTGAGTGCGGATTCCGTTTCCCTTCCCTCGGACAACGAGCGTGCAAGTTCCAGTGCCGCCGAGAATTCCGTGCTTCCGGACGCCAGTGCCGCGATTTTTTCCGCGGCACGGGCGGATACGCCGCCCACGCTTGCGACGTCGTGAGCATTGCGCGAGCGCAGAAGTTCCAGCACCGCTTTTTTCGCGACGGGATTGTCTATTCCGCACTCATCCATAAGCCCCGTGACAAAGCCCATGTGCGACACCGCGAAAATAAAATCGTCGTCTATGGTCGCCAAGGACTCCATGGCGAGTCCGCATATTTCCAGCACGGTATCGCTTCCGAACCTGCCGATGCATTCCAGTCCCATCTGATTGATTTCCCTGAATTCGCTTCCGCCGCGTTCCGTGCGGTAAACGCTTTCGCGGTAATAGAGCTTTTCGGGAGCGGACATTCCCATCTTCGCATTTTTGACAATGCTCAGGGTTACGTCTGGTTTCAGCGCCATCAGCTTTCCGCCGAACCCCTGAAAGGTAAGCACGGATTCGCTTCCCAAAAAGTTTCTGTACTCCTGATAGAGCGAATACTCCTCGAACTTCCGCATTTTGTAGAGCGCATATCCGTTCTTTTCGAAAAGTTGCTGCAATTCGAGAAAAGTCTGTTCGTCCTTGGGCAAAGTGCTTGTGTCAATCAACATCTTTCTTGTCCTCCATCAAGGATTTCAGCACGCCGCTGTACCCGCCGCTCCCGTGCTGGATGCATCTGGATACACGGCTCAGCGTTGCGGAAGAGATGTCGGTCTTCTCTATGATTCGGTTGTAGGTATCACCGCTCAAAAGCATTTGAGCGCAAAGCACTCTCTGCTCCATTTTTTCGATTTCGGCGTAGGTGCACAAATCCTCGAAGAAGAGACGAAAGTCTTCTTCGGAACGGATGGAATTCAACACCTCGAAAAGATTCATTGCCATGATTCGCTCCTTGGGCATTGCCCGAACAAGATTACTTTCACATTATACATTCACGCTTTAATGTTGTAAAGTGTTTGACAACATTTTTCTTTAACGATTTAATTCGATAAAGCGCGACTTTTTCTCGCGTGCTCTTCTCTCTCCCCTGCGCGCTCTTTACACGCGGCAAAGGTCGGCATACGTCGCGCACGCGCGGCATAGCATATTAAGCGAGGTGGTATAATGGCTTTTCAAAAAGTAATAGTGATTATGAGCGGAGGCGGCGACACCGGGTTGATTAAACTGTCCGGCAGTTTTGACGGACTGAACGATGTCAGATGCGAATGCAAGTGCGGCAATCCGAGGAAGGGCTCCAAACTTTATGTATTTGCCGACGAAATTACAGAACTGACGTTTGACGGTGACAAAACCACGTTTGAAGTGCCGATAAGCGCAAAATCTGACATAGCTTGTCTGCTCTACGACGGTGGAAAGACGCTGATAGGAAGTTCGGGAGGGCGCGCCGACCGACGACAGCTCGAAGGCAGACTGGACGCAATGCGCAGAAAAAAAGCGCGCGAAGCGGCGTTGAAACGGGAGTCGGAGGAACGCATCGCACGGGAGAAGGAAACCCGCGCCGAAGAGGCCCGCAGACTTGCCGAAGAGCGCGCCGAGTCCTCCCGCGCGTTGCGTCGCGACGAAACCGACGGCGAAAAAAGGCGGGAAAACGAACATATTAACACCCGCCGCCCCGTGCATGCAGACGACGTACCTAATCGCGAAACGGACATGCGCGGCGCAAGCGCGTGCCGCAATGAAGCAAACTCTTTCCCTTACGAAGCACAGATTGCGGACGACTCGTACGCCCGCGCGGTGCTCCGCAACGGCGTGACTTACGACGGAACCAATTTTTTCCGCGCGGTAAAGCCGCAACTTGACGAGATGTTCGTGCGCTATCCCGCCGAGAGCAGGCTTAATGCCATCGTCCCGAATTCGAAATGGGTGCGCGTCGATTTGGAAGACGGCGACTATTATGTGCTTGGGTTGTTGTTTGACCTTTCGGAACCCACGTTTATATGTTACGGCATTCCGGGCACAGGAACAACTCCCCCTCCCTCGGAAATCTCCGACGTGTGCGTGTGGCTGCCGCTTGACAATTCCTTGCCGCAGGGAGCGGGATTCTGGGTGATATATCAGTCCGCAACCAACGGAAAGTGCATAAAATGACGTCTTGCTGACCGACGCCAAACGGTTGACAAAACGGAAATACAGAAAAAGACGGGCTCAACCGTCTTTTTGTTTACAACCGTCTCAATTACACTCTTTTCCGATGGCGTGCGCTTTGCTTCCCGCTTTTGCGATTGTCCCGCCCGTTCCGCGACGCGAAACGCCTTTGCACGTCGGTCAATCCCCGCGTTTTTGTTTCATAAGCACGGACAGCTTCACGAAATCGTCAAGCGAAAGCACTTCGCCTCTCACGGTGGGAGCAAACCCTGCTTCGCATATCAATGCCGTCGCTTCGTCCTTTGGCATACCGAAAGCGGACTGCAGATTGTTGGCAAGGGTCTTCCTTCTCATTGCGAAAGCCGCGCGAATCAGTCTTTTTACGAGGCGAATATCCTTTGCCTGCAATTTGTTCCGCTCCCGTTCTATCCTCACCACGGCACTGTCCACGTTGGGAGACGGGCGGAACACGGTGCGGCTGACCTTCCTCGTGAGCGTTGCCGTCCCGAACACCTCCACGGCAAGAGTCAATGCGGAATAGTCCTCCGTGGCGGGTGCTGCGCAAATTCTGTCCGCTACTTCCTTTTGCACCATCACCGTCAAGGATTCTACGTCGAGTCCGCTCTCGATAAATCGCATTATGAGCGGTGTGGTGACGTAATAAGGCAAATTCGCGATGACTTTGAATTTCCCGTCGCCGACCAAGGCGCGGAACGCGTCGTCGCTCATTTTCAGCACGTCGCGGAAAACGACTTCGACATTGTCTATGCCCTGCAAGGACAGCGACAGCACGGGTTTCAGTTTCTCGTCGACTTCGAAGGAAAAGACCTTTCGGCACTTGTCCGCAATGCGAGCCGTAAGAGTGCCTGCTCCCGTACCTATCTCCACCACCGTGTCATCCGCCGAAACGCCGCTGTCGGCAACGACGGCGTCGAGAAGATTGGTGTCGAAGATGAAGTTTTGTCCGAGTGCCTTGTTGAAACGGAATCCCAGGGCTTTCAACAAATCGGCGGTATTTCTGTTTTCCATAAATTTCCTTTTTTGCTTCGTGCATAATCCGTGCTCCGCGGCACAAATTATATGCGTACGGAAGAGAAAGTTCAGAAGTACAAAAGAAGGCAACGTCTGTTGTCGGATAAAAGCAGGGGCGCAAAACGTTGAGCAAACTTTTTCGGCTTCTGCTTTCATCGAAGGAAACGGATTCGTCCGTAACCGCAAAGGAGCGACACTGTTCGCTCCTTTGAAATTTTCACGTCTAATATCTGTCCGATTCCTTGATGGTTTTTCGGACGCGGAAATGCGCGCCCGTCTGTTTTGCAAGCTCCGCACAACGCTCGATTTCCTCTTCACCTATGCAGTCCACCACACTCATCGTGGTGTTTATGCCCGCCGCCACACATTGCCGCGCAAACGTCAGCATCGCATTAAAAGCTTCGGTGCCGAACTCGCTGTGACAGATTTCCTGATATTTTTCCGCGCTGCCCGCATTCAACGATACGGAAACGGCGTCGATGTAAGGCGCAATGATTTCGGCGGTATTTTCGATTTCGTTGATGAGATTGGAC
Source organism: uncultured Clostridia bacterium (assembly GCA_944349635.1). GTDB lineage: Bacteria > Bacillota > Clostridia > Christensenellales > CAG-917 > Limadaptatus. The sequence continues at coordinate 49,976 of CALVNH010000005.1, read as the reverse complement.
TGCCCGTTGGTGTTGATACGCGTCCTTGCTCCGCGGGATTTGAGATAAGGTCCCACCTCTTCAATCACGGACAAGGCACAAGTGGGCTCTCCGAATCCGCAAAAGACCACTTCCTTGTAAGGTGCAAGGTCCATTTTGTCGAGTTCCGCAATGACGGTTGCAGCGGACGGTTCCTCTATGAGCCAGAGTTTGTGCCCGCTGACGCCCGTCTTGATGTTGCGAATGCAGAAATCGCAGTCGTTGGAGCAACGGTTTGTCAGATTGAGATACAGGCTGTCTTCGAATTCGTAAACGTAATTTTGCATTATTTCCCCGAGCAAATTTACCGTAAACGGCTTTTATTTCTTATTTTATGCGCTTAAACAGCGTTTTTGCGTTTTTTGTCGTGATTTCTTCTATCTCCGCCCTATCCGTTTCCAGCACTTCCGCCGCCTTTTCGGCGACCAGTGAGACGTATTTGGGAAAATTCATTTTTCCTCTGTACGGCACAGGCGTCATATAGGGAGAATCGGTTTCGACCAACAGCCTGTCACGCGGTACAACACGGAGCGCTTCGAGATTGTGTTTTGCATTTTTGAAGGTTATCGCCCCGCCGAAAGCGTAGTAGGCGTCCAGCGCTGAAAAAACTTTCACCATTTCCGCCGACCCGGAGTAACAATGCAACAACACTCCGTTGTCGAGATAGCGGCGGTTATCGAACAGAATTTTCCTGCTGTCCTCGTAGGCGTCCCTGACGTGTAGTATCACGGGCAAGCCGCACTCGTGTGCCAGTTCCAACTGCTCCGCAAACGCTCTCTGCTGAACGTCGCGAGGACTCAAATCGTAAAAGTAGTCCAGCCCGATTTCGCCGATTGCGACCACTTTTCCGTGCCGGGTGGCAAGCTCTGAAAATGCGGCGTATGCGTCGGTGTCGGCAGACACGGCATCGTGAGGATGAATGCCTACGGAACAGTACACCGCGTCGTATTTCAGCGCAAGTTCCGCCCCTTTCAGCGACGATTCTCTGTCATAACCCACGGTCACCAGAGCTTCCAGTCCGTCGGTACGCATGGAAGCCACGATTTCGTCGACTTCCTCCGCCAGCCTGTCGTCCGTAAGATGGCAATGCGTGTCGATAAGCATCAGCAGACCTCGCTGCCGTCGGCTACCTTCTTTTCGGGAGAAACCAACACGACGTCGTCGCCGGAAACGGCACACAACAGCATTCCGCAACTCTCGATTCCGCGGAGTTTCGCGGGGCGCAGGTTATAAACCACGACAACCTGTTTCCCCACAATTTCTTCGGGAGTGTAATATTTTGCTATACCGCTGACTATGGTTCGGGTTTCCTCGCCTATGCGCACGGAGAACTTCAACAGTTTGTCGGCCTTTTCCACCTTCTCTGCCGTGACTATCGTGCCAACTTTCAAAGAAATCTGTTTGAACTGCGCGATATCGATGATGTTTGCGACTCCCTCGGGCGTTTCCGCCGCTACGTTCTTCTCGGCGGGTTTGCTCTCTTCTTTTGCGGGCGCGGTCTGCGCCTGCTTTCTTTCTTCGTACATCTTTTCCACTTCCTCGGCTATCTCTTTTCCGTCGAATCTGGCGAAAAGTATTTCGGGTTTGTCGACAACCTCGGTGCCGTCCTTCAACAGTCCGAATTTGTCGAGTTCGTCAAACCCGCGCAGACTTGCGCCGCACTGTGCCGCCGCTTTTGCAGCGGTCTCGGGCATGGCGCACGCCAACATGCTAGACCCTATTACAATGCTCTCGGTGAGGTTGTAAAGCACGGTCTGCAATCTTGCCTTTTTGCTTTCGTCCCTCGCCAGCACCCAGGGTGCGGTTTCGTCTATATATTTGTTTGCGCGGCGGAAGACGGTCATAATCTCCGCTATCGCGTCCGCAACGCGGAACTCCTCCACCTTTTTGCAGACCTTGGCGAATGCTCCCGTCACCACGGCTTTCAGTTCGTCGTCCACGGGTTCATAGTCCTTGCCGTCTGATACCTTTCCGCCGAAATACTTGTTGCTCATCGCAACGGTGCGGTTGACGAGGTTGCCGTAGACGTTGGCAAGTTCACCGTTGACAGTGTCAACCACGAGGTCCCACGACACCACTCCGTCGTTGTCGAAAGGCATGGATGACAGCAGGAAGTATCGCACAGCGTCCACTCCGAAAAACTTTACCAAATCGTCGGCATAAATCACGTTGCCCTTGGACTTCGACATCTTGCCGCCGTCCTGCAACAGCCACGGATGACCGAAAACTTTTTCGGGCAGAGGTTCACCCAACGCCATGAGGAATATCGGCCAGTAAATGGTGTGGAATCTCACTATGTCCTTGCCGATGACGTGAACGTCGGCGGGCCAGTACTTTTCGTATTTGTCGGAGCTTTTGCCGCCGCAATCGTAGCCCAGCCCCGTGATGTAGTTGGTGAGTGCGTCCAGCCAGACGTAAACCACGTGTTTGGGGTCCGACTTCACGGGAATGCCCCACTTGAAAGAACTTCTGGACACGCAGAGGTCCTGCAATCCCGGCTTCAAAAAGTTGTTCACCATTTCGTTCTTGCGCGAAACGGGCACGATGAAATCGGGGTGTTCGTCGTAATACCGCATCAGACGGTCGGCATACTTGCTCATACGGAAGAAATAGGCTTCCTCTTCGGCAAGTTTGACTTCCCTGCCGCAATCGGGGCATTTTCCGTCCACCAGCTGACTCTCCGTCCAGAAGGATTCGCAGGGCGTGCAATACCAACCCTTGTAGGCTCCCTTGTAAATGTCGCCTTGGGCAAGCAGTTTCTCGAAAATCTTTTGCACCTGCTCTTCGTGGTCGGCGTCCGTGGTGCGGATAAACTTGTCGTAAGACGTGTTCATCATATCCCAGATGCCCTTAATCTGTTCGGCGACTCCGTCCACAAAAGCTTTGGGCGTCACACCGGCGTCGGCGGCTTTGAGCTCTATTTTCTCGCCGTGCTCGTCGGTGCCTGTCTGGAACACGACGTCATAACCCTGTTTCCTGCGGAAACGCGCCAAGAAATCCGTAAGCACTATTTCGTAAGTGTTGCCGATGTGCGGCTTGCCCGACGTGTAAGCTATTGCGGTCGTAATGTAATATTTACGGGACATACTACCTCCCGCCGCGCCGTCCGACATAGAACGATTTCACGGACGTGCGACTGCCGTATATTCTATAATTTCAAATATTATACAACCTTGCCGCGGTTTTGTAAACGGATTTGACCGCGCATAGCGCGGGCGCACGGCAAATACAATATTATATGAACGTCGCATTCACGGCTTTGACCCTGATTTCGCTTGTGCTTATGACGGTTGTTTCGCCCGCCGACGCGCTGCCGACGATGATTGAGGGAGTGAAAAACGCCATTCTGCTCATCCTCAAACTCACGGCAATCTACGCCGTCTGGATGTCTGTCCTGAAAATGATGGAAGCCACGGGACTTGACGTCAAACTTTCACGGGCTTTGCGCCCCGTAATAAAGCGACTGTTCAAGGGCGAGAGCGAAGAAAGTTACAATCACATCTCCGTGAACCTGGCGTCGAACATGCTGGGAATGGGCGGCGCAACAACGCCCGCGGGCATAAAGGCAATGGCAAGCATGTGCCGCGAGGAAGGCAAAGCCACGGACAACATGCTTCTGCTTCTGGTGATAAACGCCACTTCGATTCAGATTGTCCCAGCCACGGTGATTGCCCTGCGCGCGGCGGCGAACAGCGCAAACGCCGCCTCCGTTTTTCTGCCCACGCTGATTTCCACAACCTGCGCCACGCTGACGGGAGTCGTGCTGTGTAAACTGTTTTCTTCGGCGAAGGCGGCTTCTCCTAAAAACAAAGCACATCGGTTTCCCGTCACGGACAGACCCGCAACAAGCATTCGGACACGGGTTTTTCCGTCCGTCCGTCCCGCACGCAAGACCGGCGAAAAAGCGCACCGGCACACTTTCGGCAAATGACAGTCTTTTTACTTCCCGCAATTCTCATTTTCCTCATAATCTACTCCGTCGTAAAACGCGTCAAAGTGTACGACTGTTTTCTGGACGGCACCAAAGAGACTCTCGACCTCGTAAAGACAATATTCCCCTATATTGCGGTGATATTCGTGTGCATAGAACTTTTCAGGGCAAGCGGGCTTGCCGCCGCAGTGTCGAAAGTGCTGGCGGTGCCTTTGGAATATCTGGGAATCCCGTCGGAAATTTCGGAAATCGTGCTACTCGTTCCGCTGTCGGGCAACGGGACGATTGCCATTCTGGAAAAGATAATCAACGAATACGGCGTGGACAGTTATCCCGCGCGCTGTGCCGCGACCATTGCGGGTGCTTCGGAAACAATATTTTACATATCGGCAGTTTACTTCTCGAAATGCAAGGTTAAAAACCTGCGTTATGCGATTCCCGTGTCTCTTTTTTCTTCTTTTTTCGGAATGGTGATTGCCTGTGCTCTGTGCCGTGTCATGTAGATTCGAGACTTGCGCACAAGGGCGTCGGACGCCTTCTGTCGCGTTTTGCTAATACCCCGCTCCGTGATGCGTAGGACGCTCGCACACAAACATTGCGGACGAAACAATATCGTAAAAGCATACGGGAAATCAAACGCAAAATCATGACGCAACGGAATGCAAACTTAAAATATTCCATCACAAAAAAGCAAAAGCCGACATTGCGTCGGCTTTGATTTCTGTTGTCGGACATCGTACCTTCTTCACGGCGAAACACGCCGAAGAATGAACTTCGTCACTCGTTGATGATTGTCAGAAATTTCGCGGGTTTTCCGCCCATGGCAAGTTGTGCATGGGGGTGCGACGGGTCGAAATAGATGCTGTCGCCCGCGCGCAGAAAATACTCCTTGTTGTCGACGATGACGCGCAGTTCTCCTTCCAGCACATAGTTGAACTCCTGCCCGCCGTGCACGACGAGTTCCGGCGCGTCCGTGGGCGCTATGGTGACCAGCATGGGGTTCATTGTCTTGTTTTTGAAGTCGCTCGCCAAAGAGGTGAACGAATAACCTTCGTAACGCTTTATGGAACGTCCCTTGCCGTCATAGACCACGTTTACCATGTCCTTCGAAGGAAGGAACCCCTGCAAAACGTAAGTCGGCTCCGTGTCCATAATGGACGCAAATTTGTAAATCAGATTTATCGGAATCTCGCTCTCGCCGTTTTCGTAAGAAACGTACTCCTGCTCTTCGATGCCGAGTTTTGCGGCAATGTCTGCGGTGGTATAGTCCGAAAACGTGCGCAACTCTTTCAGCCTTGCGGAGATTGCGTCGATGTCTTTGCTGTGCATTTTTACCTCGCTGACGCCTTACAGAACGGCGTTGAGTTTTGCCACGAGTTCGTCCGCGTCGATGCCGTGCACCGCCGCCGCCTCTTCAATGGTTTCACCGTGAGCAAGCATGCAATGCAGACAATGCATTCCGCTGTCCTGCAACACTTGCGCGAGCTTTTCCGCATCGCCCTGTTTCAAAGCGTCCATGATGAGCATGTCTTTGGTTATCATATTTACCTCCGAAGAAACTTATTTCGTTCTGTATGTTTCAGAGACCGGAATTTCAATCAGAACAGTCCCATGAAATAACATACCAGCGTTGCTATTATACCGCCTGCAATCAGAATCGTCAACAGGACTTTGGGTACGGAAACGGGAGTTTTCCCCGTTGATTTTCCCGTCCTGCCGTTGACGATAAAGGAGTACGTCCTTTTGCGATACTTGTAACCGCACACCCACACGGGCAACATGGTGTAATTGAACCTGGTGCCGGAATAGGACGTATTGACGTTGAATTCGCCCACGACGTCGTACTTGTACTGCGACAGTATGCACGCGCGCAAATCGTTCTCTATTATTCCGCGCGCCACACCGAACGAATCGTCAAGCGAAGAACTGTATCTTTCCGCGGAAAATCCCGCGAGATATTCCCTCTTGTATTGCTCCGCCGTGGCAATGTCAAAGGGAAGAATTTTATTCATCTGCGACTGTTCGAGTTGTGCGCTGGCTTCCACCACCACGTCTGAATAGTACTTTCCGTAAGTTCCGCTCACGCGAAACCATCTGGTGCGCGTTTCGTAACGCACGCCCTTGGACGTTCTGACGGCAACGGTGTAATTTTCGCCCAGAGTACCGCTGTATACCGAGTTGGTGTTGGTCTTGAACACGAACGACGGCACGTATACGCCCTTGAATTTGTCCGCGACGAAATTCTTTTTCAGCTTGCTCGGAGCGTACAGCCTCTTTTTAATCCACTTCTTTCCCTCTGCGAGAGCTGCGTCCTTTGCCAGCGTAAAAGGGAGAATGCTGTCCGGTTTCAGTCCGCGCAATCTTTCTTTCTTTATTATGTTGGTCGCCCCGCAAAACGGACACTCGTGCGTGGAAGCGAAACTTTCCATCTGCGAATGTCCGCCGCAGTTCGGGCATTCGTATTCGTCAATGCCTTCGTCGACTTCGCCTTCCGCTCTCTCGTTGAGGAAATCCCTGTCTCCCGCAACACGTTTTTCAACGGCTTTCGTCCCGCCGCAGTAGGAGCAACTCAATGCCCCCGCGACAGGGTCGTACACCATATCCGCCCCACAATTCGGGCACTTGACAACGGTTACGCCGTCTCCCATACCACAATTCTCCGTCAACCGACCTTATGTCCGCAGTTGGGACAGAACTTGATGCCCGCCTTTATCACCGTATTGCATTCGGGACATTTGGTCTGCATGGGCGCGCCGCACTCGGGACAGAATTTCGCGCCTGCTCCCACCTGCGCTCCGCACTTTTCGCACAATACCTTGCCTGCTGCAACGATTTTTTCGCCGCATTCGGGACAGAACTTGGCTTTCGCGCTGATTTGCGCTCCGCACTTGGGGCACTTCTCTTTCGGAGCGCTCTTACCCACCGAATCCAGCGAATCGGCGAACTGTCCCGCCATTCTCGCTCCCATTCCGAGTCCTATGCCCGCCGCCGCGAACATCCCGCCCGCGCCGGGGTTCTTTGCGGAATCGCGCATCGCCTGTACGGACTCGTATTGTGCGTATTCCGCCATCTTGTCCTCGAACACGCCGAGAGTCGTGCGTTTGTCCATCGCTTTCTCGACCTCTTCGGGCAGCTTGAAGTTGCGTATTACAATCTGGTCGACTGCAAGACCCAACGTCCCGAAACGGGTCGTTGCGTGCTCCTTGGCGGCGGCTCCGAGTTCGATGTAATTCGCCGCAAGATCCAGAGCGGGAATGCGGCATTCGCCCAGCAAATCCGTAATTTCCGCAATCACCATGCTGCGCAGATAATCGGCTATGTCGTCCGTAGAGAAGGAATGTATCGTTCCGTAGCACTCGCGCATGAATTTGGCGGGGTCACACACGTGGAAACTGTATTCGCCGTGTCCCATGATTCTTATCATGCCGAAGTCCTTGTCGCGCATCATAATCGGATTCGCCGTGCCCCATTTCATGCCGATGAACTGTTTGAGGCTGACGTAATAGACGTCGGATTTTATCGGCATCTCCCAACCGTATTTCCACGCTCCGAGTTTGGAGAGAATGGGCAGGTTTTCCGGCTCCAACGTCCAGGTGCCCGCCGTGAACACGTCGGCAATCTGTCCTTCCGTCATGAAAATCGCCGCTTGCGATTCCCTGACGACCAGCTTGGAGCCCTTCATGATTTCGTACCTGTCGGGCACGGGAAATTTGTAGACCATCGTATCTTTGTCTTTTTCGGTCCACTCTATGACTTTAAGCAGATTCTTTTTTATAAATCCCATAATTGCCTCCGAAATTGAACGTTTGCGAATATATTATAACATTATGTTTCCACGATTACAACGACGAATGCTCAAAACAAAAGCATGAGAACGGGTATCGTGATTATACAAAGCAACGTAGACAATAAAATGTTGTTCGCCGCGGTCTTCTGGTCGGCACCGTACAGCTCCGCAAGATTGAGGTTTATGGAGGCGGACGGCATTCCCGACAATATTACAAGCGCGGTGCGCATCATTTCGTTCATGTCGAAAGGAAGCAGCACAAGGTAGACCGCAAGCGGGAATATGAGTATCTTGATTGCCGTGGAAACGTAAACCCGCCAGTCCGTGAACAATTCCTTTACAGGCGCAACCGCAAACCTCATGCCGAGAATAATCATGCACATCGGAGCCGTCATGTCCGCAAGATAACCTATAATTTTTGTGAGTGCGTCGGGGAGAACATTCAGCGTGACGCGACAGAAAAAGAGCGGCAACGCCACAAACAAAGTAATCGTCTGCGGATTGAAAACGGCTTTTTTCAGGCTGACGTACTTTTTGTCTCCCGTCAGGACGTAAGACCCGACCGTCCAGCACATAAGATTCATCGACACGATGTACACCGCGGAATAAGCTATTGCTTCGGGATTCTGCGGAAACAACATCTGGAGCACCGGCACTCCGAAAAATCCCACGTTGCCGAACGTAGAGGCAAGCACCATAACTCTGTAAGCTCTGCCCCGCACCGTGGTCTTTACAAGAGATTGGAGAGCAGATTCGTTTGTGCAGGTATGCCCTCCTATAAAACCGTTTTCGATGAGCATCGCACTGTCCTCAGGCTTGTCGAACTTTCTGAAAAGCACCGCCCACAGAATTCCGAACAGCAGCCCCTGCGCCAACATGGAAATGGCAAACACTATTGCAAGATTGATTGCAAGCTCTTTTGTGAACTCAACCTGCAAAAATGAGCGCAGCGACAAAAACGGCTGACAAACATACAACAAAAGCGCGGAAAAATAGGCAATGGACGACGGCTTGACCACCTTTGCTTTCATCAAAATAAAGCCGGGAATGGCCATGGCAACAAGAAGCAACACACTGACAGCCGTTGTAGTAAAATCCATACACCGCCTCATGCCGCAAATCTGCGGCATTGTTTTTTATATTATACTTTTGAACCGCATCAAAATCAAGCGTTATGACATTGCGCAAACCGAGTGATGCTCCGAAAATGCGGAAAGCGGCAGTTGCTGCCGCTTTCCGAGATTCCGTCACATTCGGTGACTAGGGTTTGTAAGTGTACTGGCAGTTGGGCTCGCCGTTGTCTTTGAGGTCGAGCACTCTGCCGGAAGCGTCGACTATCGCGCCGATGTAAGCCGTGAGGTCGTAAGTCACGCTTCTGTCCTTGATGGCGGGAATCGTGTAGCTTGCATCGGGCGATGCGAACATCACGGTGTAAGTCGCCGTTCCTCCGCCGTAAGACACGCTTGCGGTTCCGTACCACACGACACTGTAACCGTTGATGCTGGTGGTCAACGTGTTACCGTTCCTTGTGGGTTTGAGTCCCGCGGGTGCGACTTTCTTCGCCAAGGAGACGGGGATGCTGATTCTCTGTTGTCCGTCAATCTGCATGCTGGCGGTACCTGCGGAAGCAAGTCCCTTCTTGGCATTTTCGACCGTGAGACCGTAAGACGGCATTGCCACCGCAATGTAATCGTAAGTGCGGGTCGTCGAAGAAGGCGTTCCGAACTCGGTTCCTTCGTAATTCGTGGGATTGCTCACGCTGAACGTGACGCTGTAACCCACGGGCAGTTTCTGCGAAGCCGGGTTGTACGGATTGATTTCGTAGGTCGAGGTAGCCACACCGTTGGCATCGAAGCCGAACTTGACGCTGCTGCCGAGACCGCCCTTCGTACCCGTTATGTTGGTGACGAGAACACGCTGGACCAGGAAAGGTATCCTGAATGCCTGAGTGCTGCCGTCGGGACCGGTCAGGTTCGCCGTGACGTAGGTCCTGCCGCCGAGATAGGTGGGATTGAACGACGCAAGGCTCCATTCAAGTTTGTAGTCGGAAGACGACGTGGAGAAGTCTTGCCAGTTGCCGTCCGCAAGGTCGACTCTCAACGTTGCGGGCAACTTGCTTGCGAATTGCGACGCATTGAAGGTATACGGGTCAATTGCGGTTATCGTATTTACACCGTTACCCGCATAGCCCCACAGATTCACCAGCGAAGAGTTCGCACCGGAGGTGACTTTTTCCGCGACTTTGCTTGCGACGCGGATGTTGGTATTGAGCGGTCTGAACGTCTGCGCCTTGACGGGGTTGCTGATGCCGAAGTCGGCTCCCGTATCTGCGGCGATGACGGACGTTGCCGCCGTGAACGAACCGCCCTCGTAGTCCCATCTCAGAGAGGAGAGGTCCCACGTCACATAGGTGCCGGTGCCGGTTGCGCCGCCTGCGGTCACTATGTCTGCATTGAGCGGGAAGTACTTGTACACGCTGAACTCTCTGCCGGAAACGTTAATCTTCACCTGCTCGCGAACGTCAATGCCGCTGAACGGGTCGAAGTAGAACGTTTGAGAAGACACATCGAAGTAGTTCTTCTTATCGGAAGTCAAGTAAACTCTGTTGCCGTCCACGCTAATATCGGGATTGACGGTCGTATTGAACGACGAGACGTTGTAGCGTGCGCTGATTATCGTTGCGTCGACAATCTGGACGGGAACGCTGATGTTGACCGAGTTGGACGCATCGAACGGATAGCTGACTCTTGCAGTTGCGTATCTGATGCCTCCCGCGTAGGTGTACTTGATTCCGGAAGCGTTCCAGGATGCAATCTTGACTGTTCCGGAGACGGAGTAGATGAACACAAGCGCATCGTCGGATTCGACGGTGAGTTCGTAGGACCTGCTCGCGTTGCTGTAGCTGTAGTAATACACTTCGCCGTTGTCGGAAGCAAGCCTGCTGTAAAGCGCCCTGCTGCCGTCCGCAACCGTAAGCGTCGAATAGTAGCTGTCCCAGTTTGCCTTGGTGACGAACATTCCGTCCACAAAGAGAGTGAACTCATCTGCGTAGGCGGATGTATCGTACGGTGTGCTGAGTATGCTGCCGTTGTAGCTTTCGGTGCCGTAAACGCCGAACACGTTGTTGAGCGTGACCAGGTCGTCCGCCGCGATGGTGGAGTTGTAACGCGTGACCGTCAGGCTCTTGACAGATGTCGAAATGAGCATGTCTTTCAACACGTCGAAGTTTCCGCTCTCGCCGTCGCTGACGATGTTCATCTTGACGTTCATGGGCACTCCGCTTGCCTGGTCAACGTCGCCAACCGTATAGGTGACGGCATATTCCCTGATTTCGCCGGTGCCCGCGAACACTATTTCCACTTTGCCGGGCAGGCTGTTCAGACCGTAGTATCCGTAAGGATTGCGGAAGACAATCTGTTCGGGCATCATTGTGGATTTGGTGTAAATAACATCGAACAATGCTCCATCGGCGTTGGTGTACGTGTATGTCACGGTGGTCAGTGCCGTGGAAACGGTGAGGAGCGTGTAACTGTCGTCGAAGACGAAGCGCACGTTCTCAATCGCACGGGATATGACCATGAGAGGTGCATTGACTTGTTGTTCTGCATACGCTTTGCCGTCTTTGACAAACGCAAGCGTAATCATATGGTCTTTGTAGCTTCCGCCTTCCTCGGTGATTAGAGCGTCATCGCCCCAGTACTTGACGGTGAAGGCATAGGTCTTGGAGTTGTCGCCGCCCACATAGACGTTGACGACGGTGTCGGTGCCGAAAGCATCTGCAAACGTGCTGTACTGGAACGGGTCAATCGTGAGCGAACGGTACTTGACGTCGGCAATCTTGCTGATGACGTAATCAGAAGTGACGTTCACGGTCACGGGCATTTCCAGCGTCACGCCGTTTACCGTGGCTTTGACGGTGGTTTCGTAAACCGCCTTGTTGGCTCCGTAGACGAACTCGCCCCAATCGAACGTTGCCTCTGCCCCGTTAACGGTTCCGCTTGCGGACAATCCCGCGAAGAATTTATCCGCGTTGTCAACCGTGTAATCGAGCGCACCGAACGCGGCTCCGTAAGTTGCCGTGATGCCGTTACCGAAGTCAAACGCATATTCCCCGCTGATGTTGAACACGTAGCTCTGAGTGTAAGGCACGTGAATTGCCGTTCTCTCGAACTTTCCTGCCGCAATCTCTTCCGCCGTGGGAAGTCCCGCACTCCACTCGACGGCAACGTCGGCGAACTTTTCGCTACCGACGGCTATCGTGGCCTTGTCGGGCAACGTCCAGGCAGAGTCGAAGAGGTTGTATGTCGAAGTGTCGAACGTTCCGAAATCGAACAGCGCGGTTTCGCCTTCCGCAAAGTTGACGAGATACACTTTTGCGACAATCGTTTCGGACGCAAGGTCGCCTTGCAAGAAGGTAAACGCACGTTCGACGTAGTAGAGTCCCGTGCCGTCCTCTTTCTTGACTTCGCCGACGGAAGGTGCGCTGGTATCAATCCAGACGAGCGCGTCTTCGTAAGTCGCCGTGTACATCTCGCTGTTTTCTGCGTCTGCGTCGACGAACTTGAGCGTGGCTTTGGTTTCGGACAGAGTCGCCCACGCGGTATTGACGTCGAAGAAGAATCCTTCGTCGAGCGTCTTGACGCCGTCTTCTCTCACGATGACGTTCGCGTACTTGGTCTGCGTCCACGCCGCGCTTCCTTCGTCATAGGTGTAGAACGAGAGCGCTCCGTCGGGGTCGAGTTCGACAATTCCGCCGACTTCGGTGCGCGGCACGTTGACAGTGATATCAACAGACTGTCCGCCTATGACCGCGCTGACGTCATACTTGCCGCCGTCTTTACCGATGACGAGCTTTTCCAGGTTCCATTCGCTGATGTAAGCGAACTCCTTATTTCCGTTGCCGAGTTCTATGACGACTTTACCCAATGCTTCGGTATTGTTCCATTCACCCGAAGTGAAGAATGTTTCGACGGACTCGTAAGGTCTGACGCTGTACACGGTGCCGCCGTATTCGAACGCGTAAGGTGCGACGGAGTTGTAGGACGCGATATCGTCTTTATCGGTGCCGTTGTAGAAGTACACACCGGAAACCGTCTTCTTCGTGACGTTGAGTTTGACGGTAATGAGTTGCGGTGTCTGGACTTCTTTTTCGACGCCTTCTTCCGTCACCTTGGTTATCACGTTGCCGATGGGATTGCCGTCTGCGTCAACGACGCTGGCTTCCACGGTTGCGTAGATTGTCCCGCCCGCATAGATGTTGGGAAGTTCCTCCGCAAGCGTGATATTCGTGTAGTACTTGACGGTGCTCCAATCGGGCTTCATCTGGTATCTTCCGACACCGGTTTCCGCGAACCTGACCTCGGGCAACATCTCGTATGCGCTGTCGTTGTACCATTCGGGGTTGAACGTATCCGTCACGGTGAGTTCGGGACGGGAGTTCGCCGTGGCCTTGAGCACTTCGACGGGCACGTACACGGTCTGCTCGCCTATGAACTCGTCACCGAGTTCGAGTCTTGCGTAGAGTTGCGCTCCCGTGTAACCCTTGTACGAAATCTGCTTCATGAGCGCGGTGAGTGCTTCGCCCTCGACAAGGGTGTATTCGTTGTCTTTCAGCGTATAAGGCGCCGTGACCTTTACCTGCGTTCCGACCACAACGGAGCTTGCCGTGGTGTTGCCCTTGAAGTACACGTTGATTGTGCTGCCGTCCTTGGCAAGTGCACTGCCGTCGAGCACCGCAGAGCTGTACGGGTCGAATTTGAAGGTGTCTCCGTCGAGTTTCGAGTATTCGCTGGTGGACACGACGATTCTGACCTTGACTTCCTGTTCGATGAACTTGCCGTCCTCGGACACAACACCTTCGCCCTTCATACCTGCCGTAACGTCGGCACCGAGTATGTCGAGCACACGGTAGAGATAGAATTCACTGCCGCCGAGCAACGCCGTCACTTCGACGTCGATGCCTTTGTAGTAATCGTAACGGATAAGGTCGCCGTTGGTGTCACGGACCGCTATTTCCTCGAGACGTTTGGTAAGTGCCGTCAAATCCCACTTCACGGACAACGTATCGCTTTCCGTGCCGTTGATGTAGTTGACGGTCGCTTTGTTGAACTTGTTGATGTAGTTGCCGATGTCGATATCGCCGCCAAGCAGGCTCTCGATGGTGAGCGAGTTGAGGTCGAATGACTCTATCTTCGTTCCGTCGCTGCCCGAGAAGTTGGTGACTTCGTCGATTCTGTAATCCTTAATCGTCACATCCAAGGTTCCGTAGCAAGTCGCGGAATAGCCCCACTGATAAGTGTAGTCGATTTCCGCCGTTTCACCCTTCCACTCGTAGGTGAAGTTGTCGTCCTTCCACGTGATGACACCCACGGGGAAGTTGGAACCGTTGGGCAACTTGGAGTAATCGAGCTTGACATATTCGTATATGGTTCCGTTATAAGAGAACCTCTCGTACTGAATGTTGCCTTCGGCATCTCTGACAACCGCAGCTTCGTAAGCGGGAATGAGCTTGTAGTTGTTGTTGTCGGAGTTCAGGATGTCGGATACCACTCCCTCGGAGTCGGTGGTGGTTCCCAGAGTCTTGGGTCTGCCGTCCGTGCCTTTCAGCACAGCCATAAGTCCGTTGCCATCGGCATCCTTGGCCTGCGTGCCGAACACATAAGTCTTGCCGCCGTTGAATGCCATCTGCACCAGGTCGGGCAGCTGCGTATGGTTATCCTTGCGGATATCAATGGAAATGTCCTCAGCGGAGTATCCCGTGGCATCGTTGCCGTAGTAACCCTGAACGGAAGTCTGTGCATAGTCGTTTGTGACGTACACGGGAACTGCCGCAACAACCACGTTCAACGCATAGCCGTAGATGTAGCCCGCAAGTCTTCTGCCGTTTGCCGCATCGACTTTTGCCGCGGTGAGGTCAACGGAGGAAGCATCCCAGACAATGGTAGTACCGCTGAGAGCGTCGTTGCCGCTGCCGCCGACACTGTTCTGTCCGTTTGCGAAACTCACGTTCGCCTTTCTCGGGAAGAACGTCTGATTCGCCAGGAACTCACCGTTCAAAGTGATTGACTGCCCGTTGGCCGTGCCGGTCTTGGAGGCGATGTCGGTAATCACGACCTCGCTGGGAATACCGCCGCTGCCGCCCAGTATTGTTGCGGTGTTGGCTTCGACGAATTCAAGCACGCCGTCACCGCTGTGAGAGGTATCGCTTGCGGTGAGGTTCCACGGATTGATGGTGAGCACCAACGTCTCGGAAGACGAGCCTTGACTGTTCGTCCTTCCGCCGTTGCCGTTATAGAAGCTCATATTGGTGCCGGCTCCGCTCTTCTCGCCGTTGACCATGAGCTCTATTGCCTGAATGCCGGGCGTGACCGTTCTCGCGGACAGTCCGTAGACGCTGGCCTGCGGATACAAGTCGATATAGATATTCGCGGACGGATTGGGCGCGTTGTCGTTATAGTCCGCAAACGGCAACGGGAATATGGAGCCGATGAGCGCGGAGATGTTGCCGATGGTATCCTGCGCACCGACAAACGTAATCGTACTGTCGGTTATGCCGAGAGAACCCGAACCGACCAGATATCTGATGAGCGCATAAGGTATCGAACGTGCATAGTTACGGAACTTGTTGACCTTCGCTTCAGTGCTGGTCATGCCGTTCAGTTCTCTGACAAGCGCGTCGATATCCCAACTCAGCACTCTCGACGAATCGAGGTTCGTACTGAGACCTGTTCCGTCGTCCTTGACCTTATCGTAATCGGGATACAGCCAGTTCTCGCTGTTCTTTGCATATTCCTGCGTCATGCTGAGCACGAACAGATGCAACATGATGAGAATCTCGTTGAAAGCGTCTTTGCCGAACTCTATCTTGACTGAGATATAGTTGGTGCCTTCGGCAGGATTGCTGTTCATCGTGGACAGATAGGGCTGATATCCCTGACTGGTGAACATATTCACCGTGACCTTGGAGATGAGTCCGTCCATCACGGGAGTATAGGATTCCGCCGCGCTCTTTGCGTCGGAGGAGGAAACCGCCTCGCTTGCCGTGGTGCCGTGTCCGGAGCCGAGAACGCTGCTGTCTTGTGACCATGTGCCCGTATCGGGGTCGGTGTAACCGAATGCAAGCAGTTCGAGAGGAATCGAAATAGGATTCTGGAATCCTTCAAGCACACCGGTGATGAATCCGCTGGTAACAATCAGTTCGTCGAGCATCAACGTGGTATCCGTAAGGTTGATACGAGCACTCATCGGTTCATCACCGGGTCCCTGATAAGGATGATACACATTCAGGTTGAGACACAGTCTGTATGCACCGCCGGAACCGTCGTTGACTTTCGTGTTTCTTCTGTCGCCGGTGAG
This sequence comes from uncultured Clostridia bacterium, assembly GCA_944349635.1. Lineage (GTDB taxonomy): Bacteria > Bacillota > Clostridia > Christensenellales > CAG-917 > Limadaptatus. The sequence continues at coordinate 33,885 of CALVNH010000005.1, read as the reverse complement.
ATACGCCTGCGTGAAATCGTTTCTGGGTACTGCTCTGTCTTTGATGCTTATGTTGGAGGTCGACTTGATGACTGAGCCCGCTTTCTTGAGTATGCTGATGGAAATCGACGGGTCGATGGCGTCGAGCACGTTCTGAATGAGCGTCATTGTACCCGCAAGTTTCGGGTAAGTGAGACCGGTGTATCCGGAGGATACTTTGTAAATCAGTCCGTTTTTCCCGTTGACGTTCAACAGATGGTCGAAGGAGACCTGGATGCCGTCCACCTGAATGGCGAGACCGGTGCCGGCGCCGTCCACCGTACCGTTGATGTTGACCTGCGAAATACCTTCGTCACCGAAGGAAAGTCCGATGTTGATGGTCTGAATCTCGGGCAGGGTCACCGCTCCCAAATCGACTTTCAGAATGCTGAGCAGGCTTTCGATGAGCGCCTTATCGATGCTGAGGCCGACATAGCCGTCCGCAATCTGGATTTCCAGACTGACGCCGCCGGTTGAAGGGTTGCCGTCGGTATCCGCGGTAGATACGGCTTCGTCACTGCCCGCACTCTGTGCCTGTGCATCGTAAATGCCTCCGATGTTGCCGCCGAGCACGCCGGAAATACCCTGGAACTTCACGAGTCCGAGGCCGAGGCTGGTCGCGTCAATGTAGATTGCGTCGTTGAAGCCCTTGCCGTTGGGTACGAGATTGTGATATTTGACGGTCGTTGCGTCACCCGTGTCGAGTCTGGACGAACCGAGGTAATAGACGGAGAGGAAGGTCGTTCCGAATTCGGAGAGCTTGATGTCCAGCGACAAATCGCTGTACAGAATTCCGCCTATGCCGTAGAGCACCACTGCCGCAAGATTGATGTCTGCCGTGATGTCGATTGTGAGTTTGACTTCACCCTTCGCGAAGACAACGTCTATATCGGCCGCGTCGTATTTGTAATACGTAGTTCCGTTGACGGGCGCACCGTCGACCTGCACGTAGGTGCCGTCCCCGCTCTTCGTAAAGAGAGGTCTGCCCGCATTGTAAACGGCGAGTGCGTCGTTGTAGTTTGCAAGCTGAGTGTAGGAACCGAGCATTCCGACGGGGCTTGCATTGATAAGATTCTTGATGAGGCTGATTGCCCAGCCGGCAAGCGAGCTGTCGTAGTTGCCCTGACCCGGAGTGAGTCCCGAAGACGTCATGGAGAAGTCGACGGAGAGCTTGACGCCGAGGTTGAGCAGGTTGATGTTGCCGGAAGCCACGTCGTAGACGTTCTTGTAAGCGCTGTCACTTGCCACGAGCGAAGCGAAAATGCTTCTGTAATCGGAGCTGCCCGCAACGACGCCGTTGTCGTCCGAAAGCTGCTTCGTTCCGATATAAACGTTGTTGATGTCGACAGACGCCACGAAGCCTTCGGAGAGTTTGATGTTGAGCGCCAGTTTCGCACCGTCCTTGGCATTGCCGAACGCTTTGAGCATGACGTCGCCGAAGTCGGGCAACACGAGATTCTGCAAAGTCTGGTTGTCGGGCATCATCTGAGCTATTCTCGCGATGATTGCATTGACGGCAAGCGCGCTGATTTGCAGCGTGAACTCACCGGGGTTGACAAGCGCGGCAAGATAAGCGTAATTGTGGCGAATCATATCCTTTGCATCGGAAATGCTTGCCGCCATCGCTTCTCCGCTTCCGCTCGCGTTATCGGTATCCGTGGCGGTTTCAACACCGAACAGTCCGCCGATAACTCCGCCGAGGAGAGCTTCCACGCCGAGATTGGTAATGGACAGTTTCGCATCTTTACCCAGCAATCCCGCAAGGTCGATGTAGATGCTGTCGCGATAGAGATACACCGCCAGGATGTTCTCATCCGTCAGGTTGCCGTTCTCGTCGTACTTCTTGATTTCGAGTGCGAGTTCGACGGCATATGTGGCGGGGGCGTTGTCGATGAGCGCTTCCATATCGACGAAAGCGTTGAGAACCGCTCTGCAATAAGGATGGTCGAGGCTGCCGAGCGCACCGCTTATGCGGAGTTTAAGTTCGTTGCCGGTGAGACCGCTGTCGGGAAGTGCAAGACCGAAAATCAGGTCGAGCAATTCGCTGAGGTCGACGACGTTGTTCTCGGTGTCGAGGTGGTTGCCGTAATACGAGACGTCGAAGCTGGTGCTGAGACGCAGTTTGGCCTGCTTGATGTCGACATAGCTTTCGGTGGGCAGACCATCCTCTCCCTTCTTGATGAAATCGTCGGGGGAAGGAGCCGAGAATTCTCTGTTGGCATAGATTCCGAGTCCGTCGAGAGTGAGAACCAGGTTGAAGTCACCGAGTTTCAGATACTCGCCGACGACGTTTTCCGCCACGAAGTTGAATCTCTCGCCCTCGTACACATAAGCAGGCGTGGTCTGGCGCATCACTCTTTCGATTTCGGAAACCAGCATATAGGTTCCGACATAATCGACGTGCACGGCTTGCGTGCCGTTGTGATACTCGTAATCGGCGGGGAATCCTTCGGGAACCTTGCCGTACAGTCCGCTGTCGTTTTTCTGGAATGCGGTGGCGTATGCCACTTCGGTTGCAACGGGCGCAAAGTCTGCGGAGTCGATTATGCCGTCTCCGTTGTCTTTGAACTCGTATCTGTCGCCCAGCCACACGAATTCGGAGCTTGCAAACGCCGCAAGCGCGTATTCGTCGGTGGACATCAGTATGTACTTGCCTTCGCTGTCAAGGGTGTATTCGCCGGTGCTTGCGTCGTAACCGAACCTGGTTGCTCCGACAAGCTCGTCGATTTCGGTGCCGTAGACGCCGGTGGCGATATATTTCTCGTGCTCGTTGTTGTTCGTAATATCGTCATAGTTTGCGAAATACGTCATTCCGCTGACGAATCCGAGACGGACTTGCACGGAAGGAGCGCCTCCGAACAGTATGTTGATACCGCTGGTGGTTTCGTCGTCCGTAACCTTAATGTGAGGCAGATAATTGACGGCGTCGCTCTGAAGTTCGTCGGTAAACATTCTGATGAGGTTACCGAGCACGGCTTCGGCAAGACCGATGCTCAACATATCGTTTGCAATGAGCAGCTGTCCGAGGATGGCGTCGAGAATGCCCCACACGTTTTCGGGGAGAACACCCGTGTTGGCGTCGCCTACGTCGATGACAATGTTGCCTGCCGCATTTTCTTCGGGCTCGGCAAGCAAAGCCTCGTCGGCCGAACCGGACGCATCGCCGCTCTCCTTGTTCAGCATCGAGAAGATGTCAAGGCCTTTCAGGCAGATGAGGTCGAAGAAGTTGCCGAATTCGGTCTCCGTGGGCACGATTTCTATCAGCTGGCTCAGATAGTTGCCGTCGATGTAAATGTCGGCCAAGGTGTCTTCGTTGAATGCAACCCAGATGCGCAGAGGCTCCTGAGAGATGTCGACGTCGCCGACTTCCATATCGCCGTGATAGTTGGTGTTGTAGTAGAACTCGATATAGAGCTGGGCTCCCGCGAGCAACGCTTTGATGTCCATTGTCTCGGCACCGAGCGCTTTTACGACGTTCTGCACGTTGACGTACGCCTTGATGACCAGCGTGCCGCCTATCGTGCTCATGAATTCCGTCTGGTTCTTGGCGACGGACGCCAGCACCATCTTGAGATAATCGTACTGCTCACTCGAGAAGAATCTGCTCATCTGAGTGGACCAGTTGATTATGTTGCTGAAATTCATATCCACGTCGAGCGTGAGGTTGAGCTCTATGGTTTCAAGACCGCTTGCGGCAATTGCACCGACTATATCGAAAGTGGTGCCGGGTTCGGCATTGAAGAGCGCGTTGAGGTCGAGCGCAAGCAAAGGTGCGTAATCATTGAACACCTTGCTCTGTTTGTGCGCACCGTTGGCGTCGAAGACGAAACGGGTTTCCAGACTGCTCACTGACTCGTTCTTGGTGTACAGTTTTCCGCCGAGAGCGGTTTCGCCGTAGACAACGGGTTGTCCGGCGTAATTTGTAATCTTGCCGTCGCTGATTTCCGCGGCAACCATGCTGCCCGTGCCGGCAACTGCGTCGTACTTGTAGAAGTACACGGTTTTGCCTTCCTGCACGGCGAGGTTGAACGCGGCTTCGTTCTGAATGACTTCGTAAGCGACGTTGACCTGTGCATAACGGCTGTCGTAATCGGCGAGGTCGTAGACAAATTCATTCTCATCGAACATTTCGGGTGCTACGGGCACGTAAGAAACGTCGGTGTTCTTTGCATACTTCCAGACGCCTGCGGGTGCTCCACCGGGATATGCCGCATTGAGCTTGACATAACCCTTTCCGCCGTTCGGGTCTTTGACATACACGTTTTCACCGGTTGCATTGTCGTCAATGCGGGTGAACAGACCGTAATAGAAGATGTAATCCGTAGATTCGGAAGCGTATCTCTTTTCGTTGAGCTCCTTGAACTCTTCGAAGCTGCCGAAATCGATTACGGTGCCCTTCTGTTTGTCGATGTTGTTAAACAGGTTGAGCGTGAGACCGATGTTGAGCAAGCCCTTCTTCCCCGTCACGTCGTAAAGCGTCGCGCCTATGGTGATATCGTAAGGCGCAAGACCGATTTCGACGGAGACCAGCAGGTTGGGCAGAATCTCGCTGATGGTGTCGCCCATATCGGGAGCCACCTGTTTGATAATAAGGTTGAGGAAAGCGACGCTTGCTTTCAGCGCGATTGCTCTGGAATAGATGTTGAGCATGATGAACGCGCTGTCCGCTGTGGACACCATTGTGCTGACGTCGCCTGCCGCCAGGGCTTCCGCGGCACCGTCGCCTTTGTTGCCGGCCAGCAGATTCTGCAAGACTCCGCTGAGCAGTTCTTCCACGGTGTATGCGGACAAATCGACCTTGAACTTGGCACCGCTTCCCAGCAGCCATGTGAGGTCCGCGTAGAGCGCACCGCCGCCGGTCTCGACGTCGCCGTCATAGTAAATGCCGATGATGTGAGTCAGGGTCGAATCGTTCTCTCTGCGCCACACGTCGAGCGCAAGGTCGAGTTCGGCGATGAACAGAGACGTGAAGGTATCCTCATTCTTGTATCCGAGCGCGATGTTGACCTTGATTTCAAAGAGAATTTCCGCCGAGAAGTCACTGCCGATATAGATGTCGGAGCTCAGTTCACCGAAGATTCCGCTCAAAACGTCTTTTACCGCCTGAGCGTCTGCGGTATGACGGTAATAGACCGTGCCTTCGTAAGTTTCCACCTCTTCCGCGGTCATGAGCACGAAGTCGTCGCCCACCTTCTTGTATTTTGCGGTGGGCAGTTTGCCGTAACCGTTGGTATTCCACTCATCCTCGGTGAGGTATTCTTCGAACACACCCATGTTGAAGCTGCCTCTGATGGTGAGGTTGAGGTAGTAAAGCGTTTCGGTGTCTACGTACTTGATGGACTGTCCCGCAAACTTGTCCATACCGGCAAGTGCGGCGAGTTTTTCGTCGTCGTTCGCGTACTTGGCTTTGTATCCGTTCACGGAAATGAAATCTCCGTTCACGTCGCGAACGAACGTGACATCGTTCTTGTTCACGGTTTCCGCACCTTCCGTGCTGCCGTATTTCGCGACGTATTCGCTTTCGGTCAGGAACTCGCGGGTCTCGATGTCAAGGTAAAGCACTTCTTCGCTGTCAACGTAACCTTCCACGGGCGCGTTGTAATCGACAAAGCACTCGGGAACGGTGATGAGGGACGTCGTCAGGTTGCGGACGTAAGAACCGCCTTCCACCGCATAGTACTTCTTGCCGTACTCGGAGCGGTTGTACAAGACTCTCGCCTCCACTCTCTCGTAGGAAGCGTAGCCCTGCGTGGACACCAGCACGTAGTAGGTATCGGCAAAGGTTCCGCCGGTGGTGTAATCGACGGGTGTCATCACGTTCAGGTACTTGCCGTTGGACAGCACGTACAGAGAGCCTTTTTCACCGACGGTGATTTCGAAGTAGTTGCCTCTGTAGTAGAAGAACTTGGATTCGCCCTCGACGTACTCGTCGTCCTGATAATAGGTGTACAGGGTCTCGAATTCGTAATCGCCCTTGCCCTCTTCAACGCGGGTATAAGTGTAATCCTCGCCGAGCGTCTCGGGCAGATTGATGTCGATGCCTACCTCGTATTCCCACAGGAAGAGTTGCAGTTCGATGACGGGTTTCTTCTGCGCGTCGGCGTAAACGATGTAAACGTTATTTGCGGTATAATCGAAAGCCGCATATTTGCCGTCATTGAAGGTGAAGTACTTGTAAGTGCCCACCATGGCCTGCGTAACACCGTTGGTGCCGACGTCGGAAGCGGAATAGGTATCCGCGATTATCTTGTCCGTTCTGCTGGCGTTTTCAATGGCAACGTAGCTGCCGTTCTCCAGTCTGAGATAGAGTCCCTCGATATTGGCTATGTCGTAATAGACGCCTTCGTAGGATTCCTTCTGCGCTTCCGTCATTTCGGCGCGGAGCTTGTAGGTTCCGTCTGCCGAGTCGAACCAGTACAGTCCGTTTGCAGACTCTTCGATGACGAATCTGTAATCGGAGAAGCCGATTTGTTCCGTCGTCGCGCTTGCAATAGACGCGTAATGATAGTTGTTGAAGTCGGTGTTGAGTTTGAGATAGGGTTTCTCAATCTGTTCGCCGAATTCTAACACGTTGGTTTCGCCTATGAGAATGGCGAGCAACTGGTTGATGTAATCCGCATTGGCAAGAATCTGAATGTACGTGGAAGTCATTCTGATGCCGTATGCGAACATCTGAATGTAACCCGCGATTTCGGAGCTGATGAGAGGCAACGTGAGATTGAGTCCGCCCTCTTCGCCTTCGGGCTTGTTTTCTCCCTCGGGGGTTTCGGCAGCAAGAGCTTCGCTGCCGCCTTCGGCATTCTCGTTCATAAGGTCGCCGATGAAGGACTGCAACTCGGACAGGGCGATGTAGATGCCGGGCTGTCCGAAATAACTCAAATCGACATACAGACCGCCGCCCTCTCTTACGTACTCGCCGTTGGGATTGGGATAGCAGTACGCATTATCCTTCGCATACTTGTATCCGTTATAGTTTGCCAACGTGGAGATGAGCTTGTACTGTCCGTCGACATAGCCGTACTTGCCGTTGTCCGCGCGGAAGTAGTGAGAATAACGGTTTTCGGGCGCAACGGTCTCGCCGTTCTCAATCGCACGGAATTCGCCGCTGAGGAGATATACACCCAGAATCTTGTGCGAATTGGAACGGTCGCCGTCCGTGTAGGACACGATTTCGACGGACGCATTCACGAAGTCGAGCATCGCTTCGAGGCCCAGCGCGTCATTCTTAATGACCGCTATAAGCACTTTGACAAACGTCAGGATGTCGAATTCGTCCGCCGTGAGGTCAACGCCGATAGAGGTATTTCCCGCGGCAAGCTGACGCATATAGTTGGTAAACGCGCCGAGTTTGAATTCCGCGGAAATGATGAGTTCTATGTTGCGGAGAATCTGTTCGCTGTCACCGTCGGGGATTGCGCTGATAATGGCGTTGAGCTCCTCGATGTTGCCGGGGAACAGGTATTCGAGCAACGGCGTGAGGTCGATGTCGCTGCCCTTCTTGAAGAGCAGGTCGAGCGAAATGGTCTCGCTGAGCTTGACGGTATCGACACTGTTGAGTTCGTGATACTTCGCCAAGTCTTCCGCAGACATGGAGTATTCGTGTTCGGCGGTGAAGTAGACGTCGAAGTTCTTAATCGCCAACTTCATGCTCATCTCCATGTCGTAATTGTTCACGTTCGCGTCCGCGGCGGGAACGAACATATAGACAAAGTCTTCCGTCACGGGATTGGACGTGCGGACATACTTGTCGCCTTCGAATCCTGCGACGTCTTCCGCCGCAATTACGGTGTATGCGTCGGTTGTCGCGTTATACGCATAATAGACGGTACCTTCGACGACACTTTGGGCAATCGCGTAGGTGTAGTACACGAGCGCACCGTTTTCGACGCCGATTTCACGTCTTTCGAATCTGTTTGCTTCCGCAACGCTGTCGGAAGAGCCTATCACACGGTAAGACTGTGCCTCTTCGTCGACGTTGGTGTAAAGTCCTTTTGCATTCTGCGCGAACAGATAGTACGAGCCCGTCTGTTCGTTGCCGCTCACGAGGTCGGCAAGCGCCGTCGCCGCTGCGGTGGAATTGTAACGGTCGCCTTCGAGAGCGAGATACGCGCCGATTTCGAGGTTGACCTTGTCGGTAAGGTCGAGCGACACGTCGAGCGACCCGTAGAGGTCTTTGTAAACGAGGTCGGCAAGAGTGATTTCGCCAATCTTAATCATGCCGAGGATATAACGCATCAGATAGTTGCCGACGGAGAGCGCCAGGCGTCTGTTGCTGATGAGTATGCGGGCGATGAGTTCGTCCGTCGTCAGGCTCTCGTCGATTGCCGCGGAGACCGCATTTTCGTCCGCAGCCAGCGCTTCGGAAGAAGAAGGCGCGACCACGTTGTCGTAAATGGAGCTGTTGAGCAACGCCGAGAACATTTCGGTGAGATAGTTCGTTATGGACGTTGCGGGCACGGCGACCAGCGGGAAGTTGAAGAACGAGAGGTCGAGATAGAGCGTATCACGCATGTAATACACGGCAAGCCACTCGATTTCCGCACCGGTTTCGGAGATGGAAACCAGGCTCAGCATGACTTCGGAGTTGGTGAGGTCGAGTATATCCAGTCTGACCGTCGCGTCGAGACGGAAGTGTGCGGACGAATATCCCTTGGCGGTGGAAGGCATTTCGATGACCACGCCGCTGAGGTCGCCCAGAATTTCCGCAAAGAACGCTCCGACGTCGATGACGCCTTCGGTGATGCCGAGTTCGAATTCCACGGAAGCGGTAACCGTGACCACGGAATCGTAGAACGGCAGAAGCGGAATACGCGTGGTGCCGTCGTGGCTGACTTCTTTTTCGATATAGTCGGGCAACAGTTTGACGTCCTTATCGAAGGAGAGTCCGAGTCCGCCGAGTTTGAGACCCATGTCGAGCACGCCCGCCTGCACGTTCACGCCGAGATAGAATTCGTCGAGCTTGCTTGCGTATCTGACGCTGCGGGTATAGAACTTGCCGTCGGTGTATTCTTTCAGAGCATCGTATTCGTCTGCGTTATAGACGACGTACCCGGAAAGTTTGGAGTATCTGTCGATGATTTCGACATACTCTCCGCCGTAATAGATGTAATAAGTCGTGTTCTCGTCGACGAGCGAAGTTGCGATTTCGTAATCACCGCCCGCAGTCTTGGTATAGAACACGTAGTTGTTGGCACGCAGTTCGACCTCCTCTTCGCCGGACATCACGGAAATGTAGGCACCGCTGATGTCGGAGATGTGAGCCATTTTGTCGAGATAGATGAATTTCGTACCTTCCGCAGACTGCGAAGTCTCCGTGTACAGATATTTGCCGGTCTGCAAATCGATGCCGATTTCGAGGTTGTCGAACACTTCGTCGATTCCGCCGAGGTCGGGCAGAAGAATGCCGAACAGCAGGCTGATGATGGACTTCGTCACGGCAATGCGGAGTCCTTCGTTGGAAAGAATGAGGTTCGCAACGGCGGTACGCTGGTCCTCGAAGCTGTTGGCGGATGCAACGGCGGTTTCTTCGGACGCGCCGGGAGCCGCGGTATTACCCTTCTCTGCGGTGACGAGCTCTATAATCGCGTCGATGAAATTGGGAATTATGGAATAGTTGCCCACAACGTCCCAGATTTCGGAGCCGTCGAGATAGAGATCGCCGTTCCACAGATATATACCTGCTTTGACAACGGGATTGCCGTCCTTGTCGGTGGCGATTTCACCCGAGGAATCGCGTTCGAGCAATTCGAGAGCGAGTTGGATAGAATCGAGCGCGGTCTTGTCGCTGGTGAGGAAGTTGAGGAACTTGCTTTCAAGCCCGTAAACTTCTCCGCTGTCGTGCAAAGCCTTGTGCGCGGGGTCTGCGGCGTTGTATGCCACGTATGCACCATTGACCAACACGAACTTGTCGGCGTCTGCGGTGGATTTGATTTGCTCCGCGGTCATCTTGTAGTAGACGTCGTCGGCGGTAAGCGCGCCGAAATCGAGCGCGGCAAGGTCGACGGACGCGGCAAGACGGAAGGCAACGCCGTCGTTGAATCCCTGCTGAATGGCAAGGTCGACGATGAGGTCTTCAATCCAGGTGTTCAGCAAAGAACCGAGCAATCCGCTTGCAAGTCCGCCGAGGCCGTAGTTCGCTGCCGCTTCCGCGTCGAAGTAAAGCATACCGTTGACACTGAACGTCACGTTCTGGTCCTTGAACTGTTCGGTGTCGATGCCGTTCATATCAATTGGAGCACCCGCAAGAGCGCAGATGTTGTACACATACTCGCTGATGTCGGTGTATTTGAGTTTGTCGTTGGTGCTCAGCAAGGGACTGTTGTCCGTGCTTGCGAAGTCGAGGTCAAGTCCGAGCGTGGTATCGAGAGCGATTTCGTAGCCGCCTTCGGTTTCGAGTTTGACGCCGAGACCGAGCTGTGTGCCCTTGATGCTGAGATATGCTCCGCTGTTTTCCGTCATACGGAATTCGGAGAGGTCGAAGTCATAATCCTTGACAACCAATCCGAGAATGGTCGCAAGCAGTTCCGCATTGAACATCACGTCGAGACGCAGACCGTCCGTGAGAATGTTGAACGCCTTTCCGATATCGCCTTCCGCAACGGCGCTGTTAATGGACAGACGTCTGACAAGAGCGCCGATGAGACCGACAAAGTCCACGGAGGAAGTCGGCTGAGAACCGTCTCCCGTCGCGGGGTCTTCACCCGTAACGGGGTCTTCACCCGTAACGGGGTCTTCCGCCGCCACGGCTTCGCCGCCGCCGGAAGCGTTATTGTCAAACACACCCGCTCTTTCGAGCAAATCGAGCAGGTTGAGCTTAATCATGTCGCTGCCGAGTCCGGACAAATCGATGTAGAGTTCGCCGCCCGCCAGATAGAGAGCCATATAGGCGTTCTCCTGCTGGTTGAACATGATTGTGATACCGACTTCGACGATTTCGAGCAGGGTTTTGACGGAAAGGTTCTTCAACGCGGTGATGTCCGCGCTTCCGAACAATTCGTCGAAGCCGAGTTTGCCAAGGTCGATTGCGCCTTCAATCGTGACGTCGAATCCGTCGTCAACGGGGTCGTTGATGTAGGTTTCCAGACCGATGTAAGAGGCGAGAGCCGTCAGAATCTCTTTGAGCGTTCCCGCTTCAAGCCCGGCTATTCCGTCGGAAATAGAAGGAATCGTGAAGATTGCGTCGATGATTTCGGAAATGTCGGCAGGCTTTCTGACGTAAAGACCCTTGTCGTCCTGAGTATAAGAACCGTCCGCAAGTTTCGTATACCTGTCGGTGACGGGATAATACTTGATTGCGTCTTCCGTGAGCAGTTCGTATGTCTCTCTGCCGTAGTATTCGACGGAAGCTTCGAGTTTGAATTTCGCAATCTTGTTTGCGGTATAGCTCTGGAATTCGTACTCCCTGTTGCGCACTTCGGCAATCTTGTCGGAAACCGTACCGTTGAAGTCGATTGCCGCTTCGGGCAATTGCAGACTTGCGTTAAGCGACGCGTAGGTCGTATCGACGTTGAGACTGAGGACGAAATTCGCGAAATCCACGTCGAGTTGAGCTTCGAGACCGAGGTTGAGGCTTTCGATAATCTCGTCAAGTTTGAGAGGATTGCCTTCCTTGTCTTTCAGTTCAAGCGCTCCGAGCACGGCAAGAATTACGTTTTCGGTAATGACAAGTCCGAGATGGTCCTTGCCGATTTCCAGGAAAATTTCTATGGCGTCGGCACCGTCACCGTCACCTGCGGCAACCGCTTCCGCTCCGGAAGAACCGCCCTCTTGTCTGGACAACAGCTTTTTGAGTTCACCGACGAGCAGTTCCGCAATGGCGGTGTCTTCAATCATGAAGTTCTTGTCGGAGAAGACGCCCAGGTCGACGAAAATCGTACCGCCGTCCATATAGACCGCAAGAACGGCATCGCCCGTCTTGGCGTCGCTGATTTCGAGAACAATCTGAGTATTCTGCGCATTGTTGAGGTCGATGTTGGCACCGACGTTCAGCGAAAGCGCAAGCGTCAAATCGTTGGGAATGGCAAGATTGAGTTTGAGCGCAAGGTCCGCGATGAACTGCGACAGAATGTCGCCGACGGCGATTTCGCCGTTTTCGCGTCCCGCAGTATCCTTCAAGGTCAATCCAAGGTCTATCGTGGTATACACGGACAGCACGTCGAGGTTGTCCATGATGTTGGGATAATCCGCAGCGTTAAAGCCGTCGGGCGTGACGGAAGAATCGTTGAAACCGACCTGCAATCCGCCGAGCGTGAGTCCCAGCACGAGGGGGTCGACTCCGAGCGAAACCTGCAGTTTGTAATCGCCGTTGCCGTACCAGATTGCCAGGAAGCTTTCTTCGGGATTGAGTTGCAGGAAATTGTCGGGCAGCTGAACCGCCGAACCGTCGTCGTTTTTGAGAACGAGACCCAGCACAAATGAGACCAGCGTTGCGGCAAAGCTTGCCGTGGTCTTTTCGTTAGTAACTATAATACTAGTAATAGCGTTATCCAAAATACCTTTGATGGTATCGAGAACGCTGGATTCTCCGCCGTCCTGTGCGGGAGTATCGTCCGCGGGGTTGTTGGCGGAAACCGCTTCCGACGCGCCGCCCGCGGTGCCGCCTTCGTCGCCGGACGCCGCAATCAGAGCGCCGAGGTCGATTCCGGGCACGGACATCTTCAGTCCGCCGAGAGCACTGCCCTCACCGTTTATGTAAAGAGTGGATTTTCCGGTATATTCTTCGTTGACTTTATCGGCGAGAACGTAAATTTCGATTCCGCCCTTGCTGACCGCACCGTCCATAACGGCAATGGTGAGCGCGATGTCGGAATGCGACAGCAGATAGCCGATGTCGCCCATGTTCTCGGGATTGAAACGGAGCATTGCACCGATGTGGAAATTCACTTTGGTGCTGACGTCGTAATCGATGCCGAATCTGACGAGAATCTTGGACAACAGAGTCTTGAGCGTGGTGTTGTCCGTGACGGTGCCGTCCTCACCCGTGGAGGAGTCGGGAATGAACTGGGTAATCCAGTCGCCGACGGGCCAGGTGTCGGTGCTGTCGCTGTGCGCCGCCATATCGATGGTTCCGTCGAGTTCGACGAAAATGTTCTGCAACGCCACGTTGAAGTTGATGGAACCGTCCTCTTTGAGACCGAGTTCGCCCAGTTGATATGCGGATTCGTCCACATCGGCAATGTCTCTGAGTCCCATTCCGAGTTCGACGCTGTCGATGAATGCGGACAGGCTGTATTTTCCGCCGTTGAGGCTTGCCGAGACTTCGAGCAGGTGTCCGTTCTCGTCTTCGACGGCATTCGCAAGCTGCGACCAGTCGAGTTTGACGAACGCATTGATGTCTTCGAATTCGAAGCCGAGATTGAGTCCGACGAGGAGGTCAAGCAGACCGTCGACGATTTCGATGACGAATCCTTCGGAGCTTATCTTCATTGCAAGGGTGAGCGCATACGCGTAATCTACATCGCCGTTCGCCGCCGCAATGGCTTCGGAGCCGCCGCTTGCGGTGTCATCGCCGCTGCCGTCGAGCAGGCTGAAAATCAGACCGAACAAATCGACCTTGATTTTCAGAGGACTGACGCCGAGCGCGTTGGCACCGAGATAAACGTAGCCGTTCTTGTAGTAAATGGACAGAATTACTCTGTCGTCGTTGTTGTTCCTGACGACCAACGCCAGTTGAGACGCGTTGGAAGCGAGGTCTTCGGGCGTGGGGTTCTGCTTGAGCAGGAATTTCTGCACGATGGGGTCGAGGTCCAGGGACGCCGCGACGGAAAGACCGTAGTTTATATTGATATTCTCTTCAAGTATTATACTGCCGAGGTCGCCGAGGGACAGAGAGCCCGACGCAACAGTGCCGCTGACGCCCGCTTCCAGACCGAGATAGACGTAAGGATTGGCGAATATGTCGACAAACGTGTCTTTTTCGGGAACCGTGACGTAAGAATCGTTGTTGAGGTCGGCGTTCAGACCTTCCAGTCTGAGACCGAGGTCGAAGTTGTCGCCGATGCCGAGATTGACGGCAAGTGCGAGTTCGGTGAGATTGAGACCGTCGTTGAGTTCGATGGTGACGCCGGCATTCAATCCGAGGTCGCTTCCGTCGGCCGCCGTGACCTTGACGCCCGCGACATTGAGCATTTCGAGTATGTCGGACAGGAACACGGTGCTGAGATACACCTGAATGTAGTCGCTGCCGATGTTCACTCCGCCGAGATACTGGACGATGAGCGCCATCACGTCGATGTTGCTGCCTTCACCGCCCTGTCCTTCGGAACCGCTGCCCTCCTCGGGGTCTGCGGTCGAAACGGCTTCGGAGCCGCCGGAAGCGGTCAGGAAGGGACTGATGTCGACTTTGAGCCTGAGTTCCTCGCCGTAAGCGGACAGCAACGAGGTGCGCAAGTAGATGGTCTTTTCGGTGCCCACAAACCATGCTTCGAGAGCGCGTTCTCCGCCGGAGCCCAACGAGATATAGAGGTTGGAGTTAAGCAAATCGAGAGTGAGATTGTTGAGAGCAATCTGACCTTTGACTTCGAGTGTGGCGGTGGCGCTTATCTTCTCTTCGAATGCCGCAAGCAAAGCTATCAGCAGGTTGTTGGAGGGATTCGCCGCGTCTATCTTGGAATATTCGAAAGACAACAAGTCTCCCGCGAGAGCGTTTATGGAAATGTCCGCGCTCAAGCCGACGCCGACGCTCTTGATTGCGCCCTTGAGATTGTTGAGAACGGTGTCGAATTTGCCTTCGAAGATGGCGGCGATGTCGCCTATCGCGACGTCTACGCAGCCTTGTCCCGAGGTATACTCCTTGATTCTGTTATTGAACTCGGCCTGATTCTGAATGCTGCCGAACTGTGCTTTGAGTTCGATTCCGAGGCCGGCAAACACTTTGTCGTCCTTACCGAGATTGAGACTGATGCCGACAATCTTGGGATTGGCAAATCCTTCGTTGCGATAGCTGACGTTGACGTCTCCGACGATGGGAACTTTCTTGTCCGTGTCGGGCACGGTGACCGTCGCGCCGGTCTCTTCGTCAACTACTTCGCGGGTGAAGATGAGTCCGAAAATGTAATTGAGAATCTCCTGAGTAAGTTTTACGTCAAGACCTTCAATGTTGAAGATGTTGCCGTTCATAATGATTTCCGTATTGTTGAGGATTGCGGAAATCAGTCCCATGGTGTCGGCGATGGGTTCGCCCGCCGCGTTTGCGACGTAATTCTTGATGATTGTGCCGTCGCTTATCTTGGACAACACGTCGTTGTAGGCAGCGGCGCCTTCCGCATTGTCCGTGTTGCCGTTGTCGCCGGGAAGAATGCCCGCGATGGCGTCTTTGACGGTGGTGATGAGCTTGCCGCAGAGGTCGCTCAGAATGTCGTTGAGATTGATGCCGCGGAGCGCGAGTTTGCCGCCGCCCACGAGACCGGTCAAATCAACGTAGAGCGATTCCGTCGCGCCGACGTATGCCACACTTGCGCGCACGGCGTTGTCCGCACCGCCCGTGATGTCGATGATTATGTTGGTGTCGGCGTCATTCCGCATGCTGATACGTCCTTTGACGGAAACGCCGAGGTCGATTGTACCGCTTTCGGTACCTATGGGTTTGGAGAGAAGGCCTTCGTCGAGGTCGATGACGCCGTCAAACAGCGTGCCGAACGCCCCGAGAAGCGCTCCGAGAGTGGTCTGTGCGTCGGTAAGGGAAACGGAAAGACCGAGTTGCAGGTCGAGAGTGAGGAGGGAATACTCGTCGAGCTGTGCAACGTCGATACCATTGGTATTCAGATACTCGGCAATGTCGATGACGGGTTTGTCGGCGGTATAAATCTTGTCAATGCCGAGTTTGACGTTAAGCGAACTCTGAATGATGCCGTAATCGGGGTCCTGCGCCAAATCGGTGCCGAGAGTGTTGAAATCCACACCGAGGTCGAGGCTGGCGCCCGTGAGAACGTTGTTCTGCATTTCGGCGTTGATGTAAATGGAAAGGCTCTCACCCACGAGAGCTTGAAGCATATTGAGGTCGATGCCGATGACGTTTTCGACGAGGTCGGCAATGTCCTTGGAAAGTATGGAGCCGCCGGGTTTCAGCAGACCGAGCACCGCACCGAGCACGCCGCCGGGAATGTTGAGCGGAATCTCGAGTTTCTGTCTGCCGTCGCCGAGGTCGGTATAGCGGGAGCTTCCGAGCAGCGTGGCAAGCAAATCTTCCACGGTGCCGAGAGGAGTGTCGGTGCCGAGCAGTTTGTCGAACAGCAGTTCGGCAATGTCGGTATCGCCGAAGACGTCGTACATCGCGCCCACCAGAGCGGACATGTCGATGTCGGAAGTCTTCACCACTTCCACGCCCTCACCGTTCTTGATGCCTCTGCAGTCGTAAACGATGGTGGAATCGTAGTAGTAAAAGCCGACAAGCAATGTCTCAAAAACTTCGCCCGTTTCGTTCATTCTCCACAGTTCCATCAGAATCTCGGACTTGCTGTCGTCCGCAAGGTCGATGGCGAACTGAATCTTGATGGAGAAGGAGCGGTTGTACTCGTCCTTGATGTAGTCGAGGAAAAGCACCGTGTCGAGGTTTATGTACCTGTTGTCCTTTCCCGCCGTCATATTCAGAGCGGCGTTCTTGAACATGCTCAATGCCTCGGCACCGGAAATAATCCTCGTCTGGCTCGACGTATCTCCTCCGGAAGGCGGATTGACGGGACCGCCGCCGCCTCTGTTGTTGTCGCAGGCCACGAGAGTGCCGACGACGATGCACAACATCAGTACGAAGAGGAGCGCTAGCTTCAATTTTCTCATATCTTCCCTCCTATGCTTGCGCACACGACGCGCATACACAGACTAATATACATTTTGATTATACGCACTTTGCAGGCGTTTGTAAAGCCCGTTAATTATAATTAACTGCTCATTAAAAAATACCGACACGTGTGCCGTTTTGCAAACGTATAAAAAAATAAGCCCTTTTAGGGCTTAAATTTCGGTTTTCGGTTTCGCGGTATATGTCGGAATACCTCGAAAAAGGTCGAAATCAATTTTGCCAAATTTTTACATGCAGACTGTCGCGGAAATTGCGGAGAATCTTTTCCGAAAAAGCGTCGATGTCCGCACCTAGATTTTCTCCGTATGCCAATTCGGTGGCATCGAGCGCATAAATGAGCGCGTCCGTCTCGTCGCCCTCGTGACTTTGACTGAACGTGGCGTTGGCTCTTCTTCTTGCAAGTGCCGCCACGTCGTAACGCTTTACGGAGTTCTGACTGACAAACACGTCCATGAGCCTTGCCGCCAAAAACTCCTTGCCGCCCACGTCAAGCGCCACCTTGTCGTTTTCTGACGGCCAATCCAGGTCGCGCCATACTTCGCAGGCATAAATTTTACGCGGTTTTTCCTCGTTTTTCAGCATTCTGACCGCCTTAATCGCGCAGACAAAGGCCCCGACGTGAGTGGGGTGACGGTCGAAAGGATTGTGCAGATACAATGCGTCGAGGCGCGGAAAACCGCGGAGAATTTCCGCCACGCTCGAAACGACGTCGTCCGACAAGAGTTTCACCTCTTCGGAAGTGGCGTCCAGCAACCACAATTCGGAATATCTTCCTATCTCCGCCGCACGCTTTTGTTCCGCAGAACGGAGCGCCGTCATATCCTCGCCGCCGACGTCGGCATAATCCGCGGAGCGCGGACAGTTGGCACCGTCCGTGAGCACGATTCCGGCAAACCCGCCTTCGTCATAGGCTTTGACGATTCCGTCGAAAGCGAACATCTCCATATCGTCCTTGTGCGCCGATATTGCAGCATACTTGATTTTGCCGTCCCTTGCGGACGACGGAACGAATTTTTCCATAACCCCTCACGGACGGCGCACGGCTTCCTCCGTTTTCAGTACGTCACGCGCCGTAGTTGATTTCGTTTCCGACCGCTCTTTCAAACAATCAGAAACACGATTTGTGTTTTTGCTTCTTTGCCGCGTTCTTCCACGTCGCCACTGTTGTATACTTTTCGTGTTTTTTGTCCAACAAGCGTGCCGCGAGTGCTCCGGGCGCGCCTTTTTGCTTCCGATAAAAAACGCCGACTGTTCAGTGGCATAAACGGATTTCAACAGTTGCCATACACACCTTTTGCAACGCAAGTTTTGCCTGCGTACGGGCGGTTGCCGAAAAACCGTTGCGGGGCTCAAACACGAAACGTGTTTTATTTAAATTTTTCCAAACTCTTTGCGGAACCGTCGAATCCTTCGGCGTCGACCACACTCCATTTCTCCGTCATGGAAACTTCGCCGCCTGCGGGAAGCTCTTTCAGCGGCGACAGCCACTCGACTTCGAGAATGTGGTTGTTGGTGTAGCTTTCGAAATTGCACCAGAAATCCCCGTACACTCCCTTCTCGGGCAGGCATTCCCATTTCATCGCCTTTCCGCCGAGAATGTAATAGGCACGACCTTTTTTTGCAAAGGTTCCCACCTTGATTGCGTTTTCGCGTGAAGTCTGTTTCAGCGTCAGGTATTTCTTGCCGACTTTCAGTCTTTCGTCGGCAAGGTCGTCATAGGGCCAGTAGACCACGTTCTGCACGGGGTTCAGTTCGTCTGCGGGTTCGTTGAGCGGAAGCACCAGCGTGCCGCCTTTTGCCGCGACGGTGAGCCCCCACACGGCAAGTTCCGCAGGCGCGGAGCTCTTGTTGCCAATCTTGTTTTTTACCGTGAGCCCGCCTTTTTCGTCAAGGAGCACTTCCAGCGTGTAATCGAACCTCTTTGCCGCCCGACACACGAAACTGCCGCCGTACTCCGAGGCTTCGTATTCCACGGGTCCGTTGTCGGGGGTGTAAGTCTCCCAATCTTCCGGCGACTTCCACACGCGGTGACCGCCGTAAAGATACCAGCGCGTTCCTTTGCCGAAGTTCTCGTCGAAGTAATCGCCTCCGTTGCTGACGTTTCTGTCGAGGTCCTCGTTCAGGAAATTGAGTTCCGCAGTGCCGAAACGTATTATTCTGGGCCCCACGTCCAGCGTGACCATAACTTGCACGCCGTTTCTTTCGAAGAGCGCGCATTTGCCGTAATTCTTGTAATCGACGATTTTCATTTTATCTCCCTGTCCGCAAGGTCCGTCATTTGTCCGAAAGTTCTTTGCGGCTCGAAATGCTTGCATAGTTGCGGGCGGATTCGGGGTTGGCGCGTTTTGCCGCGTTAATGCCGAACGCCGCGCAGGTGAACATTCTGGAAATCGGGTCGGGATTGCATTTCTTCACGGGTTCGAAGTTGACGCCCGCCTCGCACAACACTCCCAACACCTTGTCCAGTCTGCGCACAAAATCCTTGTAATCTTTTTCGGGCGTGCTCCAGCCGCTTTCCGCAACCGCTGCCGCACGGGGAAAGACCCGGAAGAAAAGTTTTTCCTCCGTCGAAACGTGCTCCGTCCAAATCGGACATTCCACGCCAAGCACGCAACTCCCGTCCTTTCCGCCCAGCTCGGGCGTGCACGGCTCGAAGTTGTAGACGCTTTTGAGCGGCCAGAACGCGCAAGGATAATCGAAGTAATACGGACTGCAACGGCTCACGATAATCCGACGGCCTTCCTCCGCGACGGCACGCTTCACTCTGTCGCCCGCCTTCTTTTTCGCTTCCCAGTACTGAACCGCTGCGCACGAATCCAGCATATCTGAATACAGCGACTCGTTCCAGAGTATGGGGGTCTTGCCCAGTTTCTTGAGCACGGCAATCGCTCTGTTCGTGAAACAGCCTTGCAATTCCTCGAAAGTCCGCAAACCCTCTTTCCGCATCTTTTCATTGCACTTCGGACAATTCTCCCACACTAGTTTGGGCACCTCGTCGCCTCCGAGATGAAAATATCCGCACGGGAACATTTCCGCGACTTCCGTCAACAGTTTTTCCACGGCGTCGTACACCTTTTCGGAGCCCGCACAAAGCATTTTGGCGTGAATGCCGAAGTCGGTTCCCACGGTGGTGGACTCGCCCGTGCAGGAAAGCTCGGGATAAGCCGCTATAATCGCCCGCGTATGCCCGGGCAAATCGATTTCGGGCACTATCTCAACGAATCTTTCACGCGCGTAAGCCACAAGCTCTTGCACCTGCTTTTTAGTGTAATAGCCGCCGTGAGGTTTGCCGTCGCCGCACGTTTCGGCGCGTACGCTTCCTTTGAGATACAGTTCGGGCAGGCTGTCCGTCTGCAACCTGAATCCCTGGTCGTCGCTCAGGTGCAGATGCAGATAATTGAACTTAAAGAGCGAAATCGCATCGATAATCTTCTTGATTGTGTCGACACCGAAGAAATGACGGCAAACGTCGACAAGCATACCCCTGTACGCGAAGCGCGGTTTGTCGCGCACCACGCAAGCTCCGATTCCCACTTCGCCGTCCGAAGGCGCGGACAAGAGTTGTTTGAGCGTCACCGCTCCGTGATACAATCCTTCTTCGCGTGGCGCAACCACGGTTATCTTGTTCTCCGCCACTTCCAGGACGTAATCGTAAGGCACCTGCGTCAGCGAAAACTCTATTCTGTTCCTTTCGAATGCGGGGCGTCCGCCGTTTCCGAAAGCGTCAAGCAATCTCACAACGGCGGGCAACGGCGAAGATATGGCTGTATCTGCGGTAAACACGAATCTGCCTTCTCGCAATTCGCTTTCGTACGGTTTCGGAACGACATTCATATTTTCACCCTCTCTCTCGATGCGCGCCGCAAAACGGCGTCGTATTTCACCTGTAATGATACCAAATTCCGCCTGCGCAGTCAATACGCACACGCGCCGTGCGCTCGCGTATGCGAAAAATTGACAGTTCAACCGCGGTGTGCTATGCTTTTTGCGTGAGAGTTTCGGGTTGCTTGTTCGGAGGCGTGATGACAACGGCGTTGGGCATCGCGTGGAAGGTGCTCAAATTCGTTTTGGAAGTGATTGCCAAAGCGATATTCTACTTCGGGCTCTACGTTCCTCTCGGGTATCTTCTGTACGGGCTGGCGCTCTTCCTGATATTCGGCTTCGACCCCTTCGTGATGACGGTGAACGGCAGACTTTACGTTTTCGGCTTGGCTCTCTGTTTCGGTTGCTCGCTAATCATAACAATCCGCAGTCTCGTCATTCGTCCGATTAAAAACTATTTCAACGGCAGAGACGTCATCGAATACGGCTCTGCAGGCAAAAAGCCTCCGCGAGGGGCACCCGAAGCACCGAAAATCTACAAGAGCCGCGTCAACAAAGGCGTCATCGTCTACGAATACGCCAACAGATACGACCTTTACGAGGAGATGGACGGGGGGCTCGTATTGGTGAAAACGGAATGGAAAGACTCTCCAAAACGAAAATGACTGACGCTTCTTCCTTGACAGCCGGCACCGCGGTGACGTCGGCGCCCGTGAAAAAGCGCGAAAGAATATGGGAAATAGACTTCGT
This sequence comes from uncultured Clostridia bacterium, assembly GCA_944349635.1. Lineage (GTDB taxonomy): Bacteria > Bacillota > Clostridia > Christensenellales > CAG-917 > Limadaptatus. The sequence continues at coordinate 12,500 of CALVNH010000005.1, read as the reverse complement.
GAGAGGACTGTGCGTCGTGCTTATGATTCTCGACCACCTCACGATGCTGATTGCCCTTTATTTCGGCGAAGGCTGGTTCGGAAGAGGCATTCCCGGCACGGGTTCTGGAGCGGCATTCTGCAGATGGTGCGTGGAATTCAATTCCTCACAGACCCGCACGGCAGTCAGAACCGTCGTTCTCTTTCTGTTTTTCTGCATTTCGGGTATATCCTGCTCTTTCTCACGCTCAAATCTGCGCCGCGGTCTTATTCTCGCGGGCGTTGCCGGGCTGTATTCTTTGGCTACTTATACCATCTACACGTTTACGGGAATGCGTGACGTACTCGTGGTCTTCGGTGTGCTTCACTTCTATGCCGCCTGCATTCTGGTTTATGCGCTTGTCGGGCTCGTTTTCCGCAACCGCACCGCCGTCGTATCTCTGGTCTCGGCGGGCATTGCCGTCGTCGTAATCTGCTTATACTTTCTTTACACTCCCCCCGCAGACACCCCTCTTTGGCTTGCGCCGCTCTTTCCCCACAAGGACTTCTACGGCAATCCGTCGCCGTTTTACTCCGTGGCGGCGTTCTCGCCGGGCGACATCTGCAATCTCATTCCTTGGTCGGCGTTTTTCTTTATCGGTACGGCAATCGGACCGTATCTCTATGCGCGCAAAACCAGTCAGCTCCCTCTTCTGGACGGCAAATGGAACAAACCCGTATGCTTTATCGGCAAATACGCCATTTTCTTCTATCTTTTGCACGTCCTGGTGCTCACGGGATTGCTGATGCTGATAAGTTACCTCTTCGTGACCCCCGGAGACTGGATTCTGTTCTGAATTTCCGAATCGTGCCCATTTCCCGTTTCGACTCTCACACGGGGAGAACGGGCAAGCCGCATTTCCGCCTGAACCCCGCAAAAACGAATCCTGCCCGCAAAGCACAGCGGACGTTTCGCATTCACGGTTTCACGGACAAATGAGCGCGCAAAAAAGGCACTCCGCAGAGTGCCCCACAATCAGTTTCCGTTCTTTGTTTCTTTTGTCCGCGTTTTCCCGAAGTCCCTTTCCCGTTACGTATCGGCGCGGAAACCGCTCAATCTCATTTCGCGACGGGCTTGCCCACGTCCAGGCTCAGTCTGGTGCGGCTGTGATTCTCCCTTACGAAACTGCACTGTTTCATTATTCTCCGCGCGAATCTTTCGGGACGGACTATGTTGTTCATGACAAACGGTTCGTTGCCGTCCGTGATGACCCTGATTTTCCCGTAGCCCAAAAGCACCTGCACAACATTCTGTTTCACGTCGACGTATCTGATTTCGTCGAGAGGAAGCATAACGCTGACGATGTTGGCAACGCCGGATTTGAAAAGAAATTTGTCCTCCGTGACGATGATTTCGCGTCTGTAAAGAGATATTCCTCGGCAAAGCGTGACGAAGAGCACGAACAATCCGACGCCCAACAAAACCCACTTCATGGTTTCGGGAGTCAGATATTTCGCCGTTCCGTCGAATGCGGGGTCGAGACCCTTCTCGATTTCGGCGCCGAAAATCCAGAGTACGGCGACAATGCCGCCCAGCACGGCGGCAAGCACGAAGCAACCGAGAAACGCCCACCCCGAAAAACGGGCGCGCGCAACTATGCGCTCGGATTTGGAATATACTCTTTCAAGCGTCCTCATCGGCTACCTCCCTTGAAATTCTAACCCGCGACGCGGGTCGTGTCAACCCGCTACCCGCGGAAGCAGGGCGGAAATTGCGAAATCCTGACCGTCGTACAACCGAAAGGAAGGAATCTTCTTTCCAACGTCTCTTCGGAAAACTTCGGTGCATTCGGCAGTGCCGCAAACCCGTTGATGTCGTACTCCCAATTTATGACGTTTTTGCACCTTATACGCAGTTCAAACGGCGGAATGTCGCAATTAAACGGCTTTTCGGAAATTTTGTTGACGACGGTCCGTTCGTTTTCGTAAAGCCTGCGCACCCCCGCAACCGCCTTCTTCGCAAGCACGGGAGTATAGCTCCACTTCGTAACCGCGCGCGCTTCACAGAGCGTGTTCTCGGCTTTCTTTACGGATTTTTCGTAACCGGGAGCGGACGCCATAAGCACGCTTCCCTTCATAAGGCTGAAAGAACCGTCGCGGTTGGGCAACGCCACAAGCGGAATGTTGAGTTTAAGCATAAACGTGCTGCCCGTGCGCAAAGCACATTTCACCGATATGTTTCTGTCGCCCGACGCGACCACCTGTCCTCCGGAAATCAGTTGCATGGTGGTATGACGCGGCACGCGGAAGTTTATGCGCACGTTGGCTTCTCCGTCTGCTTCTTCAACTTTGAACACGACGGTGTTCCTGAAAGGATATCCGGTTTCTTCCCTGATGCGAAGACGCACGCCTCCCACAACGGTTTCCACAACGCACGGAGCGTAAGAGAAAAAGTCAAGTTCGTCGGCTCCGCGCTTGAAACACACCGACTGCAAAAACAAAGGCAAAGCGGAGAGCAATGCCACCGCCCCCCGAGAAAGCCCGTCCGCCACGAACGCATTGCCCGCGGGGCAGTCTTTGAAAAATTCTTTTCTGCGCAAGGACGCCTCAATCTGATTGGGAAGTACTACGTCCTGCACCGCAGAAACGTCCTCCGTTGCCGCCGCCGCTATCACGTTGAAGGCAATCTGCTCCAACATATCGGCGCAGGCGGATTCTCCCGTTTCCGCGAGAACGGCGACAAGCGATTCCATCATTTCAACGGCGCTCTCGATGTCTATTCCGCGCACCGGAGACGTGCCCGCAAGACGGTTGTCCGCGGCAAACATGCCGGTTGCATTGCCGTGGTATCTGTCGAGAGCCGTAATCATTTTCAGAGAGAGGCGTTTGAGTTCCTTATCGCCCATGAATGCGCCGTAGACGCAGGGATATTTGACTGCTTTCGCCATGCTGACGCCGCTGAGTTGCACAACGCGCTGATGGGAAGGCTTTTTCCATTCGGCATCCGCACGCTCCACCGTGAAGGGCTTGTGTTTCTGGGCGCCCGCGTCCTCGTATTGCAAAACGACACGTCGCACTCTCTTCACCGCCGCTTGCGAAAGCGTCTTGTCGGAAGATTTTTTATAGGGAAATTTGCTTGCGATTCTGAACCAGTCGCAAGTGCGGTCGCGCAACATTTCGGCAAGGTCCTTGAGCCACTCCAAATCGTTTGCTCTGTAAACCGCGTCGATGGCGGGAATTTCTTCGAGAAGTCTTGCGCGGGAATGATACCAGCAGGGCGTCACGCTGAAAGTGTTGAACTGATTTTTGAAAAACCTTCTCAAAAACTTCAAAGCGCGCTCGTCGGACGTCAGTTCGTAATAAGTGAGCACGGCTTTGACGGCCTCGATTTTCGGGGATTCGTAATTTGTGGCGAAAGGACCGAAATCGCCGCCCGCATTCGCGCTGTCGAAAATCGCACCGACGTACGCCTCCGCCTTTTCGGTGAGTTGCGCATCGTGCAGAACGCCCGCAAGCAGCAAGAGTCCGCGGACGTATTTCGGCAAAGTTTCACCCTTTTCCCACACACCGTTTTCAAGCAAACCGGAATCGGACCCCAACCTTTTCTGCAATTCGTTGGTCAAGGAAATCTGGCTTTTCAGCCAGCCGTCGGGAGTCACGGCTCCGAGAGGCAGTTTCTGAAGTTTGGCTGCAATATCTTTTGGCATCGCTCACCCGTTGCGGCGCTTCTGCGCCGCGCGCGCCCGCGGCGCACGTGCGGAAAACAACTATATTTCCGTCCGTATAATTTATCATAAAAAAAGCCCTTTTGCAAGCCTTTGCAACAGTTTGACAAAGCCGTGCAAAAGAATTAACATATCCTTTGAGGTGACACTATGAAATACGCACTTATACTGGGCGACGGAATGGCGGACTACCCCGTCCCGGCGCTCAACGGAAAAACCCCTCTGGAAGTCGCACGCAAGCCGTATATGGATATGCTTGCCGCAACGGGCAAAATCGGACTCGTGAAGACCGTGCCCGACGGTTTTAAGCCCGGCAGCGACGTGGCAAATCTTGGAGCGATGGGCTACGATGCCGCAAAATGTTATACGGGGCGCAGCCCGTTGGAAGCTCTTTCCATAGGAATAGACATGAAAGACGACGACATCGCCGTGCGCACCAATCTCGTGACTCTCGGCGATGAAGAGCCCTTCGAAAACAAGACGATGCTTGACTATTCCTCGGGCGAAATCACCACCGAAGAATCGCGCGAACTCATACGCTTTCTGCAAGAAAACGTCGGCAGCGACGAGTTCTCTTTTCACGCGGGAGTCAGCTATCGCCATTGCCTCATTATAGCGCACGGAAGCGCCGACATGAAGCTTACTCCCCCTCACGACATCAGCGGGAAACGTATAGGCGAATATCTTCCCGCAGGGGCGTACGCCGACAAACTCACGGCATTGACAAAGCAGTCGTACGAACTGCTGAAAGACCACCCAATCAACAAAAAAAGGGTTTTATCCGGCAAAAATCCCGCAAACAGCGTATGGTTTTGGGGACAAGGCACAAAACCTGCCCTTGACGATTTCCGCAGTCGTTACGGACTGAAAGGGGGAATGGTGAGCGCCGTCGACCTGCTCAAAGGAATTGCCATAGGCGCGGGGATGAAGTCCGTCGACGTCGAAGGAGCCACGGGCACTCTGTCCACGAATTTCGCGGGCAAAGCGCAAGCCGCAATCGATATGCTGTCAAGCGGCACCGACTTTGTGTTCGTACATCTGGAAGCTCCCGACGAATGCGGCCACCAGGGCGACCTCGCAGGCAAAATCAAAGCAATCGAACTGATAGACGAAAAAATCCTCGGACCTATATACGAGCATCTGAAATCCTCGGGAGAGGACTTCGCTCTGCTGGTCATGCCCGACCATTTCACACCCGTGTCCATTCTCACGCACTCGCGCGAACCGGTGCCTTTTTTGATGTATTCGTCCAAAGCCGCACTCGGAAACGGCAAAGCCGCTTACAATGAGCGCACGGCAACCGAAAACGGAATTTTTTACGAAAAGCCGTGGGAACTCACCCGCGAATTCTTTTCCCTGTAACGAAAACACAGCCCGCGAACTTGCGGGCTGTGTTTATTTGTTGACCGATTTGCGCGTGTCGCTCACGCGGTTGCGCATTTTACCGAGTTCTTACCCGCCGCGTCAGATACGACGGCTTGCTCTCACCGACTCGTTCGGTTATTTTCATCGTCGGAAAGAGTTTCTTTCTTTTTGGCTTTCGCGGAAAGTTTGTCCGCCGCGCTCTGGACTTTGGCAACGGCTTGCGCCACCTGTGCCTTTGCCTGCTCCTTGTCGAATTTCACGCTGACAATACGCTCCTTCTTCCGTGCGGGTTGATTGTCCTGAACGGATTTTTTGTCGGAAACAGCCTGTTCGGCATTCACGGCAACCGTTTTCGAGGGCGAAGTCTCCTCGACTTTCGGTTTCTCTGCGGGAGTTACTTCCGTTCCGCACAGTTTCGCGGCGATTTTGGAGCGGATTTCGTTGTCCTTTCTTATTCCGTTCACATAAGACGTGACGCGCACGGTATACTCCTTGCCCACCTTTTTTGCCATATAGGTGAATACCATTACGGAAATTTTCAACGACAGTTGCACCACCGCCACGGATATGTTGACGCCCACGACAATCCATTTCCAGAGTCCGTGCCCCGTGGCAACGATAACGCCCGCCATCGACACCGCCGTGGCAACAAGAAAGACCAGTGTGGTGAAACTTCGGAAAATACCGAATATCTTTTTCATCTGCTTGACTTTCTTTTTGCCTTTTTTGGCGTCGCCCGCGTAAAACCCCACAACGATGAAGAACACCGCGGCATATACCGCCATGACGCCCAACATTATGTAGGAATAAGGCGCGAGAATCCAGTTCTTGACGATAAAGAAGATGCCCGACGCCAGCGCGTAAATCATACTCAGAACGGTGAATACGAAGCTGGCCGTCGCCACACGCGACTGTTTCGGAGAAAGTTTAACTTCCTCTCTCTCCGCCGCATCGGTTTTCGGTGCGCCCTCTTCCGTAAAGACGGCGGTTCCCGCCCGCACGGTTGCGTCGTCCGCCACGACCGCCGCCTCGTCTCTCCGAGGCGTCTCTCCGAGGCGGTTTCTTTCGCTTCTGCCCTTTTTCATTTTTTCCTCCCTGTGCACGCAGCCGCCTGCTCTAAATCACGCAAGCGCGGCAACGGCGTCCATATTTCGCACCAGAATGTCGAAGAACTTTTCGATTACGGCGTCGTCCTCGGCATTGCCGGTTATTGCTATCGTAAACGTGACCTCGCCTTCGAACGTGGTGAGAGCCAGTTGCATGAACGGTTTCCCTTTTACGGCTCCCGTGTAGAATCCGTCGTACGGAAGTATTCCGCCCATGGAGTAGTCCGTCGGCTTGATAACGCCTATGTTGCTCATACCGATGAGGGGATTGTCATATCCGAGTTTGATTGCCTGTTCGCTGAGGAAATGCGGAAATACGGTATAAGCCAGATTGAGCAGCGGCAAGGCGTACAGCCCTAGGAATTTATCCTTTTTGTTGGCTTCCATGGCCTTCGAAACCTTGCTTAACGTCTCGCTCATGTCCTTGCCCGCACCGTCCACGGTGACCGTCATAAATCCCGTGTGATTGGTAAGCCCCGTTTCCGCTCCGCCTTGCGCGAGATGACGGCGCAGGTCCACCATGCATGGCACCGTGAGTCTCTCCCCTTCCTTGCAGGCGCCTATTTCGTAAAGAGACCTGACGTATGCTGCGAGAATGACGTCGTTGACGGTATATCCCTGCTTTTTGCCCGCCGCACGGACGGCATTGAACTTGTCGACGGGATACTTTCGTTTGACGATGCGGTTGACGTCCCCTTCCTTTTTTGCCGTAAGCGGGAAAAAGTTCTTGACCTTTACCTCGCTGATGTTGTGATAGAGTCCTTTTGCGACTTTTCTGTCCTCTGCGGACATGGTGGAATAGACCGCGTCGTAAGCGCGGGTGCCGCTCTTGATTTTCATTTCCGTTCCGCCCGCCGCCAGCACGGAATAGTTCTTGCACAGCGTCGTCACGAAATATTTTAGGTCGCCGCCGTCGAAACACATATGATTGACGACGAACACCAGCGCGGACCTATCCCCTTTGCGGAACAGCGCGGCATTCATCTGCACGTTGCTTTCGATGGGAATGCGCCTGACTATAAATTTCATCACGTCGGTTTCCAAATCTTCGGAATCGGCAACCGTCAGCACGTCTTCCATGGCGAACTCTTTCACAACCCAGTAAGGGCGCACGAAATTGTTGTGATAACGGCTGTGCAACACGGGAACGTTATCCAGCTGAAATTTCAGCGCTTTTTTCAGAATGTCGGCGTCGACCACGCCGTCGTAATACAGGGCGCAATGCATCATTCTGTCGTAGTAGTTGCGGAACAGATACTGCATTTTATCCCACATTTCGGCTCTCAGTATTTTTGCCATATCTTCACCTCCGAAATATTTTTCCCCCGTACCGTTTTAACAAAAGGGAGCGGCAGAGCCGCTCCCCTCGATTGAATCGTTTCGCTTCAGATTTTGCCTTCGGCAAATCTCTTCATGAAGTCCGCGGTCTTTTCGTTGTTTATTTTCGCGCTCTTTCCGTTCCACGTAAGGGAGAAACAATGATTCTCCGCAAACTTGACGGAATGGAACTCCTCGACGTGAACGCCCAGCGACTGTAACTTTTCTATGAATTTGGGACCTTGTCCTCCGCAGAAGAAGTCCTGTTCCGCATAGGTCACGAAAGAAGCGGGGAAATCCGCCGTCACGTGGTCGATGGGTGCGCAAAGGTCAATCCATTCGTATTTGGGCACTTCCTCTCTCTTTATGCTTGCAAAGTCCCACAAAATCTTGTCGCCGAGTTTGAAAGGCACCTTGGCTTCGAGTGCCGCGCCCACGTCGTAAATGCCGCAGTTGAGAATAGCACCCTGGAACTTGACGTCCGTGCTGACGCCCAGTCTGTCCTGCAACTCCTTCTTGTTGGAAATGCAGGCGAGCATTGCGGAATAGTATCCGCCCGCGCTGTCACCCGAAACTATGACGCGATTCATATCCAGGTTGAGTGCTTCCGCGTTCTCTTTCATCCAGTTCATCGCACGAACCAGCTGACGAAGAGGTTCGGGGAACTTATACTTGGGGCAAAGACCGTAGTTTACGTTGATGACGAAGTATCCCATATTGGCACTCCAACGGGACAACGCTCTGCGATACTTCTTGTCGCCCGCGACGAATCCGCCCCCGTGAATGTAGAACAAAACGGGATATTTGCCCTCGCGCTTCACGCAATACGTATCAAGCACGCAGTCTTCCGGCGCACTCTTATCGTAAACGATATCTTTTTTGATGACGAAGTCGACATCCTTGAATTTGGTTTGTCTTCTGTTGTTCTGAGGCCCGTCGTAAAGATAGTCAATGGCAACGAACGCGGTTCTTGCAAAGCTCATAACACACCTCTCTCCTTTGATATAGCAAATTTTAACACAGGTGTGCGAACTTGTAAACAAAAATAACGTTTTTTACTCAAGCGGCGGGAGTAACGCGCGCACGCGGATTTTTTCTCGTCCTTCTCTCCCTTCCGACACGGCCACACGGCCGTGTCGCACGGCGGCGCAAAAGTGTGCACGGGACTCCGTTCCGACGGGTTTTGCGCTTATCGCCACGCATTCTTCGTCCCGTATTCGCGCAAAAAGCACGGCGCGCCCCGCCCATTGCGGAGCGCGCCGTGCGCGGTGTGTGTATCAACAGATGAACTGTCGGCAAAAGTAATCAGTCCAACTTGTCGCGATTGAGCTCGACAAAGTCGTTCATGTTTTTGATGATGATGTCGAAGAAACGGTTGACCGTCTTTTCGTCCTCATCGTTTCCGCGGATTGCAATCGTCATCGTGATGTCGCCAAGCAAACTTGTCAGCGCCAGCTGCATATACGGCTTGTACTTGACGGCACCCGTCATGAAACCGTCGACGATTTCGGCATCGCCCATGCGGAGCGCGGGAGCGTCCATAACCCCTATGTTGCTCATGCCGATGAGCGGGTTGAGATAGCCTATCTTTATCGCCGTTTCGCTTATGACGAACGGGAAAATCGTGTATGCGAGTTTGAGCAAAGGCAGACTGTAAAGACCCATATACGGGTCGTCCTTGCTCTTTCGCACGGAGCGCAACACTTCGATGAGCGTGTCGTTTATGGTATCACCCTTCTTCTCCGTTGAGCACTGCATAAAGCCGGTATGGTTGGTGAGCCCGGTTCCGGCACCTCCGTCGACGATGTGCCTGCGCAAATCCACCATACACGGAATGGTCAGTCTTTCGTCGTCGCGGAACATTCCGATTTCGTAAAGTGACCTCACATAGAAAGCAAGCATGAGGTCGTTCACGGTCACGCCGAAATTCTTGCCTATCTTGCGGAACGAAGCGAAGAGTTCTTTCCCGACCTTGCGTCTCACGATGCGGGTGACGTCCTGCGGAGCGGGAGGAGTGAGCGGAAAATAGTGCTCGTCCTTTATCTGACTGATGTTCTTGTACAGCCCGCGGGCGATTTCTTCCTCTTCGGGAGTGAGTTTGGAATAGACGGCGTCGTAACTGCGGCTTCCCGTTTTGATTTCCAGATTTCTGTCGCCGTCAAGCAGTTTGTTGTAGTTTTCGGCGAGTTTCTTCATGAAATATTTGAAGTCGCCGCCGTCCATGCACATGTGATTGACAATCATGCACATCGTGGATTTGCCGTCCTTGTTGAAGATTGCCATCTTGTACTGGACGTTGCTTTCCACGGGAATGCACTGGCAGATGAACGCGTTGACGTCGGCCTCCAAATCCACACTGTCGCGAACGGTCAGAATGTCGTTCACGGTGTAGTCTTCCACCGACCAGTACGGCTCGATGACGTTGCCGTGGAAGGAACTGTGCAACACGGGAACTTTCTCCGTGGTGAAAATCAGCACCCTTTTCAGCACGTTGACGTCGATAAGGCCGTCGTAATACTGCACGCAGTGCACCATTCTGTCATAGTAGTTGCGGAACAGATACTGCATCTTGTCCCACATTTCGGCTTTCAATGTCTGACCCATACAATTACCTATCAGCGATTCGGGGATTTTTGCCGTTTGCCGCTCCGCGAAGGAGCGGCAAACAAGGAATCTCCGTGACGTCAGTCTTTCCACATGGTGTAGTAAGACTCGTCTTCTTTCTTATACTTTTTATTGATTTTCTCTTTCTCTTTGTTGTCTTTCGCGTTGTTGTATTTCTTGATGAGAATGAGCGCCATTATGACGGAGGCTATGATTCCGACGAGGCACAACACCCAGCCGGGATGCCAGAAATCGGGAACCGTGAGCCCAAGAATGACGTAGAGCAACACACAGAACACTTCCATGAACACGCCGAGTTCGACGTAACGGAACTTGAAATTGGTTGCGTCGGCAAGCAGAGTGTCGAATCCGAGCATCACGATGACCATCACCAGGAAGATGAGCCAGCTCATTTCGACCTTGAAAACCAGTTGCAGAAGCAGGAAGAGATAAACACACACGAGAGCAATGACCACGGGAGGCATGAGTCGCATCGCCACGAACTTTTTGGCTTTGCCGAACTTCACGGTGAGCAGACAAGCCACCGCAATGACGCCCGCGAACGCTCCACCCACGAGAATGAGCCAGGTAAGAGCCCATGCACGCGTGAAGAAGCTGACCAGCAAATACACAAGCACAAACAGCAGCACCGCGCCGACCGCGCCGACGCCGATGAATAAACCTTTGCGTTTGGCGTTCTCGACTTTGTGCTCTTTCTCTTCGAAAGCAACCAGCGTCGAACGGAAATCGCCGAGCTCCTCTATGCACATGCTGTAAATGAGGTCCTCGTCATCAATGCCCTTGATTCGGAGCTCCTGAGCCCTGTCCATCAGCTGTTTGAGCATCTGCTGGCGGTATTCCATCGCCGCAAGAGTCGGCGCTATGGCGCGAAACTCCGTTTCGAGATACCTTTTGAATCTTTCTTTCATTGATACACCCTCCGTTTATGATTGAGTTTTTAATTTATCACATTAAACGGGTTGCCCCGCGATTTCCGAGTTTTTGCGTGTATCTCACGCCGTTCACCTTATAAACGAACTACAAAGCGCAAGGTTACACATTCCGAAAGCTTTTTTTCGACTCGCTCTTGGGATTCCCTCGTACGCCATCACGCTCCGACGGAAACGTTGTTTGCAATGCCCTGCACGACCTTGACTATTACGTCCGCGAAAATGAAACAGATTTCTCCCGCAATCAGCGCAGCTATACCTATGACGGCAAATACGGGGAAGAACACAACGAAATACCAGTGCTGCGTCTTGTGCCTGAACGCAAACATGGCAATGGTGCTTCCCAGTCCGCCGAACAGAAACGCCACTATAAACAGCACGGCTTCGGGAATTCGGCGCGCTCCGCGCTCCGCTCTTCTTTTGTCGGAGAGCATGAGCAGGAAACCCGCCACGTTCATGATGACGAAAATCACGGGCAAAATTGCCAGATACCATTGAGGCATAATTTTTTCCTCCCCCTGCGTTCCCGCAAAAATCGATGTTTACACTTGTTTTTTGCGCGATAAACGTTGCATTTTGTCAATTTCCCGCAAGCCTCGACCGTGTCGGTTCACGTTCGGGTTGCGCTCTGTGTCCCGCAACAACACCTGACACAAATATTTTATCACTTAAAATCAAATTGTGCAATTTTATTGTTTTTTTTCCTTGTCCACTGTTCGCCACGTCCGCAATCTACGCCAGGCAACCAAATACTTTTCCCCGCTTTGTCAGTCATTCGGACGCGGGCTTTGCCCTTACGGAATATTCCCCGCGACACGCACGCGGCGCACGAAGCACAAAACCCATTGACACGGAGTGAAGCAGTCAATAAAATGTTAGTGTCATATAATAACACGAATTACTTTCTTCAACAGAGCGCGATAATGGAAAAAGTCATATGTAAAAAAGCAGAAAAGCCAACTGGGATTATATCGGCGGCGAAGTCTTTTTCGGACTGCTGTTTGTGATTTCGCTGTTGCTGGCCATTCTCATTCCGCTTGAAAAGGACGCCGAGTACGTGCGTTACATTTTTGCGGGAATCACGGTATTGTTTTTTATTTTGCTCGTTCCTGTCGTGGTCGGACACGCGAAATTCGCAAAATCGCCACAAAACGTCTTGGAACTCATCGACGAAACAAATGTTTTCAACCGTTGCGACAACGTAATCATAAGGTTGAAAGACATAGACGAAATCCAGGTGAAACTCAACACGAACAAGTACGGACACCCCTATTCCTACGGGACGCTGAAACTTGTGACGGGAAGCAAAGTTTACGTTATGAAACGCGTTCACCGCCCGGACGAAGTCAAAAACTCTTTGCTTGCACTGAAAGAAAACGCACGGTAACTGTTGTCAACCCGTATTGCGATTGCAAAACTTTACAAAACTCGACCGAGATATAACAAAACGGCCGAAGCGCCCTGCTTCGACCGTTT
>CALVNH010000004.1 GCA_944349635.1 uncultured Clostridia bacterium | reverse complement strand
AAAATGAATCATTCTGCCTTGTTTACTTAAAATCGATATGATTTTGTCAGACATGGCTTTTTTAGAAAACGAAAAAATAATACGAACCCGTTTCAGGGTTCGTATTATTTGCTCATGGCGGAGGCGGAGGGATTCGAACCCCCGTGGGCTTGCACCCAAACGGTTTTCAAGACCGCCTCGTTATGACCGCTTCGATACGCCTCCGCGAGGTTTAGGGGTGTGACGCACGCCGTTTCCGAGTGCGTCATCGTAAGAGGGATTATACCAAATCTTTCGAGAGTGTGTCAACAAAGAAGCACGTTCCGTGTTGTTTTGCGGATAAAAAATGCGATTTCCGAGTCAAATTTGTCGAATCGGACGGTTGAGGACGGAATTGTTGTCAAATTATATTTGTCAATCGCGGGTTTATTGATTATAATTAGCGCAGATTATACTTATGAAAAACATGCAAACATTGGACGGCAAACATTCGGCGGGACATTGGTCGGGCAGATTCGGATTTTTGATGGCGGCGGTGGGCTCCGCAGTCGGGCTCGGTAACATCTGGCGTTTTCCCTATCTTGCGGGAGCGCAGGGCGGAGCGCTTTTTCTGATTGCCTACGTTGTGCTTATCCTCGTTGTCGGATTTTCGCTGATGATAGCGGAGTTCGCCATAGGGCGAAGTGCTGCCAAAAACGTGGTGGACGCATTCGGTGCCCGCAAGAAAGGTTGGGGCGTCGTGGGTGTGATAGGCTGCGTCGCGTCGTTTGTCATCGTATCTTATTACTGCGTCATCGGCGGATGGATAATGCGATATGCCGCGGGGTATTTCGACGGCGGCAGCTTTGTCGCGGGCGGTGACTATGCGGAAGTGTTCGCATCCTTTACGGGCAATTCGTGGGAACCCGTCGTGTGCATGCTGGTCTTTATGGCTGTTTGCCTTGTAATAATCCTTATGGGCGTAAAAAACGGTATAGAGCGCATAAACAAAGTGCTCATGCCATTGTTGTTCGTGATGTTGCTGTTTGTCATGATAGTTTCGCTCACCATGGACGGCGCGGTGGAGGGAGTCAAGTTCTTCATCGTTCCCGACATGAACAGAGTGGAGAAATCGGACGGCATAATGGGAATTTTCCTTGCCGCGCTTGGACAGGCATTCTATTCGCTTTCTTTGGGACTCGGCATAGGCACGACTTACGGAAGCTATGCGAAGAAGGATATCAGCCTGACGGCGAACACCGTTCTCATCTGCGTATCCGATACACTGGTAGCCATGATTGCGGGCTTTGCCATTCTGCCTGCCGTGTTTGCGGCGGGACAGCAACCCACAGTGGGACCCGGGCTGGTGTTCGTGACGTTGCCCGCCGTGTTCGCGACCCTGCCGCCCGTGCTCGGAAGCATTGTCGGTGTGGTGTTTTTCCTGCTGGTGTTGTTTGCGGCAATCACCTCTGCAATTGCGCTCATCGAAGTGAACGTGTCGGTGATAACGGAAAAATTCAACATAAAAAGGAAATGGGCGGCGGTGCTTGTCGTCGCGGCGGCGGCGCTTTTCGGGCTCATGGTGTCTTTGTCGCAGGGAGGAAGAACGGGCAACCTCAATCTGCTTGACGTTTTCGACAGCTTTTCAAACACATTCCTGCTCCCGCTTGCGGGCATACTGACCTGCATTTACGTGGGGTATGTGTGGAAGCCGAAGAACGCAATCGAAGAGATTACGGCGCATTCCGAGAACGGAGTTTTCAGATTGGGCAAGTTGTGGTCCTTCAACATAAAGACCGTGTGTCCGTTGCTTATAGCCGTCTTGTTTGTGTACGGAATAGTTTCGCTCTTTGTCTGAGCGATGAAAGATTCGGAAGATAAACCGAAGGAGAAAATTTATGATAAAACACATCGTTTGTTACAAATTGCTGAACCCTTCCGCCGAGGTGCTTGCAAAAGCCGAGGAAACCTTTCTTTCCATGAAAGGCAGGATAGATGAAATCCGGGAACTGGCGGTTGGTATAGACAAGTTGCGCAGTCCGCGCAGCTATGACATGGTGCTTGAAGTCGTGTTCGACGATTTCGAAGCGATGAAGAATTATCAGAACAATCCTTATCACGTCAATGTGGTGAAAAAGTACATACATTCTGTCGTCGATAAGAGCGTGTCCGTTGACTTCGAGTTCTGAAATTTTTCGTACGTCACGAAAAGTCTGTCGCACCGAAGTTTCGGTCTCGGGCAGGGCAGACGCACTTTATTGCGGAAGAAGTCGCGCTTCATCCTTGGAAACGCGAACCGCACCCACAAGCAAAAAAGCCGTCCTTTGAGGGACGGCTTTTATTATGTCATGAACGATTTTGACCTCGGTTCAGTTTGGTTTCGTATATTTTGACGGCAGATGTTTCTGCGCAAAAAAAGGTTTTACGCGTACAAAACGAGAAGTAAACACGGTTTATGCGCCGCTGTTCACGGTGAACCCGTTGCCGTTGACTTCACGCGCTTTGGTGATGTAGATAAATGCGTTGGGGTCGCATTTCTGGATTATGCGCTTGACCGTGTTGATTTGTTTTTTCCTGACAACGCACACAAGCACCTTGTGTTCGTGTCCCGTGTAATAACCTATTCCCGTCATCATTGTGACGCCTCTGTGCATCTCGTTCGTGATGTGTTCGGCAATGCTGTCGTATTCGTCGGAAATTATGTTGAACACCAACGATGACTGGAAGCCCGATTGCAAAACGTCGGCAACCTGCGATGTGGCGAGCAGAGAGAGGAAGGAATAGAGCATGGGCGACAGTACTGCGGTGATGATGGCGTTTGCCCCCGCTTTCATATCGAGTCCGATAAAGCCCAGACCGCCGGAGGCAACGACGATTATGCAGTCGCACATGAAGATTAGCCACTGCACGTCGGATATGGGATTCTTGGCATAGATGAGCTTGCCTATGACGTCGGTGCCGCCGAGAGAGGTGTTGTAACGGAGCATGAAGCCCAGGCTTATACCTGCGCCTGCGCCGCCTGCAAGCGAGGCGAGCAGCATATATCCGCTTTCGGAGTCGGACGCCTGATATTGCGGAAAGTCCACCGCGCTGAAAACGCCCATTATGACGGAGTAGACCGTGACGCAGAAGAAAGTGTTGAAAGCGAATTTTTTGTCAAGCACTATGAACGCCGCGATAAACAGAGGGACGTTGAGCACCATACTCGTCACGGCGGGGTTGAAGACCGTATCGGCAAGATGTTCGTTGAAGGGCAAAACGGCGTTGTAGAGCAGGGAGGACAGACCGTTTATACCGCCGGGAGCAAACCCGTTCGGGACGATGAACACGTAGGTGGCCAGCGCTCTGATGAAAGCCAGCACGGACAGCAGAATGTAAAATTTGGCGAAGCGCCAGACTTTTTTCGCCGCCTGTTTTTTGTTTTTGTTGACGGGGGACTCGTTCTGTTCGGAAACAGTAATCTCTTCTGTCAAATCGCTTTTTTTCATAATAGGTTTACCCTTCCTTTGTCAGGCGTGCAACGTGAATTCCGTTGCCAATCTTTCGGATGGCTGCGCACGGTTCGGACGTTTCGCGATGAAATATACTCCTTCCGCACGAGGGAGTCAAGGGAAAAAGCGGTGCGTTTTCATAGCTTTTTCCGCATCAGACGGATAAGCGTACACAATGGCGTGTTTGTATCGTTACGCCCAGCCTTTTCGGCGGAGGTCATTTCTTCTTTTTCTTTTTTCCGCCGAGTTTGAGAGAGTAGAGGTCAAGCGTTTTGTCGCGCTTGAAGCCGGAGCAGAATTTTCCGAAACCGCCTTTCGTGCCGTTGCACATATCCACAAGTCCCTGTACCGATTTGGCGGAAACAATCCCGCCCGTGAAGCCCATGAACGAGCGCAGAGGCATGCTTGTGACGGTGCGTATTATCATATCGCGGTTTTCCGATTTGCCGGCGACGAGTTTGGCACCGTTCGACAGCAGACCGCAGATGAATTTACCCGCGTGCGAGACGGAAATGTCGCCGACGCTGCAATTCATGTCGAATTCTCCCTTCGCGTAAGGGGTGTTTTCCGTGACGGAGGCGCCGTAGAGCGCGGCAAACTGTTCGATGGGGATTGTGCGTTTGGAGCTTCCGTTGTCCGTTATGTCGTAATAGAACGGGGCGGACTCGCGGTAATCGGGGATTGGCGCGGAGGGATTCGCCGACGCGACGTAAACGGAACTTTGCAACCTGATATCGCGTGAGCTTGCGCCGACAAGAATGTCGAAATCACCACTTTCGACGTGCCAGTCTCCGATGAGAACGTTGTAGTAAGCAAAGGCTCTCGAAGTGAGGGTAAGAGAAACTTCCTTTTCCTCACCGGCTTTGAGGAAGACTTTCTCGAAGCCCTTCAATTCTTTTTTCGGACGGAAAATGCTGCTCTGTCTGTCGGCAACGTAAAGCTGTGCTACTTCGGCACCGTCGCGCGTACCCGTGTTTTTGACTTTGAAAGTGACGGTGAGCGCGTCGTCTTCCTTGATTTTCGCGGCGGAAAGCGCAAGGTCGGAATATTCGAACGAAGTGTAGGAAAGTCCGTAACCGAAGGGGTATCTGACGGGTTTCTCGGCGGTATCGAAATAACGGTATCCGACATACACGCTTTCGCGGTATTGCACGGTACGCGGTCCCATCGGGAAGTAACGCGACACCACGTTGTCGCTGTTTCGGAGCGGGAAAGTTTCCGCCAGTTTGCCCGACGGGTTGACTTTGCCGTAGAGCAGATTGAAGGCAGCTTGTCCCACGGACTGTCCGCCGAGATACATATTGAGAACGGCTTTGGCACAGGAGTCGACGACGTCGAGTTGCACGGGAGAACCGCAGGAGAGCACCGCAACGATGTTGGGATTGACTTTGGCAATCTCCTCGATGAGAATGTTGTGCGCGTCGGGGAGATTTATGTGCTTGCGGTCGAATCCTTCCGATTCGTAATCGGGGGTGAGACCGACGAAAACGAGCACGACGTCTTTGCCCTTTGCTGTTTCCACGGCTTTCTTGATGAGAGAGGCACTGTAACCGTCGCCTTTCATCTTGTAGCCGTCGGCGTACTCGTATTTTCTACCTTCCGCGTCCATGGCTTGCAGGAAGGACGTGGTGGACGTCGGGTGAATGTGGCTGGAACCCGTCCCCTGATAACGGGGATATTTCGCCAGCGCGCCTATGATTGCCACGCTTTGCGATTCGGAGAGAGGAAGCACGGAATCGTCGTTCTTGAGCAGGACGGCGCCGCTCTCCGCCATTTCGGTGCAGAGGGCGTTGTTTGCCTCGAAGTCCGCTTTTGCGTCCTTGACTTCGTTGGCTTTGCACTCGAATGCGAATTTTATCATTCTGAGCGCAATCTTATCCAAATCGTTCTCGCTGAGAGTGCCGTCGAGCACGGCTTTGACGATAAGTGCGTCGTTTGCGCCGCGGTTGCCCGGCATTTCGAGGTCGAGCCCCGCACGTATGCCTTCCTGTCTGTCGTTGACGGCGCCCCAGTCGCTCATGACTATGCCTTTGAACCCCCATTCGGAACGGAGTACGTCCGTGAGCATGCGTTTGTTGTCGGAAAGGTATGTCCCGTTCAGCCTGTTATAAGAGCACATCACCGTGGAGGGCTGTTCCGTCTTTACGATATGTTCGAATGCGGAAAGATAAATCTCGCGCAAAGCGCGTTCGTCCACGACAGAGTCGATGCAAAGGCGCAGATGCTCCTGATTGTTGGCACAGAAGTGTTTTAGAGAAACGCCCACGCCCTTTTTCTGAACGCCGTGAACCCATGCTGCGCCCATTCTGCCCGCAACGTAAGGGTCTTCCGAAAAATACTCGAAATTTCTGCCGCAGAGAGGGCTTCTCTTGATATTGACGCCGGGTCCCAGTACGGTGGTCACACCGAGGGCTTTTGCTTCGTCGGCGATGGCTTCGCCCACTCTTTCGAGCAGAACGGGGTCCCACGAGCTGGCAGCGGTAACGGCGGGAGGGAAACAGGTGGCGGGGTATGAGTCCTTCATGACGTTGGTGCCCACGCTTTCTTTCTCCCTGCGCAGTCCGTGAGGGCCGTCCGACATATATACGGAAGGCACGCCCAACCTGTCTACGGGAGCCGTTTCCCAAAAGTTGAGCCCCGAACACAGAGAGGCTTTTTCTTCAAGGGTCATTTCTTTCAGAATGGAAAGATAATCTTGTTCGTTCATGTAAACCTCCGAACGACGGACGTTGCCGCCGTTTCGCCTGAATAAACGCTACAGGCGCGCGTACATACATAATAATGCTAGCATAAAAACTGTTTTTAATCAATGCAAAAAGCAATAATTGTGACTGGCAGTGCGGACGGTGCGGACACGCGTGAGGTCGGAGCGGGGGAAAAGGATTTTCGTTTATGACTTTGCTTTTTGCGGCGGGAAATGTTAAAATTTGTGTAACCGCGACGATTCGGCGTCGTATATTATGTGAAAGCAGGGACAAATGAAGAACGAGGCGATTGAAAATCTGTTCAAAAAATACTTTAACGAGGCAAAGCTTTACGTCGTTACTCTGTGTCACGATGCGGCGCTTGCCGAGGACATAGTATCAGATTCGTTCTACAAGGCTTTCACGAAGATAGACGAGGAGAAGGAAAGTTTCAAATTCTGGCTGTTCAAGGTTTGCAGAAACGCCTATTTCGATTATCTGAAAAGGGCTAAACGTAACGCGGAACTTACGGAAAACCTCGCGAACGACGCCGATGTGGCTTCCGACATCATCAAGGACGAGGAATACAAGGCGTTGTACCGTGCAATCTCCCTGCTCAAAGACAATTACCGAGAGGTAATACAGCTGTACTATTTCGACGAGCTCTCCGTGTCCGAAATCGCGGGAATTACGGAACAGAGCATAGAAAACGTCAAGGTGCAGATGTACAGAGCAAGAATGAAACTAAAAGATATATTGGAGGAAACGATATGAATTACGAAGACGCTTTCAGACATTATAAGGAAGGCACCGCCACGGAAGAAGAAAAGGCGTTCGTGCAATCCGAAATAGCCAGGGCGAAAGCGTTGTCGACTTTGCTCGACGACCAGGGACTCACGGTCAAAAGCCCCAAAATCAAGGAGGCGGACGCGGAAGAGGTCAGAAAAGCCAAGACGGACTTCCTGTGGAGGAGAGTAATCGTCGGGCTGTTGTCCGTCGTCGCAGTGCTGGTGATAATAGCGGCGGTGTTGGGAGGCGTTTTCGGCTCCGCGGCGACCTATGCCAAAAAGTCCGTTGCCGTCAACATCGAGGAGGCGGTGATACTTGCGGAAGAATTCGCCTATAACGACGCGGCGAACTTCAAGGGTACCAAACCTTTCGAAGGCGAGAACAATTTCATGGCGGAACGCGCCGGGGACATCGACAAGAAGTTCCAGTTCGAAAACAATCTCAAAGACAGTTATTACGTTTACAGAGTGGAAGTCAAGGGTTACGACACCGTAAATCAACTGGAATGGGAATACGAAATCGATGTGAACGCAAAGACGGGTGTCTGCAGCGTTTACAAATTCGAACGCGAGTTCGAAAGAAATTTCAGATATTGACGCCTTTCGGGCGGAAAGGGAGAGCGCAGATATACCTCCGCCCGTGGTACATATTTTTCTCCCCTGAAGAATGTGTGGAAAGACCGCCGAAAGGCGGTCTTTCCATTTTAGACAATGTTTTCCGAGAATTTCAATGTCTACGGTTATCTTTCAACGGATTGTTCGTATGACTGTTTCCGCGCCGTGCCGTGAATGCATTCAGTTTTCCGTCACCACACGGGCGATGTGTTTCAGAGTGTTGTTCATGGGCGCGGAAAGAGCGACGTCTTTCAACAGTATTTCGCAGGGACGCTCCCGTATGATTGCGGAAATGAGGTTTAACTCCGGCTTGTCGAAAAGTTTTATGATTTCCACGGGTTGTCTTTGAGTCAGGTTGACAAGCGCGTCGGAAGAGAGCGCGAGGCGGCTTTTGGCGCCGTCAGTTCCCGTGATGAAAGAGGCTATGTCGTAGATGTCTCCTCCCGTGCCGGAAGCAATCAGTCTGGTGGCAAGCGATGCAAGTTCCTCCCAGTTTTCCTGCAAAGGACGCAGTCTGAAATTGAGCAAACCGTCCACGGTGTAGTCCACCGTTTCCGACATCACGCGACGGATTATGTTGGTTTCGTATTCTCTGTCAAAATGCACCAAAGAGCAGATTAACGCGCAATTTGCGTGCGTCAAGTCAAAATTGTGCAAGTATTTGAGAAAAAAACGCAATTTCATAAACACGAGTATAACCGTGTGTATAAGCTCTTCGACCTGTGCCTCCACCTCTTCTCCCAGTTCGCAAATCGACGCCAGATAAATGAAGATTCTGTCTTTGCTTTCCTCCACCGCGAACGACAAATGCTTTATGTGTTTCAATCTGTCGAGAAGAAAATCCACCTCTTTGTCAAACCCCTTATCTATGCTTATGACGTTGGACCACATATACACCTCGGCTATATTCTATGCAATTTGACGGAAATAATTAAGGCTTTTGCAATATAGTCGGAAGCGGATGCGAAACCGTGTGAAACAAAGAGAAGGACGGGTGCGCAACCCGTCCTTCCGTGTCTGATTCCGTTGCCCGCGTCGGTGCGGGGAGGTCAGCAGATGACTCTGACTCTGATTACGCCGTCACCTTTTACCGATTCGGCGTCGAAGGGGACGTCGCTGTCGGCTATGGTGTAGGTATAGCCCTTTGCGGTTGCGGAAATGCCGTCTATTCCGAGCACGGTGCCTTCTTCGGAGATGATTGTCATTCTGTGGGATTTGACTTTTTCCACTTTCAGGTTGGGCAGGTTGACGGAGTTGACGATATTTCCGTTTTCTATGTAGTCTTTAAGCTGGTTGGCGGCCATAACCGCGCAGTTGTCCTCGGCTTCTTCCGTGGAGGCTCCAAGGTGAGGCACGGCAACTATTCCTTCGCAGTTGTTGATTTCCGCGGTGGGGAAGTCCGCAACGTATTTGTGTACCTTGCCTTCGGCAATGGCGGCTTTGATGTCGTTCACGACGACCAACTCTCCGCGTGCCGCATTTATGATGACGACGCCGTCCTTCATTCCCGAGAGAGAGCGGGCGTTAATCATGCCTTTGGTTTCGTCGGTAGCGGGCATGTGCAGAGTGACGAAGTCAGCTGCCGCACAGGCGTCCGCAGTGTTGTCGAACACGGTGACGAAAGGAATTTCGGCCTTTGCCGCTTCGGAAAGGTATGGGTCGTAACCCACGACTTCCATGCCGAGAGCGTTTGCCGCAACGGCGACTTTTCTGCCTATTGCGCCGAGTCCGAGCACGCACAGCGTTTTGCCGAGGATTTCGTGTCCAACAAACTGTTTTTTGCCTTTTTCCACCTGTTTAGCAACGTCGTCGCCGGTGAGAGAACTTGCCCATTTCACGGATTCGGCGATGTTGCGGGCGGCAAGCAGAAGTTCGCAAATTACCAGTTCTTTGACGGCGTTGGCGTTTGCACCCGGAGTGTTGAACACGCACACGCCCTTTGCCGCGTAGTCGGAGTGGGGGATGTTGTTGACGCCTGCGCCCGCTCTTGCGACGGCAAGCAGAGATGCGGGAACGGCGTAATCCGCCATATTCGCGCTTCTGACCAGGATTCCCGCAGGACTCTCGCTCTCTTCGGTGAGAGTGTATCCTTCCAGGATTTTATCGGCAAGAGGAGAGATTGCGTTGAGTTTGAGTATGTCCATAAGAACTCCTTATTTGTTTTCCTTTTCGAACTTCTTCATGAAGTCGATGAGTGCCTTGACGCCTTCGACGGGCATTGCGTTGTAGATACTTGCGCGCATACCGCCCGCGAGACGGTGACCTTTCAAAGAGACCAGGCCGTTCTGCTCCGCTTCTTTGACGAACTGTGCGTCGAGCTCCGCGGAAGGGGTGACGAAGGGAACGTTCATCATCGATCTGTCTTCGGGGTTGACCTTGTTGAGGTAGAAGGAAGAGTTGTCGATGAAGTCGTAGAGCATAGCCGCTTTCTCGCGGTTGATTTTTTCCATTGCGGGAACTCCGCCCATCTTTTTGAGATAGCGCATGTTGAGCATCATGACGTAGATGGGCCAGCAGGGAGGAGTGTTGTAGAGGCTGTTTTCCTTCGCCTGCGTGGAGTATTTGAGCATGGTGGGGCAGATGTCCATTTCGCCGCCGAGCAGCTCTTTTTTGACGATGACGAGGGTGACGCCTGCGGGAGCGAGGTTCTTCTGTGCGCCGGCATAGATGAGGGAGTATTTGTTGACGTCGACGACTTCGCTCATGATGCAGGAGGACATGTCGGAAACCAGGTTGGCGCCGCAGTCGGGCAGATAGTGCCATTTGGTGCCGAAGATGGTGTTGTTTTCGGTGATGTGGACATAGTCTATGTCGTCTCTGAAATCGGCACGGGTGACTTTCGGAATGTAGGTGAAATTCTTGTCTTCGGAGGAGGCGACAAGGCGGATATCGCCGTATTTGCCGGCTTCTTTGTATGCCTTTTTGGAGAAGTTGCCCGTCACGACGTAGTCGGCGCGACCTTTTTTGAGCAGATTGAGCGGGACGGCTTCGAACTGGGTGGAAGCTCCGCCCTGAACGAGCAACACGTCGTATTCGTCGGAAATGTTCATCAGTTCGCGGATAAGAGCGATGCATTCGTTGTGAATGGGTTCGTATACCTTGCCGCGGTGGCTGAGTTCCATGACGCTCATGCCGCTGCCTTCGTAATCCGTGATTTGTCTGCCTGCTTCCTGCAATACTTCCAAGGGGAGCATGCTGGGACCTGCGGAAAAATTGTAAACTCTCATAGTGCCTCCTGAATTGTGATAATTATTAAAATCATACAGCATTATATATCCAAAACTTCGTCGATGTAAAGAAAATCGACAAGAAAAACGCGATAAAACATAAGTTTTACGGGTATATTTTTTGAGGATGTTATAGAGTTGATTATTCCTGTAAAATTTATTATAATATAAGCTAATTTCAGAAATCCGAAACAGATACCGCGGGAAAGAGGTTCCCGCAAAGGAGCAATATGGCAAAATCCGTCAGAGTGATTTTTCTGGGCGGCGTGGGCGAAATAGGAAAAAACATGACAGCCCTCGAATTCGGCGACGACATTATCATCGTGGATTGCGGCGTGGAATTTCCGCGCGAGGACAGTCCCGGCATCGACGCAATTCTCCCCGACATCACGTATATCAAAGAAAATATCGACAAGGTTCGCGGCATCGTGCTGACGCACGGTCACGAGGACCATATAGGAGCCATTCCGTATTATGCGGACGAACTGCGCGTTCCCGTTTACGGTACGGCTCTCACTCTCGGCATGCTGGAACGCAAGTTGAGCGACAGAGGCCTCAAAGCCAAACTCATCAAGGTAAAAGAGGGCGATTGTGTACGCCTGGGGTGTTTCGAGGTGGAGTTTATCAAAGTGGCGCACTCCATGGCGGGAGCCTGCGCGCTCTCCGTCACCACGCCCCTCGGAATTATTTTCGTAACGGGCGACTTCAAAATCGACAACACTCCCATCGACGGCAAGAAGACCAACTTGCAGCGCATTGCGGAAATCGGCGCAAAGGGCGTCATGCTCATGCTCGGCGAATCCACCAACGTGGAGCGGAAGGGTTCTTCCACTTCCGAAATGGTGGTGGGGCAAGGGCTGGAAAACATTTTCGTGTCCAACCCCGACAAACGCATCGTCGTTGCTTGTTTCGCCTCTTCCAACTACCGCGTTCAGCAGATATTGTGGCTTGCGGAGAAGTACGGCAGAAAGGTCGTGTTGGCGGGCAGAAGCATGAAAGGCATAGTGGACGTCGCCTCGCGTGTGGGCGAGTTGCAGATACCGAAAGGAATAATTGCCGACGGAGCCGGCAAACTGCCGCCCGAAAAGGTGGTCGTCATCGCCACGGGTTCGCAAGGTGAGCCCAGCAGTGCGCTCAACCGCATGAGCAGAGGCGACTTCAACAAGGTGTCCATAGGCCCCGACGACGTGGTGGTGCTCTCGTCCACGCCCATTCCCGGCAACGAAAAGTCCGTCTACGACGTCATAAACAATCTTTTCCGCCGCGGAGCCAACGTGGTTTACGAGGCGATGAACGACGTGCACGTTTCCGGACATGCCTATGAAGAGGAACTCAAAATAATGCTTTCCCTAGTGCGCCCCAAATTCTTTATGCCCGTGCACGGAGAGTATCGTCATCAGTTCAAGCACGCGGAGATAGCGAAGAATTCCGGCGTTCGCGAAAGCAACGTCGTCATTCCCAACATCGGCGAGGTTTACGGCGTCAACGCAAACAGCCTCAAACAGCATTCCAATGTCACGGCAGGCAACGTGTACGTGGACGGAGTCGTGCTGGAAGACGGAAATTCCGTCATTTCCGACAGACGCAGCCTTGCCGAGTACGGAATGTTGCTGGTGCTGGCTTCCGTAAATCTCGAAAAGGGCGTGCTGGCAGGCGATTGCGACGTCATCGCGCGTGGATTCAACCTCACGGAAGAGATAGAGAAGGAGATTGCCGATACCGTGCGCGACACCGTGAACGGAGCGGACTTCGACGAAAACTCTCTCAACGAACTGGCACGTGCAGTAAAGAAAGCCGTCAGAAAACTGTTCTATCGCGACAGACAATTCCCGATTATCATTCCGATAATCGTTGAGGACTGATTCCGACGCGGAGGAGATATGGAGAGGAAACCCGTAGTTCTCATAATGACGTCCACGGACGAATACGGCAAGGTTTCGGAAGTGCTTGCGGAGGCAATCCGCAAAGTGGGCACACACAACGTCGTCGTGCTGAACGAAACTCGCTACGACACCCGCTTCAACAAAATTTCGCGTTTGGACGGACTGATGTTCCTCAACGACGAATACAAGTTGCTTGTCGCAAAAAAGACCACGCCGCAACAGATTCTGAAAGGAAAACCTTCCAAAAAAAGTGCGGACAAACTGAAAGGCAGAGTGCGTCGGATTGCCAACGCCGTCAAGCGCTACAATCCCGAATTTCTGCTCACTGTCACGCCGTACGCGCATTGTGCCGTGGCGGAAGCAAAGGAGAGAGCGGGCTTCGGGCATAACGTCATCAACATTCCCGACAGCTTCGTTCTGCGCAAGCATTTTGCCGCCGACGGTGCTGCCGACGCGTACATAGTGGAAAACGGCGACATCAAGGCCGAACTCGTCAAAAACGGCGTTCCGTCCCGTAAAATCATGACCATGGGATTGCCTTTCGACGCCGAAAAAGTCACTCCCATAGAGGTGGAAACCAAAAAACAGGAACTGGGGCTTCCAAAGACCACGACAGTCTTTTTGAATGCCTCGGCAAAGGATGGCGTCGCCGAAACGTTGAAACTGCTTGCCGACCAGGGAAGCATCGTCAACGTAGTGTGCTATTTCGAGGATACCCGCCTCACTCCGTCGTTGCGTGCGATTGCCGACGCTGCCGAAAGCGGAGGAAACAACATCGTGTTGCTCTCAAAAGAAGAGATGTTCGACGAATATCTTTCCGTGAGCGACATAGTGATTACGCGTTACGACCCCTCTGTGCTTTACAAGTGTTTCAAGATGGGCAAGCCCGTCATTTCGTTTTCCGACAACGATTTCGCGGCGGCGAATCTGGATTATCTCGTGTCGAAGAACCTGGTTATGCGCGCCGCCGACACCATCGACGTCGTGGCTCTCATCTACAAACTCATGCAGACCGACACGGCCTCGGTCTTTATCGAGAACGGCGAAAAGTGGACGGAAATGTATTCCGTCGAAAACATCGTCAATTATCTGACCAGTTACATCGGGACCTGATTATGCCTAAAATCGTCGCACTTGGGAAGGTAGCAAAAAAACAGGGTTTCCGCGTCGGCGACACGGTGATGTCCTTTGACGGACATTGCATGAGAGATACGCTCGATTATCTCTATTACGACAACGAAAGCCGCTTCGACGTCGTTGTCGAGAGAGAAGGGAAGCGAAAGACAATCAGGGTGCGCAAGAGAGCGGAGGACAGCCTCGAAATGGAATTCGACGGCGAGATGAAACCCGTCCGTTGCAAAAACAAGTGCGTGTTCTGTTTCGTCGACCAGCTCCCGCGCGGTATGCGCGACACTCTTTACGTCAAGGACGACGACTACCGTTACAGTTTCATCAGCGGCAGCTACGTCACGTTTACCAATATAAACGAAGAGGACGTTGAGAGGATAATCCGACTGAAACTCAGTCCACTTTACGTTTCCGTTCACGCGTTCACGGATTCCGTGCGCAGAAGTCTTGTCACAAATCCCGCCACGGAAAAGCTCATCGACACAATGCGGACGCTCGGTGCGCACGGCATAAAAATGCATACCCAACTCGTCATAGTGCCCGGCATTAACGACGGAGAGGAACTGGAAAAGAGCATACGGGGATTGCATTCCGTCGAAGGAGTGGAAACCGTTGCGGTTGTGCCCGTGGGACTCACCGCACACAGAAAAGGACTGCGTGAAATCCGCTGTGCCACAAAGGAAGAATCCCTCGCGACGGTTCGCCTCACGGAGAGATTGAACGGGGAGTTCGGCGGTTTCTGCTGGTGTTCGGACGAATATTACATAAAGGCGGGGCTTTCTCCGCGGGAATATTCATACTACGGCGATTTCGAGCAAATCGAAAACGGAGTGGGCTTGTTTGCGGAGTTTTTCGACAACGTCGCATACGACCTTTCCCGCAACGGAAATCTTGCTCTCGGCGCAAAACTAGGATTCGTAACGGGGGTGGATTTCGCTCCGTATCTCGAAAAGCTGATGACGGAGCTTGACGGCAAAATCGGCACTTCAAGCAAAGTTTTCGGTATAATAAACAACTTTTTCGGCAAAACGATTACCGTTGCGGGGCTTGTGACCGCGGGCGATATCGTGGCGCAGACGGACGCGACGGGCTTGGACGCCGTCGTTGTTCCCGACAATATGCTGAGAGAGTTCGGCGATGTTTTTTTGGATAACGTAACGGTGAAAGAGGTCTCCGAAAAACTGGGAGTTCCCGTCATCACCGTGGCGCACAACGGAAGCGATTTCGTGAGCGCGTTGGCGGCGCACTTCGCCGCGGAGGAATTATGAACAAACCTCTAGTTGCAATCGTAGGCAGACCCAACGTGGGAAAATCCACGCTCTTCAACCGCCTTGCGGGCGAACGTATTTCCATTGTGGAAGACACTCCGGGCGTTACCCGCGACCGCGTTTACGCCGACTGCGAGTGGTGCGGACACGCGTTTACGCTCATCGATACGGGCGGGCTGGAACTCAAAAGCGAGGACGAGATGTGGATGCACATCCGCACCCAGGTAGAAATCGCCGTGGAAGCGTCGGACGCCATAGTCTACGTCGTGGACGGCAAAACGGGGCTTACTCTCGACGACGAAGCAATCACGGCTTATCTCCGCAAGGCGAAAGTACCCGTCATTCTTGCCGTAAACAAAATCGACAACAACGAACTGCACGCGGCATATCAGTTCTATTCTTTGGGATTCGGCGAACCTTACGCGGTTTCCGCGGCACAGGGAAAGGGGCTCGGCGAACTGTTGGACGCGGTTATAGAAGCCGTGCCGACGGTCGCTCCCGACGAGGACGAGGACACAATCAAAATCGCCATCGTCGGAAAGCCAAACGCAGGCAAGAGTTCTTTGGTGAACAGACTTCTGGGTTACGAGAGAGTCATTGTCAGCAACGTGGCAGGCACAACGCGCGACGCCATAGACACCGAACTTACGGTGGGCGGTGACCGTTATGTGCTTATCGACACGGCGGGCATTCGCAAGAAGAAGAGCGTCGAAGAAGATTTGGAAAAGTACAGCGTAATGCGCAGCCTGCTTGCCGTGCGCCGCGCCGACGTCGCCGTGATAGTGTGCGACGCCGCGGAGGGAATGACGGAACAGGACGTCAAAATCGCGGGTTACGTTCACGAACAAGGCAAGCCGTCCGTTATAGTGATGAACAAGTGGGACATCGTGGACAAGGACACTTACACGGTGGACAAGTTTCAGAAGAAGCTGGCGGAAGATTTGAAGTTCATGGACTATTTCAAATCGGTTTACATATCCGCAAAAACGGGAAAGCGGGCGGAAACCCTGTTGCCCGTGTGCAGGCAGGTACTGGCAAACAGCCGCCGCAGAATTGCCACGGGGCTTCTGAACGAGGTTTTGCAGGACGCCATTCGCATAAGCGAGCCGCCGTCCAAAAAGGGCAACCGTCTCAAAATTTTCTACATTACGGAAGTCGCCGTTTCTCCTCCCACATTCGTCGTCAAGGTCAACGACCCGGAACTCATGCATTTCAGCTACAAGCGTTATCTCGAGAATGCGTTGCGCAGGAGTTTCGATTTCGACGGCACTCCCATAAGATTGAATATAAGGAAAAACAGCGAAGATTGACGCATTTTCGCACTTGCGTTCCGACGCAATGTGTGATAATATTGTGAGAAATCGACACTTGTACGGATTATCCCGTCCGTTTTGAACGGTACGGGTTCGAATAACGGGTATATCCCCGGGAGGTTTTATGGATTACAAATCTTTTTCCAAACCCGAGCTTGAAGCTCTGCTTGCCGAAGAGCAGAAGCGTTTCAAAAAATATGTCAAAGAGGGCAGAAACGTCGATATGACGAGAGGCAGACCTTCCAAGGAGCAACTCGAAATCGCGATGCCGATGCTCAAAGACGCCGCAAATTACGACTATTCCGCAGAAGCCGCGGACGCCCGCAACTACGGTGCGTTGGGCGGAACCAAAGCTTGCAAGGTATTGTTCGCTGAGATTTTCGGTGTCAAACCCGAGGAGGTTTTCGTCGGTGACGGAAGCAGTCTCGACCTTATGTACACTCTCGTCCATTTTGCGAAGCAGTTCGGCGTTTTGGGCGGCACTCCCTGGAACAGCCTCAAAAAGGTAAAGTTCATCTGTCCCGCTCCCGGCTATGACAGACATTTCTCAATATGCCAGCAGTTCGGCATTGAGATGATTACCGTCCAGATGAAAGAGGACGGTCCCGATATGGACGTCGTGGAAGCTCTCGTGAGAGAGGACGACACCATCAAAGGCATCTGGTGCGTGCCCAAATATTCCAACCCCACGGGCATTGTTTTCTCCGACAGCGTGGTGGAACGTCTCGCAACGATGAAAACCGCGGCGGCGGACTTCCGCATTTTCTGGGACAACGCATACGTCGTGCACAGTCTTTACGACACGGACGACCATCTCAAAAACATCTTCGACGTCGCGCGCAAGGCGGGCACGATAAACAGGATTTATTCCTTTGCGTCCACTTCCAAAATCACGTTCGCGGGCAGCGGTATTTCTGCAATCGCCGCGTCGGAAGAGAATATCAAGGACATCAACGCCAAGATGTTTTTCAAGTGTATCAACGCAAACAAGGTCAACCAGGTCATGCACGTCAACTTCCTCAAAAACCTGGACAACATCAAGAAAATCATGGCTCAGCACGCCGCGCTTTTGCGTCCCAAATTCGAGCTGTTCGACAGAAAGTTCACTGAGGCTTTCGACGGAGACCGTTTCGTGAAATGGTCCAGACCCCGCGGAGGATATTTCATTTCCGTGGACGTGAAGTCATGCGCGAAGAGAATAGTGGAACTTGCCGCGACGGCGGGCGTCAAGTTTACGGCGGCGGGAGCCACGTTCCCTTACAAACTCGACGACCTCAACAGCAATATCCGCGTCGCACCGTCCGTGCCTTCTCTCGAAGAAATGGAATTCGCAGTCGACGTGATGATTTCCGCCATCCGTCAGGCGAGAATGGAACACGTGCTCAAAAAGGTTTTCGGCGAAAACTGAATCGGGCGCGGCGACTTTGCCGCCCGAACAACAGAAACTTACAGGCGCGTCCTCAAACGGGGCGCGCTTTTTTTGTGTGCCGGAAATCAAGCGTTTTTTCGTCGAGTCATATTCCGCAAGTTCCTCTCATAAAGTTTAGCAAACCGCAAATGGAGGAGTTTTATGGATAAATTTGACCTTTATCGCGATATCGCCAACCGCACGGGGGGTGATATTTACGTGGGCGTGGTCGGTCCCGTGAGGACGGGCAAGTCCACAGTCATCAAACAGTTTATGGAAAAGCTGGTCGTGGGCGGTATCGAGAATAAGGACGTGCGCGCACGCGCCGTCGACGAGATTCCGCAATCGGCGGACGGCAAGACCATCATGACCACGCAACCCAAGTTCGTGCCCGCAGACGCCGCAAGAGTAATCTTTTCGGACAATCTCGCCGTCAATATGAGGCTTATAGACTGCGTGGGTTATATGGTGGAAGGGGCTCTCGGCAGTAAAGAGGACGGAAAGGAGCGCATGGTGATGACTCCGTGGTCTGACTCGGAAATGCCTTTCTCCGAGGCGGCGGCTCTCGGCACGGAAAAAGTTATCAAAGAGCACAGCACCGTGGCTCTTGTCGTCACCACGGACGGTTCTTTCACCGACATTTCCCGCGCGGATTACGTTCCCGCGGAAGAGAGGGTGGTTGCCGAACTCAAACAGGTTGGCAAGCCTTTTGCAGTGGTGCTCAACACCGTCGACCCTTTATCCGAAGCCGCGTATGCACTCAAAACCGAGTTGGAAGAGAAGTATGACGCTCCCGTCTGTATTGTCAACGCACTCGACATGTCCGAAGGCGACATCAGCCGCATTATGGAAAGCATTCTGTTGGAATTCGGCGTGAGAATGGTGGATTTCGAGTTGCCGCGTTGGGTGCAGGCGTTGACTCCCGAGGACGACGTCGTGAAAGAAATCGTGGCGGCAGTCAAGGCTCTCGGAGAAAAAATCGTCAAGATGAAGGATTACGTCGAGGTGGATGCCTACTTTGAGGACAAGGAGTTCTGGAAGACTCCCGACAAGGTAGAACTCGATGCCGGAAAGGGCAGAATCCATGTGGCGGTGAATCCCAAAGAGGACGTATTCTTCAAAGTGGCAAGCAAGGAATGCGACATGGAAATCGCAGACGATTTCGCTTTGCTTTCGCACCTCAAACAGCTTGCCCGCGCGAGGAACAAGACGGCAAAACTGCTCGACGCCATGGAACAGGTGGACAAGTTGGGCTACGGCATTGTGCTGCCCACCATGGAAGAAATGGTGTTGGAAGAACCCGAAATCATACGTCAGGGTCAGCAGTACGGGCTGAAACTGAAAGCCAGCGCGCCTTCACTGCACATTATGAAAGTCGACGTCGAAACGGAAGTCCGCCCCATCGTCGGCAGCGAACAGCAGAGTTCGGAGCTCGTCAACAGTATGCTCGGAGATTTTGAGGACAACAAGCAGGCAATCTGGGAAACCAACATTTTCGGACGCTCGCTTTCTTCTCTAGTCGCGGACGGAATCAACAACAAACTGACCAACATTCCCGCCGACGCCGAACTGAAACTCAAAAAGACGCTCGGCAGAATAGTCAACGAGGGCAAGGGCGGCGTCATCTGTATTTTGCTGTGACATTCTCCTTTGTCCACATTGCGCGCCTGACTTCCGGCACGGGAGCAAAACGCGTTAAACAAAGACGAAAAAGCGCTCGTTATGCGTTTTCGGCAAGCTTGTTTCCCGCCCGGAAAGGCGGGAAACTCTTTTTTCGGAAATAAAGTTTACGGACAGGGTTCTGCGGCGGCGAGTGAATGACGTTTCGTTGCAGTCATTAACCGCAGGGAAGCGGTGTGTGCAAAAGAACAAGGTCGGGAAAAGTCCGTGTATGCACACATAATCGTCGTGCGTTCTTTTGCAGTTTAATTGCCTTTCGGCGACGCGTTATGATATAATTACAAAAAAGTTTTTCGGAGGGCTTATGAAAGCCATCGTTTCTGTAATCGGAAGAGACCGCACGGGCATAATCGCCAAAGTCGCATACAAACTGTACGAAATGGACATCAACATCGAGGATATTTCCCAGACCGTCATGCAGGACACCTATTTCACCATGATTATGATGATTTCCGTTCGCGACGACGGTCCCGCCATCGGCGAAATCAACGCGGCGCTACAGTCCGTCGCGGCTGAACTCGGCGTGGAGATACGCGTTCAGCACGAGGACATTTTCAATTCCATGCACAGAATTTAGGCGGTAGTTATGCTCAATTGTAAAGAGATTATCCAAACCATACGGATGATAAAGGACCAGCACCTCGACATCCGCACAATAACGCTTCACGTCAGTTTGTTCGATTGCATTTCGGACGACCCCGACCGTACGGCACTGAACGTCGCACGCAAACTCGCGGACAAGGCGGGCAACCTGAAAGCCACGGCGGACAAGATTCAGTCCAAGTACGGGATTCCCATCGTCAACAAGCGGTTATCCGTTTCTCCCGTCAGCCTCATAGGCGCGGCAAGCGGCGGTTACAGACAGATTGCGCTTGCCATGGACGAAGTGGCAAAGAAAGTGGGAGTGGATTTCATCGGCGGCTATACCGCACTCGTGCAGAAGTCCATGACAAAGGAGGAGAGAGATTTCATTCTCACCATTCCCGAAGTGCTTGCCTGCACGGACAGGGTGTGCGCCAGCGTCAACGTTGGTTCCACTCGTGCCGGCATAAACATGGACGCCGTCGCTCTTATGGGTGAGGTGGTAAAAGAAACCGCGCGCCTTACGGCGGACCTTGACAGCATAGGTTGCGCCAAACTCGTCGTATTTGCAAACGCCGTGGAGGACAATCCTTTCATGGCGGGCTCTTTCAACGGAGTGAGCGAAGGCGACTGTGTTGTCAACGTCGGAATTTCCGGTCCCGGCGTGGTAAAAGCTGCGTTGGAACAGATTCGCGGAGAGAGCTGTGACGTGTTGTCCGAGACAATCAAGGACACCGCTTTCAAAATCACGCGAATGGGCGAGTTGGTGGGCAGAGAAGCGGCGGCGGAACTCGGAGCGGAGTTCGGCATTGTGGACCTCTCGCTTGCTCCCACTCCCGTGAGAAACGACAGCGTGGGGGAAGTGCTGGAAGAGATGGGGCTTTCCGTCGTCGGCGCACACGGCACCACGGCTTGCCTTGCAATGCTCAACGACGCAGTCAAAAAGGGCGGCACCATGGCAAGTTCGCACGTCGGCGGACTTTCGGGCGCATTCATTCCCGTCAGCGAGGATATAGGCATGATTGAGGCGGTGCGCGCGGGCGCGCTGTCGCTCGAAAAACTGGAAGCCATGACGTCCGTATGCAGCGTGGGGCTGGATATGATAGCCATACCGGGCAGCACTTCGGCGGCAACCGTGTCGGCAATCATCGCCGACGAGGCGGCAATAGGCGTCATCAACAACAAGACCACGGCGGTGAGAGTGATTCCGGTGTGGGGCAAGAACAGCGGCGACGTCGAGTTCGGCGGTTTGTTGGGGCACGCTCCCATAATGCCCGTCGGCAAGGGAAACGCAGACGCGTTCATTGCCCGCGGCGGCAGGATTCCCGCTCCCATACACAGCTATAAAAACTGAACCGCAAGCGGTCGCAGGGGGAAATATGGACGTGTTGGAAGACTTGAAGTTGCTTTTGCAACCAATTGACGTAACGCGCATAATTTTTTTGAAAAGCAATGTTTACAAGACGGTAAAGCGACTTAAAGTGTCGTTTTCGCCGTCAAAAGAGCCCGTTCCTTTCGAGGCGCGCGGCGACGGACAGAGACCCGTCCGCCGCGGCCGTTCGTGGGGCGGGCTTTTCGGTTGCGCCTGGTTCCGTGTCACGGGGGAGATTCCGCAAGAGTATGTCGGAAAGAATATGTGCGTTGCCGTGGACTTTTTCGGAGAGGCGTTGGCGTACTCCGCGGACGGGACTCCGCTGAGAGGCATATCGCACGTCTTCAACATAGGCGGCGTGGCGGAGTATTTCAATCCGCCGATAGGCAAAAGCGTTGTGGCGGTGCCGTCGGACGGCAAAGTGGACCTTTGGTTCGATTGCGGTTTCAACGGCGCTTTCGGCAAAGAGATTTTCTGCGGAAGACTGCGCAGAGCCGACCTCGTGTACCTCGACGAAAGCGCGTACAGATTCTATTTCGATTATCTTGCGGCGGCGTTTCTGAAAGTTGTGCTGAAAGGCGGGCGCAGGCGTGAGCTTGCGGCGGCAATGAACAAGGCCTATTTTTTGTATGTCGGAGGCAAACGCGACGCCGCTTCCGCCGTCATACAAGCAATGCTCAACCGTCCTTCGGACAGCGACCTCACCGTCACAGCCGTAGGACATTCCCACCTCGACCTTGCATGGCTTTGGCCTTTGCGCGAAACGGAAAGAAAGGCGGCACGCACCGTTTCCACGGCTCTCGCCAATCTGAAAAAGTTTCCGCAATACGTTTACGGTGCCAGCCAGCCCCAGGAATTCGAGTGGCTCAAAAACAAATATCCGTCATTATACGAAAAAGTGCTTCTCGCCGCGAAAGAGGGGCGTTTTGAACCTCAGGGCGGAATGTGGGTGGAGTGCGACACCAATCTTACGGGCGGGGAATCTCTCATTCGACAGTTCGTTTACGGGTTGCGTTTTTGGGAAACGGAGTTCGGCGTTGAAGTCAACAACTGCTGGCTTCCCGACGTGTTCGGATATACGGCGGCATTGCCGCAGATTATCAAGGGCTGCGGACTGAAATATTTTATGACTCAGAAAATCAGCTGGAACGAGCACAACGAGTTTCCGTTGCAGACGTTCAGATGGCAGGGTACTTCCGACGACGAAGTCCTTGTGCACCTCTTGCCCGCCAATACGTACAACAGTTCGGGGGCGGCACCGTCCCTTGCGGAGCTTTACCGCAACCACAAGAAGAAGGACAAAGTGTCGGGCGAAGCGTTGATGTTGTTCGGCGCGGGTGACGGCGGAGGCGGACCCTGCGAAGCTAATATCGAGCTCATTTCGAGATACCGCGACACTTACGGACTGCCCAAGGTGAATTTCGGAAAGGCGGGGGATTTCTTCCGCAGACTGGACGCCAAACGTGCCGATTATCCGTCCTATAAGGGCGAACTTTATCTGGAAAAACACCAGGGCACTTATACCACGCAGAGCAACAACAAGAAGTCCAACCGCAAGTGCGAGTATGCGTTGCACACCTTGGAAGCACTCGGGGCTCTTGCCGAAAGCAAAGGTTTTTCTTATCCTCGGGCGGCTGTCGACGGTGTCTGGAAAGAGATTCTGCTGTATCAGTTCCACGACGTATTGCCCGGGTCTTCCATCACCAGGGTATATGCAGAAACCGACGAGGCGTACGGGAAACTGACGGGCAGAATCGCGGAACTCACGCGCGACGTCACGGAGCATTTGTCCGAAGGGAAGGAGCAATGTTTTTTCAATCCCGCGCCGTTTGAAAGAGATGAATATCTGCAAAGGGACGGCAAGCTGTACCGCTACCATGCGGAAGCGTACGGATTTGGCGTACCGCACGAAACGGAGACGCCGAAGAGCATCGCCGTGTCGGAAAACAGCATAGAAAACGATGTGCTTAAAGCCGTTTTCGCGCCCGACGGAAGCATAGCGTCCCTCATCGATAAAAATACGGGAAAAGAGTTTAACAAAGGCTTTTTGAACAGATTAAACGTCTATTACGATAAAAAGTTGATGTACAACGCCTGGGACATCGACATAAATTACACCAAGCGCAAGCCACGTACGTTCCGTGCCGTGTCGTCGCGTTCCTACATCGACGGGGCTTCCGCAGTGATGGAAACGGAATACGTTTACGGCTCTTCGAATCTGGTGCAGAGGACGGTTCTGACGGACGGGTGTCCGTACGTCGAATTCGACACTTCCGTGGATTGGCACGAAACGCACAGAATGTTGAGGGCGGAATTCATGCCGTCCGTGTATTCGGACAAGGTTGTGTGCGACATTCAGTTCGGCAACATCGCGCGTTCCACTCGTACCGACAATAAAAAGGACTGGGCACAATTCGAGATATGTGCGCACAAGTATGTGGACGTTTCGGACGGGGATTACGGTTGTGCCGTGATGTCGGATTGCAAGTACGGCTATCGCGTCAAGGACGGACTCATCAGCCTGAATCTTTTGCGCTCTCCCGTTTATCCCGACAGAACCGCCGACCGCGGTCGTCACCGTTTCAGATATGCGTTCTGTCCTCACACGGGCGACTGCTTCGAAGCCGAAGTGCCGAAACACTCTTATCTTTTCAACATTGCTCCTGTGGAGGCGGCGGGCTGCGACGGAAACGTGCCTTTGCTCAAAGTTTCAGCAGGCAACGTCGTTGCCGAAACACTTAAACCCGCGGACGACGGCGGCGGTTTCGTCGTGAGGCTTTACGAAAACGAAGGCAAAGCGGTCAAAGCCGCGGTGGAAACGACGTTGCCTTACAAAAGGGTTTATCTTGCGGATATGAGGGAACGCAAATTGTCGGAGAGCAGCGGAGAAACCGATTTCAAGCCTTACGAAATAAAGACGCTTTATTTCGAAAGATAGCGCAATAGATAGCGCAATACTTCGGCGTGCGCCTTGTTGTGCAGAAACGCCGAGTACAAAAAACCGTATTGCGGCGCAGTGCCGTCTTGTGCGATTCAGTCAAGCCGGCGCAAATCAGAGCAAAAGAAAAGCGACGCGGAAACGCGTCGCTTTTTTTGTTTGTGTGCGGAGGTGGTCATTCGTCGTCCGAAGAAAAATCTTTGACATCGCTTGTTTCCGAAGTTCCGTCGGAAAGAGTTTCGTCGTTCTGTGCGGAGTTTTCTCCGGGGGAAGCGTCGGCTTCGCGCGAGTCTTCGCAAAGGGCGGTTTTTTCAACACCGCATGAGCCGTCGGCAGTTAATTTGTCGACTTCTTCGCACGCGGAAGTTTCGCCCAATCTGCGGCGGCGTTCCGCATTTTCTTCTCTTATTTCCGCGAGTTTGGAATCCGTGATTTCGTAACCGTGCATCGGCAGAGCCTGCAGTATGCAACCGAGGGCGGGTACTATCGTTATCAGCACGAACATCATTATCGTGATTTCGGGGTACTCTGCGGCGAAATTGAGAGAAAGCGTCTGACCCGCGTCCGTGGCTTGTTTGATTTGTTTTGCCAAAACGTCTATGACCTCGGTGTAGCTCACAAAGCCCAGCAAGACGTTGGAAATCAGAATGGCAATGCCGGACGAGAGTTTTGAGTTGAAGGTGAGTCCGCTGAAAAAGATACCGTCGTTGCGTTTGCCCGTTTTCCATTCGATGTAATCAACGCTGTCGGCAATCATGACGGGTTGCAAGGCCATTGTAAAGCCGCTCAAAAAACCGAAACACGCCAGCATTATGATTATAAGCGCCAAAAATCCCGGCTCGTGAAGAGAAGTCAGGCTGGTGAAGCAGGCAAAAAACATCACGAGGGCGGGTACGGCGCTGAGATAGGACGTCCAAAGATACAGTTTCTTTTTCGTGAACTTGCTTCCGAACACGGGCGTCAGTGCCATCGACGACAGCATTCCCGCCATAAACGGCGCTCCCAGATATATGAGCCACAGCCCTTCGTCGCCGTTGCCCATCACCCATTTGCAGAAATACATTCCCGCTGTCAGCAACAGCGTTTTCGTGCAACCGAGTATTCCCGATACGAACACGCGCAAAAAGGGCGTGTTCGCTTTGACGGTGCGCAGCGCATCCTTTACGCCGGTCTGCTGCGGGTTGACCTCCTCGACTCTTTCTCGTACGAAGGGGAAAATCACTTTGAAAAGCAACATTCCGATTACCACGATTATCAACGTAGTGAACAGATAACCCTGTTGCTGTGAGAAATATCCCGCGTGATTTGCAAGCCCTTCGTTGGGGAATATGCCGAGGTTGACCGCGCCTATGGCGTTTTTCATGGGCGCGTAAAGGGCCGTGACAACGGCACCGCAGTTGCCTACGACGCGCGCCGCGGAAATGAGTCTCGTGCGCTTTTTTTCGTCGGGAACCATACGTGAGGGCAGGCTCCACAGAGGTATGTCGCACAAAGTGTACACGGGAGACCACAGAAAGTATATCATCACGAGATAGATGATTTTTGCGCTCATTGGCCAGTCCGAAATCGGCATAAAGAGCAGGAGAGTCACGATTGCAACGGGAAGCGGCATGAATTTGAGGTAAGGACGACATTTCCCCCACCGCGATTTGGTGCGGTCAAGAATGAAACCCATAATCGGGTCGTTCAGAGCGTCCCACACGCGGCATAGAGTGAAAATGACGCCGACGACGGCAATGTCCACCAGCAGAATGTCCGTGTAGAAAAGAGAAAGTGCGGCGCCTATGATGTTGTAAATCATGTTTTGGCCGAGCATTCCTATCAAAAACGCCGTGCCCTCGCGGCGGGAATAGTCGCCCATCGGTTTTTCCGCTACGGGAAAAGACCACGTCAACGCTTTCTTGACGAAACTCATTTTTGATTCCTCCCCTTATCAAAAATACGACTGCCGAAGCCGTCGCTATGTCAGTCCTGTCTGCCGGGAAGACATTCCACCGCCACCAGATTGCCTTTCAAGGAGAATTTTCCCTGCGCCGCATAGGGCAGGAAAAAGTAGTCGCCTTTGTGTACGTTGCGGTGATAGTTTTCTCCCGAAATATAACCTTCGCCGTCCACGATTGTCCATACGCACGGACCGAAATTCATAACGACGGACCCGTCTTTCAGCGTGTATCTCTTTTCCGCAAAACACGGCGTGTCGGTGTAATCTATCAGCGATTCGATTTTTATGTTATCGTCGCAATACAGGGTTTCAGGCGTAATTTTTGCCTCTTTAACTGCTTGTTCTCCGAATTTGTCAAAGTCGAATATGCTTATTGCCGTGTCGCGCTCCAACCCCAGATATTTCTCCTGTTCCGTGACTCGCGATTCGCCGCACCAGTTCTCAATCTGAATGGTGAAGTCGGTGGGTTCCTGCACTTCGAGTATGGTGCAGCCCGCGCCTATTGCGTGTATGAGCCCTGCGTTTATCAGGTAAACGTCGCCCACGTTCACTTCCACGGGTGTAATCAGTTCGGTGAGAATATCCCGTTCTTCGAGGCTTCTGTCCGCGTAGTTTTTCAGCGTTTCGGCGTCCGTTTTTTCTTTGAAGCCGAAATACAGTTTTGCATTGTCGTCGCGCTTTGCGAGCACCAGCCACGCTTCCGTTTTGCCGTAAGGACTGCCGAAATGCTTTTTGGAAAAATCAGGCGTGGGGTGAACCTGGACGGGCAGTCTGATTGCGCTGTCGAGATATTTGACAAGACAGTCATATTGCCGTCTTCCCAACAGCGTTGTCGCCTCTTTTTCGAGCAGGTTGTCGAGATATTCTCCGTCTTCCGTTACGGACACCCCGTCGCGCTCTCCGAAGTATATGGGGTTTATGGCTTTCACTTTGCTGGCAATCCATTCCTCGGGGAAGTTGCCGTCCGTGCTACCGTCGCCCGTCAGAAGGGCAAGCCCCGCACCTCCGACGTAGTTCCTGAAAACACGGTTGCGTTTAAAAAACAGAGGTTTTGCGTATTTGGGATTGATTTTATTCTCCGAAGAGCAAAACGCGGAAGTCATTTTTCACCTCATTGCAAATCGGAAAGGGAGGGCATTGCGTTCGCCGCCCCCTTTCTGGAAATCACGAATGCACATGCGCGAGTGGCAAATTCGACGGCACTGTCGACGGAATCTATGTCGAGTGCGGCTTCGCCTTTCAGCAGTTTGTATATTACGCTTCCGATAAAACAATCGCCCGCACCCGTCGTGTCAACGACGTCTGCTTTTGCCGCGCGGTAATGCCGTGCGGTCAGGTTGCGGTCGTACACGGAAGAACCTTTTTCGCCTTTTGTGACAAACACGAGTTTTGCCCGAGGAGACTTTTCAAGCAAAGACTGCACGCTCTGCATTTCGCATTCGGCGCAGCTTTCGCCTGTCAGCAGCCGAAGTTCTTCGTCCGTCACCTTTACCATGTCCGCATACGGCAAAAACTCAAACACCGTCTGCCTCAGTTTTTCGGCGTCTTTCCAAAGGTGCATTCTGACATTGACGTCGAAACTGACCGTCGTTCCGTTCGCAACGGCATATTTCAACGCCTGTATGTGGGCGTGTTTCGTTGGAGATTCCATAAGTGAAATGGAGCAAAAATGAAGCACGTCGCCCTTTTCGAACATGTCGGAGCGGAGCTCCTGCGGATGCAGATTTGCATCTGCCGGAGTGTCGCGGTAAAAGAAAAAATCGCGGTCGCCGTTTTTGTAAAGGTCTACCACGACCAACCCCGTTTTGCAGTTGCCGTCAATTACGGTGTAATCCGTTTTGATGCCGTATTTTTTAAGTTCCGATAGCAAAAATTTGCCAAAATTGTCGTCCGCGAGTTTGCCCAGATAATGGGCTTTTCCGCCGAGTCTGGCTACTGCCGCACATACGTTTGCCGGCGCTCCGCCCATTTTCGCGGTGTACGTAAGCTCCCCGGGAGCAGACGGCAGAAAATCGATAATGCAATCACCCATGCAGACAAGTTTTCCCATAATCTTCCTTTCTTTCGATGCGCAAAACGCGCGATAATGCAAAGTTTCCTTAAAAATTATATATTATGGCAAGCGGGTTTTCAAGCCCGTTTTGAAGCTTGCCGAACAATAAAAAACAAAATTCCTTTGTCGATTCGGCGGAAGAGACCAGCGGCTTCCGCCTAGAGAAATTGTGCACCTGGATTGATGCCGCGGGAGCGGCATCGTGCACAATGAGCGTCAGCCGGGTGTGCCCGGGTTCGTTGCCGAAGGCAGTATTTTAATACAAATCCCTTTGAGGTGCAAAAAAACACCGTTTGCACGGTGTTTTTGGTGCGCCCTCAGGGATTCGAACCCGGGACCCACTGATTAAGAGTCAGTTGCTCTACCAGCTGAGCTAAGGGCGCATTTTTCGCGACGAATACGCAAGACGTTGCGGTCATCGTCGCTAACTTTGGAATGGAGCGGGAGACGGGATTCGGACCCGCGACTTTCACCTTGGCAAGGTGACACTCTACCACTGAGTCACTCCCGCAAGCGAGTTATAATATATCAAACTCTTTTGGAAAAAGCAACAGTTTTAATGCAAATTTCCTCATTTATGCGGAATTTTATTCGCTTTACATATCGCTTTCGTATGATATAATAAAAAATGCTATGCAGCCGTGGCGAAATTGGCAGACGCGCCGGATTTAGGTTCCGGTGGGAAACCGTATGGGTTCAAGTCCCTTCGGCTGCACCACAGTAAGGATTGGGCGCATTTTGCGCCCTTTTTTGTAACGTGAGCGGGTCTGAGTTGTTTGGATTGGGATTCGAAATTTGAAGGATTACCGCTCCGTAAACCGTTAGATGCGCATTTTCAGGCGATACATATCTCTGAGTGGGTCGATTTCTTCCATCATGGGAGCTTTGTGATGAAAATTTATTGCCGCCCGGTCGCGCCAGCGGTCGATTAGCAACACGGTTTCCGGATTGTTTTTCGGAAAAAATATTCGTAAGAGATGTTGCCGTCTTCGGCGCATACGGCGTCGGCAATGCCGGACGACTCCGTTTCTTCCGCGAATTCCATTTCGTTTCGGTCGGTTCCCGTATAATAAATGTTGACAACAATACTCATTGCGCACCGTCCTTGCCTTTTTCTTGATTGAGACGAATATATCATTGTGAAGTGTGAAGGCAAAGTTTTTTCGTAGCGTCAGCTTGACACGGAACTCATAATTCGCGGTTAAGCCCACGAATTGAAAATTTATCGGAGAAAAGTGACATTGCGTTAAATTTGATTATTGAAAAACCGCGGCTTGTTATGTAAAATAGCGACGGGAAGATTTTTCCTAATAAAAATAGGAGAGTTTTGTATGGACAACAACAAAATCGCTTTGGACATCGAAACCGTGGCCGAGGAGGAACAAAACGTCGAAATCGTAGACAGAGACGCGCACCTTGTTCCGCAAATCGGCAGGTTTGAAGAACGTCCCAAGGCAGAGATGCTCGTTAAATGGGTGCTGTTTACGGCTGCCATAACGGGGATGGCTATACTGTCGGCGTTTTATCCCATTTGGGCAAACGTTCCGCTGATAGTGATTCCTTCGTTGCTGACGCTGTTCCTTGCCAAACCCGTATTTTTCGAGAAACTGAAACTGGCAACCCTTATAACGCTCAGGGTTCTCGTGGTGTTTGCGGTAATCTTCAATTTCGGTGGGGTTTACTCCAAGTACATCGTCATGGTGGCCATGATGGTCAACATTCTCGAAGCTACGTTTACCGATCTCAAACACAAACAGTATTTCAACTTTGTGAGCGGTCTGTTCCTTGCCG
This sequence comes from uncultured Clostridia bacterium, assembly GCA_944349635.1. Taxonomy (GTDB): domain Bacteria; phylum Bacillota; class Clostridia; order Christensenellales; family CAG-917; genus Limadaptatus. Next base: position 82,217 of record CALVNH010000004.1, on the reverse strand, counting down.
TGGGCGTGCTTTTCATGAAAGGCTCTTGGGGCGGCGTAGCGGGAGGACCGGGCGAAGGTTACGACTATTACTTCACCAACGGTTTCAACGAAGCGGCGACAATCACCTGGGTTGTGGCTTACACCATCTGGAACTGGATTTTCGTCACGGGAGAATTTTCCGCGTCGGTGTCTTTGATGCACGTCGGATTCCTTGCGTCACCCATAATAGCGTGCCTTGCCACGATGGGCGGCGGTTTCCCCGGAGGTTTCGGTCTGTGGTATCTGGTGCGCGCGAACTCGCTCAGCATAGGCGGTTATATGCAAATAACCTGCAAGAATTGGTTTGAGAGGGAGTTCTACAACAAGAAGTTCGAAAGATTCGTCAGATGGACTCACAAGCCGCTTGTGCAGGCGTTGCTCATGTGCGTCTGCCTCGGTCTGATTCTTTACACGATTGTCAGCGGTGCAATGAACGGTCATTACGCGTTCTGGTAATCGGTTATGGGCGATTGGCGCTCCGTCTTGCGGCGGAGCGCTTTTTTAATCGGTTTTGCTTGATTTGCTCGCTTGTTTGCGAAGCAGAGTGATAAAGCACGAAACGTGTTTCGATTTTGGGTTTATCTTTCTTTGCGAAACCATTTGCAATGTGGACGGAGTAGTGGCGAAAGACTGTTTGTGCGTAATACGCTATTTCCTGTTTTTGCATCAAATTGTGCCGTTTTCATAGTCAAATACACGAAAAGTGTTTCTATTTTGCACAGTAAAATCTATGTGCACGTTTCGTATACTTACATAAATTGGAGCATTTATGCGTCTTTTGCAAAGGGAGTCGTCGTAAAGCCGGTCGGTTGTGGCGATTTCCTTTTAGCAATGCAAGCCCGGCACTTGCTACGCACGGGTTGAAATTCAATGAATTTTGAGGTGATGTGAAATGCGAAAACAATGCCGCCGCATTACTTTTCGCAATTGTCCGCATCGTGCGGTCGGCGAGCGTTTTTGCATATTAAAGCACGGAGAATGCTTATAATGGGGTCAAAGAAGCTGCGTGAGCTTAAAAAAGAAACGAGGAGTGCCACTAAACACTCCTCGAACGCTTTTGGTGACCCACCGGAGATTCGAACTCCGGACCATCGCATTAAAAGTGCGGTGCTCTACCTGCTGAGCTAGTGAGTCATTTCTGGCAGGGGTAGCTGGATTTGAACCAACGAATGCCAGAATCAAAATCTGGTGCCTTACCGCTTGGCGATACCCCTACGGCTCGGCAACTGCCGAGATATTTTTCGTTGTGGGGTGAGTAGTGGGATTCGAACCCACGGCCTTCAGGGCCACAACCTGACGCGCTAACCAACTGCGCTATACCCACCATCTGGCGAGCCTGAAGAGATTCGAACTCCCGACACACGGCTTAGAAGGCCGTTGCTCTATCCTGCTGAGCTACAGGCTCAAGTTTGGAGCGGGTGATGGGAATCGGACCCACGCGACCAGCTTGGAAGGCTGGTATTCTACCATTGAACTACACCCGCATGAGGCCTCTACGCCACGCGGCATCCGTTTTTTGATGCTTGAAAATTCTATCATACGCAAAGCGGGTTGTCAACGGTTTTTAGGTACTTGCAAGGCAAATTGCGTCAAAATTTGCAACGGTCGTTTTGCGGGTGCAAATTATCACACACGGACGACTCGCGGAACGGTGATTGAAATGCGTCCGACGCGCCCGTGAACGAGTCTCGACAGGCGTTTAAGTCCTGCAAGGTACTATTTTGGTGAAAGCTCTGCCTTCCGTGATTACGGTATAGGCATAACTTGCATCGCCGAAAGAACTTCCCAGCGCACCCGGGTTTATAAGAGTCAGTCCGTCGGCTTCCGTGATTTCCGCAAAGTGTGTGTGCCCGAAAAAAGCCAGAGAACAGCCCTGTTCCTTTGCGTGGTACTCCAAACGGAGCAGGGAGTCCTTGACGCCATAGGCGTCACCGTGTGTCAGAAGCACCTTTATGCCCTCTATTTCAAGGCACTCTTCTTTGGGGAGAGGGAGAGTGTCGCAGTTGCCTTTGACGCCGTAAAAGCCTTTGTGAAGGGGGAGTTCTTCGAGATTTACGGCACCGTCGCCCAGGAAAAAGACGTAATCGCTTTCCGCCGCAATGGATTTGAGCTGCGGCGACAGTTTTTTGTAATGCAAGTCTGAAAAAGCGAAAATCGTTTTCATTGGCGTTGTCGTAAATCGGGTACCAATCGGAAATTCGGTGGAATTGTTGGATTTACCGCGTTAGATGCCGGATTTATTTGTTTTCGGCAGAGAGCAGCCCAAGCATGTTGCGGAGTGCGCGGGAACGGTGGCTGACGGAGTTTTTCTCTTCGGGAGAGGCTTCGGCAAAAGTTTTTCCGAGTTCGGGGGAATAGAACAGCGGGTCGTAACCGAAGCCGCCGTTTCCGCGTTCCTCTTCAAGGATGACGCCTTCCACGCTTCCTTCCGCCGTCAGTTCCCGTCCGTCGGCAAAGCATACAGCTATGACGGAACAGAATTTTGCGGAGCGGGGTTTTCCCGCAAGATTTTTCAGGAGCAACGCGTTGTTCTTTTTGTCGTCGTGTTCTTCGCCCGCATAGCGTGCCGAATAGACCCCCGGTGCGCCGTTCAGAGCGTCCACCATAAGACCGCTGTCGTCTGCAAGCGCGGTGAGCCCGCTCATTTCGCGTATGGTGCGAGCCTTAATCAGCGCGTTTTCTGTGAGCGTGGTGCCGGTTTCTTCGATGTCGGCATGAATTCCCAGTTCGTCAAGCGAGAGCACTTCTTCGAAAAAGTCACCGAGAATGGCGCGGATTTCGCGCAGTTTGTTGGGGTTGTTGGTGGCGATTGCGACTTTCATTTGTTACCCTTCTATAAGACTTTTGGTGTTGCTTTTGGTGCGTTTGGAGAAGCTGCGGACGGATTTCGCGACGTTGACGAAGTGGTCGGCGACTCTTTCGCTGTCGGAAATGAAGGAGGTGTAGAGCACGCCTTTGTCGGGCGAACAAAGTCCTTTGTCCAGTCTTTCGATGTGTTTGTCCGTCATCTCGTCGCATATTGCGTCGATTTTGTCTTCGAGTTCGTATACGTCGGCAAGCAATCCCAGATTGTTGGTGCTGTATTCCTCGCGCACTTTTTCCGACAGCGCATCGATTTTTGACTGCAGGTATCTGGTTTCTTCGACGGCGTCTTCGGAAAGAGTATCGTTTATGGCGTGTAGCTTTTCGGCATACTGCATGATGTTTTCCGCATAGTCGCCGATGCGCTCCAAATCGCTGACCGTGTGGAACACAGTGGACAAAAAGACATTGTCGGCTTCGCTCAAATCGCCTTTGGACAGTTTCACGTTGAAACGCACTATTTCGCGGTTCAGGAAATTGAGGTGTTCTTCGTTTTTGACAAAGATTTCCTTGTCGGAAAAGTCCGACGTGCACAGCATTTTCACGGCGCAGTCGAAGTTGTAGGTCGCGACGTCCGCCATGGCAATGACTTCCTTTCTGAGTTGTGCCACGGCGATAGGAGGAGTGGAGAGGAAGTGTTCTTCCAGATATGCGAATTTCTGCGTGTCTTCCACGGGTTTTTTGTTGCGTTCGGGAAGAATCTTTGAGACGAGTTTGACCAAAAGGTCGGTGAAAGGCAGAATTATTATCACCGTGACTATATTGAACACGGTGTGGAACATTGCAAGTTGCGTGGAGGGCACGTTGGGGAACATCTTTTGGAACAGCGTGCCGAAAGTTATGGCGCCCTTCGTGCTTTCACGCATGATTAAGCCCACAATCATGAACAATATCACGCCTGAGATGTTGAAGATGAGGTGAATGAGTGCGGTGCGCTTGGCGTTTGTGGAGCTCCCTATTCCCGCAATTACCGCGACGACGCAGGAACCGATGTTGCTTCCCATGGTGAGGTAAATGCCCTGGTCGAGGGAAATGAGCCCCGAAAATACCATGGTTATGGCGATACCCGTCATGACGGAAGAACTCTGAATGACGGCTGTCAGAACGGCACCGATTACGACAAGCAGGAGCGGGTTGGAGATTTTGGCGAGGAAGGTCTGGACTCCCATGTCCGCGTTCTCCGTGAAAACGGTCATGGACTCGCTCATCATGTCGAGGGCGACGAAAATCAGACCGAAACCGAGAATTATTCCGCCGACCTTTTTGACGATATCCTTTTTGGAAAAGAGGAGCATACACGCTCCGACAAAGGTGAAAGAGGCGAAAATCACGGTTGTGGAGATGCTTTCTCCGAGGGTTCCCAGTGCGACAATTTGTCCCGTTACGGTTGTGCCTATGTTGGCGCCGAAGATGATGGTTGCGGCTTGCGGCAACGTCATAAGCGACGCATTGACGAAGCCTATGACCATTACGCTGACCGCGCCCGAACTCTGAATCGCGGCGGTGGCAACGGTGCCGATTCCGACGCCCAGCAGCTTGCTTTTGGAGGTTTTGGCAAAGAGGGTTTTCAGCTTGTTGCCGCTGGCGGACTCCAAATTTGTGCTCAGAACTTTCGTTGCAATGAGGAAAACACCTATGCCGGCAAGAAGGGCGAGAATGGCAGAAATGATTGTTGTGGCCATAATTTGAGTCGATAAAGTCTTTTTTCTGCGAAATACACACTCCCTCGGCGATTCGACGGAGCGAGTGACGGTTTCGTTTTGGTACCGTGCGCGGCGTTCATTCGCGAGCGCGCTTACCGTTAATTATAGAGAAACGCGACAAAGTTGTAAACAATTTGAAACACTTTGTAAAAAATCCGTAAAGACCGGCTAACGCTTGAAAGGAAGAAAGCTGTCGTCCTCGTGCAGATTGACGGCGAGGTCGTTTGAGAGCATAAGTCCGCGTTTTACGGCTTTGTAGCCGTACTTGCTGCGGATTTTGTCAAGACTTGCGTCCAGACGTTCTTCCTTTTCCATCTCTTCTTCGGAATCGAATACGGAGAGTTGCACGGAGCGTCTGTCGCAGAGCTTTATCGCCGCGACGGAGATTGCTCTGAGAGGAGCGGGAAAGGAGTGAAGCGTGCGCAAAAGTTTCAGCGCGGCTTCCGCAATGTCGGCGGCATTGGACGTGGCGCGCGGGAGTACGCATTGACGGTTTTTCGAGGAGAGGGAAGCTTCTTTGACGGAGAGCGCCACACCCTCCGCCGCGAGGTCGTGTCGGCGAAGGCGCATCGCTACCATTTCCGACAGCGCGTAAATCACGATTTTTGCGTCCTCGAAAGAGGTCATGTCGCGCGGAGTGGTGGTGCCGTGGCTCACGCTTTTGGGGACGTGAGTGTCGTAATAGAGTTTGACTTCCTCCTTTTCTATGCCGCGGGCGGCGTCGGACATCTTGTCTGCGATAATGCCGAAATGGTCGCGAAGCATGTTTCTGTCCGCTGCGGCGAGTTCGCGAATTGTGCGGATATTGAGAGTTTCCAGTTTCTTTGCGGTTTTTCCGCCAATCATTATGAGTTCGGCGGGGGAAAGGTCGCCCACCTTTTGCATATAGTTCTCTCTTGTCAGCACCACGGTTGCGTCGGGCTTTTTCAAATCGCTGCCGAGTTTTGCCAGCACTTTCGTGAAGGATACACCGACGGATATGGTGAGCCCGGTGCGCGCTTTCACGGTTTCGCGGATTTTGTCCGCCATTTCCTTGCCGCTTCCGAAAAGTTTCGTGCACCCCGTGACGTCCAGCCAGCATTCGTCCATTCCGAAACTTTCGACTCTGTCCGTGAACTCGGTGTATATACCGAAAACCTGCTTGCTGTATTTGACGTATTCGTCGAAATGCGGAGGGACAAACACTATTCCGGGACACTTGGAACGTGAAATCCAGATGGCCTCTCCCGTCGTCACTCCGGCGGCTTTGGCAAGCATGTTTTTGGCGAGGACAATTCCGTGCCGCACCTCGGGATTTCCGCATACGGCAAGCGGCAACCCGTCGAATTCCGGGTGCAGTTTTTGCTCTACCGAAGCGTAGAAATTGTTGAGGTCGCAATGCAGAATGGTTCTGTCCATACGAATGTATTATTGCACAAACTCTATTGCAAAACAACACTTGCGGCTGTATAATATCCTAAAAAAAACGCGCGCCGCGCTCGCGCGAAGGGATTTGATACCGATGCTTTGCGATTATTGCAAACAGAGACCCGCAGTACTGGTGGACAGAACGGTGATAAACAACGGCGTCGCCGAATACCGCTTTTGCGAAGAGTGCTACAAGGCAATACTCAAATCGGGCAGAACGGCTTTCGAAACCATGCAGGAACTCAACGCCGGCAAGGGCACGTCGTGTCCCGTTTGCGGAACCACGGCAAGAGATTTTCAAAAGACGTTCATGTTCGGCTGTCCCGACTGTTACAGAAACATGAGAGAGGTTGCCGTCGCGGCGGCGGAGGCCACGCAGACCGAAGCGTTGCACGTAGGGAAGCGCCCGAAAGGAGGTCGCCGTGGACGTTAAAGCAACGCAGGAACTTACCCGTTTCAACGTCATATCTTCGCGCATAAGGCTGGCGCGCAATATAGAGGGGTTGCCTTTCCCCAACGCGAAAACGCGCGTGAACGCGGAGCGTATGCGCGCTCTGTTTGCGGGGGCGGAAAATGCAGCGAAAGGGCTTTTCGAGTACGATTTTTATTTTATGAAAGATTTGACTTCCGTGCAGAAACTGGCAATGGTGGAACGTCACGTCATATCGCCCGCATTGCAGCAGAATTCCGCAACGGGAGCCGTGATTCTGGAGAAGAGCCAGAGCATATCGGTCATGCTCAACGAAGAGGACCACGTGCGAGAGCAATGCAAGGAAGACGGATTCAATCTTCCTCTGGCATACAAGAGAATAAACCGTTTCGACGACCGCCTGAGTGCGGAGCTTCCCGTGGCGTTTGACGACAGACTGGGTTATCTCACGGCGTGTCCGACCAACCTCGGCACGGGAATGAGAGCTTCCACCATGCTGTTTTTGCCGGCGCTGAAACTGGCGGGCAGTATAGAAACGGCGTTGACGAAATTCGTCAAGCAGTACGGACTGACGGTCAGAGGGGTGTACGGTGAGGGGAGCAGCGCTCTCGGAGATATGTATCAGTTGTCAAACACCAGAACCCTGGGTATTGACGAGGAGAGTATAATAGAAATAATAGAGAGAGCCACCGTGGAGATGTGTCTGCACGAGAGCCGTGCGCGGGAAAAGCTGGCGCACAAGCAGGGTGTGCAGCTTTATGACAAAGTGGCGCGCAGTTACGGCATTCTGCTCAACGCTTATATGCTGACGTCGGCGGAACTCATGAGTTTGATTTCCGACGTGAAACTCGGCGTTATTCTCAATATTCTGCCGCTTAAAGACACAAAACCGCTTGATAAACTGCTTGTTTTGTGTTCTGCCGCAAATCTCGCGCTTGCCACGGGAGAGGCGGACGCGGAGCAGAGAGACATCACTCGGGCGACTCTCGTCAAAAGCATTCTGAAGGAGGTAAACAAGTGAGATATTCCGACAATTACAAAGCGGCAATGGACAAGGCGGTCGGGCTTGCCGCCCGCACTGGCGGGCTTGTATGCACCGAACATTTGCTTTACGGACTTGCGGCACAGAAGGGCAGCCTTGCAAATAAAATTCTGGAACAGTACGGTGTGAACGAAAGTGCGGTGCTGGGTCTTTTCACGTTGGGACAGCCTGTCGCCAGCGTGTCCGTTTCTTCCCGCGCACAAAGGGCGGTGGACACTTCCGTCGCCGTTGCGCAGAGCGTGGGCGCGGGACAGGTCAACACGGAACATCTGCTTTATGCGCTTGCCGAGGACAGGACTTCCGTTGCGGCAGGCGTGCTGGCTCGCAGGTGGGGAATAGATTTGGACATCATGCAGTCAAAACTGGCGCATGCGATGCGCGGAGAAAGGCCGGCGTCGCGGGAGCAAAACACTTTTGACATAGACAATCTGCAAGACGTCATAAACAACATTTTCGGTGAGTTTTTCTCTCCTTCTCCGAGAAAAGCGGCAGGCGGCGAACCTTCCGCAGAATATGCGCCCTATACGGAGCAAAGCGCGGAAGTCGCGCCGCGACGGAACGACGGCGGGGGGCTGTCGGAGGAACTTTCAAAGTTCGGCACGGACTTGACGGCGAAAGCCAAGGCGGGCAAACTTGACCCCGTCATCGGCAGAGGAAAGGAAATCGAAAGAATCATACAGATTCTTTGCCGCAGAACAAAAAACAACCCCGTGCTGATAGGCGAACCCGGCGTCGGCAAATCCGCAATAGTGGACGGGCTGGCGCAGGCGATAGTCAAGGGTCAGGTGCCCGACATTCTGCGCGGGAAAATCGTGTTTTCGCTGGACATCACGTCCATGGTGGCGGGAACGCGTTACCGCGGAGATTTCGAGGAGAGGCTCAAAAAGGCAATCGACGGCATCAAGAACGCCGGCAACATCATACTGTTCATCGACGAAATTCACACCATACTCGGCACGGGGTCCACGGGCGAGGGCGGGCTTGACGTCGCCAACGTCCTCAAACCCATGCTTGCGCGCGGCGAATTGCAGACCATCGGCGCAACGACGATTGAGGAGTACAGAAAGTATTTTGAAAAGGACGCCGCGTTGGAGAGAAGGTTCCAGCCCATTATGGTGGAACAACCCACCGTGTCCGATACAATCGAGATTTTGCAGGGGCTGAAAGAGAAATACGAACAGCACCACAAAGTGGAAATCACGGACGAAGCGATATCTTCCGCCGCCATTCTGTCCGACAGGTACATCACGGACAGATTTCTGCCGGACAAGGCAATCGACCTCATCGACGAAGCGGCGAGCAGAAAGAAGATACTCAACTTCACCACGCCGCCCGAAATCCGCAAAATCGAGGACAAAATCAAAGAGGTGGAGCTCAACAAGTCCGAAGCGGCGCGTCACGAGCAGTACGAACTTGCGGACAAACTGAAACAGGAGCGCGACAATCTCGTCGAGCAGAAAGAGAAGCTGGAAGCCGAGTGGAAGAACAAGAGCGGCAACATCAAACTCAGCATAGGCGAAGAGGAAATCGCGGAAATCGTCGCGGACTGGACGGGCATTCCCGTGCGCAAAATCACGGAAGGCGAGAGCGAAAAACTGCAACATCTCGAAGAGATTCTCCACAAGCGCGTCATAGGACAGGAAGAGGCTGTCAGCGCGGTGGCAAAGGCAATCAAGCGTGCCCGCGCCGGCTTGAAAGACCCCAAGCGTCCCATAGGTTCGTTTATCTTCCTGGGACCCACGGGCGTGGGAAAAACGGAGCTTGCGAAGGCACTTGCCGAAGCAATGTTCGGCGACGAAAATCTGCTTGTGCGCGTCGATATGTCGGAGTATATGGAGAAGCACAACGTGTCCAAACTCATCGGCTCCGCGCCGGGTTACGTCGGTTACGACGAGGGCGGACAGCTCACGGAAAAGGTGCGTCGCAAACCCTATTCCGTGGTGTTGTTCGACGAAATCGAGAAGGCGCACCCCGAAGTGTTCAACATTCTGCTGCAGATTCTCGAGGACGGCAGATTGACGGACAGCCACGGCAGAGTGGTGAGTTTCAAGAACACAATCATCATCATGACGTCCAACATCGGGGCTGCGGAAATCGGCAGAATGAAAGCGCCTCTGGGCTTCGGCGTGCAGTCCGAAAAAGCGGCGTCCGAATACGAAGCCATGAAGGAAAGGCAGATGCAGGCTCTCAAAGAGTCCATGAAACCCGAACTCATCAACCGCATCGACGAAATCATCATTTTCCACAAACTCACAAAAGAGGACATCGAAAAGATTTCTTCCATCATGTTCCAATCGCTTTCCAAGCGTCTGTCCGAACGCGGAATCACGCTGGAACTCACGCAGGAAGCCAAGGACTTTATCGTCGGGCAGGGTTACAACGAAGAGTACGGAGCAAGACCTTTGCGCCGTACCATACAGCGGCTTGTGGAGGACAAACTCAGCGAAATGTTGCTTGCGGGCGAAATCGGCATGGGCGACAAAGTCAAAGTCACCGCGGACGCCGACAAACTCGTGTTCGAAAAATAACCCGCCGACATCAAACAATGCGAAACCCGTATTGAAAAAACGCCCTTTTAACGGGCGTTTTTGTTTTGCCGCGCATTTCAGGGGAAGTCGGGCGGGCAATTGTGCGCTCATTCGTTTGCGTTCGGCGCGCGCGTATGATAGTATATATGCGTCTCTACGATATATTTTCATTAACCGTCTTGAACAGCGTGAATATTTTTGATATAATGTATTTACCAAAATTCGGAGGCGAAACAATGAAAATCGAATTGTTCGGAAAAGACTACAACGTCAGCGACTCGCTCAAAGCAATCACCGAAAAAAAGTGCGCCAAACTCGACAAGTATTTCAACGACGACGATGACGCCGTTGCGAAATTCGTCGTGACGCTGGAAGGCGGCACGTACACCACGGTTATGACCGTCGTATACCGCAGCCAGACCTATCGCGCGGAAGCCTCGTCCAATTCTCCCTTCGACAACATCGACGAAGTGATTCCCAGATTGCTGGGGCAGATTCGCAAACAGAAAGACATCTGGGGCAAAACGAAAAAAGGCTCCGAAAACGTGTACGAGGAAGAAGACGCCTGATGAAAGTCGGAATTTCGACCGCAACATTCTTTTCGAAAGTTTTGACCGAGGATTCGTTCTCGGTCATTAAACAATGCGGGGGAGAATGTGCGGAAGTTTTCCTGACAACGTACAGCGAATACGAGCCCGCATTCGGCGATTTGCTCAAAGAGCGCGCCGACGGGCTCGAAATTTATTCCGTTCATTCTCTCAACACGCAGTTCGAACCGCAGTTGTTCAATGCGGCGGAAAGGACGCGCAAGGACGCGGAATTCTTTTATAGGAGAGTGTTGGACACGGCGCGGAAAATAGGCGCGCGGTACTACACCTTTCACGGAAGCACGAGATTGAAGCGCACCACGGTGCTTTCTCCCGAAAGGATAGGCAGACGAATGAAGGAACTCGGCGACACGGCGGCTGATTACGGCGTTACGCTGTGTTTCGAGAACGTGCACTGGGCGGCTTTCAACAGCCCGGAATTTTTTGCCGAAGCAAAGGAATACTGTCCCGACGTGGGAACCGTGCTCGACATCAAGCAGGCACGCCAGAGCGGGCGCGACTGGCGGGAGTATCTCGACGCAATGGGCGACAGCCTGAAAAACGTCCACGTTTCCGACTGCACGGAGGACGGGAAAGTATGCCTTGTCGGAAATGGGGTTTTCCCGTTTGCCGACCTTTGCGGGGAACTCGTTTCGAGGGGATACGAGGGTCCTTTGCTCATAGAACAGTACGCCGGCGATTATGCGTCTTTCGACCAGATTGCCGACAGCGTTAAATATCTGAAAAACATTATCGGAGGCTCTTATGCTGATTAAGTTCGATTTCAACAATATGATGGACAAGTTCATCGGTTCGCAAGGCATCACCGACGCCGAACTGAAAGCCGTTGCTCCCAAGGCGGCGGAAGCATTCCGCTCTTTCGGCAAGATGCGCGGAACGGGTATGACGGAGTGGGCGGATTTGCCATACAATCAGGACGCGGTCGTTGAGGACATCATCGCAACCGCGGCGGACGTCAGAAAGAATTTCGACAATTTTGTCGTGCTGGGCATCGGCGGAAGCGCGCTGGGTCCCATTGCCGTGTTTACCGCGCTGTGCCATTTCCGTTACAACGATTTGCCCAAGGACAAGAGGGGAGTCAAATTTTACGTCGAGGACAACGTCGACCCCGAAAGAATGCTTGCTCTGCTTGACGTCGTCGACGTCAAACGCACCATGTTCAACGTCGTGACGAAAAGCGGTGCCACGTCCGAAACCATGAGCCAGTATCTCATCATCGCCGACATTCTCAAAAAAGCCGTCGGCGAGGACTGGAACAAGCACGTCATCGCCACCACTTCCGCAAGCAAGGGCAACCTCATCAAACTTGCCAAGAAAGAGGGCTTCAAGACCTTCTACATTCCCGACGGAGTGGGCGGAAGATTTTCAGAGCTCTGTCCCGTCGGACTGTTGCCCGCGGCGGTGCTCGGCATAGACATCAAAGGGCTGCTCAAAGGCGCGGCGGATATGGACAAGGCTTGCGCGACGGAAGATATGTTCGCCAACTCCGCGCTTATGGCGGCGGCGTTGCAGTTCGTCGCAATGGACAAAGGCAAGAATATCTCCGTAATGATGCCTTATGCGGACGCCCTCAAATATATGGCGGACTGGTATTGCCAGCTGTGGGGCGAGAGCCTCGGCAAAGCCGTCGACCTTGACGGTAAAACCGTCAACGCGGGGCAGACCCCCGTCAAATCCCTGGGCGTCACCGACCAGCATTCGCAGGTTCAGCTCTACACCGAAGGTCCCTTCGACAAGGTCATCACCATTATCGGCGTGGAAAAGTTCCGCGGCGACGTCACCATAGCGCAAGGTGCGGAAGAATTCGCCGACGTCAACTTCCTGTGCGGACACACCATGGGCGAGCTCATCAATACGGAGAGAATAGCCACCGAGTACGCTCTCACGCGCTCCAAACACATGAACAACACCATTCTGCTTCCCGAAATCAACGCGGAGACCGTGGGACAGCTGCTCATGTTCTTCCAGTTGCAGACGGCATATTGCGGAGCGTTGCTCAACATCGACACCTTCAATCAGCCCGGCGTCGAGGAAGGCAAAAACGCCACTTACGCACTCTTCGAGAGAAAGGGTTACGAAGCTAAGAAGGCGGAACTCGAAGCCGCTCCCAAAAAGGACGCCCGCTACATCATCTGACGAGGAGTTCCGACCGTGAGTCAAAGTCCGGGTGCCGCGGAATTTTCCGCGGCGTTCGGTGATTAAACTGCCGCCCGTGCGGCGCGGAGAAAACAATGTATACATTCTATGCGCTTCTGAATCGCATGAAACTCATCGAAAGATGGAGTCTCATGCGTTCCACCACCAAAGAGGACCTCATGCAGCACGCTGCGCACGTGGCAATTGTAGGGCAGGCTCTCGGCATTATCCGCAACATCTATTTCGACGGAAACGTGAATCCCGAAAAAATCGCCGCGCTTGCCCTGTATCACGACACGGCGGAAGTGGTGAGCGGAGACTTGCCCACCCCGATTAAGTATTACAGTCCCAAAATCAAGGGCGCGTACAGCGAAATCGAGAACGTCATAAACAAAAAACTTCTGAAATCGCTTCCCGCGGAGATGTCCGCGGAGTACGCCCGTTATATCCAGCCCGACGAGGAAACCGTGGAGTACAAGCTCATGAAAGTCGCAGACAAGCTTTCGGCTTACATCAAGTGTATCGACGAAAGACTTTCCGGAAACCGTGAGTTCGATACCGCTTTCAACCGTTTGCAGAGGCAACTGGACGGGCTCGTCGACGAGTATCCGGAACTCAAATTTTTCCTGGATAATTTCGGCGAAGGGTACGGCCAGCCTCTCGACATCCTGTGATTATGCTTACGCTGAAAGGTGTGACCAAACAGTATCTCTACGGAGCGCGTCTTTTCGGCGCGCTTGACCTCACCGTTGCCGACGGAGAAATCGTCGCCGTTTACGGCGGAGAGGGCAGCGGCAAAACGTCTTTTCTCAAAACCGTTGCCGGCGTGGAGGACAGCGAGGGCGAAATCCTCGTGTGCGGCGAGTCGACCAAAGTCAAGACGGACAACGTCGTGATGGTGTTCGACGACGGTTGCGTGTTCGGCTTCCGAAGCGTGTTCGACAACCTGGCGTTTCCGCTCAAAATCCGCAGGGTGGACAAGGTTGAAATCGCCTCGCGCGTCATTCGCGCGGCGGAAAAGACGGGCATAGGAGGCTGCCTCAGGTTGCGCGCGCGGAGCCTGTCCGCGGAGGAACAGCGAAGAATGTCGCTGGCGAGAATTTTCGTGCGCGATGCTCCGCTGGTGCTCATAGACGAGCCCACAAAGGGGCTCTCAAAAGAAGAGGCGTCTGCTGTATGGGCGGATTTGGCACCGTTGCTGAAAGAGCGTGCCGCTGCGGGTGCTTCCGTGATTTTTTCCACCACGGACCGCATGGAAGCCATGAGCATAAGCGACCGCGTCATGGTGTTGCAGGCAGGTGAGGTCAAGCAGGTTGCCTCGTGGGAAGAGATTGCCGCACGTCCTTCCAACGTGTGGGCGGCGCAGGCGATTGACGTACATTATAATGTCGTAAAGTGCGTTTTATACCTCAAAAACGGCGTATTAACCTTGAAATTCGGTGACGGAAAGGAAATATTTGTCGAAGGCACCGACGGAAAACCGTTGGAAAATTACATCGGCAAAGAGGTGCTTTGCGGGTGGTTCCCGTCCTTTTCCGCAACGGCAAAAGGCATTCCCGCAAGAAAGGCTTTTTCCGAGAAGACGGTGTTTTGCGAAAGAACCGCAAGGGGCACGGAAGCGCACACCGAAAGCGGGCTTTACACCCTTTGTCCATTTGGGTGTGACGAGGTGGACGCCTATCCTTGCGACGGAGAGGGCGTGACCTTGTTCGACGCGACAAACGAAAACAGTATAATGCGGTGAAATATGGTGATTTTGGGCATTGACCCCGGACTGGCTACAATGGGTTACGGCGTTCTGGACGCCGCACGAGGGAACTTCTCCGTAATCGATTACGGAGTCGTCACCACGCCGAAGGACACCCCGTTGCCGAAACGTCTGGCACTCCTTGAAGAGGGCGTCAGGGCTCTTTTCGACAAATACAAGCCCGATTGCGTCTCAATAGAGGAACTGTTTTTCACCAAAAACATAACCAACGGAATCATGGTCGCAGAGGCAAGAGGCGTAATTTTGCTGACGGCGCATTCCATTGTCGGGGAAGAAGTGTACGAATACACTCCCAACCAGATAAAGCAGGCGGTGACCGGCTACGGCGGAGCGGACAAAATTCAGATGCAGCTCATGGTGCAGGCTCTTCTCCGTCTGAAAAAGGTGCCTCGCCCCGACGACGCGGCGGACGCGCTTGCCGTGGCAATCTGTCACGCGCAGACAAACAGATTGAGCGGGCAGTTCAGGATAGGCTGAACGTTCGGCCGCCGTGTATGCAACAACGTGTGCGTCCGAAGCTACGCACGGGTTGCGGATTGCGGAATCTGCGGCGGTAAAAGACATACGGAAAAGGAACGTGTTGCGGCGACGGTCGCGACGAGGTGATTATGTACAATTACATCAAAGGAACGCTGGTCGAAGTCGGAATCAACAGTATCGTGCTTGAAAACAACGGCATCGGCTATGAGCTGGGCGTGAGCGGCAACACTCTTGCCGACGCGCGCGATATAGGCGGGCAGATGAAACTGCACACCTATCTTTACGTGAGAGAAGATACTTTCGCGCTGTACGGGTTTTCGCGTGCCGAAGAAAAGGCACTGTTTATGCGGCTCATCGAAATCAGCGGCATAGGGCCCAAACTCGCGATGCAGATACTGAGCGGTTACGACCTCAACACCTTGACGGTGGCAATAGCCACGGGGGACGTGAAAACTCTTGCCAAAATCAAAGGATTGGGCAAAAAGACGGCGGAACTTATCGTGCTCAATCTGCGTGAACAGCTTGCCGACGACATGACGGCGGCGGACAACGCGATAGGCGCGGCAATGGACTCCGACCTTTCGGACGCCATTTTCGCACTGGTTTCGCTGGGCGTTTCCAACACGGAAGCGGTGAAAGCCGTTCAGACGGCGGCGAAAACCAACTCCGGTGTGGAGAACATCATCACGGCGGCGCTCAAACTCATAGGTTGACGCTTGCCGACAAGGACGGTTATGGACGACGAAAGAATCGTAAGCAGTCTGACTCTCGACGACGACGAAGCGGAAAGCACTTTGCGTCCGCGGTGTATGGCGGATTATGTCGGGCAGGACAAAATAAAAAGCAATCTCGAAGTGTACATTTCGGCGGCGAAGGCGAGGGGGGAGGCTCTCGACCACGTTTTGCTTTACGGTCCTCCGGGACTGGGCAAGACCACGCTGGCGCACGTCATCGCCAACGAACTCGGAGCGCAAATCAGGGTGACTTCGGGTCCCGCGATAGAACGCGCCGCCGACCTTGCCGCCATTCTCACCAATCTGGAAAAGGGCGACATTCTCTTCATTGACGAAATTCACAGACTGAACAGGAACATAGAAGAGGTGCTTTATCCCGCCATGGAAGACTTTTCTCTGGATTTCGTTTCGGGCAAAGGCCCCATGGCGAGAAGCATTCGTCTGCCTCTCAAAAAGTTCACGCTTATAGGTGCTACGACGAGAGCTGGTATGCTGTCGAGTCCTTTGAGAGACCGCTTCGGTATGCTGATGAGGTTGGAAATGTATTCGGCGGAAGAAATCGCACGCATCGTGCGCAGGTCGTCGGGTATACTCGGTATAGAAATCGATGCGGACGCCGCACACGAAATAGCGTCGCGCAGTCGCGGCACGCCGCGTGTGGCGAACAGACTGCTCAGGCGCGTGCGCGATTTCGCGCAAGTGGAAGGGCTGGAAACCATAGACGTCGCCGTCACGAAAAAGGCGTTACGCCTTATGGACGTGGACGAACTGGGTCTCGACATAGTGGACAGAACGGTGCTGGAAGCCGTGATTGACAAGTTCGGCGGCGGTCCCGTGGGGCTGGACACTCTCGCCGCGGCAACGGGTGAAGAGGCAAGCACCATCGAGGACGTCGTGGAGCCTTTCCTCATACAACTCGGATTCATAGGCAGAACTCCCAGGGGCAGGGTGTGCACGGAGAACGCGTACAAACATCTCGGCAGACCTTATCCGCGCACGGGCACCACGGTGCAGATGAGCATATTCGACGCGCCTTCCGACGCGGACTGACGGAATATTGGTCGACGCGGCGCGGTTCGGCAGAGTACGGATTCACGCGGTGCGCCGACGTCGGACGACACTTGAAATGGAACTGACAACACACGACTTTTATTACGAATTGCCGGAAGAACTGATTGCACAGACTCCCGTGGAACCGAGAGACGCGAGCAGACTTCTGGTTTACAGCAGAAGCAGAGACCGAATCACTCACGCGCATTTTTACGATTTGCCCAAGTTCCTGAAAAATGGCGATTTGCTGGTCATCAACAACACACGCGTCATTCCCGCCAGAATATTCGGGCACATCGAGGGCAAGGAAACTCTCTTCGAAATCCTTTTGCTGAAAAGGCTGGACTATGTGCGTTGGGAATGCATTATGCGTCCTGCGAGAAAGGCGCGCACTGGCAGCGTTATAAAGATAAGCGACGAACTCTCCGCCGTTGTGGAAAAGGTGGACGACTACGGTTCGCGGGCGGTGAGATTCGAGTTCGACGGTGTTTTCGAGGACATTCTCGACAGAGTGGGCAATATGCCTTTGCCCCCGTACATTCACGAGAAGCTGAAAGACAAAGAGCGCTATCAGACCGTATATTCCAAAACGGAAGGCTCCGCGGCGGCGCCCACGGCGGGACTGCATTTCACGCCCGAACTCATGCAAAGGGTTAAGGACGCGGGCGCGGATTTCGCCGAAGTGCTGTTGCACATAGGACTTGGCACTTTCCGTCCCGTCAAAGCGGAAAAACTCACCGACCACGAAATGCATTCCGAGTATTACGAAATCGACGCCGCCACTGCGGACAAAATCAACGCCGCAAAAAGAGAGGGCAGAAGGGTTATCGCCGTGGGCACGACTTCCGTCCGCGTGCTGGAAACCGTCGCCGACGAAAACGGTTTTGTAAAACCCTGCAAAGGAGACACGAAAATTTTCATTTATCCGCCGTACAAGTTCAGATGCGTGGACGATTTGATTACGAATTTCCACTTGCCTGAGTCAACTCTCGTAATGTTGGTGTCGGCACTTGTAGGACGCGAAAAGACACTTGAAATATACGAAACGGCAGTTAAAGAGCGTTATCGGTTCTTTTCGTTCGGTGACAGCTGTTTCTTCACAGATTGAACCCCACCCCGCTCACCGGCAAAACGGGGTCGTTTGCAAGTCGTGTCACGGCGGCTTGCGCGGCAAGGTCTTGCCGTTCGCGCGTCGGCGGATTTGTGTCCCGCGTGCGACAAAGAAAGTTAAATCAGGACGGCTAATAAAATGCGATTCGAGATTCTGCACACCTGCAAACAGTCCGGCGCGCGCGTCGGCAGACTGTACACCGAACACGGCGTGGTTGACACTC
Organism: uncultured Clostridia bacterium; assembly: GCA_944349635.1. Lineage (GTDB taxonomy): Bacteria > Bacillota > Clostridia > Christensenellales > CAG-917 > Limadaptatus. The sequence continues at coordinate 64,115 of CALVNH010000004.1, read as the reverse complement.
CGTGCTTTATGCCCGTCGGCACCAAAGCGACGGTCAAGGGGCTTTCCCCCGAGGAAGTGTCGGGCACGGGCGCTCAGATATTGCTGTCGAATACCTATCACCTCTATCTCCGTCCCGGGCACGAACTCATAGAAAGAGCGGGCGGACTGCACAAATTCATGAACTGGAACGGCGCAATTCTGACGGACAGCGGCGGATTCCAGGTGTTTTCTCTTTCGTCGCTCAGGAAGATTTCCGACGAGGGAATGGAGTTCAACAGCTTCATAGACGGCTCCAAACATTTCTTTTCGCCCGAAAAATCCATTCAGATTCAGCGCGCGCTGGGCTCCGATATAGTGATGGCGTTCGACGAACTGACCGCTCCCGACATTACGCACGAGAGAGCGGAAGAGGCGATGAACAGAACTTTGCGCTGGCTTGACAGGTGCGCTTCCGTAAAGCTCAAAGACCATCAGACGCTGTTTCCGATAGTTCAGGGAAACGTGTTTCCCGATTTGAGACTGGAAAGTTTGCGGAAATCTTTGCCTTACGCCACTTGCGGAATTGCCATAGGCGGACTGTCCGTAGGCGAATCCGCGGAGCAGATGTATCGGGTGCTCGACGCGCTTGCGCCCGCGTATCCTCCCGAAATGCCGCGATATCTCATGGGCGTGGGTACGGCGGATTACATCGTGGAAAGCGTGGCGAGAGGAGTGGATATGTTCGATTGCGTGCTTCCCACGAGGATAGCGCGCAACGGCACGGCAATGGTCGAGGACGGATTTATCACAATCCGCAATGCGCCTTACGCCGAAGATTTTACGCCCGTGGAGGAAGGGTGCGACTGTTACGCGTGCAAAAATTACACCCGCGCATATATCCGCCATCTCATAAAAGCCGACGAAATTCTCGGCGGCAGGTTGCTTTCCATACACAATATACGCTTTTTGGAGAGGCTCTCCGCCCGAATAAGACAGGCGATTATGGAAGACAGGTATCTCGATTTCAGAGACGAGTTTATGAAGAATTACAAAGGTTAAAATAAACTTATGATGCATTTTAGTTGATTTCGTCAACAAATTATGTATAATTGTTGGTATAAAAGCGATAAACACCGCAGTTGTGCGAAAAAGGAGACATTATGACAAACATTTTGCTTGCATCGGCGCTTCCCGATTGGGTCATCTGGGTAATCATGGCCGTCGTTCTCGTCGGCATGATTCTTTTGACCATCATTCCTCAGAAGAAACGTCAGAAACAACAACAGGAAATGATGAACAGTCTTGCCGTCGGTACAAAGATTATGACCATCGGAAGAATGGTCGGCAAAATCACGCAAATCAACGCCGACAACACTCTCGTCATCAACGTCGGCACCGAGAACAACCCCACTCTCATAGTCATCGACAGAAACGCAGTCGGTCTTGTGCTCGAAAACGTGGCGGCACCCGCTCCCGCACCGGCACCCGCACCCGTGGTCGAAGAAGCTCCCGCAAAAGAGGAGTCCGTCGAGAACGATGCGGCAGAACAGCCCGCTGACGGTGTTGTCGAAGACGTTGCTCCCGCGGCGGACGAAGCCGTTTTCCCCGAGGAATCCGCGGCGGAAGAAGCTCCCGTTTCCAAGAAAAAGAAAAAGTAAATCAGTGCACAAACGAAAGAAAACAGCCGCAACGCGGCTGTTTTTTTGTTGCGTGCGGTCCGCAAAAGAATACGCTCGCAAAAGAATACGGTTCGGAAGAGCATAAGGTTCGCGAGTGCGACGGCGAATCCTTACAGGACGACCGTACATAAATGTACGGCGGACAAACGAATTGCGGAAACGCAACGGTAACAGCCGTTGCGCATTCGCGTAAAATCACGCGTGAGGTCAGACGACGGTAGCGCCTGCCTACCGCCTGACGGTTGCAAATCGTTTGCCGCGAGGCTTGCGGAAGGGGTTCAGGTTTTGGGGGAGTGACGCAGGTTTACGGCTATTATGCCCGACAGCGTGCCTGCAATGGCTGTGGTCAGAAAATCCGCAAAATTGAAGTTCGCGCTTTTGAAACCGTCGCTCACGGCAAACACGAACACGCACAGCAACATATAAATGACGCCCGTTATCAGACCTTTGAAGGCACCCGCGTGAGGATTTCGGAAACATACCGTGACTCCGATGAGGAGTGCCACGGCTTTGATGACGTAATTTCCCACGGTGATGGCGGTGTCTTCCAAAGAAGCCCATCTCACGATAAGGGCGAACACCAGCACGGCGGCGAGCGATATGAGCAGGGCGGCGAGAGATGCTTTCAGTACGTCGACGCCGTCTTTTTTCAGTATATCCGCATTTTTCATATTACAAGGCTATGCCTTCGTCTGCCCGTTTATGAGAGGGAGGGGTTGTCGAAAAGTCTGCGGAAAATGTCCGATTTCGGCGTCCGAAGCCGCGAAAAGGAGCGTCCCGCTCTCAAAGTGTCCGTTTTATCGCGGTGATGCGTCGTTTTATTATGAAATCGGCGGGGAATTTCGTATATAAAGTTGACTAACATAGATATAAAGGCTATAATACTAAAAGCTATATTGTCGCGCGCCGTATGCGCGTCGCGCGTATAAAAGTTAAAATTCCTTACGTGCAAACCCGGGAGTAAGCAACGTGAACTTGAAAAAATCTATCGTGGTTTTGTCTTTGATTGCCGTGTTCGTCATTCTGATGGCGGTCTTTGCCGTGGTATCTTTCCCGATTGCCGGCACCGTCTACGATTACAACGGCTATGCCAAGACAATCAAACTCGGACTCGATATGTCCGGCGGCATCTCTGCCGAATTCACAGTAAACGACGACGGCTACGGCGACCTCGAAACCAGAGTGGACGGCACCGTGGTGTCCTTGCAGGATCTGCTTGTTTCAAAAGGATACACCGAATCCACCGTCACCAAGACCACCAGCGGCGGCGGTTTCGCAATCAGAGTCGAAGTCCCCGACGTTGACGACCCCGAAGCCGTGCTCGACCTCATAGGTCGTCCCGCAAAGCTGGAATTCAAAGGCGAGGACAGTGCGGAAGCCGAAGCCATCATAATAGGCAGCCGTCACCTCGAATCGGCGTTTGTCACCACCGACCAGAACAGTCAGTTCGCCGTCGGCCTGAAATTCAACGAAGAGGGCACCTCGGTTTTCAAACAACTCACCACCGATTACCTCAACAAGTCGATTTATATCTACATCAATGGTTCGAAATACACGCAGGTCAACGTCAGTTCCACCATTGCGGACGGCAACGCAATCATTACGAGAGACGGCGGTTACACTTTCCAGGAAGCGCAGGACTTTGCGACAAGGCTTCAATCCGGTGCCTTCGGCGTGGAACTCAGCGTCAAATCCGTGCGTAACATTTCGCCTACTCTCGGTGAAGAAGCCATCAAATGGGCGTTGGTTGCCGGTGCAATAGGCGTGGCTCTCATCTTCGTGTTTATGGTCGTGATGTACAAGGGACTCGGTCTTGCCGCGGATATAGCGTTGCTCGTTTACATCGTGCTGTTGCTTTGGTTCTGCGCGGTGTTGCCCTGGGTTCAGCTCACGCTGCCCGGAATCGCGGGTATTCTGCTTTCGATAGGTATGGCGGTTGACGCAAACATAGTCATTTTCGAAAGGATACGCGACGAATACAGACACAGTTCCAAGCCAATTCCGTCGGCAATCAAGACGGGATTCAAGCGTTCGGCGGCGGCAATCATCGACGGAAACGTCACCACGCTCATCGGTGCAATCGTGCTGTGGGTCATCGGTTCTGCGTCCATAGTCGGATTTGCCATAACGCTGTTCATCGGTATCGTGTTGTCGATGTTTACGGCACTGGTCATTTCCAGACTGGTCATCAAGTGCTTTATGCCAATCAACAGCACAAGTGCCAGATTCTACGGACTCAAACGCGAGGACGAAATCAACAGGCAAAAAACCGTCGTGCCGGATACAGTAAATAATGCAGAGGAGGCGGAATAATATGAAGAACAGAGCAGACTTCCTCGGCAAATATCAGAAATTCAGCGTCAGCAAACTTAAAAAGTTTACGTTCACGCTTCCTTTGATTATCGTCATCATCGCCGTGTGCGTCATCATCGGTGTGGGTGCCACTACCGGTGACTATACGAACGGCGTCAACATCGGCATCGACTTCCAGGGCGGAACGATGCTCACCGTCACTTTGGGGCAGGACCTCATCGACAATTACGACTCGCACGTCGCAAAAATCACCGACGCCATCGAGAGTCAGCGCGACGCAAACGGGAACCACGTTACGGTGAGTTACATTCAGAAGATGTTCGAGTCCGGCGCCGCCAACGACACGGACGCCGCCGTCGTGTTCAGATACAAGAACGTTTCCGACAACGACGTGACGATTAACGAACTCAATCAGAAGATAATCGCCGCCGTCGACGCACTGTATCCCGATATCATCAACGACGAGGTGAACTTCATCACTTACGAATCCATCGGTGCAACCGCCGCGCAGGATTTGCTCTCCAAAGCAAGCATTGCAGTAGCGGTATCCACGGTGCTCATTCTGATTTACATCGTGTTCAGATTCACGCCCGTCAGCGCGTTTGCAGCGGTGCTGGCTCTCGTTCACGACGTCATTATGATGTTCGCACTCACCGTGATTTGCCGCGTGCAGATAAACACGTCTTTCGTTGCGGCAATCATCACGATAATCGCGTACTCCATCAACAACACGATTATAATCTTCGACCGTTGCCGTGAGTATATGAAGCCTTTGAAGGGCGTCAGAAACGTGGATTACGATGCAATCGGCGATATGTCCGTGCGCGAGAATATGAGAAGAAGCATATTCACCACCGCCACCACAATGGTAACGGTAATCTTCCTTGCCATTTTGGGAAGTGCGTCCATTCGCGAATTCTGCGTTCCCATCATACTCGGTCTGTTGGCAGGCGTGTATTCTTCCGTCTTCCTTGCCACGCCTATGTGGGCGGCTTTCAGCAGAGTTCAGGACAAAATCAAGGAGAAGCACTCCAAGACGGTGTCCTATGCGTCGGCACTTGCCGATGAGGACGGCGAACAGATTGTTCCGATGGAGAAAAACGACGGAAAGGACGACGATGACGACACCGGCTTCGCTCCCAAGAACGTCGCAAAGAAGAACGGACAGCAGAAGGGCAAGACGATTTACAAATATTCCAAGAAGAACACAACGTTCAAGAAAAAGAAGTGATTGGATTACGCCTCCCGAAAAGGAGGCGTTTTTCAAACCAGACGGGATTCGTGCGGAGGATACGATGAAGGAAGATAAAAAAAACGTTTCCGAAACAGAGATGAAAAGCAACGCTGCCAAACTCGGAATTTCGGAACAGTTTTATCGATTGCTGCGAGGCAGAGGACTGGACGACGGCTCCATTCCTTCCTTTTTGCGTCCTTCGCTAGCGAATCTTTCGTCGCCTTTCGAGATATACGGAATGCGTGCCGCCGCCGACAGAATCCGCCTGGCGATAGAGCGCAAAGAGAAAATACTTGTTTTCGGCGACTACGATTGCGACGGTATATGTGCCATTTCCATACTTATGCTGGCACTGCGCGACAGAGCGGACGTGGCGTATTTCATACCCAACAGACTGACCGACGGATACGGTATGAGCACGGAATCGCTGAAAAGGATAACGGAGCACAGACGTCCCGACCTCGTAATCACCGTGGATTGCGGAATTACGGCATCTAATGAGGTTGAATTTCTCAAAAGCAAGGGAATCGACGTCATCGTCACGGACCATCACGAGCCGCAGGACAACATTCCCGACTGCATCGTAGTGGACGCAAAGATTGACAAACGGGGATTTTTTGATTTGTGCGGGGCGGGTGTGGCCCTGAAACTCGTACAGGCACTTTTCGGCGACGAGTACGCGAAATATCTTGACATCTGCGCGATAGCCACGGTTGCCGACGTCGTGCCGCTTGTCGGAGACAACAGAATCATCGCATATTTCGGGCTGAAGCAGTGTTCCGTTTCTCCCAGAAAAGGCGTTAGGTTCCTTGCGGGCAGCGACGCAATAGGTTCGCAGGACGTCATGTTCAGAGTTGCCCCGCGCATAAACGCCGCGGGACGTTTGGGGTCTGCCATGAAGGCGGTGGATTTGTTTCTCGGCGACGACTATTTTCTGCTCAAATCTCTCGCGGAGGAGCTGGAAAGGGACAACACGCGCCGACAAGAGATTTGCGAACAGGTCGTGCGCGAGGCAAAAGTGAAGTTGCGCGGAATGGATTTCGACACCACGCGTATCATCGTTTTGCACGACAGCGGTTGGGAAGCGGGTGTGCTCGGCATCGCCGCGGCTCGTCTTGTGGAGGACTTCAAGTGTCCCGCCGTGTTGTTTTCGGGCGACGGGGAGGAATACAAGGGTTCCGCACGTTCCGTGAAGAACATCAACATCTTCAATTTGCTTTCCGATTATGCCGATATGTTCACCACTTTCGGCGGACACGCTCAGGCAGCCGGCGTGGGAATCAGGGCGGAGAATTTCGAGGCTTTCAGACAAGCCGTAAACGCCGAAGTCGTGGCGACCTTTCCGCCGGAGGATTTTCTGCCCGAAACTTTCTGCGACATGCGGTTGGAGCCCGACGACGATTTCCTGTCTCTGGCTAAGGAACTGGAATTGCTGGAACCCACGGGTTACGGAAATCCGAAGCCGGAATTCGTGCTGACCGCACAGGGACTCAGATTCGACAGAATCGGCTTCGGACCTCACGTGAAATGCGTGATAAACGGGTTGGAAATCATGGGATTTTCGCGCTACGGTTATCTCGGCGGTGCGACGAAAGGCAAAACCTCTCTGGAATTTTCCATGGGGGTGAGTTGTTTTCAGAACAGAGTTTACGCACAGGGTATAATGAAAGGCGTGAGTTTCGACGAGGTTTCCGTGAGCGACGAGGACGCGCAACTCATGAGTCTTCATCAGCTCGGTAAATGCGGAGAGACCGAATTGTCGCCGATTGACGCGGAAGCCGCAAAAGAGCTGGCGGCGAAACCTTTCGGAACGGCATTTATCGTGTTCGAACAATCCGAATACGAAAGATTATGTCGGGAAATAGACGGAGCGGAAAAATTGCCCGTGTATGTCGGGGCGCAGAAATGGCTGAATCCGCAGACATGCGTTGTGTTTGCGCCCAACGCAGCGTTTGACTTTGCTTATTTCAAAAATGCGGTGTTTGCGGGAAATCCTCTCTCGGAAGGGTATGTGGCGGAAGTTGCGAAGAGTTGCCGCAACGCTTTCGGATTGTTTGCTCCGACGCCGACGGCTCCGTCGCTGTCCGATGCGAAAATCAGGGCGGCTTTCGTCGCCTTCGACGCCATGGCGCGAAGAAAGGAAAGGGCACAGAGTCCCGCGGTTTTGTGCGGAAGAATTCGACAAAGTGCGAAACTTACCGCCGTCGAATACGAGATTTGCAGACTTATTCTGTCCGATTTGGGATTGATTTCCGTCTCCGACAGAGGTATCATTACTGTATGCAGGGATAAGACGGATTTGAATCTGTCCGCATACTACCGCAACGTGAGGCAAAAATGAACGAGTTGCTCGTCAAACTCAGAAAGGGCTATCCGGACCGCTATGCGGAGCTGAAAAAAGCCTACGAATTCGCCGAGAACGCCCACAGAGGGCAGAAGCGCAGTTCGGGTGAGGATTATTTCATTCACCCCTGTGCCGTCGTGGAAATTCTGGCGGATTACGGCTTTGACAGTTCCACGCTCATAGCGGCGTTTTTGCATGACGTTCTGGAAGATACGTCGGTCACGCCCGAACAGCTTTCGGCGGAGTTCGGAGATGAGATTCTCGGACTCGTCGAGGGGGTCACCAAACTCGACAAACTGCAATTCACCAACAGAGAAGAAGCGCAGGCGGAAAATTTCAGGAAGTTTTTCATGGCGATGGCAAAGGATTTGCGTGTCATAATCATAAAACTCGCCGACCGTCTGCATAATATGCGTTCGCTGAAATTCCTTCCTCAGGAAAAACAGCAGTACATTTCGCGGGAAACTCTCGATATTTATGCGCCGCTTGCGGGCAGATTGGGAATATCTTTCTTCAAATGCGAACTGGAAGACCTCGCAATGATGTATCTTTACCCCGACGAGTACAAGTACATCACGGAGTGCATAAGCAAAAAGCGCGGCGAACGTCAGGCGTTGCTGGACGGCATAATGGCGCAGATTCGCGACAAAATGAAGGAAATGAGCGTTTCCGGCGAGGTCAACGGCAGACCGAAGCATTTTTATTCCATTTACAAAAAAATGCATCAGTTGCATATGGACGTGGACCAGATTTACGATTTGCTTGCCGTACGCATCATTGTCAACACCGTCAAGGACTGCTATACGATGTTGGGTGAAGTGCACACGATGTGGAAACCGATTCCGGGCAGATTCAAGGACTATATCGCAATGCCGAAGGCAAACAACTATCAGTCCCTGCACACCACGGTCGTTGCCGACGGGGAGACGTTCGAAATTCAGATTCGCACCTACGAAATGCACAAGATTGCCGAATACGGCATCGCGGCGCACTGGAAATACAAAGAGGGCACTACGGGTGTGGACACCGACCTCGACAACAAGGTCAGATGGCTGCGTGAAGTCATGGACGCCGAGAAGGATATCGGCGGCGCAAAAGAGTTCATGGACGCCATAAAAATCAACGTGTTCGACGACGAAGTGTTCGTGTTCACTCCGAAGGGCGACGTGTACGATTTGCCCGTTGGTTCCACTCCCGTTGATTTGGCGTACAAGATTCACTCCGCCATCGGCAACAAGTGCACGGGCGCAAAAATCAACAGAAAAATTGTGCCGCTCTCCACAAAACTGCAAACGGGCGACATCGTCGAGATTCTGACGGCAAACGGCAAAGGTCCCAGTCTGGACTGGCTGAAATTCGTAAAAACCGCGTCTGCGCGTTCCAGAATAAGGCAGTACTTCAAAAAGGAACAGAAAGAGGAAAATGTTCACAGAGGCAAGGAAATGTTGGAGCGCGAGGCACGCCGTCGCGGCTACAACCTTGCCGACCTCATGCACGTCACCGCTTTCGACGGCATAATGCAGAGGTTGTCGCTATCCGGAGAGGAGGACCTTTACGCCAACGTCGGATTCGGCGGAATCAGCACGAACCAGGTTCTTACAAAGCTCATCGAGGCGTTCAGAAAGCAGAACCCCGAAGAGCAAATAGAGGTCGCCGTCGACAGCGGTGCGACGGAGCGCAAGCGTTCCAAGAGCGGCGTTCTCATCAACGGCAACGCCAACTTCACCGTCAGAATGGCGCATTGCTGCACCCCCGTTCCCGGGGACGACATCGTGGGTTACATTTCAAGGGGAAGGGGAGTGTCGGTGCACCGCAAGGATTGCCCCAACATAAAGTCCATGGAGCCCGAAAGACTCATCGAAGCTGTGTGGGATACAGGGGGAGAAGAGAACTATAACGTGACGCTCAACATAACCGCCGAAAGTTCGGGCGGAATGCTTGCCGGTATCACGGCGTACATAGCTGCGGCAAAGATGCCGATAACAGGTGCCAACGTCAAAGTCGACACCAAGGAGCACATAGCGGACATAACCATCAGCGTGATGATAAAAAACGCCGACGACCTGGAAGATTTGGTCAGAAAAATCAAGAGCATACACGGCGTTATCGATGTACGCAGATAAGTTCACAAACACAGTTTAACTGTCAGAATGGATTGATAAAGTCTTGATTTTGGCGGTTTTGTGCGCGGAAGAGGTTGGAGGAACCTTTTGGAAATCACTCTTTTTCACACCAGCGAACTTGCAACCGACACCTATGTCGCAATCAACGGCGACAGGGCTTTTGTCGTCGACCCCGGCGGCAGTGCCGACGAGATTATGCGTTTCGTCGAATCGCACGGGGCAAAGGTGGAAGCCGTACTGCTGACACATGGCCATTACGACCACATCTTCGGCGTTGCGCCGTTGCAGGAGCAGGGCGCTCTCGTCATTATGCACAAGGACGACGTGCATCTGGTCAGGTCCTTTAAGAACCTGGCGTTCTGGTTCAACAAAAAGGTTCCGCCTTTCACTCCCGACATAACCCTTTCGGGCGGCGAAACCCTGAACGTCGCAGGACTTGACGTAAAGGTGTTGCACACGCCGGGACACACCGCGGGCGGAGTGTGCTATGTTGTCGGCGATTGTATTTTTTCGGGCGACACGCTCTTCGAACTCAGCTACGGCAGAACGGATTTTTATACCGGAAGTTTTGCACAACTCAAAAATTCCATTGTGAACAAGCTTTTCAGACTGGAAGGCGATTACAAGGTATATCCCGGACACAACAACGCCACCACGTTGGATTTCGAAAGAAGGAACAACCCCATTCTCCGCGATACGGAATAATCCGACGGACAACACGGAAGATAAGGACGGAGCGAACACGTGATAAACTTTTCCTGCACCAACGATAACTACCGCAACGACCTGATGGAACTTGTCCGCGCTTTCGAACAGCGCACGGACGAGGACGTTTCGCTCTTTACCGAATATGTTTCGAAAGAGGGGGAGTTCGAGGTGCGGCTGACGTCGGACAAGTTTCCGATGTTTTCGAAGATTTACAGATTTCCTTTCTCCTATTCCGACGAAACCGAAAAAAAGAGGCTGGAAAAACGATTTCTGAAAATCGCCATATACGGCACGCTCGTTTTTCTGACAGGTGTCAGCCTGCCTTACGGCTGTCTTACGGGAATCCGCCCCACAAAACTGTATGCGGAAATGGGCGACAAAGCGCACGAGGCGTTTCTGCGCGATTTTTCCGTGGCGCCCGAAAAACTGGAACTCATAGAAAGAATCGTGGACACGCAGAAAGGGCTGCGGAATGCCGATTCGCACAACTGCGATTTGTTCGTATTCATACCGTTTTGTCCCACCAGGTGCGCGTATTGTTCCTTTGTTTCCGTGGCGGTGGACAGACAGAAGAAACTGTTGGAGCCTTACACGGACTGTCTTGTCGAGGAATTGCGTTTTCTGCGAAGCGTCATCGACGCCCACGGGCTGAAACTGCGCTCCGTATACGTCGGCGGCGGCACTCCCACGGCACTTCCTTTGAAACTGTTGGACAGAATTCTCGCGGAATGCCGTTACGATGTCGGCGAATTCACCGTGGAAGCGGGCAGACCCGACACTCTCACACCCTCCGCGCTCAGATTGCTTGCCGAACACGGAGTGACGAGAGTTTCCGTCAACCCGCAGACGTTCAACAACGCCACTTTGGAGCGCATAGGCAGAAAGCATACCGCCGAGGACGTAGTGAAAGCCTATTCACGCGCAAAGAAACGCTTTGCGGTGAATATGGATTTGATTGCGATGTTGCCGGGGGAAAGCTTCGAGGATTTCGCCTATTCCGTCGACAGAGCGGTGGAATTGTCACCCGATAACGTGACCGTTCACACGCTCTATCTCAAACGCGGCTCGTCTTTGAAAACCGCAGGTTACAAAAGCACGGAAAATTCCGTGGCGGAACGGATGGTGGATTACGCTTACGACAGGCTTACGCAGGCGGGGTACAATCCGTACTATATGTACAGGCAGAAGTACACCAGCGGCAACCTGGAAAACGCAGGATACGCCAAAAAAGGCGCGGAATGCATTTACAACATAGACATCATGGAAGAGGACACTTCCGTTCTCGCGGCGGGGGCGGCGGCCATTTCCAAAAAAGTCACGCCCAGTATAAATCTGATTCAGCGCAACGCGAATTTCAAAGAGCCGCTGGAATACGTCAAGCATTTCGACGAAGTTATGTCGCGTCAGCGTGCCTTTTGGCAGGAAATACACGATTGAGTGCGACAAGTGCGGCGCCGTGCCGTATCCGTGAGGTGCGGTGCGGCGAACGTAAAACGTTCTGCTTGCCCTTAGGCATTTGTGTGCGGCACCGTTTTCTTGTTCCTGCGGATTTCCGGGCGGCGGTTTTGCGATTCCGTACGGTTCGGTTTCAATAAACAATTTCTTTATAATAGAGTGTCAAATCGGTTTACAGAAAAATTTTTGTGTGATAATATAGGCAAGGTACTTCTTACGAGGTCCGTCCGAAACTCCGTGGTCGGACTTGGTTTGGAGCGAATTATTTATCCAGCGAAGGAGGTTAAACAATGGATAAACTTCAAAAACAGGAAATCATCGCAAAATACGGTCGTAGCGAAGGCGACACCGGCTCTCCCGAAGTGCAGATTGCGCTTCTCACCGGCAGAATTCAGGAACTGACCGAGCACCTCAAAGTGCACAAGAAGGACCACCATTCCAGACGCGGTCTGCTTATGATGGTCGGTCAGAGAAGAAGCCTTCTCGACTATCTGAAAAAGACGGACATCGAGCGTTATCGTGCAATCGTCGCGGCTCTCGGCTTGAGAAAGTAAAATCTTCGGGTGCGTTGTTTCCGCACCCGATTTTTTATAAAAAAGGATATGACGGAATATCCAGAAGGAGTTAATATGGAAAGAAAAGTTTTCACAACCACTATCGGCGGCAAGGAAGTATCCGTTGAAATCGGAGCTTATTGCGGTCAGGCAAACGGCAGTTGTATCGTCCGTTGCGGCGACACCGTCGTTATGGTAAACGCCACTATGGCGAAAGAGCCCCGCGAGGGAATGGACTATTTCCCGCTCAGCGTGGATTTCGAAGAAAAGATGTACGCCGTCGGCAAAATCCCCGGCGGTTTCAAAAAGAGGGAGGGTCGCGCTTCCGACAAAGCGATTCTGACGTCCCGTCTCATCGACCGTCCCATTCGTCCTCTGTTCCCCAAGGGAATGTACAACGACGTGTCCGTCATCGCGACGGTGCTGTCCGTGGACACCAACATCCCTCCCGAGGTGTTCGGAATGCTGGGTTCTTCAATCGCACTCTCTATTTCCGACATACCGTTTGCAGGCCCCACGGGTTCCGTCGTGGTGGGAATGGTTGACGGTGAGTATGTCATCAACCCCGACAGCGCTCAGCGCGCCAAGTCCAAACTTCACCTCAGCCTGTCCGGCACCAAGGACGCCATAATGATGGTCGAAGCGGGCGCCGACGTCGTCACCGAAAAAGAAATGCTCGGTGCCATAATGTTCGGTCACGAGGAAATCAAGAAGATAGTCGCGTTCATCGAGGGTATCGTCGCAGAGGTTGGCAAACCCAAACTCGACGTCGAACTCGAAACCATACCCGCCGACATCGACGCCGCGGTTCGTGCATACGCCGACAAGAAAATGGACTACGTGCTCGAAAGTTTCGACCGCACCGAAAGAGACGCCCGCGAGGACGCGCTCAACGAGGACGTGCTGGCTCACTTCGCAAACGATTTCGAGGACGTTGCCAAAAAGACCAAATTCATTCTCGACAGCCTCTATTATCTCAAAAAAGAGAAAGTCCGCGCCAAGATTCTCGACAACGGCGTGCGTCCCGACGGCAGAGCGTTGACGGAAATCCGTCCCATCTGGTGCGAAGTCGGCATGCTGCCCAGAGTGCACGGTTCCGCCGTGTTCACGAGAGGACAGACGCAGGCGATGACCATCGCGACACTCGGCACCATTTCCGAAGTGCAGAAGCTCGAAGGTCTCGACGACGAGTACTACAAGAGATATATGCACCAGTACAACATGCCAGGCTATTCCACGGGCGAGGCGAAGCCTCTCCGCAGCCCCGGCAGACGTGAAATCGGTCACGGTGCACTTGCGGAACGCTCTCTCGAACCCGTTCTTCCCAGCGAAGAGGAGTTCCCTTACGCAATCCGAACGGTCAGCGAGATTCTGAGCTCCAACGGCTCCACCTCTCAGGCATCCGTCTGCGGCAGCACGCTTGCGCTCATGGATGCCGGCGTTCCCATCAAGGCTCCCGTGGCAGGCATAGCAATGGGTCTCATCAAGGACGCCGAACATCACAGAGTCGCCGTGCTCAGCGACATTCAGGGTCTTGAAGACTTCCTGGGCGATATGGACTTCAAGGTGGCAGGCACCACGGAAGGCATCACCGCCATTCAGATGGACATCAAAATCAAGGGTATTGACGAAGAAATCCTCACCAAGGCACTCGAACAGGCAAGACAGGGCAGACTGCAAATCCTCGACAAGATGCTGGCGGTCATTCCCGCACCCCGCGCGGAACTCAGCAAGTGGGCTCCCAAGATTGTGTCATTCAACATCGACCCCGACAAGATTCGCGACGTCATCGGTAGCGGCGGAAAAACCATCAACAAGATTATCGAAGAGACAGGCGTCAAAATCGACATCAACGACGAGGGTGCAATCTTCATTGCGTCCAACGATATGGAAGCCATCCGCAAGGCGCGCACCATCGTGGAAAACATCGTCCGCGACGTGGAAGTCGGCGATGTCTACGAAGGCAAAATCGTCAAGATTATGGAGAACGACAAGGGTCAGTTCGGTGCCAGCGTCAACTTTGCGCCCGGCAAAGACGGCATGATTCACATCTCCAAGCTCTCCAAAGAGAGAGTGGACAAGGTTACGGACGTCGTCAACGTAGGCGACATAGTGCTTGTCAAGGTCATCAAAATCGACGAAAAACACAGAGTAGACCTTCGCCTCAAAGAGGTGCTTCACAAAGCGTAAACCGAATCGCGCGATGCGCGACGAAAGTTCAAAAAACAAACCCCGCCGTGCGGCGGGGTTTTATTTTTGTTGTGTTCGGATGATTCCGCACTTTGAAGTGCGCATGGTTCGTGCAGGACGCCGTGACACGCATCGACGAACTTGCTTTTACGGTTGATTGATGGTATCGCCCGAAAGGGAAGAATCAAAATGTCAACCGCGAAAAATTCGTTTCACGATGGATGTTGCGGCACCGTCGGGCAGCATTCTTACCACGACGGAAACGAACTTCCATTTAGCGCCGATAATCCGCACGTCTTTGAACTTCTTTCTTTCTATTTCTTTTTCGAGTTTGTTGACGGTGGACTGCAAAGAGGCTTTTTTCTCATTGGGTCTGGACGACACGAAATCGTCCACGCGTTTTATGCGGTTGCCGTAGCGGGAAGAGGTCTCCGACTCGATGACTCTGTGATTTGCGAAATCGGTCTGAACGTCGCCGAGGCAGAGTGCCGTAATCTGAATGCCCGTGCCGTAAAGCTCCATTGCCATTCCTTTGGAAAACATGTTGACGGCGCTTTTGGTGACGGAGTACATGGTGCGGAAGGGCATGGGTACAAACGCCGCCGCGGAACTGATATTGACTATTTTCCCGCCCGGTTTCATAAAGGCGAGAGCACTGCGCGTGCAGTTGACCACTCCGCGGAGATTGACGTCGATGATTTTGTTTACGGCGTCTTCGGAAATGAATTCCAAAGCGCCCGATTGACCGTAACCCGCGTTGTTTATAAGAATGTCTATGCCGCCGAAGTTGTCGATTACGGTTCGGAAAACCTCTTTGACGCGGGCAGAGTCCGCAACGTCGCAGGAGAAACTGTTCTTGCCGTTATCGGTTGCGGAGCGGGACAAAACTACAACCGTGTCTCCCTTTGCAACAAATTTTTCGGCAAGAGCACGTCCTATTCCCGAAGTGCCGCCTGTCACTATAACGACTCTGTTTTTCTTTTCCATAATCACCTGATGCTGCGGTTTTCGGACAGGAGCGTCCGCAGCCGCAAACGCCGTTAGCTTTATGCTATTTTACCATACCGCGATTGTTAAGGCAAGACAAATCGAAGTTCTCCTTGACGAGCGCCGAGTCCGATTTAGAAGTCCGTTTTTAATGCGCACAGATAAGAACACGGTATGCAAAGAGGATTTAATCGCGCCGGAACAAGGTGTTTATATGCGGAAAAAGCGACATAAAACGTCGTTTATGTCGCTCTTCCGGGACAGTATGCTTTTTTGCCTTTCAGGTTCCGCGCGGCGGAACGCATCAGAACTCCGACAGCAATTCCTTGAAAATTTTTATGTGCAGTTCCTCGTCGAGGATTATCCTTTCCAGCAGGAGTTTGACGCTTTCCGTTTTCAGGTTCAGCACGGTGCGTTCATAGTTGAGAATGGCGGTTTCCTCACCCATTATGTTCTGTTGCAGAAACTTCTTCGGGTCCAGGGTATAGTTGACGAAACTGCCGTTCCAGTACGTTCTGCCGCCCATGACGGGATAGCCGCCCAGCTTGTAAATGGTTTCTCCCAGAAGTTCGTGGTGGTGCATTTCCGATTTGGCGATGCCTATGAGCACGTCGGCAAGCTCCTTGTTTTTCTGCGTTATGTAGTTTTGAAAGCAGTAAGTCGTGACAGCAGTGAGCTCTCCCGCGGGACCTCCGTAATTGGGCATGAGAAGTTTGCTGTCCGCGAGATTCTCGACGGGTTCCACTTCGGGATAGGGCAATTCGCACGAGTAACGGGTGATTTCCATTTCCGCCTCCTTTTTTTTGTCAATATATGAGAGCGGCGGTGCAAGGGTGAGAAATTGAAGCAATTTGTATATAAACGCTTGCAAAAATATCGTGCGTATGCTAAACTCTTTTAGACTCATTGGAGGTAAAAATGCTGGACAACCTGTTTTATTCGCTTCTGTCTGCCACGTCCGGTTCCGACGGGAACATAGTCGACAGCGCCATTTCTCCCCAGGCAAGAGAAGCGGTTACCATAGCATTTATGATTATGATGGTCCTGGCGGCAATCGCCATGATTGTCATCGTATTGATGCAAAAAGGCACAAACGATAACGTCGGAGTCATCACCGGTGCGTCTGACACCTACTACGGAAGAAACAAGGCGAAAGGCAAGGAAGGCACTCTCAAAAAGGTCACGTTCGGACTGTTTGCATTTCTGCTCGTGTGTTCGGTCATCTGTTTCGTCGTGGGTGCAATCGAGTAATCGCAGTCAACATCGGGCGGCTCCGAAAGGAGCCGCTTTTTTATTGCGGCGGATTGAAATGAATCCGTCTGCGGACGTCGGTGTTGCGTACTAAAACACGGGCGGACAAAATCGGGCGTGGAGAGGTTGAAATTTCGGATAATAAGTTATATTATTATATGGATTGAACTCCGATGAATCCTTATGTGCGCGCGGACGGCATGCGGTGAATTCAACCGACCGACAAATCCGACGTCGGCACAAAGCGGGGTTCGGACGAAAGGAAAATGAAGATAATAGCAACAAACAAAAAGGCTTTCCACGACTATTTCGTCGAGGACACATACGAAGCGGGCATCGTGCTTGTGGGAACGGAAGTCAAATCCGTGCGCCTCGGAGCGGTCAACCTGCGCGACAGTTACGCCGTCATCAAAAACGGCGAAGTCTTTTTGATGGGCGCGCACATTTCTCCCTACGAAAAGGGCAGTTATTTCAACGTGGAGCCAAGGCGCAATCGGAAGCTTCTTCTCAACAAGGCGGAAATCCGCAAGTTGAAAGCGCGCACGGAACAGAAAGGGTACACCCTCGTTCCTCTCAAAATTTATTTCAAGGACAGCCTTGTCAAAGTCGAGCTGGGACTTTGCCGCGGCAAGGAATTGCACGACAAACGCGAGACCATAAAGCGGAGAGAGGAGTCCAGAAAACTCGACCGCATAAAAAAGGAATACAACACGCGCTGAGGCGCGGTGACAAACCACACACGAGCGGACCCGCGTCCGCAAGGAGGACACAATGAGCAAAATCGAAACCATCTGCGTTCAGGGAGGCTATACGCCGCGCAACGGCGAGCCCAGACAGATTCCCATCGTTCAGAGCACCACTTTCAAATACGACACCAGCGAAGATATGGCGAAGCTGTTCGATTTGGAGGAGAGCGGATATTTTTATACCCGTTTGCAAAATCCGACCAACGATTACGTTGCCAAAAAGATTTGCGAGATGGAGGGCGGCACCGCCGCAATGCTCACGTCGTCCGGACAGGCGGCAAGCTTTTTCAGCATATTCAACATTGCGGGTTGCGGCGACCACGTTGTTTCCAGCTCCACCATTTACGGCGGAACGTACAATCTTTTCGCGGTTACTATGAAGCGTATGGGCATAGAGTTCACTTTTGTGTCGCCCGACGCCACCGAGGAGGAACTCGATGCGGCTTTCAGACCCAACACCAAGGCCGTGTTCGGCGAAACGATTGCAAACCCCGCGCTTGCCGTTCTCGACATCGAGAAGTTCGCAAAAGCGGCACACAGCCACGGAGTCCCGCTCATTGTGGACAACACTTTCGCCACTCCCGTCAACTGCCGTCCTTTCGAGTGGGGTGCGGACATCGTCACTCATTCCACCACTAAATATCTCGACGGACACGGTGCCGCGGTGGGCGGTTGCATCGTCGACAGCGGCAAGTTCGACTGGATGGCGCACGCCGACAAGTTCCCCGGACTTTGCACTCCGGACGAAAGTTATCACGGCATCACTTATGCGGAAAAGTTCGGCAAAGAGGGTGCATTCATCACCAAAGCCACGGCGCAGCTGATGAGAGATTTCGGCAGCATTCAGTCTCCGCAGAACGCGTTTTTGCTCAACCTCGGGTTGGAGAGCGTACATCTGCGCATACGCCGTCACTGCGAGAACGCGTTGAAGATGGCGCAATTCCTCAAATCCGATTCCAGAGTTGCGTGGGTGAGTTACTGCGGTCTGGAAGGGGACAAGTATTACGAACTCGCAAAGAAATATCTTCCCGACGGTTCCTGCGGCGTGGTCAGTTTCGGCGTTAAAGGCGGCAGAAAAGCGGCGGAGAAGTTTATGAAGCACCTGAAAATCATCGCCATTGAAACTCACGTCGCCGACGCGCGTTCGTGCTGTCTGCACCCGGCAAGCGCAACGCACCGTCAGATGACCGACGAGGAACTCTATGCCGCGGGTGTTTCTCCCGATTTGGTCAGACTGTCAGTCGGAATCGAGAATGCGGACGACCTGATTGCAGACGTAAAGCAGGCGCTCGACCAAATTTGATTGCACAAGATAAAGGAGCAAAACCGTGCCGATTATTATCCCGAAAGACATACCAGCATTCGATAATTTGCGGAAAGAAAAGATTTTCGTGATGGATTCCGTGCGCGCTTATTCGCAGGATATCCGTCCTCTCGAAGTTGCCATAGTCAACCTCATGCCCACGAAAGAGGTGACGGAAACCCAGCTTATGCGTCTGCTCGGCAACACGCCGTTGCAGGTTAACATTCATCTGATAGGAACGGCAAGCTACAAGAGCACGCACGTTTCCGAAGCGCACATGCAGAAATTTTACCGCACGCTTTCCGAAGTCAAAAAGATGAAGTTCGACGGAATGATTGTCACGGGCGCCCCCGTCGAAACCATACCTTTCAGCGAAGTGAAATATTGGAAAGAACTGGTGGAAATCATGGATTTCGCCAGGGAGAACGTCACCAGCACGATATACATCTGTTGGGGTGCACAAGCCGCGTTGTATCACTTTTTCGGAATAGGCAAGCAGTTGCTGGACAAAAAGCTGTTCGGCATTTTTGCGACACAAGCAATGCAAGAGAACGATATGTTGCTGAAAGGAATGGACGACACGTTCTACATTCCGCATTCCAGACATACGAGAGTGGACGAGGAGGCTTTGCGCGCCTGTCCCGACGTGAAAATCCTGGCTTCGTCGCCCGAGGCGGGCATATCGATTGCCAAAACTCACGACAACCGTTCGTTCTTCTTTACGGGTCACGCGGAATACGACCGCTTCACTCTCAAAAACGAGTATGAAAGGGACCTTGCAAAAGGACTTGACATAGACCCGCCGAAAAACTATTTCGTCAACGACGATTTGGAGATAGTTGACATGAAGTGGAAGTCGACGGCGAACCTGCTGTTCTACAACTGGCTGAACTATTACGTTTATCAGGTCACGCCGTACGAAATCGATAACGTCGGCAAGAACTGATTTTTGCAAAAGCAACCCGTATTTCGGCAGAAAACGTTAAAAGCCCCGACGCAAAATGTCGGGGCTTTTTTTTGACTGTCGGGACTTTTTGACTTTACGGCTTCAAAGAGGGAATCGATTGCCGTGCAATTCAGCCTTCCTTGCCGGCAGGCGCGTCGTCCGTTTCCGAAACTTCCGTTGTTTGGACTTCCTGCGCGGAAAGAGATTTCTCCGAGGTGTGGACGGTTTCCTCTGCACATTCTTGACATCCGTCTTCGGCACCGTCGTTCGGCTCGGGTTGGGAAACCGTCTTTGCAAGCAGGGAAGAGCGCAACCTGTCCGCATCCTTGCGCACGAATATAATGGGTATGACGGCAAGCAACGCCACTATTGCCGCAGCGAGGAAGATGCTGAACGGGGGATGGGTCGCCGATGCGTCCTTGGAGTCGAAGGAGTTGATGCCGATAATCAGCGAAATGATGGGACCAATTATCATGGGAATGAGCACGGTGAAGCACATTCTGACGCCTTGGAATCTGCCTTCGAAACCTTTGGGAATGTAATCCTGAAAAGCCGCAGTCAGCGCACCCGCGACACAGAGCATGGAGCCCAACATCACCGTCCCGCCGACGTAGAGGACGGGTTCGTATGCCGATTGCGGCATAAACTCCATCAAATAAACGAGCAAAGTGCCCAAAACTATGACGACAACGAGAGGAATATAAAAGTTTTTTCTTCCGAATTTGTCGAAGAGCACGCCCATGCCGCCCGTTATCGCGGCGGAAAGTACGATGACGACGGCAAGCGGAACGAGGTAATCGGTGATGCCCAGCGTCATGGTGACAAAGGATATGAGATAGGACATGAAGGTCTGTTGGGCAATGCCTATGAGGCACAGCGCGGACAGACACACATACATCATTTTGTTGCCTTTTATGACGGAGGGACGAAAGCCGTAGAAAGTTTCCTTGAAGTAGTTTGGATTGGTGTTTTTGACGATACCAGGGGCGTCTTTGAGCATAAACGCGGACAAAACGCCCGTCACCATGGGGATAATGCCGAGCACGATGAAAAACATCGTGTAGTCACCTTTGTCGAAAGTGAACATGGCAATCACAATCGTGACGACGGTGGCAATGACGGGCATTATGGAAAGAATGGTGTTGACCTTGCCGCGGTTGGTGACGTCGGTGACGTCGGCGACCCACGCGTTGAAAGCGGCGTCGTTCGCCGTGGAACCCGCAAACGTCATTATGCAGTCGAAAATCACAAGCAGAGCAATGATGAGAGAACCCTCGCTTGTGTTGAAATCTATGGGAATGGCGGCAAACAACATTATCGTCGCACCCCAGAACAGATAGCCTATCGTGATGAATGGCTTGCGCTTGCCTGCTTTGTCGCACAGACCGCCCATGAAAATGGTCGTGACCGTCGCGGTGATGGCGGAGAAAATGACCATGAGAGTGGTGGCGGTGTAGTACATGTTGCCGAACTTCGCGCCGTCTTCGAAAAGTTTTTGCGCGAACGTGGCGAAATACATGTTTTCGACGACCCATGCAATTTGACCGATGAGACCGAAGAGCAGAGCGTTTGTCCAGATTTTACCGCCCAACGGGGTGGATTTTGCAGCAACAGCGACGGAATTTTCCATATTTTTGCCCCCTTGAATAAAAATATTTTAACAAAGCGGTTTTTTGATGTCAATACCGCATACCGCTCAAAAACACTTGATAAACCCCGAAAACTGTGCTATATTATCTCTTGCGCCGGTGTGGTGAAACTGGCAGACGCGCTGGACTCAAAATCCTGTGGAGTAAAATCCGTGTCGGTTCGAGTCCGACCACCGGCACCAACGAGCAAAAACAGCCCCTCAAAGAGGGGTTGTTTTTCTTTTCTCCATTCGCGCTTGCGCAAAAGTGGAGAAAAGAAAAACAGGCAAGCGGAATGCGGCTGTTTTTGCGAGTGCCGCAGGGGGCACGGCGACAGCCGTCCCACCGCACGGGATGTCGTTGAAATACCACAGTGAATCGGAATGAATATTGATACGGAGAACGGAATCTCCATTCGCGCTTGCGCAAAAGTGGAGAAAGAAAAACAGACAAGCGGAACGCGGCTGTTTTTGCGAGTGCCATAGGTGGTACGGCGACAGCCGTCCCACCGCGCGGTAAATGTAGTATTGCCATGAAAAAGCCAAATACTCATATGGAGAACGGAATCTCCATTTGCGCTTGCGCAATTCCAACAGAAAGACGAAAGGGAGGTGTGAGTTTTATCTGATAAAAATATAATTAGCCTGAGGCAACGTGTTGACACTATCGGAGGTATCGCATATAATGCAGGTGTAAAGAGCGGACAGGCTCTTTTCAAAAAGCCGTTATGTTCGCATATGCGAACCATACGCGGCAGAATCGGATTCACTTGAAACGCGGAGCAGTCCGCTTTTGTTCGGCAAACGTGTTCGCATATGCGAACCGTGTGGCAAACAAGGTAACAAAAAGTGGTGCGTATGCGAAAACAAGTGATGACGAGAGAGGAGAGAAAATGACTTCATCGATGTTGAATTACCTTTTTGCGATTCACAAATTGTGCGGTGAAAACGGCGAGATACGCTCCGTGGACATCGCCGACGAAATGCACGTTGCGCGTGCGAGCGTATGCAAGGCGCTTGACAGACTTACCGATAACGGACTTGCGTACAGAGACGATTCCTACAAGGTCAGACTGACTTCGAAAGGAGAGGAGGTTATCGGGTTGTATTTCACGGCACACGCATTTTTGAGTGACGTTTTGACAGATAAACTGTCTTTATCGAAAGAAAACGCAGAAAAAGAAGCTGTTGCCGTTCTGGGTGCGATGAGTCCGTCAACGGTAAAAAAACTGGACTTGCTGGCTCACGGTATCACGGAGGCGTGACTATGCCGATGGTGCTTGCTCCCGAGTTCAAAAAACTCTTAATCACAAGGATTTTCGCCGATGAAAAGCTGAAAAGACATCTTGAAAATCTCGGACTCAGCGTCAACTCCGAAATCGAAGTGCTTTCCAAAAGCGGCGGTAGTGTAATATGCCGCGTAAAGGACGGCAGACTGGCTCTCGACAAACAAATGGCGACAAAAATTTTCGTCACCGTGAAGGAGGATTGAATGAATAAAACTCTCAACAAATTTTCCGTAGGGGAAAGAGGCGTAATCTCTTCCGTTTCCGGAGAAGGAAGAACAAGGCGGCGCCTGTTCGATATGGGCGTCACTCCCGGGGCGGAAGTGGTGCTTCGAAAAAAAGCTCCCCTCGGCGACCCGGTCGAAGTGACCATTCGCGGTTATGAGCTGACGCTGCGTATGGCGGAGGCTGCCTGTGTGCTGACGGAGGTGTGTGATGATTAAGTTTGCTTTGGCGGGCAACCCCAACTGCGGCAAGACGACTCTGTTCAATGCGCTCACGGGCGCAACGGCTCATGTGGGGAACTGGCCCGGTGTGACCGTCGACAAGCGAGAAGGCGTGTACAAGAAGTGTGCGGAGCCGATTGCCGTGCTGGATTTGCCCGGCATTTATTCGTTGTCACCTTATACCCCCGAGGAAGTAATCGCGCGAAACTACATACTCGACGAAAAACCCGACCTCATCGTAAACATCGTGGACGCCACCAATCTCGAACGCAACCTGTACCTCACGACGCAGCTGATGGAAATCGACGTCCCGATGGTGGTTGCACTCAACATGATGGACGCCGTGGAGAAAAACGGCGACAAGATTGACGCTAAGACGTTGGAGGACAAGCTGGCGGTTCCCGTGGTTGCCATCTCGGCATTGAAGGGCACGGGAATAAAAGAATTGATGAATCGTGCGTATGCGGCAAGCAAACGCAAACGCGAGGGAATCAGCGTGCTCGGTTCGTCGGCGCTTTCCAAACCGATATCCGATTTGACTGCCGCGCTTGCTAAAAAGCAGGTGGATTCTCCGCTTTTCCACGCCGTCAAACTGGTTGAGAACGACGAAATAGAAATCAAAAACCACCCCGAAGAATACAAGCTCGTGCGGGAATACAAGTCCGGATTCAGCGACGATGTATTCGGCGACGATTTCGAGGCGATTGTTGCAGACGAAAGATACAAGTACATCACGAAGCATTTTGCTCAGGCATTTGTCAGAAAGGACGGAGAAAAGGTCAGACTCACCAAGTCCGACAAGGCAGACAAAGTGCTCACGCACAGAATCTGGGGTATTCCCATTTTTCTTGCGATAATGTTCGTGGTGTTTCACCTGACGTTCTCTGAGAACTTCCTCTTCCTTGCGAAAGCTCTTCCCGAGGGTTGGGTGTCGCTGGAAGGCACGTGGGCGGAAGGACTTTTCGGTTCCGCGGACGGTATAGCTTCTCCCGGCGTTATACTTGCCAATCTGCTCAATCTCATCACGGGCTCGATTTCGGGAGCCGTATCCGGTGCAATGCAAGGAGCCGCCGCCGAATGGGCGACGGGGCTTGTGTGCGACGGCATTCTGGGCGGTCTGTTCGCCGTGTTGTCGTTCCTGCCGCAGATTCTCGTGCTGTTCATGTTTTTCAGCATTCTGGAAGACAGCGGATATATGGCTCGCGTCGCGTTCATACTCGACAGAATCTTCCGCAAGTTCGGGCTTTCGGGCAGAGCGTTCATGCCCATGATTATGGGCTTCGGGTGCAGCATTCCCGCAATGATTAACACCAGAACTCTTGCCGACGAAAAGGAAAGAACGGCAACCGTGCGTGTGATACCTTTCTTCTCTTGCGGAGCGAAGCTTCCCATTCTCACCGCAATCGCGGGCGGGATAGTGCAGTTCTTCCATGTGAGCAATGCGGACGCAATCACTTATGCGATGTACATTGTCGGCATCGTCACGGCTATTGTCACCGTAATACTCATGCGTTCCACCACTATGAGAGGCGAGACCCCGCCGTTCATAATGGAATTGCCGTCCTATCACGCACCGCAGGCAAAGGCGCTGTTCATTCACCTGTGGGACAAACTCAAACACTTCGTCAAAAAAGCGTTCACCATAATTTTGGTGTCAACCATTCTGATATGGTTCCTCAGCCACTTCTCTTTCGGTTGGAACTTCCTTCCCGACGAGCAGATGGAGAGCAGTATTCTGGCGGGACTCGGCAAACTCGTACAACCGTTGTTCACGCCGCTGGGCTTCGGCTCTCAACTCGGCGCGACGGGCTGGGTGTTCGTTGTCGCGGCAATCACGGGACTCATTGCGAAGGAAAACGTCATTGCGACGTTCGGCGTGCTTGCCGCGTGTCTGGGATTTGCCTATGACGGCGATGCAGACCCGAACGGAGTGCTTGCGGCAACGATAATGATTCAGGCAACGGGAATAACGATTCCCGCACTCATATCCTTCATCGCGTTCAACATGACCACCATACCTTGCTTTGCCGCCGTTGCGACTGCGAAAGCAGAGCTTGACAAACGCAGCTTCAAATGGACCCTGGTATTCTGGCTGGTAACGTCTTACACGGTGGGAACGATAATCTACCTTGTGGGCAGCTGGTGGTGGACGGTATTCATCTTCCTCGCCATGATTGCTGCGGCGATAGGCGGAATCATCGTCTATAACAAAAAGAGGGACGCGAAAAAACTTTCCACGGAGGCACCGATCAAATGAACGCCATAGAAATCCTTGTAATCGTGCTTTGCGTGCTTGTCGTCGCGGCGGTTGTTGCGGGAGCGATAATCAATAAAAAGAGAGGCAAATCAGGCTGTTGCAGCGAATGCGATTCCTGCTCATCCAGACACTCCTGTTCCTCTGCCGCGCACGGCGCGCAAAATACCGAAAGAAGGAAAACTCATTCGGACACCGCGAAGGAACCCGGACACAACGCAAAGGTTTTGACAAGCGCGGTGACCGACGGAGGGCAGAGTGACTGTCGTCACGGAAGCTGCGGTTGCTGTTGCGGGCACTGTGCACACGGTGAAAAACGTGATTCCGCAGGGTGCGAAGGCAGTTCACCGCATACTGCAAACAAGACATAACCGCCAATTATGGCACCGTATTTCTCTCCTTACGATACGCGGCGCAAATGCGTCGCGTATCGACTTTTCGGGGAATTTCGCGTCGTTCGCGCCGTCATTCGGCTCATTGACGGCGCGTTTTGGTTTCCGTGAAATTTTTTGTGTCGGGAAGTTTGCCGAGAACCGGATTTTTGTAGGTCGAAAAGTTGACATTTTCCGCGCGGAAGAGGATAATGTTCACAGCATATTTTCGGAGGCTTTTATGAGCGACGGATGCAATCATAAATGCGACGACTGCGCTTCGAAATGCTCGAAGGCGGATTTCATTGTCAAACAGAACGAACTGAGCGACATCAAGCGCGTAATAGGCGTTGTCAGCGGAAAGGGCGGAGTGGGTAAATCCATGGTAACGGCACTGCTTGCCGTCGACGCCGTCCGCAACGGAAAGCACGTTGCCGTGCTCGACGCCGACATTACGGGGCCGTCCATTCCCAAGGCTTTCGGGCTCAAGGAACGTGCGACGGGGCTGGACGAAAGATTCATTCTTCCCGTCAAAACCCGCAAAAACATCAGCGTTATGTCCCTCAATCTTCTCATGGACGAGGACACGAAACCCGTGATATGGAGAGGCCCCATTCTTGCCGAAACCGTCAAACAGTTCTGGCGCGACGTGGCGTGGGGAAGCGTGGACTGTATGTTTGTCGATATGCCTCCCGGAACGGGTGACGTGCCCCTCACAGTGTTCCAGTCCATACCGCTGGACGGAATCATTGTCGTGACTTCGCCGCAGGAACTGGTGTCCATGATAGTGGCAAAGGCAGTCAACATGGCGAAAATGATGAACGTGCCCATTCTGGGTATTGTGGAAAACATGTCCTATTTCGAATGCCCCGAGTGCCACAAGAGGGTGGAGATTTTCGGAAAGAGCACGGTGGAAAAGGTCGCGGCGGAGTTCGGTATTCCCAAATTTGCCAGACTCCCCATACGTCCCGACGCGGCAAGTGTGTGCGACAAAGGTATGATTGAGGACATAGACGAGAAGTTCCTGGAACCGTTGCACGGTTTTGCGGACTGAAAACGGAGAACAGAGCGCCGCGTTGCGGCGCTTTTTTTCTCAAAAATATACGTTTAGATAGCGGCTTTTGCGGCATTCATTTTGCATGCTGAGTCGCGGACTGCTCTTCGGAGTTAGGCAAGTACGCAAAGCCCGATGCGACGGAAACCGTGATTTTCGGAGGTGGTTAAAGTCATGCGTTGCGGCGTTTTTGTGCACGGATAATCCCCGGCGCGGAACGAATTCCGCCGATTTCCTCTTTTGCGCAAGCCTTGACAAGACTCTATATATGAATTAAAATTAGTATTATTTCAAAAAGCGCGCACGGGCGGAACAGCGCCGCGCGCACGCAAAGAGGCTTTAATGAACGGTTTACAGAAAGAATATGCCGAAAGTTTTGCAAAACTCATCAAAATTCCTACCGTTACGGGAAGCGACAGACAAAATTTTGCCGATTTCCGAAAGGTGCTCGCACAGGAGTTCCCCGAAGTTTACAACGTGTGTGACGTCATTCTTCCCGGCGGAGCCGAAAGCGACGCGCTGATGTTCAAGTGGAAAGGGCGCTCCGACGAATATCCTCTGGTGCTCATGGCGCATCAGGACGTGGTTCCCGCCGTGGGCGGCGATTGGAAATACGACCCGTTCGGCGGAGTGATTGCCGAAGGCAAAATCTGGGGCAGAGGCTCCATGGACTGCAAGAGCACGCTGTTTTGCATTATGCAGAGCGTCAACGAACTCATCGCCGAAAAAGTCGTGCCGGAGCAGGACGTCTATCTGTGCTTTTCCGATAGCGAGGAAACGTCGGGTCCCGGCGCGGAGCATTGCAGAGACTGGTTGACGGCGCACGGCGTGAAGCCCGCGGTTGCCGTTGACGAGGGCGGGGCAATCGTCGAGAAGGCGTTCCCCGGAATGACAAAGCCTTTTGCCATGGTCGGTATCATCGAAAAGGGCTACTGCGACCTCAAATTCATTGCCAGAAGCAAGGGCGGACACTCTTCTTCGCCTCCTTCCGACACTCCGCTTGCAAGGCTTGCCGCTTTCGTGCATTACTGTGAGACGCACAGACTTTTCAAACGCAGAATGTCTCAGCCCGCACGAGATATGCTGAAAGGTCTTTCCGACGGGTTGAGCGGTGCGCTCAAAACCGTGACCAAGCACGTGGATTTCTTCGCGCCTCTCATCACGAAGGTTCTGCCTGCGCTCACGCCTTTCGGAGGCGCGCTTCTCGGCACGACGATGACCTTTACGATGGCGCAGGGCGCGGCAGCTCCCAACGTCATTCCGCAAGAAGCCTACGTTGTTGCAAATCTCCGATTCGCTCCCGGCGACACCGCCGACGAGTGCATTGCGAAAGTACGCTCCATAGCCGACAGGTTCGGGCTGGAAACCGAAGTGCTGATAAGCCGCGAACACAGCCCCGTCGTTGACGTCGACAGCGAAGGGTACGTATATTTCGAGCAGACCCTGCGCAAGGTGTTCCCCGACATAGGCGTGGCGCCGTATCTCATTTTCGGCGGTACGGATTGCCGCACAATGCAGGAAATCACGCCCTGCGCTCTGCGTTGTACGCCGTGCAGACTGAGCGCCGAGCAGCTTGCCGCAATGCACGCATCGAACGAAAACGTCGACGTAAGTGCCGTTGCGGAAGGCGTGGTGTTTTTCAAGGAATACATCAAGGGCTACAAGGGTGCAAAATAATTCGAACAACAGCGAAAATCGTAATCTAACCAGGTAAAATGGTTTCGGAACCGCTTCCGACAAGTATAAAACCATAGGAGAGACAATATGAGCATTTGGCACGATATTGACCCGTCGCGCATCACGCCGACCGATTTCATCGCCGTAATCGAAATCCCCAAGGGATGCAAAAACAAGTACGAACTGGACAAGGACACGGGACTTCTCATTCTGGACAGAGTGTTGTCCACGTCAACGCACTATCCCGCAAATTACGGGTTTATTCCCCGTACCTATTCCGAGGACAACGACCCTCTCGACGTGCTTGTCCTCTGTTCGGAGACCATAGTGCCGCTTGCCACCGTCAGATGTTATCCGATAGGCGTCGTCATGATGCAGGACGGCGGCGAAATGGATTACAAAATCATAGCAATTCCTTTCAAGGACCCCAACTGGAACATTTACAAGGAAATCGACGAACTGCCGCCCCACATCATGGACGAAATTTCGCACTTCTTCCGCGTGTATAAACAGCTTGAAGGCAAGGACACCACGGTGTTCCAGGTAAAGGACAGGGCGTTTGCGGAACTTATTGTCAAAGACAACATCAACATGTACAAAAAGAAGTTCGAAAAGGCCGCAAAATAGGGGGCTTTTCGCAGGGGGAATACATCCTGATGAGTTACGACGTAATGGTTGTAGGAGGGGGAATAGTGGGCTGTGCCGTCGCAGACAGACTGGCGCGGCTCGACCTTTCCGTAATTTTGCTTGAACGCGACGACGACGTAGCGTCGTATGCCACACGCGCCAACAGCGGTATCGTGCACGCGGGTTATGACTGCGAACCCGGCACCGCGAAGGCGCGTTTTAACGTGCGCGGAAACGCGATGATGTGGAATCTTGCCGAAGAGTTGGACGTGCCTTGCAGAAAGTGCGGCAGTCTTGTCGTCGCGCCCGAAGAAGGGTTGGAAGGGCTGGAAGAACTGAAACGCAAAGCGGATTCCAACGGCGTCGTTACGGAGATTCTCGACCGTGAGGGCACGCTGAAAAAGGAGCCGAACGTTTCGGATAACGTCGCGTATGCTCTTTACGCGCCCGAAGCGGGGGTTATTTCTCCTTATCAGCTGGCAATCGCTCTTGCGGACAGAGCCGTGCTCAACGGCGCGGAAGTGGTGACGGAAGCCGAAGTCACCGCGATTTCGAGAGAAAACAATCTTTGGCGCGCCCATACTCCCAAAGGGACGTTCGACGCAAAGTACGTTGTCAACTGTGCGGGTCCCGAAGCCGCCGCCGTCAACGGATTCGTGGGCGAAGAGGTCTACGAAACGGAATACAGACGCGGCGACTACTTTGTGCTGGACAACACGGAGGGAAAGAACGTTTCCACCGTAATATTTCCTTTGCCGACCGCCGCGGGGAAAGGTATTCTGGTTGCTCCCACCGCAGACGGAAACGTGATTTACGGTCCGACTTCCGTGCCGACTTACGACGGCGATACTGCCGTCACGGCAGAGGCGTTGGACGAAATCAGACGCAGCGTGCCGCTGACGTACGCGCGTCCCGCGTTCAATAAGTGCATCAGGATATATTGCGGTGTCCGCACCGTAATCGGACACGATTTCATAATTCGGAAGTCCGACAGGGCGGAAAACTTCGTTATGGCGTGCGGGATATGTTCTCCCGGTCTCACGTCCGCTCCCGCGATTGCGGAGTACATCGAAGAATTGCTCGTTTCCTGCGGAATGGAGCGCAGACCCAAGGCGGACGCCGTCACGGTGATGCCGAGGAAACTCCGTCTGGAAAGCCTGTCTGAAGAGCGTTTGAACACGCTTGTGAAGGAGAATCCAGCCTGGGGCAAAATCGTCTGCCGTTGCGAGAAGGTGACGGAGGCGGAAATCGTGGAGGCGATTCATTCTCCCGTGCCCGCCACGACGGTCGACGCCGTGAAGCGCAGAGTGCGCGCGGGTATGGGCAGGTGTCAGGGCGGTTTCTGCGCAACCAGAGTCATGGAAATCATTTCGCGAGAAACGGGAATGCCGCTTGACGAAATCAGGAAGGGCATAGGACATTCCGAAATTGCCGTTCTTGCCGTAAAGGAGGCCGACTATGATTAAAAAATGCGACGTTGTCGTGATAGGCGGCGGTCCGGCGGGAATGGCGGCGGCACTTGCCGCCGACAAAAAGGGCGCGAAAGTTCTGTTAGTCGAAAGGGACGGCAGGTTGGGAGGTATTCTCAATCAGTGCATACACGCAGGTTTCGGTCTGCATTATTTCGGAGAGGAACTGACGGGTCCCGAATACGCGCACCGTTTCGTGCTGGAAGTGGGTAAGACGGACATAGAGGTGTTGCTCAACACCATGGTTCTTTCGTTGTCCGACGACAGAAAACTCACCGCGCTTTCACCCGAATTCGGACTGGTGCACATCGAGGCGGGAGCCGTTGTGCTGGCAATGGGTTGCAGAGAGCGCACGGCGGGAGCCATTGCGCTTGCGGGTACGCGCCCTGCGGGAATATATACGGCGGGAATGGCACAGAAAATGTGCAACGTCGAAGGATATCTCGTGGGCAAGCGCGTTGTCATTCTCGGCAGCGGAGATATAGGCCTCATTATGGCGCGCAGAATGACTCTCGAAGGAGCTAAAGTTGAGCGCGTCATAGAACTTATGCCGTATTCCAGCGGACTCAAACGCAACATTGTGCAATGTCTGGAAGATTTCGGTATTCCCATCGATTATTCTCATACCGTAACGAGGGTGGTCGGGAAGCCCAGAATGGAGGGACTCTATTACGCGCCTGTCGGCGCGGACAGGAAGCCCGTGCTTTCCGAAGAAAAATTCATAGAGTGCGATTGCCTGTTGCTTTCGGTGGGACTGATTCCGGAAAACGACTTGTTGACGGACACTTCCGTCGAGATTGCTTCCGTCACGTCGGGAGCCGTCGTGGACGAGAGAAGAATGACGAGCGTCAAAGGAGTTTTTTCCTGCGGAAACGTGTTGCACGTGCACGACCTCGTTGACAACGTTTCGCACGAGGCGGAGACGGCGGGAGCCGCCGCCGCGGATTATGCTTTCGGAAAATATTCTCCTTCCGCCGTCAGATACCGTGTGAATGCGGGGAAAGGCGTGCGCTATGCGCTTCCGCAACTGTTGAACGCGGGAGAGGGCGAGGCGGAAATCTTTTATCGTGTGGATAACGTGTACAGAAATCCGAAAATCGTCGTAGAAAGCGGCGGGAAAACGCTTTGTTCGAAAAAACGCCCGGTGCTTGCGCCCGGCGAGATGGAAAAGGTGACGTTAAACCTCACCTCCGTGACGGGGGACGTAACTTTGAGGCTTGAAATGTGAGGTGAAGTCATGAAAACGATTTGCATAAACTGTCCTCTCGGGTGTCCTCTCGAAATCACGGAACACGACGGGCAAATCACCGTCAAGGGAAACACCTGCAACCGAGGCCGCGATTACGGTATATCGGAATACACCCGTCCCGTGCGCACCGTGACAACGCTGGTGCGTTCGACCGACGGCAGGGTGTTTTCCGTCAAAACGTCCGCCCCCGTTCCAAAAGACAGGGTTTTCGACATTCTGGAACGCATGCGTGAAATAGTCGTTCCCGCCGATTCCGCAATCGGCGATACGGCGGAAGAGAATGCGTTGGGACTGTCCGTCGACATCATTGTCACGGGCGTTCCCGCTCCGCGGCAATAGTCTTTCCGTTATGAACGTGCGGGGGAAAAGGATTTTCAATTACAGACCCGTGTGTCTGTTTGCGCTTGCGCTCGCCTCGGGCATAATCGTAACGGAAGCTCTGCATTCCTTTTCGCATCTTTTGAGGCTGGTCTTTCTGGGAGCAGGCGTCACAGTCTTTGTGACGATGCTTTGTCTGCGCCGTTCGCGCAAATTCTCATACATCGCGATTGCTTTTATCGTCGGCATAATTTCCGCAAGTGCCGCGTCCGATTTGTTCGATGCCCGTTCTCCGCAGACGTACAACGGCACATTCACGGCAAGGGTGGAAAGCGAAATCGTCGTGAGCGGAGACAAAGCGACATTCACCGTCGGCAGCGTGTATGTCGACGGCAGCGAACTGTACGGTTGCGGCAAAGTGACACTTTACACCGACGGTGAAATTTCTTTCGGCGTGGGCGACACCGTGATGCTGAAAGGGCGGATTGAACCCGTCGGGCACGACCCCTTCGACACGTATTTCGCATCCGACGTTTTATCGGGAAGATACTTTGAAGCGGGTGCCGAATCCGTCGAAAAACTCGCAGACGGGAAACCCGGATTTCCGTTGAACGTCAGAACCGCCGTCTCGAAGCTGTTTTACGAGCACACGGATTACGACACCGCGTCGATTGCACAGGCTCTGCTGTTGGGTGACAAGGACGGCATAGATTTTTCGCTCTACGGCAACATTCAGGCAAGCGGACTGGCGCACGCACTTGCCGTCAGCGGTCTGCACGTTACGGCGCTTGCGTCTTTCGTGTATTTTCTGCTCAAAAAGCTGAAAGTCCCGCCGATATTAGCTTTTGCGTCAATGTCGGTCGTCACGTTTCTGTACGTCGCAATCTGTTCGTTTTCGCCGTCCGCGCTCCGCGCATTCATAATGACGGCGGCACTTAACTTCGCTTCGGCGTTCGGTTTAAAGAAAGATTCCCTTTCTTCGCTTGCGCTTGCCGCCTCGTTGATAATGCTGTTCAGTCCTTTTTCGCTCATGCACGTAGGGTTTTTGCTTTCGGTATTTGCCATTTTGGGTATATTCCTGTTTGCGGAACCGTTGACTTCGCTGTTTATGCGCGGCGTGAACAAAATCGCGCCGTCCGTCGCATATTCCGCGCACACAGCCGTGCCGACGTCGGGAACGGCGGCGCTTATGAGCGGAAACGTGAGTTATGACCGTACGGGCAGAGCGACAAGAATCACCGTGTACGATTCCGCGACGGGAAAGGCGTCCGTCGTGAAAGAAAAATTGTTCAGACGCGTTTTGATACGCGTGTCGGAATCCTGCGCCGTGGCACTTGCCGCAAACTTCGCAACCTTTCCTTTGGTGGCGTATTTCTTCGGGGAAGTGCAGACGCTGTTCATTTTATCGAACGTGATTATTTTGCCGTATGTAATGTTTATCTACACATTATTGCTGATAATCACGCCGTTTGCGCTGATTACCGCCTTGCACGGACTTGTCGGAATATTCGACTGGCTGCTGGTACCTTTTAAGGCTTTCGTGAAAGCTGTGGGTGCGGTTTCCTTTGCGTCCGTGCCGGTTTCGGTGTCGGTGACTTTTATTGTCTGCTTTACGGTTTGCATGTTGACGGTCTCGCGTTTCGTCTTCCTGAAACGTCGTACGAAAGCCCTTTGCGTGATTGCCGTTTGCGCCGTCGGACTCGTGGTCGGAAGCCTTGCCTCACTTGCCGCTTGAAAGGCAGTTCCCTCGCGGCGGATTTCACATTTCGCGCTTTGCAAAAAAAAGGATTGCTATATTTACGGGTATGTGGTAAAATAAGTATAACTTGAAATATAATTCGAGTGAGGGAGTGAAAATGCTGGAGAACATTACCTTTTTGGACCTTTTGACTTATATAGGCATAGCGCTTGCCATAGTCTTTGGAATCGTGATGTTTATTGTCACCGTGGCATACGCGAGAAAACACCGTGACAGAAAAGTTTCTTACGTGTTGTCCGAATACACCGTGGGTTCCAACGTCGCCTCCGTGCGTCGCAGAGTGGTCGAACGTCCCGCGACTTCCGCAGAGGAAGGCACCGTCGTCCGCACATACGAGGAGCCTGCCGAAGAGGAAGACGTCCGTCCCGACCCGTCCACCTATTTTGACGGCACGCACTATATCCTTTCCGACGAGAATCCCATTCCCGGCGATACCCGTCCCGTAGGCGAACGTCAGGGCGACTGGTCCAATTACGAAGGAGAGTTCTCCGGATATTATTACGACCCGTTGGAGGCTTGCTATTTCGAAGGCAAAGCTCCTGTATACATTCAGAAGATGTATTTGCCCGAACCTCCTCCTCCCATCGTGAAACGCGTTATGCCTCCCTGTGCGCCTCTCACGTCCAAACCCAAGGCCAAACGCGCTGAACTTGTCAAGAAGCCCGGTTTCGACCCTGCCACCATTTACGGGCAGTACGTTCTGGGCAGCGAAGGCAGCGACTATTATTTCACGCTCTATTCCAGCAAGGGCGATATGCTGTATGCCAGCGAAAACTATCTCACGAAGGACTATTGCCTCGAAGCCGTCAAACGCTTTAAGAAGCACGTGCTTGCCGGCGCGTTCTCCGTCGAAGGCGAGGCGGGCGACTATCACTACAAACTCGTGCGCAATCTCAACACCTATATCGGACCGCAGAAATCCGTAAGAGTGGATGCCGAAGAGTGCATCAAGGAAGTGAAGTATTACGCTCAGACCGACATTGTGAGATAAATCAGTCGTTTTGTCGACACGGAAATTTCAGACAAATTTTCCCGCCGTTTTTCGGCGGGAATTTTTTGTTGCAGAATTTGTTTGCCCTCTCGCCGTGCCGTTGCTTTTGACGAATTCGTCTGAAGCCCGAAGCGCGGTGTGGTGCAGTGGTGCAAACAGTACCTGCGTTCAGGGCGTTTGCGCGGTCATTTATTTTATTTTGCTTGATTATGCGCACGATATATAGTATTATATTTAAGGTTAATCACACATCTCTTTATGGAGGCATATATGCAATATTCTCACGAAGTTGAAACTATGTGTCCTGTCACCAAAGGCCCCAATCACGGCCCCGCTCCCATTCCCGAAGAGGGCAAGTGGGTTCAGGCGAAGGAAATCAAGGACATCAGCGGTCTTACGCACGGCGTAGGTTGGTGCGCACCTCAGCAGGGCGCGTGCAAGCTCACGCTCAACGTGAAAAACGGTGTCATCCAGGAAGCTTTGGTTGAGACGCTCGGTTGCTCGGGCATGACTCACTCCGCCGCAATGGCCGCCGAAATTCTTACAGGCAAGACCATTCTGGAAGCGCTCAACACGGACCTCGTGTGCGACGCCATCAACACCGCAATGCGCGAACTCTTCCTGCAAATCGTTTACGGAAGAACGCAGTCCGCTTTCTCCGAAGACGGCCTTCCCATCGGCGCCGGTCTCGAAGACCTCGGCAAGGGACTCCGCAGTCAAATCGGCACGATGTATTCCACCGTGGTCAAAGGTCCCCGCTATCTTGAAATGGCGGAAGGTTACGTCACGAAAATCGCGCTCGACGAAAACAGCGAAATCATCGGTTACGAATTCGTGAAGCTCGGCGTCATGATGGAAATGATTAAGAAAGGCGTCGACCCTGCCGAAGCACTCAAAAAGAGCACGGGAACTTACGGCAGATTTGCCGAAGCGGTCAAATATATCGACCCTCGTCACGAATAGGAGGCAGCTATGAGCATCAGATTCGAAGGTTACGAAAGAAGAATTGACAAAATCAACAAAGCTCTTGCGGAGTACGGCATTGCCTCTCTCGAAGAAGCCAAAGCCGTTTGCGACGCAAAGGGTATCGACGTCGAAGCCATAGTCAAAGGCGTTCAGCCCATTGCGTTCGAAAACGCGGTGTGGGCATATACCGTCGGTTGCGCAATCGCAATCAAGAAGAACTGCAAGGACGCCGCTTCCGCGGCGGAAGCCATCGGTATCGGTTTGCAGAGCTTCTGCATTCCCGGTTCCGTTGCCGAACAGCGTGCCGTCGGTCTCGGCCACGGAAACCTCGCGGCAATGCTTCTCAGAGAAGAGACCAAGTGCTTCGCGTTCCTCGCGGGTCACGAGTCCTTTGCAGCTGCCGAAGGAGCAATCGGCATTGCTAAAACCGCAAACAAAGTCCGCAAACAGCCCCTCAAAGTCATCCTCAACGGTCTCGGCAAGGACGCGGCGTACATCATCAGCCGTATCAACGGATTCACTTACGTTCAGACCAAGATGGACTACTACACCGGCGAAGTCAAAATCGTGAAAGAGACCGCATACTCCAAAGGCGAACGTGCGGCGGTTCGCGTTTACGGTGCGGACGACGTCACCGAAGGTGTCGCGATTATGCGCCTCGAAGACGTCGACGTCTCCATCACGGGCAATTCCACCAACCCCACCCGTTTCCAGCACCCCGTTGCGGGAACCTACAAGAAGTGGGCAGTGGAGAACGGTAAGAAATACTTCTCCGTTGCGTCCGGCGGCGGTACGGGTAGAACCCTGCATCCCGACAACATGGCGGCAGGCCCTGCGTCTTACGGCATGACCGATACGATGGGCAGAATGCACTCCGACGCTCAGTTCGCGGGCTCTTCCTCCGTTCCCGCTCACGTGGAAATGATGGGTCTCATCGGTATGGGCAACAACCCCATGGTCGGTGCGTCCGTCGCATGCGCGGTTGCCGTTCAGGAAGCTCTTTCCAAATAAGTTGCCGAACAGGCTACAACGTTTTCAAAAAGCCGATGCTTTTGCATCGGCTTTTTTGTTGCATTCGGTTCGGTTATACGTTGTATTCGGCGTCCGTTTTCTGGGTGCGTTTCGCCATCGGAAGCCTGTCTTTGCGTCGATTCCCGATAATAACGTAGGTTGCGGGAAGAGCGTCGAGAGCGATTTCAATGCGACGCACCCGCTGACAAGGCAATACGTCATTTTTCCGTTCCCGTATTTTCGTCGGCGGAAGAAAGGGTTTGAGTCACGGTTCCGACGCGCAATCCGCGCGCCTTGATTTCTTCCAGAATTCTGGGCAGGGCTTGCACGGTGGCGGCAGTCGGATGCATGAGAACGAGGTCGCCCGCTTGCAGATTTTTCACGGCGCGTTCATAAATGACGTCGGGGTCATGGTCGCGCCAGTCGACGGTGTCGCGCGTCCACATTACGACGCTGTACCCAAGCCCCTCGCAGACATCGAACATCGCGTCTCCGAGACTGCCCGAAGGCGGGGCGAAAAGCTTGGGCACGGCGGCGGCCGCGGCATCTTCGCCGAGTCCCGCAAGAGATGCTTTCAGCAGCTTTTCCGTGAGTACGATTTCGTCGCGGTTCTGGGCTGCGTTCAGGGTGGAGTGGTCGCGGTGAAGATAGCCGTGATTGCCCAGTTCGAAGCCGTCGGCGGCAAGTTTCAGCACGGTGTCGCCGTTGCGTTCAACCCATTTACCGCCGACAAAAAACGTGGTTTTGAAGCCGTATTCGTCAAGTAAAGCTGCGATTTGTTCAACATACTCCGTTCCCTCGTATACGTTCACCATAAGCGAAACGCAGTCTCCTGAGCGGTTTCCGCTGTACACGGCGTTGTTGGTTTCAACGACTGCGGGGGTGTCGGGCGTCAACGTCAACAGGGCTGTTGTCAACGCTATCGCAAGCACGGAGCAGATGATTACGTTTGCGGTTATAATACGAAATCTGCGTTCTTTCATATCATAAATTATGTTTGCCAACGGGCTTTTATGTGGTATAATAATCCTATGAATAAATTGGTTGTTTTGGACAACGGACTGAAGGTCGTGGTATGCGAAAACCCGTCGGTTCGTTCGCTTGCGGCAGGGGTATTCGTCGGAGCCGGTTCCGTCAACGAAGAGGGCGAAAAATCGGGCATTTCCCACTTGATAGAGCACATGGTTTTCAAGGGGACGGAGAGACGTTCGGCTTTCGACATCGTCAACGAAACGGATTCCGTCGGCGCACAGCTCAACGCTTATACGTCAAAGACTCACACGTGCTACTACACGGTTTCGCGCGACATTCACGCGGATAAGTGTCTGGACGTGTTGGCGGACATGTATTTCAATCCGAAATTCGATGCTGCGGAGTTGGAAAAGGAAAAGAAAGTCGTGCTGGAAGAACTGAACGAGAGCGAGGACACTCCCGACGACGTATGCATGGAAAAGCTCGCTTCCGCAGTCTACAAGGGACACGCCCTGGAGCGGAGCATTCTCGGCACCAAAAAGACTTTGAAAGCGCTGTCCGCAGAGGATTTACACGCGTACAAAAACAAATTTTACGTGCCAACCGACACGGTCTTGTCGCTTGCGGGCAACATTTCGGAAGCGGATGCCGTCGGGCTTGCGGAAAAGTATTTCGGCAAGGCACCGGTTGTTGAGAGTCCCGCGCGGAGACTGGAAGCCGCAACAGTAAAAGGGCACTTCGCTCACAAAAAGAAGCAAATCGAGCAAGCGCATATCGCGTTCGGATTTCCCGGCATAGCATACGAATCCGACGAAACTTTCGCTTTGAAACTGCTGTCGTCGGCGTTCGGCATGGAGATGTCGTCCAGACTGTTTCAGAATGTCAGGGAAAAACTCGGTTTGTGTTACAGCATAATCGGATACCCCACGTCCTACATCAACAACGGCAGCTACGTGATTTACACCTCGACAAGTCCCGAGAACGTGGAACTTGCCGTCAAGGCAATCAGGGCGGAAATCGAACGGCTTTTGGAGGGCGGCATTACCGGAGAGGAGCTTGCCAAGAGCAAAGAGCAGCTCAAAACGTCCATGGTTCTGGGGCAGGAGAGCACTTCCGCCGTTATGAGAGCTTTCGGACGGCACGCTGTGACCACTGGCGAGCTTTACGACATTGACGACAACATCCGCAAAATCGACGAAGTCACGTTGAAAGACATCTCTGCTGTTGCGGAAAAGGTGTTTGATTTCGAGAGAGTTTCGGCAAGTTTCGTCGGCGGAGAAATCGTCGACATTCACAAAATGATGAAGGGAATCTGATTTTCCCGAAACGGAGGTTTCAATGAGCAACGACGGAAGAAAGATAGAC
This sequence comes from uncultured Clostridia bacterium, assembly GCA_944349635.1. Classification (GTDB taxonomy): domain Bacteria; phylum Bacillota; class Clostridia; order Christensenellales; family CAG-917; genus Limadaptatus. Next base: position 24,880 of record CALVNH010000004.1, on the reverse strand, counting down.
AACGCATTCTTCGACGGCACGGAGTTTTCCGGAATGGACAAGCTGGACATAATTTTTGCCATGCAGGAGAAGTTTGACCAGGACGTCATCAAAAACAGGAATTTGGCGGACATTACTCCCGAAGAGTGGATTCAGAAACAGACTCTCGCCATGCTCAGCGAACTTGCCGAACTCATTGCGGAAGTCAATTTCAAGTGGTGGAAAAACCCGAAGCCCGTCAACCGCGACAACGTGAAAGAGGAGCTTGTCGACATACTGCATTTCTTTGTCGGTATGTGCAACCGTTCCGGAATGGACGGTGACGAGCTGTTCGCGAGATACGTCAAAAAGAACGAGGAAAATTTCAAGCGGCAGTACGGCACTTCGGCAAAGGAAGGGTATTCGCTTTTCGACAAAAGCGGCGAAAAATAAAAAATCCGCATTCTAACGCGGCAGATTGCCGATACTTGCACAGGATTGCATTAAGTAAAGATTATAAACGAGATTTATCTCGTTTATTTTTTTATTCTATGTGCGCGGGCAGTTATAAATTTGCTTGTAATTGTATATATTGTGTGGTATAATCAATAAAACCACCATAAGTACGCTAGGAAGGCTATAATGAACAACACCAGACACGTAAAAGCAGGCAACGGAAACAGAATCGCATTCGGTGTGCTGATTCTGTTGGTGTCCCTTTTTGCGTTCGTTTGTATATGCGGAGCCTTCGGAGGCGTCGGCAAGATGGTATCTTCCGTGCTGATAGGGTTTTTCGGGCTTGCCGATTTCGCCTATTCGTTGGTTGCCGTCGCCGTCGCCGTTGCCGTGATTTTCAATTTCAAGGTTCGCGTTTCCGCGGGCAGAATTTTCAAAATCTCGTTGATGTTCGTGTTCGGAATCTGGGCGTTGCACATTTATTCGTCCTCCGGACACCTTCCCGACAATTCTTACGGCGAATATCTGATGTCCTGCTACAACGGCGCAAACACCGCGGGCGGAATGCTTTACGGCATCATTTCCTATCCGCTTATGAAGCTCATCACCACCGTGGGCGCACTCAGCCTTGTGTGCGCGCTGTTCTTCGTGATGGCTCTCATTGCCTGCATTCCCACCATCAGCAAAAACGTCACTTATACGACGGAGACCGTCCGTCCCAAGGAAAAGAGACAGCGCGGAAGCCGTATGGACAAGCAGCGCAATCCCTCAATCACCGATTTTTCCGGTGAGAACGGGGGAGGCTCTCTCTACGTTGTGGACGTCGACGGAGACCCGATGTCGAAGTCGCGCAGAAAGGCAAAGGGCGCTGCGGGTTACGACCCGCTTTACCCCAACGCCGGCGCGCGCTACGAGGACGAAATCCGCACGTCGGGACAGAGCCAAAAACCCGCTCCCGACAGATTCTCTTCGAGGAGTCTGGCAAAGGATTTGCTGTTCAGCCCCTCTCCCGACGAACAGAGCTGGGACAATTATCAGACAATGACCAATCCCGACGGTGCGCTTGCCAATCCCGGCGCCACTTTCAACGCCGTGCGCAGAAACGAGTTGCGCAGACGGTTGGGTGTGGACGACACCGACAGCCTAGCCAGGGATATGGTGCGCGAAAGATATTTCGGCGAACAGCGCGAAGAGGAACCCGCTCAACCCGCAGAAAGGGAGAGCAACATCATCAATCCCGACGCCAGAGGAGCTTCCGCTCTGGGCTATCCTTCTTTCGACGATTTGAAAGCGGACAGAACAAGACGCTTCGGTGAGATGTTTTCGGACAATCTCACGACGCCGAAAGCTCCTTATTCTTCCGAACCGCAACCCGGTCAAACCTATTCCGGGAGCGAAAACTCGGGCGGACAGTCTTTCGGGAACGGTTTCGGGCAGAATTCCGCCACCGTCAGGCGCGAGGTTCCAAAACCTTCCAGGGTGATGCCGAAACCCGCTTCGGGAGTGCAGACCGGTGTTTCGGGCGGGACTTCCGCCGCGAATATGGCGGGGTTGCACGGCAGTGTGTCGCGTGCCATCACGGGAGAGGAGATTCCCAAGCCTCCCGCGGGAAACACCATTCCCGACGCCACGGCATACGAGAGAGCGGGGCGTCCCGAAGGAGCGCGTGCCGACGCATTCGACTCCGCAGTCCGTGCCGCGCAGGCAACAGCGCGTGAAATGGCGGCAAACCAACAGCCGCAACGCGCGGCTTCTCAAAGCGCCGAACGTCGCGTTCCGAGAGCATTCGAAGGAACGGCTGTTTATAACGATACGGCACGAAACGCGAACACGGTTTCCGACGACAGGCAGGTCAACGAGAGGACGGACGGCGCAGGGAAGGCGGATTCCTCACGTGCCGCCGCACCCAAGAAGGAAGTGGGCATAGCCAACGCTTTCGGGGCAAACATCTCTTCCACAGAAAGACTCCGCGAAGACGCGCCCTCACCTGCGGTCAATACAAGACAGGAGCAGAAACGCGCGCCGCAGAGAGAGGCAAGCGTTTCCGAAAATTCCTTTACCACGTCGGGCGGAAAGGGCAATGTCTCCGCCGCTTTGCAAAAGAAATTCGACGACGCGGTGTCAAGAGGTGTCCGCGATGAAGACGTTCCCTCTTTCGACGACAAGGGCAAGGTCATTCAGCAATCCATATTCGCCAAACAGCAGATGGAAAACATTGCCAAGGCACGCAAAGAGGCACCGCCGCTTGCCAGTTACGAGCATATAGCGGAGGAGCGCAGCAAGCGTATTTACGCCCCTCGCGACAAGAGTTTGCAGAAGATGGAAAATCTTGCCAAGAAGATGGCGCAGTCCACTTCTTCGGACAGACTCACGCAGGTAAACATGGACCAGGCAATTTCGCAGGCTTCACCCAAGAAGCCCTATATCGCGCCGCCTATGAGCCTGCTCAATCCTCCCGAACCCGACGTTTCGCAGGACGAAGATTACGAATACAAGAAAAAAGTGCTGGTGGAGACGCTCAGCTTCTTCGACGTGGCGGCGGAAGTCGTCGAAATCAAGGTCGGTCCCACGTTCTCGCTCTATACCTTGCATGTGGAAATGCCAAAGGGCAGGACCATAGGCAGCCTTGTAAACCTGGAAAACGACATCGCGATGAAGATGGAAGAGGAGAGCGTGCGTATCCTCGCGCCAATCCCCGGCAAGAACGCCGTCGGTATCGAGGTCCCGAACAAGCGCCGCAGAATCGTCCGTCTCAGCGAAATTCTCCAATCGCCGAAATTCAATTCATCTCCTTCTCCCGCTACGTTCGGACTCGGCAAGGATTTGTTCGGCGCGGAATATGTCTGCGACATCAAGGAATTGCCGCATATGCTCATTGCGGGTGCCACGGGCGCAGGAAAGAGCTGTTGCATAAACTCGCTGATAATAAGTCTGCTTTACAAGGCTTCTCCCGAGGAAGTCAGGCTCATAATGGTTGACCCCAAACGTGTGGAACTGTCCGTGTACAGCGGCATTCCTCACCTCATGCTCGACGAGATTATCTGCGACGTCGACAAAGCCATTCGCGCGCTCAACTGGTCCATTGCGGAAATGCAGAGGCGAATTGAATATCTCTCGTCTCTGAAATACCGCGACATTGACGAGTACAACCAGAACTGCGAGAAAGAGGGCTACGAAAAGATGCCGCGCATCATAGTAATAGTCGACGAACTCGCGGACCTCATGGCACAGGGCAAGAAAGCCGTCGAGGACGCAATCAACCGCATCGCGCGTCTGGCGCGTGCCGTCGGCATTCACCTCATTCTTGCCACGCAGCGACCTTCCGTCGACGTTGTCAGCGGAACTATTAAGAACAATCTTCCGTCGCGTGTCGCGTTCAAGGTTACGTCCGGACCCGACTCCCGCACCATTCTCGACGCGGGCGGCGCGGAAAAGCTGTTGGGCTACGGCGATTTGTTCTACATGACTCCGAAAATCGCAAATCCCATACGAATGCAGGGCGCGTTCATATCCAACTCCGAAGTCAAGAGCGTTGTCGATTTCATCAAGGAGCACAACGAGAGTTACTACGACGAGAAAATCAAGGACGCCATTTTCAAAGAGAAACCCGACGAAGCGGCGGAGCCCAAACAGGGCGGCGGAAAGCGCAAGGACGAAAAGAGCGGCATTCCGCCCGAAGTGTTCGACGCAGTGCGTATGGGACTCGAGGGCAATCTCATCACCATTTCCAGTATGCAACGCAAACTGGGATTAGGCTTTCCGAAAGCTGCCAAAATTTTCGACACGATGAAGGAGATGGGACTCATAGAACCCGACCCCGAAAGCAAGAAACACAAGGTATGCATCACGGAAGAGGAACTGGAAGAACTCATCCGTTCCAACGAAAACAACGACGAAGACGGCGAGGAATGATTCCCGCCGTTTACGCAAGATAAGCCACGTCGTGACGACGTGTTGCGGACACACAAACAGGAACAGACATGAAAATCGGCGTTATTTCGCTAGGTTGCGACAAAAACAGGGTAGACACCGAAAAGATGCTTGCACGGCTCGTTCGTGCGGGACATACCACGGTTTCCGAGGAAGAAGATGCGGACGTTCTCGTGATAAACACCTGCGCTTTTACGGAGGCGGCGAAGAACGAAGCCATCGACGAAATTCTTTCCGCGGCGGAAGTCAAACGCGCGAGCGGCAACAAAAAGAAACTGATAGTCACGGGTTGTCTGCCTCAAAGATATATAGAGGCACTCGAAGAGGAATTCCCGGAAGTCGACGCTTTTCTGGGCGTTGCGGACTACGACGAAATCGTCGACGTCGTGGCGAAAGTCTGCGCGGGAGACAGAATTTACTGTCGCGGGGGCGGCGACGTCTATTACGACGGCAGAATGCTGACCACACCGTATCATTACGCCTATCTCAAAATAGCGGAAGGATGCGACAATCATTGCACCTATTGCGCCATTCCGTCCATACGCGGGGCATACCGCTCCGAAAAGACGGAAGATTTAATCAAAGAGGCGGCATCGCTTGCCGCCGACGGAGTGAAAGAACTCATTCTGGTGGCGCAGGACGTTACGAGATACGGCGTCGATTTCGACGGCAAGCCGCACCTTACAGAACTTGTTCGCGAGCTTGAGAAATTGGATTTCGAGTGGATACGTCTTATGTATCTTGAACCCGAAATGGTGACGGACGAACTCATTTCTTTCGTACGGGACGAGCCGAAAGTCTGCAAGTATATGGACGTTCCTCTGCAACACATCGACAGCGACGTTCTGAAACGTATGAACCGTCACACCGACGAGAAATACACTCGCGACCTCGTTCGCAAAATAAAGGCGGCGGGCATCACGATGCGTACTTCGTTCATTTCGGGATTCCCGGGAGAGACGGAACAGGCACACGAAAAGCTGAAAGCTTTTCTCGAAGAGGCCCGCATCGATTATGCGGGAATATTCGCCTATTCCCGCGAAGAGGGCACTCCCGCAGACAGAATGAGAGGGCACCTCGACGAGGAAACCAAAGAGCGGCGCGCCGAAGAGCTCCGTGCCGTCGAGGAAGGAATCATCACGGAAAATTGCCGCTCAATGCAGGGCAAAGTCGTCAAAGTCGTTTATGACGGCATCGATTACGACAGACAATGTTTTGTCGGGCGTACGGAAAGACAGGCTCCCGACATAGACAACCTCGTCTATTTCACATCGGACGCGGAAGTGCATATCGGCGAATTTTACGACGTCGAAATCGTCTCCGCGGACGGCATCGACCTAATTGGGAGAACGGTATGACGCTGGCTACCAAAATCACAGTCGCAAGAATAGTGCTCATCGTTCCTACGGTGGCTTTTTACATACTCGCAATGTTGCTCGAAGGGTTGTATCTGCCTTTTTTGATACTGTCCTGCGTGCTCTTTGCGATACTTTGTTCCACGGACTTCGTGGACGGGCATATCGCGCGAAAGACGCACACGGTGTCCGATTTGGGCAAATTTCTCGACCCGCTTGCGGACAAAATCGTCATTGTGGTGATGCTGTTTTTGATTGTCTATTTCCGTGACTTCACGCTGTTCCCTTACGACGGTCTCGTGATAGCGCTTCTCGGAGGTCTGATTCTCACGCGTGAACTCACCGTCAGCGTGTTCCGTGCCGTCGCCGCCAAAAAGGGAATGGTGCTTGCCGCGGACATTTACGGCAAAATCAAAACCGTCCTGCTTGACGTCGGCGTGGCTTTCCTCATCGTGGCGGGGACGCATATCGTCATCGTATGGATAGGCGAAATCGTATTTTATGCCGGTGCAATTCTCACCGTGGTGTCGGGGCTCAATTACATTCTCAAAAACAAACGCGTCCTCGACGATTCCGTGAAATCGGTGAACGTCGGAGGAGAATCCTCACGGAGCGCAGCCGAGGAAGAAAAGGAAACTGACGTAAAGGAGAGCGGACGCACCGCTGCGAATTGCGACGACGTGCCGCGCCTGCCCTATAAGCAGCACATCGACGAATGCGGTGGCAAATCCGCCTTGATAGACGAAACAAGACCCTGCGGCTACGGCAGGGAAAGCAGCTTTGTGCGCACAATAATTCTGACTCCGTCATTCGGCACTCACGAGGAAAACACGGGGAAGCCTCTGGCTGTGGAAGGCAGTGTCGCGGAGCCCGTCGTTTCACCTGCCGCGACACCCGAATCTTCGGAGGACTTCGCACAATCGGCAGTTCACGAAGTCATTGTGACTCCGGAACCTGTGCAAATTGCCGAAGACTCCGTTGAGGAGCACGCGGAGCGGAGCGTGTCGGAAGCGTACGGAGAAGAAATTTTTTCCGCCGACACCCCGGAAGAGAGTGATGCGGACGCAGCCGAGGATTCCTGCGTGGAGGAACCCCCCGTGACTGACATTGTGCGGGATATGAACGAATCCGATTCCGCCGATGAAGACGTGCCCGTTTCTGCGGAAGGAGCCGCAGAGGAAGATTCCGTTGAGGACGAAGAAGAGGAAAGCGTCGTTGAGAATGACGTCGACGGGTGCGAAAGCGAATCGTATGACGGGTATTCGGAGAGTGTGTCCGAAGACACCGAATCCGACGACGATGACGGGTACCGTGAGGAATACACCATGCCTGCGGCGGAGGAACGGGAATTGCAGGACGGGCTCTCGGAGGACGACGCGACGTTTGTTGCCGACGAGACGTACGACGTGTCTTGTGACGATGAAGAGTATGGTGAGGAGGAAGCACCGTCAAACGTTGCTCCGACGGCAGATGACGATTCGGACGTGGGTGCCGAAACGGCAGATGACGATTCGCAGTACAGCGAGGAGGAAAGCGTCGCGACTTACGACAACGAGGACGCGGAAGGCGAGGGAAGCGGCGTGACAAACGCCGAGGGAATTTCGCAGGCGGAGGAAGCTTTCGCCGAAGACGAGCCCGATGAGGATTCCGCCGATGTTGCGGAGGACGCCGATGTCCGCAACGACTCCTTTGAGGAAGATAGTTTTTCGGACGACTTTTTCGACGAACCGCCCTTTGACATCGATGGCGCGGAAGAGCAGGAAGAGGTTGGCGCGCGCAACGTGTACGGGTTTGCCGACGCCGACGACGGAGATACCGATTTGGGCGAGGACGTGCCGAAAGAGTTTTTCGACGTTGCAAGGCTTGCTCTCGAAGGCACGCTGATTTCCATTCCCGTGATTCAACGGGCAACCGGACTCGGTTTTTCGCAAGCCGCCAAAATTTTCGACGTCATGAAAGCAAACAAACTCATCGTGTTCGATGACGAAAGCGGAAAATACGTTGCAGATTTCGACGAGAAAGACCTCGAAAGAATGGAAAGCAGGTTCGGAGCCGGCGAGGACGGCGACAGATGAAGGACAACAAAGGTGCATTGAAAGAGAACAGAACTCTTCCCGCCATTTTCCTGGCGGCGTGCGAACTTGCCGCGGGTAAAGGTTCCGTGGACGAAAAAACGTTGCACAAAAAGCTCAGAATACGCATTCCCACGGCGATAAAAATCATTTGCACCATGGACATCGCGGGTTATCTCGGAGAGCGAAAAGGAAAAGGATTCGTCTTTTCCTGCGGAAAGTGCAATCTTGAAGAAGTCCGCGGTCGCGTGGCGGCTCTCGGCAGTAAATATCTGCCGCTTGTGGAAAGCGACGAAGCGTTTGCGGAAACGGGCTACGACGGATATGTGCGGGGTATACTTCTTCCTGCGCTCAAAACGGGAATATTCTATGGCAGTCTGAGCGTCACTTTTTTGGAGCGCAAACTGTCGGTGGTGTACGAACGCGCCTGCGAGGTGTACGACCTGTTGGGCGTTGCGGGTTTCCTGGGAGCCGACGACGAAATAAATCCCGGAAGAAAACTGATGACCATAGGATACGACGGCTATGACGCGGTCTATGCGCGTGCGGAAAGCAGAAAATGATTACCGAAGTTATGAAAATCTGCGGGCTGGATTGCGACACGGTCTGCGAAAAACTCGCTCCATTGGCCGATAAGGGTGTGGATTTTTCCGTCGAAGAAAACTGTCTCGACGTCAAAATAACAATGACTTCTTCATTGGACAAAAAGGCTTTCGACGCAGTGAAAAGCCTGGCATACAACCTTTTCGACGAACAGGTCTATTGTGCGGGAGACAAGGAACTGCACGAACTTGCGGCGCAGCTTCTCAGACTCAACGGGAAGACCCTCGCCGTAGCCGAAAGTCTCACGGGCGGGGAGATATGTTCCCGTCTCACGCAAGTGGCAGGTATAAGCGAAAACTTTTACGAAGGCGTGGTGTGCTACAACCGCGCGTCCAAAATGCACCGCCTGTGCATACCGAAAGCTCTGCTCGGAGCTTACGGTGCCGTGAGCAGAGAGACCGCCTATGCGATGGTGAGAGGTCTGCTGACTCCGCCCGTCACCATAGGGCTTGCGACGACGGGGCTGGCGGGACCTGCGGGCGACGAAGGAAAGCCGGTGGGACTCGTTTATATTGGCGTGGGAGCGGGAGAGTTCATTACGGTGTTCGAAAAGCATCTGACGGGCGACCGCAACCGCATCAGACATTCCGCGGCGAATCTCGCCTTGTTCTATCTGGTGAGGTATTTGCGCGGCGACATACTTCAACTGTGATTGTGTTGTGCAAATTAAAACAAAAAAGGCTGTTAAAGCGTCTGAAACGGCATATAAACCGTGAATTATGAATAAAAGTGAGCTGTTGCTCATCACAAAAGGAGATATATTATGGCAGACAAAGACAGAGGAAATCCGTTGGAACTCGCACTGGCGCAAATCGAAAAACAGTTCGGCAAAGGCGCCATTATGCGCCTGGGCGACAACGAAGTTCAGAAGGTCGAAGCCGTTTCGACGGGGTGTCTCACTCTCGACATCGCGCTCGGGATAGGCGGTATTCCCAAGGGAAGAATCGTGGAAATATACGGACCCGAATCTTCCGGAAAGACCACGGTTGCGCTGCACATCGTCGCCGAAGTTCAGAAGGCGGGCGGAACGGCGGCGTTCATAGACGCCGAACACGCGCTCGACCCCACTTATGCCGCGCGTCTGGGAGTGCAACTCGAAAATCTTTACATTTCGCAGCCCGACAACGGAGAACAGGCTCTCGATATAGTGGAAACGCTGGTCAGAAGCGGTGCAATCGACGTGGTGGTGGTGGACTCCGTCGCCGCGCTCACCCCTCAGGCGGAAATCGACGGCGAAATGGGCGACAGTCACGTTGGCTTGCAGGCAAGGCTGATGTCGCAGGCACTGCGCAAACTCACCGCGGTTACGGCAAAGAGCAAGTGTTCCATAATTTTCATCAATCAGCTGCGTGAAAAAGTGGGTGTCGTTTACGGAAGTGCCGAGACCACCACGGGAGGCAAAGCGCTGAAATTTTACGCTTCGGTCAGAATTGACATCAGAAAGACGGACTCCATAAAGGATGGCAGCGACATCATCGGCAACCGCGTGAAAGCCAAAATCGTCAAGAACAAGGTCGCGCCTCCGTTCAAGGTGGCGGAATTCGACATCATGTACGGCACGGGGATTTCGTCGATAGGTTGTCTCGTGGACCTCGGCGTTGCCAACGGACTCATTCAGAAGAGCGGAAGCTGGTTCAGCTACAACGACGAAAAAATCGGTCAGGGCAGGGACAAAACCGTCGAATTCCTCAAAAACAATCCCGAAATCGCGAACGAAATCAATGCCAAGATACGTGAGAAATACAATCTTGACTGAAACGACGACATCCGTACGAAAATATCCGCGGGAAACACCCCGCGGATATTTTTTGTCGACAAGAGTCCGCACGCCACGATACGCGATTTTTTTCTGTCGACAGAGTTGTATTCAAACTTGACTAATCTATATTATTCAGTATATAATAATTAGCGACAAAGTGTCGTTACCGCGAAAGTGTTGATTTTCCGCGTTTTTGCTATTTCGAACTTTGATTATATATATGGAGAGGTCATTGAATGACAGGCAGTTTGAATTATCTGCTTGCCGCTCTTGACGCCGGACCTATTGTTGGTATAGCCGTTGCCGCGCTCGTTGTCGGTGCGCTCGCGGGGCTATTCGGATATAGACTGTATTCCCAGAACAAAATCGGCTTGGCAAAAAGAGAAGCGGCAAGAATACTCGAAGAAGCCGGCTTGGAAGCGAAAGCCATCCGCAAGGACGGCATGCTGGAAGCCAAAGAACAACAGAACAAAATGCGTTCGGATTTCGAACGCGAGACCAAGGAGCGCAGAGCCGAGTGGCAGAGAACGGAAAACCGTTTGCTTCAAAAGGAGACGGCTCTCGACAAGAAAGAGGAAGCTCTCACCAAGAAAGAGGACGCTCTCGACAAGAAAATCGACGACGTCGAAAAAGCGCAGAAGAGCGTGGACGAGAACCGCGAGCGCCTGAAAGCGGTGGAAGAGGAGCTCAACCGCTCACAGGAAATCATGCAGAAGGAACTCGAACGGGTTGCCGGCATGACGAAAGAAGAGGCGTCGCAGGAACTCAAAGACGCATTGCTCGAAGAAGTCAAACGCGGCGCGGCGGCAGAAGCCAAAGCAATCGAAGCCGAAGCCAAAGAAAACGCCGTCAAAGAGGCGCAGAACATTATAGCCACAGCCATTCAGCGTTGCGCGGCGGACCACGCCACCGAGAATACGGTAAGCGTAGTGGCGTTGCCCAACGACGATATGAAGGGCAGAATCATCGGCAGAATGGGCAGGAACATCCGTGCGCTGGAATCGGCGACGGGCGTCGACCTCATCATCGATGACACTCCCGACGTCATCACTCTGTCCAGTTTTGACCCCGTGAGACGCGAAGTCGCAAGGCTCACTCTCGAAAAGCTCATTGCCGACGGAAGAATTCATCCCGCGCGCATCGAAGAAATGGTGGACAAAGTCAGGCGCGAAGTCAACGCGTCCATCAAGGAAGCGGGCGAGGAAGCCGTGTTCGAGGCCGGAGTGCACGGATTGCACCCCGAACTCGTCAAGATTCTCGGCAGACTCAAATACCGCACCAGTTACGGACAGAACGTTCTGAAACACTCCCTCGAAGTTTCCTTCCTCGCCTCTCTCATGGCGCAGGAACTCGGCATTGACCCCAAGGTCGCAAAACGCGCGGGGCTGTTGCACGATATAGGAAAGGCCGTCGACCACGAAGTCGAAGGCACGCACATTCAAATCGGAGTCGAGCTTGCGAAGAAGTACAAAGAGCACGGTGACGTCATTCACGCCATTGCCGCTCACCACAACGACATAGAACCCGAAACGGTTGCCGCAGTGCTTGTGCAGGCGGCGGACGCCATTTCTTCGGCAAGACCCGGTGCAAGACGCGAATCTCTCGAAAACTACGTCAAGCGCATCGAAAAACTGGAAGACATTGCGAAATCTTTTGACGGCGTGGAACAGACGTTTGCCGTTCAGGCCGGCAGGGAAATACGCGTACTCGTAAAGCCCGAACAGGTGGACGACGCGGCTACGGTATTCCTTGCGCGCGAGATTGCGGACAAACTGGAGAACGAACTGGAATATCCGGGACAAATCAAAGTCAACGTCATTCGCGAAGTGAGAAGCGTGGATTATGCAAAATAGTTACGTCAAATCCGCTTCTGAAATCGCCGTTATGAAGAGAGCGGCGGCAATCACGGACGACGTGTTCGATTGTGTGCTTGCGGCACTCGACGAGGGCGTTTCGGAGAAAGAAATCGCTGCGCTTATAGAAAAAGAGTTTTCGGCGCGCGGCGCGGAAGGAACGTCGTTCGACACGATTGTGGCGTTCGGTGCGGGAGGTGCCGAACCTCATCACGTTCCCGCTGACACCCGCCTCGAAAGAGGAATGTTCGTCACCGTGGATATGGGGTGCGTCGTGGAAGGGCTGTGTTCGGATTTTACGCGCACGGTTGCTTTCTGGGAACCCGACGCGGAGATGAAGGCGGCGTACGACAGCGTGTACCGCGCGAGAAAGGCAGGCGTCGCGTCCGTAGGCGACGGCGTGCCGTGCAAAGACGTGGACGCAGCTGCGCGGGGAATTCTCTCCGAGGACGGCTACGCGGAATATTTCGTTCACGGAACCGGGCACGGCGTGGGAAGCCTGATTCACGAGCCGCCCACACTCAATGCGACAAGCGAAGACGTTTTGCGTTGCGGGCAGGTCGTCACCGTGGAACCGGGAGTATATTTCCCCGGCAAATTCGGCGTCCGCATCGAGGACATGGTCGCAGTCGGCGAAAACAGACCGTTCAGCAGACACTCCACCGAACTTATCGTTATCGGTTAAATAAATTTACAACAGGAGATTAAATTATGGCACAAATAATGGCAGGAGACCTCAGAAAGGGCGTTACGTTCCTCTATGAGAACAATATCATGACCGTCGTCGATTTCCAGCACGTCAAGCCCGGCAAGGGCGCGGCGTTCGTTCGCACAAAGATGAAGAACGTCGTCACCGGAAGCGTGCTCGAAAAGACTTTCAATCCCACCGAAAAATTCGACCTCGCTCATATCGAAACCAAAAATATGGAATATCTGTACAGCGACGGTGAGTTCTATTATTTTATGGACTCCGAAACGTACGAACAGATACCTCTGAATTTCAGCCAGGTGGAAGACGCGCTCAATTTCGTCAAAGAGAACATGAACGTCACCATGAAGTTCTTCCAGGGTGCACCGTTCTCCGTCGACCCCCCGAACTTCGTGGAATTGCTCGTCACCGTCTGCGAACCCGCAGTCGTCGGCAACACCGCCACCAACGCCACCAAACCCGCCACCGTGGAAACGGGATACTCCCTGCAGGTTCCGATGTTCGTCAACGAGGGCGACACAATCCGCATAGACACCCGCACGGGCGAGTATATGTCCCGCGTCTGACAAACAGCAATCAGCACAGTCAAGATAATCAAAACCCTGCCAAACGGCAGGGTTTTGTGATTATTTGAATCAGGACTTGTCAATTATGTTTATTCGTAATCGGAATATCCCAAAAGGAAATTGGGAGTAACATCCAGAACTTCGCATAACAATATCAGCTGTTCAAGTGACGGTTCGTAGATTCCGTTGGCCCAGTTCGATACCGTCTGCTGAGTGGTATGCAGTTTTTCGGCAACAAAACGTTGACTGTATCGGTTGATTCTCATCGCTTCTTTTAATTGTTGCGCAAAAATACTCATTCAGGATTCCTATAAATTTATTGCTTGCATTTTACAAGTAAAACTGGTAAAATTGAGTCAACAACAAGGAAAACTTGTTAATTGTTGCCATTTTGGAGAAAAGTTATGCAAGAAAAAAAATACAAATTGAGTGCTTCCGTGTTTTATCGTCTATATGGAGATAAGACGGTATTATACGATACCGAAAAGAAGAAGATATATGTTTTTAATCAAAGTGCGGGAAAAGTTTTCGATTGTTTTAAGGAGTTTTCCACGTTGGAAAGTTGTTGTGCCGAACTTTCCGAAACATACCGATTAGATGAAGGATTGCTGAATGATATAAAACAATTTGTAGATTATTCCTCCACAAAAGAGATTCTCATATCCGAGAATGTCCTTTCCGAGAATAAAAACGATTTGGAGTCAAGGTTCAAGCACTCGGAATTTGTTGACGGCAAACTTTTGTCCGTCCAAATTGAACTTACGTTCGGATGTAATGAGAAATGCCGTCATTGCTATTGCGTTGCAAGCGATGTGCCGGAACTTTCGACCAAAGAGGTTTTCATGCTGTTGGACGAGTTGAGAGAAATGGACGTTTTCGACATTACTTTTACCGGAGGAGATTTGTTTGTCCGTGCCGATGCGTTTGATTTAATTGAGTATGCGGTGAAAAAAGGTTTTGCCGTAAACATTTTTACAAACGGAATTGCGCTGACCGACAGTGATTTGATTAAACTTAAATCCTTTTATCCTAAAAGCATACATTTCAGTATATACAGCCATATTCCCGAAAAACACGATTATTTCACTCAGGTCAAAGGCTCTTTCGAAAAAACCGTCGACGCTATACGCAAGTGTGTATTGTTGAAAATTCCCACTAATATTAAAACGTGCGTAATGAATTACAACGCCGACGATATAGAGGGCATACTCCGATTGGCGGAAGAGCTCGGCACAACCATACAAGTCAGTATGTCGATATGTGCCAAAAACGATGGGGACATCACTCCTACGCAATTCAGACTGGATACGGTTGATAAGTATACGTCGATAATGAAAAAGGTGAACAGACATATGTTCGTGCATTGCTCAAACGAGTTTTCTGCCTTGCGTTTGGACGATGACGACTATATATGCGGTGCAGGGAGGCATTCTTTGAACATTAATCCTTACGGCGATGTATTTGCCTGCAATTCATTGCTGATAAAGTGCGGAAACATCAGAGAGACATCCATAAGCGATATATGGGCAAATTCAGAAGAACTGAAACAAATTAGAGAAATGAAATTCAGTATGATTAAGGGATGTGAAAATTGTCCCGATGTAATATATTGCAACTATTGCCCTGGAAATGCGTTGACGGAAACGGGCGATCCGCTCAAACGCTATGACGAGGCATGCATGTTGACAAAATCAAAAAAGAACATGAAAAAAGGAGGCGTTTAATATGAGTTTCGTAAAACCCGAAATGCTTTTTGAAGACATCTATTCTCAGTCAATGGCGAATTGTTGCACGAAAATGAGTCAGGCTTTCTGCGGGATTACTTATCGCACAAACAGCTGAAAGGACTTGTTCGCCCGAACGCACGGTGTATAAGCCGTGCGTTTTTTGTTGTTTGGTTTTTGGACAAAGAAAAAAGCAAGACAAAGGCAAATGGTATTTTGTCGGTTTTTGCGATTCTGTATTTTAGATTTTCGCATCTCATATCTTTTAGTATGTTCGGCGGACTTGTTTCGGGAGCGCTTGCCGACGCGGTGCGCAGGTGCGGCGCGGAGAGTGAAATTACGGAGCTCAGACTGCGCGTGGGGCGGCCGCTCGTTGTGGCGACAGCCACGTCGCGCAGTATGGCGAAAATGCCGTCGGGTCTGCCGTTTACGGTCACTCAGACGGACGTGGACAGAATCCTCGCGCTGGCTTCCGATTTTTCGGTGTACGCCGTGAACGACCAGATTGTCAAGGGATACGTGTCCAAACGGGGCATCCGCATAGGCGTTGCGGGAGAGGGTGTTGCGGAGAACGGCAACGTGCTGACGATGAAGCATATAGGATTCGTGACTGTGCGTATTCCTCATCAGATTCGCACGGCGGCGGACGGCATCAGAGGCGCCGTATTTTCGGACAATGCCGTTAAGAATACGCTTGTGATATCGCCTCCGTCGGGAGGCAAGACGACAATGCTTCGCGAACTGGCGCGCATTGCTTCCGCGTCGTATAACACGCTTGTGATTGACGAAAGATTCGAAATCGCGGCAGCAGAGCGCGGAGTGCCGACTCTGGACGTGGGGGAGTGCGACGTGTTGAGCGGCGTGGGGAAGGACGCCGCATACGAAAACACCATAAGGGCTATGAGCCCGGAGGTGCTCGTGACGGACGAACTGTTCAGGGAAAAGGACGTTGACGCCGTGTGCGACGCCGTCCGAAGCGGGGTGAAGGTCTTTGCTTCTTTGCACGGCAAGGATACGGGCGCGGTGACCGGTTCCGCAACGTTTTCGGCGCTTGCCGAAGTGATGGAGTTGTTCGTGGTGCTCGCGGCAAAGCCCGTTGCGGGCAAAATCGTCGGCGTGTTTACGGAGGAAGATTTGCGTCGGAAAGGGAGCGACGAGACGGAAAACGCAAACGCGCAAGCGGAGTGCGGAGGAAGGGATGAAGGCTGAAATTTTACGGTTGATTGCGGGAGGTTTGCTTGGACTGTTGTGCTGCTACGGCGGAGTGATAATCAGGCGGCACTATGCCGACCGCGAAAAGTTTTTCGGCGATGCAGAGCAGTTTGCTTTGCAGTTAAAACGCGAACTCGGTTTCAGGAAGACCCCTTTGCCCGACGTAATAGCCGCGTTTTCGGAAACGACGAAAGGGCAGTTTTCCAAAATGTTGGAAAGTTTTTCCCGCCGCCTCGCCGCGGGAGTCCCGCAATCCGAAGCGGCACGCGCGGAAGCGGAAGAAACGAAAATGAAGCCCGCAGACAAACTGCTGGTACGCGAATTCCTGTCATCTCTCGGGAAAACGGCGCTTCCGGACCAACTGGAAGCCGTGCAGAGGGCGCAGGAATCCTTTGCGGCGAGGCGTGCCGTATGTGCAGAGGAGACCAAACGCCTGGGAGGAATGTATTTCAAACTGGCGGTGCTTCTGGGTATAGCTTTGATTGTGCTTTTGGCATAGGAGGGAGGAATGGACATTATCCTCAAAATTGCGGGAATAGGTCTGCTGACCGCCATAGTGTGTTTGATTCTGAAGCGCAGCGACCGTGACGACATCGCCACTTTCGCCACGCTTGCGGGACTCATCGTCGTGATACTGCTTGTCCTGGATATGGTGGGTGGGTTGTTCGACACGGTCAAGAACATTTTGTCGTTGTAGCCATGCTGATATTCAAACTGATTGCCATAGCCCTTGTCGGGATAACCGTGATTCTGGTTTTGCGCACGGCGAAGCCGGAATTTGCCGTGTTTGCCGTCATCGGAACGGGCGTGGTGATGATAATCACAATGCTCGGCGCGTTGCAGGAAGTCATTCTGGCGTTTGACGGATTGGTGGAGAAGAGCGGTATAGACGACGCCGTATTCGGCGCCGTGCTCAAAATCATCGGAATAGGCTATCTGACGGAATACAGCGCGTCGATTGCTTCCGACGCAGGGTGTGCCTCAATCGCGCAAAAACTGCAATTCGGGGGCAAATTAGTCATTTTTCTCATGAGCATATCCGTCGTTACGGCGCTTGTGGATGTGATTTCGGGACTGATGAACATAGTATGAAGAGAAATTGCAGAGCGGAAAAAAAGAGGCGTGCGGCGGTTGTCGTCGCGTTGTTGCTCGCCGTTGCGGCAACGGTGATTTCCGTTTTCGCCTGCGTGGACGGAGTGGCTTTTGCGGGAAACTCCGCGCAGGAAGACGTGGAAAAAGAGTTGTCCGACAACGTCGACGGAACCATTGAGCGCATAGACGTCGACCTCTTTCGGGAGTTTTTGGATTCGCTGTCCGACGAACAGCTTGCCGCCGTCGGAATTGGAGACCTCAAAGAGGCTCTCAGAACCATGACGCAGAGCGGAGCCGCAGACTTTTTTCAAAACTTTCTTTCCGCATTCGCTTCTGTGGTCGGCAAATATTTTCTTGGATTCCTGCCCGGATTCGTGACGATTGTAGTGATATGTCTGCTCAAAAACATGCTGTCGGGAATGACGTCGGGGTTCAACGGCACGTCGACGACACAGGTGGTACACGTCGTGTGCTACTCTGCGGTGATTGTCATTCTTATGACGGGTGCGGTCAAGGTCATCGTGACGGTGACGGAGACAGTCAATACTCTTGCCGCTTTTTCGGAAGCGGTGTTTCCCGTGCTTATAACTTTGCTTGCCGCCGTCGGAGGCGCAAGCGGAGCCGCCGTGTACCAACCGTTTATGGCGGTGCTTTCGGGCTTCGTCATTAAACTGATACAAGTGGTTATAATTCCGGCTTTCATAGCTACCATTGTATTTTCCGTGGTGGGCAACATCTCAAAAAACGTGAAGCTCGACAAGCTCACCAAACTTTTCAAATCGGGTGCGGTGTGGCTCATAGGCATAGTGTTCGGTCTGTTCGCCACGTTTCTCACAGCGCAGGGCATAACGGGAGGTGTGATAGACCGACTGGGATTCAACGCGGCAAAATTCGCGGTGTCGAGTTACGTGCCTGTGCTGGGCGGATATTTGTCGGACGGATTCGATTTGCTGTCCGCGTCCGTTGTGCTGGTGAAGAATGCCGTGGGACTCACGGGCGTGATTGTGCTTATGGCAATCATTCTGTTTCCGCTTCTGCAGCTTGTGATATTCATGTTGGGACTGCGCCTCACCGCCGCCGTTGTGGAACCCGTGGGTGACACGGGAACGTCCTCTGTGCTCGGTGCGCTTGCCGACAATATGTCCTTGCTCATCACCGCGCTCACGGGGGTGGGATTCATGTTCTTTCTTCTGCTGATGTTAATCATCGGCAGCTGCAACCTGGGGGTGTGAGATGTTCAGCGCCTGGATTTTGGGCATAGTGGGAGTGATATGCCTGGGCATTCTTCTTGAAACCGTACTTCCGGAAGGGCAGACCGGAAAGTATGTCAAGGGAGCTTTCTCGCTTCTGGTGGTGTTTGTCATAGTGTCGCCGCTTCCCGCGCTTGCAGGCGCGTTGAAAGACTGGAACCCCGACTTCGGAACCATAAGTGCCGACGAGGATTTCGCGGCAAAGTCCGCAGCCGCCTATGCGGAGGGAAAGGAATGCGAACTGGAAGGGTATCTTGCCGCTCTCGGGTACGAATCGGACGTTAAAGTGGTCGTAAAAGAGGGTTCTTTGTCGAAAATCGACAAAACCGAAGTGATTTTGTATCTGTCGGTTCTCGAAAAAGACGAAGAGAATACACATATATCGAAGGCGGCGGAGGAGGCTTGCAGACGGTTGAAAGTATCGCGTGAAGCCGTGTCGGTCAAAGCCGTTTTCGTGAGGGAGAATGCCGATGGAAGTTCGTGACGACAGGAAGCAGGGGGTGCTGGACAGAATCAAGTCCAATTCCTTTGTGCAGAAGGTGCGCGGAATAAAAAACATTCAGCTCATCGCCGCCGTATTCATAATCGCCGTCGCACTCCTCATATATTCTACCGTGGCAACGGGGAATGCCTTGAAGGGCGGGTCGGACAGTGCGGTTACGGCAAACGATTCCGCCATGAACGACGAGGAAAAGAAGTTGTCGGAAATTCTCGCCGGCATCGAAGGAGCAGGCGAGGTGAGAACCATGATTACCCGCAACGAGGAGGGGCAGATAGCGGGTATCCTCGTGACCGCGCAGGGTGCTGACGACATCTCCGTCATGCTGAAACTGATTGCGGCAACCACTACGGCTATGGGCGTGGACAAGAAAATCGTCGACGTTTATACAATGAAATGAGTCAGGAGGACAGTATGAAAATAAAACCCAGAACAAAAAAGTTTATAGTTTTGTCCGTAATGGTAGTGTTGCTTGTGGCAACAGGCGTGCTCAACTGGGCGCTCAACGACAGGCTTGGCAGCACTACGCCCACGGATACAGCCAACGTGACGGAGACTTTCTTTGCGTCGTACCGCAACGACAGGGAAGCGACCCGTGAATCCGAGTTCCTCTATCTCGACGCCATAATCACGTCTGAGACCAGTTCCGCCGAAGCCAAAAAAGCCGCGGAAGAGCAGAAACTCGACCTCGTCGAGAGGATGGAAAAGGAATTGCAAATCGAGGCTCTCATCAAATCGAAGGGCTTTGAGGACGCCATCATAACGATGAGCGACACCGGCGTAAACGTGGTGGTCGGTGCGGCGGAAATGACCGCGGCTCAGACGGCTCAGATTTACGACATCATCGAGAGTGAAACCACGTTCACTTCCTTCGACGTGAAAATCATTCCTTACGACTGAGTTTCCGACGGAAGCGGTCGGGCAGTCCCGTTTGCAAACGCGACACGGCGAGCCGATAATCATCGGCTCGCTTTGTTTTTGCGTGCGGCACGGGATTGCCGATGTTTCCGTGTTGCAAATTGGGGCTGTTAAGCTGTGCGCTACGGGTGTATAATAACATTACGGAGGTGTGGTATGACAGAAATTGCCGTTCTGGGTTACGGCGGAAGAGGAAGGATATATTC
Source organism: uncultured Clostridia bacterium (assembly GCA_944349635.1). Classification (GTDB taxonomy): domain Bacteria; phylum Bacillota; class Clostridia; order Christensenellales; family CAG-917; genus Limadaptatus. Next base: position 4,718 of record CALVNH010000004.1, on the reverse strand, counting down.
GCTCATTCTCCGTTTTCTCCAAAGGAAGAAAGCGCGCCTGGTAGCAGTCATCGACAAAAATCCCGACAAACTCGCACTTGCAGCAAAGGATAATCCGCGACTTTCCGAAAAGGGGCTGTTTTCCGATTACGACGAATTTCTGAAAGGCGAGAAGCGCGCCGACTGGTTGTTTATATGCACACAGGACGCCGACCACTACCGTCACACTCTCGCCGCGTTGGAAAAAGGGTACGACGTGCTCCTGGAAAAGCCCGTTTCGGCGAATCTTGCCGAATGTGCCGAGATTGCCGAAATCTCGCGGAAGCTGGGCAGAAAAGTCGCCGTTTGTCACGTTCTGCGCTATACGAAATTCTACGACAAGGTCAAAGAAATAACGGAGTCGGGAGTGCTTGGAAAAACCGTGGCTCTCGAAATGCACGAAAACGTGGGTTACTGGCACTATGCGCACAGCTACGTCCGCGGTGACTGGCGCAATTCCGAGACGTCATCGCCCATGATTTTCGCAAAGTGCTGTCACGATTTGGACCTCATGGTATATATGCTGGGTGCGGAATGCACGTCGGTGTCATCGGTCGGCAGACTTCACTTTTTCAAAGAAGAGAATGCGCCCGCGGTGTGCGCGGACAGGTGCGTCGAATGCGCCAATCGCGATTGTCCGTACGACGCGCGAAAACTGTATCTCGACCGACTGAAAAAGTTTCCGCACTTTGCGCGTAAGTACGCCTGGCCGATGACCAGGGTGGTGGAGGACGGAACGCCTACATCATCAAAGCTCCGTGTTGCGTTGGAAGACGGAGATTTCGGCAGATGCGTATTTCGTCACGACAACAATGTGGTGGACTATCAGACGGTGAGCCTCGATTTCGACAACGGCACGGAAGCCACGCTTACCATGACGGCGTTTTCTCCCGCCATATACAGAACGATTACCGTCCGCGGGAGTTTGGGAACGTTGGAAGGCAAATTCGAGGACGGAAAACTCACGTTGTCGTTGTTCGGCAAAAAACCGCGCGTGATACGCACGGCGAGAGCGTTTATCGGACACGGCGGCGGTGATATAGGGTTGATTTCTGCGCTTGTGAACGGGAAAACGCGCACGGACATAATGCAGAGTCTTCAAAGTCACGTGCTGGCTTACGCGGCGGAGCAGTCGCGTCTGAACGCGGGTGTGCCCGTGGACGTGAAAAAGTTTGCGTCGACGTATTTTTCCGCAACCGAGGACAGATAAAAGCCCTGCGTTACGCAATGCGGATTCCCGGCGTCGCACGCGGCGTACGCGGTGCGAAAATGTTGTGTTGCGGGCTTCAATCGTCTTGCGTATGACGGCGCATTGTGCTATAATCCTTTGAAGGAGGCAATATGGCCAAGGATTCCAATGCAAAAAATCTGTCGGTGTTTTCCGACGTAATAATGTCCCTTGCGTCCGACGCCGCGTCCGACGTTGAGGGCGTACAGGTTCTCCGTTCGCACGACCCTCTCAAAAAATCAATCAGAGGGGGTGGCGTTTCCGTTTATTTCCTTCCCAACGAAAAGGTGACGGTAGACTTGTTCGTGAACACTTTGTACGGCTATCGTGTACCCGTTGTCGTTGCGGCGGTACAGGAGAAAGTCAAGGCGGAAATCGAAAACGCCACGCGTTTCAGGGTGCACAGTGTCAACGTGCAGGTGATGAGCGTTATTTTCCCCAACCAATCCGATATATGAGAAGAATCAGCAGAGAATACGTTTTCAAACTTGTGTTCGAGTTCACTTTCTACGGCGAAAGGAACGACGACACGTTGGATTTGTTCCTCACCGATTGCGAACTTACGGACGAGGACAAAGATTATATCCGAAATTTCTACCGCGGCATAACCTCGCAGGCGGACGCTTTGAAAGAGCAGATTGCGTCCAGACTGGAAAGGTATACGGTCGACCGTTTGTACAGACCCGACCTCGTGGTGTTGATGATGGCGGTGTACGAGCTCAACGGCAAGTCGGTGCCCGCAAAGGTTGTCGTCAACGAGGCCGTCACTCTCGCAAAGAAGTACGGCACGGAAAAGTCAGGCGGATTCGTCAACGGAGTGTTGGCGAAATTTGTGGATTGATTGCACAAACCGCAGTTTAACGGCATATATGGAAGCAAAAAACCCTATTTCCGAAAAAACCGTATCCGTCACGGAAGTGAACAACACGATTAAGGCGTGTCTGGATTCCTCGATTTTTCAAGGGTTGGAGGTCTTCGGAGAGGTTTCGGGTTTCAAGGTGAGCGGGGCTCACGCCTATTTTACTCTCAAAGACGAGTTTTCGCAGATTTCCTGCGTCTGTTTCAACGTCGTGCGCACCTACCGTCCCAGGGACGGCGAGAGCGTGGTGTTGCGCGGCAAAGTGGATTATTACGTCAAAGGCGGCAGACTTTCCTTTCAGGCGACTTCGATTACGCCCGTGGGACAGGGGCTGCTTTTTTTGCAGTTTGAAAGACTCCGTGCAAAACTCACGGAAGAAGGACTGTTCGACGAGAAATACAAAGTGCCCGTTCCGCAGTATGCCTCGAACGTGCTTGTCGTCACGTCGAAAAGCGGTGCCGTCATAAGAGACATCGTGACGACAATCCGCAGAAAGAATCCCGTTATGGACATAATAGTCCGTGACGTGCGCGTGCAGGGCGAAGGAGCCGCTCACGAAATCAGCGGCGTGCTGAAAAGGGTGGATTCTTTGGGTTACGACGTGATTATCATTGCCAGAGGCGGCGGGTCGCTGGAAGACCTCGCACCTTTTTACGACGAAGAACTGGTGCGGACGGTCTTTTCCATGAAGACGCCCGTTGTATCGGCTGTCGGACACGAAACGGATTTTTCCTTGGTGGATTTCGTTGCCGACAGACGCGCGGCCACTCCCACTGCCGCGGCGGAACTCGTCGCATACGACTATTACGCCATGGTGGACGCCATAAAGCAGTTGAACGCGGCTATGTCAAGGGGCGTAAACCGCATTTTCGAGAGAAAATTCACGCGCGCAAAAATTGCATGCGTGGAAGTCAGTCATAAGGCAAAATCGTTTTATTCCGTGCGTGAAAACAGGGTGCGGCTTCTGATGTCGTCGTTGGAGTCGCTTGTGCAGAGGATTTGCCGCAATGCGGAATCCCGCACGGAAATCGCCGTTGCAAAACTCGATTCGTTGTCGCCGCTCAAAATTCTCGCGAGAGGATATTTCAGCGTGCAGGCGGCAGGCAGAAGCGTGACGTCGGTCAGAAAACTCAAAAGCGGCGATTTGGTCACGATGACAACGGGTGACGGAAGCGCCGTTGCCGAAATCAAATCGGTGGAAACAAAAGTCTGAAATTACGTTTCCGCGGAATGCGGAAAGTCTTTCGGTCCGTCGACACGCCGACAGACCGTATATGCGGGAGGATAATATGTCCGAAATCAAAACCGAGAAATTCGAGGACAGCCTGAAAAAGCTGGAAACCATCGTCAAAAAACTGGAAAGCGATTTGCCCATTGACGAAGCGCTTTCCGCTTTCGAACAGGGTATTGCACTCAGCAAGTCGTGCATGGACGAATTGAAAAAGGAAAAAGGCAAACTGGCTCTGCTTGTTGACGATTTGAATAAAATAACAGAGGAGTTCGATATTAAAAATGACTGATTCCGAGTTCATCGCAGATTTCGAGAGATATTTCGGAGAGTTGTTCGCCGCAGAGCAGGGGGACGTCTTTTACGACGCGATGAGGTACGCTTGCAAGGGCGGCAAAAGAATCCGTCCGTTGGGAGTTTTCCTCGGAGCCTCCGCCGTCAGGGATGACATACCCCTCGCGCAGGTGCTGAGCCTTGCCGGCGCAATCGAGTTGATACACAGTTATTCTTTGGTGCACGACGACCTGCCGGCAATGGATAACGACGATATACGAAGAGGAGAGCCCACGGTTCACAAAAAGTTCGGCGAAGCCAACGCCATTCTTGCAGGCGACGCGCTTTTGAGCCACGCAATGACTATGTTGCTCACCGGTTCCTCCCTTTACGGACAGACTTTTGCCGATGCGGCGGCAGTCGTGTCCGACGCGGCGGAGGATATGGTTCGCGGTCAGGCGCTGGACCTGAACGGCGTTAAGACTGCTGAAGAGTACAAATATATGTACGCCTTGAAAACGGGGGCACTCATCACGGCGGCTTTCCGTGCAGGCGCAACCGTTGCAGGCGCAAAAGCCGAGGATATGTCGGCAATCATCGACTATGCCGCGAATCTTGGGTTGGCGTTTCAAATTGCCGACGATTTGATTGACGGCGATGAAAAGTCCATTGTCGGCGCAATCGGCGAGAGCGCGGCACGCGCCGTGCTGAAAGAGTGCACCGACAAAGCCGTTGCCAGCGCAAAGAAGCTGAAAAATGCCGACGTGCTGCGTGACTTTGTCGTCAAACTCGCAGAAAGGAAAAAATAATTGCACGGATACAATTATCGAAAATCGGTTGCAAAACCCGCGTATGTTTGATATATTAGTTAAGCGCAAAACGTATGCGGGAGTGACTCAGTGGTAGAGTGTCACCTTGCCAAGGTGAAAGTCGCGGGTCCGAATCCCGTCTCCCGCTCCAGAAAAGAAACGTAATCCTTAGCAGAACGACGGCAAATCGAAGTCGTGAAGCAATCGGGATGAGGACACGCAGGGTTCGTGAGAGCGAAGCGAACCGCCGCAAACGGAGCGCGTGTCTTATGCGGCAGACAGGGGCAGGAAAGTGTGTGGAAG
>CALVNH010000003.1 GCA_944349635.1 uncultured Clostridia bacterium | reverse complement strand
TTGATATCCGACAAAAACAAGCCCGCAGATAATGCGGGCTTGATTTTTTACAGACAGAGAGGAATGATACGGCGTGATTTGAATGCGTGCCGCCTCGCGTTATTCGCGGCAGCGCAGGCGAACATCAAGAATCCCCGCAAGTAACGGATTGATATCCGACAAAAACAAGCCCGCAGATAATGCGGGCTTGATTTTTTACAGACAGAGAGGAATGATACGGCGTGAGTTTGAATGCGTGCCGCCTCGCGTTCCTCGCGGCAGCGCAGGCGAACATCAAGAATCCCCGCAAATAACGGATTGATATCCGACAAAGACAAGCCCGCGGACAATGCGGGCTTGATTTTTTGAATTGCAAAATGAGACATATTTCGGATACTTTGATTTTGACTTATTTTGAATGAGGTATCATAATATTTTTATAAATTCATCTTACGGGAAAGAAAAGCAGACAGGGGAGGGATATAATGAAAAAAGTGCTCGTTATTTTGATGGCGTTGTTGCTCGTCGTTGCGTTGGCGGGGTGTGATTTCGGCAATGCCGGCAAAGAAGGTAACACGGGAGATACGCAAGGAGACACGAACAATCAGCCGACCTATCTTACGCGTGCAAGAGAACTTGTGATGAACCTTGAAACGCTGCCTTCGTCCGGTGAAATTTACGGCACCGAATCGGCATCTGCGGCACAAAGTGCCGTGTCGGCAAGCGGCGGTTTACGTCCCGAATGTAAGGCAGTTTCCGCGGCAGGGGAGGATATAACTCAACCCGCTCCCGATTATTACGACAACCCCAACTGGATGCCTGTCATCGTGCCATCTCAGATTTTGCATTACGACATCGTCGATTCGACGATATATTTTGTGTCGGAAGACCTCAAATCCAGAGTCATGGACAATGTCAAACAACTGGGAATATGGGTAGAATTCGAATTCGGCGCAAAAGCCTATGCCCGCATGACTTACAATGCCAACACGGATACCGCAGTGCTGGAATATCTGGAATCCGGCGACGGCTACAACGAAACGAGTATCGCATATTACAAGATTTTTTCCTCGTACACTTCCGACGGCAGAGTTGCCATAAAAGCCTCTATGGAAAAATATCAAAAGTATGATTATCACACCGTAAGTGCTCACAGCACCTTTTCGATTGAATACGTTGAGGACGAAAGTTACGTTTTTTCATGCTTTGAGCCCTTATATTCGACGTCGGGTGCAGTGGATGAATTCGGCAATACAATCATTATCGAGCCCATCATCGCGTATACCATAATTCTGGAAAAGGATTTGTCGGGTTCCGAAGGAGAACTCGTAATCAGGTATCTCGAAGATTCTTATCCTAACTCCTCGGACGATTTAAGCACAATTCACACGATACTAAATTGGAAGGACGGCGAATACGTCTATTCGTATACCAACAGCAGGGCTTATCTTTCCACTCTCGGCGGGAAAATCGTATACATAACCAATGATTGCGACTGCTTTGTAAATCTTTATGAGGTTGACGGCTGGGATTCCTGTTTCAGAGACGGCGACACCTTGACGCTGACGATAGGAAATCAAACCTACACCAATCAACTCGGCAACGCGAAGCTCAAAGTCGTCGACGAAGCGTTGATGGGCGGCACATACGTTGCCGTTCCTTATCTGGTGCTCGACGAATACATCCTTGAAGATTATTACGGAATTCCCCGCAACGAAGTCAACGCAGAGGCTCTTTTAAGAGTAATGAACGAGATAATGGAAGAGTACGGTCTCACTCCCGCAGGGAAGTCGCCTTCCGAAGTCTTTGAAATAATAGACGCCAGATACAAAACCACGGCGGCGTTCGGCTACGAAAACCTCGAAGCAATCGGAAAAGAGGAAATCAAGGCGTTTGCCGAAAGCATGAAGCTGTTCCCGTCCCTTTCGCAGGAAGAAATGGAAGTGATGTTCGACGAGGAACACGTTTTGCAGTCCGAACAGGTGGAAGACGGCAACTATTTCGACATGATAGGCGCAAGTCTTTCCGGTACGGTGACGTGCTCGGCAAAAGGGGAACTCGACTTTTCCGATATTGCCGTGACGGTTCCTGCCTCCGCTCTTATGCAAAAGGGCAGTCAGTACGGCATCGAACTTTTGTTGCGGGGCAAATTCGACATCAAAGAGTATGCGGTCGGGAACAGCACGTTCGAGGGCGTGGACATGACTTTGACATTCGACGCGGATTTCCGATTCGACGTGAGTGCTCTGGGCGAGGACGAATACGGCTTCTTCCTTTACGTCACCAAATCCGACGGCACGCGAATAAGCGAATATATGCAACTCGGCGGCGACAAAGATTACGCTTTCACGATAACCGCGGAGGCAGCGGGAATGCAATACGAAATAAGCTCGCAAAAAGGAATTCTCCTCGTCAAAGGAACCTTGTTGCCTCCTCCTCCCGAAACGGAAGAATGACGGGTGGTGATGTTCAAGGCAATAGCCGTTGACGCGGCTTTCCGCGTCGGACGCGCGTGTGCGCTTCGCGCAGAATTCGTTAATAGACACAGCCTTTCGGGGCTGTGTTTTTTTGAAAAAGCTGTTGCAAGTATTTGCACTACACGGTGTTTATCAATTCGATTAAGCAATTAAACCGTTTCTTTTGTAAAATTCGTGGTGCGGGCGGAAGCGTGCGCACATCGGTTTTCACCCTCCGCGCAAAGATTGCATAGCTTATATTGAAGGAACAAAGTATGAAAGATTTTACCCGTCGCGACGCTCCGTTTTGTCACGGAGGAAACAGAGAGGAGTCCGTCTGTTACGCAAACGGATTCCGTTTGTGTCGTTCCGGTTTTCATTCGTCGGCAACCGGAGCTACGGGCCCGCGCGGATACAAGGGAGAGAAAGGAGAGCCCGGTCCCACCGGTGCCACGGGACCCACCGGCGCGACCGGTGCCACGGGAGCTACGGGACCGGCGGGAACGGACGGTAAAAACGGAGCCACGGGTGCAACGGGAGCCACGGGTGCAACGGGTGCAACGGGTGCAACGGGTGCCGACGGAGCGTTGTTGCCAAATCCTTACGGCTTGTTTGTAAAGGCGGGCAGCTCGGACGGTGACGGAACACAGGCAAAGCCTTTCGGAACGATTGACGAAGCCTATTCTGTGGTGGAGCCCGACGGCAAAATTACGGTGCTGTCCGGCGAATATCCCGTGAATTCGCAACTTACGATGAACAAGCAGGGAGTCACGTTGGAAGCACGTCAGGGTGCCACGGTGATGCTGACGGCACAGGTTGTTCCTTTCGTTATTACGGGGCAGAATACCGCTATTAAAGGTTTCGCGTTTACCAGCGACGTTCCGTATCCCGTGGAATTCATTCAGGTGGGCGCAAACGACGTCCTTCTTGCGGACAACGTCATTTACGGCCCCGCGCAGAGCGGAGATTCCTCCGGGTGGGTGGTCAACAGAGGAGTGGTCACGCAGGGCGGCGTACGGAATTTCACTATGCGAAACAACGAGATTTATTCCCTTCGACAGGCGGCATATTTCAATCCGTCGTCGCAGGGCACGGTCATGTTCAACACCGTGTACAACACACGCGGGTATGTGGTAGACAGAGCGAATGTGCTGTTTTCGGGCAATTCCTGGGGGTTGCCGGAAAACGCCGTGGACATCGCCTTGCTTGCCGGCACTCAAAGCGGAGCGCCTTATGACCCGACAACCTCGCTGTCGCAATACAATTCTTCCGCTTCGCTCAGCGACCAGCGTTGATTACGGGTCTGCATCCGTTGATGTAGGAAATGTTGCGCGCGACTTATTCGCGCGCAGGTTCGCGCGCAGGAAGCGGTTGCGGAAAACTCAATGGTCTGCGGTTTTCCGTATTCCCGTAATGTTTGAAATTACCTGCGACAAGACGGATGTAAATATTTTCGGCAGAAGTTGCAAAATTCGACTTTATAATATTGACAATTAATAATATTCATAATAATATTATTACGATACTGCAATAGGTGTTTCGTTGTTGTCAAAACGCGAACCGTGAAACACCGTGTCAGTCAAGGTGAAAAGACCGAAAGGGAGGTATATTATGAAAAAATTCAAATGCTACAAGTGTGGCACCATTTCCGCCGTGGATGACGCGGCAACTCAGGCAACTTGCCCGAAGTGCGGAACAGTGTGCAGATTTGCACCCGTATCCAAGCCGGCGGCACAATCCGCGCCTCAACCCGCGCCTCAACCCGTGCCTCAACACGTGCCTCAACCCGTGCCTCAACCCGCACCCGTGGCGGCACCCGTTGCGGCGGAACAGCCGATGGCGCCTCAGCCCGCGCCCGTTGCAGCGCCCGCAGGAGCCGCCAGCGCCCGTTACGTACAGGAGCAGGCTGAGAGAACGGCAATCCTTACGCTCTTTGCACCCTACATCATGCAAAAGGATTACGACAAACTGATGCAGGCCGTCATGACGGCGCCTATCGAAGCGCTGAGAAGAGCGGTGAGCATCAAATTGAAGAATCCGCTTGTGACGTTGCTGTTGTCGCACATGTTCTTCTTTACGGGCATCGACAGACTGTATGCGGGATATATCGCACTCGGTATCTGCAAGTGGATTTTCGGTGCCTGCACGTTCTTCATCTGGAATTTTGTCGATGTTTTCATCTGCTACCGCTCCGCAAAGAAAAAGAATATCAACCTTATTCTCGAAGCGTGCGGAATGCCCCCTGTGCAGAAATAAACCGCGGAGGTAAATTATGAAAAGATGCCCCGAGTGCGGAGAAGACACTCTTAATTATTTGGGAAACGGGGCGTTTGAATGTCTGTCTTGCGGAAAGCGGTTCGAAGTGGACGGTGTGTCCGACGAAGAACGGCTTCCGCAAAGCGACGCCGAAGAAAATTCCGTAGACACATTCCTTGCGGAAACGGAGCAATCCGTGCCCGAAGAGGAGGGAGCCGTGGTTTCCGAGGAGGAAGAGACGGTTGCTTCGGACGTTGAGGAGTCGGAAGAGAGCGCGGAAAGTCCCGCAAACGGTTGCGCGGACGATTCTGCCGAGGAAGCGGACGAGGCTGGATTTGTCGAGACTTTTTCCGACGAGGAATTTGCCGACACCTATCCCGAGGACACGGAAGACTCCGACGCCGAGGAAGAAACGCTTGCCACGGAAGGGCAGACGGACGCTTGCGACATTCAAACGCAATCACAGGAAGGAACCGACGGAGAATCCGCCGCAGAGAAAAAGAACGGCGTGCAAGGATTTCTTTTCGTCAACGAAAAAAGACGCGCTCTTGCGGAGCGACTGTCCGACGTGCGGTCTGACGCGGCATATTCCCTTACGATGAAAATCGTCCCCGCTGCGCTCATGATTTTGTTCGGCATTCTGATGCTGGGACTCATGGGCGGAGCCGTGGCGGGAATGGTCATACCTGAGATTTTCGCGAGTGACTTCGTGTTGGAAATCACGGGTTACGACGTGCTCGGAATGGGAGCTTTTGCCGAAGCGTTCACAAACGCTTACGGTGCAAGCGCGTTCATCGTCGCAATGGCGGTGATTTTGGTGCTTGCCGGCGGAGCTCAGCTTGCGCTGGCTTTGCTTGATAAATCCGACAAAACAATCAAATACGGGTTTTATGTCGGTGAAATGTGCGTGTTAGCTTGCGTTTTTGTCGCGGCTTGCACGCTTATCGGCGGAGCAAACGAAGAGATGAAGGCCGGTCCGTGCGCCATTGTCATATTGTTGTTCACGATGATTTGGATGGCGGCATTGCCTTTTGTTTACGTGCTTTCGATAGTGCCGAACGCAGCGGCCTGCAAAGAATATCTCGTCGCCTATTTCGGCGACGTTGCCACCGCGTCCAAAAACATCATTGCCAAAATCAAGGCCGACAACGAGAGAAGAAGAGCGATTGCCGCAACCGCTACGGCGGCGACAGCAGCGGCTGGCGAAGCGGTGTGCGAGACTTTCCGTGAAGACGGCGACGACGATTTCGTTCAGACGTATTCCGACGAATACACGCCCACGGGCGAAATCATCGAAGGCGCGGAAGACGACGAAGACGTCATGGAAACGTCCTGTGCGGAAGACGACGTTTTCGTATGCACGACGGAAGCGTACGGCACATCTTCCGATGCATACAGCAGCAGATTCAACCTGTCTTTCGACGACGTCATCGAATCCATTTACGTCAGAGGGCGCTATGCGGGGCTCCGTGTGGTTTCCGGACTGCTGCCTTTTGTCGTGTCCTTGGTTCAGCTCATCTGCGTGTTTGCAATGTATGAGTACGGCGCCCCAGACATCACCGGTATAATGTTCGGTTGCTTGCTTATACCTTTGTTTGCCTATATAGTTATGGCGGCAATCAGCGACAAGCACAATATGGGCAGGATTCCGCTGACCGTGGTGTGGCTCATATCGTGGTTCGGATTCGTGGGCGGTTTCATCTCATGGTCGATTCTGGCATATAGGTCGGACTCCGTCTATGTGACTTTCGTGTTGCTTGACAGCATAGCGGCGGTAGTCTCGGCCGTATTTTTCGGAATCGGCATGGGCAGACATTACGACAAGAAGCTTCCGCTTCCGCAAAAGAGCAGAAGGGCGCAAACCGTGTTTGTTGCGGTTTTCCTGTCTCTCGTGTTGCTGTTGTCCATAGTTCCCGGTTGCATTTACGCCGATTCTCCTTTCTATGACAGAATGAGCGACGTGGAAGTGGGAATGTCTCAAAAAGAGGTCAAGGCACTCTTCGGCAAAGCAGATTACACCACGGGCGAAAACGACAACGTTCTTTACTTTACCGACAACATCACAGCAAAACGTCTCTATGCCGAATTGCAGAAACTCAGCGACAAACTGGAGAGGCTGGGACCGTATTCTTCCGAGACGGCAAGCGTCCTCGACGAAATTACGTCCCTCGAAAGCGATATTGAGCGCGGGAATTACAGGTATTTCAAACTGGAATTCGACGCAGGGAAGAAAACTCTGATGTCCGTCACGTACATTCCCGAAACAAAAATCGGGGATTCGGTGACAGGAAATCCCGATGTGACGTATTCGTTCGTGACCAACTCCGTCGGTGACGGGCTTGACGACAGCTCGATGTATATGAAGGTCAGGTATGAGGATTCTTCTTCCGATTACCGTATGAACAGTTACGCATGGAGAGAATGTTATCAGAGCGTGACCATTGCGGATATGATTTATTATCCCATATACGACTCGCTTGAAATATATTATTCTCTTGTCTATGCCGACCCTGCTTATCCGCCTTATACCGCCGCATACTCGGGAAGCGTCGAGGAAGTCAAAAAATATATGCCGAATGTGGCGAATTACTACAACACTTATTTCGCACAGAACGGAATCTTCATTCCCGAAGGCGGTTCGACGCCCGGAACAGGCGGCGATACGGAATTGTCGGGTACGACGCAGTACTTTATCTGGAACAACGATGCGACTTGTCCTTTCGAATTCGATACGACGAACTATTCGCTGACTTCGACCAATCACAATGATTCGTCGAGCGCGACTTTCAGCATGACTTTCACCGAGGCGTGCACGTTTGCGTTCGACTACCGAGTCAGTTCCGAAAGCAATTACGACATTTTCTCCGTGAGGAAAAACGGCTCCGAAATCGTCAGGGAATCCGGCAATCTTTCTTCGCGTTTCAGTGTCGATATGGCGGCAGGCGATACGCTGACATTTACTTACAGCAAGGATTCCGGCACAAGTTCCGGCGATGACTGCTTCTATGTTACCAACGTATCGGTGACAGGCGTCGGTTCTCAACCCGGTCAGGGCGCGACAACGTTTTTCACATGGAACAACGACTCGGCTTATCCTTTCCGATTCAACACGGATAACGTTTTCTTCTCGCTGGCCTCAACCAACCATGCAAGTTCGTCGAGCGCGACTTTCAGCATGACTTTCACCGAGGCGTGTTGCGTGCAGCTTAGTTACCGTGTCAGTTCCGAACAGGGGTGCGACTATTTCACATTAAAGAAAAACGACACCGAAGTCATACGCCAGTCGGGCAACGTGAGTACTCCCGTTGTAATCAAGGTTGATACAGGTGACACGCTGACGTTCACTTACAGCAAGAATTCAAGCGGAAATTCCGGAGAAGATGCGGGTATAATCGAAGAGATGTTAGTGGTGCCTGTCGTTCTTATTCCGAAGGTTGAAGGCTCAGATTCATATCTGTCGTGGAGCAATGAAAACAACCTGCCGTTTACCGTTGACGAGGTAGTAGGCGGTGAGGGCTATACACTGACTCCCTTTGAAGCTGCATATTCGGGAGAGTGCTACATGAAATTCACGGCGTTGCAAAACTGTTTCTTCGCGTTTGACTGCGCCTGTGACGCAAACGCGGGGGACTACACGCTTACTCTCAACGGTAACAAGCTTTTAAACCAGAGTAAAACGGCAGACGAATATCTGGTCTATGTGAAAGAGGGCGATATCATTACGGTGACTTACCGCAATCCCGCTTACAACGCTTCCGAGGGCTCGAACGCAGCGAGATTCACATCCATACCCGTGCAATTAACGGGCACGGAAGCGCATTACGGCTGGACTGCCGATTCCACTTATCCGTTCTACGTCGGCGACAACGGAACGCTGATGTCCTCCAACAAAACCAACAACACCACGTCGTCCGTCACGTTCGAAATTTACGAAAGCGGCACGCTGACTTTCGATTATGAGGTGTCTTCCGAGGGTCCGGATTACTTCCGCGTGTATGTAAACGGCACTCGCAGAGATTCGTATTCCGGCACTCGCAGCGGCACTTTGACATACAGTCTTTCGGCAGGCGACGAAGTGAGGTTAAGCTACTCCAAGGACGGAAGCATATCTACAGGCGACGACAGGGTGCGTATAAGCGGTTTCGAGTTTGTGGCGAGCGGCACGGGAGTTGTGCCCGGAGACGAACTCACAGACGCGTTTTCCGTGACAAACGACAGTCGTTATCCTTTCACGTACAATTCCTCGTCCGATTCTTACACTTCGACAAATAAGTCGGACAGCACCACGTCCACGCTCACGCTCAACGTGACCAAGAGCGGACAACTGCGGTTTGACTGGGCGGTGTCTTCCGAGTCGAGTTACGATAAGCTGATTGTAAAGAAAAACAACGGCTCAACGGCGTTGCTGACGAAATCAGGGGTGGAAAGCGGGAACTATGCCTGCTCCGTGGTTGCAGGCGACGTAATCACGTTTGCATATCAGAAGGACGGCAGTCAAAGCCGTAACGACGATGAAATTATTATCGGCAACATAGGCATATTTGCTGAATAGTCGACAAGTATGTGCGGCGGCTCGGTTGAGCCGCCGCATTTTTGTTTTCCGTTGTGCTTTTCCGCAACGCAGAATCGGCGGCGGAAAGCCCGTCAAACGGGAGAGCAGGGGTGCTGTATTAACTCTTTTCCACGTGTGTTTCACTTGTTTGTTTTTTTCGGCGGATATGCTATAATGAAAAAAACGCGTTGCCGCGTTGCAGAGCACTCTGACTTTGACGACGTCGGCACACACGGTGTGTGATGATTGAAAAACGAAGCGGTTTCCGCACTAAACTCGATTCATTTATTTCCGCGCTTTCGGCGAAAGTTACTCCGTTTTTTTATTCGGACGTCTACCTTGCGTTGCTTGCTGTTTTCGTTTACGTTTCGTGGGTGACCAATCAGCCCGTAATCGGTCTGCTTACCATTTCGCTGTTCGGCACGGTTGCACTTCTTGCGACGCCGGACCTTGCCCCCACTATGCCGTTGCTTATAATGGCGTGTTGCATTTTTGCGACGGACAACATAGCGTCGTATCTCATTTACATCACGGCACTCATTCCGTTGATACTTGCCGTGGTGTTTCATCTGATATATTATCCTCCCGTTTTGACTCTCGGCAAAATGTTTCTGCCGCAGGTTGCGATAAGCGTGGCGCTCCTCGTTGCGGGGTGCACGTCAATCGATTCGGAAAGTTATTCGGCGACGCTGGGATACGTGCTGTTGCTCGGAGTTCTCATACTTGTCGTCTATGTCGTTTACGGAAGCTATTACAGAAAAAACGCGCATATCAAAAACAGCACTTATTTTGCAAAAACAATGCTGTATTTCGGGTTGCTGATGTGCCTGCAAATCGTGACTTACTATATAAGGAACGGAATCGGAATCGACAACCTCAATCAAGGTTGGATAAATCTTGGGTGGGGCATCGACAACAACGTCGCGACCCTGCTTTTGATTACGGCGCCGATGTGCTTTTATCTGAGCTTTGCGGAAGGCAAAAAACAGAGCGATGATTTCAAAAAGAAATTCGGTTGGCTGTATTGCGTCGCCGGACTGATTCAGTATGCCACCATAGTTCTGACACTCAGCCGCGGCGGCATTGTCTTTGCCGTGTTGACCGCGCCGTTCGTGTTGGGGTTTACGATTGCGAAGAGCAAAAACAAACTCAACTGCATCATTCCGCTTTGCATTGCGATTGTCGGAGTGCTGGCGTTTTACGGTGTGTTCTTCGACAAAATCAACGGCTACGTCAAGGATATGTTCGCAAACATCGTGTCGGGCGACAGCCTTGCGGGCTGGGCAAACCGCGACAAACTTTACCTCGAAGCCTGCGAATGTTTCAGAAATCATCCGCTGTTCGGTGCGGGGATAGGTTACAGAGGCGACAATTTCGAAATCAGCGCCGTGGGGTTTTACTGGTTCCATTCCACATTCTTCCAGGTCATCGGCAGCATGGGGCTGGTAGGGCTTGCTGCGTACGCGTATTTTTACGCCGTTCGCTATAAAATAATAGGAGCAAAGGTTAAGAAAAACGCATTCAGTCTGTTTGCGCTCATAGCCTTGATAGGCTTTGAGCTCTATTCGATGATTGACACGGGAACTTTCATTCCCGTGCCCATAATGGCTCTCGTGATGTTGCTGAACCTCATCGTCGAAAGGGAAAATACGGAACTCGAAGGCGCGCGCAGCAACGAATTGATGTGTGAGGTTTATTCCAGGGAACGCAGAGTGATTTCTGCACAAAACGGCGTTGAAACCGTGTGAAATTGCGGTTTAAGTGCCGATATTGCGAGCTAAGGACAAAGATGGAAAGAATCAAGGTTGCGCAAGTGGTGGGCAATGCCCGTTTCGGAGGAGTCGTGAGCTGTGTGCTGAACTTTTTCAGACACGTGGACCGCGACAGATTCGAATTTCATTTTTACACCTACGGTCCGTCTCCTTTCGACGAGGAAATCGAGAGCCTGGGCGGCAAGGTGTTTTATATTCCCAACGTGCTTGTGCCTTTCAAGTCCGTTGCCGCCATGAGAAAGCGTTTCCGCGAGCAGAGCTACGACATCGTTCACGCTCATCTCACCACTTTGAACGTCGTTCCGCTCTTTGCCGCAAAGACCGCCGGAGTCAAGGTGCGTGTGAGTCACGCTCATTCCACCACGCATAAGACGGAAAAGGTCTACATCGTAAAATGTTTCCTGAAAGCGTTTGCCGGAATGTTTGCCACCGCGCTTGCGGGGTGCAGCAGATACGCTTGCCGTTGGCTTTACGGCAAAAGAAGAGGCGACGGGGCTTTCGTGTTGCGCAACGCAATCGACCTGAAAAGGTTCAGCCGTGACGACGGGAAATCCGCCGCTCTGCGCCGCGAATACGGCTTGGAGAACAAGAAAGTCGTCGGCAACATCGGCAGATTCGAGTTTCAGAAAAATCAGCTTTTCCTTGTGGACGCTTTTGCCGAACTGGCGCGCAGACGTGAGGACGTCGCTCTTGCGATTGTGGGAGGCGGAAGTCTTGCCGAAGAAATCGCGGAGAAAATCCGAGAGAAGGGTATCGGCGACAGAGCGCGCGTGTATACGGAGAAGAAGGACGTGCAGGACTATTTCGCTCTCTTTGACGTGTTTGCCCTGCCGTCGCTTTTCGAGGGGCTTCCTCTCGTTGCCGTGGAGGCGCAGGCAATGGGGTTGCCCTGTCTGCTTTCGTCGGAAATCACACCCGAAACTTCCGTCGGCGGAGAAGTGCGGTTTCTGCCCGTTGACGCCACGGAGAAGTGGACGGAGGAACTGGACGTCATGCTGGACGTCTGTCGAAAATACGACGCAACGGAAGTCATCGCCGAGAACGGCTATGACATAACGAGGGAATCCGCACGTCTCGAAAGCTACTACGAGTCGTTGATTGCGCCCGTTCGCAACGGAGAAAAGAAATGAAGTGCGACACGCTCAGAATTCTCACCGTTTATCACAAGCGGGCGGCTCTCGTGAACCACGCCCCCTTTCTTCCCGTGCAGGCGGGCAGAGCCGTGAGTTCGGACGAGTGGTGTCCGTCCGTTATGCAGGGCGACGACACGGGGGATAACGTTTCCGAAAAAAATCCCGTTTACAACGAAATGAGCGTGGTGTACTGGGCGTGGAAAAACTATGACGAGATAGGCTCTCCCGACGCCGTGGGGCTGTGCCATTACAGGCGGTTTTTCATTTTTGAGAAGCGGCCTTACGCATATTACGAAGCAAAGGCGAGCACGCAAGACGTCTGCGGGTTGTTGCATTGCACGCGGGAAAACGTAGTTTCCCTTCTCGGCGGTTGTGATTTCGTGGCCCCCGTGCCAACAGTCAGAAAATCGGTATACGAAAACTTCAAAATGGCGCACCGCTCCGACGACGCGGACATCGCACTCGACGTGATACGCACGGATTATCCCGATTACGCGCCTGCGGCGGAACGCTATTTCAAAGGCAGAAGAACGTTTTTCTACAATATGTTTATTTTTCCGAAGCATACGTTTTTCCGCTATTGCGAATGGATTTTCGGTGTGTTGGAAAAGTTGGAAGCGCGCAGAACACGCATGGACAGGCTGTTTGTTTCGGAATGTCTGACGGGCATGTTTTTCGAAAAGCTGATTGAAGAGGGCGAAAAGCCTTTGTATCTGCCCGTGCTTTATTTGACGGACGGACGGCAAAGATTTGGCGAAGTGCTGAAAGAGTGCAGGGAGAATCTCCGCTCCGGCAAGACGGGCTTCGTCTATGCGTTCAGACCGCTTGTCGTCAGGTTGATTCCGGAGAAACTTTTGATGTTGCGCAGAAGAAAATCCGCGTTGAAACGCGGAGAAAACGAATGATTTGCCGTTGAATCAAGGTGAAAACAAGGTGTCAATCGACAGCAAAACCGACGGTGAATCCGACAAAAGAAACCTAACGCCGCGCTCAGACCGAAGAAGGAGGGGGAGCGGCGTTTTTCGTTGCCGCGTCGCAGTCGCGAAGATAATGGTCCGCCACGGCTTTTGTCGCGCCGTACTCCACGATTTCGCCGTCTTTGAGGTATATGGCGCGTTCGCACAGTCTGTTGATTTGCGACATGCTGTGCGACACGACGATGAACGTGGTTCCGTCGGCTTTCAGCGAGTCTATTTTTTCCGCGCATTTCTTCTGGAAAGGAGCGTCGCCGACAGCCAGGATTTCGTCTATCAGGAGTATGTCGGGGTGGACGTCCACGGCTATGGAAAACCCGAGGCGCGACAGCATACCGGAAGAGTAGTTTTTGAGCGGCACGTTCATGAATTTTTCCAACTCCGAGAAAGCCACGATGCTGTCGTACTTTTTCTGCATTTCGCGCTTTGAAAATCCCAGCATGGCACCGTTCAGGAAAATGTTTTCCTTCCCGGTTGCGTCGTAGTCGAAGCCTGCGCCGAGTTTGAGCAGAGGTACCATGTTTCCGCGGGTCTGAACATAACCGCCCGTAGGCTCGATAATGCCCGCTATTATGCGGAGCAGAGTGCTTTTGCCCGCTCCGTTTCTGCCGATGAGAGCCAGGCTTTCGCCGCGGCGCACCTGCAGATTTATGTGTTTGAGCACGTTGAAGTCCTTGTATTTCAACTTGCCCTTGACGAACTTTATGAAGTATTCCTTGATGTTGTCGATTTTTTCGACGGGCAAACGGAAATTCATGCACACGTCGTGCACGTCGATGAGAATGTTTTCGTCCGCAACGAAATCGCCCGCGGGATTGGCGGGGTTGAATTCTGCGTTTTCCGACACGGCGGAAACCGAGGTTGTCGGGACTGTGTTTTCCGCTTTGTTTTCCATCAGATGTAAAGTATGAATTTCTTTCTGCTCAGTCTGAATATCACCCAGCCGACAAGCAGAGCCGCCGCACCTGCGCCGTAACATATCGCGTGTGCCTGCCAGGTGGGCACGGTTCCGCAGACTATGTCGCGGAAGTAATTGAGATAATGCAACATGGGGTTGATTTCCATCACCTGACGGGCGACGGGGTCGAGTTTGAGAACGTCCAGAGAATAGAATATGGGAGTCATATACATCCACAGCGTCAGGAACACGGAGTAGATGTGTTTGATGTCCCTGAAACGGACATACACGGAGCACAGTATGAAAGATATGCCCGTGGTGAACATCATTATCGAAGGAAGCCATGGCGCCAACGTCATGAACATTGTCCAGTGGAATGTGACGCCGTTGGGGATTCGTATCAACATCACCACGATGAGAGCTATGAAAGAAAAACCGAAATTGACCACGGATGACAGCGTCTGCGAAATGGGAAACACCGCATAAGGCACTCTGGTCTTGGTGAGCAAATCGTAGTTGTTGACGATGCACGTGAGAGAGTTGGAAGTTGCGGCACGCATAAAGCTGAACACTATGTTGCCCGAAAGCACGTAAACGGGGTAGTCCATGCTGATGCCTTGTCGTCCGAAGATATTGGAGAACACGAACGCCATGACGAGCATCGTGAGCAGGGGGTTGAGCACCGTCCACAGAACGCCCAAAAAGGAACGACGGTACTGATTTTTGATGTTCTTGCGAACCATCGATTCCAGTATTACCATCGACTTGCGCGCTTGCAAAGCGTTGGCTTTGATTTTTCGTGTATTCGGTATTTGCATCGGCAACGTATTTCTCTGCGAAAGTCCGGCGGCGAAAATTCCCCGCGGGGACGGCTCCGCAACGTTAATCTATATGATTTGTTTACATTATACACTTTGCGAGATGGCGTGTCAAACGGGGTCGTCCGTTCGGACTACAAAGAGTATTCGCCTTTTGCCAGCTTTTTAACGGTGCGAGGCAAAAGTATTCGCAAAGGAGAGGGCAGACGGTGCACTTTCACGCAAAAAGAGGATTCGAGAGGATATCTTTCGCCGTCGAGACAAAAGTCGGTTTTCTGCTCCAATTCGATGTTTATGTCGTCAAACGGAACGAAAAACATATTTTTTGAGCGATATTCGTGTTTGAAACCTATAAAGAAAGCTCTGAACAGGGGGAAGAACACCTTGATTGCACCCAAAAGTTTCTTGCGTTTCGGAGCGCGTATGGCAAGCAGATGCAGTTTGCCGTCGTCGAGGCGGTACATGCAATTAAAACGGAACCCGAAGCATTTCGGAGAATCGATTGCCATAATCAGGGTATAGACGCCGCTTTCCTCATGAGAGGCGGTGCGGAAGGTCGCACGGATGTCCTCAATGCGGTACAATTTCGCCACTTTCCAAAGATACGCGAGCCACTTGTAGCGGCGTTTGTTCGAGTTTTTAACCACGTAGCCCAAAGACGTGAAAATGCCGCAGGCACAGACATAAGCGAAAAGTCTGTCGCCCACCATTCCCACTTCGTGCAGAAGGTAATCGTCCTTGTTGCTGTTTCCCGTCGCAAGTTCGTTCAGAGTGCCGGACGGGCAGTATATCTTTTCCGCGGAAGGGGAGTGCGCGCAGTTCAGCACGCTGTTCAGCGTGCCGTCCCCGCCGCATATCACCAGTCGGTCGTACTCGGTCAGGTCATCGAGAACGGTCTCCTCGTTGATTTCTATGAAATCGGTTTCGAAACCTTTTCCGAAAGCGGCAAGCAGCGTTTCGCGGGAAAAGCGTCTGCTGTTGCCGGAAAGGCGGTTGACTATTACGGCGCATTTACTCATAAATAATATTTTACATAAAAAATTATATTGTGGCAACAGTTTTATGCTTCGACATTTTTTTCTAATTTTTGACAAGTCCCTTTCCGTATGTTAAAATAAAAAAAATATAAAGATAAAAGTGAGTTGTTCCACGGAGCGACCGTAAAAGGGTTATGTACAAAGCAATCAAAACGGTACTTGACAAAGTGCTGGCTTTTTTCGGAATCGTCTTTCTGTTTTTCCCGCTCATGCTGGTTGCTTTGGCAATCAAAATAGACAGTCCGGGGCCTGCTTTTTTCAGGCAGGAGCGCGTTGGCATGAACGAAAAGCGTTTCAAAGTCTTCAAATTCCGCACCATGAAAAGAACGGACGTCGTTTTCGACATCGACCATCCCGTCATCGGCAACGACAACGAGAATCTCACCCGTGTGGGCAAAGTCATCCGCCGCCTCAAAATCGACGAATTTCTTCAACTGATAAACGTTTTAATCGGAGATATGAGTCTGATAGGTCCCCGTCCTCTCATGCCCGTATATCTCGAACGGTACGAAGAGTGGGAGAAAGAAAAATTCACCGTGAAACCCGGAATGAGCGGGCTTTCGCAAATTCGCGGCAACGGGCATTTGAGTTCGGTAGAACGCAGTTTTTACGACGTTGTGTACACCCGCAACGTGAGTTTTTCCATGGATGTCGAAATCCTGTTCAAGACGTTGGGCGTCGTGGTTTTCGGAGAGGAGAGGTATCTTCGTCACGTCGACCCTGCCGCGATAGCCGAAATGCGCGGAAAACGGGACGAGAGCCGTGACAAGAACGCGGACGTAGGAGCGTAACCAAAATGCCGTTTGCCTGCGGTCACGAGGTTTTACGGCAAAAGCATTCCGGGCAAACGCCCGGTTTTTTTGTCGGGAAATTCGGAAAGTTCCGGCAATCGGAATGCCTCGCCGAAATTCTTTGCGGTTTTGTTCGGGGCGTGTCGCGACGCGGAGCTTGCGCGAGTTCCGTTTTTGACGAAAATATTCGGAAAAGTTTGCGCGGGTTTAGGAAAATACGAAATGCGAAACGTATATATATATGAAAATAAAGAAAGTTGTGTGCGTCTGCACCCGAATTGCGCGCCGTCGGATTGCGCGCTTCTCGCCAGAGGGTAGAAGTGGCCGGTTTCCCGACTCAGTTTATCGAGGAATTGAAGTACAAGTGCGATATCGTTTCCGTGATATCGCAATATGTTCCTTTGACTAAAAAAGGCAATAAATATTTTTGCTGTTGCCCCTTTCACAACGAAAAAACGGCGTCGATGTGCGTCAACACGGACGGACAGTATTACCATTGTTTCGGCTGCAACGCAAGCGGCGACGTGATAACTTTCATTATGGAAATCGAGTCGGTGAGTTATCCCGACGCCGTTAAAATTCTCGCCGAAAAAGCGGGGCTTGCGCTTCCCGAATACACGGGCGGCGGCGATTTCGCAAAAAAGAAAAAGAAACAGGACGTGCTGAAACAGTTGATGAGGGACGCCGCACTCTATTATCACGCCAACCTCAAACGCGAAAACGAAGGCAGAGAGGCGAGGCAGTATCTGGCGTCGCGCGGTCTGGACGAACAGACGGCAGTACGCTTCGGCATCGGGCTTTCTTTGGGATACGACCGGTTGCAGGGGTACATGCGTCGCAAGGGTTATTCCGCGGAGAATCTGCGTGAGTGCGGGCTTGTGAACGGCGAACGCCTTTCCGACGCGTTCGCGGGCAGAATAATCGTTCCCATAATGAACGGAATGGGCGATGTCATCGCCTTCGGCGGAAGAATTTACAGAGGGGAAAAGGACGTTGCCAAATACAAGAACTCCACAAACACCGTGCTCTTCGACAAGGGCCGTTGCGTATACGGAATAAACTTCGTCAAAAAAGAGAAAAAACAGAACGGAAGCCTTCCTTTCGTTATTCTCGTCGAAGGGTATATGGACGTCATTTCTCTTGCGGCGGCGGGAATCGGAAACGCCGTGGCGGGCATGGGCACGGCGCTGACTCCGTACCAGGCACGGGAAATCAAGCGACTGACGGACACCGTTTACGTCTGTTATGACGGCGACGCGGCAGGCAGAAAAGCCGCGATGCGCAACGTGGAACCGCTGATTGCCGAAGGGCTGGAAGTGAAAGTCATGGCTCTTGACGAAGGAGCCGACCCCGACGACACGGTGAGGAAGGAAGGTAAAGAGGGTTTCGACGCCAGAAGGGCGGCGGCATTGCCCGTGCTGGAATACAAACTCAAACTTTGCGAAAACGCTTACGGGCTTGATTCCGCGACGGGCAGAGCCAGATACGTTTCCGCCGCGCTTAAAGTTTTGAAAGAAGTGGAGAACACGGCGGAAAGAGAGGTTTATCTTGGCATTGTGTCGGATAAAAGCGGTGTTTCCGTCGAAACGCTGAAATCGGAAATTGCGGGGAAAAGCGCGCGTCCCGTGGTTGCAAGACCTTCCGCTCCCGTCGGAGAAAAGGAAAAGAAGTCCGTTCGCGCGGCGCGTTTCGTGTTGAACAAACTGCTTGACAACAAGGTGTTTGCCGATGTCGGCACACTTTGCGACGAATGGTTTTCTTTGCAGGCGCACAGGGACATTCTGGCTTTCGTGCGCTCGCAACCGAGAGGCGAAATCGTGGCGGGGAAACTGTTTTCCGCAGACGACACGGACAGGGAAGAGCTCAACCGCATTCTTGACGCCGAGGGCACTTTCGACAGCGACCTGAAAGAGAAGGCGTATTACGTGGACTGCGTAAACGTGCTGGCAAACGAGTTTATTTCCTCGCAGTTGGAGACCATGACCGCGGCGTACAAGCAACTTACGGACGCGGGCGAGAGGCGCGAAATGCTGCTGAAAATCCGCGATTTGCAGATAAAGCTGAAGTCGTCCGACCCCGCGGACAAGCTGTGAATCTCATTGAAACCGAATAAAAAACAAAAGCGGCGAAAGCCGCCAACCAACAAGGAATAGCAGACAATTCACCCATACCCAGGAGGAAAAAGTGGACAGAGAACAACTTCTCAAACAGGAGATTGAAAAAATCGTCGCACTCGGACGTGCCAACGGCAGCGTTTCCGAGGACGACATAATGGCGAGACTGGAACATCTCAACGCCACGGCGGAGGACCTTGAAGGAGTGTTCAACGCTCTTGCCGCCGAGAACATCAGCGTGACGTCAGCAAAGGACGACGAGGACATCGACAAGATTATCGAGGGCAACTTCGACGACTCCGTCAAGATGTATCTCAAAGACATCGGCAAGGTGCCGCTGTTGTCGGCGGAAAAGGAAGTCGAACTTGCCAAGCGTATGGAAGAAGGGGACGAGGAGGCGAAGAGAACTCTTTCCGAAGCCAACCTCCGCCTCGTTGTTTCCATTGCCAAAAGATACGTCGGACGCGGAATGCAGTTTCTCGACCTCATTCAGGAAGGCAACCTCGGTCTTATGAAGGCCGTGGAAAAGTTCGATTACACGAAGGGATTCAAATTTTCGACGTACGCCACCTGGTGGATAAGGCAGGCAATCACCAGAGCCATTGCCGACCAGGCGAGGACCATCAGAATCCCCGTGCACATGGTGGAAACCATAAACAAGCAGGTCAGGGCGACCAGACAGCTTTTGCAGAAACTGGGGCGCGAACCCACTCCAGAAGAAATCGCCGAACATCTCGGTTGCAGCGAAGAGCGCGTGAGGGAGATTCAGAAGATAGCGCAGGACCCCGTTTCTCTGGAAACGCCGATAGGCGAGGAGGAGGACAGCCACCTCGGAGATTTCATAGAGGACAACACGGCGCTGTCGCCCTCCGACGTTGCGGAAAGCAATATGCTGAAAGAGCAGCTCGTTCAGGTGCTCAATACGCTGACTCCGCGCGAAGAAAAGGTGCTGAGATTGCGTTACGGTCTCGACGACAGTCACCCGAGAACGCTGGAAGAGGTGGGCAGAGAGTTCAACGTCACGCGTGAGCGTATCAGACAGATTGAAGCGAAAGCTCTGCGCAAACTGCGTCATCCCAACAGACTGAAAAAGCTCAAGGATTTCGACTGATGCCGATACGACTGGACAGAAGGTTGAATGCCATAGCTTCGCTCGTGCTCGGCAAAAAGGTGTGCGACGTGGGAAGCGACCACGGAAAACTCGTTTGCTATCTCGTGCAGACGGGCAGAGCGGAGAGCGCAATCGCCACGGACATCAGCGCACAGAGCCTGCGCAAGGCGGAAAGGCTGATTGCCGATTGCGGATTGAGCGACCTTATATCCGTAAGAGTGGGTGACGGACTCAATCCCGTGGAGTGCGACGAAGCCGACACCGTGGTGATTGCGGGGCTAGGCGGCGACGTTATGGCGGGTATACTGCAACGCGGCAGAGAGAGCGGAAAAGACTTTGAATATTACATACTGTCGCCCAACACGCACGCGGAGAGGGTGCGCGCGGAAATCTGCAACACCAATCACACGATTGTGTACGACGGCAGGGTGGAGCAGGCGGGCAAGGTCTATCCATTGATAAAGACCATGCGCGGCGGCAAGGAGAAGCTGGACGGCAAACAACTGCGTTACGGCAAATTTTTCCGCGAGGACGAGGAGTTCAAGGCGGCGGCGGTTCGCGAACTGGACAAGCTGGAAGCAATGCTTGCAAGCAATCCCGAAGCCGTGAACCTCGCACGGCGCGCGGAAGAACTGCGGGAAGCCCTTTCGGAGGTAGTCGTATGAAAATACGCGAAATAATCTCGGCAATAGAGGAGTTCGCTCCGCGCTCGTGTGCGGCGGAGTGGGACAACGTGGGCGTAATGCTCGGAGACGTTTCCCGCGAGTGCACGGGAGTTGCGGTATGTCTCGATTGCACGGAAGAAACGGTTTCCGCGGCGGCGGAAAACGGCTGCAATCTGATTGTCAGTCATCACCCGTTCGTATTCAAACCGCTTTACGACCTGGAACTTGTGACGGACAAGGCGAGAACGGCGGAAGCTGCTTTCAAAAACGACGTTACGATTTATTCTGCGCACACCAATCTGGACGTGGCGGAGAGAGGACTCAGCGTTTTTCTTGCGGAAATGTTCGGGGGAAAAGACACGGAGAGATTTGAATTCGGTTGCTATGCGTCCGTGGCACCGTGCACGGCGGCGGAACTTGCCCGCAGAGTATCCGCGGTGCTGGGCGACCGAGGCGTGAGAGTGTGCAACCCTGACGCGACGGTGAACAGAATTTACGTCGTGTCCGGAAGCGGCGGAAGTCAGGAAGAACTGGAAGCCGCGGCAAAGGAGGGCGCGGCTCTCGTCACGGCGCAGGTCAGGCACGAGACCTACGTCAAGGCGTATGCGGAGAAAATTCCCGTGGTAGAGTTTTCTCACTATTACAGCGAAATAATATGTTGTGATATATTTTCGGACATAATAAAGTCTCGTTTCGGCGAACTGAAAGTCGTCGAACAGCAAAGACGGTGTCCGTACGACACTTTGGAGGAACTATGAAATTCGACAAAATTCTGGAGTATCAGCGCATAGACCAGGAATTGATTGCGCTGGAAAACGAGGTGGCGAAGAGCAAGGCGTATAAGGACTACGCTTCCGCGAAAGCCAGGTTCGACGCGGCGAAGGCGGGCATCATCAAGCTCTCACAGGAAGCTGCGGAAATGCTCGCGGGTTATGCGAAACTGACGGGCAGGGCAGACAAGTTGAAAGAGTCTCTCGATGAGTTCAACGGCATTCTGGACGGCGTGGACGACGTCGGAGAAACGGATTATTACATCAAGCAAATAGCTTCGATAAGCGACGAAATCACCGCGCTGGAAAAGGAGATTCAGCGCGACAACGACAGAATAGACGGAATCAACGCGGAATACAAAAAGACCTTCGACAGCGGCGTCAAAGCCACTGACGAATACAAGAAGGCCTATGCCGCGTATAATGCGTTCATTCAGGAAATGAAGCCGCGCGTGGACGCCATGCAGAAGGCTCTGAAAGATTTGCGCGCGGGCATCGAACCCGCGTTCATGGAGGCGTACGATTCCCTCCGCACCGCGAAAAAATTTCCCGCTTTCGTCGAATACGAAGTGGGCTCCGACGTGTGCGGCAGGTGTTTTATGGAGCTTTCGGGCGACATAAAAGGCAAACTGAAAAATCCCGGCGACTATGCCGAGTGTCCCAATTGCAGACGCATTCTTTTCGTTCCGGGAAAATAGGACGGAGAGAAAATTCAAACCAAGGAGAGGCAGATTATGAATTATTACAAGAACCCCGACGTTTACAGCGTCAACGCTCTGAAAAAACACGGCGCAGGTTATCCTCTTAACGCCGACGGAAGCAAACGTGCGGTGTGCCTCAGCGGAGAGTGGAACTTCAAGTATTTCCCCTCCGTGACACTGCTCACGGTAAACCCCGAGTCCTGGGACAAAATCAAGGTGCCGTCGAACTGGCAGTTGCAAGGTTACGGCAAGCCGATTTACACCAACATACGCTATCCGTACCCCATTTGCAGCAATCCTCTGAAATTGCCCGCAATCGACGACACGGACAATTCCTGCGGGGTTTATATGCGCAAGTTCACCCTTGAAAAACCCGAGGGAAGAGTGCACGTGGAGTTCGCCGCAAACAGCGGTGCCGAACTTTACATAAACGGCAAATTCGCGGGATACTCCGAGTCCAGCTTCGACTATCAGGAATACGACGTGACGGAGTTCGTCAAAGAAGGCGAGAACGAAATCAAAATCGTGGTTTACCGCTATACCACGGGCAGCTATCTCGAAGACCAGGATATGTGGCGTCTGTCCGGCGTGTTCCGTGACGTAATGCTCATTTTCGTGCCCGAATGCAGAGTGGCGGACATTTATGCCAGAGCGTCGTTCAACGGCGATTTCTCCGAGGCGCAGTTCAAAGTCGGCATTCAGGCGGACTGCAAGGGCGCGTCGGTTTCGGGAGCCAGGGTTCTCGTCGCGCTCAAAGACGCGGAGGGCAAGATAGCGGCGGAGGGCGTTGTGCCCGTCGGCGACATAGCCGACGGTGCGTCGGCTGTCGTCAAATTTTCCGAGAAGGTCAAGACCCCCCGCCTTTGGAGTTCGGAAGACCCGTACCTTTACACGCTTTTCGTGTGCCTCGTCGACGCAACCGGGAAAATGCTCGATTTGCGCAACCTTAAATTCGGTTTCCGCGAAATCAAGGTCGTGCCGAAACGCGGCGACCTCGACCCCGTCATTCTGCTCAACGGCAAGAAACTGAAAATCCGCGGCGTGAACCGCCACGAATTCCACCCCGAGTACGGTCACGCCGTTCCAGCGGAGCTCACCGAAAAGGACATAATCATTCTGCGCAACAACAACATCAACAGTCTGCGCACGTCGCACTATCCCAACTCACGCGCGCTGTACGATTTGTGCGACCGCTACGGCATAATGGTGATGTGTGAAAACAACCTCGAAACTCACGGGCTGGCGTTATACATTCCGCGCAACAAATACCGCTGGATAAAGCAGGTCTGTCACCGCATGGACAATATGGTGCGCACCTTCCGCAATCACGCGTGCATTCTGTTCTGGTCTCTCGGCAACGAGTCCGGCAACGGCAGGGCGTTCTCGGAAATGAAGCGCGTTGCGGTTGCTCTCGACGATACGCGTCCCGTGCACTACGAGTGCGACGGATATCTCAACGACACGGACATAATGAGCGAAATGTACACTCCGCAGGAACAGATGGCGTCCGTTGGCAAGAACAGACCTCACAAGCACAGCCAGGCGCTCTGGGCACCCTCCGGACATCTTCTTTTGCCGTTCATGTACCGTGACAAGCCGTTCATTCAATGCGAATACGCGCACGCCATGGGCAACAGCCTCGGCAACTTTGCCGATTACTGGAAAGATTTCAAGAAATACGACAGACTGTGCGGCGGCTATATCTGGGACTTTGCGGACCAGTCCATAAAGCGGGTTCAGCCCGACGGCACCGTGGAATGGACCTACGGCGGTGACTGGGGCGACGAACCCAACGACGGCACCTTCGCTTTCAACGGCATAGTGCGCGCCGACCGTTCTCCCAATCCTTCGCTGTACGAAGTCAAGAAGGTCTATCAGCAGATTTCCTTCGCTCTCGAAGACGGAAAGATTGCCGTGACCAACGAATACCTTTTCACCGACCTTTCCGCATACGCCCTCAAAATGGAACTCGTCGTCGACGGATTGTCCGACGAAACCGTCATCGGCGACATGCCTTCCGTGGCTCCCGGCAAAACGGGTTACGTCACGATGCCGTTCGACATTCCCGCGAAGCACGAATGCGCCGTCAACGTGTACGCCGTTCAGAAGGAGAGCGACCGCGGCATCGAAAAGGGAAGCGTCGTGGCGGAAGAGCAACTCGTAATCGACGGATTCAAACCCGTACGGGTCGCAGCCGCCGAGGGCAAGACCGTTTCGGACGAGGGCAACTTCATTGTCATCGACTGCGGCGGCACGGTTGCGAAGGTGGACAAGGAGACCGGCTACATCGTGTCTTTGTCAATCGACGGTGACGAAAAACTTGCCGAACCTCTGCGTCCCAATTTCTGGCGTGCTCCCATAGACAACGACAAATCGCCCCAGCTTCCCCCCATCGTGCAGGCCATATTCGGAAAATACACTTTCAAGAAGTCGCAGGAGCGCATCGTGAAATCCAAACTCACCGTCACGGACAAATCCGTGGAAATAGACTGGTATATGCCGAAGATGCCCGTGCTCAAAACCGTTTACGAAGCGGTCGAAGGAGGCCTCAAAATCGGTATGACCTGCATGAACGCGCTTTTCGGTCTGCCGAGATACGGTTTCTGCGCCAAGCTCAACACGTCTGACGACGTCACGTTCTTCGGCAGAGGTCCGCAGGAAAACTACTGCGACAGAAAGACGGGTGCGAAACTCGGAGTGTATTCCGGAAAAATAGAGGACTTCCAGCACGATTATCTCGTCCCGCAGGAAAACGGAAACCACTGCGACACGCGTTATGTGGTGATAGGCGGCGAAAACGGCGTCGAATTTTCGGCTCTGGACGCACCTTTCGAGTTCTCCTGCCACAACTATTCTCTGGCGGCTCTCGAAAAAGCGACGCACAAGCATGAACTCAAAAAGGAGACCGACGGTGTCTACGTCTTCATCGACGGCAAACAGCGCGGCGTGGGCGGCGATATTCCCGCACTTGCCTGCGTGAAGCCCCGGTACAAAATCAAACCTTACAAAAAGCACACCGTGAGTTTCATCGTCAGATGACGCAAAATCGGCACAAACTTCAACCCTCGCCGCAAGGCGGGGGTTTTTGCTTTTCGGGCGTTTCGGAGTCCGAAACGCGTTTGCGTCCGACGGCACGGCGCGGGAAAACCTGTTTTTCGACAAGAAAGCATTTTCCTTTGAAAAAAGATTTTGAAGAATGTGCTCCGATTTATGCCGTTTCGGGTTGACTTAATTCGGTTACGTCACTATAATGCTTTTTGATATTAAAATATGCACGGCCGTTCGTGGGGCCGATTGCGAAGGAGTTTTTTATGAACATTACATTGAAGGACGGCAGCATTCTCGCCGTCGACGGCGCCAAATCCGCACTCGAAATCACAAAGCAGATAAGCGAAGGTCTGGCAAGAGCGGCTCTCGTATGTCGCATTGACGGGCAACTTGCTTCCATGAACACGGTTGTCGACCGCGATTGCTCTTTCGAAGTGCTCACCTTTGCCGACGAAGAGGGCAGGCTTGCTTACAGACACACCTGTTCCCACATCCTGGCGCAGGCCGTCAAGAACATCTATCCCACAGTTCAGCTTGCCATAGGACCCGCCGTAAAGGACGGATTCTACTACGATTTCGATTTCAAGACGCCCATCACGCAGGCGGATTTCGACAAAATCGAAGCGGAAATGAAGAGCATTATCAAGGCGGATATGCCCATAGTCCGCAAAACCGTTTCCCGCACCGAAGCCGAAAAACTCATCAGGAAGATGAAGCAGACCTACAAAATGGAACTGCTTGCCGACATTCCCGAGGGCGAAGAAATAAGTTTTTATACCCAGGGCGATTTTACCGACCTTTGCGCAGGTCCTCACCTTGCCTCCACGGGTAAAGTAAAGTGCTTCAAACTGACCTCTCTCACGGGAGCGTACTGGCGCGGCAACGAGAAGAACAAGATGCTGACCAGAATTTACGGCACGGCGTTCGACAAGAAGTCCGACCTTGACGAATATCTCACCCGTTTAGAAGAGGCGAAGAAGCGCGACCACAACAAACTCGGACGCGAACTCGGACTGTTCATGACGGACGAGAACATCGGACAGGGCTTGCCGCTGCTTATGCCCAAAGGCGCACGCATTGTCCAGATTATGCAACGCTTTGTCGAGGACGAGGAACAGAGGAGAGGATACCTTCTCACCAAAACGCCCATAATGTCCAAAAACAATCTGTTCATCACTTCGGGACACTGGGACCACTACAAAGACAAGATGTTCTACATCGGCGAAGAGGACGTCGACGACGAAATCCTCTGTCTGCGTCCGATGACCTGTCCTTTCCAGTTCACCATTTACAAGAACGGGCTGAAATCCTACCGCGACCTGCCTCTGCGCTATGCGGAAACGGCGACTCTGTTCCGCAAGGAAGCCAGCGGCGAAATGCACGGACTCACCAGAATCAGACAGTTCACGCTTGCCGACGGACACATCGTCTGCACGCCCGACCAGCTGGAAGAGGAATTTTTCGGCGCCGTCGACCTCATCAAATATATGCTCAAAACCTTTGATTTGGAGAGCGACGTCACCTACCGTTTCTCGCGCTGGGACCCCAAGAACAGCGACAAATACGTCGGTACTGCCGAGGACTGGGAAAAGACGGAGAGCGTTATGAAAAAGATTCTCGACGACCTCGGAATAGAATATTCCGAAGAATGGGGCGAGGCGGCTTTCTACGGACCCAAACTCGACGTGCAGGGCACCAACGTGCACGGCAAGGAGGACACCCTCTTCACGGTGCAACTCGACTTCGCACTGGCTGAAAGATTCGATATGATTTACATCGACGAGAACGGCGAGAAGGCGCGTCCGCTCATTATTCACCGCAGCTCCATCGGCTGTTACGAACGCACGCTCGCAATGCTCATCGAGAAATACAACGGAGCTTTCCCGCTCTGGATGGCGCCCGAACAGGTCAGAGTGCTTTCTCTCACGGACCGCACGGCGGAGAACGCAAAAGCCGTGGCGAAAGAACTTTTCGACGAGGGTATAAGAGCGGAAGCCGACGTCAGAAGCGAAAAACTCGGCAAGAAAATCCGCGAAGCGCAGCTGGAAAAGGTGCCTTATGTGCTCGTCATAGGCGACAAGGAAGCGGAAGAGGGCGTCGTGGCGGTTCGTCACCGTACCGAAGGCGACCTCGGAACAATGCAGATTGCGGACTTCGTCGCGCTTGCAAAGGCGGAAATCAAGTCCCGCGAAAGGAAATGACGTGTGACGGGAGGTGACCCTGCCGTACTACGGTTGCGGCGTTCAGCCGCACGCGGCGCACGTCAGAGGAAACCACGGTTTCCGACCTAAAACAAAATTCAAAATCTCAACAAAAAACCCGCATAGACTGCGGGTTTTTGTTTTGTTTTCACTTTCTGCCGACCAGTTCGTCGAGAGTCACGTCGAATATGTCGGCAATTCTTATCAGCGTATCTATATCCGGTTGCGTTTCGCCGTTTTCCCAATACGAAACGTTTCTTTGCGACGTGTTCAGCAATTCCGCAAGTTGTGCCTGTTTCATTTTGCATTGCTTGCGCAAAGTTTTCAGCATTTGAGGAAATGACGTTTTCATATGATAATTTTAGACAAATATTTTCTAAAATATCTTGACATAGAAGAAAATCTTCTATAAAATGTATTTATCAAACATAGAGGAGATGTTATATGAGCAAAAACTACACACCTGCTTTCGAAGCAAAAATCCGCAAAAGCCTGAAAGCGGAAAACGCAGACAAACTTCTCGGTTTTTTGGACAGTGCCGACCCGAAATTGGCTTTCACGGTGGGTTTGCTGGACAAAAAAATTCTCGACCCCAAAAAAGCTTTTTTGCTTGAATTGTTTTTCGGATTCCTGGGAGTTGGAAGCATGTACTTAGGCAACAAAGGGCTGGCGGTAATCAAATTGCTGACGCTCGGAGGGTGCGGCGTGTTGTGGATTCTCGGAATTTTCACCACTGTGTCTGCGGCGAAAAGGAAAAACTGGAAGATGTTTGTCAAAACATACCCGAATTTGAAATAACAGTCGACTATGAATACGGAAAGATGCCCCGATTGCGGTGCTTTGCCAGTTTACGACAAAAACAAATTCGCTTACGTTTGCAATTTTTGCGGACGTGAGTTTGTTTCGGAAAAAACTCACATGGCGGAACTGCGTGCGGAAGATATGCGCAGAAAAAGCGGAGAGTTTGAGAACAGAATACGGGAAGAGCAGTCCGCCAAGAACTTAATCGACAATCTCGAAGCAAGTCTTTTTGCTACAAACAGGCTGAGAAAGATTTTCAGAGTGTTGTCGGCTGTGTTTGCCGCACTTGCCGTAACGCCTGCGATACTGTTTGTTTGCGGTATGATTGTTTCGGCGGACGGGCACGCTTCCGAAATAGTGGCGAATATGGTGGCGGGATTTGCTTTCGGCGAAATTCTGTTCATACCCGCAACGGTGATTCTTCTCGTTTTGTCATTCAGGTGCAAGCGAAAGTCGGGCGAACTTCGCCGACGACCGGCTTCGGTGAAAGACATTCGCAAAACGTAAATTATGTTTTCAAAGGGCGGATACAATCCGCCCTTTTTTATGCGCGGCAAAGGAAACGGCGTGTGTCTGTCCAAAAAAACGGACTTTCAAAACGGTGAGCATTCGGGATTTTGTCCGAAACGTCTGCATTTTTCGTTCGTGATACGGGTTTCGCGACGTCGTGACGGCGCAGGGAAACGGGAAAATGCGTGAGATTTGAGATTTCGGCGAAAATTCGTTTGACAGCGCGCGCAGGATTTGATATATTTATCGGGCAAGCAAAGGTTTCCTTTCACCACCGGCTTCGCCAAGTGGTTGTCACAACGAGTTATTTCCCTTGCGGGACAGGTGTGTGTCGGAGAACTTTGTTCGCCGACATTTTTTTTGGAGGTTGCTCTTGAAGGAGTTAATTATCAACGAGAGAATCAGAGACCGCGAAGTTCGGCTGATAGGGGAGGACGGCACGCAGTACGGCATTATTCCGATTGCCGAGGCGCGCAGAATTGCCGAGGACAAGGGTTTCGATTTGTGCAAGGTTTCTCCTCCCGACGTCACTCCCGCCACCTGCAAGTTGATGGATTACGGCAAGTACCGTTACGACCAGCAGAAGCGTGAGAAGGAACAGCGCAAGAATCAGCGCATTGTGGAGCTCAAAGAAGTGAGATTGTCCGCGACAATCGACGTGGGAGACACCAAACGCCTTGCCGCCCAGACCGCGAAGTTCATAGCGGAAGGCAACAAGGTCAAAGCGTCGATAAGACTCAAAGGCAGACAGCAGGCTCACCCCGACATCGCCGTCGGCATAATCAACGATTACATCGGTATGGTGGGCGAGGGCGCCGTCATCGAGAAAGCGCCCGTGCAGGAAGGCAGAATCATCTACACCATTCTCGCGCCGCAGTCCAAGAAGTGACCGAAACGCCGTTCGGGCGGAGCACCCGCCGCGAATGAGGCAACAGACAGAAAACACAGCGCGCAAGCGCAATCCCGTGCGGCTTTGTCCGCACCATAACAAAATTAACAGGAGGCAGCGTTATGCCAAAGCAGAAAACCCACAGCGGAGCAAAAAAGCGCTTCAGAAAGAGCGCCAACGGTCACTATAAGTGCGACCACAGCGGTCACGACCACATTCTGACCAAAAAGACAACCAAGAGAAAACGTTCTCTGCGTCAGGACCAGTATATCGACAAGACCAAAGAGGCCGAAATCAAGAGACTTTTGCCCTATCAATAAGGAGATTGAAGTATGAGAATCAAAAGAGCTGTCAGCGCGGTCAAGAAGCGCAGAAAAATAA
This sequence comes from uncultured Clostridia bacterium, assembly GCA_944349635.1. Classification (GTDB taxonomy): domain Bacteria; phylum Bacillota; class Clostridia; order Christensenellales; family CAG-917; genus Limadaptatus. The sequence goes on along the minus strand of CALVNH010000003.1, from coordinate 99,511 downwards.
TGAAGCAAGCAAAGGGTTACTACGGCGGAAAGCATCGTCTCTACCGTGTTGCCAAACAGCAGGTCATGCGCAGCGGTTACTATGCGTATGTCGGCAGAAAACAGAAGAAACGCGATTTCAGAAAACTCTGGATTGCCCGTATCAACGCCGCCGCACGTATGAACGATTTGAGCTACTCCAAGCTCATGCACGGTCTCAAACTCGCGGGAATCGAGCTCAACCGCAAGGTCCTGAGCGAAATCGCCGTGTCCGACCCCAAAGCGTTCACCGCACTTTGCGAACAGGCAAAAGCCAAACTCGCGTAAAGCAATTTATCGGGAGGCGCGTTGTCGCGCCTCTCGCGTTATTATGGAAATCATCACTTCCGTCAAAAACGATACCGTCAGACTCGCAAAATCCCTCGCGGAAAAAAAATTCCGCGTGCAGACGGGTCTTTTTTTGGTGGAGGGAGGAAATATCGTAAAGGACATTCCGCAGGACGTGAACGTGAGATTCTATCTCGCAACGGAGCGACGTGCGGACGAAATTCCCGTGCGGGTTGATTCTTCGCGCCCGCAGGTGTATTATGTCACCGATGCGGTGATGAAGAGCCTTTCGGACACCGTGACGCCTTACGGACTTGCCGCCGTGGCGGAGATTCCCGTTCGGGAATTTGCACACCCTCGGGGAAACGCGCTGTTGCTTGACGGCGTGTCCGACCCCGGCAACCTCGGCACCGTTCTGCGTACGGCGGCGGCGACGGGGTTCGACGACGTGTACCTTCTCGGTTGCGCCGACCCGTATTCGCCCAAGACCGTGCGTGCAAGCATGGGGGGCATTTTCAGGACAAGGCTATACGAAGTCACGGAAGAGCAGGCGTGCGAACTGGCTTCCGACGACGGAGCTGTTGCTCTCGATATGGCGGGCAAATCTTTCACGGAAGGCGGGCTTCCCCCGCGGGTCACTCTGGTCGCGGGCAGCGAAGCTCACGGCGTGAGACCTGCCGTTTTGCGCGCGTGCGCTTCGGTCAGGTCTTTGCCGATGTTCAACGGTATGGAATCTTTGAACGTGGCGGTTGCCTCGGCAGTCGCTATGTATCTTTCGGCTTTTATTTTCAATAACTGACACTCACGGAGGTTACTATGAGCGGACACAGCAAATGGCACAACATTCAGCAAAAAAAGGGAAAAAGCGACGCGGCTCGTGCCAACGTATTCACCAAAATCGGGCGTGAAATCGCCGTTGCCGTCAAACAGGGCGGTCCCGACCCCAACAGCAACAGCAAACTTCGCGACGCCATCGCGAAAGCCAAAAGCAACAATATGCCCAACGACAACATCGCAAGAAGCATCAAAAAGGCCAGCGGCGAACTGGGCTCCATAAATTACGAAGAAATGACTTACGAAGGTTACGGCGTGGGCGGCACGGCTTTCATCGTCGAAGCGCTCACCGACAACAAGAACCGCACCGCGGGCGATGTCAGACACCTCTTCGACAAGTTCGGCGGCTCCATGGGAACCACCGGTTGCGTGTCCTTTATGTTCAGCAAAAAGGGCGTAATCACCGTTTCCAAGAGCGACATCTCCGAAGACGACCTCATGATGGCAGCCCTCGACGCGGGTGCCGAAGACATCGTCACCGAAGACGACGAGGTCTTCGAGGTGCTTACCGCTCCGTCCGACCTCGGTTCCGTACGCGACGCTCTCGAACAGGGCGGAGTCAAAATTCTCAGTGCGGAAGTGGACATGATTCCCGAAAACGAGGTCACCCCCGACGAACAGCAGCAGGAAACTCTGCTCAAAATGATTGACAAGATGGAAGAACTCGACGACGTTCAGAACATCTACCACAACGCCGTCATAACCATACAGGACGAGGAAGAATAAAATGATTGACGTTGCCAATGTCTGCAAACGCGCAAAACTCGCGTCGTACCGGCTTGCCGGGTACGGGGCGGAAGAGAAAAACACAATGCTGAAAGCCGTTGCCGACGCTCTGAGCGAGCCGCGCAACGTCGAGAGAATGATGAGCGCCAACGCGGTGGACGTCGAAGAAGCGCGCAAGAACGGCAAGGACGCCACCTTCATCGACAGGCTGACGCTGACTCCCGCCAGAGTGGAAACCATGATTTGCGGCGTGAATCAGATAATCTCTTTGCCCGACCCCGTCGGCGAAGTGGTGGAGCACAGAGTGCTTCCCAACGGGCTGGACATCAAAAAGGTGCGCGCGCCGCTGGGAGTCATCGGCATAATCTACGAGGCGCGCCCCAACGTGACGGTGGACGCCGCGGCACTCTGCATAAAGTCGGGCAACGCCATAGTTTTGCGCGGCAGCAAGGACGCGTTGAACTCTAACCGTGCGCTTTACGAAATCATGAGAGGTGCAATCGCCTCTGTCGGGTACGAATGCGACGTTGTCGCCTTCATCGACGACGCCTCGCGTGAGGCAAGCAAAGTCATGCTTGGACTGGACGAATACATCGACGTGGTGATTCCCAGAGGGGGCGAGGGCCTCAAACACTTCGTGCTGGACAACGCCGCCATGCCCGTCATAGCGTCGGCGGGCGGAAACTGTCACATCTATGTCGAAAAGACGGCGGACCTTGAAAAAGCCGTTCCCGTCATTGTCAACGCCAAAGTGCAGAGACCTTCCACCTGCAACGCGCTGGAACACCTCATCGTGGACCGTGCGGCGGCGAGAGAATTTTTGCCCCCGATATGTGCCGCGCTCAGAGAAAAGAACGTCGAAATCCTCGGCACGGAAGAAGTCGTCGCAATAGTGCCCGATGTGACGCTTGCGACAGAAGAGGACTTTTATACGGAGTTTTTGACGTATAAAATCACCGTTATGCTGGTTGACAACGTCCGCGAGGCCGTGGATTTCATCAACACGCACAGCACGAATCATTCCGAAGCCATTCTTTCCCGTGACGAAAAATGCTTGGATTATTTTGCCGTCAACGTGGATTCGGCGGCGGTGTATCTCAACGCTTCCACGAGATTTACGGACGGATTCGAGTTCGGTCTGGGGGCTGAGATGGGAATTTCCACACAGAAACTGCATGCTCGCGGACCCATTGCTCTCAAAGAGCTGACGTCCGTCAAATACGTTGTCAAAGGAGACGGTCAGGTCAGGCGCTGACCGCGTTTCGTCTATGAAAAAAGTGTATCTCGACTATGCCGCTACGACGCCTCTTTCCGAAGAGGCGTTTTCCGCAATGAAGCCGTATTTTTCGCAGACGTTCGGCAACGCCGATTCCCTGCACGCTTTCGGCAGAGATGCGGCGGAAGCCGTGGCGGCGGCGCGGCGACGCGTTGCCTCGTGCCTCGGGGCGGAAGTCAACGAAATTTATTTCACTTCGGGCGGAACGGAGTCCGACAACTGGGCAATCAAAGGCATTGCCGAAAAACGTATCCGCAATGGTGGCAGAATAGTGACGTCAGCGGTGGAACACTCCGCCGTATACGAGGCGTGCAAACAGCTTGAAAGGCGGGGGTTCGACGTGGTGTATCTGCCCGTCGACGGCCGCGGTTTCGTGTCGTGCGACGCGTTGGAAGCCGCGATGACGGCAGACACCCTGCTTGTCAGCGTGATGTATGCGAACAACGAAATCGGTACCGTGCAGCCCGTTGCCCGACTTGCGGAAGTTGCGCACGCTCACGGAGCGCTGTTCCATACCGACGCCGTTCAGGCGGCGGGCGCGCTGCCGCTTGACGTGAAATCTTTGGGCGCGGACATGGTTTCGCTGTCCGCTCACAAGTTTTACGGACCCAAAGGTTGCGGCGTGCTGTATGTCAAAAACGGCACCGATTTGCAGCCTTTGATGAGCGGCGGAGAGCAGGAGAGAGGTCGCAGGGGAGGAACGACGGACGTTCCTGCCGTCGCAGGAGCCGCCGCGGCTCTGGAATACGCTTGTGCCGTGCGGGAAGAGGAGAACCGCCGCATTGCCGCATTGCGCGACGCGTTTGCGGAAAAGGTGTTGTCGTCCGTGACGGACGTGATATACAACGGACCCTCGAACGAAGCGGAACGATTGCCGAACAACGCCAATTTCACTTTCGGTAACGTGGCGGGCAATTTGCTTTATCTTCTCGATTTGGAGGGAGTGTGCGCCTCCAACGGGAGTGCGTGTTCGGCGGGGTCTTCCGAACCCAGCAGAACTCTGCTTGCGATAGGCCGTTCGGAGCAGGAAGCGATGGCTTCGGTGCGTTTTACCTTCGGAAGATACAGCACGGAGCAGGACGCGGAGTTCGCCGCGCTGAAAGTGGCGGAATGCGTGAATCGTCTGCGGCAGTCCGGGAAATAGGCGATTAACATTGTTTTCGAACGCATAGCACACCCTCTTTCGCGGCATACTACTGTCGGGAGGTTGATATGAAGAACTCTGTTTTGCTGGGCGTAACGCTCGGCGTAGTGGCAGCAACGGCAATCTATTCGGCAAGCAATCAGAATCTTGTAAAAAAGACGAAAAGAACATTGCTGAAAAAACTCGAAGACGTCCTCGATTGAGGACGTTTTTTTGTTTTCGCACTGCATGGCGTTTTACGTTGTCGGCGCGAATGCCGTCTGATTGTCAAACGGAACGAGTGGGCAAATTTCGATGTGCGGTCAAGTAGGAAGGGCAACGAAGTTTAACGGTGGTGCAGTCGAGAAACCGCCGCGTTTTCCGCTTGCCGCCGAAACTGCGACAACGGAAAAACTGCCGTAAAAGCTGTTTGAAAACGGAAACACAATGCAAAAGAACTCCTTTGCGGAGCTCTTTTGCGGAGAGATTTATTAAGGAGAAGCGGAAAGGTATCTAAGCGGTCAGGCGTGCGCCGTCACGAAACGATTCCTTGTGTCAGGTAAGGAATGGTGATGTTTTTGCCCAATCTGTTGTTGGCCGCAAGTTGGGAATTTTCTATGAATTCGACAAGAGTGGAAGCGGCGACGGCAAAGCCCATGTTTTCGATTTCTTCGGACTGGAGTTTGGATTCGACGACTCCGACCACGACGCCGTTGCGGTTGACCATGGGACCGCCCGAATTGCCGCCGTTGATTGCCGCGTCCGTCATATAAAATTTTCCGTAGCCCCAGTTGACGATTTCGCGTGCCTCGTGGGAAATGCAACCGGAGGAGACGCTGAGACCCACGCCCGCGGGATTGCCCACTATTGCTATTTCGTCACCGAAGCTTGCGTAATCCGAAGAAGCGATTTTGAGAGAAGGATGTGCCGTTTCGTCGGGTTGCTTATCGGTGAACGCCAGAATTGCGAGGTCGGGCTTGGACTGGTATTCGGAACTTGTCACGTAATCGCCTTTGTAAGCACCCAACGCCACTACTTCGAGTTTGTAAGTGGTGTTGTCGTTCAGGAAGGTGCAGGTTATGGTGTCGTAAAGCTGAAAGCTGTATGTGGGATTGAAGCCGAAAGGCGACGAGGAGGATGCCTTTTCGTAGAGCACTGCGTGAGCGTTGGTTACCAGATAACGCGTCGTGATGCCTTTTGCTTCGTTGCGGTCGGAGATGAGAAACCCCGACGCCGTTGCTCCCTGTGTGCCGGAACTTGCCGTTATTACCGCCGTGGACAGAATGGTCTGCGTGCCCGCGATTTCGGCGGTCGTGGTGTTAAGTTTGTTCAGAACGTCGGCTTCCACGGTGTTCTTGATGTCCTCGGAAATGTTCTTGTCGGCAATGTAATCGGCAATGGCGTTTTCGTATTCCTGTCTTATCGACGCCTGCAACTGTGCCGTGTAATTTGCGGCGATGTCGTCCTTGAGGACGGCAAGCACAACCACGTTCACCACCGCGATAAGACACATAAGCAATGCAATAATGACGAACAGAACTGTCAGCCTTGTCATCTTTTTGTCGGGCTTATTGTCGTTGTCGGGGGTATGGTAGAGAGGTGTTCTGGGTGCGTTTCCGCCGTTTACGTCATTGAAAAAATTGTCGTAGTTGTCCATTTTTTACCTCGTCGTGAGTCGCTGCGCCGTAATTGCGCGGTCGGTTTACTTTATATTTTATATAATGCTCCGGAAAATTAAACCGAAATTAAAATTCATCGAAAATTTTTCAAGTCGTTCCGTCGGGTCGTACGGAACAGGATTGTTTCAGACGACCGCAACGGGATTTCGTCGCCAAACCGTTTTCAAAACGTTCTGGGTGTGCTACAATGTAGGCGGAGAACAATATGTCAGACAGAGAATTTCCAACCAAACAAGAGATAGAGGGTGCGGTGAAAACCGTGCTTGCCAAAGAAAAACTGGAACGCAAAGTGGTCATTGAACGCTCGCAGAAATGTTACGGCTACACGGCAGAACAACTCAAGGACCGCAGTTGCGAATCGCTCAACACCCGCTTGAAGAGCCTGACGGGCGTCGTCATCAACGAGATGATAGCGGCGGAAACGCTGGTGCTCGGTGAGGACAAGCTGCTTTCGCTGCCTGCACCCGCCGAGGTCAAAAAGGCACTCTCAAAAACGCAGAAGCGCCGTGCCGCGCGCAAGCGTGCCGCGGCGAGAGCAGAGCAGGCTTCGGCATATCCCGATACCCCTCTCGGGAAACTGCTTTCCGCCGCGCACAAGAAGTACGAGGAAGCGCGGACGGGCAAAATCGGCAAGGAGCGTTATACCGCGGCGTTGAAAAAGGCTGTCACGCTGTGCATAAACGAGGCGGGCGGCGAGTTTTTCGAGGAACTCAGCATGAAGCTGCTCATTGCCGTATACGGCGACAGCGTGGTCGGGAACGAACTCACGGCGGGTCCCGACGACAACGGCATAGACGGCAAACTTTACGTCGTTGACCCTGCGGGCTTCAAGGAAACGGTCTTTTTCCAATCCAAAACCAAACTGAACGAACGCGCCTATGTTTCCATCAAGGTGGCACGCGAATTTCTGGGGGTTATGACGGCTTACGGCGCTACGAAAGGAGTGCTTGTCACCAACTCCAATTTTCATCGCGAAACGAGGGCGTTCGCGTCCAAGGTGCCCAACCTCAGGCTCATCGACTGCGCCGCGCTTTTCGAAAACATGTTGCGCTACGGAGTGGGAGTAAAATGCCTGAACGGGATTTATCACATCGACGACGATATGTTCCTGAATTGCAGATGAAACCCATCGTCGGTTTAACCCACGACGGTGACGGCAAACATATTTGACAACGCGCGCGCATTATATTAAAATATTGCGGAAGCGTTGTGTGAGACGAACCGTTGGAATTTACATCAAGGAGAAACAAATGTCCGTTATATTTTGCGATACCGATTGCGAGCTGTGGTACACCACGGCACGAGAACTGGGAATCAAGGTGATTCCGATGCCCTATACGGTCGACGGCGTCGAAAAGATGTACGATTTGGGCGAAAACACAGATTTCAAGGCGTTTTTCCGCGGTATGAGAGAGGGGAGCGCGGTGATGACTTCGGGGCTCAATCCTCAGACGTATACCGAAATTTTCGAGCCCTACTTCAAGGCGGGCGAAGACATTCTTTACGTTGCATTCTCTTCAAAGCTGTCCAACACCTTCAAGTATCACGACATCGCGATAAAGGAGTTGAAAGAGAAGTATCCCAACGTCAAATACCGCATCTTCGACACGCTCAACATCTGCATGGGTGCGGGGCTTTTGGTCTATCTTGCGGCCAAATTCTTCAACGCGCACGGCGGCGACGTCGACGCCACATACGATTATCTCGAAAGCATCGTGCAGAAAGTCAAGGTGCTCTTCGTCGTGGACGACCTCAAATACCTGGCGCGCGGCGGCAGGCTTTCCCCCGCGAAAGCGCGCATAGGCAACGTGTTGCAGGTCAAACCTGTGCTTTACGTCAACAAGGAGGGCGAAATCGACATTCTGACGAAGCAGAACGGCTTCAAAAAGGCAATGTCTTTCGTCGTGTCAGAGTTCGAAAGCAAGTATAAACCCGTCGAGGGCGCACCCGTCGTCATTGTAGGTGCGGATTGCGACGAGTACGTCGAGGAAATCAGAAGACGCATTCTTGCCGTCTGTCCCTCCGCTGACATTCTCGTTCAGCCCGTGGGTCCCGTCATAGGCGCTCACTGCGGTCCCGGAACGTACGGCGTGATTTTCACCGCCGAAAGCAGATAAGTTTCCGGACGCATACCTATGAGAAAGTCCCTGAAAGCGTTTGCCGTCTTTGTGCTTGTCGTCGTATGCGTCGTTATGCTTGCCGCGTGTGACGCCAATGCGGAATATTACGTGTTGGGAACCTTTCTCGAAATCAAGACCGAAGGCGCGGGCGGCGCGGCGCTTGCCGACGAAATCAACGCCTTTATGCAGGAGACGGAGCTTGCGGTGTCCACCGTTATGGAAGGCAGCGACATTTACGCCGTCAACGCGGCGCCTGTCGGCGAAGCGGTTGCCTGTCGTCCCGTCACCATGGAAATAGTCAAAGAGGCGGAATACGTTTACGACCTTACCGACGGAGCATACGACCCGTCGGTTTTTCCTTTGGTCGAGTTGTGGGGGTTCTCACCCGACAAGTTCGTTGCGGGAGCCGAAGGCAACATTCCCACCGACGAAGATATTGCCGCGACGCTTGAAAAAGTCGGATTCCGAAAATGTTTTTCCGTTGATTACGAAAAAGGCACCGTGACAAAACTTGTCGAGGGCGCAAAACTGGATTTGGGCGGAATCGCCAAGGGCTACGCCGTGGAAAAGGCGCTTTCCGAAGTGGGCAAAAAGCAGAAGGCACTTGTCAACCTCGGAGGCAATATCGGAGCCGCAAACAAAACGTACAGGATAGGCATAAGCGCACCCAGGGAATACGCTTCGCAGTATTTTGCCGTGGTGGAGCTGTACGCGGGCGAGTGCATCGCCACGAGCGGAGATTATCAACGCTGTTTTATCAAAGACGGTGTAAGGTATCACCACATCATCAATCCTTTCACGGGCAGACCCGCGGACAGCGGAGTCGCGGGAGCTTCCGTCATCTCGTCCGACGGAGCGTTGGGCGACGCGTTGGCAACCGCCGTTGTGGTTGCGGGAACGACGTCGGCGGACAAATGGGTTTCCGCCACGGGCTGCTCCATTATCGCGGTAAACGGCGATATGGCCGTTTCCGTGTTCGGCGGACGCACCGTCGAATGTGTTTGATTGCATTGTGCGGCGGAATTTGTCGCGGGAACGGTTTCGGAGAGACGACATGAGAAAGGGCGGGGGAAAAGCGGCGGAAGCCTTCAAATCTCTTTTCAAGGCGGGAGACCTGCTGCTGCTCGTCGTGCTCTTGATTGCCGTTGCTCTTTCCGTGTGGGTGGCAACGCGCCCCGACGGAAGCGAAGCGCGGGTGTACGTGGACGGAGAACTGAGATGCGTTCTCCCGCTCTCGAAGGACGGCGAAACGCAACTTGCGGACGTCGGCATGGTCATCACGGTTGCCGACGGCAAGGTGAGCGTGAAAGAATCGGATTGTCCGGAACAGCTTTGCGTACACAGCGCTCCGATTTCGGGCAAGGGCGGAATGATAGTCTGTCTGCCGAACAGAGTGGTGATAACGGTAGGCGGGGAGGTGGACGCGATAACGTGAAAAAATCTCTTGCCGTCAAAACCGCAAGGTCGGGGCTTTTCCTGGCGCTTGCCCTGATTGTTTCTTTGTTGGAAGGGTTGATTCCGCCGCTCGTTCCCGTGCTTCCTTACGCAAAACTCGGGCTGGGCAACGTCGTTCTGCTGGCGTGTTTCCTCGTGACGGGAACGGGTGCCGGATACGTCGTGCTCATTCTCAAATGCCTTTTGAGCGCCGTTTTCGCCGGCAATTTTTCGATGCTTGTCTGGTCTTTGCCGTCCGCGCTTGCGGCATATACCGCGATGACGTTGCTTTACAGAACGAAACTCTTTTCCGTGGCGGGGCTTTCCGTGCTGGGCGGAATGATTCACAATGCGGTTCAGATACTTGTGGCGGTGTTCGTGGTTGCGGAAACCGTCGTCGTGTATCTCCCTTATATGCTGGTGGCAGGCGGACTTGCGGGACTCGTTACGGGTTGTGCGTGCCATTTCGTGTTGTCCGCGCTTTCCGCATACGGTCCTTCCGGCAGGGATTTGACGTACAGACGTTTGCCGCGTGGGGAAATATGACCTGCCGCGCACAACCTCGCTTGCGGTTTGCGTCCGACGGCAAAGAAAACGGAATCAAAACGCAAACGTATGCGCAAAACGAAAACGCCCTCTGTGAGGGCGTTTTTCAGTAAAGAATGTCAAAGATAGGGGAGGGGAATGAATTCCCCGAAGAGCAGGCACACGATGAGAAGTGCCAGTCCGAACAGAAATGCAAGCGTGCCGAAAAAGAAGGAAAGTCTTGCAATGCCTTTGTTGCAGAGGGCGGAGTTTGCCGTCATTACGATACCCGCGAAACTGAGCGCAACGCCCAGGGCGTTGAGATAAATGCACACCGTAATGAGCGGCGTGGAAGCTGACGCAACGCCTCCCGGAACGAGAAAGAGTACGAGGGGTACGAACACTAACAAAAAAGCCGCGACGGTCAGTGCCAGCCCGACGTACAGGACGACGGGGCTTCCTTTGGCGGCGGTGCCCTTCGGGGTGAGTCCGCTTTGCCGACGGGAATCCTCTTCCTGAGGGTATGTGTCGATGTATTCTTTCTTTTTTCTCATATTCACATTTTACAATACTTCTTGCCGATAGTCAATATGTGCGAGAGCCGAAAAGGAGGGACTCCGCGTCGCAAGCAAGGATGCCGCGACGCGGACGGGCTAAAACGCCACGGAGAAAAGGAAGACGTCCTTTTTCCCGAAGTTCTGATAGAAAAGTCCCTGCGTCAGCGAGCAGGAGAAGGCAATGTGCAGGTTCTCCGAATCCGCGGCGGAGCATATCAGCGCCGGGATTTCCGTATCGCATCTGAAGAGCGAATCCGTCGAGTTGTCGCTTTGAACGGAGAGTATTCCGAAGGTCTCGCCGGAAACGTATCCGAGCAGCTTACGTCCTGCGGAAGTTTTTGCGAAGAGCACTTCGTCGAAACGTACCGACGTCGAGGAGGAGGCTATCACGTCGAGGTGACGGCAATATATTTCGGTGATGCCGTTGCATACCAGAGTGAGCGAAACACCGTCGCTGAAAAGAGCACCGCGGGAGCGGTTTTCCACCACGCGCGAAACCGTTTCGACGCCGCGTTCGTCCAGCACGGAAAGCATGAGTTTGTCAGCCAGTGAAAGCAGTATGCAAAAGGCGGGCGCCGTTTCTCCCGCAACCGCCGCAAGTTGCAAAAACGAGGCTTTTTCTATGCTTTCAGTTATCGTAAAGCCGCTTTCCTGCGAAAAAGAAAGCACAAGCACTCCGCCTGTCGAAGTGTTTGCGACAATCAGGTCGGACTGCACGGAAGTCACCACGTGCCCGATTTCGGACACGTTCGCGGAGCATACGAAAGAACTGACAACAGGTTGCAGACCCGCACCTATTTTCGCGTGGCGCAGATTGCCGTCGCCGATGTAATAGACGTGAGTGGAATTGTTTGCGCCGACGTGAATTTCGGCGTCGGAATAGAGCGGAAAATCCGAAACCGCTTTTTCGCTGCCGTCAGTGCCGAGAAGACGGAGCTTGCCTCCCGTCGCGGTGCGTGAGAGCACCGTAACGCCCTCCGTCGTCAGTTTTGCGTCGGTGACGGTTTCGTCTGCGCTCAGCCTTTTGACGGAGAGCAACTGCTCGGACGTGAACACTGCGCAGTATGCGCCTTTTCCGCGGCAATCGTACTCTTCGGAATCCGTGTTGAAAAACAACAGCGTCGTCGTCCCCGCAAAGACGGCGGCGGCAAGGGAGTCGTCACCCTCTCCGCCCGCGTTGAAAACTTCCGTGGCGCCGAAACTCTGGATTGCACGGGGCAGTTCGGTATAGTAGGGCGGGTCCGGCTCCGCGTCGGGAGTGCCGTCGGGGGGCGGCGTCTGGTCGTCGGGTTGCCGAACTCCGTCGGTGCCCGCCGCCGTGCCGTTGTCGCCGTTGACGTACAGAGCGTCGTACATTATGTATGCTCCCACCGCCATGGTGAAGAGCAGAACGATTGCAAGCCATTTGGCTATCTTTTTTTGTCTTTGCATTTTACACCTCGCCGTATTGTATCATCGACGAGTTCTGCAATTTTTCCGTTGGCGTCGTCCGCAATGCGTTTCATGGGGGCGGAGTCGAAAGCTTTTTTTACGACGGGGTAGAGTTTGTGTATAAATTTGTCGTCCTGTGCGAGAACTGTTGCGCCGTAACGACGTGCGAGTTCGGCGTTGGGAATCTGGTCGCCGCGGGATATTCCTTTGGGAAGAGGCACGAACACGGCGCGCTTTTTGAGCGCGGAAATTTCGGCGACCGCCGTTGCTCCCGCGCGGGAAAGCACCACGTCGCTTGCCGCATAGAGGCTGCCCATATCGTCGGAATATTCCAGAGGAATGTAGCCGTCGCGTCTTTCCGTGTCGGAGAATTTTCCTTTGCCCGTGACGTGTATCACCGTACACAGCGAGGTGAGCGCGGGAAGCAGTTGCCGCACGGCGTCGTTCAGAAATTCCGCGCCGCTGCTGCCGCCGACGACAAGCAGAACTTTCCGTCCCGACGGTATGCCGAGCGCGCGGCGCGTCACAGTGCCGTCCTTGCAGAATAGATCCTCTCTTATGGGCATTCCCACGAATTCCCCGAAGCCGCAGTCCGGGTATGCCGTCAGCACCCGCGCCCCCTTTGCCGCCGCTATTTTGTTGGACAGTCCCAAAGTGGAATCGGACTCGTGACACAAGAGGGGAATCCTCTCCGCCGTTGCCGCGAGGACGAAAGGCAACGCTGCGAATCCGCCTTTGGAAAACACGGCGTCGGGAGCGGTTTCCGCGAGAATTCTGCGGGCTTCTCTGACGCCTTTCAGGAGCGTTGCGGGAATGGAAAGATTGTTTCTGATTGCGGCAGGACGGAGAGAGCGCACCAGCTTCACGCAGGTAACGCCGTAGAAGGGCAGTTTTTCCTTGCGTGCGACGACGGCTTCCGCGCTGTCGCCTTTTTCGCCTCCGTAATACACTTCGAATCCGCGTCTTTCCAACGCGGGAACCAGAGCTATGTTGGGATATATGTGTCCGCCCGTGCCGCCCCCCGCAAGCAATATCTTTTTCATTTTCGCACCCCCTTTGCGTCCAATCGGAACGCCGTGTACATAGTATGCACGGATTAAAATATAGTTTGCATTTCGCATTGCGGTATGATAAAATATTTTCAACAAAACAAATAAGGCGGATGATTATGAAAACAGAAAAATTCCAGAGCTTTGACGGCACCGTTCTTCAATGCTATCTTTGGAACGACGTCAAAAACCCCAAGGGAGTGGTGCAGATTTCGCACGGAATGGCGGAGCACGCCCGCCGTTACGACAATTTCGCTTCCTATCTCAACCGCAACGGTTACATCGTCTATGCCGATGACCACCGCGCACACGGACAGACTTCCACGAAACAGAGTCAGAAGGGCGTCAAGGGTTATCACAAGGGCGACATCTACAACGACACCGTGAAAGACGAAGTCGCAATCACGGCGTATCTGAAAGAGAAATACAATCTTCCCGTCGTGTATCTCGGGCACAGCTACGGCAGTATGCTCGGACAGAGATACATACAGTTGAAGAACGAATCCTGCGGAGCGGTGCTTTGCGGGTCAGCCAACATGAAGGGCGGACTTCTCGGCATCGGTGCCGCGGTGTCCAACGCTCAGTACAAACTGTTGGGAGGAGAAAAAGAGGGCAAATTGCTGGACAAGCTCAGCTTCGGCTCCTACAACGCGAAGTTCAAAAAGGACAAGACACCTTTCGCGTGGCTGTCCAGAGACAAGGAGCAGGTCAAGAAATACATCTTCGACGAGCAGTGCGGCAACGTGATGTCCATCGCTTTCTTCAAATATTTCTTCAACGGTCTGAAAGCCTCTTACAAGAAGGAAAACCTAGCGGGTATAGACCTTGACAAACCCATTGCTATTTTCAGCGGTGCGAAAGACCCCGTCGGAGGCAACGGCAAGCTGGTGCAGAAGCTTTACGATATGTACAAGGACCTCGGCGTCAAGGACGTTTCAATCAAACTTTACGAGGACGCAAGGCACGAAATTCTCAACGAAACCAACAATGCCGAGGTTTATGCGGACTTTCTCGCCGCCATCGACAAAATGACGGCAAAGGCATAACGGCGGCTCTCAAATACGAACTTACGATTGCGGAAGGAATGACTCGTTCATTCCTTCTTTTTGTATAAATTGTGGGAAAACGCTTTTACTCCGCAAGATATTGTGGTATAATTCCTTTATACTTTAATATAATTGCGCCCGTGTGCGCGATTGCTATTCCGGAAAAGGTAGTGTTTTATGGCAAATCACGAATACAAAGCCGGTGATATCCGAGTGCTGGAAGGGCTGGACGCCGTAAGGAAGCGCCCCGGTATGTACATCGGAACAACCGGTTCGAAGGGATTGCACCACATTCTGTGGGAAATCATCGACAACAGCGTCGACGAGGTTGCCAACGGTTACGGCGATACGGTGACGGTGGAATTGCTCGACGGCAACGTTGCGCGCGTTTCCGACAACGGCAGAGGCATTCCCGTCGACAAACATCCCAAACTGAAAGTCAGCGGCGTCGAGGTCGTGTTCACGCAGTTGCATGCGGGCGCGAAATTCGACAGCGGACAGTATGCCTACTCCGGCGGTCTGCACGGCGTGGGAGCTTCCGTCACCAACGCGCTTTCGGAGTGGCTCACCGTCGATGTCAAGCGCGACGGATTCCTTTACCGTGCGGAGTTCCATTCGCCTCTTGTGGGCGGCAAAATCAAGAGCGGTGTGGTCAAGAATCCGCTCACGCTCATCGGCAAAACCAAAGAAAAAGGCTCCACCGTCACCTTCAAACCCGACGAGAGAGTGTTCGGTCAGGAGAAATTTTCTTATCCCGTCATCGCCCAGAGAATGCGCGAGGTTGCGTATCTCAACAAGGGTATCACCATTGCGGTGAAAGATTCCAGGCTTCCTCTCGACGGCGGCACGGAAAAGAGCGACGTGTTCTGCTACAAGGGCGGTATCGCCGATTACGTTCAGTATCTCAACGAAGGGCGCGAAGTGCTTTACGACAAGCCCCTGTACGTGGAAGCGAGCGAGGGGAATTTCGAAGTCGCGGTAGCCATTCAGCACACCTCCGGTTACGCGGAAAATATATATTCCTACGTCAACAGCATTCCCACCGCGGAGGGCGGCACTCACGAAGTGGGTTTCAAGAGCGCCGTGACGCGCGTGTTCAACGAGTTTGCCCGCAAGAACAACATTCTCAAAGAGAAGCAGGCCAATCTGCTCGGGGAGGATTTCCGCGAAGGCATGGTGGCTGTCATCACCGTCAAGATGCAGAACGTGCAGTTCGAGGGACAGACCAAAGGCAAACTGGGAAATCCCGAAGCCAAAAACAAGGTGGAGAACCTCGTTTCCGAAAAACTGGAAGCCCTGATTGCCATGCGCGGGTTCAAATCCGCCGCGGAGAAAATCGTCGCCAAGGCGATGGGCGCTGCCAAAAGCAGGGAAGCCGCTAAGCGTGCCAAGGACATCGCCCGTCAGCAAAACAAGCTGAACGGCTCCAACCTTATCGGCAAATTGAGCAGTTGTACGGGCAGAAACGCGCAGATAAACGAGCTGTTCATTGTCGAAGGCGACAGTGCGGGCGGCAGTGCCAAGCAGGCGCGCGACAGAAGTTTCCAGGCAATTCTGCCTTTGCGCGGAAAGCCTCTTAACGTGGAGAAAGCCCCGTTGGAAAAGATTTTGGCAAACGAGGAAATCTCCACAATCATCAGCGCGTTGGGCACCGGCATCGAACCCGCTTTCAACATCGACGATTTGAAGTACGACAAGGTCATCATTCTTGCCGACGCCGACCAGGACGGCGCACACATCAGGGCGCTGTTGCTCACCTTCTTCTTCCGTTATATGCGACCTCTCATCACGGAGGGGCACGTCTATATCGGAATGCCGCCTCTTTACAAGATGCAGCGCAAGGACGAAGTCAGGTATTTCTACGACGACGCCGCTCTCGAAATCGGCAAGAAAGAAATGGGAAAGACCGCGCTCTTGCAAAGGTTCAAGGGGCTCGGCGAGATGAACCCCGAACAGCTCTGGGACACCACAATGGACCCGGCGCACCGTGCGCTTACGAGAGTCACGATAGAGGACGCCGCGGCGGCGGACAAGCGTATCACGGTGTTGATGGGCGACGACAGCGCGACGAGGAAAGATTACATTTATCAGTACGCAGATTTTAACCGCGTGGACGACTTTGCCGTTGCAGAGTGAAGTTCCCCGCGTGGGATGACGGGAGGGCGAAAGCCCGACGGAGAATATGGCGAAAAAAGAAGCAAAAAAATTGCAGTATAACACCGTGGTTTACGACGTCGTTTTCGAAGAGGTCATGCACAACAGCATGTTGCCTTATTCCGAAAACGTCATTCTCGACCGCGCCCTTCCGCGTGTGGAGGACGGGCTCAAACCCGTTCAGAGGCGTATTCTTTACGCCATGCACGAGATGGGGCTCACCCCCGACAAACCGTACAAGAAATCCGCGCGTATAGTCGGCGATTGCCTGGGCAAATATCACCCTCACGGCGACAGTTCCGTTTACGGAGCAATGGTCAGAATGGCGCAGCCCTTTGCCATGAGAATGAAACTCGTGGACGGTCACGGCAACTTCGGTTCCGTGGACGGGGACCCGCCCGCGGCAATGAGATATACCGAAGCCAGAATGAGCGCGCTCGCACTCGAACTTCTGCGCGATTTGGACAAGGACACCGTCACGTGGAGCCCGAACTTTGACGACAGCATGCAGGAGCCCAACATGCTTCCCGGACGTTTCCCCAATCTGCTGGTCAACGGCGCAAGCGGCATTGCCGTCGGTCTTGCCACCAACATTCCTCCTCACAACATGGGCGAAACCATAGACGCCGTGGTCGCGACGATTGACAACCCGAAGATTACGACGGCGGAGCTGTTGCAGATTGTCAAAGGTCCGGACTTTCCCACGGGAGGATTCATAATCCCCATCGACAGTCTGGAAAGCATTTATTCCACGGGCAAGGGCAGAATCAAAATCCGTTCCAGAATGCACATAGAGGACGACGGCGGCAAAAAGAACATCGTCATCACGGAAATGCCGTATCAGGCGTCCAAGTCCGAAATCCTCAAAAAAATCGCGGATTTGCGCGACGACAACAAGGAGTTGCTATCGGGAATCAGCGAGATTGTGGATGAGAGCGACAAGACGGGAATGCGCGCGGTCATCAAGCTCAAACGCGAGGCGGATGTCGCCAAAATCGTGGCTTTCCTTTTCAAGAAGACGGGATTGGAGCAGTATTATTCCGTCAATATGGTGGCGATAGCCGGCGGCAAGCCCGAACAGATGGGGCTGAAAGACATTCTGGTGTATTACATCGCCTATCAGCGCGACGTCATCGTCAGACGAACCACGTTCGACCTCAAAGCCGCAAAGAAGAGAGCGGAAATCGTGGAAGGATTGCTCATCGCCATACGCAACATCGACGAGGTCATCAAGATAATCAAGGCGTCGGAATCAACCCCGAAAGCGAAAATAGCTTTGCGCGAGAGATTCGCGCTCACGGAGGACCAGGCGCAGGCAATCGTGGACATGCGTCTGAAAGCCCTGACTCATCTCGAAGTCGGAAAACTGGAAGAAGAGCTTGCCGCACTGGAAAAACTGATTGCGAAACTTTCCGCCATACTCGCTTCCCCCAGACGTCAGTACAACGTCATCAAGGAAGAGATTCTGCAGATTAAAAAGAACATGAACTCCGCCAGAATGTCCGTCATTCTGGACGCAGACGAAGACATTTCCGCGGAACTGCCCACCAAGGAAGAAGCCGTGGCGTACCGTGACGGCGTGCTGGTGCAATCCTCGGCGGGAACATTGCGCTTTATGTCGCGCAAGAACTTCGGCACGCTTACGAAAGAGTGTCTGTTGCAGCCGGGAGAATTGCCCGTCGCGGCGGCGGAAGTCAACAACAAAGGCTGTGCCTACGTTTTCACCGACCGCGGTACCGTGGCGAAACTCGACGTCACCGACGTGCAGGAAAAGCGTTGGCGCGAAAAGGGAATGATGCTTTCGCAGTTCAATCCCGAAATCCACATCGACGAAAAGCCCGTGAAAATAATGTTCTTCGATTCCACCCCCGTAGGGGAGTTGCTATTTTTCACGGAAAAGGGTATAGTAAAACGCAGTGATTGGAACGACTATTCCTCTCTGCGCGGCGCAGGCAGCGCAATCATTCTAGGCGACGGCGACAAGCTGGTCAACGTCGAGAATCTGGAAGGCGGCAAAAACGTTCTCGAAGTCACAAAAGGCGGGCTTTCACTCGTATACGCTCCCGAGGAAATCCCTTTGCAGGGCAGAAAAGCGGCGGGAGTCAAGGGCATAAAGCTCGGTGACGGCGACAGCGTGGCTTTCGGAGGGCAGATTGACGACGAAGGCGAAATCATCGTGATGTCCGACACGGGTTACGCAAAACGCGTGATAGCTTCCACTCTGGACGTCGGTTCGCGTTATCTCAAAGGCGTCAAAATCATAGAGCTCGACCGAAGCAGCGTGAAGTTCGTCGGCGGCGTCAAAATGCCGTTCGACCTCATCGTGATGTCGGGGGGCACTCCCAACGTGCTCAACACGGAGAATATCCGTATAGACACTCGCACAACAAAAGGAAAACAGCTTTTCAAATCCGGCATTGCCGCGGTTGCGAAAGTTCTCATATAGGAGAGGGGTTTCAGACAGATGAAAAAAATCGGATTCGACAGCCAATTGTACATGCAGAAACAGTCCGAACAAATCCTGGAAAGGATTTCCAAATTCGACAAACTGTACCTGGAATTCGGCGGAAAACTTTTCGACGATTTGCACGCCGCGCGCGTGTTGCCCGGGTTTGACAAAGCCGCCAAAATAAAACTGTTGCAGAAGCTCCGCGACAAGGCGGAACTCATCATCTGCATCAACGCGGGCGACATCGAGAAGAACAAAATCCGCGCCGACTACGGCATCACCTACGGAAGCGAAGTGGAGAGAATGATTGACAACATCTCCTCCATGGGCATCTACATCAACTGCGTCGTCATCACGATGTTCTGCGACCAGCAGGCTGTCACGGCGTACAAATATAAGTTGGAGAACCGCGGAATCAAGGTGTACATTCACCGTCCCACAAAGGGTTATCCCCACGAAATCGATACCATCGTTTCCGACGAGGGCTACGGCGCGAATCCTTACATCGAAACCACGCGTCCGCTCGTTGTCGCAACGGCGCCAGGTCCCGGCAGCGGAAAGCTCGCGACCTGCCTCAGTCAGCTCTATCACGAGTACAAGAGAGGCGTCAAGGCGGGTTACGCCAAGTTCGAGACCTTCCCGATTTGGAATCTGCCTCTCGGGCACCCCGTCAACGTGGCGTACGAGGCGGCTACCGCCGATTTGAAGGACGTCAACAAGGTGGACAACTTCCACTTCGAGGCATACGGCAAAATGGCGGTCAACTACAACCGCGACATCGACGTTTTCCCCGTGGTGCGGAGCATTCTCACCAAAATTTCGGGCAGCGAGCTCGTCTACCGTTCTCCCACCGATATGGGCGTCAACATGGCGGGCTATTGTATAGTGGACGACGAAGCCTGCGTGGAAGCCAGCAAGCAGGAGGTCATACGCCGCTATTTCAAGGCGTTGTGCGATTTCAAGAACGGTACGGCGAAGCCTTCCACCATTCAGCGGTTGGAGTTTTTGATGTCCCGTCTGGAAATCGGCGTTGCGGACAGAAAAGTCGTGGCGGCCGCCAACGAGAAGAGCAAAGCGAACAACGATTGCGGCGCCGTTGCCATAGAACTTGCGGACGGCACTATTGTCACGGGTAAGAACAGCGAAATAATGAGCGCTTCGGCGGCGTGCGTGTTCAACGCGGTCAAAGTGCTTGCAGGCATCAACGACAGCGTGAAACTCATTTCGCCGTACGTAATCGGTCCTATTCTGGACCTCAAAACCAAGATACTGAAAGACAAGGAGAACACTCTCACTCTGGACGAGGCTCTGATTGCTCTTTCTATATGCGCGGCGACGGACGTGTCTGCGGCGCGTGCCACCGAGAAACTGGTCGAACTGGAGGGTTGCGAAGCGCATTCTTCCCATATGCTTTACAAGGCGGACGAAAACCCCTTCCGCAAACTGGGACTCAATCTGACCTGCGAGCCGGAGTTTCTCGACAACAATCTGTTCAACAGCTGACGGATTCTTGACATTATGAAGAAAAAACCGGAAGAACGCACCGTAAAAATCGCTGTAGCCGCTTCGTCGAGCGTTGTCAATCTGGCTCTCGGAATCATCAAGCTTTATGTAGGCATTTTCACGAGCAGCATAGCCATTCTGAGCGACGGCGTAAACAATTTCGGCGACGTGTTCAGCGGTGCGGGCGCAACGGCGGGATTCATCGTCGAGTACAGGAAACCTTCGCACGGATATCCTTTCGGACTGGGCAGGGTGGAATACGTCGTGGCGTTCGTGATGGGTATCATCGTCATAGCAACGGGCGGGGTGTTCGCTTATACTGCGATGGACAGGTTCTTTTATCATCCGCTGGTTGCGTTCTCCTGGACGCAGTTCGCGCTGATTGCCTGCACGATTGTCGTGAAGATAGCTCTTGCCGTGGCGGCGGGAATGACATACGGAAAGTACGGGTCGCCCGTCATGAAGGCTCAGACTCTTGACAGCATAACCGACTGTTTCGTCACGCTGTTCGCGCTCACGGGACTTTTCCTTTCGAGATACGTTTCCTTCCCCGTGGACGCTCTGTTCGGGTTGATAATCAGCGTTCTGCTCATTGTCGAAGGAGTAAAGCTCTTCGCGGACAATTTCCGCAAATTGGTACTTTGCCGCGACGCCAAGCGCACAGAGGGAGCGGAGCGTCTGTGCAAGTCCTTTGAAGGCGTGTCCGACGCACGGGTGAGAGTTTACGATTTGGGGCAGCACAGAGCGGAAGCCGTGGTTGAACTCACATTCAATGACGGCGTTTCGGAAGAGGACAAGACGCGGATTCGTCGGGAGATATCACGCACCGCTTTCGCTCACGGCGTGGAAGTGCGTTTCGTTCTTCCTTTCGTCGCGACGGACGAATCCGAAACGGAATGCGGGCAGGTTTCGTCTGCGGGAAATACGGACGACGCAGAAGAAGAACGGTAAACGCGCAAGGAACGGGAATTGCCGCCGAAGGGCGGATAAGATAGCAAAAAAACGACTCTTTGTCAGTAAGGAGGAAAAATGAAAAAGGAAGACGAAAAAAATGTAAACGGCGTTGAAGAAACGCAAGTCGCGGAATCCGCCGCCGAACCGGTTGCGGAGGAAAACGCCGTCGGCGCCGAAACCGCCGTTTCCGCAGAGACGGAATCCGCCGCAGTTCGGAGCGACGAGGCAAACGGAGAAGCAAAGGAGGAAGATTTCTTCTCTCCGAAAGAGCCTTCGAAGAAGAAAAAGCGTATCCGCAGAAAGGATATGACGCCCGAACAGAGACGCGTCCGCCGCATCAAGGACATCATCATCACCTGCTCGGTTTTCGGCGTCGTGTTGCTGTTCTTCGCAATTTGCGCAATCTGCAGTTACGCGGGCTACAACGGCAACTTCAAGTACATAGCGTCGCTCGGCAAAATCGATTATGACAGTCCCTACACCCCCACGTTCGACAAGGATTTGGGTTACACGGTGTTCACGACCGACACCGACGAGGACTTCCGCGTGTTGCAGCTCACAGACGTACACATCGGCGCGGGTGCATTCTCAGCGGCAAAGGACAGATGTGCTCTCGACGCGGTTCGCACCGTCATCGACAAGACGAAGCCCGACCTTGTCATCGTCACGGGCGACATCGCGTATCCCGTTCCTTTCCAGGCAGGCACCTTTAACAATATGCGTGAAGCGGAAATGTTTGCTTCCCTCATGGAAGAACTCGGCGTCTACTGGACCATGACGTTCGGCAACCACGACACCGAAATTTACAGTCTCTACGACCGCGACCAAATCGGTGATTTCTACGAGAACGAGAAGTGGACGTATTGCCTCTTCAACAAAGGTCCCGAAGATTTGCCAGGTTGCGGCAACGATATGATTCTCGTCAAGAACAAGGAAGGCAAAATCATTCAGTCTTTCGTCATGCTTGACTCACACTCTTACGTCGAAGGCAGCATGCTCGGAATCAGCTGGAACTACGACAACATAAAGAAGAGTCAGACCGATTGGTACGCAAGTGAAATCGACAGACTGACGGCAGTCAACGCCGACGCTGGTTACGAGAATCCCGAGGTCAAGAACTGCGTGTTCTTCCACATTCCGCTCACGGAATACGGCGAGTATTGGAGCGCATACCGTGCAGGCGCGGACAATGTGAAATATTTGTTCGGCAAAGCAGGCGAGGACGGAGAGAAGTCCTATCCCGGACAAGCCGGTTGCGAAACTTTCGAGACGATGGCGGCGCATTACGGACAAGGCGCGTTCTGCGGACACGACCACTATAACACCTATTCCTTGGAAATCACTTTGGAAAGCGGAAAGAAAATCCGTCTGACCTACGGTATGAGCATTGACTATCTGGCTTACATCGGCATAGCCGGGCACATCGAACAGCGAGGCGGAACGGAAATCAAAATCGACCACGTCACGGGCGATATGACCCTCCGTCAGCAGCCCTATCAGGGTGCGAAAGCGGGCGAGTTCGTCTGATTTCAAGACAGTCGGACTAATTCGAAAAATCGTTCAAGGCAATACAAGACTTCCTCGCGCGCTTGTGCGTGCGGGGAAGTTCTGCGTTCTTTCGGAGAAGAACATTCCGAAAGCATATCCGGAAATAATAGAATCGGGAAATCCGGCTGAAATGCGTTGTACGCAAAGGCGGTAAAAATGAAAGTCAGAAACAGATTGGACATTGCGGATTGTTACAAGTGGAAACTGGAAGATATTTTTTCCGATGACGACGCGTGGGAAGAGTGCTTCTTTGCCACGGAAGAAAGAATGGGCAAGATAGCGTCGTACTGCGACAGACTGGGCGACGACGAAGCGCTTGCCGAATGTCTTAATTTCAACACGTCGCTGTCGCACAACATATCGCGTTTGTATCAGTATGCGCGTATGCGCCGCGACGAGGACTCGCGCGAGGCGAAATACCAGGCAATGACGGACAGGGCGGAATCGCTCAGCGTGCGCTATTCTTCCGCAGCTTCCTTCATAACTCCCGAACTCGTCGGGTTTTCGACGGAAAAACTGGAAGCCCTTTCCGCCTCTCCCGCCTTTGCCGATTATTCGGTGTTCTTCAAGGAGATTATCCGCAACAAGAACGTGATTCTCGGTAAGAAAGAGGAGAAAATTCTCAAAGAAGCGGGCATTTTCGCAGATACGGCGGAAGAGGTTTTCGCAATGTTCGACAACGCCGACGTGAAGTTTGCTCCCGTTATAGACGAAGAGGGCAGAGAGACGGAAATGAGCCACGGCATATATTCGTTGCTTTTGCAAAGCCCTTCGCAGGAAGTCCGCAAGGCGGCGTTCGAGAGTATGTTCACGGCATACCGCGACCACATCAACACGCTTGCCGCGAATTATGCCGGCAACCTAAAAAAGGACTGGTTTTATGCGAAAGTCCGCGGATTTTCTTCCGCGTTGGAGTATTCGATGTATTGCGAAAACGTGCCTCCGACGTGTTACGCCAAGTTGCTGGAAGCGGTGGGTAAGGGCACGAAAGCGTTGCACGGGTATATCGCTCTCCGTCGTCGTGTGCTGGGTGTCAAAGATTTGAACATGTACGATTTGCACGTTCCCCTCGTCAAGGAGCAGAATCTCGCAATGCCGTACGAAAAGGCAGTTGACACCGTCAAATCGGCACTTAAAGTTATGGGTAAGGAGTATGGCGACATTCTTTCCTCGGCTTTCGAAAACGGTTGGATTGACGTGTTCGAGAACAAAGGAAAGCACAGCGGCGCGTACAGTTGGGGCAGTTACGGTACACACCCGTTCGTGCTGTTGAACTATACCGAAACCACCCACGACGTGTTCACTATCGCCCACGAACTCGGACACGCGTTGCACAGTTATTATTCCGACGCAGCACAGCCCTTGCCGAAAGCGGGTTACGAGATTTTCGTCGCGGAAATCGCTTCCACCGTAAACGAAGTGCTTTTGCTGAAACATCTTCTCAAAAGCGCGGAAGGCGAGATGCGCAAATATCTTCTCGGCTATTATCTCGATATGTTCCGCACGACGCTGTTCCGACAGACCATGTTCTCGGAGTTCGAAGTCGCGGCGCATTCGCTTGTGGAAAAGGGCGAACCCGTTACGGCGCAGGCTCTCGGCGAAATCTATTATGCACTCAACAAAAAGTATTACGGCAGAGCCGTCAGGCACAACGACCTAATCCGTTACGAGTGGGCACGCATTCCGCACTTCTATTCCTCGTACTACGTCTACAAGTACGCCACGGGCATAACCTCCGCCGTCACCATTGCCGACAACATCTTGTCCGGCGGCGAAAAATATTTCGGTAAGTACCGCGATTTCCTTTCTGCGGGCGGCAGTATGCCTCCTCTCGACATTCTGCGTCTTGCCGACGTCGATTTGGAGAGCGACGCACCCTACGAAAAGGCGATGAACGAATTTGCCCGTACTTTGAAAGAACTGGAAAAATGCTTTGTCGAGGAGAATAAAATTTGAGACGTAACCGTTCCCGTTTGTGCGGATTCGCGTCTTGTCGAAAGCCGCGAACAACAATCGCGCTTGTCTGCACCTTGATTTGTCTGTTTGTGTCGGCGGCGTGTCTGCTTGCGGGTTGCGACGGCAAAGGCTACGGTAAGGAGAAAGACTATTCCTTTGTCCAACAAAGCGCGATGTATCCCGTTTCGGCGGAACGTGCGGAGGACGGTTCCGTGAACGTCTGTTTCACGCTGTCGTCGGTGGAAAACCCGCTTGCCGAAGCGGCGTGTTCCGTTCATTACTACGATTTGGCGGACGGGTTGTTTTACAGGGTCAACGGCGCGGATTTCACGGTTTCTTATGCCGATGCCGAAGCCGCCGCAAAGGAATATCTTGCAAAACTCGTGGACTTCGAGGGCAATCCGTCGGACGGACTCTTGAATATTTATTTTTATTATGATACACTGAACAGTAAGACGGAATCCGACGGTGAGTCGGTGAAAGTCGACGATTTGTACAGACACATGACAGCCGTTTCGCGCGAGACTGAAACAGCAACTTTAAGCGTATACTTGCGCTATGCCGCAACCGAAAACTGGTACGCGGCGCTTGTGGGAGCCTCCGTGCTGGCGGTTGCAATCGCAGCCGTTGCGACGGCTGTCGTCAAAGGCGTATTATGGCAGAAAAAGAAAAAATGACCTTTAAGGGCATGCCCAACAACATCGAGGCGGAACAAGCCGTGCTCGGCTCCATTCTCATCGACGATACCGCCGCTGAAATGCTCATTCCCATTTTGCGGGAGAACGATTTTTATCTTGCCGCAAACAGGACGATTTTTGCGGCGATGCGCGCGTTGCAACAGGAGTCGAAACCCGTCGACACCGTGTCCGTCGCCGACGCTTTGGAAACGTCCAGAAAGTTGGACGAAGTGGGCAGTATAGAGTATCTCAACCTGCTTGCCGAAAGCGTGCCTTCCGCCGCAAGCGGAGACCATTATGCCGACATTGTCAAGCGCGACGCATTGATTAGGCGCGTCATAAACGCAGGCAACAACATCGCGAAATTCGGTTACGAAAGCGTGAGCGGTACCGACGCTCTTGCCAACGCGGAGCGCGAAGTCTACGCCATAGCAGAGGACATCACGCAGAAGGAACTCGTGAAAGCCGACGTGGCGCTGGGTATCGCGATGAAAAAGATTCAGGACGCGCAACTCGGCAATTTGCCCAAGAACATAATTTTTACGGATTTCCCTTCTCTCGACAGAATGACGAGAGGTCTCAAACCCGGAGAAATGGTGCTCATTGCGGCACGTCCTTCCGTGGGCAAAACGGCGTTTGCGCTCAACATCGCGGCAAACGCCTGTCTGAACCATAACAAGACCGTTGCCATTTTCTCTCTGGAAATGCCGGGTGAACTGCTGGTAAAACGTATGCTGTCCTATGTGTCCAAGGTTTCTCTGACCAAAATGGATATGCGCGGCGGACTTTCGTCCTCCGTGGACAACGGCAAACTTTACGACGCCTTCCGCAGGCTGTCGGAAACTCAGTTGTACATTGACGACTACTCCCTTAACGGCCCTTCCGACGTTCTTTCCAAGTGCCGCAGACTCAAAAGAGAGCGCGGACTCGACCTCGTCATAATCGACTATCTCCAACTTATGACGAACGCGGGAGCGGCGGGGCGCGACAACAACAGGCAACAGGAAGTCAGCGATATGTCGCGCAAGATGAAGATATACGCAAAGGAACTCGACGTGCCGATTATTCTGTTGTCACAGATGTCGCGTGACGTGGAAAAGCGCGACCAGCACACGCCTATGCTCAGTGACCTGCGTGAATCGGGAGCCATAGAGCAGGACGCGGACATGGTAATGTTTTTGAACAAGGAAAACAGGTTCAATCCAGCCGTGCCCGAAAACCTCGTCAAGTTGCTCATACGCAAGAACAGGAACGGTCCCGTAGGCGACGTGTTGCTGGAATGGGACGGCGACACGACTTCCTTCCGCGAATGCGTCGACCCCGATATGATAGCGGCGGCGAAGGCGCCTGCCGAACCCGTCGAGAAGGATAGGGGGGGCTTGAAAAAGAGCACCGAGAGCGCAAAGGCAAGCGACGCCGCAGAAACCGAAGTCGCGGCTCAATCCGCCGAAAAGGTCGCGGAGAAATTCGCCGACGAAATATTCGCCGACAAGGAAGTCAAAGCCGATTCCGAAGCCATGCCTTTCGAAACCGACGAAGACGAACCTCCTTTTGATACGGACGGCGATTACGTTGCTCCCGAACCTCCTCCCGAGGAAGACGACGGTTACGACGACGGTGACGAATTCGTCGACGACGGCGACGATACCGACGGCGACGATTTGCCGTTTTGACGTCCGAGAAGTTTCTGCGCGGATTTCCGTGTCTGCCCGTACACGCTCAGGAAATTCCCGCGTCCGACATAAACCCGTATATCGCATTTGCGGCGCTTCGTGCGCCGCTTTTTTTGCGACCGCGATTGACGAACGGCAAATTGATAACGTTCCGTTTGAGAAAACGCCTGACGGAACCGCGACGCGAAAAGCCTATCGGTGTCTGTGAGGACATCGCGGCATAACGCCGAAATCGGCGTCATAGATTTTAGTATGTTTATAGACGAAATTCTGGACAGGTTCGGCATCGAGGACGCATTTGCGCCTTTTACGGTGAATATCATAGGCAACGGCCACGTCGTGATAAGCGGAATCAAGAGCGTGACGTTTTCTTCCGCAAGTGAAGTGTGCGTACGTTTTTCGAAGGGAGGACTTAAAGTGACGGGAGAAAATCTCCTTATCGTGCAGATAGGCGGCGGGGACGCCTATGTAAAAGGCGACGTAAAAGGGGTGGAACTTGATTGAAAACGGCGGGGAAAGTTCAGTGACGGAAATGCAAAGCAATGTCGGAAAACGGTTCTGCCGCAGCTTTTCCGCTCGGAATCGCGACGCGGAAGTTGCAGCGACCGCGGGTACGGGGCGGGAGCGGACACCGTCGTCGATGTACGTCGAGGATTTGCGCAATGCAGTCGGAAAAGAACGCAAAATGCGTGTTAAAAGTCATATATGTGCAGAAAAAGTGCCGTTTTCGCGCACACACTTCAAAACGGAAGGATTGAACCGCGGCAGACTCATCAGCGAATTGTCGCGGGTGACGACGGTGAAATTTCAGCCTTCCGAGGGCAACGCTTTATTGTTCAGCGTACCCTCATCGGACAAGACAAAGGTTGTTGCAATCTTTGATTCACTATGCTATGATTATATAATAATAAAAGAAACGGGCCCGTTTCTCCGCATTCTGCGGCTGTTGCGCAGGTGGGGGATTCTGGCGGGCGCGTTGCTGGTGACGGGGGCGTTGTGCGTATATCCGTTTTCGGTGAGCGACATTGTCACGGACGGAGAATGCAACGCGGAGATTTCGCGCATACTGACGGAAAGCGGCGTTGTGCGTGGGGCGTTTTTATGGGACTTCGACGCCGACGCGGTGGAAAAACGCATCCTTTCGCTTTACGGGATTTCGTTTGCTTCCGTGACCAAACGCGGTACGCGCGTGTACGTGGTCGTACGCAACGAGCGCGACGACGCCGAATTCGACACTGTGCCCACTTCTTCCGTCGCAGCTTCCAAACGTGCCGTCGTCACGAGAGCAATCGTGTTTTCGGGAACGTTGCTTGTAAAGTACGGCGACGTCGTCGATGAAGGAACAGCGCTGATTGCCCCTTACGTGCTTGTCGGCGAAGAACGGGTGGCCTGCGCCGCGAACGGCGAGGTTTTCGGAAAAACTTACACGGAAGCCACGCTGTTTTATCCCGACACGGTAATCACGAGGGAATACGGCGACACAAAGACCTACACCAGGCTGTCTTTTTTCGGAAAGGTGCCCGAGACTCCCGATTCGCCGTTTGAAGAGTTTGAATTGTCTGTGAATACGTTTCGCAATTCCTTTCTCTTCGGATACGGGGTGTTCGAGTACACGTTCAGGGAAGTGCGCTACACCGAGATGCAGAACACGATGACGGAAGAGCAGATGACTGCCGCCGCGGTTTCTTCCGTTAGGGAGAAACTCTCTCCCGACGCCGTCGTGACGGACAGCATTGTTTCCGTGAGGCGGGCGGAGGGCGGCACTTATGTCAAAGTTACTTTGGAGGCGGAGGAGCGCATAGACGTCTGAACCTCGGTTGCAACGGTAGGCAAATGAGAATTTCGAAAGAAAAACACATAGACAATTACGAGGCTTTCAAAGAAATATTCGGAGGCCTTGACAACAACGTGAAACTGTTGGAAGACAGTTTCGGCGTTTCCGTTTTCACCGGGAGCGATTCTCTGAAAATCACGGGCGAAAAGGGCGACGTCGAGAGCGCCATTGCCGCAATCGACGCGCTTGTAACGCTGTCCTCTAAGGAGCCCATCGGAACACAACAGACGGAAGCCGTCGTTGATATGGTCCGCAAAGGCAAGGTGTCCAACGTGAAGGATTTGTTCGAATCCGTGACGGTAGGCAGAGGAAAAGCCGTTTTCCCAAAAAGCCTCGGGCAGAAATTGTACGTCGACGCCATAAAGAGCAACAGCGTGGTGTTCGGCATAGGACCCGCCGGCACGGGCAAGACCTATCTTGCCGTCGCACTTGCGGTCGACGCTCTCAAAAACCGCGAAGTGGACAAAATCATTCTCACGCGTCCCGCCGTGGAAGCGGGAGAAAAACTGGGTTTTCTTCCCGGTGACCTTGCGGAGAAGGTTGACCCTTATCTCCGTCCGCTCTACGACGCTCTGGAAGAGCTTATGGGCGGGAGCGAGTTTTATCAGAGGAACATCGAACGCGGTCTGGTGGAAATCGCGCCGCTCGCTTATATGCGCGGAAGGACGCTCAACCGCAGTTTCATAATTCTCGACGAGGCGCAGAATACGACGAAAGAGCAGATGAAAATGTTTCTCACGCGTCTCGGAGAGGGCAGCAAAATGGTCGTTACGGGAGACGATACGCAGATAGATTTGCCCCGCAACGTCACAAGCGGACTCACGCACGCCGAGCGAGTGCTCAAAGGTGTGAAGGATATTGCCGTCGTCAGGCTGGAATGCTGCGACGTGGTGAGGCACGAACTCGTGAGCAGGATTATCCGTGCTTACGACCGTGCGGCAAAAGAGGATGCCGAAAGGCGCAAGGAGGAGGACGGAGCGGAAGCTTCTTCTTCCGAGGAGTGATATGAAAAAGAGTTTCGACGAACTGACAAGTTCGGAAAAAGCCGCCGTACTCAAACGGCGCAAGATGTTCGTCACGTTTGCCAAGGTTTACCCGCCGGCCTTGTTGATTTCAATGCTGCTGACGGTGTTCACCATTTATATGACGGGGGATTTTGCCCTGTCATTTTCACCGCATCACGCGGCGGCGACCAGCGGACTTTTCGCAACGAACGCCGTGCTTTTCGGCATAATGTTTTTCGGCATTTACAACTATGAGGAAGCGGGGAAATTCGCCGGCAGGCATTATCTTCTGTCCGTCGTCACGCTGACAATAACCTATATCGTGAGTCTTGCCACCACGCGGTTTTTGAACGTGTACGCACTGCCTCTCAGTCTTTGCGCGCTGGTGCTCGTGGAGCTGTCCAACCGCAGGACTTCGATGATTACCACGCTGGTGGCGGCGTGTATGCTCATCTTTGCTTACGGATACGGCGAACAGTTCATTGACGTACGTATCACGGGGTTGCTCATCTCCGTGGTGTGCAATTTCGTTGCCGCGATTGCAATCAATTCGCTGGTGAACAAACATCTCACGCGGTTGCAGTTCATTATAGGCGCGCTTATGGCGGCGCTGGCGTCCGTGCCCCTCGTCATAGTCTGTACGCTGGCTACGGGCGAAGTCGGAATCGATTTGTTGTTCAATCCGTTGTGGTCTTACGGTTCTTCTGCGGCGGCGGTATTCGTGTTTACCCCGCTCGTCGCGATATTCGAGGGCATTTTTAACATCGCGGACGATTTCCGCCTGAACGAACTGACCAACCTCAACCAGCCTCTGCTCAAACGTCTGGCAAGCGAAGCGCCCGGTACGTTCAATCATTCGTTGGTGGTCGGCAATCTCGCCGAGGCCTGCGCCAACGCCATAGGGGAGAATCCCAATCTCGCACGCGCCGCCGCTTACTATCACGACATAGGCAAACTCAAATCTCCCGTTTATTTTTCCGAGAACCAGTCCACCTACAATCCGCACGACGAACTTATTCCCGAAGTGAGCGTCAGCGTCATCACTTCGCATACGGTGTTCGGAGAGATTCTTGCCAAGCAGTACAGACTGCCTCCCGAAATCGTCGCCGTGTGCAAGGAACATCACGGCACGTCTCCCGTCGGATACTTTTACAGAAAGGCGCTTAATCTGACGGAGGAGGGAGACCTGTCCGTAAGGAATTTCACGTATCCGGGTCCCAAACCGCAGAGCAAAATTTCCGCAATCATTATGATTGCCGACACGGTGGAAGCGGCGATGAGAGCTTACACACCGGAGAGCAAGGAAGAGTACGAGGCGCGAGTCAAGAGTCTCATCGACGAAAAACTCAAACTCGGACAGTTCGACGAGTGTCCCGTCACGATGAAGGACCTCGCCGTCATAAGAAGCACCATTATCGAGACGCTTCCGCGCGTTCAACACGGCAGAGTGTCCTACGACAAAAAGAGACTATGATAGAGTACACGGGATTGACATTCTCGGAGCGTCGTCTCATAGGCGCGGTGGAGAGAGCTCTGTACCGCAGACTGGGACAAGACGACATTTTCACCGTCGACCTCGCGGTGACGGACGGAGAAACGGTCAGACAGTTCAACCGCGAGAACAGAGGTATCGACAGCGAAACCGACGTGCTCAGTTTTCCGTATTTCGACGGACTCGAACTTCCCGTCGCGGCAAGTGACTTTTCCGACGAGGCCTTCGACGGAAAACGGGTAGCGCTCGGCAGTATAATGATTTCGCGCGAACGAGCAAGGAAACAGGCGGAGGAGTACGGCCACGGTTTCAGGCGCGAACTTGCCTATCTCGCCTGTCACGGACTGCTTCATCTGCTCGGCTTCGACCACGTCACGGAGCAGGGTGAAAAAGAGATGACTGGCATTGCCGAAGAGGTTATGAAAGACGTCGGACTCGGAAGGAGCGCAAACTGACTTTTCCGCAAGAGAAAAGGATTTTGCACAGAGGACAAGATGAAATCGGGTTTTATTTGTATAGCAGGTCTGCCGAACGCGGGCAAATCAACATTGATTAACGCGCTGGTAGGCGAAAAGGTCGCCATAGTTTCCTGGCGCCCGCAGACCACGCGCAACAAAATTCTGGGCATAGTGAACGACAGCGACAGCCAGATGGTGTTCATCGACACTCCCGGAATTCACCGCGCAAGAAACAAGCTGGGCGAGTATATGATGCAGGCCGTTTCGGGCAGCCTGAAAGACGTGGACGAAGTCCTTTACGTCATCGACGCTTCCCGCGGGTTGCAGAAAGAGGATTACGAATTTCTGGAAAAATACGCCGAACAGCTTCCCGTGACGGTGGCGCTCAACAAAGAGGACGCCGTGACGCGCGACACGATGTTTGCGTCGTTGGAAAAACTGAACGGAATCAAGGGGCTGAACGCCGTTGTGCCGGTATCCGCCAAAAAGGGCGAGAATCTGCAACCTCTTACGGAAGAGCTCAAAAAGCAGCTTCCCGATGGCGTGGCGATGTTCCCCGAAGATATGTACACGGACAGCTCCATGCGCTTCATGGCGGCGGAAATCATAAGGGAAAAGGCCCTTTATCTGCTTGACAAGGAAGTGCCTTACGGCATAGGCGTTTACGTCAACAAATTTTCCCCGCGCGATGACAAGGACATTTACGACATCGACGCCGACGTGGTGTGCGAAAAGCAGTCTCACAAGGCCATTGTCATAGGCAAAGGCGGTGCGACGCTGAAATCCATCGCCACGGCCGCTCGCAAGGATTTGGAAGAGCTGACGGGCGCAAAGGTGTTTCTGACGCTTTACGTGCGCGTCAAGAACGAATGGCGCGACAGCGACTATCTTATGCGGGAGCTTGGTTACGACCCGAAGGATTTCAAGAAATGACGTCCTCCGACGCGTCGCGCGCGGCGTGAGGGCAACGGTATAAAACGTTTTTGCGGAAACAAACTAGCCGTATGATGAACGGCAACGATTTCTGGAAAATGTTTACTGCCACGGGCAAAATAGAATTTTACAACGCCTACCGCGCTTTGCGCGACACGGAGTATGGACAAGAAGGTAAAAGCCATAGTGACGAGAGCGGTGCCGTACCGCGAAGCTGATTTGATTCTGACCCTCGTTTCCCTCGAAGAGGGAAAGCTTACCGCGTCCGCCAAAAGTTGCCTGAAACCCGGCGCAAAACTGCGCTATGCCGCGGCGCCGATGAACTTCGGCGAGTATATGCTGAGCGGCAAGGGCGACAGATACATAGTCACGGACTGCGTGCAGTACGATTCCTTTTCGCCGATAACGGCGGACATCGACAAGTATTATGCGGCGTGTCTGATTCTCGAAATGCTGGCAAGGCTTTCTCCCGAGGCGCAACCCTCCCTCTTTTTACACTCCGTGAACGAACTGAAAGCAATGGCGTACGAAAACAAAGCCGCGGCGGACGCCGTGTGCGATTTTTTGTTGCATACGCTCAACGACAACGGTGCTGGACTGGATTTTTCCGCGTGCTCCGCTTGCCGTTGCATTCTGGACGGCGACGCTTCTTATTCGGAATCGGACGGCGTCGTGTGTCCGCATTGCGCCTCTTTCGACGGCATAAAAATCGACGCCGTTTCCCGCGCTTTCCTTGCGGGCGAGAACCGCG
Source organism: uncultured Clostridia bacterium (assembly GCA_944349635.1). Lineage (GTDB taxonomy): Bacteria > Bacillota > Clostridia > Christensenellales > CAG-917 > Limadaptatus. The sequence continues at coordinate 66,020 of CALVNH010000003.1, read as the reverse complement.
AAATTCCCGATTCCCTGAAAAACAGAGCAAACATAATGCTTGCCGATTTCGTGTACCGCACTCTCGGAGTGCGTCCCGACGGCAGTTACTTTAAGGAGCAAAGATGAAAATGAAAAGACTTTCCGTGTTGGTGCTCGTGCTTGTGCTTGCGTGTGCCGCTTTTGCTTTTGCGGGGTGTGACAAGTTCGGAGGAGAAAAGTATCCTTCCATCGGTGAGATTTACCGCGGGGTTTCCTCCTATTCGCAGCTGAACGGTTCGGCGTTGCAGGTGGTGGTGCCCAACGGCTATACCGTGCTGACTTCCACGTCGGGACACGGCGATTCCGATATAGGGTATATCCGCGCGCTGGACAGCTATATCGTGGAGAACTCCTCCACCAAGAATCTCTCCGTCATCAAATCCACGGCGGGCACGGACAAGACGGTGGGTGATTTGCTGATTGCCGATTACGTTGCCGTGCAGGCAATCGACGTCGAGTGCGGAATGATTGCGGTGCGCACGGGCGGCGAAAAGGTCGGCGTGCTTGACGCAAACGGCAGGGAAGTGATTTCGCTGTCCAAAACCGCGGGTGTGACTTCCTCCGTCAAAATCTACGACGCAATCAGAATCCTCGATTCCGAACTCGTCGCCGTGAATCCTCTTTACGACGTCGCGTGCCGCGCCGAAGGCGTGACGCTTTACACTCCGATTTACCGCGCTTCCACGGGTGAACTCGCGTGCAGGGTCTACAATCCTTCCAAAAGTCTCGACAATCTTCTCGCGTTCGACGACAAGTACGTGACCGTCAAATACACCAACTCCGACAAGGAAGTGTCGTCCTACATCTATTCCGTGCCGCAGACGGCTTCCGCTTCTCCCGATGTCAAGGCGCCCGCTTTCGGCACCTATGCCGCCGCAGACGACCACACCAAGTATTACACGGAAGCAACTTATCTCGGGAACGGAAAGTTTTACGTTCATGAAGAGTGGGGCTCTTCTTCCACCGAGGATTACACCTATTATTACAACAATTCTTACGGAATAGTCACGCGCTATCTGTATTATCCCGATTCCGGCAAACGCGAACAGTATGAGTCCGACTATATCTTCCTGAATATGGTCAACACCTATTACGACAACGATTCGTCCAGATGTCCGACCGTCAGCGTGGGGTCCAACTCCGTTGCCATAGTGCCGAGCAGCTTTTTGAACAGCGGTTACAATTTCGCTTCGTTTGCGCTCTACATTCCCGCAAACAGAGAGGCGGAGTACGACCAGCTTGTGCTGGACAACAATCTGCGTATCGTCTATTCGCTCACGGGAAACGTGGGCACGAAAGTCGAAGGAGCGGCAAGTCGCGATAAAATAGGCTATTACGATTTGCTTCTGCAATTTACCGACGGCTACGGTTACAACCCCGTCATGCCAAGCACCCTAAAACTTTACGACGAAAAGGGAAACAAGGTGTTCGAAAACAAGGATTACGACATTCTGACCGCCAACCTTTACGGCGACATGATTATTGTTTCCAAACTGAACGAGTCCAACGCTGTGCGTTACGGTGCGTTCAATCTGCAAGGCGAACTCGTCATCGACTTTGTCTATTCCCGCATAGAGCCCTTCCGCGGATATTACACCTACGCCGTTCTTGCCGACGGCAACAAAGGCGTTCTGTTGGGAAGGGACGGCACCGTCATCGAAAAGATGAGTGACGGCAAGACGGCACCGCTTGCGGACATTGCCTCGTCGAGCGGCGGAAGCGCGCTGTATAAGCGCGGCTGCTATGTGTATAAAAAGACAATCGACGGAGTGACATATTACGGCGCAAAGAATTTCGACGCCTCCGTCGACAAGAACGTCGTGCACGAGGCAGACCTCGTCACTTGCATAATCTATTCTCCCAACGCCGACAACAACCTGGTCTTCCTCATCGGACAGCACGAGAAGGACGGCAATCAGTACGTCTACTTCCTCACCGGCGACGACATGGCTTCGCCCGTGCTTGCAGACGGTGCGCCCGAAGGAAAAGAGTTCCCGACGTGGGCGATAGGCGTGATATGCGCGGGAGCCGCGGTGATTGTCGCCGTGACGGTCACGGTGATTGCCGTCTCTGTAAAAAAGAAGAAAGCCGCCCGCTCCGATACGGACGAAAAGTGATTTCGCGAGCGTGCAAAAGGCGCAAAATGGAATTGGAAACACGCATTGTAAAAGCAGAAAAAGGACTTGACGAGGCCGTTTCGCTCATAAAAAAGGGCGAATTGGTTGTTTTTCCCACCGAAACCGTATACGGATTGGGTGCGGACGCCTTCAACGGCAAAGCCGTGGAAAAGATATTTGCGGCAAAGGGAAGGCCGCAGGACAACCCACTCATCGTGCATATCGCGTCACCCGAACAGGTGCGGGATATCGCCGTGGACGTCCCGTCGGAATTCTTCCTGCTTGCCCAAAAATTCATGCCGGGTGCGCTGACGGTGGTTTTGCCCAAATCCGACAAAATTCCTTTCGTTGTTACCGCCGGCGGAAACACGGTTGCCGTGAGAATGCCCGACAATAAATACGCACGTGAACTGATAGCGCGTTCCGCGCCGCTTGCCGCACCGTCGGCAAACAGGAGCAAACACGTTTCGCCAACCACGGCACAACACGTCTACGACGATTTGAAAGGCGAGGTTGGGCTCATTCTCGACGACGGTCCGTGCGGTGTGGGAATAGAATCCACGGTGCTGGACCTTACTTCGGAGATGCCTGCGATACTTCGTCCCGGCGCCGTCACGGCGGAAATGCTTGCCGAAGTTTTGGGTGAAGTTTCCCTGCACGGCAAGGAGCTGAAAATCGCAAAATCGCCCGGAATGAAATACGAGCATTATGCGCCGAAGGTGACGACGGTTGCCGCCGAAAGCGTCTCGTCGGCTGTGGAGTATTACGACGGTATGCTGGCAGAGGGGAAACACCCCGTACTGGTGTTCAGAGACATTTACCGCGACGTGACGCAGGACAGGAATCTGGTTTCGCTGGGGGTTACGGCGGAAGATTATATGCGCAACGTCTATTCCGCATTGCGAACGGCGGAAAAACTCTATGACGTAATCATCATTGAAACCTTGAAGGGCGCAGGCATCGAGCGCTCCGTAATGAACCGTGTCGTCAAGGCCGCAGGGGGAAAAATCGTATGAAAATCACGTTCGTTTGCACGGGAAACACCTGCCGCAGTCCGATGTTGATGTATATGTTCCGCGACTACGCGAAAAAGGTCGGTTTCGAGTGCGAAACCGACAGCGCGGGGCTTATGAGCGGGGGAACTCCCGTCAATCCGAATACGGTTGCCGTTTTGAAATCCAGGGGGATAGATGCTGCAAATTATGTATCAAAGACCTTTGACGACGCGCTTGCGGCACAGTCCGATTACGTGTTTGCGATGACGGATGCGTTGCGTGACGCTTTGCACGAAAAATACCCTTCGTGCAACGTCCGTTCGCTTTCCGAAGTGGCGGGAACGGAGATTGCCGACCCTTACGGTATGGAGCTTGCGGCGTACGAAGCCGTGGGCGACGCCTTCGAAGGCATGTTGGACGCCGTTTTGTCTTCCGTTACCGACAAAGAGGTCTGACGGCAAAGAATTTCGATAAAATTCATTCTTTTTGATTCGCTTTGCATTTTGTGTTGCGCGCGTGCGTTTTTGGTGATATAATTTTCAAAAGATTTCTAAAAGACTTATAAAGGTGATATTTATGTCCAAACTCAACATTATCGACGAATTGCGTGAACGCGGTCTTGTCAAACAGACCGTCTACGAAGACGAACTCAAAAAGTTGCTCGACAGCGGTCCGCAGTGTTTTTATATCGGGTTCGACCCCACTGCCGACAGCCTTCACGTCGGGCACTTCATGCAACTCATCGTCGCAAAGAGATTGCAGGATGCCGGACATAAACCCATCATTCTGATAGGCGGCGGTACCGCCATGGTCGGCGACCCTTCCGGAAGAACGGATATGCGCAGTATGCTCACCAAGGAAACCATTGCCCACAACGTGGAATGTTTCAAGAAACAGATGGCGCGTTTCATCAGTTTCGAGGGCGAAAACGGCGCAATCATCGTCAACAACGCCGACTGGCTGCTTGACCTCAACTATATCGACTTCCTGCGCGAAGTAGGCGCTCATTTCTCCGTAAACAGAATGCTGACGGCGGAGTGCTTCAAGGCGCGTATGGAAAAGGGGCTCAGCTTTTTGGAGTTCAACTATATGCTCATGCAGTCCTACGACTTTCTTGTGCTCAACAGGAAGTACGGTTGCGTCTTGCAGTGCGGCGGCGACGACCAGTGGTCCAACATACTCGCGGGTGCCGACCTCATTCGCAGGAAGGAAGGCAAGGACGCGTTTGCGATTACGTTCGGGCTTCTGACGACTTCCGAAGGCATCAAAATGGGCAAGACGGCAAAGGGAGCCGTGTGGCTCGATGCGGCAAAGACCAGTCCGTACGATTTCTTCCAGTATTGGAGAAACATTCCCGACGTCGACGTCGAAACCGTGTTCAGGTTCCTCACGTTCCTGTCTCTCGACGAGATTAAGGAGCTCACCAGATACAACGACGAGCGCATGAACGCCGCAAAAGAAAGACTGGCTTACGAGCTCACTTCCATGGTGCACGGCAAGGAAGCCGCCGACGACGCTCTAGCAAAGGCAAAGGCGGCGTTTTCGGGCGACAGCGACAATATGCCGTCCGCTGTCATCCCAAAAGGAATGACTGCCGTTGCGGACATACTCGTTGCGGTTGCGAAGGTCCCGTCCAAGGGTGAAGCGAAACGTCTCATTCAGGGCGGCGGCATCAGCGTCGACGGAGTCAAAGTCACGGATTTTGCCGCGACGATTACGGACAGTCAGGCGGCGAACGGTTTTGTCTTGCAGAAAGGCAAAAAGAACTTCTACAAGGTGACAGTTGAGTAAGAATTACACGACGTTGCTGGGTGAAACTTCGGAGCGGACGGAAATCCGTCGTTCCGTGTTCATTGCAACCGTCGCGGGAATAGAGGACGACGAGGACGCGGAGAAATTCGTCCGCGCCGTCAGAAAGAGATATTCCGACGCCACGCACAACTGTTACGCCTATATATCCGACGAGAACGGTACTGCCGCGCGCTTTTCCGACGACGGGGAACCTGGCGGTACGGCAGGTCAGCCCATATTGGAAGTGCTGAAAAAGAAAGGCCTGGTCAAAACCGTTGCCGTGGTGACAAGGTATTTTGGCGGAATAAAGCTGGGCGCGGGCGGGCTTGTCGGCGCATACACGGAGAGTGTGGCGAAAGCGCTGGACAGCGCTGTGACCGTCCGATTCACGGAATGTGTGCGAATGACGGTCGAATGCGGCTATCAGGAGTATTCCGCCGTGGAGAACGCATTTCGCAAGAACCGCGCCGTGTGCGAAAGCGTGAGCTATGCGGACGGCGTGACGGCAACGTATTTCGTGGACACCGACTTTGCCGAGAAAGTACGCGACGCCGTTGCGGCGGTCACGGGAGGCGCCGTTGTTCCATCGGAAAGCGGTTGCGGCTATGCGGTCATTCCCGATTGATAAGGAAAAACCAACGGCTGCGTCTGAACAACCGAAACAATGCACGAATCGTGTACTGTAAATTTGAGTCGGTCGTCTATGCGAAATCTCCATGGTCGTCGACTGCGCAACACGAAACGTATACTGCCTCTAATCAGTGGGATTGCAGAGGACAAAACACGACAAATTTTTGTGTCGTGTCGCGCGTTTTCCGCAGTGCGTGCGATTTTACACACGAATCGTGCTCCGAAGCGGAAGACAGCCTGCGGCAAAGGCACGGCGAAACCGACGGCGGTTTGTCCGACCGAAACAGACGGATGCAGGATAAACTGTCGAATAACCGAAGAATCTATATACGCTAACCGGCGTTTGAGGAGTTGTTATGAAAATCACAATGGTCAAAGAAAGAAAGCAAAAACCCGATTTCAACAAACTCGGTTTCGGTAAGTATTTTACCGACCATATGCTTGTCATGGAGTATGACAGCGCGAAAGGCGGTTGGGGTGAGCCCGAAATCGTTCCTTACGACGATTTCAAGGTCAATCCCGCCTGCTGCTCCCTGCATTACGGTCAGGGCATTTTCGAGGGGCTCAAGGCGTACAAGAACGCAAAGGGCGAAATCACGATGTTCCGCCCCCGCGACAATTTCGTGCGCATGAACAGAAGTGCGGAGCGTCTTTGCATGGCACAGCTTGATATAGACACCGTGCTTGCCGCACTCTGCGAGTTGGTCAAGCTGGAAGAGGAGTGGATTCCCACCAATCCCGGAACCGCTCTCTACATCCGTCCGTTCATGTTCGGTTCGGAGGCTTTTCTCGGTGTTCACCCCAGCAAAAAGTTCCTGTTCAGCATAATTCTTTCTCCTGTGGGAAGCTATTACGAGAACGGACTTCAACCCACAAAACTCATCGTCGAGAGTGAATTTACCCGTGCGTCCAAGGGCGGTACCGGAGAGGCGAAGTGCATGGGCAACTATGCATGCAGTCTGCTTGCCGGCGAAAAAGCCAAAGAAAAGGGCTACGACCAGGTGCTCTGGCTGGACGGTGCGGAAAAGAAGTATGTCGAGGAAGTCGGGGCGATGAATATGTTCTTCGTCATCGACGGCACGGTGGTTACGCCCATGCTCGACGGTTCCATTCTGCGCGGTATCACCCGCGACAGCGCATTGCAGGTACTCCGTAAATACGGCTACAAGGTGGAAGAGAGACACGTTCCCATCGACGAAGTCGTGGAAGCTTACCGCAACGGGAAGCTGGACGAGGCATTCGGAACGGGTACCGCAGCTGTCATTTCGCCCGTGGGAACCATTGCCTACAAGGATTTGATTATGGAAATCAACGGCGGCGAAATGGGCAAAATCACGGCGTGGCTCTATGACAGAATCACGGGAATCCAGACCGAACGCTATCCCGACGAATTCGGCTGGGTTTACAGAGTGAAATAACCCCCGTGGAAAACGGAAAAGACCGCAAAAACAGACCCGAAGCGTTCGAAGCGGCAGTGAAATATCTTGCCGCCTCGCCCCGCTCGGAGAGAGAAGTCCGCGACAAACTCCGCTCCAAGGGCTACCGCGTCGCCGAAACGGAAGAGGCGATTGACCGTGCCAAGGAATACCGCTATGTCGACGACGAAGCCTACGTGCGCGATTTTTTCGAATATTACGGCGGAAAATACGGCAGAAAGAGGTTGATTTACAAACTGACTGCCGAAAAAGGAGTGTCGCAGGAGCTTGCCTTGCGTGCCGCGGACGAGTATTTGTCCGATGAAAAAGAACTTGAAAAGGCGGTCTCTTTCGCTTCGCGTTACGTTGCGTCGAAACGCATCGTAAACAAGAAAGATTTTGCGAAAGTGAGCGCCTTTTTGTATCAGAAGGGCTTTGAAAATTCCGTCATTTCGAAGGCGGTTTCGAGCCTGTGCGACGGAGCGTCCGATGATGACGACCCGACTGAATAATGAGCGGTGAATTTGCCGCAGTCGCAAAGCCACGTGCATGGCGCACTTTGCGGAATGATTTTTCGCAAAAGGAATTTTCAACCGTCTGAATCATGAGTGCCGATACTTCGACCGAAATCAAAAAGAACGATTTGGATAGCCTGCAGTTCAGGCTGCCTTTTCGCACGGAAGAGGGACACAAGGGCAGCTTCGGGCGGTGCGTAATCGTCGGCGGCAGTGCGAATTACGTCGGTGCTCCGCAATTTTCGGCCATGTCCGCGGCGGAAGTTCTGTCGCTTTCGGGTGAGGCGGCAATGCGCTCGGGCGCAGGCACGACGGTGCTTGCCGTGCCCGATTTTCTGGCTGCCGCGCTGTATCCCGTTGTCAGATATTCTGCCGTGTTCCCATTGCCTTCGAGAGACGGAAACGCACTTTATGACGAAAAAACGGCGGATAAACTTGCCGTTAAGGCAACATCGTTTGCCATCGGTATGGGCTTTGCGGACGGTGACGCAGAGGGCTACGTGCGGCACGTCCTCGACAGAACGAAGTGCAATTTCGTGCTGGACGCGGACGGTTTGAAGTGCGCGGCAAACATAGGAGATTTCCGCGGCAGAGCCGTGCTTACTCCGCACACGGGAGAAATGAGCAGACTTTGCGGTGTTCCGGCGGAAAAGATAGCCGCTTCTCCCGCATGGATTTGCAGAGAGTACGCCGCCGAGCATGATTGCGTCGTGGTGTTAAAAGGACACGAAAGTTATATCAGCGACGGCAGGGAAGTTTACGAAAACGTCACGGGCAATTCCAGACTCTCGAAGGGCGGGAGCGGTGACGTGCTGTCGGGAATCATCGGCGGTTTGCTTGCCTGGAAGGTCGACCCCTTGACCGCCGCAAGGACGGGCGCGTACGCTTTGGGCAGAGCGGCGGAATTCAGCCGCATAAACGCGCTTGCACATCTTCCCGACGACCTTATGAGTTGTTTGCCCCTCGTATTCGACGAATTGCAGGGAATAATGCGGCTTTGATTCCGATTTTTGCACTACGGCATGTCGTAATGCGGAAAAATCTGTTCGGGCATTCCGATTTTCAAAGCGTCGTCGGAAAACCTATAAGTCGCGAAAGAAAACGACGGTTAAGAAAAACCGCGTCGGAAGGCGCGATTTCGTTTTTTACGGTTTTCCCTGTTAGGTTTCGAAAAAACCCAGAGAAATGAGCAGAGCTTCGTTCACGCGTGCCATCATTCCCGAGGGCAGTTCGCCTATTTTTTCTTTAAGACGCTTTTTGTCCAGCGTTCGTATTTGTTCGAGCAAAACCACGGAGTTTTTGGGAAGTCCGTATTCTTCCGCGGGAAGGTTGATGTGGGTGGGGAGTTTTGCTTTTTCGAGTTGTGAGGTTATTGCCGCCGCTATGACGGTGGGGCTGTATTTGTTTCCCACGTTGTTCTGCACGACCAGTACGGGACGCACTCCGCCTTGCTCGCTCCCGACAACAGGACTCAAATCGGCGTAATAGATTTCTCCTCGCTTTATCATTTCCATACCCCGTATCATTGCCAATGCGGAATTTTTTTATAACACAATATCAAACTATGCGACATCGGTTTTTTTTGCTTGCGCGCTTGCGTTTTGCGCCGTATTGTTGTAAAATTTTTCCCATATTGAAGCGGCGGGATAACCCGCCCGAAAAACACGGAGGACTGTATATGGTAAGAATTGCAATCGTAGGCTACGGCAATCTCGGAAAAGCGTGCGAGAAAATCGCGTGCACACAGGACGGATTCCAACTCGTCGGCATTTTCACCCGACGTGAACCTTCCTCAATGAAGTCGCCTTTCGGCACGGCGTTTTACAAACAGTCCGACATAGAGAACTTCAAGGGCAAAATCGACGTTCTTGCTCTTTGCACGGGTTCCGCAAACGATTTGACCGACCTCGGAATGCGTTGCGCGGCGTCTTTCAACACGGTTGACAGCTTCGACACTCACGCAAGAATGAGGGATTACGTTACCGAAATGCAACGTATAACCACCGAAAACGGAAATCTCTCCTTTATCGGCATAGGCTGGGACCCGGGTCTGTTTTCTCTGATGCGCGCGGTGTTCGGCGGGGTGCTTCCCGACGGAGTGTCTCAGACTTTCTGGGGCAGAGGCGTGTCGCAAGGACACAGCGAAGCCGTCCGCAGAATCGAAGGCGTCGTCAAAGGCATTCAGTACACCGTTCCCAAGCAGGAGGCGCTTGACGCGGCGCGCAGCGGCAAAGGCGCGGAACTCACGACGAGAGACAAGCACTTGCGCGAGTGTTTCGTCGTCGCGGCGGAAGGGGCGGATAAGGCGGAAATCGAAAGAAAGATTGTCACTATGCCCAACTATTTCGACGAGTACGACACGGTGGTGCATTTCATTACGGAAGAGGAATTCGACCGCGACCACGGCGCAATGCCCCACGGCGGTTTCGTGCTGAGAAGCGGAGAAGTCAACGGCGCACACCATTCTCTGGAATTCGCACTCAAACTGGAAAGCAACCCCGACTTTACCGCAAGCGTGCTCATGGCATACGCAAAAGCCAACGCCAGACTGTTCGCGAAGGGCGTGCGCGGAGCAATGACCATACTCGACATTCCCGCCATTGCGCTGACGGACGAGGACAGGACAGACTACATAGCTCACACGCTGTAATTTGTCGCCGCGCTTGAAGCGCGGCGTTTCAACAGGTTTATCGTACCGCATCTGCAATACGTCCGCGCAATGCGGCGTTCGGGAAACAGGCGGCGTTAAATTCGCGCAACAGGCGCGTTCGGAGGATAAATGTCGGCATACGACACAGTTTTTTTCGACCTTGACGGCACAATCACGGACAGCAAGCCCGGCATTGTACGCTGCATAAAAATCGCTCTCGACGCAAAGGGAATTCCTTATACGGAAGCACAACTCGATATGATGGTGGGTCCGCCTTTCAGAGTTTCCATGCGGGAGATTCTCGGCGTGGACGGTCCGGTGATAGAAGAGCTGATAAAGCTTTACCGCGCGGAATACGAGGTGCACGGTTGGAAAGAGTGCAGCGTTTACGACGGGGTGGAAGAGCTTTTCGCAAGGCTGAAAGCGGCGGGGAAAAAGCTGGCGCTCGCAACGTCGAAGCCTCTTCGCTTTGCTTTTAAAATGATGGAAGAGCTGAATCTCGCCAAATATTTCGATTTCATTGGCGGCGCGGCAAGCGATACGTCGAGGGAAAGCAAGGTGGAAGTCATCGAATACGTCATCGAAAATATGGCGTTGAAGGAAAGGGAAAGCATACTCATGGTCGGCGACAGACTGTACGACGCCGACGGCGCGGCTCTTGCCCACGTCGACTGTGCGGGTGTTCTCTGGGGATACGGAAGCAGGGAAGAACTGCTGTCGCACGGCGTGAAATACCTTTTCGCCACTCCGCGTGAAGCGGGCGACCTCATTCTGGGTTGACTGCGGACTGACGCCGCCGTCGTGCGGTACGGGCGGTAAAACCGTTACGGTGCAACGCGCATTTAGGGCGCGTTGCTTTTTTATTGACGGGTTTCCGTTTGCGGGCGCACCGTGGAGACGTAAGGGCTTTTTGACGGATAAAGCCGACTTTCTTCTCTCTCAAAGAGTTTACATATATGCGCGGGAGTGATATAATAACATAAACTTATTCAAAGGTGGGCGTGTCGATGGCTTACAAGGGTATGGGTCAGATAGACAAAAAAGAGCTTTGGACGATTCCGAATCTCATCACTTATTTCAGGATTCTCTGTATTCCCGCTTACATTCTTCTTATGGTTTTCGCGGGATTGAACAGCGACCCCGTGTTGTTGTACATCGCATTCGGCGTATTTGTGGTTGCGGCAGGGTCCGACCTCGTCGACGGTTGGATTGCCAGAAAGTTCAATATGACTTCCGGCATCGGAATGGTGCTTGACCCTCTTGCCGACAAGCTGATGCACGTTTCGGTGTTGTTCTGCCTTTCGCTGTGCACGGGGCTCACTCCTCTCGGAGCGAACACGGCAGCCGCAAGCGGCGGTTGGTACGTTCACTACGCATTCGTCATTCTGCTTCTTCTCAAAGAGGCGATTATGGTGTGCGCTTCGCCCCTCGTCATGAAGAAAGGCGCGAAAGTGCAGGCAAACTGGATGGGCAAGGTTGCGTCGTTCACGGTTTCGGTGGGCGTGATACTTTCATTCTTCCATCCCTACGTCATGTATGCGGACTGGGGAATTCTCTCCTGGGGTATTTGCCTGAGCTACGGTGCGGCGGTGAATTATCTCGTCGACATCATACGTCAAATCAGGAAAATCAACAGCGGCGAAATGGAGCGCGTGACTTCGGAAAGCGCTAAGACCACGGACAGCAGCAACCGTCCTTTCGAAGCCGTTGCGTCCGAAGACGAATCCGGCTCCCGTACCGAGGAGCGATAATGCCGCAGGGTATATACCTAACGGAAGGTTGAGCGCGGCTCTGCCGTCCGAGGCGCGGAGATTTGCAATTTTACTAAAAGGCGATAAATATGGAAAAAATGGACAAGACTTACAATCCCGAATTCGAAAAACGGATTTACGATTTCTGGCAGAAAGGTAAATTCTTCGAGGCTCACCCCAACGACGACAAAGAGCCTTTCACGATTATGATGCCTCCTCCCAACATAACGGGACAGCTTCACATGGGGCACGCGCTGAACCAGACGGTGCAGGACATCATTATAAGGTTCAAGCGTATGGCGGGCTACGAAGCACTTTGGCTTCCCGGCACGGACCACGCTTCCATCGCCACGGAAGTCAAAATCGTGGAAAAGATGAAGGAGGAGGGACTGACGAAAGCCGACGTGGGCAGAGAAGGATTCCTCGAACGCGCCTGGGCATGGAAGGAACAGTACGGCGGCAGAATCGTGGAACAACTCAAACGTCTCGGCACTTCCTGCGACTGGTCCAAAGAGGCGTTCACCATGGACAAGAACTGTTCGGCGGCGGTGCTGGACGCATTCGTGCGTTACTACAAAAAGGGTCTTATTTACCGCGGTGACAGAATCATCAACTGGTGTCCTCATTGCAAGACCGCGCTTTCCGACGCGGAAGTGGAGTATTCCGAACAGCAGTCCAACCTCTGGTATTACCGTTATCCCTTTGCCGACGGCGACGGTTACGTGACCATTGCGACCACGCGTCCCGAAACCATGTTGGGTGACACCGCCGTGGCCGTCAACCCGAAAGACGAGAAGATGGCGCCTTATGTCGGCAGAATGCTCAAATTGCCGCTCACGGACAGAATCATACCCGTGGTGGCGGACGACTATGTGGAAATCGGTTTCGGCACGGGTGCGGTCAAAATTACGCCGGCTCACGACCCCAACGACTTCGAACTCGGACTGCGCCACAATCTGGAAGTCATCAGGGTCATCGGCGACGACGGCAGAATGAACGAGAATGCGGGCAAATACTGCGGCATGGACAGGCTGGAATGCAGAAAAGCCGTCGTGGAAGACCTCAAAGCGCAGGGGTATCTGGAAAAGATAGAGCCTTACGCTCACAACGTCGGAGAATGTTACCGTTGCGGCGAAACCGTGGAAGCCATCGTTTCCAAGCAGTGGTTCGTCAAAATGAAACCGCTTGCGGAACCCGCCATCAAAGCCGTCAAGACCAAAAAGGTGGAGTTTATTCCCAGGCGTTTCGAAAAGACGTATTTCAACTGGATGGAGAACATCAAGGACTGGTGCATTTCCAGACAGCTGTGGTGGGGACACCGCATCCCCGCGTATTATTGCGACGATTGCGGAGAGATGGTAGTTTCCAAAAACGAGGTGAAAGTTTGTCCCAAGTGCGGCGGTGCAATGCGACAGGACGAGGACGTGCTCGACACGTGGTTCTCTTCCGCGCTGTGGCCTTTCAGCACGTTGGGCTATCCCAGAAAGAACAAGAATCTGTCGTACTTCTATCCTACCAGCGTGTTGGTCACCGCTTATGACATAATCTTCTTCTGGGTTGCCAGAATGATATTCAGCGGCATAGAAATGATGAACGAGGTGCCCTTCGACGAAGTGCTCATTCACGGTATAGTGCGTGACGCGGAGGGCAGAAAGATGTCCAAGAGCCTCGGCAACGGAATCGACCCCCTCGAAATCATCGACAAATACGGAGCGGACGCATTGAGGTTCTCGCTTGCCACGGGCATAGCGCCGGGAAGCGATACCCGCTTTACGGAAGGCAAAATCGAGAGTTGTCGCAACTTCGTCAACAAGCTGTGGAACGCCAGCCGTTTCGTCGTCATGAACATCGAGAAGGACGACGACCTCTCCTTCCCGACCAGGCTCAACGGCGCGGACAAGTGGATTCTGACGCGCTTGAACGACGTTGTCAAGGAGGTGACAATCAACCTCAACAAGTACGAAATCGGGCTTGCCGCCGCGAAACTTTACGACTTTACGTGGTCGGAGTTCTGCGACTGGTACATCGAGATGTCGAAACCCATGCTGTACAGCGGCGACAAGAAAGCGCACTCTCACGCCGTGGCAATGTTGACGTACGTGCTCACGCAGATACTCAAACTGTTGCATCCGTTCATACCTTTCGTGACGGAAGAAATATATTCCAAGTATGCGGGAAAGGGCAGCGTGCTGATGACGTCGGAATGGCCTGCTTACAACAAGAAGACCGTATTCCGCAAAGAGGAAAAGAACTTCGAAGGCCTGCGCGAAACCATCGTCGCAATCAGAAACATGCGTGCGGAAATGAACGTGCCCGTCTCCAAGAAGTTCGGTGCGTACGTCATAGCCGCGGACGAGAAGTTTATGAGGAGCGTCGCGGGATATATCGAGAAGATGGCCGGCATATCTTCCGTCACCTTCGTTTCGGACAAGAGCGAGGTCACGGAGAAAGTCACTTCCGTCGTGACACATTGCGCCGAGGTGCTGGTTCCTCTCGGCGACCTTATCGACACGGATAAGGAGAGAGAACGCCTGCAAAAGGAACTTGCGCAGGTGGAAGCGGACATAGCACGCGTCGGGAATCTGCTCGGCAACGCCGCATTCGTTGCCAAGGCTCCGCAGAAACTGGTCGACGGCGAACGCGAAAAACTTGCCCGTGCGCAGGAAAAAGCCGCAAAACTGAAAGACAAACTCGCCGCGTTGATATGATACTTCGCGGCAAACAAAGGGAGAGCGACCGACAGGAGTAATAATCATGAATATTACGAAGTCCACTCTTAAATATTTTTTCGACAAGGGTCCGCAACTCGTATTGCTCGCGACGTTGCCGTCCTTGCTTTCGGCGTTGCTGTTTTCTCCGTCGGCGTCGCTCCATTACCTGTTTAAATACAAGCATGTCGTTTACGACACGTTCGCCCATCTTTACGAGGACATGCACGTTCTGCCGTTCGACATTTTTTATCTGGGCATAGTGGGGCTGATACTCTATGTGTTCGTACTTGCGCTGATGTTCGGCATCGTGGACAGGCACATGAGGATAGGGGAGTTCACCATATCCTTCCGCAGGGCAAAGACGCGCATAAATTACAACATTCTCACTGCGATACAGTTTGCTCTCTTTGTGGGAGTGGTGTTCGTGCTCGGAGATTTGCTTCTGACGGTTTTGTATTATCTCTGGGCGGTGGCATTCGGAAGCGGCGGCGCGTGGCTGGCGTTTTCAATTCTGTCATGGTTGGCGGTGACTTTCGGGCTGATACTGCTTTTCTCCTGCATAATTCTGTGGCCGCCGTTCATGCTTCATACGGGATTGAGGACGCGTGAGGCTTTCAGAATGGGATGGAGCAATATGTCCGGCAAGGTATTCCGTACGGCGTTCACGATTGCCGTTGCGGTTGTGCCAATACAGCTGGTCATGATAATCGTCGGCGCAGTCACGGACAGTACCGTGGCAAGAGTAATTCTGGACGGACTTTCCTTTGCGATAGTACTTCCTTATTACGTCATACTCATGTACAATCTGTTCTACGATGCCACGGGCACCGAAAGAATGGATTTGCAGAAAATAGACCTCTGGTCGCGCAAGACGTTCAAACGCATCGGAAAGGATTGATTGCGCATAAAACGGGGTTTAACCTTTGATTTGCGGGTGTAAAGCCTGCGATGTGAGGTAAATATGGAATTCAAATATTCGTTGTCATTGCTGTTCGCCAATATGGGGTACGTGCTCAAATTGCTTGTTTGGGTGCTGATTTGCATGTTCATAGTGGCGGCAATCGGGGCGGCTATACTTTTGCCGACGTTCGATGCGCTCGCAGAGCGGGCGTCGGTTTCCGCGGCGTACGTAAATGTGCTCGAAGAGTTCGACGCTTTCGTCAACGGCGAGGTTTCCATTCTGGGATTTGCCGACGGGCTGTCCACCGACCTCAAAGATTTGCTTGTCGCCGTTGCCGCAAACGGCGGACTGTGCGCGGCGTTGGTCATATCGCTGATTTTTCTTTATACGCTGTACGCCTTTTTGGTGTATATGAGCTATTATCCGACAGCGTATATCGTGAACCAGCTCATGAGCTCGAACATGCGCCTCGGGCTCGCCTCGTCGTTTGCGATGAACTTCCGCAACTCGGTGAGGTTTGCCGCATGCAGAGTGTCGGTTGCCGTGCCGATGGACCTCATAATCACGGTTGTTCTGGCTTGCCTGTGCTACGGGCTCTGGGTGGGCATAAGAATGTTTGCGCTGCCGATAGTCCTGGTGCTCGGCATTCTGCTGTTCTCCGCGCGCGCGACGCTGCTTGCGGGTTGGTTGCCCAGAAAACTTTTCTGTCCCGACGAAAGCAACTATACCGCTTTGGTGCGCAGTCTGCGTTCCGTGAAAATCAATTACAAGGGTTTGTCTAAAGCTTTTGTCATTTTGTTTTTCAGCACGTATGCCATAGTTGCGGGGTTCAGTGTCGTCACTTTCGGACTTGCGGCACTTGTAGTGCCTTCCATAAACTATTTTCTGCTGAGAGTCATCGAACTTGTGGGATATTACAAGACCAACGGAATGAGTTTCTATTCCGACGCCATTACGGTCGTGGATACCGTTGAGTTCGGCTACAGAAGAGAGAATCAGTCTTCCGCGGAGGATGTGGTAGGCGTCACGGATACGGATTACACCACGTCCGTGTTCTACGAGAATCTGCGCGACAGGCGCGACGACGAGAAATCGTCGCTCGACGACGCTTCCGCCGACGACGGAAAGGAAGACGGAGAAGGGCAGAATTAAGCACGGAGGTCGCACGCTATGAAATTCAGAATGTATTTCGGTTGGTTGAAGACGACGCTGGTTTCCGTTGTCATACTGGCAGGCGTGGCGGTGGTCGTTCTCGACGCCGTTATGCTGTCGGGAGAGGTGTCGGCACTCATCACCGCCAACAAACCCGTTGCGGGAGTTTCGCTTGCGGCGGGGGCGTTGCTGACCATTGCCGCGTCGCTTTTGCTCGGCAACAGCTACTACAAATTCCGCGACGACGAACTGTTCGTGATGATGGGCGTGTTCGGTGACTCCGTGGAGTACGACACCGTCCGCAAGATTGCCGTGAATGCCGTGACGGGGGAGATATTCGTAATCAGCGAAAAACCTTCCGAGGACGGTGCACCGGCAACAAGCGTAAACATCCGCCTCAACCTCACCGCGAAAGGCTACAAGGATATTTTGCCCGAACTGGAAAAGAGGTGTGCGTTTGCCGTGGTGGAAACTTTCACTCCGCCCGAGAAAAAGAAAAAGGACAAATAACCGGACAGGGTTCGGTACCGCGGACGCACACCGCAACGTCGAGTCGGCAAAGCGTCGCCGCGTGAACCGTGTTTTGGTGCAACTAATTATGTCAGAAGTTTTCAAACCCGATTTGAGCGGGTTCAGACCCTTCGGCCCCGAACTCAAAGACATTCTCCGCAACTTTGTCGGCGACGATTATGTGGGCAGCGATTATTCCTATTACGCCTTTTTGCTGTGGTTCGACAGGGGCGAGTATCTTCTTTGCGACGACGTGCTGTATCTCAGGGCGGAGCTCGACGACGGTTGGTATTACTGGCCTCCGCTCGTGAAAAAGGAGAGTGCGCTCACCGTGGTTCAGGCGGCTCTCGCCCTGCCCGACGACGCCTCGTTCGCATTCTGCACGGAACAATTCGTGAACGACATGTACGGCGGATATTACGTCTATTCGCACCGTGACTGGGCGGAGTATATCTATTCCGTTTCCGACTTCGTGGAGCTGCCGGGAAAAAGGTATCACGCAAAGAGAAACCATATCGCAAAATTTCTGAAAAACAACGTTCCCGTCATGTCTGCAATAACGGAAAACGACATAGACGACGTGGGGGCTTTCGAAAGAGCGTGGCTTGCCGCCAGGGATTTCGACGGCAAGGCGGAGGAGTCGGCAAACAAGGAAAAAAGCATTGTAAAATGCTGGATTGCCGCCGCGCTTTCGGGCGACCTCGTCTGCGACGTGTTGCGCATCGACGGGAAACTCGCCGGCATTGCAATCGGGGAGATTCTGCCCTCGGGCAACGCGGTGGAAATGTACGAGAAAGCAGACGTGGCTTACGAAGGCATTTACAGCTATCTCGCCCGTGAATTCGCGGCGCGGAATTTTGCGGGTTGCAAGTATCTCAACAGGCAGGAAGACATGGGTCTGGAAGGGCTCCGAAAATCCAAGTTGAGTTACAATCCGGAGTTTTTGCTTGACAAATATATACTTAAACCTGCGAAACACGTATCGGACTGCTATGCGGAGCGTGTGGGAAAATTTTTCAGCAAGGAGGTCAAAAAGCAGAAATTGCCTCCCGAAAAATATGTGTTGACGCGTTTGCGAGAAGAGGATTTCGACGAAGTTTACGGCTTTCTCGAAAGAGAGCGCGGCGAACTGAAAAACAAGCTTTTTTTCCTCAATTATACCGAGGAAGAATTGCGCGGAGTCCTGAAAAACGGATATATGACGGGAGCGCGGTGCGACGGGAAACTGATAGCGACGTGTGCCGTCGACCCCGACGAAGAGTACGGCAGAAAACTTGCGGAAATCTGCGGGGAAAAGGACGGCAGGCGTTACTGCGAATTCAGCGGCATTATGACGGCAAGGAAGTTCAGAGGAATGGGAGTCTCGTCCGCCGTGTGCAGGGCGGTGAAAGAGTATGCGGAAATCAACCTTTCGCCGTGCGTACTTTGCGCAGTGGTGCAGTTTGACAATGCTCCGTCGCTGAACAATCTTGCCAAAATGGGTTTCGAACCCAAAGTGACCAGACCTTACGGAGAATACACTTTCACATATCTCACGCTGGAAGTCTGATTCGGACGGCTTAGGGAACAACGGCGGCTTTTACTTTTTCATGCGGCTTGCGGGCGGGAACGGTCATTCCGTTCCCGCATTTATTTTGTTTTTCGCCCTGTGCGGTGATTTTGCACAGACCCGGAGCGTAAACACGGGTACGGGCGGTATCACCCGTCACAAGCCTTTGTTTGCTTTTTGTTGACTAATACGCGCGCCCGTAATATAATTGACCTCGTACGAGGTATTTATGGTTAAACTTATCAATCAACCGACCGTTTACAAGAACGGCACTCTCTGTTCTCCCGAAGAAAGCGCTTCGCTTTCTCCCTCCAAAAAAGGCACAATGGCATATTCCGTGCTGACCGCGCACAACACGTCGGGCAACGACGCCGCATTGCGCCTGCGCTTCGACGCCATGGCTTCTCACGACATCACTTATGTCGGCATAATCCAGTCTGCGCGTGCAAGCGGTCTCGAAGAGTTTCCTCTGCCTTATGTGCTCACCAACTGCCACAACAGCCTTTGCGCGGTGGGCGGCACAATCAACGAGGACGACCATGTTTTCGGGCTTTCCGCCGCCAAGAAGTACGGCGGAATATACGTTCCCGCCAACATTGCCGTCATTCACAGCTATATGCGCGAAATGTTCGCCGCTCCCGGCAAAATGATTCTCGGCAGCGACAGTCACACGAGATACGGCGCGCTGGGCACAATGGCAATAGGAGAGGGCGGTCCCGAACTTGTCAAACAGCTGCTCAAACGTACATACGACATTGCATATCCCAAAGTGATAGCCGTCGAGCTCAAAGGTAAAGTCAGGAAGGGGGTCGGGCCTCAGGACGTTGCGCTTGCGCTCATCGGCGCGGTGTTTGCAAACGGTTTCGTCAAAAACGCCGTTCTCGAGTTCGTGGGAGAGGGTATAAGCGCTCTTCCCGTAGAGTACCGCAACGGCATAGACGTCATGACCACGGAGAGTGCGTGTCTGAGTTCCGTGTGGTGCACCGACGAAAAAGTGCGGCAGTACCTCGCGCTTTTCGGCAGAGAAAAGGAATACAAACCCATGGTGCCGCAGGAAGGTGCGCTTTACGACGCCGCCGTAGTTATCGACCTTTCGCTTGTCGAACCGATGATTGCGTTGCCTTTCCATCCGTCCAACGTGTATAAACTCGCCGACGTCATCGCAAATCCCGAAGAAATCCTCGGCAAGGCGGAAGAAGAGGGGTGCAAGCTGTTGGGACTGGAACGCGGCAAATACCGCCTCACCGACAAAATCAAGGACGGCAAAGTCATGGTTTCGCAGGGCGTAATCGCGGGTTGCGCGGGCGGAACTTACGACAATATCGCCACCGCCGCCAACATTCTCAAAGGCAAAAATACGGGGGACGGAGCTTTCAATCTCACCGTCTATCCCGGCAGTCAACCCGCCAATCTGGCACTCGTCAAAAACGGGTACACCGCCTCTTTGATAGAGAGCGGTGCCGTTATCAAACCCTGCTTCTGCGGACCTTGCTTCGGCGCGGGCGACGTGCCCTGCAACAACGGATTCTCCGTGCGTCACACCACCCGCAATTTCGAGCGCAGAGAGGGCTCCAAACCCGCGGAAGGGCAAGTGGCTTCCGTGGCTCTTATGGACGCGCGTTCCATTGCGGCAACGGCGGCAAACGGCGGAGTGCTGACTTCCGCCCTCGGACTCGATTACGAAGAGGACTTCCGTCCTTTCGAATATTCTCCCGCGGCGTACATGTCCAGAGTGTACAACGGTTTCGGCAATCCTCAGCCCGAAACCGAGCTTGTCTACGGACCCAACATCACGGACATCCCCGCAATCGAACCCCTCAAAGACAACCTCGTCATCAAACTTTGCAGCGTTATTTACGACCCCGTCACCACGACGGACGAACTCATACCCTCAGGCGAAACTTCCTCTTACAGGAGCAATCCGTTGCGTCTTGCAAAATTCGCGCTCAGCAGGAAGGACCCCGGATACGTCGAAAGGTCGGTTGCCGTCCGTGACGGCAAGGACTCCGACGCGCTGAATGCCGCAAAACTGTGCGGCGTCAAAGGCTCGGTGAGCGTTTGCAGCGCGGTGTTTGCCGTCAAACCCGGTGACGGCAGCGCAAGGGAGCAGGCGGCAAGCTGCCAGCGTTTCCTGGGCGGCGGCGCAAACATCGCAAGAGAGTATGCGACGAAGAGATACCGCAGCAACCTGATAAACTGGGGTATGTTGCCCTTGCTTGACGGAGAGACCGAATACCGCCTCGGCGACACAGTCGTAATTCCCGACGTCCGCAAGTTCGTGGAATCGGGTGCGGACAGCGTGCAGGCTTATCTCGTGCGCGACGGCAAGGCCGAATCCGTGACGTTGCGTATGGACGCTTTGACCGATACCGAGAAGCAGATTGTGCTCGACGGCTGTCTGATTAATTACTACAAGCACAACGCCGCGCGGAGGTAACGATGCCCATTACACGATTTCTGGAAAACAACGCCGACCGATTCGGCGACGAGGTTTGCCTTGTTGAGATAAACCCCGAACTAAAAGAAAAACACAAGCTGACCTGGAAGGATTATTCCCTCGTGGAAGTCACTCCGCACGAAGAACACCGCAGGGAGATGACTTGGAAGCAGTTCGACGAGAGAGCCAACCGCTTTGCCAATCTGCTGTTGTCCAAAGGACTTCGGAGGGGAGAGAAAGTGGGCATTCTGCTTATGAACTGCCTGGAATGGCTGCCGGTTTATTTCGGCATTCTGAAAGCGGGCGGACTTGCCGTTCCTCTCAATTACAGATACACCGCCGACGAAATCAAATACTGCCTCGACCTTGCCGACGTCACCGTGCTGGTGTTCGGCAAAGAGTTCGTGGGCAGAGTGGAGTCCGTGTTCGGCGAACTGGACAAAATCGAGGGAATGCTCTTCATCGGCGAGGATTGCCCCACGTTTGCGGAGAGTTATGACGAACTTGCGGAGCAGGCGTCGCCCGAACGCCCCGATGTGGAAATTACGGACGAGGACTATTCCGCGATATATTTTTCCAGCGGCACGACGGGATTTCCCAAGGCAATTCTTCACAAACACAAAGCGCTGATGCGCGCGGCAATCACGGAGCAAAAGCACCACTTTCAGCAAAAAGACGACGTCTTTCTCTGCATTCCGCCTCTCTATCATACGGGCGCGAAAATGCACTGGTTCGGCAGTCTTGTCAGCGCAAGCAAGGCCGTGCTTCTCAAAGGCGTGAGTCCGAAGTGGATTCTGCAAACGGCTTCCGAAGAAAAAGCCAGCATAGTGTGGCTGCTCGTGCCGTGGGCGCAGGACATACTGGACGCCATAGACAGCGGAGAAATCAATCTTTCCGATTACGACCTTTCGGCGTGGAGACTTATGCACATAGGAGCTCAACCCGTACCGCCCAGTCTCATACAGCGTTGGATGAAGGTTTTTCCCAATCACAGCTACGACACCAACTACGGACTCAGTGAGAGCATAGGTCCGGGTTGCGTGCACCTCGGAGTGGAAAACATCGACAAGGTGGGCGCGATAGGCAAGGCGGGTTACGGCTGGCAGACCAGAATCGTGGACGACAACCGTCGCGACGTCAAACGCGGCGACGTGGGAGAACTCGCGGTCAAGGGCGACGGCGTTATGGTGTGCTACTACCGTGACGAAAAGGACACGCAAGCCGTGCTGGAAGACGGGTGGCTGTTCACGGGTGATATGGCGCGTGAGGACGAGGACGGGTTTATTTATCTCGTCGACAGAAAGAAGGACGTCATCATTACGGGTGGAGAGAACCTCTATCCCGTGCAGATAGAGGATTTTATCCGCTCGTGCGAAGCTGTGAGGGACGTTGCCGTCATCGGAATGCCCGACGTTCGTCTCGGGGAAATAGCCGTGGCTATCGTGGAGCTTAAACCCGAGTACGCCGATTGGACGGAAGAGAGAATTAACGCTTTCTGCGCGGCATTGCCGCGTTATAAGCGTCCCCGCAAAATAATTTTCGACAAGGTACCGAGGAATCCCACCGGCAAAATCGAAAAACCCAAACTCCGCGAAAAATATTGCGGCGAAGAAAGCCTGGTCGAAGTGCAGATTACTGGCTGAAAGCAACGCCGCAACCGTAAGCGGCGATAAGGAATACGGAATAATTCAGTAAGGATGGAAATATGAAAAAATTGATGCTCGGCAATGAAGCAATAGCCAGAGGAGCGTACGAGGCGGGCGTAAAGGTTGTTTCGGCGTATCCGGGCACTCCGTCGACGGAAGTCAGCGAGTGCATCGCGCGTTACGACGAAGTGTATGCGGAGTGGGCTCCCAACGAAAAGGTTGCCTTCGAAGTGGCAATCGGTGCGTCGTTCGTGGGAGCGAGAAGCATGGTGTGCATGAAGCACGTCGGCGTGAACGTTGCCGCCGACCCTATGTTTACCGCCGCCTATACGGGTGTGAACGGCGGACTCGTCATTCTTGCGGCGGACGACCCCGGAATGCACAGTTCGCAGAACGAACAGGACACGCGTTTTTATGCCAGAAGCGCGCATATTCCCATGTTGGAGCCTTCCGACAGTGCGGAAGCCAAAGAGTTTACGAAACTTGCCTTCGAACTGTCCGAAAAGTACGACACTCCCGTGTTTGTCCGCACAACCACTAGACTTGCGCACTCACAGAGCCTTGTCGAAACGGCGGAAAGAAGGGAAGTTCCCCTCAGACCTTACGTGAAAGACGTGTCCAAATACACGATGATGCCCTCTTCCGCAATAGGAAGGCACGTCGCCGTGGAAGCCCGTGAGGACAAACTTGCCGCCGACGTGAACTTCTTCGACGTGAACCGCGAAGAGATGAACGACCCGTCTCTCGGTATCGTTTGCAGCGGCGTGGTTTATCAGTACGTCAAGGAAGCTTTACCCGAAGCGTCGGTGTTCAAGCTCGGCGTGGTCTATCCGCTTCCCTTCGGCAGGCTGCGCGACTTTGCCTCCAAGGTGGAAAGACTCGTCGTCGTCGAAGAGCTGGAACCCTTCTTCCAGAATCAGCTCAAAGCAAACGGAATAGATTGCGAGGGTAAGAACCTTTTCTCGAAGCAGGGTGAAATTTCCGTTGCCGACATACGGCTCAAACTTCTCGGCGAAAAACTCGACGTCGAAAAGCAGGACTTGCCCGTGCGTCCTCCCGTGATGTGCGCGGGTTGTCCGCATCGCGGCGTGTTCTACATTCTCAACAAACTCAAAGTCACCGTCTCCGCGGATATAGGCTGCTACACGCTTGGAGCACAGCCTCCTCTTTGCGCGGTTGACACCGTGGTGTGTATGGGTGCAAGCGTGGGTATCGCCCACGGTTTCGAAAAAGCGGCGGGAAGAGAGCAGTCCAAACGCACCGTTGCCGTCATCGGCGACAGCACGTTCATTCACAGCGGAATCACCGGGCTCATCAACGCCGTTTACAACAAGAGCAACATAACCCTGGTCATTCTCGACAACTCGACCACGGGTATGACGGGGCACCAGCAACACCCCGCAACCGGACTCACTCTCAAACAGGAGCCCGCAAAGATTCTCGACATAGTCGCACTGTGCAAGACGGTGGGTTGCGACAGCGTCCGCGTCGTGGACAGCTACGACCTCGCAGAAGTGGAAAAGACGCTCAAAGAGGAGCTTGCCGCGGACGGCGTGTCCGTAATCGTCGCAAAGCGTCCCTGCGCGCTGCTTGACAGGAATTATCCCGCACCTTGCACGGTATCCGATTGCAGAAAGTGCGGAATGTGTTTCAAACTCGGTTGTCCCGCGATAGAAAAACAGGCGGACGGTTCCGCCAAAATCAACGCGTCGCTGTGCGTGGGTTGCGGACTGTGCGAAAAGGTTTGCAAGTTCGGCGCAATCAAGGAGGGTTGAAATGAAAGCTAACATACTTATCGTTGGAGTAGGCGGGCAGGGAACTCTGCTTGCTTCGAGAATTCTGGGAGCGCTTGCCGACTTGGAAGGAAGCGATTGCAAACTCAGCGAGGTGCACGGGATGTCGCAGCGCGGCGGAAGCGTGGTCACGAACGTCAAAATCGCCGACGAAGTCAAGAGTCCCATCATAGGGCTTCGTGACGCCGACATCATCATGGCTTTCGAAAAACTGGAAGCTCTGCGTTACACAAATTACCTCAAAAAAGGCGGCGTCATTGTGGTGAACGACCAGGAAATCCTGCCTATGCCCGTGATTACCGGGGCGCGCAAGTATCCCGAACACATCGTCGAGGATTTGCGCGAACGCGCTGGCAAGGTTATCGTCGTTCCCGCACTTGCCATTGCGGAAGAAATCGGCAATCTCAAAACCGTCAACGTCGTCATGATAGGCGCTTTGGCAAAGAATCTCGGCATTCCGTTCGAGAAAATCGACGCCGCGCTGAAAGCCGCCGTCAAACCCAAACTTTACGAAGTCAACAGGACCGCGCTTCAACGCGGATACGATATCGGTTGAGGGGGAGGAAAATGAAGTATTTCAACGAAAAGATTGAAACAATGTCCCGTGACGAAATGAGTGCGCTGCAGTCCGCGCGCCTCGTCGACCTGGTGAAAAGGGTCTACGAAAACGTGCCGTACTACCGCGCGAAAATGGACGCGGCGGGCGTAAAACCGTCCGACATCAAAGGCATAGAGGACATCGACAAGCTGCCGTTCACGACAAAAGCCGATTTGCGTGCAAACTATCCGTTCGGAACCTTTGCCGTTCCCATGAGCGAGATAGTCCGCGTTCATGCGTCCAGCGGAACCACGGGCAAGCTTACGGTCGTGGGTTACACGGCAAGAGACCTCGACGACTGGGCGGAGAGCGCGGCGCGTGCTCTCGTCATGGCGGGTTGCACAAAGGAAGACATCGTGCACGTCTCCTACGGCTACGGGCTGTTTACGGGCGGTCTCGGTCTGCATTACGGCTCCGAAAAACTCGGTTCCGTCACCATTCCCGCTTCGGCAGGCAACACCATGAGACAGATTGCTTTGCTCAAAGATTTCGGTGCCACCGCGCTTGCCTGCACGCCTTCCTATGCCATGGTCATAGGAGAGGAAATCGCAAAAAACGGACTTGATTTGTCGGAATTCAAACTTAAACGCGGTATTTTCGGCGCGGAGCCCTGGTCCGACGACATGAAACGCGAGATAGAGCGCAAACTGGGCATAGAGGCCTTCGACATCTACGGGTTGTCGGAAATCAGCGGCCCCGGCGTGTCGATGAGCTGCGGCGGCGACTGGGGACTGCACGTCATGGAGGACTTTTTCTATCCCGAAATCATCGACCCCGAAACCCTCAGACCCGTGCCCGACAAGACGGACGGCGAACTGGTGTTCACCACGCTCAACAAACAGGGTATACCTCTCATCCGTTACCGCACCCGCGACATCAGCGCGCTCAATCACGATGTTTGTTCGCACTGCGGAAGAACGCTTGTCCGCATGAAACGCGTCAGCGGCAGAACGGACGATATGCTGATTATCCGCGGCGTCAACGTGTTCCCCTCTCAAATAGAGTCCGTGCTCATGAACATCAAGGAAATCGTCGGTTCGCATTATCAGATTATCGTCGACCGCGTCGACAATCTCGACACCATGGAGATTCAGGTGGAACTTGTGCCGGAGGTATTCTCGGACGAAGTGAAAAAAATTGAGGAAATCCGCCGTCACATAGAGCACGATATGATGGGCAATCTCGGCGTGGGTGCGAAAATAACTCTCGTGTCGCCCGACAGTCTGCCTCTTTCCATGGGCAAGACCGTGCGAATTATCGACAAACGCAAGCAATAAGGAGGAAATTATGCTGGTAAACCAAATCGCCGTATTTCTGGAAAACAGACAGGGCAGACTTTACACCATGCTCGGCGCGCTGTCCGACGCAGGTGTCAACGTCGAGAGTCTGAACATCGCCGACACCAAGGATTTCGGCATTGTAAGAATCATTACCGACGACAACGCGAAAGCGGTTGCGGCTCTGTCTGCCGCAGGCTTTACCACGGCGTCCACGAACCTCGTCGGCATAGAAGTCGACGACGTGCCGGGTTCGCTCACTTCCACTCTCGGAATGCTGAACAACGAGGGCGTCAACCTCGAATACGTTTACTCCTATTCGAGAAAGGGAGGCAAGGCACTCATTCTGTTCAAAACCGACGACGTCAAGCGTGCGGAAGAGCTGCTGAAATAATCTTCGGGCACAACCGACGGTCTGCGCACACGAAGTGAGCGCCGTCCGCATAAAATATGCAAGGCAGCACGCCTCGGCGCGCGGCGGGAGGGCATATTGAATCTGCGGATGACCGTCGACTTGTCGCGAATCAAACAAAACGTGAGTGCCGTCCGTCGCGAGTGCGGCACGTCGGTTACAGTCATGGTGAAGGCCGACGCATACGGACACGGAATGACGCGCGTCGCCCGCGCTCTTCGGGGTTACGCGGACGCTTTCGGCGTAGCGACGACTGAGGAAGGGGTAAAGCTACGCCGTGACGGCATCACGGAAGATATTCTCGTTGCGCTCTGCGACGGTGCGGAGCTTGAAAGAGCCGCGGAATTCGGATTGACTGTAGGCGTTGCGGATTTCGGAACGCTGAACGTCTTGCGGGACATCGCCGCGAGCGGGTGCAAAATTCCGCGTTTCCACATAAAGACGGACACGGGTATGCACCGCCTCGGGTTTTTGCCTTCCGAAGTCGGCACCGTGTGCGGCTTGCTTGACGAAGCTGGCTTGTCGCCGCAAGGCTTCTATTCCCATCTCAGGAGCTGCAACGACGCGCAGATAAACACGTTTGCTTTTCTGCGCGAAAAGTTGAAAGCAAGATATCCGGGTGCCGTGTTTCATCTGGCGTCTTCGTCGGCTCTCGACAGGGAAGACGCGCTCTTCGACGCCGTACGCATAGGGCACGCGGCGTATGAGGGCGCAATGAGGGTGGAGAGCACCGTCGTTGCTGCGAGACGTTTGAGCCGCGGAGACGGATTGGGGTACGGGGATTTCCGCACGACGTCCGCGTGCAACGTCGCATGGGTGTTCGGCGGATATTTTGACGGAATATGCAGAGAGAATGCGTCTTCCGTGCTTATAAGAGGAAGGCTGTGTCCGCCCGTGGGAAGCGTGTGTATGGATATGTTTGCCGTGGACACGGGAGATTTCGTCGCCGACAAAGGCGAGAACGTGGTGTTGCTCGGCGACTCGCTCACCGCCGAACGAGTGGCTGAACAGCGAAAGACCTGCGACTATGCCGTGATGACGGCGTGGAGAGGCAGAACGGAGAGGATTTATACCGATGACGAAACAAGAGGCGAGGAAGATTGCGGCGGCGCGTGTCGTGAAGATGAGCGACGCTGAAAAGGAATGGGCGAGCGGTGCCGTCACCGACGCTCTTACGTCGCTTGAAATTTTCAGAAAATGCAAAAAGCCTTTTGTGTTTATGTCCGCCCCAAACGAACCCGACACTCACGAGATAATAGGGCTGTTGCTTGCTCTCGAAAAGACGGTTTCCGTGCCTCGCGTGCGCGGCGACGAGATGGACGCCGTGATAATAACGCCGTACAGCAATTTCAGAGTCAACAAATGGGGCATTTCGGAGCCCGTCGGCGGTATGTGCACGGCGGAATGCGACCTCGCCGTTGTGCCTTTGGTGGCATTCGACGGGTTGAAGCGTGCGGGGCACGGCAAGGGATATTACGACAAATTCCTGGCGGCGCATCCCGATTGCAAAAAAGTTGGCATAGCGTTTGCCTGCCAGAGGACGGAAGGGCTGGAAACTGAGACTCACGACATTCTTCTCGACGTCGTGGTCACTGAAAAGGAGATAATTCCCGCACCCTGCGTGAGCGTGGAAAATATGTTCGGAGGAGAGGACTGATGCGCGTTATCAGCGGAAAGTACAGAGGAAAAAAACTTGCATCTCCTTTGGACGACAGCGTGAGACCCACCACGGACAGGATAAAGGAGACCGTTTTCAACATTTTGCAGTGGGACATTGCGGGCGCGCGCGTTCTGGACCTCTTTTGCGGAAGCGGCGCTCTCGGAATAGAGTGCTTGTCCCGCGGCGCGGAAGAGGTGGTTTTCGTCGATAAGAGCCGCGAAAGCACGGAGCTTACGAAAACCAATCTCAAAGGCATTGACGGCAATTACAGAGTGGTCAACGCCGATTTTCTTAACGTGCTTCGTGCACACGGCAAGAAGTTCGATTTGATTTTCATCGACCCACCCTACAAAAGCGGCTTGGGCGACATTGCCGTGGACGCCGTATTCGAGTGTGACAGACTGGCGCGCGGCGGAATCGTGGTGTACGAGCATTCCACGGAAATTCCTTTCAATCCTTCTTCCGACAGGCTGAACGTCCGCACGAAGGTTATGGGCTCCGTGACGGTCGAATTCGTTACGCGGAAAGAAAGAGCTTTCGTCACAGGCAGTTTCGACCCCATCACGAAAGGGCACGAATACGTTATAGACAGGGCGGCGGAGGAGTTCGGCGAAGTTGTTGTCGCGTGCCTGGTGAATCCGGAAAAAGAATACTTTTTCACTCCCGAAGAGAGGCTTGCCGTCGTGAGGGCGGCGATTGAAGGCAAAGAGGGTGTTTCGGCTCTGTATTCCGAAAAGTCCGCCGTCGAAGCGGCGGCGGAGGCAGGAGCCACCGTGCTTGTCCGAGGAGTGCGCGGAGAGAGCGACGAGACATACGAACGCGAAATGGCAGACTATAACAGCCGGCACGGGTTCGACACCGTGTTCATACCGTCGTCGGAGGAGTTTGCGAAATTCTCTTCGACGCAGGTGCGCGCGGAGCTTGCAAAGGGAGACTTCCATTCCTTGCCCGAATGTGCTATAATGACCGCGAAAGAAATCATGAAGAATAAAACGAAGGGGAAAGCGCGTCAGCGCGGAGTTGCAGATGGAAACGATTGATATGCTTCTCAACGAAATCGAAAGCGAAATTCTGAAAGCCAAAAGAGCCACTTTCAGCGCCACGGACATCGTCGTCAACAGACAGGTCATGCTTGACCTGATTACGCGTTTCCGCGCAAGCTATCCCGTTGTGCTCAAAGAGGCGGAGCAAATCAAAAAGGAACGTGACGACATTCTTTCCAAAGCCGAGGCGTATGCCAACAAAACCATGGATGCGGCTGAGGACCAGGCACGCGCCATGATTGCGGAGACGGAAATCGTGCGCAAAGCGGGCATCGAAGCCGAAGCCATGAGAGCGGAAGCGGAAGAGAATTACCGCAAAATGGATTACGAGGCGCGTTCGCTTGCTTTCAACATCCTCGACAATGCGGAGAAAACCATAAAAGAAGGTCTTGGCGTGATAAACGACAGAAAGAGAAAACTGATTCAGGAGTGACGGGATTCCTCACAACAGATAGCTTCTGATGTCGTAGACGAGCAGATTCAGAAAGTGCAGCACCAGCGCGAGTTCTTCGGGGGATTTGTCCTTGCAGACGAACTCCGCCACCAACGCGGCAAGGCTGTTTATACATGCGGCTTCGCTCATATTATTATATATTTAGCGACGAGAAATTTGTTGATAACTTGCTCCCAAACCGTTGACAAAAAAGCGTGGAAGCAATATAATGACATCACTGTGCGGCCATGGCGGAACTGGCAGACGCGTACGTTTGAGGGGCGTATGGGAGACCGTCCGAGTTCAAGTCTCGGTGGCCGCACCAAAACGAGGATAAGGGCGCATACAGCGTCCTTTCTTCATGTCTCGGACCGCGGTCATTTACGTCCGTGTAAACTCCCTTGTCCTCGTGTTTGAAAGAACGCCGTCTGCAACCCTTCCGCTGGGTTTGGCAGACAGCATTTTATTCACTAAACCCAAAAGAAGGAAAAGGATGCTGTCGGCATCCTTTTTTTTGCGTTATAAAACATCGGTGTTGCGCCGAAAATGCGGCATTGCGTCAAAGCCCTCAAAATACGGAACAACCGTCGTGCGACGGCAAAAGCGGCAAACGGCGAAAGCCTTTCGTCTGAGGGCGGCTCGCGAGTTTATAAAAACAGGTCGTTTGAGTCCATTCCGCCGACGCATTCCAAACACATTTCCGTGATAAACACATTCCGATAAAACAATCGGAACACGCGGATATTCTTCCGTCCCGAAACGAAACCCGATTGAGCGGTTTGCGCTGTTCCCCGATTCCGTGAGATGTGCTTCCGATTGACGGAATTTGCGTAAAGGGCATAGAAAAGTGCATATTTGAAAAAGCTCTCCTTGCGGAGAGCTTTTTCAATTTCAATGCGGGAGCAAGGTCCCGATAAGTTTTTGTCACATCTTGGCGATGTATTCGGAAAGTGCGGTGAAGATAACTCCCAGACCGTATGCGCCCGCGTCGGGATAGCCGATGGACTTTTCGCCGACCGTGCCCGCTCTGCCGAGAGTCGCCACGACGGACTTGGTCTTTTCCGCGCCTTCGACTGCCGCTTTCGCGCCGAGCGCGATGCCTTCGAGCAGTTTTTTGCCGTCTTTTGCCGCTTGTTCGAGAGCGTCGGCACAGGGTTTGAGAGCGTCGACAAGGGTCTTGTCACCGACGACGGCACCTTTACCGAAGGACTTTTTGCCCGTTTCGTAAACGCCGTTGTTCGCCGCCTGGAATATTTCCGCGAGTTCTGCGAGGTTGATTGTCTCTTTGCCGTCCGCGACTTTGCCGGCATAGCGGAACGCGCTTCCCCAGATGGGACCGCTTGCGCCGCCGCAGTATTCCATTATGATTTCGCTGCAGCTCTTGAGGAATGCGCCGATGTCCGCTTTGTCGCGGGTTGCCCATTCTTTTTTGAGTTGTTTGAAGCCTTTCGCGATGCTCATGCCGAAGTCTCCGTCGCCCATCTTGTCCGCGTCACAGAAGGGGATTTCGTTTTCGATGATGACGTCTGCCATTTTGTCGACGATTTGCACGAATGCCGCGGTGTTGATGGTTTCGTTCACGACGGGTTTGCCTTTGACTTCGTAGACGGCTGCTTTCTTGGCGGCTTTGACCGCTTTTTTGGCGGCTTTTCCGTCGGCTTCTTTTGCGGGGTGTTCAACGGAGGTGACGCCGAGAGCCTTTGCGATTGCCTTCATTGCGTCGACCGCGGCTTCCGCCTGCGCGTCCATTGCGCCGCCCCAGGTGAGAGCGGGAGCGGAGACGGGATAGTCGATGAGGGCTTTGAGTTCGCTGTCGACTTTGAGGATCGTGACGGAAGCACCCGCCATATCTATGGAGGTCATATAGTTGCCGACAAGCGTCTTGTGAATGGAGATGCCCGCCTTTTCCAGTTCGTTGGAAACGGAGTTGTTGAAGAGATACAACTCCATGAGAGGAGTGGCGCCGAAACCGTTTATGAGCAGAGCCACTTCGTCGCCTTTCTTGACGCCGAGGTCATCGATGAGGTCTTTGACGATGCGTTTTGCAAGTTGGTCGGCGGATTGCAGTTTTTCCGTTTTTCTGCCGGGTTCTCCGTGAATGCCGACGCCGAATTCGATTTCGTCGTCGCCGATTTCGAAGATGGGTGTTCCCTTTGCGGGAGGAGTGCAGGAGGTGAGAGCAAAACCGAAGGAGCGCACGTTTTCGATGGCTCTGTTGGCAACGGACTTGACCTCTTCGAGGGAGCGACCCATTTCAGCCGCCGCGCCCGCGATTTTGTGCACGAAAACGGTGCCTGCGACTCCGCGTCTGCCGACGGTGTAGAGAGAGTCCTTGACGGCGATGTCGTCGTTGACGTATACGGCGTCGACTTTTATGCCGTCCTCTTCTTTTGCGAGTTCCGCGGCATTGTTGAAGTTCATGCAGTCGCCGGAATAGTTCTTTATGATGAGCAGGACGCCTTTGTCGGTGGCGCACTCTTTGATTGCGTTGTAGACCTGAATCTGCGAGGGAGACGCGAACACGTCGCCGCACACCGCGCAGTCGAGCATACCTTTGCCGACGAATCCCGCGTGAGCGGGTTCGTGACCGGAACCGCCGCCGGAAATCAAAGAGACCTTGTCGGCGTTGATTTCTTTCTTTTTGACGATTTTGAACTTCTCGACGAATTCGAGTTCGGGATGAGCCTTGGCGAGACCGTGGCACATATCGTACACGAAAGTTTCGGGGGTGTTCATTATTTTTTTCATATTCAATCTCCTTATCAATGGAAAAGGACGCCCCTATGTTCGCATAAGGGCGTCCGCCTAATCCGTATTATTCGCAATCGCAGCAGCAGCCTTTGGCTTCGCGTCCGAGTTTGTCGGCGGCGATGATTGCCGCGGCGACCATGTCGGGCGTTACGGGGAAGGGCATGGAATGGATGCTCTCTTCGGGGATACAGGCTTTTTCCGCAACGGCGGTGATTCTGTCGCCGATGTCGGTCACGCCGAGGTCTTCGAGGCAGACGGGAAGTCCTACCGTGAAGCAGAAGTCGAGCACTTCTTCGATTTCTTCCTGAGGAGCGTTTTCGAGAACGAGCTGGCAGATGGTGCCGAAGGCAACCTTTTCGCCGTGAGTCATGTGGTGGGTCTCTTCGAGGACGGTGAGACCGTCGTGAATTGCGTGCGCCGCGGCAAGACCGCCGGATTCGAATCCGAGACCGGAAAGCAGGATGTTGGTCTCGACGATTCTTTCGAGGGCGGGAGTCACGACGTTTTCTTCACAGGCGAGTTTTGCCTTGTAGCCGTCGGAAAGCAGGGTCTGATAGCACAGCTGTGCGAGCTGGTACGCCGCCATGGTGGGTTTTGCGGGAGGGCATTTCTTCTCTCTCGCACCGCAGGGCAGACCGGCGTTGATGTTGGCGTAGGATTGGTTGTTGGCTCTTGCTTCGAAATAAGTGGAGAGCGCGTCGCCCATGCCGGAAACGAGGAAACGGACGGGAGCCTTCGCGATGACCGCGGTGTCGATGAGAACGACGTCGGGGCTGGTGAAGTAAGCGTAGTCGTCAAACGCTCCGTCGGGAGTGTAGAGCACTGCGGAGTGAGACGTGGGAGCGTCCGTTGCCGCGATGGTGGGGACGATGATAAGGCGGGATTTCGCCGCGTTCACGCACTTTGCGGTGTCGATGGCTTTGCCGCCGCCGAGACCGATAATGCAGTTGCATTTCTCTTCTTTTGCGAGTTTTTGAAGTTTGGCAACTTCTTCTCTCGAGCATTCGCCGCCGAAATCGCAGGTGACGAGTTTGACGCCGAATTTTTCCTGGGTTGCGTCGAGCTGGGGTTTGACGCGCTTCACGTCATCGGGGTTGGCGATGAGCAGAGCGGACTTGCCGTACAGTCTGACAAAGTAACCGAGGTTGTAAAGTTCGTTTTCGCCCTGAACGTATTTGGAAGGGCAGATAAAAGCTTTTCTCATAATAATCTCCTTTGAGAGTATTTAATAGGTTGGAATTATTATAAACCATAACCGATGCAAAAACAAGACCCATTTTAGCGAAATTGCTTGAAAAAGCGGGAGTTGAAGGCTATAATTTTCGACGGACACAGAGAAAAAGGAGCCCGAATTTCAGCATGGATATTCAAACATCTGTCAACAAGCGTGTGGAGTGGATAAAGAAGGTGTTGTCCGAGAGCGGCGCAAAAGGCGTGATTTACGGAAACAGCGGCGGCAAGGACTGTACGCTGGTGGGAGCGCTGTGCAAACTAGCCACCGACAATGTTCTGGGCGTGATAATGCCTTGTCAGTCTTCCGTAAACTATCGAGGCGACCGCGACGACGCCCTGCTGGCGGGAGAAAAGTTCGGTATACGCCAGACGGAAGTCGATTTGACGGAAACCAAGCGCGCGCTGATGGAGGCGTTCGGCGACGCTCTCGAAGTGGACGCCGTCTCCGAAGACTCCGTTTCCGCGGCTCTCACCAACGTCAATCCGCGCCTCAGAATGACGGCACTCTATGCCATGGCTCAGGCGAGAGGATACCTTGTGGCGGGAACGGGCAATGCCTGCGAATATGCCGTCGGCTACTTCACGAAATGGGGGGACGGAGCGTACGATTTCAATCCCATCGCCGACATGACTGTGCCCGAGGTGTACGAAATGCTGGAATTTCTCGGCGCTCCCGAAAGCATCATATCCAAAGCTCCTTCCGCAGGGCTTTACGAGGGGCAGACCGACGAGGCTGAACTCGGCGTGTCGTATGCGGACATTTCGGCTTACGTCAAAGGCGGAGAGCTTGCAGAGGAAAAGGCTTTACGCATAGAATCCCTCGTGAAAAGGACGGAGCACAAACGCAGACCGGTTCTGCGTTACGGCGAGTGAACGGAAACATTTCAAAGCGCGGCGTGCAGCCGTGCTTTTTCATTATTTTACCCGATTAGATAGCAGAAAAACGCAAGTTTTCCGATTCGACGTTTTTTTTGAAAACACCCTTCTTTGAGGCGGTTTGCGTCAGGTTGTTTCCGCATTGTGCCCGCATCGTTGCGGTAGGCGGAAATTGGTTACAAAAAGTAACTATTGGGGGTTGCATTGCCCCTTGTGCTATGGTATAATACTTTCGTTGCTTCCGACAGCATAAGACTGCGGAGCGCTTTGGAGGGAATATGTCGAAAATCAAACTCACGACGGTAAAGTTCAAAGGTACCGCCGCACAGGAGAAACAGCTCCGCGAAGAGCTGCGTACCATCAAAAACATGCCCGGTGCGCTTATGCCCGCATTGCAGACGGCGCAGGAAATTTACGGGTATCTCCCCATCGAAGTTCAGAAAATCGTCGCCGAAGAACTGGGCGTATCGCTCGAAGAGGTTTTCGGCGTTTCCACTTTTTACAGTCAGTTTTCCCTCAATCCGAAGGGCGAACACGCCGTTGCCGTCTGTCTCGGCACGGCCTGCTACGTCAAGGGCTCCGGAGAAGTCTTCACGAAACTCGCGGGCGAACTCGGTTTGACCGACGGCGCCACTACGGCGGACGGGAAATTCTCTCTGTGTTCGACGCGTTGCATCGGTTGCTGCGGCCTTGCCCCTGTCATGACCATAGGCGAAGACGTCTACGGCAAGCTGGTGCCC
This sequence comes from uncultured Clostridia bacterium, assembly GCA_944349635.1. GTDB lineage: Bacteria > Bacillota > Clostridia > Christensenellales > CAG-917 > Limadaptatus. The sequence goes on along the minus strand of CALVNH010000003.1, from coordinate 30,414 downwards.
TCGGACATTCCCGGAATTCTTGCGAAATACCGCGATTGAGCGCGTTCAGACGGGAGTATGAGACTCCCGTTTTTTAGGAGAAGCTTATGAAAATCAGAGAAATCGCGTCCACCGTGGACGGCATGATTCTTTGCTCCCCCGAAATGGCCGACACCGAAATTTCGTCGGCTTGCGCTTTCGATATGATGAGCGACGTTCTGGCATACGTCAAGGACCAAGGCGCGTTGGTGACGGGGCTCATCAATCCGCAGGTCGTGCGCACCGCCGTTATGGTGGACATCTCGTGCATAGTTTTCGTCTGCGGCAAAAAACCGACCGTCGATATGATGAAACTCGCCGAAAATTACAACATCGTCTTCATAGCGACGGACTACGACACTTACGAGGCGGTCGGCAGATTGTATTCCGCCGGTCTGAAAGCCTGATGTCCGCCGATTGTTTAAGGCAGGAATACGTCGTCAGCGGCAACAATTTCGCCTCTGCGGGTTCGGCGTCCGAAGAGGTGAAGAGCACTCTCAAGAAACTGGGCGTTTCTTCCGCGGACATTCGCAGAGTGGCCATTGCGATGTACGAAGGCGAAATCAATATGGTTATTCACGCGGGCGGAGGAGTCGCCACCGTGGATATATATCTCGACAGAATCGAGATTGTGCTTGCCGACAAGGGCAAGGGAATCGAGAACGTTGAGCTTGCGATGACTCCGGGCTGGTCCACCGCCCCCGAAGACATACGCGCTCTCGGATTCGGTGCCGGAATGGGGTTGCCGAACATGAAAAAATATACCGACAAGTTCGAAATCGAAAGCGAAGTCGGCGTCGGAACCACCGTAAAAATGACCATTTATTTCCATTGATGCGTAGACGGTAAGGGTGAAACTATGGCAAAAAAAATCAAAATCGGTTGCGTTCTCGACGAGAAGGCTCTGCACACGGTAACGCTGGACCCTGAAAAGTGCAAGGGGTGCGTCACCTGTATGAAGCGTTGTCCCACCGAGGCTATCCGTGTCCGCAACGGCAAGGCGAGTGTGGCATACGAGCGGTGCATAGGTTGCGGGGAATGCGTCAGACTTTGCCGTCATCACGCAAAACTCCCTTCTCACGACCCGTGGGACACAATCAACGATTTCAAGTATAAAATAGCCCTTCCTCCTCCTTCGCTTTACGGACAGTTCAACAATCTCGAAGACATAAACGTGGTTCTCAACGGGTTGTTGCAGATAGGCTTCGACGAGGTCTTCGAAGTGGGTGAGGCTGCGGAATACATCACCGACGCGACACGCGAAATAATGAAAGAGGGGCTCATAAAGCGTCCCATCATTTCGACGGCTTGCCCCGCCGTAGTCGAGTTGATTATGATGAAATATCACGACCTTGCGGAGCAGTTGCTGTTTACTCTGGCACCCGTGGACGCCGCCGCGAAACTCGCGCGCGAAAGAGCCGTGGCAAAGGGAATTCCCGAAAAGGACATCGGGGTTTATTTCATTTCTCCGTGCCCGGCAAAGGTGTTCGCGCTCAAAATGGGGCTCGGTGTCAACAAGCCGTATGTGGACAGAGTTTTGTCAGTGTCCGACGTGTATATGCGTCTGGTGCCCGCAATGGACAAGCTGACAGAGATAAAACCTCTTGCAAAGATGAGCTCTACGGGACTCAACTGGGGCATAAGCAGAGGCGAAGCCAACTCAACGGAAGAGCTGAAAACCATTGCCGCAGACGGAATAGAACAGTGTGTCAAGATTCTGGAAGCCCTCGAAGACGGCGGTTTGCAGGATATCAGGTTCATAGAGCTCAACGCCTGTATCAGCGGTTGCGTCGGCGGAGTGATGAACGTGGAGAATGCTTTCGTGGCGCGTTCTCGTCTGCATTACCTCACAAGTAAACTCAGAGGAGAGCCGAATACCATGGCGGATATAGGCAAGGACAAGGAGTATTTCCTCTGGGAGCAGAACCCGACAAAGAAAGACGTGTTCAAACTCGACAGCAACAGGCTGCTTGCCATGAACAAACTCATAGAGATTGAGAACATAATGGGAACTTTGCCGCTCGCGGACTGCGGACTGTGCGGCGCGCCCAGCTGTCGCGCGTTTGCGGAGGACGTCGTGAACGGCGTGTTGCCGAAAGGCACGAAATGTCCCCGTTTGGGCGAATACGAAAACGGCGGTGCAAAATGACGGTCAACAACCTTGCCGACCTGCTTAACGCCAAAATCGTAAACCTCGCCGACGGCGAGAGGGAACTCAGCACGGGCTATTGCGGTGACTTTCTCAGTTTCGTGATGGGGAAGGCGCCCGCGGATTGCGCCTGGTTCACCGTGATGAGCAACGTCAACGTGTGCGCCGTCGCCACGCTTGCCGACTGCGGTGCGGTGGTGCTGTGCGAAGGAGTCACGCCGGACGACGCTCTTGTCGAAAAGGTGCGGTTGCAAGACGTGAATATGCTGATGACGGATTACGACGCATACACTGCGGCAACCCTCACGGCAGGCAGATTCAAGTGAAACGCGAGGGAACGCCGTCGAAACAGCAGAACGGAACATTCCCAAGCAATAAGACAAAACGCGGGCTTTATGTGTTGAATCGGACGAATAAACATCGCGTTTGGCTGAATGATAATGAAATACCGTTATGATTTGCACATACATTCCGCGTTGTCGCCATGTGCGGAGAACGAAATGACACCCGTCACCATAGTGGGCAATGCCGCGCTTATCGGGCTGGATTTCGTTGCTATTGCGGACCATAACGCCACAGGGCACGTCCCGCTTGCGGTGCGTGCGGGAAAAGAGTTCGGCGTCAAGGTGGTGCCGGCTGTGGAGATACAGACCGCGGAGGACATTCATCTGCTTTGTCTTTTCCGCGATTGCGACTCTCTGGAAACTTTTGCGGGCAGGATTCCTTTCTCGCAGAGGAAGAACAGGGAGGAGCTGTTCGGGGAGCAACTGTTTTTCGACGAGGACGACAACGTCGTCGGCAAGGAGGAAAGAATGCTTCTCGACAGTGCGGATATCTCCTGCGACGAGGTTTACGAGCTTGCGCTGTCGCTTGGAGGAATCGCAGTGCCGGCGCACATAGACCGCGACGCAAACAGTATGTTGCAGATTCTGGGCGACATACCCGACAGGTACCGTGTCGTGGAGCTGTCGCCGCAGGCCGACGAGAGCGAACGCTCTTTCTGGACGGCAAGGAAAACCGTCATCACGGACAGCGATTCGCACACGCTGGAAACGATGTCCGACAAGGGCGAGATAGAACTGGACGAGTATTCCGTGGAGGCGTTGATTGAGGCTTTGCGCAATGCGTGACGATGCGGAGCGCAGAGGGCGGGAGGAAGATGAGAGAGCTTGCGCTTAACATTCTCGACATAACGGAAAACTCCGTAAAGGCAAAGGCCTCGCTTGTGACCGTTCTCGTGCAGGCTCGGAACAACACTCTCACCATACGCATAGAGGACGACGGCTGCGGCATGGATGCGGAATTCCTGGCGCGCGTCACCGACCCTTTCACGACCACCAGAACCACGCGCAAGGTGGGCATGGGCATTCCGCTTTTCAAAATGGCGGCGGAAATGACGGGCGGCACGTTTGACATCCGCTCCGAAAAGGGAAAGGGGACGACGGTGGAAGCCACGTTCGTGCTGGACAGTATAGACCGCGCCCCGTTGGGCGACCTTGCGGACACGGTCGTCACTTTGCTGGGCGACGACAAAGGGACGGAGTTCGTGTTCGACATCCGTGTGGACGGAGAAAAATTCGTATTTGACACGAGGGAGTTGAAGAAGGAACTGGACGGCGTGTCCGTCACGGAACCCGAAGTGCTCCTTTTCGTCAGAGATATGATAAACGAAAATATCAAGAGTATCGGAGGAGAGAAATTATGAAAAGTATAGCCGACATAAAGGCTATCCGCGACAAGATGCAGTCACAGATTGTGCTGCGTGACAACCAGGATGCGGAACAGGAAATCCGCATTGTCGTCGGTATGGCAACCTGCGGTATTTCCGCAGGGGCACGCCCCGTGTTCAACGCGCTTGTCGACGAGGTTGCGGCACGCAATCTGCACAACGTCAAGGTTACGCGCAGCGGATGCCTCGGCATGTGCAAACTGGAGCCCATTGTCGAGGTGCATATTCCCGGCGAGGACCCCGTCACGTATGTGTTGGTCAACCCCGAAAAGGCAAAAAACATCGTGGCAAATCACATAGTCAACGGAAACATCTGCAAAGATTATCTGATTACGAACAACTAAGGAGAGATTATGGTCAGAAGTCATATTTTGGTTTGCGGCGGCACGGGTTGTCATTCCAACAACAGCGCGGCCGTCAAAAGGGAATTCGAAACCCTGATTAAGGAGCGCGGACTGGAAAACGACGTTGCCGTGGTCGGCACGGGTTGTTTCGGACTCTGCGCCGTCGGTCCCGTCGTCATCGTCTATCCCGAAGGAGCGTTTTACAGCGGCATAAAAGTCGAGGACGTCGCCGAAATCGTGGACGAACACGTCGTCAAGGGCAGGCTGGTTCAGCGTTTGCTTTACAAGGAGAAATCCGACCAGCACGCCGTCAAAGCTCTTTCCGATACCAATTTCTATAAGAAACAGACGCGTGTGGCTCTTCGCAACTGCGGCGTCATCAACCCCGAAGAAATAGACGAATACATTGCGTTCGACGGCTATCAGGCGCTCATCAAGTGCCTTACGGAACTCACTCCGCAAGAAGTAATCGACATCGTCAAGAAGTCCGGTCTGCGCGGCAGAGGCGGCGGAGGTTTCCCCACCGGCATGAAATGGCAGTTTGCCGCAAACAGCCCCGGCGACATCAAGTACGTCTGCTGCAACGCAGACGAGGGCGACCCCGGCGCATTCATGGACCGTTCCATTCTTGAAGGCGACCCCCATGCCGTGTTGGAAGCCATGGCGATTGCCGGTTACGCAATCGGAGCGCACCAGGGTTACATTTACGTCAGAGCGGAGTATCCCATCGCCGTTCAGCGCCTCAAAATAGCACTTGCGCAGGCGAAGGAATACGGTCTGCTCGGCAAGAACATTTTGGACACGGGCTTCGATTTCGATTTGGAAATCCGTCTCGGAGCGGGCGCGTTCGTCTGCGGCGAGGAAACCGCGCTCATGACCTCAATCGAGGGCAATCGCGGTGAGCCAAGACCCCGTCCTCCGTTCCCTGCGGTCAAGGGTCTGTTCGGCAAACCCACCATTCTGAACAACGTCGAAACCTATGCCAACATCTGCCAGATAATTCTCAAAGGACCGGGCTGGTTTGCTTCCATGGGTACGGAGAAATCCAAGGGCACCAAGGTGTTCGCCCTCGGCGGCAAAATCACGAACACGGGTCTTGTCGAGATTCCCATGGGCACGACGCTCCGCGAAGTCATCGAGGACATCGGCGGCGGCATTCCCAACGGCAAGCATTTCAAAGCGGCACAGACGGGCGGCCCTTCCGGCGGTTGCATTCCCGCGGAACATTTCGACATACCCATCGACTACGACAATCTGATTTCCATAGGCTCGATGATGGGCTCCGGCGGAATGATAGTCATGGACGAGGACAACTGCATGGTCGACATCGCAAAGTTTTTCCTGGAATTCACCGTCGACGAGAGCTGCGGAAAGTGCACTCCTTGCCGTATAGGGAACCGCAGGTTGCTTGAATATCTCGAAAAAATCACTTCGGGCAAAGCCACTATGCAGGACCTCGAAGATATGGAGAATCTGTGCTATTACATCAAAGCCAATTCTCTTTGCGGTCTGGGACAGACGGCTCCCAACCCCGTGCTTTCCACGCTTCGCTATTTCAGGGACGAGTACATTGCTCACGTTGTGGACAAGAAGTGTCCCTGCCACGTCTGCAAAGGTCTTGTCCGTTACACCATTACGGACGACTGCAAAGGCTGCTCCGCGTGTGCGAGGAAGTGTCCCGTCGGCGCGATTTCGGGTGAAATCAAATCCAAATTCGTCATCGACCCGTCCAAGTGCATCAAGTGCGGTCTCTGCCTTGAAACCTGCCGTTTCAATGCAATCGTCAAGGAGTAGTTTATGGCAAAAGTCAATCTGAAAATAAACAATATCCCCGTTACGGTCGAAGAGGGGACCACAATATTGCAAGCCGCAAAGGAAGCGGGCGTGAAAATCCCGACCCTTTGCTATCTGAAAGACATCAACGCAATCGGTGCGTGCCGCGTCTGCGTCTGCGAAGTCAAGGGCGCAAGAAGCCTGGTTGCATCCTGCGTCTATCCAGTCAGTGAGGGCATGGAAGTCTTTACCAACACAAAGAAGGTAATGGATTCCAGAAAGACCACCGTCGAACTCATTCTGTCCGACCACGACCAGAACTGCCTCAGCTGTCCGCGCAACAACAATTGCGAATTGCAGAAACTAGCTCTCGAACTCGGCTGCGACAGCCATAAATACGCGGGTGTCAAAAGCAAATACGTTCTGGACACTTCCACACCCTATATAGTGCGCGACAACAATAAATGCGTGCTTTGCCGCAGATGCGTCGCCGCGTGCAAACAGTATCAGTCCGTGTCCGTCATCGGCGCAAACGCAAGAGGCTTTGACACTCACATCGGTTGCGCTTTCGAAAAGACCCTGTCCGAAGTTCCTTGCGTGGGTTGCGGACAGTGCATTGCGGTGTGTCCCGTCGGCGCACTCACCGAGAGGGAAGAAATCGACGACGTTCTCGAAGCGCTCAACGACCCCTCGAAGCGCGTCATCGTCGGCGTCGCGCCTTCCGTGCGCGTCGGCCTCGGCGAAGAGTTCGGGTATCCCATGGGCACCAACGTTCAGGGCAAAATGGTTGCGGCTCTGCGCAGAATCGGTTTTCACGACGTCTTCGACGTGGATTTCGCCGCCGACCTCACCATTATGGAAGAAGGAACGGAGTTCCTCGGCAGGTTGAAAAAAGGCGGCATTCTGCCCATGATTACCAGTTGTTCTCCCGCCTGGATTAAGTTCTGCGAACACAATTTCCCCGACTTGCTCGGCAATCTTTCCACTTGCAAATCGCCTCAACAGATGTTCGGAGCAATCTGCAAGACGTACTACGCCGAGAAAATCGGCGTCGACCCCAAGGACATCGTCGTGGTTTCCGTCATGCCTTGCACGGCGAAGAAGTTCGAAAAGGGACGTGCGTCGCAGAATGCCGCAGGCGTTCCCGATATCGACATCGCCATTACCACGAGAGAACTTGCCAAACTGATTAAGCGCTGCGGCATCATATTCAACGAGCTCCCCGAAGAGGATTTCGACGCACCTTTGGGCATTGCGTCCGGCGCGGGATTGCTGTTCGGTGCAACGGGCGGCGTCATGGAAGCGGCATTGCGCACTGTTTACGAAATTGTGGCAGGCAAAGCCGCGCCCTCTCTCGACTTCAAAGAGGTCAGAGGCGTCGAGGATTTGAAAGAAGCCACCTACGACATCAACGGAACCGTCGTCAAAGTGGCAGTTGTCAGCGGACTCGGCAACGCCAGAAAGCTCATGGAGAGAGTGCGAGCGGGCGAAGCGGACTATCACTTCATTGAGGTTATGTCCTGCCCGGGCGGTTGCGTAAACGGCGGCGGACAGCCCATCAAATCCGCTTATGTGCGCAACAACTTCGACATCAGGGCGGAGAGGGCAAAAGCCATATATGCCACTGACAAAGCGATGAAACTGCGCAAATCTCACGAAAATCCCGCAGTCAAGGAGCTTTATGCGGAGTATCTGGGAGAGCCCAACAGCCACCGCGCGCACGACATTCTGCATACCAAGTACGTGCCCAGAAACAACTATTGACGCGCCAAACACAAAGACGAAAGCCGATGCAAAACGCATCGGCTTTTTATGTTGAACTTGCATAGCGCCGGTCGGTTGATTTCAGATGATTCGAACCATGTGAATCGGCACGAAATACTTGTTCGGACGGGGAGGGTGAGAGTTCCGCCGCAATCCGTTTGCGTGGTTGTGCGCGGAATTTCGTTTTGTGCGGTTTATTCGCTGCGAAATGCCATGAGAGAAACAGACGTGCTGGACGCTTCTTTTTAATTTACGTTTCCGACTTTCCTCCGTTTTTACCGTCTGACTTTTGCTTGCAGACATTCGCGGTTTCGGGGAGTGCGGGTTCGTCTGCCGCTGCAACGGTTGCCGTAGAAAGAACCGGAACGTATTTTTTGTGACGTTTCTTGTTTACAGGGCGCAGTTTGGGCGTGCGCGGCAAGTGCAGTTCGGTGCCGAGAGGTTTGTCGCATACGACAAGCAGGGCAGGCAACACGAAGATGACGAGGATTGCGCTGACCAGCGCTCCTCGCGCGATGAGGAAAGTCATCTCCTTGATGATGAGGTTGGATGACACTCCGAACACGCTGAAACAGGCTCCCGCCATGATTAGTGCCGAGGTGAGCACGGACATAACGGAAGAGTTCGTTGCCTGATATGCCGCTTGTCTGGGTTCGAAGCGTTTGCGAAGAGCGCGGTATTTCGTGGTGATGAGAATGGCATAGTCCACGGTTGCTCCGAGCTGCACGGCGGTGATTATCAGGTATGACATAAAGTTGATGCCGCCGCCCGAGAAGACGAACTGCATGGCGAGGTTGAGCCAGATGCCGAATTCGATGAGGGCAACGAGCAGAACGGGGAATTTGATTCCACCGAGGGTGAAAATCAGAATGAGGAGAATGGCAACGATGGAAATCGCGGAGACCAGGGCAAAGTCACCGGGGGTGATTGCGGCAAAGTCGTATGCACCCTGAGTGTATCCCGTGAAGTAACAGCGCTTGCCCGTAAATCCGAACACGTCGTTCGCCATTGCCTTGATGTCGTCCAGAATTTCGAAACTCAGTTCGCTCTCGTTGTCGATGGCGGAATTTATGCCGACGGTGTACATGGTGTATCCGCCGCTTATGTAGCTGGACAACATCTCCATCCCCTCGATTTGCACATCGGAGTTTTGCAGAGTGTCGATGTAGGAAAGAATGTCTTCCATCGTCAGATTTTCGAGAACCTGACCGCCGAAGATAGGGACGTCGTCGGGCACCGTAATCGTGATTGACGCGTCTTCGGGGAACATTATGAACATGCCCAGCATAAACGCGAGGCGTTCTTCCTTGACTTCCTTGCCGTCTTTGACGACGGTCACCATATTCTCTTCAAGGGTGTTGTATTCGTTCAGTTTCTGCACGAATTCGTAGTTTTCGTCCACGAGGAAGACGTTTCTGTCGTCTGCGTCTTCGTATTGCACGGGGACGACAATCATAACCTGGTTGCCGAGTTGTTTGGCGAGTATGTACTTATCGCTGGTGTCCGTGCTTTCCGGCATGAATTTGACGTAATTGTAGTGCAAGCAGAAGTTCGCAACGTACAGCGCGGGTATAAACAGCACGGCGAAGGCGGCGGCAACCCATTTTCTGTCGCGTATGCTACGTTTAATCGGAGCTTTGAAGTGCAGGTCGAGGCACTTGTGCTGGGTTTTGAGATGGACTTTGTTGAGGAAGAGCATGAGGCAAGGTTGCAGAAGGAGCACCGTGAGCAGAGAGCACACAATGCCTTTTGCAAGCGTAAGTCCCAAATCGAACCCAATCGTGAATTGCATGCAGAGCAACGCGAGGAAACCGCATATCGTGGTCAGCGCGCTGGATGCAACAGCCCTTACGGACTTCGGAATCGCCGCCGCAAGTGCGGCTTTCGGGTCTATCGTGGTGCGCAGTTCGTCCCTGTACTGGTGGAGCAGGAAGATGGCGTAGTCCATGCTCAGTCCCAGTTGGAGTATTGCCCCGCAGGCGAAAGTGATGATGGAAGTTTCTTTGAATATGGCGTTGGTGCCGAGGTTGATGATGATGGAAATTGCCATCGTGAGAATCAGCACCAAAGGTTCGATGAGAGAATTCGTGGTGAAAATCAGAATTATGATGACCACGACACCCGCAATCAGCGCGTATTTCCAGATTTCGTCGAATACGGTTTCGTAAAGAGCGTTCGCCTGTTCCGTCATGCCGCTCATGGCATAATTGCCGTCGCCGACTTCTTCAATCAGGATGTTTTTGATTTCACCGAATATTTTGATTGCCTGTTGTGAAGAGGGGGGATATTTCAAAGTGACGAGCAACGCCCAGGTGTGATTCTCCGCAGTGTCGTACACATAAGTTTTGTTGCCTTCGCCATCTGTCGACACGGAGTAATAGGGCTTGTTGTTCTCGTCGAATCCGACGGGAACGGGCGCGTCCGTCAGCACGGAGTAGAGCTCTCCGAATTCCGTTGAAGAGAAGTCGTACACGCCGAATTGCAACAGCATTTCCAGTGAACTTGCCCACACGGCACCAGTTACGCCTTCCAGAGCATAGATTTTGTCGGCGGCCGACGCGATTTTGCCGCGGGTGGTTTCCAGACCTATTTCGACGTCCCCGTGAATCTGAAAAGTTTCCGAAAGAAAGGTGTAGCCGTCCTTTGTTTCGTAGCCGTCGGGCAGATAGGAAGTGAGGTCGTAATTGACCTTTTCTATCATGTTCGGCAAGAGAATTCCCGACAGAACGATGACGGCGACAAACACCAAAAGAATTATCAAGCGAAATTTGACGATGTCTTTTCCCAGTTTATTCATTTCGAAACTCCCGACGACGTTTATCCGTAAGTGCGCCGATTATGCGCGCGTGTGTACAAAAGAAAACATTTATATTATGATTAAAATATTTTCGATTGTCAAATCAAAAAACCGAAAAATTTTAATTTAACTGCATATTTCGGGGCGCATTCCGACAAAAAAAACGCACAGGATTTGCCCGGATTTTTTGCTTTGTTTCGCCTCGGGTTTCCGCGCGGAGAGAGTGCGGAACGCACACGTCGAACGGTGATTCCGAAACGACACGCGCGTGGTCAATCGATTGAAAAACCGTCGGACGCTTCGTCACAAGAATAAAATTCCCCGTCCCTAGCGGGGCGGGGAAAGAATGTCGTCAATTTTCGGCGGGGGTTGATTGCGCGTCCTTGTTTTTGTCCGAGCGTGACTTCTCGGTCTTCTTCCTGACGAAACAGACGAGCACCACGACAAGTTGCAATGCCGCGAGCCCCAACGAAACTCCCAAGGCAATCCAGAGCAGGCTGTCGCCGTTGTCTATAACGGAAACCGACCCGTCCGAACGCACGGTGTAACCCTCGAACGTGAGCACGTCGCCTCTTACGGAAACTTTTGCAAACGTCGGCTCTTCAAGGGTTGCAAAAATGCTTCTGGACTTGTCGAGCACGCCGGTGACGATATCGTTGGCGTCGGTATACTCGTAATACTTTGTTCCCACGGTACCGAGCGTGACATAGAGCACGCCTTTGCCGTCCGCCGTCACGGAGTTGTCGGAATCGAATTTTCTTTTTGCGGCTTTGCCTTCGCCGTCAAGGAACTTGGTGACGGTATAGGTGTGGTCGTGACCGCCGAAAACAATGTCCACACCGTATTCGTAGAAGAGCGGGACAAGCTGTGCGCGCATCGCGACAACCTCGCCGTCATAGGAGTGAGAACCCGCGGAATACAGACTCTTGTGCATAAGCACGAAAGTCCACTTTGCGTCCTTGTTTGCTTCCAAATCGGACTTTAACCAATTAAATTGCGCTTCGTTAAGTCCCGTTTTGGAGTTGGCGTCGTTGGTGTCGAGGACTATGACGTGTGCCGTGGCATAGTCGAACGAGTAGGCATAGACCGGGGCGTCGCCCTGTGCTTCGGCAGCCAGAGCGTAGGTGTAGAAGCGGGACAGGGCGTCCGTGCCGCTCTCGTGATTTCCCGCCGCGTTGAACGAGGACGTGCCAGCGAAGAAATCGAGATTGTAGTCCAGCGCCCATTGCCACTGATAGAAGTTTTTGCCGTTGTCGGTCATATCGCCCGCATTCAGCACGAAACCGTATTCGCCCGCGTTTTTGTCAATGGCTCTGACGGTTGCCGCGGCCTTGTCGTACATTGAAGCAATCATTCCCTGCATGTCCGCTATCGCCACGAAGTCGAAATCCGTCACGCTGTCGTCGGGAGCCGTGGTGAGGGCGAATTTCGCATTGCCTTCCGAATCCGCGAGGGGATATGTCTTGTCGGCTCCGCCGTCGGTGTACCTGCCGCTGACGGAATAGTAATAAGTCTTGCCCGCTTCCAGCCCGTAGAACGTCACGGTGAAACGGTTTCTGTACAGCACACTGTTGCCGGGCGCGTCGTCGCGGTCGGTGTAACCGTATTCGATGACCTCGCCTTCTTCCGTTTCGTATTCGATTTCGGCGTGTTGCAGGCAGAGCAGTCCAAGGTCGATGAGAGGAATGTACTGCGCACGAGTTTCGCCTTTCAGCAAAATATTGTTGCCGCCGTTTGCGGTGACGGTGCGGAACCGCTTGTCGGAGGAGGCGTTCATATCGGCAACGGTGATTTCCGCTTCGGCAACGAGATTGCCGTTCGCGTCGTAAAGCGTTACTTCGGCGCCGATGTCCTCGCCTGTGTAGAAGGAGACGTTGAATTCGGAGCCGCTCTTGCCCTTTTCGGTGGAGAAGTTCGCCGTCAATGCGGAAGGAAGTCTGCCGTTTTCGGTGGTTGCGGGATTGAATTCGTCCGCGACCGGCGCGTCGGAAATATAGGTCAAAACAACTTTGTTGCCGTTTGCGTCGACATAGCCGCTTCCGTAGCCGTCGTAGGGCGTAATCGTGAAAGGTGTTTCGGGATTGCCGTCCGCGGCAATGTCTCTGACGTCGTCGGTGGCAAACGCCACGACGATGTTTTTGGCTATGCCGCTGAGTCCGATGTAAAAGCTGTCCACCAGATAGGCGTCAAGGAAACCGTCCAGCGCCGAAATGATGCCGCTTCCGGGAAGAGAAAAGCCGAGCAGACTGTCGAGCAGCCCCGTGATGACGTCCCATGCACCGTCCGCAACTTTGACGAGCACGAAGTTGTCGGGGGAGATTTCCAGCGAGAAATCCTCCTGCCGGTCTTCGGGCAGCCTGGTTGCAATCATGCCTTCGAGCAGGTCGATGACGCTGTCCAGATTGTACGTATCGGTGTCGGTGAACGCCGCGCCGTTGACAAAGTCGAATTTGAAGTTGAGAAGAGTTTTCAGCAGGGAATCTTCGTTGAAGTAAAGAGGGTTGAGCAAGGTGGTGAAGAGTTTACGACCGAGTTCACCGCTGTCGCACTGTTCGGAGAAGTCCCGCAATGCCGCTATGAAACGCGCTCTGTACACCGGGTCGTCGGGTTGAATGCTCATTGCGGTACCTTCCGTATCGAGCGGTTGCCCGCCGAACACTTCTTCCGTCGTGGGTTCCAACGAGCCTGTGTGAGCCATCATAATGAATGACGCCATCTGCGACAAGGTCAGTTCTTTGCCGCTTGCGCCGAACTTCATTCCGAGCAAATCCGCTATAATTGCGTTCAGATATTCTATTGCTCCGTCATAGGTTTTGCCGTTGTAGGGATATTTCCCGGCGGGATAAAGCCCGTAAAGCAGGGTGTCCACGAGATAGTCCGCCATTTTGGAGAGAGTATCCGCGTAAGTTTCGAAAGTAGCGGGAAGAACGGATTTTACGGTTTCGGCGATGTTGAGGTTTTCTATCGTCTTGACGTTGACGAAGTGGTCGACGATTCTTTCCGCAAGCGTGCCGTAGATTTCGTCCGTGATATATTCATTGTAAGTTTGCACGGAGAGCGCGTCGTAGTGCAGGTTGTAAACGAAAAAGTCGGGGTTGGCGGCAATCACTTTATCCCAGTCGCCGTTCGCCGCCTCGAAAGCAGCCTGATTCCACTCGGAACCCGAAGTTATCGACGTGGATGCGACTTCCTTTATGTTGTCGAGAATGTGCAACGACGTGGTGAAACTTTCCGCGACCGCGCCGTCGGGGAGGGCGTAGCGGGCTATGGTAATGTAGCGCACGGGGGAATCGTAACTCACGGAAGAGCCCGTTTCCAGTTCGTAAAAAGTTCTGCCTGCGGGGTCGGTGTAGCTTGCCACGTCGCTTGCGTGCATGTGTCCCGCGAGAGCGTAACGCACGTTGGATTCAAGCAACGTCTTTGCAACGTGTTCCCAGTTGTAGAAGACAAAGTCTTTCAGAATGTCGTCCTCTTGTTCGAAATGGGGAAGCGCGTTGTGGTGATATGCCGCAAGATATGTTTTCGACGAGTTCTCCGGTGCCGTGGTAAATGCCGAAATCCAATCGAGTACGGGTTGAACTATACGTCCGCCCGTGATGTGGTTGTAGGGCGAACTGACATAGACGGCTTTCCCTTCGGCAAGATAACTCGAAACCGAGCTTGCCGCAATAAAGAAGTAATCGTTTTCCGTCGAGGAAAGTGTGGAAAAACTGTATTTCGAAGCAACACCCGAGGCAACCATGGCGTCGAATTGCGCACGGTTGACTCTTATTCTGAAAGAGGATTCCGCAGGTTCGCGGTCCGCTCCGTCAAGTCCGAAGAACACATAGTCTGAGCCCGCGATTTCCACGCGGTAGGAGAGAGCGTTGATGTAGTCGCCGACTTTGACATACCATTCCGCGTCGGTTGCGTGAGAGGCAATGGCGTCGTTGAAGTAGGTAATGGTGAGGTTGTCGGCGTTTTTAGAGGTGACATAACCGTCGGTATAGGACGACGCCCAGTAGCTTTCTTCGGGATAAATTTCGGAAAGGTTGATGCCCACGGAGCCGTCATAGGAGGCGTCGGGGAAACCGAGTCCCGCGAATATCAGCGCGAATTGAGCCGAGGAAACGGCTTCGGCGGCAACGGAAGAGCCGTCTGTCGAGGTGTACAGCGCGCCCGAACCGTTGTACAAATCATGGTTACCAGGCGTGACGAACACCTGGAAGTTGGCGTATGCGGCGAGTGCGGGGTCGGTCGTTGCCAGGGCACGGACGCTGTTCTGCAAATAGCGCAGAGCGTTTGCCACGTCAATGAGCGCCTGGCGTTCGCCGTTTTTGGACAGGTCGCCCGTTGCGAATACGTAAAGCGGAGCGGTGCCTTTTTTCGCGTCCTCGACGATGCGTCGGATGTTGGCGTTCAGAATTGTGCCGCTTTCCAGCACCAGTTTGGTGTCACCGGTCATCGAGTAATAGAAATCGCTGTCTTTGTAATTGTCGCTGTCGACGTCGGTGTAGCAGTGTTCCAACGGGAAATAGTGAATGTCGCTGATGTGTCCGACGGTGATTTCGTCCGTCGCATTGACCGTCACGGGCGCGGATTCCGCAAAAGCCGATTCGCTGACCGCAAAGAAAACGGTTGCGAACATTACCGCGACAAGAACAATTACGGGCAACGTTTTGACAAAAGCGAGATTGTTTCTTCTCATAAATCCTCCTCATCATAGGTCCGCACCGCCATAAAATCGGCGAAAACGCGGTTAAACAATACCTTTATAAAATAATGATACACTTCCCCCGTACGAAATTCAATAGTCAAATATTGCCTGATGTCCGAAAAGTACGTCGGAAACGAAACGGCGGTTCGGAAAAAGAAAGGGGAGAATGCAAACAGAGCGAAAACCGCTTCGGGAGGAATGTGGCTAAATACCCGAAAACGAAAAAGAGAACATTCCTGCGAATGTTCTCTTTGTGGTACCCCCGTGGGGAATCGAACCCCAGATTCCGCCGTGAGAGGGCGACGTCTTAACCGCTTGACCACGAGGGCATATTTTCAATGCCCGAGTGGGGGTTGAGCAATTTGCTTTCATTGCTTGCAATGCAAAGCGAATTGCGAGAACCGTCATCGCAAGGATACTGAAAGTATCCGAAGCGGAAGGCGCAACGGAGTTGCGACTACCACGAAGGGCATTTTGATGTAGGAATGTAAAAGTGCGAGGCTTTCATTGCTTGCAATGCAAAGCGAATTGCGAGAACCGTCATCGCAAGGATACTGAAAGTATCCGAAGCGGAAGGCGCAACGGAGTTGCGACTACCACGAAGGGCATTTTGATGTAGGAATGTAAAAGTGCGAGGCTTTCATTGCTTGCAATGCAAAGCGAATTGCGACTTTGTGATAATATCATATCGCGGCCGATTAAGCAAGCGTTTGAACGCGTTTGAGAAAAAATCTCCCAAAACGAGAAACTCCCACGATGCCGTGTGATGCCATTTTATAAACCTGCATGTGCAGGGTGGGTTACTAGCTGCCGCTTGCTTCTGCCTTCCACTGAAAGATGAGGCCTGACATTGGAAAGACGGACGCGCTATCCCGTATAAAATACTGTGGTTCAAAATCGAACATCATCACGAGCATAGCAGGAATTTCTTCTGTACTTACAATATAGCACACAAAAACAAATATTGCAATACCCAATTTCGCAAAACAACAGGAAGGGAGATTTCCGCATTCTAACAGGTTTTTTTCTTGATTTTATAAAACATTTCGTCGGGTCTGACGAGTTTTTTGGGTCGGCGGAGAGGATTGAAAAATCCGTGAAAAGCAGCCGCGCGGCCGTTCAGACGATTCCGCGACGCTTATTTTCTCTCGGACAATGCTGAGTCGTTTCTCACAAGTTGCGTTGGATTGAAGCGGTGTGCACACCGCCGCTCTGTCAGGCGGCGCGTTTTTCGGTAATTGCTTCGCAAGGGGACGTGCTTTCCGTCGGTTCAACCGCGGCAACGGGGAGCGGTGAGCCGGTTTTCAGCTTTTTGCGCAACAGCAGAGGGTAGGCGGCGAGCAGGAAAACGTCGGCGCCGAGCCATGCCACGGGGTTGGAGAGACAGATTCCCGTAAACCCTATTGCCGCAGCCAGTGCGAAGGCGGCAATTATGCGCATAACGAGTTCGGTTGCGCCCGCAAGCATGGTGAGCGCGCTGTATCCCATTCCCTGCAAGGCGTTGCGGTATACGAAAATTGCGCCGAGGGCTATGTAAAAGATTCCCTGATAGAACAGATAGGTCTGCGACAGATTCAGAATCTCCTCGCCCGGGTCCGAAATGAACAGGGAAGTCAGCGGCTTTGCGGGAAGTATGACGAAGAGAGCCGCGACGACGGCGCATACGGCAGATATTAACATTCCCGCACGCACGCCGCTTTTGATTCTGTCGTAACGGCGTGCTCCCGCGTTCTGTCCGCAGTAAGTAGCGATTGCCGTGCCCATTGCCACGAGAGCCTGTACGGCGAGAGTGTCGATTTTGCTTGCCGCCGTGTATGCCGCAACCACGGTTTCGCCGAACCCGTTGAGCGCGCTTTGCTGCACCATGACTCCGACTGCCGTTATGCTGAACTGCAACGCCATTGGCAAACCCAGCACGGTCATTTGCTTTGCGATACGGAATCCGAATTTGAAGTGGCGTTTCGATATGCGTAAAATGCGGAATTTGCGAACTATGTGCGCAAGGCACGCCAAAGCGGAGACCGCCTGGCTTATGGCCGTAGCCCAGCCTGCGCCCGCAACGCCCATTTTGAAAACCACGATGAAGAGAAAGTCGAGACCTATGTTGAGTACGGAAGCGAGTATGAGGAAGAACAAAGGACTTTTGGAGTCCCCCACGGCGCGGAGGAGGGAGGAAAACATGTTGTAAAACACCGTTGCGGTGAGCCCCCAGCAGATGGTGACGATATAGCTGTCCGCATAATCGATGATGCTTGCCGGCGTATTCATCAATGTGAGGAGAGGGCGCATGAGAGGCACGCTGATTGCGGTGAGAACCGCAGACATGACCAACGAAAGGACGACGGAAGCGGCAACCGTCTTTTTTACGCCGTCTTCGTCGCGCGCGCCGTACTTTTGGCTGGTGAGCACGGCAAAACCCGACGTCATTCCCTGGACGAAGCCTATAATGAGAAAGGAGAGCGCTCCCGTGGCGCCGACACCCGCCAAGGCTTGCGTGGAAACCGTTTGTCCTACTATAATCGTGTCCACCATGCTGTAAAGTTGCTGAAAGACGTTGCCGATAAACAGCGGCAATGCGAAAGTCAGTATCAGCTTCGACGGTTTTCCGCGGGTCAAATCCTTCTCCATATAAACTCCTTTATTACAAATTATACTTAAAAAAGCGAAAGGTCATTTCGCAAATTGTAATTTTATTCTCAAAAATTGCCATAATTTAACAAAATACGTAATATTGTGAAAGGCGTCGTCGCGTTGGCGCGGGAGAGTGCTGGCAATCGGCAGTCGACCGTGCGGTGCTGCAAATCCGCGAGGGATAAGCGTGACCGATAAGATTTCGGTTCGGAAACGGGTAGGAGTCCGTTTCGGCAGCGGCTTTATCGCCGAAGTGTGTCGAAAGCACGTTTTTGCTATTGAACAGCAGCCGATTCCGTGTTAAAATGTAAAAAAAGTTTTTCAGAGGGATAATTATGATTTTTTCCAAACTTTCCGAGAAGAACAGAGTCATCGTCTCGATAGTGCTTTTTGTAGCATTGTTTGCTGTTTTGCTTGCAACGGCAACCGTGTTTGACCTGGACGTCAGCAAGTTGCTGACGAAAAATGCGCTTGCGGACGGAGAGTATCTGTCGCATGACGTGTTCGGCGTCGCTTTCGAGGTTTTCGGTTCGTCGCCCGTATTTATCATAGCGGGTTTTGCCGTCGCCATTCTTTTTCTGTACGTTGTCAGGTTTTTGAAGCTGCGACCCGCTCGCGAAATAATCGGGGTTGTGCTGTTCGCGGGGACGGTGCTTGCGTTCCGCTTCTTCTACCACGATATGTTCAAATACATCACGGAGCACTACGTTGCCGCCGCGGCGGGAAGCGATGTGGGGTATATGGAGGGCGTGCTGGAAGTCATTGCCGTGCTTTGCGCGCTTTTGACATCGGTCTGTGTGGTGTTCGCTCTCAAAGGAATGAAGGACGAAACGCTGAAAAATCTTCTGAAATTCGTGTTCGCCTTCATTTTGATGGCGGCGGTCGCAAACCTTATAATCGCCGTCGTCAAAGTACCCGCCGGCAGAATGCGTTTCCGTGCCATGAACAGCGACCTCGGCGCGTTGCTCGGCGGATTCGACAACTACACTCCGTGGTATCAGATGAGGGGAGGTCAGCCCGACGCCGACATTCTCAACGCGTTTGCGGGAACGTACGGAGTGGACGACGCATACAAATCCTTCCCGTCGGGACACACCTGTGCCGCAGGTATGACTTATGCGCTCTGCATGCTGCCCGACGTTTTGAAAATCAAAAACAAACCTCTGCGCGCACTTTGCTGGATTTTCCCCGTTGCGTTCACGGGCGTGGTGGCAATCAGCCGTATAGTCGTCGGTGCTCACTTCTTCTCCGACGTTCTGTTCGGCGGAACGATAGCCTTCCTGTCCATGGCGCTTGCGCGTGAGATTTTCGTGAGCAAATTCAGCCACTTCAAGTGCCTTTCCAAAAACTACGTTCCCACCGTCGAGGACGAAACCGAGATGTGCGCCTGACAGCGCGGCCTACCTACGGGAGTCAAACGATATGAAGAAAAAATACAAGGTATTGTTGGGCGTTTTTGCAGGGCTGTTTGTGTTGATATTCGGCGTTGCGTGTTGTGTAATCGCCATTTCGGACTGTCCCGTCGAAAAAAACTATTTCGACGGAGCGGTCAATCCCTACATCGCGGACGGCACGGCTATGGTTTCAGCGCACAGGGCGGGCAGTATAGTCGCTCCCGAAAACACGCTGAACGCTTTCATGCTCGGAATAGAGGAGGCAAAGACGGGCGGCTACACGGTGGACATCTGGGAGTTCGATTTGCATATCACCAAAGACAATCGCCTCGTGCTTTTGCACGACCACACGTTGAACCGCACCTCCAACGCAACGGAAGTTTTCGGCAACGACGAGGCGCGCCCGGAGGATTATACTCTGGAAGAATTGCTTCGTCTTAATATGGGCTATAATTTCGAGTTGAACGGTGAGTATCCTTTCCGAAATCTCACCGAAGAGGAAATCGACGCGCAGAATCTGAGAATATGCACTCTGGAACAGGTGCTGGATTACATGAGGAGCGCCGAGGTTGCGGAAGCCGTCCCCGAAGAATACGGGAAGTTCCGTTACATCATCGAAATCAAAAACAAAGGCAAAGAGGGCAAAAAAGCCGCGGACATTCTTTATGCCACGCTTTCGGAGTACGAATTGTTGCCCGACGTGGTTTTCGGGACCTTCAATCAGGACATAACGACGTACGTTGACAAAAATTATCCCGATATGCTGCGTTCTTCCTCTATATGTGAGGTGCTTGACTTCTGGTTTGCCTATCTCACCGACGCCGATTTGAGCAAGCGCGACGTTGGATACTGTGCGTTGCAAATTCCCTACATCGACGGGATAACCTTTCTCGGTAAAAAAGGACTCATCGAATACGCCCACAAGTACAACATCGCCGTTCAGTACTGGACGGTTAACGACGCGGAAGACATCGCTTTTCTGAATTCTATCGGGGCGGATTGCGTGATGTCGGACAAGCCCGACGTTTGTTACGACATTCTGAAAGGAGCGCGGTCGCAAGCGCAATAAACGTGCGGAGCCCGGCGCGAAAAGCCTACGGGCGGTTTGCGGACAAGACGTGAACGCGCGTTTTCCGTCGGAGCTTCCGAGTCTGTCCGAATGCACCGTCGGACATTCTTGACCGCGTGTCGTGTATTTGAGGATTTTTTGCGTGAAAGCAGTTGCAATTTTTTTGCGGCTTTGCTATAATCGCTCATACAGTTGCTGGTGTGGCTCAGCAGGCAGAGCGATTCACTCGTAATGAATAGGTCGGCGGTTCGAATCCGCCCGCCAGCTCCAAAAACCCACTCAAACGAGTGGGCTTTTTTTTACCTTGCAAAGCATTCTTGCTTTGAAATGATGCTTAACGGAACCCCGAAGGGAAGCGGATTTGCAAAAAAGCGGTTAATTTCGGAAAGTCTGTTTAAGAGCGGATTCGTGCCTGACGTCGCGCCTCGGGCAATGTTGCCGTCGGTCGGGTGTGCGGGGAAATGCCGTTGAGGTCTTATTTGTCGTCGGGAAGGTTCACGTCGTCGTGGGTGACGTTGTTGTCCTCTGTTTCTTCGTCCTTTGCATCGGCAGCGCCGTCGGTGAGCCGCAGTTCGGGGTGTTCTGCGGAGTTCTCCTCCGAGGGCATTTTTTTGAAACGGTTGCCTGTGTTGGCGTATATCAACATAAAAACCAGAAGAAAGACGTCTAATCCCACGACGGAATATATAAGCCACGGCAAACCGTAATAGCCGCCCAGGAAAAACGCGGGAACCGTCAGTCCCACGGGGAGCAGCATTCCGCCGACAAATCTGCAAAGCGCTTTCGCGTCGTATTTCTTGCGCTCTTTTTCGGGCATGGTATTGAAACCCGCAATCAGCATGGCACCTTTGCCGCAGAGCAGCACTATGCATATAATCGTGAGAGTCAATCCCACGATGCAGGTCGTCAGCAGAGCAAAAACATCGTTCAGTTCCATAGTATAATTATATAGCAAAAAAATTTCGGTGTAAATACGGGCGCGCGGGTTAAACGAACTGTTTCAAAACCGTCGTTCGACCGTGTCTTTGCGGTACGGACTTGTCGTTGCGGTTGTCGCGGCAATAAGTCGTGCAACCGAGTGATTGAGAGAAGAGCGCACGCGTTCGCGAAATTTTCGGACAGATTTATAAGTTTAATTCGTTTTTAACTGATACGGGCGAAAATCGTCGGAGAAAGAGTCGGGAACGGCATTTTGAAATTTTTTAAATTTTTTGGCGTAAACTATTGACATTTGGCAGACATAGAAATATACTGTTAGCAGTCAATGCGGAAGAGTGCTAGCAAACAGCTGTTTTCCGATGTGTGAGGTCAAAATGAGCAAGGAGTTGAGCGAAAGAAAAAAGAAGATACTGCACGCGCTCGTCGACGTTTACATCGCGACGGGACAGCCTGTGTCCAGTGCCGACATTCAGAGCAAGTATATGCCCGAAGTCAGTTCCGCGACAATCAGGGCGGAGCTCAGCGCACTGGAAGCTCTTGGCTTTGTGGAGCAGCCTCACACTTCCGCAGGCAGGGTGCCGCTCAAACCCGCCTATCAGCTGTATGTGGGCGACATCGACGCCAGCCGCGACAAGGCTCTGACGGACGCGGAAACCGCCTTTATCAGAAACCGTTTCACCGAAAAGCTGGACGAAGTAAAAGACATTTCCAGACGTGCCGCGGAGATAATCAGCGACGTGACGAATTACACTTCGTTTTTCGTCAGCAACTGCAACGTCAACGTGATGATTGAGGAAATCAAGCTGGTGCCTTTGAAAAACGGCAAGGGACTGGTACTCATAGTGACCGACCACGGCATCATTTCCGACAAGACGATTGACCTCGACGGGAATCTTCGTCAGGAATACGTGGACACCGCAACGCGTCTGCTCAACAAAGTGTTCGGCGGCAGAATGATATGCGAACTCGAAGCCATCGACCTTGACGGAGAAATCAGGGAGGAGTTGGACGGATTCCGCGACATATTCGACGCCGTGATTACGATAATTCAGAGCTATATGGCGGAGCATCGCGACGACGTCGTCGTGGAAGGCGCGCTGAAAATGCTGGATTATCCCGAATACAACAACGTAGAGGACGCCAAAAACTTTCTCGCCGTCATTTCCGACCACAACAGCGTTTCGGAGCTTTTGTCCGACACGGAGGACAGCATAGAGTTTTCCGTCAGGATTGGAAAGGAGGACAGCGGTGTCGACAAGTGCGCTATTATCACTGCCGCTTACAGAGTGGGCGACGAGATAGTCGGTAAAGCCGGTGTCATCGGCCCCGAAAGAATGGACTACAAAAAAGTCATCGGCGTGCTGGACTATATGAAAAAAGCGTTGGGAGCCGTGCTGGACGGCGACAAGGACGACAAATAATGAAAAACAAAGATATCAAAGATTCAAGAGAAACCAAAATAGAGCAAACCTCTTCATCCGAACGCAAAGAGAACGCAGTCAACGGCGAAAGCGCGTTGCCGCCCCTCGACCGTGAGGAAATGGGAGACGACAAATACATCGAAGCTCTCGAGGAGCGCATCGGTCTGTGCATGGCGGAGAGCGTTTCCGCGAGGAACATAGCAATGAGGCTGCAGGCGGATTTCGACAATTACCGCAAGCGCAACGCGACTCTTGCAGAAGAGATGAAATCGTTGGGCAAGGCTATGGTGGTCGAAAAGATGCTTACCGTGCTCGACAACTGCGATTTGGCAAGAAAGTATCTCACGGACGAAGCCGCGCTTACCGGTTTCAACATGATGGAAACGCAGATTGT
Organism: uncultured Clostridia bacterium; assembly: GCA_944349635.1. Classification (GTDB taxonomy): domain Bacteria; phylum Bacillota; class Clostridia; order Christensenellales; family CAG-917; genus Limadaptatus. The sequence goes on along the minus strand of CALVNH010000003.1, from coordinate 7,296 downwards.
CGGCGCGCTGGAATCCTTCGGGTTGGAAGAAATCAAAGCCGAAGGGTGCGAATTCGACGCAAACACGATGTCGGCGGTGGAAAGAGAAAAGTCCGAAGGAAACGAGGGCAAAGTGACCGCCGTAGTCGCGAAAGGGTACAAGCTGAACGGAAAGGTTTTGCGTCCCGCAAGCGTCAAAGTAGGTTATTAAGGAAATCGACCGTTCGGGAAACCGCGCGGTAACAAAGTTTAATACAAGGAGAACAACTATGGGTAAAATTATAGGTATAGACCTCGGAACAACCAACTCGTGCGTCGCCGTCATGGAAGGCGGCGAACCCGTCGTCATCCCCAATGCGGAGGGTATGCGCACAACTCCTTCCGTCGTCGCGTTCACGAAAGACGGCGAAAGACTCGTGGGCGAAATCGCCAAAAGACAGGCGGTTGCCAACCCCGAACACACCGTCATCTCGATAAAGAGAGAGATGGGCAGCAATCACAAAGTCAAAATCGAGGGGAAAGAGTACACCCCGCAGGAAATTTCCGCGATGATACTGACCAAACTCAAAAACGACGCGGAAAAGTATCTCGGAGAGAAAGTCACCGAAGCGGTCATCACCGTTCCCGCATATTTCAGCGATTCGCAAAGACAGGCGACCAAGGATGCGGGTAAAATCGCGGGTCTCGACGTCAAGCGCATCATCAACGAGCCTACGGCGGCGGCGCTTGCTTACGGCATCGACAAGGACGAGAACAAACAACAGAAAGTCCTCATCTTCGACCTTGGCGGCGGCACGTTCGACGTTTCCGTGCTGGAACTGGGCGACGGCGTGTTCGAAGTGCTTGCAACGTCCGGCAACAACCGTCTGGGCGGCGATGACTTCGACAAGAGAATAATGGACTGGATTGTCGGCGAATTCAAAGCGGCGGAAGGCATTGACCTCTCCGGCGACAAGATGGCGATGCAGAGAATCAAAGAGGCGGCGGAAAAAGCCAAAATCGACTTGTCCGGCGTCACCAAAGCCAAAATCTCCCTGCCGTTCATCACTATGGCAAACGGAGCTCCGAAGCACCTCGACCTCGACCTCACCAGAGCCAAGTTCGACGCGCTGACCGAAGACCTCGTGCAGAAGACAATCATTCCCACTCAACAGGCGCTCAAAGACGCAGGACTGGGCGTAAACGACATCGCGAAAGTCATCATGGTGGGCGGTTCCACCCGTATTCCCGCCGTGTACGACGCCGTCAAGAAACTCATCGGCAAAGACCCCTACAAGGGAATCAACCCCGACGAATGCGTCGCAATCGGCGCGGCAATTCAGGCAGGCGTGCTTGCCGGCGAGGTCAAGGATATGCTGTTGCTCGACGTCACGCCTCTGTCCCTCGGTATCGAGACCCTGGGCGGCGTGTTCACGAAACTCATTGACCGCAACACCACCATTCCTACCAGCAAGTCGCAGATTTTCTCCACCGCGGCAGACCATCAGACCTCCGTCGACATTCACGTGTTGCAGGGTGAGAGAAAGTTCGCACGCGACAACAAGACTTTGGGCAGGTTCGAACTCGTCGGCATTGCTCCCGCACCTCGCGGAGTGCCGCAAATCGAAGTTACGTTCGACATCGACGCAAACGGCATAGTTTCCGTCAAAGCTGTGGACAAGGGCACCAACAAGTCTCAGTCCATCACCATCACCGCTTCCAGCAATCTTTCCGAATCCGACATCGACGCGGCAATCAAAGACGCGGAAAGATATGCCGAAGAGGACGAGAAGCGCAAGAACCTCGTCGATGCGAAGAACAACGCGGAACAGCTCATCTTTGTGATGGAGAAGTTCGAGAGCGACAACGGCGACAAGATTTCCGAGTCCGACAAGACCGCGCTCAAAGACGCAATCAAGGAAGCGCGCGAGAGTGTGGAAAAGGCAGAAACGGAAGACGCCGTCAAAGAGGCCGTCGCAAAACTCAGCAAAGTGTCCGACCCCATCTTCACGAAGTTCTATCAGGAGAACCCCGAGGCGGCGGCAGAGGCTGCAAGGCAGGCGGGCTTCGACCCCAACGCAGCAGGTAACGCAGGCGGTTTCGGCGGCGGAGACGGAGTCGTCAACGACGACAACATGACGCCTCCCGAAGGCGGTTGGGAAGACTGACGCATAACACCCGGCGGAACGCGGCGACGCGTTCCGCTTTCGGCAAATAAAAGCCGTACATATTTGCCGAAGCGCGGTGCGCTTCGGCATAAACAAACATAGAATCAAGGCACGGAACATGGCAGACAAGGACTATTACGAGATTCTGGGCGTCGACAAAAAGGCTACCAACGACGAATTGAAGTCGGCGTACAGAAAACTCGCAAAGAAATATCACCCCGACCTTTATACGTCCGCAAGCGAAGCGGAACGTAAAAACGCCGAGGAAAAATTCAAGGAAATCAATCACGCTTACGACGTTCTTTCCGACGCAGACAAGCGCGCCGCATACGATGCTTACGGCTCCGAAAACGGTCCCACGCCCGGTGCGGGCGGAAGCGGAGGATTCGGAGGTTTCGGCGGCTTCGGCGGACAGGGCGCCGGAGGCTTCGGCTTCGATATGGACGACATATTCTCGTCCATTTTCAGCGGTTTCGGAGGCGGGCGCGCGCAGACGCGCGCAAACGGACCTCAGCGCGGCAGCGACATAAGAATAGGGCTGTCGCTCACTTTCGAAGAGGCGGCTTTCGGTACGAAAAAAACCATAAGCGTCAAGCGCATCGAAGTGTGCGCCGATTGCAACGGGACCGGTGCCAAGGACGGAAAGGCGTACAAGGTCTGCACCAACTGTCACGGCACGGGACAAGTCACGCACACGCAGAGAACTCCGTTCGGACAGTTCAGCTCCATGGGAGTGTGTCCCGTCTGCAAAGGCCGCGGCAAAGTCATCACGGAAGTGTGCAAGTCCTGCGGCGGTCAGGGCAGAGTGGAGCGCACGCGTGAAATCGTCGTCAACGTGCCCGCAGGCATCGACAACGGACAGACAATCACCTATGCGGGAGAAGGCAACGGAGGTCGCAACGGCGGAGAGCGCGGTTCTCTGGTCGTGGAAATCGCGGTGCGTCCCCACAAGATATTCAGACGCAGCGGCAGCGATTTGCAACTGGAACTTCCTTTGACCATAGCGGAAGCCGCGTTGGGATGCACGGTGATGATACCCACCCTCAAAAATCCGCAGGAACTGAAAATCCCGGAAGGCACGCAGAACGGCACGATATTCAAGTTGAAGAACTGCGGCATAAAGAAACTGCGCGGTTCCGACAACGGTGATTTGTACGTGAAAGCCGTTGTCGAAGTGCCGAAGAGCCTGAGTCGGGAACAGAAAGAATTGCTCCGCAAACTGGACGTCGCTTTCGATGTCAAGCAGTTCCCCCGCAAAAAAGAATATAAGGAAAAACTTTGACCAACCGACGGTTTATTTGCCAGAAACGACAGATGAACCGCCGTTTTATGTCTGTTATGAAATACAAATCCGTTACAGTAACTACCAATCACGGAGATTCCGAACTTGTGTCGCAGGCAATGTTCGACGCGGGCGCGGAAGGCGTTTCCGTGCTTGACAAACAGGATTTTGCCGACCTGCTCCGTTCCGACGTCGTGTGGGACTACGTCGACGAAAGTCTGCTTTCCGCAAGCGACGACGTCAAGGTTACCACCACGGTTCCCGCCGACAACGCCTGCTTTTTGAAAGCATTGGAAGAGCGGTTGAAGGAGCTTGCTTCATACGGCGTGCGTTACGGAGAAATCACCGTGGACGAAATTGACGACGCCGATTGGGCGAACGAATGGAAAAAATATTACAAACCTATTGTCACGCCCAACGTCACCGTGGTTCCTTCGTGGATAAAATACACTCCGAAAGAGCACGAAACCGTCATGCGCCTCGACCCCGGTATGGCTTTCGGCACAGGGGAGCACGCCACGACCAGAATGTGCCTGGAACTTATGGACGCAAAAGGCAAACGCGTCATCGACGTGGGTTGCGGGAGCGGGATTCTGGGCATTGCGGCGGCGCTGACGGGCGCGACCGAAGTGTACATGTGCGATATTGATTCGCAAGCCGTGGAATTTGCCCGCAGAAATGCCGAGTTCAACGGCGTGGACTGCGTTACGGAGCAAGCGGATTTGCTAAAAGGCGACCGCGCGGCAGATTTGATTTTCGCCAACATCACGGCAGACGTGCTTATGCGCCTTGCCGACGGTATAGGCAGACATCTTGCGCCCGGCGGCGAAATCATCCTTTCCGGAATCATTGCCGAAAGGCTCGAAGAAGTAGAGCGCAAATATACGGAATGCGGTTATGCCGTAATCACGCGTGCGGCGAACGGGGACTGGCGCGCAATGAAATTGCGGAGGAAGTGATGGAACTGCGCAGATTTTTCGTTTCCGACTCGGACATCGACGGCGACAGCATTACGGTACGCGGCGACGAGTTCCGGCATATGACCAAGGTGCTCCGCCTCAAAAAAGGTTTCAAGGCGATTGTCTGTGCAAACGACGGCAAGGAGCGGCATTGCGTAATAAACAAGATAGAAAATGATTTTGCGACTCTCACCGTAGAACGCGTGGAGACTGTGGACAGAAAGAGTGCATCTCTGACTCTCTTTTGCGGGGTGCTGAAAAACCAGAATCTGGACCTGGTCGTGCGCAAGGCGGTGGAACTCGGGGTGGACGTCATCGTTCCGTTTGTTTCCGCCAACACCGCGGAAACCCGTTTCAATGAGGAGAGAGCCTCGCGCATTGCGTTGGAATCTGCAAAACAGTGCGGGGCAGTGTATCTGAGCAAAATAGAGCAAGTATGCGGTTTTGACGAAATGCTCGAAAGATTTCCGGACTATTCAACCGTCGTTTTTGCCTATGAAGAGGAGAGAAAAACCGCTCTCAAACAAGTGGATTTTCAAGGCGACAGAATTGCGCTCGTGGTCGGAAGCGAAGGCGGTTTCAAACGTGAGGAGCGCGACCGCGCCGAAGCGCAAGGAGCAAAAATCGTTACGCTGGGCAGGCGCATTCTGCGCGCCGAAACCGCGGATATCGTGGCTTGTGCCTTGACACTCGACGCACTCGGAGAACTGGACTATGATTGAAAACAGACCCGCGGTGACGATTGTCACATTGGGATGCAAAGTCAACAAATACGACTCGGACTCCATGGCGGCAGTACTTGCCGACGGCGGTGTCGAAGTTGCGGAAGGACTTGTGGATGCGGACGTTTACATAATCAATACGTGCGCGGTTACGGCAGAGGCGGAACGCAAATCCCGTCAGACCGTGACAAAGATTCTTAAACTCAATCCCGAAGCCGAAATTTATGTTTGCGGTTGCGCTTCGCAAAACAATTTCAGTCAGTTCGCAAGGGACGGAGTAAAGTTCGTTTCCGGCACCAGAGGAAAACTGAATTTGGCAAAAGAGCTGGTTTACAGGCTCAAAGCGTCACATGACGACGGCTTTTTTGACAAAATCGTCACATCTGATTTTGAGCCGTCGGGAGACTACGAAGAATACAAAAACGCCCGTACGACGCGCACGCGACACTTTATCAAAGTTCAGGACGGCTGCAACAATTTTTGTTCTTATTGCATCGTTCCGTATCTGCGCGGACGCAGCAGGTCGAGAAGCCTGAGCGGTATTTTGCGCGAAATCGCCGATGCGGAACTCACGGCAAAGGAAGTTGTGATTACGGGCATAAATCTGTCGGCTTACGGCAAGGATATCGGTCTGTCACTCACCGGGCTTCTCACGGCGTTGCAGGGCACCGAAATGCGTGTCAGGTTGGGCTCTTTGGAAGTGGGCGTCATAGACACGGATTTCTTGTCGGCGGCAAGAAACATGAACAAGTTCTGTCCGCATTTCCACCTTTCTCTGCAAAGCGGCGACGACGATGTGTTGAAAAACATGAACCGCCGTTACACCACGAAACAGTACGCCGAAAAAGTCGATTTGATTAGAGAGTTTTTCCCCGATGCCGCAATCACCACGGACGTAATCGTCGGTTATCCGACGGAATCTGATGAGGCATTCCGCAACAGCCTGGCTTTTTGCGAAAAAATGCGTTTTGCGGATATGCACGTCTTTCCGTATTCGTCGAGAAAGGGTACCGTGGCAGGCAAGCTCGCCGTTCTCCCGCCCGAGGTTCTTTCCGAAAGACAAGCCGAAATGACGGCGTTGAAGACGAAACTCTCGCAAGAGTATTCGCTGGCACAGATAGGAAAGCCGCTGGAAGTGCTTTTCGAAACAAAAGAGGACGGACTGTGGTGCGGACATTCCCGCAATTACGTCAAAGTTTACAGCACTTACGGCGCGCACAACGCTTTGGAAACGCTGGTGCCGACGGCTCTGTGCCGCGACGGAGTGCGCGTTTGATAATCGCTTGCATTGTTGCGGCGGCTGCATTAAAATATTCGCAAGACGTTTCGCAAACGTTTCAAATTTTCCCGGGAGGTTTCGCGACGTCAGGAGGTAAATATGAACGACTGCATTTTCTGCAAAATCATCAAAGGCGAAATTCCTTCGACCAAAGTGTACGAGGACAACGACATGGTCATCATAAAGGACATTGCTCCGCAGGCTCCGGTGCATCTGCTGTTGTTGCCGAAAGAGCACTTCGCCAATATCGTCGAGATGACGGACGCACAGGCTCAGACTTTGGGCAGATGCCTCAAAAAACTTTCAACCCTGGTGGACGAACTCGGCTTGCAGGGCGGTTTCCGTCTTGTATCCAACAAGGGAGCCGACGCCTGCCAGTCCGTGGAACATCTCCACATACACGTCCTGGGCGGCACGAAACTCACGGAAAAAATGGGTTGACGCGTCCGCAGCGGCGTCAAGCGTTTGTTGTAAACCGACTTAGTCGGCACGCGTTTCCGCTTGCGCGCGAGGAGAAAATCCGTCTTTCCCCGCCGCTTTGACTGGAATTGCCGTTCGAGTCGATTTTGTGTGCGCTTTTTCTTGACAAAAGCCGCATAATATGTATAATAAATATCACTTGCGACCAAAAGGAGGTGAATGTCAATGTCAACAGTCAGAGTAGGCGAAAACGAATCTCTCGACAACGCAATCCGTCGTTTCAAGAGAAAGTGCGCACGCGACGGCATCATCGGCGACCTCCGTAAAAAAGAGGCTTACGAAAAGCCCAGCGTCAAACGCAAGAAAAAGGCGGAAGCCGCACGCAAAAGAGCATACAAAAACTGAATTAACAAGGAGAGCAATCTCCTTACGGGGGCATAGCCCAGTTGGTTAGAGCGCTTGTTTCACATACAAGAGGTCACAGGTTCGAGTCCTGTTGTCCCCACCA
>CALVNH010000002.1 GCA_944349635.1 uncultured Clostridia bacterium | reverse complement strand
GCCGATTTATAATTGACTCGTGACGGTGTACGTTGAAGTGGTATTGCTCAATAATCTTGCCGTTGACGCATTGCTCATAGGCGCAACGATGTATTTGCGAAACAGAAAAATCCGCAAATTGCGCTTTGCGATTGCCACGGTCTTGGGCGCGTGTTGTGCCGTGGGGTACGCGGCGCTTCCCGAGGCGTGGAAGTACGTCGTCCGCGCTCTGCTTGCACCGCTCATGGTGTTGATTTTCGACAAATACGGTGGGATAAAAGATTATTCGGCTTCGCTGGCGTTGTTTGTGATTTTGACCTTCGCCCTGGGTGGAATAGTGAGCGGAATAAGTTATCTGACCGGGGTTGAAGCGGAAAACTACTTGATACTGGGCATAACCGCCGCGGGTGTGTTTGCGGGGCTTGCGGCACTTCGGGCTCTCGTTGCGTCTAAATCGTCGCTGAAAAGAAAACTGTGTTCGGTGACTTTCGTGTTCAACGGACAAGAGATGACGGCAAAAGGACTCTGCGACAGCGGAAACACTCTGACGGACGAAGTGAGCGGGTTGCCCGTCGTCATTTTTTCGGAAGCGCTTGCAGACTCCATTCGCGCGAGTAGCGGAAACACCTGTGCCGTGGAAGGCTTTATTCAGTTGAAAACGGTGAACGGCGAAAGTTCGTTGCCGATTGTCAGAATCGACGGCGTTAAAATCGGAGGAAAGCAGTGCAAGGGGAGTCAGGCATACGGAGCGTTGTCGGGGCAGACCTTCGACGGATACGAAATCATTTTGCAAAACACGATGTTTTAGTCAGACAAATCCTTTCGCGAAAAAAAGCGAAAGCGCAAAAAATAATATAGGGTCGGGAAATATGAAATTAAGAGAAATAATAGGAAGGATATTGCGTTTTCTGGGCTTCAGAAAGCTCTGCCGCGTGGATTACATATCCACTGGAGAGGCTTTGCCCGCGCCCATGACGGCCGAGGAAGAGGCCGCCACCGTGGAAGAGTTCATGAAGGGCAGCGAAGAAGCGCGGCTGAAGCTGATTGAACGCAATCTGCGTTTGGTGGTGTACATAGCCAAAAGGTTCGACAACACGGGCGTTGACCTTGAAGACCTGATTTCGATAGGCACGATAGGTCTCATCAAGGCAGTGGGGAGCTTCAAGCCCGACAAGAACATCAAACTTGCCACGTTTGCTTCGCGTTGCATCGAGAATGAGATTCTCATGTATTTGCGAAAGATGTCCAAGGTTCGCACGGAAGTGAGTCTGGACGAGCCTCTGAACGTGGACTGGGAGGGCAATGTTCTGTTGCTCAGCGACATACTGGGAACGGACGCGGACGCCATATACAAGGACGTGGAATTGTCGGCGGAAAAAGAGATGTTGCGAGAGAGTTTCGACAGACTCTCGGAGCGTGAACGGAAAATCGTGGAACTCCGTTTCGGACTGGACGGGAAAGAAGAGATGACGCAGAAGGAGATTGCCGAGATGATGGGCATTTCGCAGTCGTACATTTCGCGTCTGGAAAAGAAAATCGTCACTTCTCTGAAAAACGAAATCGCCAAACTGGGCTGATTGCGTTTGTTTCGGCGTCTGAGCGTATGAATCGGTGAAAGGAGCGATAGAGCGCCGAAAAGCCGAATTGGCGGTATTATTTATGAATTATCGCTCAAACTACTTCACAAAACAACAAATTTTATAATACTTTGACTTATTGGCCTTCTACATACCACTGTGTAGGAGGTTTTTTTATGAGCAAAGTTACCATATGCGGAATCGACACGTCGACTCTTCCTAAGTTGTCGCAGGCGGAGAGCAACGCTTTGCTTGAAAGAATCGACGGGGGAGACTCGGAGGCGCGGGAGCTCTTTCTCAGAGCAAATATGCGACTTGTGCTGTCCGTTGTCGGTAGATTTTCCAAATACGCCGCCGACGCAGACGATTTGTTTCAGGCGGGCATGGTGGGAATGATGAAAGCACTTGCCAATTTCGACAGAAGTCTGGGCATGATGTTTTCGACGTATGCAGTCCCCATGATTATAGGGGAAATCAAACGCAGTCTGAGGGACAGGACGGGAATCAAGGTGCCCAGGAGCATGCGGGACACGGCATACAGGGCGTTGAAGGCAAGGGAAAAACTGGTGGAGCACTCCGCGCGAGAACCCGAACTTACGGAAATCGCGGAGGAAATCGGGGTGTCATTGAAGCAGGTTGCCTGCGCGCTGGACGCGGTGAGCGACCCCGTATCCTTCTACGAACCCGTTTTCTCGGACGGCGATGAGGGTATGCAGCTTTTCGACCAGCTTTCTGACGAAAAAGAGAACTCGGACAACTGGTCCGAAAAGATAGCTCTGGCGGAAGCCATGAAACTTGTGCCGCCGAGAGAGATGTGCGTGCTGAAAATGCGTTATTTCGAAGGGAAAACGCAGACGGAAATCAGCCGAAAAGTCGGTGTGAGCCAGGCACAGGTCAGCAGACTGGAAAAATCCGCCGTGGCACGTCTGAAAAAGGAGCTATCCTGACGGCAGGACGGAGTTATCTGTCGTAATAACCGTCCTCCGCGGGGGTGTCCTCTTCCTTGCATACCGACACGCCGCCCACCATTTCGACGAGAATGACGTCTCCGCCGATTTTCACGATGTTGTTCCAGGGGATAAACACGTTGTCGGAGGAGGTGAAACTCTTGAAAAAGCTCTTTTTGCCGGGAACAACCAGGCCAAGGATTCTCCCGCACGCCGTGAAAACCATGTCGCACGCGTGTCCCAGCTGGCGGCCGTCCGCCACGTTTACTACTTGTTTTTCCGCCAATTCCGAAAAGGAATACTGTTTCATATTCATACGACAGATTATGTCCGATTTTCCGTCCTTATGCCAAATATCGATTTTTTTGTCAAATTCTTTACATCGGACGCAATATATTGTATAATTATTCCGTTATAAAATGTATTATTGATTTACGGAGTTTGCTATGAAGTGTATCTATTGCGGTTGCATGGACAGTAAAGTCGTCGACAGTCGTCAGAACGAAGAGGGGACTTCCATTCGTCGCAGACGCGAATGCGAGAGTTGCGGCAAAAGATTCACTACCTACGAGACCATAGAATATACGCCTGTTCTCGTCGTGAAAAAGGACGGCAGCCGTCAGGTCTTCGACATTTCCAAGGTCAAAGTCGGCATAATGAAAGCCTGTGAGAAACGCCCCATTTCGATGACTACAATCGACAAAATGGTGACTGAAATTCAACGCAAAGTGCTGAATTCTCTGGAACAGGAGGTTTCCTCCTCCTATATAGGCGACCTCGTTATGGAGCAACTTCGCGACGTCGACGAAGTGGCGTACGTGCGTTACGCGTCCGTTCACCGTCAGTTCAAGGACATAAACACGCTTCTGAACGAGATAGAGGAACTCGTCAAACTCAAAGATTCTCTCTCTTCCGACAAACAGAACAAGAAGAGCGAAAACTGAAATCCGCGGTTGAAAGTTTCCGAGCGGCGTCCGCCGCTCTTTTTTTTGCGATTTTTTCCACAGTTTCTTTTCTTCGGGCACATTTTGTCAAAATTCTTCCGTCCGCGGCATATTATGTACAACCTTGGAGGGTTTATGGCGCTTGAAAGTCTTTTCCTTTTGCTCAAAAATCTCGTGATTTTCTCTTCCTACGTCACCGAAAAAAGTTCCTTTCCGAAGCCGCTGTCCAAAGAGAAGGAAAACGAATACATACTTCGTGCGGAGCAGGGCGACAAAGAGGCGAAGGAAATCCTTATCAAGCACAATCTCCGCCTTGTAGCGCATATTGCCAAAAAGTATGCGAATTACGGCGACAACGACGAACTTATCTCCGTGGGGTCGATAGGCCTCATTAAAGCGGTGGACAGTTTCAACCACTCCAAGGGAACGCAACTTGCGACCTATGCTTCGCGTTGTATCGAAAACGAGATTCTGATGACCATGCGAATGACAAAAAAACACCGCTCCAACGTGTCTCTGAACGAACCCGTCGGCGTGGATAAGGACGGAAACGAACTGACAATCATGGATATGCTTGCGGAATCGGGGTCGGTCATCGAGGATGTGGAAAGCAACATTTTGATGGAGCGCCTCTTGGAACTTACAAAAAAATGTCTGACCGAGCGCGAATACGAAATCGTGCGTTTGCGCTACGGTCTGGGCGGTTCTCCTGCGCTGACGCAGAGGGAAGTGGCGACGAAGTTCGGCATTTCGCGCTCATACGTTTCCAGGATAGAAAAGCACGCGTTGGAGAAAATCAAAGCCAACATAGACGCGGAGGAGTTGTATTTTTGAGTTCTCATACGCGCCGGAGCGGGAAGTGCCGTAAAGAAACCGAAACAGCGTGCGCGGCGGCAGTGATTTGATTTGCCTCGGACATTCACGTGCAGACCGACGTTGCCGTGCGGAAAAAAACGGAAAATCAAGTTGCATTGAAAATGCGTCGCGGATTCGGACCGGGAGTACCGCGCGGCAATCCGTTCATTGATTGCATGGACGGAAGCGGCGCGCAAACGCAGACAATATCGGCGCGGCTTTATCGAAAATTGTTATTGACATAACGGTGTTTTGGCTATATAATGCACAAGGTTGCCCGAAGGGTACGTCGTTTTTACGATTCTGACCGTTCGGACAGCACTTTTTACACCGTATTCGAGGGTCTATGAAAAAGTACGATGTGTGCATAGTCGGAGCGGGTCCCGCGGGTATTTTCACCGCGTTGGAGCTTATCAGGCGCGGCAGCAACAAAAAAATCGTTATCGTCGAAAAGGGTCAACCCGTGGAAAAACGCAAGTGCCCCAAAACATACGGCGGACCTTGCAGAAACTGCAAGCCCTATTGCCATATCACGACGGGGTTTTCAGGTGCGGGTGCGTTTTCGGACGGAAAACTTTCGCTTTCCTACGAGGTGGGCGGGGAACTTCCCGAACTCATAGGACACGATTTTGCACAGGAACTCATTGATTATACCGACAAGATTTATCTCGAATTCGGCGCCGACGAACACATCGAAGGACTCGGCAACGAGGAAAAAGTCAAGGAAATCAGAAAAAAGGCCATCAAAGCGGGGCTTAAACTCGTGGATTGTCCCATTCGCCACATGGGCACCGAGAAAGCGCAGGGGATTTATCTTGCCATTGAGAATTTTCTTCGCGACCACGGTGTCGAAATGATGTTCGGAGCGCAGTGCAACAACATCATTCTGGAGGACAGCGTCTGCAAGGGCGTTTACGGTGAGGATTACAAAGGCAACGCTTTCACCGTTTACGCGGACAAGACCGTGATTGCCACGGGAAGAAGGGGAGCGGACTGGTTGGAAAAACTCTGCGCGCAGCACAACATCGACCACGGTCCCGGCGTTGTCGACATAGGCGTCAGAGTCGAGGTTCGCAACGAGATAATGGAGGAAGTGAACAGCGTGCTTTACGAATCCAAACTCATCGGCTATCCCGCGCCCTTCAAGAACAAGGTCAGAATCTTTTGTCAGAATCCCGGCGGCTTCGTTTCGCAGGAGAATTACGACAACGACCTTGCCGTCGTCAACGGTCACAGCTACAAGGAACTGAAAAGCGAAAATACCAACCTCGCGGTGCTTTGTTCGCATTCGTTCACTCAGCCTTTCAATCAGCCTATTGAGTATGCACAGAAGGTCGGAGAGCTCACGAATATGTTGGGTGCGGGAAAAATTCTCGTTCAGAGATACGGCGATATCCTCGCCGGAAAACGTACCTGGCAAAAGGAACTCGGAATGTCCAACGTGCGTCCCACGCTCAAAGACGCGGTTGCCGGGGACATCACCGCTGCAATGCCTTATCGAGCAATGACGAACATAATCAATTTCATTCAGGCAGTCGACCAGGTCGTACCCGGTTTCGCAGGATACGAAACCCTGCTGTATTCGCCCGAACTGAAATTTTACAGCAACAAAATAAAGATGGACGAAAAACTCAACACTTCCATTCACGGATTGCATTGCCTGGGTGACAGCAGCGGCTGGACGCGCGGGCTCATGATGGCGTCGGTTATGGGTGTGCTCATGGCACGCACCATCACCGAGGCGGAATAACCCGACGAACCTCTCCTTCCGTTGCGACGGAGCACAATCGAGCAACAAGCGTTAGACCGCAAGCAAACGCCCGCAGAACGGGCGTTTTTCTTTGCGGCTTTCAAATTTTTCCTTATGGATTCGTCGTCGCACGGAACGGGAAATCCCGTTTTTTTCCATTCAATTTCCGTTTGAGCGTACAGACAATAACGGTATGAGAAAATTTTTGAATTTGTGTCTTGCAATCGTGGTTTTTGCGGGAGTTTTCCTGCTTGCGGTGCAGGCGTTTTCCCCCACGGCTTACGGGGAGCCCCGATATGTTTACATCGGCGGAAATCCCATAGGTATTACTGTCAACGCCGACGGACTCATGGTCACGGGTACGGTTCCCGTGGAGACACCGCGCGGAACGGCTTATCCTCTCGAAGGGAGCGGGATAGGCAAGGGAGACGTCATCAAAGCGCTTGACGGCATTCCGGTCGGCAATCTTTACGATTTCAGGCGTCGGATAGCCGCCTCCGAGGGTGCGGTTATGTTCACCGTACAAAGGGACGGAAAAACTTTCGATACCGCCGTCTATCCCGTTGAAGACAGGGCGTCGGGACAGAAAAAAGCCGGTCTGATTCTGAAAGAGGACGTCGGCGGCATAGGAACGCTGACGTTTGTCACCGAGGACGGAAATTACGGCGCTTTGGGACACCACGTTTTCGACGTCGAAACCGGACTTTGCGACGAATTGCAGGGCGGAAAGATTTTCGACGTGGAAATCGAGGGCGTAATTAAAGGTGAGGCAGGCAAAGCGGGTGGATTGCAGGCAAGCATAAACCGTCTTTCCGTTCCTGTCGGAATCAACGCGTCCAACACGGATATCGGTATTTACGGCAAATACACGGGTGAGCGTCGCGGCGAAAAAATACGAGTTGCGGGGAAGGGCGAAGCCCGACCGGGAAAGGCGAAAATTCTGACAACCACAGAAGGCACTCAACCCGAATTATATGATATCGAGATAGTCAAGAGCGTCCCGCAGTCACAATCCGAAGAAAAAGGGTTGGTGCTTCTGGTGACCGACAAAAGGTTGCTGGAAAAGGCGGGCGGAATAGTGCAGGGAATGAGCGGCAGTCCCATAATACAGAACGGGGTACTGGTCGGAGCCGTGACTCACGTTTTCGTTTCCGACCCGACGCGAGGCTACGGAGTTCACGCCAGGTTTATGCTGGAAAACGCCGACGGGGTATATCTTGCACCGCAACCCCGTGCCTACGGCAACGAACCCTCCCTTTCTTATTACAATCATCGCGAAAGACAAAAAGAGGCGGCTTAAAAAGCCGCCTCCGAAGTGTCGGAACGACCCGGCGAAACCAGGCGTTCCAATGCGGTCAGCACAAATTGTTTGTTGGTGGGTTTTCCCTTATCCTCGTCGAGAGTTTCTCCGAATTCGTTGTAGAGCACGTCCACGTCACCGCGCAGCCACGCCGCGGAGATTGCGTTCTGAATGTCCTTTTCTATGCTTGCTTCTCCCACTCCGAATTCCGATGAGAGAGTTTTGTAGCCGTTGTATTTCAACGGCATTATTTCTTGCCCCTCATAGGCAAGGGTGATGAGCCTCGCAAGCAGGTGATACCCTTTGAGGTTGGGCTGAAAGCCGAGTTTCAGCAGATACATTTTGATAATCGGATGCGCGTTGTTCATAGCCGTATTGTAGCATTTTGCCGATAGCGTATTTTCGCATAGAATAAAAGAAGTTGTGCCTAAATGACGAAGAGTGTCGTTAGACTCCGTGACGAAAGGCATACAACGCAAACTCCGCACATAGAATTGCTGTATGAAATATACGGGCGTACGGACGGCTGTGGGGCTGATTAAAGATTTTCTGCGCGACAACAAGAAGTGCGTGGTGTCGTGTGCCGCGGTGTTTGCCGTTGGAATGATACTGGGCATTTTCCTCACCATAAACGCATCGGGAGGGGAGTTCGAGAGGGTGGCGCGTTCGGACATCGAATTCGGTGCCGTAAAGGTGTTTTTCACGACGTCGTTCGCGTTGCTGTTGGGATACGGCGTGATATTGCTTGCCGCCGCGGCTCCGTCACTCGTGTATGTAAGCCTTGCCGTTTTCGGTGTGGCCGGGTATTATTTCGGAAGATATATGTGTCTTCTGGTTGCGGTATACGGAGCGGCGGGTATTGTCAATCTGGTCATAATTTACATTCCGTTTTTCCTGGCATCGCTGATATTCATGATTGTTGCCGCGTCGAAATCCGTCAGCGCGAAAGGCTGCGGCAGAATGAAAAGCACGGCGATTTCGCTTCTCAGAATTTACGCGTTCAACATCGGTTTCGATTTCGTTCTGTTTGTCGTCATAGGCGCTTTTGCCAAAGTCATAGTAGTGGGATTTTGAGACAATACGACGAAAAACGCATTTTATACTTCGATTTTGAACTATAAACCGTCAGTAATTGCAAATAGTTTCCTGCGTGCATAATGTCGGGAGCGGTGCTCAAACTACACCCGAGGTGAATTATGCAAAGCAGGTTTTCATTAGGTTTCAAAGCGGCGGCAATACTTGTTTCGGTGTTGTTGCTTGCCGTCATTGCCGTCACTGCGACGGTTTGTTGCGTCCCCGATACCGCGGTTTACGCCGACGGATTTTCCGTGAACGGTAAGGCGGCGTATCTGGTGGATTCTTCTACGGGAACGGTCATGTATGCCAAAAACGAAAACGAAAGATTGCCCATTGCCAGTATGGTGAAAATCATGACGGCTCTGCTGGTTTTCGAAGCGGTCGACAGGGGAGAACTCTCCTTGGACGAGGACGTGACCGTCAGCGAGAACGCGGCGTCTATGGGCGGTTCGCAGATTTTCCTCGACGCAAACACTTCTCACAAGGCGGGCGATTTGCTGAAATCCGTTGTGGTGGCGAGCGCAAACGACAGTTGCGTGGCGCTTGCGGAAAGAGTTTCGGGGAGCGTCGAGGGCTTCGTGCGTACGATGAACGAAAGAGCGGCGGAACTCGGAATGAAGGACACCAATTTCGTGAACTGCACGGGATTGCCCGCGGCGGAGGGATTTTCCACCGCAAAGGACGTGTCGGTTATGTTCCGCAAGCTCATCGAGCACCCCTCATACTTCGATTATTCCACGGTATGGCTTGAAGATTACGTTCACCCCGACGGCAGAAAGACGTCCATGACCAACACCAACAAGCTGGTCCGATTCTACAACGGATGCGACGGCGGAAAGACCGGGTTCACTTCCGAAGCCAAGTTCTGCCTTGCGGCTACCGCGGAGCGTGACGGAATGCGTCCCGTTGCCGTGGTCATCGGAGGCGACAGTTCCAAAGAGCGTTTTGCGGCTGTGAGCAATATGTTCAATCACGCTTTCGGAAACTACGCCTCGGAGAAGCTGATTTCCAAAGGCGAACTGTTGGAAGAAAAGGTGAAGGTGTCCGTGGGCAAGAAGAAAGAACTGTCTCTCACCGTATCCGAGGACGTTGCGGTGTTCGGCAGACGCGGTGACAAGAGTCAGACGGAACTGCGCTTCGAACTGCCGGAAAAGGTCAAGGCACCTGTTGAAGCGGGCGACGTTGTCGGCAAGGGTTATGCCGTAAGAAACGGAGAAGTGGTGCAGACGTTCGACATTGTAGCCGCGGAAAGCGTTAAGCGCGCCAATCTGTTCGACATTTTCAAGAGGTTCGGCAACAAGTGGTAGTGATGCGCGTTTTCGCCGAAAGGGAAAGAAAAGAGGGCAGGCGCCCTCTTTTCCTTTGCGAACGAAAGCGTTGAAAAATCCGTTGCGCATCTTTTGACGAACAGGTTTTTTGTCGATGCTTTTTACCGCAGACCACGTTCGGATAACCTGCGGTATTTGCCCGTACAATGTCCGTATAATTGACATTCGCACTCGCGCGTGATAGAATTCTTCCGTTAAGGAGTACTTTCGATGAACACACGCGAAACGCTTTACGTAAAAGACGGAAATCTCTACATAGGCTCTTTCAAAGCGACCGATTTGGCGTCCCGTTTCGGAACGCCGTTGTACGTTATGGACGCCGCTTACATAAAAGAAGTCTGTGCGGCGTTCGTCAAAGCCGTGTCAACTTACGGTGACGGCGCGGTGGCTTTTGCCAATAAAGCATTCGCCACTTTGGCAACCGCAAAAATCGCGGCGGCGCAAGGGCTGTGGTTCGACGTAGTTTCCGGCGGAGAACTGTATCTTGTCAAAACCGCGGGCGCGGATATGAAAAAGGTGCTGTTTCACGGCAACAACAAGACTCCGCAGGAAATAAAAGAGGGCATCGACGCGGGTATAGGCTATTTTGTGGTGGACAGTCTGCACGAACTGGATTTGCTTGCCGCGGAAACCGAGCGCAGGGGAATCGTTCAGAAAGTGCTGGTCAGGGTCAATCCCGGTGTGACTGCACACACGCACGAGGCCGTCGCCACTGCGACGCCTCTCAGCAAGTTCGGCTTCGGTGTGGACGGCGACGCCGCAAGCGTGATAAAGAGAATCGTTGCCACGGAAGGGCTGGAGTATTGCGGCATTCACGTGCACATAGGCTCACAGATTTACGAGCATTCCTCATACGATGCGGCAATCGACATCGCGGTTGGATTTCTGGCATCGCTGGCGAAGGAAAACATCGTCACCAAAGTGTTGGATATGGGTGGCGGATATGGCATCTATTATACCGACGAGGACCCCAAATTCACTCCCAGACGCTACGCTTATACCGTGGAAAACATCGGGAAGAGAGTGGCGGCAAAAGTGGCGGAAACGGGCATCGAAAAGCCCTTCCTCATTGTGGAACCGGGACGGAGTATAGTGGGCGAAGCGGGAGTGACTCTCTATACCGTGGGAGCAATAAAAGATTTTCCCGGAGTGCGCAAGTACGTTGCGGTGGACGGCGGAATGTTCGACAATCCCCGTTACGCGCTGTACGAGTCAAAATACTCCGCAATAATTGCCGACAAAGCTTCGCAACCTGCCGACGAAAAGGTCATAATTGCCGGAAAGTGCTGTGAAAGCGGCGATTTGATTGCAAAGGATGTGCCCTTGCAGCACGCGGAAGCGGGCGACATTCTCGCGGTATTTTCCACGGGAGCCTACAATTATTCCATGGCTTCGAATTACAATCTCAATGCCGTGCCCCCCGTCGTGTTGGTGGAGGGCGACAGAGCCGATTATATCGTCAAACCGCAGACTTATTCCGATTTGCTCCGCAACAACGAGGTGCCCGATTGGCTGAACTGATGGAAGAAAACAATTTAGAAAGCGGTTTTCCCGAAGAGAACGAAAGTGCCGCACCCGTCCGTCAATCCGTCGAAAACGACGGGGGTTTTTCCGCAGAGTCCGATGCGGATTTCCCGACGGGGGAAGGCGGGATTGAAGAAGAGAATTCAGCTTTTCGGCATGATAACAATCCGTTCGACGGAGAGGATGACGGACGGGTGGCTCCGATGCGCAGAGGCATTGTCACGGAGCCCATTATTTATGAGAGGAAATTGCCTCAATCCTCCGAAAAATCCGCCACTTTCGAGACGGCGGAGACGGCGAGTCCCGACGGAGAACTGTCAGACTCCGATTATCTCGCGGGAGCAAAGCCGATAATTTATTATCATCTCAGCGAGTTCGATGGACCTCTCGACCTATTGCTTGCTTTGATAAAGGACGCAAAAATCCGCATCGAGGACGTATTCGTTTCCGACGTGACCAGACAGTATGTCGAAATCATAAAGAACACCCCGAAAGAGGAACTGGACTTCGAATACGCGGGAGAGTTCATCACCCTTGCCGCGGAGCTTGTCTATCTCAAATCCTTGCGCACGCTTCCCGCAGATGATGAGGACGAAGAGTACGTGGACGACCCGGAATTGCAACGCGCCGCTCTCATCAACAAAATCAAGGAATACGCGTTGATGAAAGAGCAGTCCGAAAAACTCCGCGGCATGGAAACAATAAACAGATTTTACCGTATGCCCGTTTACTCCGAAAAGGATTACAGGGTATGCCTGACGAACTTTTCGTTGCCGAAACTGGTGGACGCATTCGCACGCGTGCTGGTGAACGCCGAACAGAGGGAGCGTTCCGTCATACCCAAAAAGGTGGTGCAGGACAGATTTTCCGTCGCCGACCAGATGAGGCACATTCTGGAACTGCTCACGGTTTACGATTCCTTTACTTTCAGCTCTCTCTTCGAGCCGGATTTCGACCGCAACGATATCGTCACAACCTTTCTTGCCGTACTGGAATTGCTCAAATACGGCAGATTGAGGGCGGAGCAGGAGGAGCTTTTCGGAGAAATCACTCTCTATGCCGTTGAGGGGGCGGATACCACCCCCGTCGCTTTCGAGGAGGAAGAGGATGGAAAATATTAAGAACGTAATCGAAGCCCTTGTCTT
This sequence comes from uncultured Clostridia bacterium, assembly GCA_944349635.1. Lineage (GTDB taxonomy): Bacteria > Bacillota > Clostridia > Christensenellales > CAG-917 > Limadaptatus. The sequence continues at coordinate 121,949 of CALVNH010000002.1, read as the reverse complement.
TTCGTCGGGCTCGCCCATTTCCAAAAAGGATTTGGTGGAGAAAATCCCCGAACTCACCAACAGTCAGCTCAATTCCGTCATAAAGGATTTGCAGAAAAAGTACAGCGGCGATTGCGGCTTGCTTTTGCTGGAATTCAACGGAAAGCTTCAATTCAGCTCCAATCCGCGTTACGGAGAAACCGTGGCGGAAATTCTGACTCCGCTCCGCGAAAAAGAGCTCACCAAGACATTGCTCGAAGTGCTTGCGACCATTGCTTACAAACAGCCTATAACCAGGCTTGAAATCGACGACATGAGAGCGGGAACGAGTTGCGAATACGCCATAACCGGTCTGCTCAAAGCCGGTCTTATAGAAGTGGTGGGCAGAAAGGATACCGTTGGCCGTCCCTTCCTTTACGGCACGACGGACGAATTTCTCAAAAAGTTCCAGCTGTCATCCATAGAGGAGCTTCCCGACCTCGAAGAAGTCATGGAGAAGTTGCAGGAAATTTACGCTCCCGCAAGAGATACGCTGTTTCACAACCGTACAATCTACGACGAGGAGGGCAATCTGCTTGACGAAGCCGTGGAAGCGGGCACTCTTGCCGCAGCTGCGGACGTCGAAGAGGAAGAGATACCTGACTTTTTGCAGGGAGAGAAGTTCGAAGTCATCGAATAAGTTTTCCCGCAAGAGCGCGTCGCCGTCACCGCGACGATGCCCGAAATACATATTTTCGTTTCTAAACGCCACACTAACAACGTGGCGTTTTTTATTGCTCTGTTTGTCGTGGAGGCACTGTTGATATTGCTGACCGCGCCTTGGAAAGTACGGGCGACGGGGTACTTGTCCACGGACGGGAAACGTGCGTTGGTCAGGTTGCAAATAGTGTCCCTGCCCGTATTGCGAATCAAAGCGGAACTTAAAAAAGACAGCGTTAGAATCACGATAAACGGCAAATCGGAAACGACGGCAGACCAAGACGAAAACGTGGCGGAAAATCCGGATAAGGCACAGTTTAAAGTGAAAAATCTGTCTGCACTTGTGCGTTTTGTGTCGGAATCGGGAATTTTGAAGCGCGGGAGAGTGTCGGTTGCGCTGGGCGGCGACGGAATGAGTTGCGCGTTGGGTGCGGCGGCGATTTCCGTGCTTGCGGCGAATTTGTTGCCGCAAAAGACGGAGTGCAGAGTGTTCCCTCTCTACGACGGAGAGGGCTTCAACGCGGACATTTCGCTGGATATGGGCATATCACTGTTTCAGGCGCTTAGGCTTTACCGCATTTCCGCAAAACGGTGAGGTGGAATATAAAAAGTTCGTTTCAATACGTCTGTCAATGTGACAGAGGAGAATGTTATGAAAGGTTTTGAAGAAATGTTGCAGGCAACCATGGAAAGCATGCGACGAATTTCGGACTCCGACGCGGTGGTGGGAAAACCCGTCGTTACGGAGGACGGAGTCGTCATACTTCCCGTCAGCAAGGTCAGTTACGGTTTTGTCGTCGGCGGTGGTGAGTACGGCGAAGGGGCGGCAAAACAGAAAGGGGAGTATCCTCACGCGACGGCAAGCGGGGGCGGAATTACCGTCACTCCCGTGGGTTTTTTGCTTTGCGGCAGAGAAAAGAAATTCATCACCGTGGACAAGTCATATTCAGAGGATAAATGGAAAGAACTTGCCAGAGCGGCGTTCAGAGCCATAAAAAAGGAAGACGACGATGACTGACGAGAGGGAATGCCGCCATTCGGCGAGGAAGAGGGGGCTTTCGGCGTTTCTTTACTGCTTTGTCGCCGTGTTTGCCGTGTTTTCTTGCATTGCGGCGATGTTCGGCAACACGCATTCGGGACAGGCGAAGGCACTGCCATATTCCTCCTCCGTGGTGATGGAAGCGTCCACAGGCAGGGTGCTTTATTCCGAAAATGCGGATGTCAGAATGTATCCCGCAAGCACGACGAAAATTCTCACCGCGCTGGTTGTGCTTGAAAACCTGCCGCTTGAATGCAAAGTCGAAATAGCACCGCAGGCGGTGGGGACGGAAGGTTCGTCAATATATCTGCGCAAAGGCGAGGTGCTCACCGTGGAAGAGCTGCTGTTGGGGCTTATGCTCCGAAGCGGCAACGACGCGGCTTGCGCGCTTGCTTATGCCGTTTCGGGCAATCCCGATGCGTTTGCGGCTCTCATGAACGAAAAAGCACGCGCGTGCGGTGCCGTCAACAGCAATTTCGTAAATCCGCACGGTTTGCACGACGAAAACCATTATACCACGGCGCGTGATTTGGCTTTAATTACTGCCGCGGCTTACAGAAATGCGGATTTCAGACGCATAGTGTCCACGAAAAACGCCGTAATCGGCGGAGCGGAAGGAAAAAGGTATCTTTCCAACAAGAACAAACTTCTGACCTCTTTCGACGGTGCTAACGGCGTCAAGACGGGTTATACCACCAAGAGCGGACGGTGCCTTGTCGGCGGAGCGTATCGCGACGGAATGCAACTCATCAGCGTCGTGCTGAACGTTTACGATATGTGGAACGTGTCGAAAAACCTGCTCGGCAGAGCGTTTGAAGAGTATTCCATGCAACCCGTAACGCCGCTGCCCGTGGAAGGAGCGGACATGGAAGTCGAAGTAAAAAGGGATTCCGACGGCAATCTGCTTCCTTCTGTTTATCCCGTGAAAAAGGACGGGAACGAAAAAATATCTTTTGTAGTCAGACCATGAATTTTTTGCACGTATTCCCGCGAGGCGGTTTTCCCGCAACGCAATTAACGTAACCGACGCTTTCAAAGCAAATGCCCGTGTTCGACGAGGGTTTCCGCCCCTGAGCCGAACCGTTTGACGTCCGCAATCGCTTGATTTTGCGGACGTATGCATATATAATAATTTTATCTTAGCAGGTGGTATTATAAATGCGTCTCAACAAGTTTCTTGCGGAATGCGGTGTCTGCTCCCGTCGCAAAGCCGACGAAATCATAGCACAGGGCAGAGTCACCGTAAATCGCAAAACGGTTTCGGAAATGGGATTCGACGTCGACGAAAAGAAGGACGTTGTCTATCTCGACGGCAAAAAAATAGTTCCCGTCACCCATTACGAGTACATAATGTTCAACAAGCCCAAAGGGTGCGTTACGACCGTGTCCGATGAAAAAGGCAGAAAGACGGTCTACGATTTCATCGGCAGAGAGAAGCGTCTTGTGCCCGTCGGCAGACTGGATTACGACAGCGAGGGGCTTTTATTGTTTACAAACGACGGTGAGCTCACTCACAAACTCACTCACCCTTCCAACGAAATTTCCAAGACTTACGTGGTGAAAATCGAAGGCGACATTCAGGAAAGCGACTTGGCCGCGCTCCGAAAAGGCGTCACTGTCGACGGCGTGAAATATTCACGTTGCAAAGTCAAACTGCTTGGCGAGGAAAACGGACTCAGCAGACTGGAAGTTGTTATCTTCGAGGGCAAAAACCGAGAAATCCGCAAGATGTTCGCGGCTGTCGAGAAAAACGTGGTATTTCTCAAACGCGTTGCCGTAGGCGAATTGCGTCTGGGAGGGCTTTCCCGCGGAGCTTTCAGGGAACTCAACGAGTTCGAAGTGGCTTATCTGAAAAATCTGTAAGCCGTGTCGCAAACGCGGTCGATGCGAAAAAACAAATGAAAATTCTTCTTTCAAACGACGACGGATATTTTTGCGAAGGCTTGCTGCGGCTTGCGGCGGCTCTTTCCCGCAATCACGACGTACGCATCAGCGCGCCTTCACGCGAAAGGTCGGGAGCGGGGCACGGACTCACTTTCAATTCGCAGCTTCGCTGGTCGGTCGTGAATGAAGGCGAACTCCGTCTTTCGGACGGAACGCCCGTTCGCGTGCCTTGCAACAGCATCGACGGGACTCCCGCCGACGCCGTCAAATTCGCCATAGAGCACATATATCGCGACGAAAAGTTCGACATGGTGATTTCGGGCGTAAATACGGTGTTGAACGTGGGGTCGGACGTGATTTATTCGGGAACTTTCGGCGCGGCGGAAGAAGGAACGGTTCTCGGAGTGCCTTCCGTCGCCGTTTCCGTCGACGCTTCCAAAGGAAGCGGCTATGACACGGCCGTGCGATTTGTGACAGACAATCTGAACAATTTGCGCGCGCTTTCGCGTCCTCTCGTGACGTTGAACGTCAATATCCCCGCGGACGAAAAAATTGCGGGCGTAATTTGTGCGCCGCTCGGAATGCGCCGATATAAGGACTGGTACGTGCCCGAAGCCGAGGGCTTTCGTCTTACGGGTTATCCGCTCGACACTTCGAAGGAGAGGGAAATCACCGATTGCAAAATGTCCGATTCCGGCTATATAACCGTTACCCCCGTCAAAGTGCTGGCAACGGACGAAGACGGACTGAAAAAGATAAAACAGGCGGAGTGGTTGCTGTGAGTACGTTGATTGTGGGAGGCGGCGCCGCGGGATGTATGTGCGCCGTGTTGTGCGCCGAAGGCGGAGAAAAGACGATACTGCTTGAAAAGAACGGCAAGACGGGGAAAAAGATTTACATCACCGGAAAGGGCAGGTGCAACCTTACGGCGGATTATTCTCCGCAGGAATTTTTACAGAGCGTCGTGCACGGAGACAAATTTTTGCGCACGGCGATTTATTCTTTCACTCCAGAAGACACGAAGCGGTTTTTTGAGAATTCGGGGCTCGAACTGGTTACGGAAAGAGGAAACAGAGTTTTTCCCGCTTCGGGAAAGTCGTCCGACGTCATAAAAACGCTCAACGCCAGACTTGCATCCGCAGGCGTTTTGGTGGAAACTGACGCCGAGGTGGTCGCGGTCGGGAAAAACGACGATTGCGTATTTACCGTTTCGCTTGCCGACGGCAGAACGCTCTATGCCGACAATCTGGTTATTGCCACGGGCGGAAAGAGTTATCCCGCCACGGGGTCCACGGGGGACGGCTATGCGTTTGCGGAGAGTTTCGGGCACAGCGTTGTGAAGCCCGTTCCTTCGCTTGCGGCGTTAATCACCGTGGAAAGCGTTGCCGAACTGAAAGGACTTTCCCTCAAAAACGTGGAACTTTCGGCTTATTCCGCCTCCGGGAAGAAAATACGTTCCGAATTCGGCGAAATGCTGTTCACCGACAAGGGCGTGAGCGGACCCGTTGCTTTGACTCTTTCTTCATGGTTGAACAGAGAGAGCGGAGCCACTCTCTCTCTCGACCTGAAACCCGCGCTGTCCGAGGAGAAGCTGGAACAACGCATATTGCGCGATTTTGCCGAAAGACTGAACAGTGATTTGAAAAACGTGACCAGGGCCCTGTTGCCCGAAAGGTTGAACACCTACGTGCTCAAAAGGGCGGGCGTCGCGGAAAGCAAAAAGGCAAACTCCGTGACGAAAGAGGAGCGCAGGCGTATCGTCGCAGCCGTCAAGGGGCTGACGTTCCGCTGTGCGGGAGTTGCTCCGTTTGAAGAAGCGGTTGTGACTTCGGGCGGCGTTAGTCTTAAAGAACTGACTCCGCATTGCGAAAGCAGGCTCGTGAAGAATCTGTATTTTATCGGAGAGGTAATCGACGCCGACGCGCTGACGGGAGGTTTCAATTTGCAAATCGCGTTTTCGACGGCTGCCGTTTGCGCAAAGTCGATAACGTCGGCAGCTGCCAAATAGTGCAGACGACGCCTCTGTTTTGTGCTTTATCGGTAAAAGTATTATAAAAAATCCGCAAATTTATAATACTTTGCACAAGTAAACAGGGCGGAATGAAAAATCGCCGCACAGTCGGCAGGCACGACGTTAGGCACGTGTGCGGAGCGGTCGCAAAGCCGGATTGCGCCATCTGTTTAGGCACGCTGCAACCGTAAGACAAAATGCAAAATAGCGGCGTGTAAATTGACAGTGCGCACGGCATAATGATATAATCGGAGCACTATGATAAATATAGCGATAGACGGTCCCGCCGGAGCGGGTAAAAGCACGATAGCAAAAGCCGTTGCCTCGGCAATGGGAATAATTTATCTGGACACGGGGGCGATGTACAGAGCCACCGCATACGCCGCCCTGAAAAAGGGCATCGACGTATCGGACGAGAACGCCGTTGCTCCCATGTTGGACGAACTGGAAATGGACATCGTTTACGAAAACGGTATTCAGCAGATTTTCGTCAACGGCGAGAACGTGACCCCGTTTTTGCGCGCTCCGCACATGTCCAAAGCCGCGTCCGACATTTCGGCGTTGCCTTGCGTACGCTACAAAATGGTGGAGTTGCAACGCAAATTCGCCGCGAACCGCGACGTAGTGCTTGACGGCAGGGACATCGGCACGTTTGTGTTGCCTGAGGCGAATTGCAAATTCTTCATGACGGCGTCCGCCGAGGAAAGAGCAAAGCGCAGGTACAAAGAGCTTGTCGAAAAAGGGGAGCGTTGCGATTACGATACCGTGTTGAGCGATATCGTCAAGCGCGATTACAACGATTCCCACCGTGCCGTCGCTCCGTTGAAACAGGCCGACGACGCATATTACCTCGATACGACCGCCATGAGCATCGACGAAGTCGTTGCCGCCGTGAAACGTGTCGTGAAGGAGAAAATCAAATGAGCTACGGTTTTTACAGGTTTTGCAGAATTTTGACCCTGCCTCTCGTCAAAATCCTTTGGCCCACCAAGGTGGTCAACAAAGAGTATTTCGACAATATGGGAGGGGGGATAGTGATTTGCAATCACTACGCCATACCCGACACCCTCATTCCCGCCGCATCGCTTTACAAAAAGGAACTGCACGTCCTCGCAAAGGCGGAGGCTTTCGAATGCGCGAAAATCGCAAACTGGTTTCTGCGCAAAATAGGCGCCATACCCGTTCATCGCGGCGAACCCGACATAAATGCCGTCAAGGAGGTGCTTACCGTTCTAAAAGAGGACAAAAAGCTGGTGATGTATCCCGAAGGCACACGCAACAAAGAGGGCACTAAAGAGATGCTGGAATTTAAGCAGGGTGCGGCACGGTTTGCAATCAAGGCGCGCAAACCCATTCTGCCCATGGTCTACTACCGTATGCACAAGGTGTTCAGAAAGAATTATCTTTACATCGGCGAGCCGATATATCTCGACGAGTTTTACGGCTGTCGTCACCCCGAGGATTTCGAAAAGGCGACGGAAATCGTTTACAATCGAATGGCGGATACGCGTAAAAAGTGCGACGAATACGTGGAGTCCCTCAAAAAGAAGAAAAAATGAAAGTTACGGTTGCAAAAAGCGCGGGATTTTGCATGGGCGTCAAAAACGCCGTGGACGCCGCGTTGCGACTTGCAGAAGAAAAAGGGAATATTTATACCGTTGGCGCTCTCATTCATAACGAGAGCGTCGTGCGTTATCTCGAAGAAAGAGGCGTAAAGAGCGTTTCTTTGGAAGAAGCGCGCAGCTTGCCTGTGGGAAGCACGGCGTTGATTCGGGCACACGGCATTCCCGTTCGGGACGAGGAAGACTTGCGGGCGAGGGGAATCGAACTTCACGACGCGACTTGCCCCGTGGTGAAGAGAATCCACAAAATCGTTGCGGAGCGCTATCTCGCCGGCGACGAAATCATCATCGTCGGGGACAGAAATCACGACGAAGTCGCAGCTGCGGTGAGTTACGGCAAGGACCGCGTCAGAGTTGTTTCCGACAGCGACGAGCTCACATTCGGCGAAAAGCCCGTTTCCATTGTCTTTCAAACCACCATTCTCGCCGATAAATTTCAAAAAATAAGCGAATTTGCTGAAAAATCGCAAAAAAATGATGGTAAAACAGTTGGAATTTTCAATACCATTTGCTATACTACTTTAAGCAGGCAAAATGAGGCGCGCGAGCTCGCACGCACGTGCGACGCGGTTCTGGTTCTCGGAAGTCATTCCAGCGCAAACACGCGCAGACTGTTTCAGGTGGCGTCCGAAATCAACGAAAACACGTTTTTTGCAAGTTCCGTTTCCGATTTGCCGCTGAACAGATTAAAGCAATTTCAAAGCATATCAATCGTCGCAGGCGCATCGACGCCGCCCTGGTTGATACAGGAGGTTACAAAACTTATGAGTGAAACTCAGGTCAACGCTGCAGAACTCAACGCCGCAGCGGCAGAAGAAGTGCAAAAAGAGGCAACACTTCAGGAAGAAGCAAAAACGCAGGAACCCGCTCCCGAAAAGGACATCACCATGGAAGACGTGGTCGCTTCCACGCGTGCAGCCGGTTTCGTCTCCTACAAAGTCGGCAAGCGCATTAAAGGTTCCGTAATCAGAGCCGACGAGTCGGGTATCTATGTCACCATCGGTGGCAAAAAAGACGGTTTCATTGATAAGGCTGACGCCTCTGCTGACAACAACTACAATCCCGCCGATTACAAAGTCGGCGACATAGTCGAAGCAAGCATCATCGGCACCAACAAAGAGTACGTCGCGCTTTCCAAAAAGGAAGTAGACATACTCCGTGCCGAAGACGAACAAGCCGAAAAAGCGCTGAATTCCGGTGAATTCTCCCTCAAAATGACCGAAGTCGTCAAAGGCGGTCTCCGCGGCAGAATGGGACAGTACACCGTGTTCGTTCCCGCTTCTCAAATCAGAATGGGTTATGTCAAGAACCTCGAGGACTACAAAGACAAGGTTCTTCGCCTCACCCTCATGCCCCCCAAAGAGAAAGAAGCAGCGGAAGGAGAGGAGGTCCAATCCGACAAACCCGCAAAGAAGTCCAGATATCTCTTCGCGTCTCAGCGCATCATTCTCGAAAGAGAGAAGCAGGAGAAGGAAGACAACTTCTGGAACAACATTCACGTTCACGACATCGTCGTGGGCAAGGTGAAGAGATTTACGCAGTTCGGCGCATTCGTCAGCGTTCGCGGTTTCGATTGCCTCGCGCACATCTCCGAGCTCAGCTGGAACAAGATTACCGACCCCTCCACAGTCCTCAAAATCGGCGAAAGCTATGACTTCGTCGTTCTGAAAATGGACAGAGAGTCCGGCAGAATCTCCCTGGGCTACAAACAGCTTCAGAAGAAGCCCTACGAACTTGCCGCAGAGCAGTTCCCCGTCGGAACGGTCATCAAAGGCAAGGTCGAGCGCATCTTCCCTTACGGAGCGTTTATCTCCATCGCGGACGGCGTGGACGGACTCGTGCACGTTTCCCAGATTTCTCACAACTGGGTGAAGGACGCAAACGAAGTCCTTAAAGTCGGTGAGGAAGTGGAAGCCAAAATCATCGGTTTCGAAGACAACCGCATCACGCTCTCCATTAAAGAACTGCTTCCCGAACCCGAAGAGACCGAAGCTCCCGCAAAAGCCGAGGAAGTCGCGGAAGAGGGTGAAGAGAAACCCGTCAAGAGAGTGTCGAGAGTCAAAAAGTTCGAGCAGAAACTTGCCGACAGTGAGGACAGAAAGGAACGTCGCTCCAAGAAAGACGCCTCCAACGAGCCCAAGGAATGGGTTTCCGGTTCCAGCAACGCCACTTTGGGCGACCTGTTCAAGAACCTGAATCTCCAGCTTGAGGACGAGAGCGCGGAAGCTGCAGAGGAAGCGCCCAAGAAGAAGACAACCCGCAAGAAAAAGACGGAAGAGGACGCAACCGACGCCGAATAATCGCATGTGATTTCAAAGCCGCTCCGACTGGAGCGGCTTTTAATTTGCCTTTCGTGGGATTTTATCGTTTCGGAGAACCGTTTTCAATGACGCAAGGAAGGAAACGGACTGTCCGAAACAGTCGCTTTCGAAGCCGCCGTTTCTCGGCGGACTCACTCCGCTATTGACTTGTCGTTAATGATGAATTAGTATATTATATAATATGACGGGGGTTGGGAGTTATATGGGGAGAAACACAGTTACGGCAACTCATGCCGATAAACCTGCCGACAAAAGCTTTTCGCGTGTCCTTCGGCTGGTCGCGTTGATTCTGGCGGCAATCGTGCTCACGGTGGTTTTAGGCGTAGTCGTTCTAGCTCCCGTGATAACCTGTGCAAACGCGCAGATTGTTCCGGATACGGCAATGCCCGACGAGTATATGGAAAACTGGATGAAATACATTTCGGACGATGCCTTAATCACTGACATCGCCATTCTCGGGTCGCATGACAGCGGTTGTATCGACATGAACTATCTTGCGCAGACTCAGGACCTCACTTTTGCCGAACAACTCAAACGGGGAGTGCGTTATTTCGATATTCGCGTAAACAAAACGGCGGGCGGCTTGAGAATCTATCACGGTCCCGTAAACGGAGTGTCTTATCTCAGCGTGCTTGAAGACATTGCCGATTTTGTCAAGACGCACCCCGATGAATTTTTGATTTTGGATATGTCTCACTTCAAAAACGGTTCCGAACCCGAAGTCTTTGCTTTGTTGGAAGAATATGTGGGAACTGAGCATTTTCTAATCAACGATTACGAAAATCCCCGTCAGGCGGTTGATACCATGACGTTGGGGGAGGTCAGAGGAAAATGTCTCATCCTCATCGACCGCGACGAAACGAATTTTGCCGGCAAAAATTATCTCTTCGAAAGAACAAACGACCCCGAGAAATACAAAAATGCCGTGTTGACTTCGCTTTACGAAAAGAAATACAATCGCCGCACGGCGTCCTATTTTGTCGAAAACGTCATACCTTTTTATATCGAGAGCTTCAAGTCGACGGAAGAGGGACTCTTTGTCTTGCAGGCTCAGCTCACGGACGCCGCGTTGGTTTTCGGACCGAGATACAGCGAGAGCAGACTGGTCGATAAAATGAACGCTTTTGTGTATGGACTGTACGCCTCCGAAAACGTCGGCAACGTCAATATCATCATGCGCGATTTCGTGGATTGCGAGAAATCGGCGCTCACGCTCAGGCTCAACCTTGCAAAAGGTACCGTCAAACCCGAGTTCACGGAAGAGTTCCAAGCAATGGTCGGCAAATATATTCATGCGGAAGCGTACACCGCATAGAAAGCAGAAAAATTTAACGGTGGAATATGAATGTGGACATCAAACTTGTTGAACAGACCGTCGAAAATCTGAAAAAACGTCAGTTCGACGCATATTATTGCGCAACGTCACAAGAGGCGCGCGAACTTGCGCTGTCACTTATCCCCGCAGGCGACACCGTCGCGTGGGGCGGCTCGGTTACGGCGACTCAAATCGGACTTATCGATGCCGTGAAAAACCGCGAGAACATACGCGTCATAGACAGAGACCTGGCGCAGACCCCCGAAGAAAAACGTGCCCTTATGAGAAAGGGGTTGACGGCGGATACGTTCATTGCCGGAATCAACGCCGTGTCGTCGGACGGTTGGCTTGTCAACATAGACGGCACCGGGAACAGAGTTGCGGCGATGGTATTCGGACCCGAAAACGTCATTCTGGTGGCAGGCGTCAACAAAATTACCGAGTGTCGTGATGAGGCGGAGCATCGCGCGCGCAACACGGCGGCACCGCTGAACACAAAACGTTTCGGTCTTGCCACACCGTGTTTTGCGACCGGTAAATGCGCGGATTGCGTCGCTCCCAACACGATATGCTCGCAGTTTCTGTTCACTCGTTATTGCAAGCCCGCAAAACGCATAAAAGTAATACTAATCGGCGAGGAGCTGGGATTCTGATTTGCAAAGCAAAACGACCTGCAAAAGCAGGTCGTGTGGCAGGGGAGACGCGATTCGAACACGCAACCGACGGTTTTGGAGACCGTTGCTCTACCGTTGAGCCACTCCCCTAAACGGCTTGATTATTATAACAATAAACTACGTTGTAGTCAAATCAAAACGGAGATAATATGGAAAAGAAATTCACACTCGGCATTATAGGTGCAGGCAATATGGCTTCCGCCATTCTCGGCGGCATTCTCAAAGGCGGCATTCTGAAAGCGGAAAAGATTGCTGTGAGCGACAAGGATTCCGAAAAACTGGCCATTATGGCGCAGAACGGCGTTTACGTCACACACGACAACCGCGAAATAGCGTCGGAATCTCAATACGTCATTTTTGCCGTCAAGCCTCAAATTGCTCCGGTCGTGTTTGAAGAAATAAAAGAAGTGATTTCCGCGGGTACGGTGGTGTCGATTATGGCGGGCATTTCCATTGCAAAACTCAAAAACGCTTTGGGTGAACGCAATTACGCACGCATAATGCCAAACACTCCGGCTCTTGCGGGCGAGGGAATGAGCGCCGTTGCGTTCAGTGAGGGATATCGCTCGCAGTTCGTTCTCGACGTATTCGCTTCCGTGGGGAAGGTCGTTGAGCTTGACGAGAGTCTTTTCGACGCTGTCACATCGCTGTCCGGCTCCGGTCCCGCATACGTCTATATGTTTATCGACGCACTTATTGCCGGAGGAATGGAGGGCGGGCTGGATTTCGCCACTGCCAAAACGCTTGCCGTCCAGACGGTGCGCGGAGCCGCCAAAATGGTGGAAATCAGCCCCCGCCCCATAGACGACCTCGTGGACGCCGTATGCTCGAAAGGCGGAACGACTATTCAGGCGGTGGAGAGTTTCCGCGAGGACGGGCTCAAAGACGTCATTGTGAAGGGTATGGAAAAGTGCCGTCGTCGTTCGGAGGAGCTCGGCAATGCCTAAAAAGCAAGTGGAGATTTACACGGACGGTGCCTGTTCCGGAAATCCCGGTACGGGCGGTTGGGCGGCAATATTGTTTTACAGGCGTTTCAAACGCGAAATCAGCGGTGCCGAACCCGATACTACAAACAACCGTATGGAGCTTACCGCAATAATACGCGGACTGGCAATGTTGAAAGAGCCGTGTTCAGTGACGGTTTACAGCGACAGCGCGTACTGTGTCGAGCCTTTTTTGCAGGGCTGGATATTCGGTTGGCAAAAAAACGGTTGGCGCACAGGTTCAAAGGACGAGGTAAAAAACGTGGATTTGTGGCAAAAACTGTTGAGCGGGATGAAACAACACGACGTTAAGTTTGTGAAAGTCAAAGGTCACTCCGACAACGAGTTCAACAACCGTTGCGACGAACTTGCGCGCGCAGCCATAAAGAAATTGCAGGCTGAAAGAGTGTCGGACGTCGCTTCGCCGAAAAATTGATGTTCGCCCGTATCGCGCGATAAGGATGCGGAATGTTCAAGCGGCAGGTGCTGATGAACCGTCCGCAAAAGCACGGTCGTCCATCAGGCCGTCGTTCCGTTGTCCAAAAACCACGTTCAAAACACCGTATTAACGGCAAAATAAAACCGCAGGAGTTACCTGCGGTTTTCTGGTTGTTATTCGGTTTTGTGGGTGGAGCTTACGCCGTGTGATACTTTTTGCCGCGATAGAGCAGATAGTAGACGAAGGAACTCAAAGGAAGATTGGTGAGCAGTATCACGGGAAGAACCATCGTCATCATGATGAGCAACGTGTCGTTTACGCTCACGCCGACTGCGAAAAAGGCAATCAGCACCAGAATCACGGCAATTTCTATCATCAGCATCAGCCTGTTGAGAAGCGACAGTTTGAAGTTGAAATCCGCCCGCTTTCTTCTTGTCGGATTGGCAAGATAGACGAAAGAGGGTATCAACATAAGCGCGGTTCCTCCCAATATTATGGGCAGGAAATAGACATAGCTTATTGATTTGGCGAATACAGCCCACATAACCGCGCATTCCACAAGGAATACCGCCAACACTATGAGCCACGCATCGCGGTTGAGACGGTTGCTTTGATAGAAGTTGAAAGTGTAATATTCCGAGGTGTTTCCGCGGTCGTAAGGTCTCATCATGAAACCTTCGGAATAGAGCCTGGATTTCAAATCCGTATCCGCTTTGGGAATGCGCTGTTCCGGCGTTGTTTCCGTATCGGCGGGCTCGTTGCGTTCGGCGGCTATGGAGGAGAAGAAGTCGCGGTAGTTCACCTGCTCACGCTCGTATTCGAAAGATTCCGTTCTTCTTCCGAGAACCGCCGAAGTAACGAATTCTCCTTTGCCGTTTTCGCCTTCGGGGACTATTCTGGTGAGTCCCTCGTCAGGTTGCAGAGTGGCGTCGTTCACGTAATCTCCCGCTTGTGCGGTCTGCGTCTCGCCGTAATCGGGTTGGGGAATTTCTTCGTCGACGTTCCGCGTTTCCACACGCGTCGTTTCTTCGTTTGCGGCGTCGATTTCCGCTTCACGCTCGTCGAGTCTGCGGAAAACGTCGCGGAGAGTGGTCTCGGGTGTTCCGCGGACGGGTTCCGTGTCCGCAACGTATTCGGCTTCGGCATATTCGGTCGTCGCCGCACTCTCTTCGATGATTTCGGCGGGAACGTAAGTACCCGTGCGAGTGGAAACCGTTTCCGTGACGACGGATTCTCGCCGTGACTCGGATGCGTTGAGTTTGGCTTTCATTTCCTCGAGTTCCGCGGCAAGGCGTTCGATTTCCGCACGTCTTTCTTCATCAATGCGTTTGAGTTGTTGTGCCAGAGCCTCGTCAAGTACACGTTCGTGTTCTTCTTCGGCAACGGATTGTTGTGCTGTGACGGGTTGTTGTTCGGTGACAGTGCGCCTGTCTTCGACGTACCACGTTGCACCTTCGGTGTCATAGCCTGCGGAGGCGGCTGCGGTGTTGCCGTATTCGGATTGCGCGTCGAGACTGGCGAAAATATCCGACAGGGTGGCCCCTTCGGCGGGATTTTCCTCTCCGCTCGTATTCGTATCCCGTACGGGTTGTTCTTCCTCTGCCGAAGTTTGCGTTTCTTCGTCGGGGAGAGCGGTATTTGAAGCCGCGTTCTCTTCGGTGACGGCTTCGGAAGTTTGAACGACGGGTTGAGCTTCGGGTTCGGGCGCGGGCTCCTCGTGGCGGGTGAGCGTGAGTTGCCAACTCGCGTCGCGTACTATGTATCTGTCGTCTTCGGAATCTCGTATTGCGTATTCCGATTCCGCGTCCAGTGCCTTGAAAACGTCGTCGAGAGAGAGGGTAGCCTGCGAGCGCATTGCTTCCTCGCGTTCGCGTATGATACGGGCTTTCTCTTCCTGTTCGGCACGGACCTTGCGCGCTTCTTCTGCGCGACGTTCTATTTCGGCACGGACCTCTTCACGGAACATCTCGCGTTCTTTTTCGAGTTGTTCGCGTGCGGCTCTTTCTTCCGCTTCGGACGCTTCGAGTTGACGTTTTCTTTCCTCGACTTCGATTTCGGAACGCACTCTGCGGATTTCTTCCTCTTTTTTCAGTCGCTCAAGACGCTCTTGTTCTTCGGCGAGTTTCTCTTCGGCTGCTTTCCGTCCTGCTTCGAAAGCTTCGTTCTGCGACTGTTTTTCCGCTTCGAGTTGCGCCTGTTTCATGGCGAATTCTTCTTCCGCGGCGGCTTTTTCGGCCTTGATGCGTTCGATTTCCGCCTTGTGCTCGGCTTCTATACGCTCGATTTCAAGCCTGCGTTCCTCGGCGATTCTTTCCAGTTCGGCTTGTTTTTCTTCTTCGAACTTTTCGGCCTCGGCACGACGTTCTTCGGCGATTCTCTCCGTCTCCGCACGGTGTTCTTCGGCGGCGCGTTCGGCTTCCAGTCTGCGCTCTTCGGCAAGTCGTTGCGCTTCGGCGAGATTTTCTTCCGCCGCGGCCCGCTGTTCTTCGAGCAAACGCAGCTGCTCCTCTTTTTCCGCGGTCAGGCGTTCAAGCTCCTGTTTCACGGCTTCTTGTTCGGCGGAGGATTGTGCCACGGCTTCTTTAAGTTGTGCGGTCTCCTGTGCAAGGCGCGCCGCTTCTTCTTCGGTGATTTCGTTGCCGTTGGCGTCAAGGAAAACTTTTTTCTCAACCAGAACGACTTTTTCGACTTCCTTTTCCTTATAGACGACTTTGGCCTTGTCGGAGGGCTCTTTTTTGGTGTAAGGACGCAGTTCCTCCGCATTGAACGGTGCGGGATTTTTGTCGAAGTCGAACTGTTGGGCGGAAACCAGCCTGTCGAGAATCGTACGCGAATATTCGTATTCCGTCTTTTCCTTTTGCAGGAAGTTTCTGCCTTCGGCGGTGAGGGAATAGTATCTGCGTCTGCCGCCGCCGGTATCGTCGGGGTCACCGTCGTAGGAAGAAATCAGCCCTTGTTTTTCCAGCCTTTTGAGCTGGTTGTAAAGGGTAGGCTGTTTGAGTTTGTACTGACCTTCGCTCTTGGTCTCAATCTCTTTCAGAATGTCGTAGCCGTAACGGTCCTGGCTCCAAAGGGAACCAAGAATAATCGTGGTTACGTTGCCTCTGATGAGGTCGCTGTTGACGGAAGAAATATCCATAAACCAATCTCCCTGTTTGATACTGAAATAATAACAAACTATTATATTAAAGTCAATATTTCATAATAGTTTTGTTGAAGTTCCGACCAAAATAGTCCCTATTCGTCCTAATTCGCAAAGCTTTTTGCGCGGAAGGCGTCAGGTTTCGTCCCCGCGCAGATTTACGGCTCTTGCGGCGGCTTTTCTGTGGTCCTGTTCGATTGCGGCATAATGCTTTTTCGTCGTGTTCACGTCGCGGTGTCCCAGCACGTCCGCCACCATGTAAATGTCTCCCGTAGCACGGTAGAGGTTGGTGCCGTAGGTGCTGCGGAGTTTGTGGGGGGAGATATTTTTGAGAGGAGAAGCAATCTGGGCATATTTTTTCACAAGGTTTTCCACGGCGCGGACGCAGATGCGCTTTATCTGCAAGGATAAGAACAGAGCGTCCGGGTCTTCTACATTGAGTTTCTGCGTTCTGGAAACTAGAGCCTTTCTTTCACCCTCGATGTAGTATTGCAACGCGTCTTTGACTTCGTCGTTGAAATACAGTATCGCACGGTTGCCGCCCTTGCGCGTGACGGTGAAAGCGTTTGTGTCGAAGTCTACGTCCGAAAGGTTAAGCCCCACGCATTCGCTGACACGAATTCCGGTTCCGAGCAGTAGCGAGAGTATGGCGACGTCGCGCGCTCTCGTATTGAGAAGAATTTTACGCTGATGTTCGCTCATTCCTTCGCAATCTTCCGCCGTTGACAGCATCTTGTCTATTTCGTGCCGTTCCAGGCGTATGATGTCTTTGTCGTGCTGTTTGGGAAGACTGATTTTCGATGCGACGTTTACGCTCAACTTGTCCTTGTTGAAAAAGTATTTGAAAAATGTGCGCACGGTGGAAATTTTCCGTGCCTTGCCTTTTTCTCCGTTGGAAAACTCTTTGCCGTCGAATTCGTAAAGCGTCAGATATTCCATGAAGTTTTCCAGATGCGTGACGGAAATTTTTTCCAAATCCGCAACCGTGAAATCGCCGACGGAGTAGTCTCTGAACGCACGGACGCGTTTTGTGAGATAGTCGAAAAAAATGCGCAAATCGTAGGCATAATTGAGCCTGGTTAGAGAAGTGGTCTGCGGCTCGATGCCGACAAAGAATTCGTCGCAGAATTCGGGCAGAGAATCCCGAATTTCGCGCAGTCTGACGTTGGTGTTTCTTTCGCGTTCCTTGAAATAGTTTGCCATGTCTGCCTTTTGTGCCGTGTCGGCTGTTTATTAAGATAATTTTAGCAAACTATTCGCAAAATGTCAACCGCAATCTCTCTTCGGCGTTTTGTGTCCGGTGCCGTTTTTCCTTGCAGAAGAGCATCGTATATGCTATACTGTTTCCTATGAGAAAGATAGAAAAAAACGAAATCGCAAAAGCCGCCCGCGCGTTTGCGGAAATGTTTTCGGACTACGAACTGTACAAGTTGTTTTATGCCGACAAAGAGAGGAGAATCAAGGGTGCACGCGAGCTTTTCGGATTCGAAGTTTACGCATCTGCGAATTACACCTACGTCGACGACGATTTTCTCACGATAGCCTGTGTAAAACGTCCCGGTGACCGTGCTAGGTGCGCCGAATTGCGCTTTTTGAATCCGTTTTTTGCACTGAAATTCGTAATTTCGACTGGTATCAGGGCGATGAAACTGAGTGCGGAATATATGAAATTCACGCAAAAAATCGCTTCGGAATACTATAATTCCGAGACGGATTGTTACCTTAAAAACATCGGTGTCGCCGCCGCTGCACGCGGACAGGGCAGACTGCGCCGTGCCATAGACGAACTGTGCGGAACCCGTGCGGTATTTCTGGAAACACACAGCGCCGTCAACGTCGAAATTTACCGCAAGCTGGGATTCGAGGTCTGCAAAACAGCCGATTTCCACGGGGTTACTCATTACGCGATGAGACGCGAAGCGCGTTGTGAGAGCGCAAGTTAAACAATAATCCGTCAAACGGAATACCGTTGCGGGAGTGTGGACAGGGACGGGAATGAGCATAGGTCTGAAAAGTTATAAAGCCACGTTGACAGCCTGTTTTGTAGGCTATGTTTGCCAGGCAATCGTCAATAATTTCGCTCCGTTGCTGTTTTTGACTTTTCAGTCGTCTTTGGGAGTTTCCTTGACGCAGGTCACGGCGCTGATAGGCATAAATTTCGCCGTTCAAATTGTTGTAGACCTTATTGCTTCCAGACTTGTTGACAAAATAGGCTACCGAGTTTCAGGAGTTGCGGCACACCTGTTCATAGGCACGGGACTGGTTTTGCTGGGCGTTCTGCCTTCCGCAATGGGAAACGCTTTTGCCGGACTGGTCGTCGCCGCGGTGTTCTGTTCGGTGGGCGGCGGTATGACGGAGGTATTGCTCAGCCCTCTGGTGGAAAGCTGTCCCACGCGGAACAAGTCCGCGGCAATGAGTCTTCTGCATTCCTTTTATTGCTGGGGAAGCGTGGCGGTGATAGCCCTGTCGACGTTGTTTTTCCGTTTGTTCGGCATGGACTTTTGGAACAAAATGGCGGCAATCTGGGCAATCATTCCGTTTGCCAATGCCGCTTTTTTTCTGTTTGTGCCGATATTCAGACCTTTCGGCGAGGACGGGAAACACGGATTCCGTACGCTTTTCCGTTGCGGATTGTTCTGGGTTCTGGTTCTCATGATGTTCTTCTCGGGAGCCAGCGAAATCTCCGTCGCGCAATGGGCATCGGCATTCGTGGAGAGCGGTCTCGGCGTTTCAAAAACCCTCGGTGACCTGTTGGGACCTTGTCTCTTTGCCGTTATGATGGGAATTATGAGGGTGCTTTATTCCAAATTCGGCGACAGATTCGACCTTTCGAAAACCCTTCTTGTTTGTGCTGCGGTGTGCACGGTCAGCTATCTTATCATAACTTTGTCTCCTTGGGCGGAACTGTCTTTGGCGGGGTGTGCCTTGTGCGGACTTTCCGTTGCGATGATGTGGCCTGGGACGTTCAGTATTGCCGCAAAGACCATACCGCGCGGCGGAACGGCGATGTTTGCCTTGCTTGCGCTCGCGGGTGACTTGGGTTGCGCCGCCGGTCCTTCGTTGGTAGGTGCGGTTTCGTCAGCGTCGAACGATAATCTGAACACAGGCATTCTCGCCGCCGTTGTTTTTCCCGCATTGCTGGCGATTGCCGTCATTGTCTTTATGAATTCAGTAAAGAAAAACTCCGAAAACACGCTGATGTACGTCCGCGTCGGCAAAGAGCGCCTCTAAAAGACGTAAAGAATGCAGGTTCTCATTCACAGGTAGGTTTTCGCCGAACGCGAAAAGAAAAGAGCAGTGGGGGCAAGTTAGAAAACCTTGTTTTGCGTACTGCAGAATTTACGAATCTTCTCCGAAGCGAAAATTTCAAAGATGTTACGAGAATACACCGCGTCAGCGACAGGTGAGAATACACCACGCCGATAAAAGAAAAACCGCACTTTTCAGTGCGGTTTTCTTGGTGGAGAGGGGTGAGGCGCGAAAAAGCGCGCCGTGATTCGTAAGGAGCGACAGCGACGGAATAGCGGGCTTTTCGACATCTAATCTGCGTGCTAGGTCACGCAGGGCGCAAAACCGCGTCAGCGACAGGTGAGAATACACCACGCCGATAAAAGAAAAACCGCACTTTTCAGTGCGGTTTTCTTGGTGGAGAGGGGTGGATTCGAACCACCGAAGTCACTGACAACAGATTTACAGTCTGCTCCCTTTGGCCACTCGGGAACCTCTCCGTTTTGGAGCTGGTGACCGGAATCGAACCAGCAACCTGCTGATTACAAATCAGCTGCTCTGCCTATTGAGCTACACCAGCGGAATTCGATTCGGGCACTTGCTGCCTCGTTTCGGCGTATTGCCCCACAATGTACAATCCCTTTCGGGTGGTGCCTCGGGGCGGACTTGAACCACCGACACAGGGATTTTCAGTCCCTTGCTCTACCAGCTGAGCTACCGAGGCGGGTTGTTAGGGAAGTGGCAGTGACAATGTCACTGCCACTCGACCCGTTTTGGCGATCCGGAAGGGGCTCGAACCCTCGACCTCCAGCGTGACAGGCTGGCGTACTAACCAACTGTACTACCGGACCATTAAGTTTTGGTGGGCCTTCACGGACTCGAACCGCGGACCAATCGGTTATGAGCCGACCGCTCTAACCAACTGAGCTAAAGGCCCTCATCCGGGGATTATCCCGCTGTCGCTCGTCGTGGTTGGTCGGGGTGAGAAGATTCGAACTTCCGACCCCATGGTCCCAAACCATGTGCGCTACCAAGCTGCGCCACACCCCGAGGTTACGGGAATCGATTCGTGACTATGACAATATACAATATGGCGGGCGCATTGTCAACTTTTTTTGAAGGAATTTTTGCAGATTTTCTCGACACAAAAGTCTTTGTACGCAAAGTTTTCGTCAAAACCTCTTCAAATTCGCGGAGGGTTACGGATTAGTATATCTGCGGAGGCAATATGGATTACAAATGCTCGCAAACAGACAGGGTGATGACCGTTGCTTTTTTCGGCGATATCGACGAATTCGCTTGCCGTACGCTGAGGTCGGACATAGACGCGAAAATCGTGGGAAGCGCGCCGAAGGAAGTGATTTTCGATTTGAACGGAGTGTCCTTCGTGGACAGCACGGGCATCGGGTTTATTCTCGGCAGATACAAAAAGCTGTGCGTTGCCGGCGGGCGGCTGAAACTTGCCAACGTGCCGCCTCAGGTGGACAAAGTTTTCAGAACCAGCGGGGTTTATTCCGTGGTGGAGAAGGTCAGATGACAAAGAAAAATTATATGAAAATGGTGTTGCCGGCTTGCGGCAAGAACGAGAGCTTTGCGCGAAACGTCGTCGCGGGGTTCACCGTGGAGTGTTCGCCCACGATGGGCGAAATCAACGACATCAAAACCGCCGTCAGCGAGGCGGTGACAAATGCCGTGGTTCACGCATACGACCGTGAAGAAGAGAAGAATTTAATCGAAATATGCGCCGACATAGACGACGACAGCGTCCTCACGGTCAGCGTCAAGGATTTCGGACGAGGCATTGAGGACGTCGAAAAGGCAAAAGAGCCGTTTTTCACGACGAAACCCGACGACGAACGCAGCGGAATGGGTTTCACGGTGATTGAGACCTTTATGGACGAAATGGACGTGCGTTCCGTCCCCGGAGAAGGAACGACCGTCGTCATGAAGAAAAGAATAGGCAGGAGCAAGGACAGCGCGGAATGTTGACTCACGATGAGACACTCGCCCTCATCGGAGAGGCGCAGAACGGCGACGAATCCGCAAAAGAAACCCTGCTCACCGAAAACATGCCTCTGGTAAAGTCCATTGTCAAGAGGTTCAAAGGACGTTTGGAGTACGACGACCTCATGCAACTCGGAGCAATGGGCTTTCTGAAAGCGGTTGCGAATTTCAATGCCGTGTACGGGGTCAGATTCTCCACTTACGCCGTGCCTATGATAACCGGAGAGATAAAGAGGTATCTCCGCGACGACGGCGCCGTCAAGGTGTCACGATGGGCGAAATCTCTGGCGCAGAAGATTGCGACATATACGGACGAATTGAGAAAGGAAAACAAGGAAGAGCCGACCGTGGACGAACTCGCCGCAAAGTTCGGTTGCGAAGCAACCGACATTGTCTTTGCCATGGACACGAGCAGATTCGTCGTATCGTTGAACGAGAGCGGCGACGAGGACGGAACGCCTCTCGGAGACCGTCTGGTGGGGGCTGAAGCGCCCGAAGACGACATCGACGGACTCATGCTTCGCGACAGCATAATGGATTTGCCCGAACGCGAAAAAAAAATTATCATACTTCGTTATTTTCGCGACAAAACGCAGAGCGAAGTTGCGACGGAGCTGGGAGTGTCGCAGGTGCAGGTCAGTCGTCTGGAAAACAAAATACTGAAAAAAATCCGCGAGAAAATCGAGTAAAGAAAATTAAGACGACCGAGTGCATCGCGGTGTTTTGCGCATAAAAATTTTGTTAATGTCCACAATTTATTTGTGGACGCTTTTTTTACGGACAATCCGGAGTGCAGCGAAATATATTTTGACGGAGAAGTCTGCGACGAACCCGTGAGGCCAAAAACGGAATACGCCGCCGAAAAAAGCGGGCACACCGCGCCGCGCGTTTCGGCGAGTGCGGTAACGGAGTCGAAATGAATATGTTGTCAAAGCAGGAGTACGTGGATTTCGTCAAAGAGAAATCTCCCAAATCGCCTATGTGGCGGTCTATGCTGGCCGCGTTTTTCGTGGGCGGTCTGATTTGTTGCGTGGGAGAGGGCGTCAGCGACCTTCTGAAACTGATTTTCCCGGCAATGACGGAAGAGGACGTGGCAACCTGGACCACGGTTGTCATGATATTCGCCGGTTCCTTCCTTACGGCAATAGGCGTTTACGACAAACTGGGCCACTTTGCCGGAGGCGGTTCGATAATCCCAATAACGGGTTTTGCAAACTCCGTGGTATCGCCCGCGGTGGAATACAACCGCGAAGGCGTGTTTTTCGGCGTTTGCGCAAAGATGTTCGTCATTGCGGGACCGATTATCGTTTTCGGTATAGTGGCGAGCGTAATTGTAGGGATAATAGGATTGTTCTTGTGACGGGGGCGGTATGAAGGCAGGAAAACAGAGTTTTTACGTCGATAATCCCGTGTATATCCGTTCCGCCTATACGATAGTCGGTCCGAAAGAAGGGGAAAGCAATTTCGACGGTTGTTTCGATTTGGTGCTGAAAAACGATTTGTGGGGCGAAAAGTCCTTTGAAAAAGCGGAAAGCAAAATGCACCGCGAAGCCATAAGAGGCGCAGTGTGTCTTGCGGGACTTAATTTCGACGAAATCGACATGATGCTTGCGGGAGATTTGCTCAACGAAATCAGTGCGTCCAGTCTTGCGATGCGCTATTTTCAGGTGCCTTTCGTGGGGTTGTACAATGCTTGTTCGACTTTCAGCGAGAGCATATTGTTGGGTTCCGCGCTGATAGACGCGGGGTGCGCCCGCACCGTGACTTGCTCGACGTCCAGCCATTTCGCTTCTGCCGAGAGGCAGTACCGCTATCCGTTGGAACTGGGAAATCAGCGTACTCCGACGTCTCAATGGACGGTGACGGGTGCGGGGTGTACTGTGTTGACGGCAAACAGACCTACGCGCGAAGAGGACAAGCGCGCAAGAGAGAGTTTCGAAGAAAAACTGACGGCGATGCGCACGGAGAATATGTCGAACGGAGTCTGCGGCTCCGAAAAAGAGCAGGAAAAAGGCAGTGAAGAAGCGAACGGAAAGAAAATAAAACACTCTAACATCTCGGAAGGAGCGGCAAAGAGCGCGAAAACGCCGTTTTCTTTCCGCAAAAAGGAAGACGACAGAGTGGCGCCCCAATGCGACAAGTTCTACGAGAGAACCCGTCTTGCGAAAATCACGGGGGGAACGTTCGGAAAGGTGGTTGACCTTGGCATAGAGGACGAAAGCAATATGGGGGGCGCCATGGCACCTGCCGCCGCGGATACCTTCTTTGCTCATCTGGAAGATACAAAAAGTTCTCCCTCAGACTATGACGCCATTTTTACGGGAGACCTCGGAAGGTTCGGAAAGGAAGCCTTCGAATACATTTTGTCAAAAGAGGGCATTAAGCTGTGCGGAACTTATACCGATTGCGGAGCAAGCTATTTCAAACCCGAGCAGAAAACCTTTCAGGGAGGGTCGGGCGCAGGCTGTGTGAACACTGTGTTCAACGGCTACATTCTGAAAAAGCTGGAAAACGGAACTTTGCGGAAAGTGCTTGTTCTTGCCACCGGTGCATTGCTCAACAAGGACACGCCCTTGCAGAAGGAGACCATCCCCGGAATCAGTCACGCATTCGTGGTGGAAACCGAAGATTTCTGAGCAAACAGAGCGAAAAACGGGGCAAAAAGGGTGGTCAAGTGTAAATTATGGGCAAAAGTATTCTTGAAAATCCTTGTTTTTAGAATACTTTGTTTGGCAGTCAATCGAGGATAAATATGGAATATTTTCTTACCTATCTCAAAGTTTTTGCCGTGGGCGGTGCGATATGCTGTCTGGGACAGCTTCTGATAAACAAGACAAAAATGTCATCGGCACGCATTTTGGTAACATTCATGCTTCTTGGTGTGATACTCGAAGTTAGCGGAGCGTTTTCCTACTTGAAAGAATTCGCTTCCGCGGGCGTTACCGTGCCCATTGTCGGTTTCGGCAGCAATCTGGCAAAAGGTGCGTTGGAAGGTGCGTCGGAAGAAGGACTTCTGGGAGCTGTAAAGGGCGGAATGAGCGCCGTTTCCGCAGGATTGACGTCCGTCATAGTTTTCGGCTTCGTTTTTGCGTTGCTCTTCAAATCCAAAAGCAAAAAAATCTGACTCGTTCCTTGCGCTTTTCCGTGCCTTGCAAACAGTGCGTTTTGCGGATTGTATCCGCGACGGGCTTATTTCAGACAGGGTATTGAGAGTTTTGCGACATAGAGTAAAAATCTGCGCGGCAAATCCCGCGCACGTTGGTTTTACGGGGCGAGATTTATCCAGTCCGACACGCTGTTTCCGTCGAAATACACGTTTGGCACTTCTCCCACAATCAGGTTTTCGCACACGAGAACCTCCGCTTTCACGGTTATCGTCGGTTCGTCTATCGGGGTGACGATACTGACGATTGCGTAGACGTCCAGATAAAGTTTATGCAGGGTCTGGTTTATCCCCGCACTTTCGAAACGGCTTACGAAATCGCAATAGGCAGAGCCTATCGGCACCACTTTGATGATTACGTCGGGTCCGAAGCCGGTAAGCAGCGCCAGTCCCGTGAACGTACCCACGGCAATGGAAATCTCCTGAACGCCCAAAGCGTCCAGATTTGCCTGTGCCAGATTGGCTATTTCGCGCGACATCATGTTTATTTGCGGCGAATTGGTTTTCACCATGGTAACCCTGCCGTCCTCGTCCTGAATTACGGAAAACATATCATCGTAACTGAGTCCGTCGCCTATCACCGACGTTACTGCAAGGTTTACGGAATTGGTGCATATCGCGCGCACCTGCGCCACAGCGCTCCCCATGACGGTGGGCACTATGTTGTTGCGGAAATAGACGGTGCAGAATACGAAAGCCGCGACAAACACGGTTATCGCTATCGCTATTCTGAAAAATCGCGGTCTAAGTTCCTTGCGTATTGCGCGCATACGCAACATTATATGCGGATGACGTGTTTTAAGATTATTTGTCGTTGCGGCGTTTGCTTTTCGGGAGTGCGTATTGCGACCGAGGAGCGTTTTGCAAGATTCCTTTCCCGTTCACGCCTTTTTTGTTGACTATTCCGTCTAATGTTGTTATTCTGTTTTAGTTAAAATATTTCGTGCGCGTAAGCGTGTCACGCACTTGCGCTACGCATAGACTTTACGGAGCAGCTATGAAAGAAAAAATCGAAAGCATCAAATCCGTCGCTTTGCTTGCGATAGAGCAGGCGACGACCTCTTCCGGTCTCAACGACGTGAGAGTCCGTTTTTTGGGTAAAAGCGGAGAAATCACGTCGCTGATGAAATTGCTCGGTACCGTTTCCAAAGAGGAGCGTCCCGCAATGGGAAAGGCACTCAACGACGTCAGAGTGCAGATTGAAAGTGCGCTCGACGCCAAGACTGCCGTCGTGGAGGAGAGCGAGAAACAGGCTCGTCTTGCCGCCGAAGCGGTTGACGTGACTCTGCCGGGAAAAACTTCCGCCAAAGGTTCGTTGCACCCTCTTACACTTGTGCGTGAAGATATACTGAGAGTTTTTCTCGGAATGGGTTTCAGCGTGGCGGAAGGTCCCGAAATAGAAAGCGACCTCTACAACTTCCAGCTTCTCAACGTTCCGAAAGACCACCCCGCAAGAGACATGCAGGATACTTTCTACGTCAACGACAATTTTGTGTTGCGCACGCACACTTCTCCCATGCAGGCGAGGATAATGACCACCACGCAACCGCCCATCAGAGTTGTCATTCCTGGCAGAGTTTACCGTTCCGACGACGATGCGTCGCACAGTCCGATTTTCCACCAGATAGAGGGGCTGGCAGTGGATAAACACATCACCGTAGGCGACCTCGAAGGGTGCTTGCAGACTTTTGCGGAACAGATGTTTTCTTCGGATACGCGCATTCGTCTGCGTCCGTCTTATTTCCCGTTCACGGAGCCGTCCGTCGAAGTTGACGTCACTTGCGCAATCTGCCACGGCAAAGGTTGCCGTGTTTGCAAGGGCACGGGTTGGGTCGAGATTCTCGGTGCGGGCATTGTCAATCCCGCCGTGCTCGAAATGTGCGGAATAGACAGCAAAGAGTACAGCGGATTTGCGTTCGGGCTGGGTCTGGAAAGGATTGCGATGATTAAATACGGCATTCCGAACATCAAGCTTTTCTACGAAAACGACGTGCGTTTTCTCGAACAGTTCAACTAGGAGGTGGATTATGTTAGCACCCGTATCGTGGTTGAAAGATTATGTCGACATCAACGTTTCGCCCGAAGTTCTCGCAAAAAAACTCGTGGCAATCGGTTTTGAGGTCGAGGAGATAATATATCAGTCCAAGAAAGTTTCCAAAGTGGTCGTCGGAAAAATCACGCAGGTCGCAAAGCATCCCAACGCGGACAGATTGCGCGTTATATCCGTCGACATCGGCAGCAAAGTTCTGCAGGTTGTCACCAACGTCCCCGTCGAGGGCGGCGAAACCGTTGCCGTCGCGCTGGACGGAGCGGTGCTCGCGGACGGAACCAAAATCGTTAAAGGCGCGCTCCGAGGAGTGGAATCCGAAGGTATGTTGTGCGGTCTGGAAGAACTGGGCATCACCGTGGACGACGTGACGGGACAGAAGAGCGGCGACATCGTCCGTTTCCCCGAAGGGCAGAAACTCGGCGTCAACGCTCTCGAAGCGTTGGGCTATAACGACGTGATTCTGGACGTCGGCGTGACGGCGAACCGTCCCGACTGCAACAGCATTTACAAACTGGCAAAGGAAGTGGCGGTCGCTCTCAAAACCGATTGCCGCGAACCCGAAATAAATTATGTTTCCACAGGCGCCAGCGTCAAAGAAATGGTGTCCGTTGAGGTGCTCAATCCCGAACTTTGTCCCAGATATATGGCGGGCGGAGTGAGAAACGTAAGGATTTTCCCGTCCTCGCAGAGAATCAAATCCCGTCTGCGCGCAGTGGGTATCCGTCCAATAAACAATATCGTCGACATCACAAACTATGTGCTGACGGAAATCGGACAGCCTATGCACGCTTTTGACAGACGCAATCTCAAGGGCGGAAAAATCTGTGTCAGAACGGCGCGTGATGGCGAGGAAATCGTCACTCTTGACGGCAAAAAGAACGCCTTGAAGAGCAGTATGCTTGCAATTTGCGACGCCGAGAAACCGGTTGCGGTCGCAGGTGTCATGGGCGGAGAAAACAGCGGTATCGCCGACGACACGACGGAAATCGTGTTCGAATCCGCAAAGTTCGCACGCGACAGCATTCGCAGGACTTCCCGCGCGCTCAATCTTCGTTCCGACAGCTCTGCGCGTTACGAAAAAGGAATAGACTTTGCTTCTCAGGAGTACGGCCTGAAACGGGCGCTCACACTCATTTACGAGAGCGGGAGCGGCGAAATCGCTGCCGATTTGCTGGACGTAAAGGTTGATTACGAAAAGGACAGGAAAATCCTTTTCACCACCGCTCAAATTGAGAAAATTCTGGGTTGCAAAGTGCCGCGCGGTACTTTGAAGTCAATTCTTTCCAGGCTGGGAATCCCCGTAGAAGACAACGGCAAGACGCTTGTTGCCTGCGTGCCCGACGCGCGCGACGACATTGTGGGCGTCAACGACATTGCGGAAGAGTTTATCCGTGTTTACGGATATTCTCACGTTACGCCGACGCTCTTCGAATTTTCTGCGCTTACCAAGGGCGGAAAACCCGCAAAAATGATGTTCCGCGACAACGTCAAGGAGAAACTTGCGGCTTTCGGATTGCATGAGTGCGTGACGTATTCGTTCACTTCTCCCAAATTCGCCGACAGACTTCGCATTCCCGCCGACAGTCCTTTGAGACAAACGGTAAATCTGCTCAATCCTTTGGGCGAGGCGCTCAGCGTAATGAGGACCGTGCTGTGTCACAGTATGCTGGAAGTGCTGGCATACAATGCCGCGCATTTCAACAAATCGGCACGCTTGTTCGAGACGGCGAAAGTGTATTTGCCCAAGGAACTCCCGTTGACGGAGCTTCCCGAGGAGCGCGAAAAACTGGTCATCGGTATGTACGGCGACGATGTTGATTTCTTTGAAATCAAAGGCGTGCTTGAGGGCTTGTTCGATACGCTTCACATCAATGCGGAGTACGCAAAATCCTTACTCGCATTCCTGCACCCGGGTCGTGCCGCAGACGTAACGGTGAACGGCATAAACGTCGGCTTTGTCGGAGAAGTTCACCCCGACGTTGCGGCGGAATATGACGCCGATTGCCGTATGTACGTTGCGGAAATAGACCTCGAAACTCTCTTCGGGCAGTATGCGGAAGGCGGCAGTTTCAAAGCATTTTCGAAATATCCTCCCGTTGAGCGCGACCTTGCCGTCGTGGTTGACGCTTCCGTTCCTGCGGGCGATATGGTAAAGGCCGTGCGGGAAGCGAAAATCAAATTTTTGGATTCCGCCGAAGTGTTCGATGTTTACTGCGGAGCGCAGATAGGCGAAGGAAAGAAGAGCGTCGCGATGAAGTTTGCGTTTTCTTCTACGGAGCGCACCCTGACCGACGAAGAAATCGCCGCCGAAATGAAAAAAATTCTCGCCGCACTCAAAAAGCGTGTCGGCGCGAAAATCAGAGTGTAGAAGAACTCGGTTGTGCGATTCGCTTTTCCGTCCCGAACGACACGTCGGAGAGAAGCGTGCAGAAGCAACTTGTGAAATATGTTTGACGAAAAAAGCCTGAAAACGCTGGAATACGGCAAAATCCTGGAAATGCTTTGTGCATTTGCCCAGTCCGAAGGCGGAAAAACCGCCACGCTTTCCCTTGTGCCGCAGGATACGCTGGAAGCCGCGCGTCACGCGCTCGACCTCACGGCGGAGGCGGACAGGGTGCTTTTCGAATTTTCCGTCAATCCGTCTTTTGCCGTGGACGACATAGAAGAAGTCATCGTAAAAGCGAAAAAAGGCGCGGTTTTGTCCATTGCGGAGTTGCTCAAAGTAGGAAGGGCGTTGCGCGTTGCCAGAAGGCTGGACAAGGCTCTGCGCACGGTGACGGACATTCCGTTGCTTTCCGAAGCGGCGACAAGGCTGTATTTCGAAGAGGAACTGGAAAAAAACATTTTCGACGCTTTCATTTCGGAAACGGAAGTTGCCGACAACGCAACTCCCGAACTCCGTGCAATCAGACAGCGAATAAGACGCCTGGGCGACGGCGTGAAAACCAAATTGCAGACTTTCATAACGTCTCCCGCTTATCACAAATATTTGCAGGACAGCATTGTCACTGTCCGCGGCGACAGATACGTCATTCCCGTGAAGAGTGAGTTCAAGGGAGCTATCACCGGTTTGGTGCACGACCAGTCCGCCTCTGGTGCCACGTTGTACATCGAACCCATGCAGATTGTCGAACTAAACAACGAGCTGAAAACGGAAAAGCTGAACGAACAAGCGGAAATAGAGCGCATTCTGCGCAATTTTTCCGTGTCGGTCAGCGCACACGGCGACAGGCTGTTGTGGAGTTACGAAACCGTGGTGGATATGGACGCGGTGTTTGCGCGGGCGCAACTCGCGCGCGTGCAGAAAGCCGTCCGACCCGAACTGAATGCGGAAGGCAACCTGCAAATCAAACAGGGCAGACACCCTCTTATCGACGCAAAAAAAGTTGTTCCTCTTTCTCTCGGAATGAAATCCGACGAGAAGATGCTGCTCATTACGGGTCCCAACACGGGAGGAAAAACCGTCACCCTCAAAATGACGGGATTGTTCGTTCTGATGGCGATGAGCGGGCTGTATATTCCAGCGAAGAGTGCCGAAATCCCAATCGTGGACGGCGTATACAGCGACATAGGTGACGAACAGAGCATAGAGCAGAGTCTTTCCACGTTTTCGGCTCACATCAGCAATATTACGGGTATATTGTCGAAAATGACGGATAAATCTCTGGTGCTGTTCGACGAACTGGGCGCGGGAACGGACCCCGGAGAGGGCGCGGCGCTTGCCGTGAGCATCTGCGAATACGTTATGCAAGCGGGTGCAAAGTCGCTTGTCACATCCCATTTCAACGATTTGAAAGAATTTGCCCTCACGACGAAAGGCGTGGTTGCGGCGTCGATGGAGTTCGACAGCGCAACTTTCAAGCCGACGTTCAAGCTGGTGATGGGGGCAATCGGCACGTCCAACGCGCTGGATATTGCCTCGAATCTGGGACTTGACGCGGGAATTGTGGCAAATGCGCGAAGTAAAGTTTCCGCAGAAAAAAAGCAGTTCGACAGCGTGCTTTCCGCCGCGGAGAGAACAAGGCGCTACGCCGAACAACTTGTGACGGACGCTTCGCTTGACAGGGAGCGCGCCGCAAACGCTTTGCGCGAAGCGGAAAATCAAAAGAAACTTATTGCGGAAAAACGTGAGAAACTCGACGAGAGCATTCGTCGCGAAACAAAAAATCTGATTGAGAACTCCGTGGACGAAGCGGAAGAAATTCTCGACCGTCTGCGCGAGATGCTGGACAAAGAAACCGTGGAGGACAAGGATATTTTCGCGGCGCGCGCGCTCAAACGCAAACTGGAAAACATGTCCGCGGAATACGACAAAGAGAGCGTTGTCGAGGACGAGCCCGACACATCTTCGCCTCTGGTTGCGGGAAACAACGTGTGGGTTAAATCGTTGTCGAAACGCGGCATATTCGTCGGCAGAAACACGCGAGGAGAAGCGGAAGTCCGTTTCGGAAAGCTGACCGTAAAGGTCAAGCCCGGAGATTATTTCAAAGTAAAATGACAAGCAATTACGTTCAGAAAGTCGATGTAAAACTGCCTGACGGCGCAAGACTGAATCAGGTCTTGGGCATAATTTTGCAACTCGTCGGATTGGGGCTCATTGCCGCGGCGGTGTTCGGAAGCTATTACGTTTTCATAGCCGTGGGCGTCTTTTTGATTGCCGGGATAGTGCTGACGCAGAGGTTTTATTCCACCGCGAAAAGTTTTGAATACGACTACAACGAAACGCGTCTGATAATAGCGCGTTCCAACATATTGGGATATAAGAGAAGATTGGTGGAAATAGTTTATTCCGACGTCACGGAATTCACGGTTTTCAGGGACGCCGTATCGCACGACGACATAGTTGCGGCGGCCGATGTTCACTCAGACGACGTCAAAGCCGTTGTATTTGCCGCGGAAGGAAAAACTTACAGGCTGCTTTTTTCTCCTGACGAATATCTCACTATTTTGTTGAGCGACAGATTAAGGAGCGGCGACAAATGATTTATCTGGACAACGCGGCAACCACCGTCGTGTACGAAGAAGCCAACAGAGTTCTTTTCGACGCGGGCGCGGAATTTTATTTCAACGCGTCGGCACTCTATGCACAGGCTGTGGAAGCGGAAAAGAGACTGAAAGCCGCGCGCGAAACTTTGAAGACCGCATTGCATGCGGGTGACGGGGCTTTCTATTTTACTTCCGGAGGCACGGAAGCCGACAATACGGCTTTGTTCGGCGTCAGAAAACCAAAAGGAAGCAGAATAGTAATCGGAGCCGGCGAACACGACGCGGTCATGAATCCTGCGGCAGTGCTGAAAGAGCAGGGTTACGACGTTGTGTATGCACCTGTGCGGCGTGACGGTTCCGTGGACGAAGAAGAATTTGCCAAACTTCTGAACGAAAACGTGTCGTTGGTGTCCGTTATGCACGTCA
Organism: uncultured Clostridia bacterium; assembly: GCA_944349635.1. Lineage (GTDB taxonomy): Bacteria > Bacillota > Clostridia > Christensenellales > CAG-917 > Limadaptatus. Next base: position 89,984 of record CALVNH010000002.1, on the reverse strand, counting down.
GCAATCACACGGGTGCGGTGAACGACATAAAGAAACTGGTGAAACTCACCTCGAAATATGCGCCGAAAGCCGTATTTCACAGCGACGGAGTGCAGGCGTTCGGCAAGATTCCCGTCAACATTCGCGCTCTCGGCGTGGATTTGTATTCCGTTTCGGGACACAAGATTCACGCGCCGAAAGGCATAGGCGGTCTGTATGTGTCCAAGAGGGCTTCCGTAAAACCTCTTCTTTACGGAGGAGGGCAGGAAGAGGGCTTCCGTTCCGGCACGGAAATGACGCCTCTGATTTGGGCATTTGCCGCCGCCGTGGAGCGCAACATGGCGCATTTTGAGAAAAACTATTCTAAAAAACGCGATTATATAGAGCAGTTGAGCAAGAGAATCGTTGAGTTGCTTCCCGATACGCAGGTGCTCACCGATTTTGAACGCTGTGCCCCGCACATACTCACCGTGGCGCTTGCGGGCGTTCGCGGAGAAGTGATGTTGCACGCGCTGGAAAAATACGGCATTCTGGTCGGGATAGGCTCTGCTTGCAGTTCTCACAAGGTCAACCGCTTCGGCTCTTTGCTCGCACTCGACGAAGCGCACAAGGAAGGCACGTTGCGATTCAGCGTTTCGGAGTTCAACGACATAGGAGAAACGGAGCAGGTGGCTGCCGCGGTGGCGGAATGCGCCGCTAAACTCAAAGAATATGCCAGAAAGTGACAGGCGGCAGAGTTTGTCGGCGATTTCAAGGTAGGATATTGCTTTTCGAAATGCCGATTAATATGCTGTGACGTCACTTTTTGAAAAATTGCCGAACTTGCCGTAAGAGGCGGAACAGTCGGAAAAATCAATTCGTCAGGTTAATTATGGAAAGAGTTATCGTTATACGCTTCGGCGAAATTTTTCTCAAAGGAAAAAACCGCGATTATTTCGAATCGCTGTTGATTAAGAACATCAAGCACGCCGTAAAAGACGTGCCTCACACCTTTTCCCGTTCACAGGGAAGGTATTTTTTGGAAAACTTTTCGGAAGACGACGAAGGGGAATTGCTGGACAGACTGAAAAAAGTTTTCGGAATACATTCGCTTTCCGTTGCGGACAAAGTTCCCACACTTGCAACCGATGATTTTGCCGAAATACGCAAGTCGCTTGCCGTCATTGCGCGTTCCAAAGCGGAAGACGCAGACGGAAAAATCAGATTCCGCGTCACGGTGAAGCGCGCGGACAAAAGCATTCCCATGACTTCCGCCGAAATTGCCGCCGCGCTTGGCGGAACGGTTTTGCAGACGGGGGCTTTCAAGGTGGATTTGAAGGATTACGAATGCGAGTTCAAGGTGGACATACGTGAAAACGGATTTTCTTTCGTTTATACCGATGTTTTGCAGGGCGCCGGCGGTCTTCCCGTCGGGTGTTCGGGACGCGGTATGTTGCTTCTTTCGGGGGGAATAGATTCCCCGGTCGCCGCTTATCTCATGGCAAAACGAGGAATGAAACTGTTTGCCGTGCACTTTTCCTCACCGCCGTATACATCGGACAAAGCCAAAGAAAAGGTCGTCGAACTCAAAAACATCGTGGAACGCTATGCGGGAGAAATCAAACTTTTCGTAGTGCCGTTTACGGACATTCAGCTGGCAATTCACAAAAACTGTCCGTCAAACTATATGATAACTATTATGCGCCGTTTCATGATGAGAATTGCCTGCGCTCTTGCGGAAAAATACGAGTGCGGTGCGCTCATCACGGGAGAGAGCCTTGGGCAGGTTGCCTCGCAGACAGTGGAGAGTATGACTTGTACCGGAGCTACGGCAACGCTGCCCGTGTTCCGTCCTCTCATCGGATTCGACAAGGACGAAATCATGGACGTAGCCAAGAAAATAGGCACTTTCGACACGTCGATTCTTCCTTACGAGGACTGTTGTACGATATTTTTGCCTAAATCTCCCGCAATCAAGCCCTCGTTGAAATCCGTCGAGAAAGCAGAAAGCGCGCTCGACGTGGACGCGCTTATTGCCCCCGCTTTGGAAGGCGTGGAGATTTATTGACACCGTCGGCGACGCATTTCCAAACCGACGGTACAAATCGAAACCGTATAAGAAAAACGGGACGTTGTCCCGTTTTTGTTTTGGTTGTATGTTTCGTTTTTAACGGACGCAGGTCTTCTTGCGCTGTTCGGTTCCACGCACGGCGCGACTACTTTCTGCGGGCGGCACTCCGATTTGCAACGGCATTGCGTCAAGACGTTTCGGAAAGGTTGTTTCGTTTTAGCCGTCCATTGCGTTTCCCGGAAAGCAGGTTTTCGTAATTTCGGCTTGCGGATAGCGCGAGTCCCTGTTGTACACTTGCAAAGTATAAGATACGGGAGTGGAGAAAGAGAAAGGAGTATGGCTGACCTCCTCCGTTACGGATTCCCACTCGGTAACGTCAGTTGAGTTGCCCTCGGTCGGTGCGGGGTTTATTTCTTTGACCAGCGAAACGCCAAGCAAGTCGCGGCAGAGAAGTCTGTAAGAAAACACGGGTTCCGCTTCGAAAGTGACGACAACGCGGTTTCCGTTCACGGAGAGAGTGAAGTCTGCCGTCGGATTTTCGAACCGCGACACCGACGACGACGGCAGGAAAGCTACGTTGAAGAGTTCTTCCGCCACCATTTCGCGAGGTGTAAACGGGGTCGCTTTGGTGAGCATTCTGTTTTTATAAGTCGAATACAAATCGATTTCTTTTCGCACAACGCCTTCGGGACACGGAAATGCCGTCGGACGGGTCTGCGAATACAGATTTTTCCATATCCGCGCCGCGTGTCTTGTGGGATACCCGCCGCCGAGTTCCGTCATTCTTTCCGCACCGTGCCACACCGCAAGAGTGTGTTCGGAAGTGAAACTGAGGTTCCACGCATCCGTGTTGATTTCCCGGTTTTTTTGAACGGTTCCCGTTTTGGAAGCTATTTCGAAGGGTAGTACGGAGAGGGAGCGCGCGGTTCCCGTGCGGACGGTATCTATCAGACAGTCCGTCATGAGATACGCCGTTTGCGGAGAAATGACTTGTGTGCGTGAAAGAGTTTCGGCGGAGTAAATTTTCCTTCCGTCACGGATTATTGCGCGTATATAGTGGGGTTTGACATAGTTGCCTCCCCGAGCGAATACGGCGTAAGCGCCCGCAAGTGCCGCGGGATTGGTGCCCTGTGAGGTTGCACCCAACGCAAGCGCCAGATTTTTGTCGCGGTCGGACAGAGCGATTCCCATTCGCGAGGCGTAATCGGTGCATCTGTCTATGCCGGTATATGACATAACTTTTACCGCCACGGTATTCATGGATTTTTTCACGGCGTCGCGAGGAGTGGTTCTGCCGTAATAGACGCCACCGAAATTTTCGGGAGCGTATCCGTTGAAGTCCGTAGGTTCGTCGGTTACGGGGGTGGCGAGGGTAACGCTTCCCGTATCAAGTGCCGGTGCATAAACGGCGACCGGTTTGAGCACGGAGCCCGCCTGTCGCGAAATTTCGTAGTCCAGAGTGGAGTAGTAGCCCCTGATTTCGCCGCTTTCGTTATCCAGCAGCAGTGCCGCGCCGTCCACCGTTTTTTCCGAATAATTGGAGCGGTTGCGAGTCTGTTCCGCAAGCAAAGCCTGAACGTCGCCGTCGAGTGCCGTCACAACCGTGATGCCCGAATTATCCAGCTGATAGCGCGTGATTCCAAGAATTTCGCACGCTTCGCGTGCGGCGCGTTCGAGATAAAACTGATTTACGGATTCCGTTTCCGGATTGTCCGACGAAATTTTCATTTTACGGCTTTTTGCCTCTTCGCACTCGGATTCGGAGATGTAACCCTCGCGTTTCATTACGTCGAGGACGAGATTTCTCCGTTCGGTGGCGTTTTCCAAACTGTTTCTGGGGGAGTATCTGGACGGATTTTTCAGAATTCCCGCCAGAGTTGCCGCCTGGTCGAGAGTCAGTTCGTCTATTGAGCAGTCAAAATAAAGCCGTGCCGCGTCCTTGATGCCGTATGCGCCGCCGCCGAAGTAGATGACGGACAGATACATGGCAAGGATTTCGTCCTTGTCGAAGTTTTCTTCGATTTTCATGGCAATCGCAATCTCGTTCAGCTTGCGTTCAAGTGTTTTTTCGGAGCTCAAATGCGTATTTTTGACCAGTTGCTGCGTGATTGTCGAACCGCCTTCGACGGCTTTTCCGGCTTTCAGATTGGTAATGAGAGCCCGACCGATTGCTTTTGCGTCGTAGCCTTTGTGCTTGTAAAAACGTCTGTCTTCAAGCGCAATGAAGGCGTGTTTGACGTTTTCGGGTATCTCTTCCGGTCGTACGTAAGAGTCGCTGATATAATCGATTTTGTTTCCGTAAGAGTCCACAAAGGTGGGATACGCCTTTGCCGTAGGCAGCAAATCGGAATCGAAATTTGCCGACTGAGCCCATTTCATAAAGCCGAAATAGATTCCGCAGGCCGCAATTCCCGTGACAATCGTCAACGAAAGCAGAACCGCAGTAACTATGCGCAAAATCTTTCTTTTCTTTTTCTTCTTTTTTTCTTCTACGCAAATCGCGTCGTTTTCGGTTTTTTTCCGCGTGTGCTTTTTCATCAAAATTATTATTGTGTTTTGCCGTCCTTTTATGTATAATATTTTAATCGATTATACATTTGCGCTCGCGCGCATTCGACGGAATAATGTTTTATAAAATTGTTACTTACGGCTGTCAGATGAACGTTCACGAGTCCGAAAAAATCGCGGGCTTGCTCGAACAATGCGGATATTCTCCGCTTCCTTCCGAAGATATTGCCCCCGACATTATCGTGTTCAATACCTGTTGCATACGCGACAACGCAGAACGCCGCGCTCTCGGCAACATCGGGGTGGTGAAGGCGGAAAAGAAAAGAAATCCCGCTTTGATTCTCGCCGTGTGCGGTTGCATGACGCAGCAGGACGGCGCAAAAGACGTGATAAAACAGCGTTATCCTTATGTTGACATCGTGCTGGGCACACGCAACATTTCCAGACTTCCCGAAGAAATAGGGAAAGTGCTTGCTTCGCGCGCCGCCGCAAAAAAGTCGGACAAACGCTACCGCGCGTTCGACACGGAATATCTTTCCGATTACCTGAACGTGGACGAAAACACGCCCGTGTTCAGAACCAGTTATCCCAACGCCTGGGTAAACATTATCTACGGTTGCAACAATTTTTGCAGCTATTGCATCGTGCCGTACGTCAGAGGCCGCGAGGTGTCCCGTTCCGTGGACGACGTTCTGGACGAGGTAAAAAGTTGCGTCGACGAGGGCTACGGCGAGACTACGCTTTTGGGTCAAAACGTCAATTCGTACGGCAACGACATTGCCGACAGGGACGTAAACTTTGCGGCTTTGCTTCGCAAAATCGACGCGTTGGACGGAAAATTCCGAGTGAGATTCATGACTTCTCACCCCAAGGATTTGAACGAAGAAATCGCCGACGCCATGGCGCAGTCAAACAAAATCTGCAAAAACATTCATCTTCCCGTGCAGGCAGGTTCCGACAAAGTGCTTCGCGATATGAACCGTCGTTACACTCGCGAGCATTATCTCGGGCTCATTGATATGTTGCGCTCCAAAATGCCGGATATAGGAATCACCACCGACATAATGGTGGGGTTCCCCACGGAAACGGAAGAAGATTTCCGCGACACCGTCGACCTTGTGGAGAAAGTGGGTTATTCCAACGCTTTTACTTTCGTGTATTCTCCGCGCAAAGGTACCCCCGCCGCCGCAATGCCGCAGATTCCTTACGAAATCAAAAAGCGTCGCATCGGCGAAATCATAAAATTGCAGAATTCGGTGACAAAACGACTTTCCGAAAATTATATCGGCGGCGTTTACGAAGTGCTGGTCGAGGACGTTGCGCCCAAACACGCCGGTATGGTGTGCGGCAGGACGGACAGCGGCAGACTGGTGACTTTTCCCGGGAGCTCCGACGACGTCGGAAAATTCGTCGACGTGCGCATCACGGAGTCACGCTCCGCGTCACTGTTCGGATTTGCGGAAGATAAGCCATTCGACAAACAAAACGGGTGAATTATGATTATAGACAAAAGCAAACTTTCGCCGATGATGAAGCGCTATTTCGAAATCAAGGCGTCCTATGAGGACTGTCTGTTGTTTTTCAGACTCGGTGATTTCTACGAGATGTTTTTCGATGACGCCGTCACTGCTTCCGCGGCACTCGACCTCACTCTAACGGGGCGCGATTGCGGTCTGGAAGAACGTGCGCCCATGTGCGGTGTCCCTTATCATGCCGTGGACACCTACGTCCGCAGACTCATCGACGCGGGATATCGTGTTGCAATCTGCGAGCAACTGAGCGACCCCGCAACTTCGAAGGGGCTCGTCGACCGCGACGTCTTGCGTGTGATTACGCCGGGAACCGTCATGGAAGAAGGCATTCTTGACGAGCGTTCCGGCAACTATCTTGCCTCTGTTTACATGATAAAAGACGCTTTCGGACTTGCATGGAGCGATATAAGCACGGGCGAATTCTACGTTTACGAATACGAAGGAGCGGACGCGTGTGTCAGATTGGGCGACATGTTGTCCGCAGTCAAACCTTCGGAAATCGTTTGCAACGCCGCATTTGCCGAACAGTACCGCGCCGTGTCGTATTTCGGCAACACCGATATGCGTCCGCATTGTTATCACGACTTCGCCTACGGTTTTTCAACGGCGGAAAAGAAACTGTGTTCGGCTTTCGGAGTTGTGTCGCTGGACGCATTCGAATGTGCCGACAAGCGTTCCGCGGTGTGCGCGGCGGGCGGACTGTACGAGTATCTTTCCCAGACTCAGAAACGCACTCTCTGTCAGATAGACAGAATGAGATTCGTTTACGACAAATCGTTCATGTTGTTGGACGAATCCACGCGGCGCAATCTGGAAATCACGGCGCGCGCCCGCGACGGCAAAAAGACGGGGTCTTTGCTCTGGGTTCTGGACAAGACCTGCACTTCGATGGGCGCAAGAGCTCTGAAACGTTGGCTGGAAACTCCGTTGCAGGACGAGAAAGCCATCAATGCGCGTCTGGACGCCGTGGAAACGCTGGTATCCTCTAAGGCGGCGCGCGACAAACTTGTCACGGCGCTTGCAGACGTGCGCGACCTCGAAAGATTGTGCGGACGACTGGCATACGGCAGCGCGACTCCGCGTGATTTGCTCTCCGTTTCCGACACGCTTACCGCCGTACCCTCGGTAAAATCCGCTCTCGATTCCGTCTCTCCCACGGGGCTGTTGAAAAATCTCAACAAGCAGCTCAATCCTTTGCCTTCCGTCAACGCGACTCTCGTTGCCGCGCTCGAAAGAAACGGTCCGCAGAAAAAGGAAGAGGACGGAGGAATCATTCGTGCGGGCTACGACGATTACCTCGACGGTCTGCGCGACATTCGCCGCACGGCGAAAGAATGGCTTGCCAACCTGGAAGCGCGCGAACGCGAAAGCACGGGTATCCGCACGCTGAAAGTGGGCTTCAACAAAGTGTTCGGCTATTATATCGAAGTGTCGAACTCCTTTTTGGAGAAAGTGCCTTACCGTTTCCAGCGAAAGCAGACTCTCGTGGGCGGCGAACGCTTTATAACGGAAGAATTGAAAGAAATAGAGAATAAAATCCTCACCGCGCATGACGAAGCCGTGGCTTTGGAAAACAAAATTTTTGCGGAACTCAAAAGCCTGTTGATGGAGAATCTGCACGCGTTGCAGAATACGGCGCGGGCTCTTGCCGAAATCGACGTGCTGGCGGCATTCGCTTCCGTATCCGCCAAAAACGGATACGTCAAACCCGTCATCGGCAAAAAAGTGCGCGCTCTCGATATAAAGGCAGGCAGACACCCCGTGGTGGAAACGCTGCTCGAACGCGGCGCCTATGTCCCGAACGACACGTTGCTTGACTGTTGCGACAACAGGACGATGATTATCACCGGTCCCAATATGGCAGGCAAAAGCACATATATGCGTCAGGTCGCGCTCATAGTGCTCATGGCGCACGTCGGATGTTTTGTGCCTGCGGAAAGTGCCGAAATCACGCTTACGGACAGGATTTTCACTCGTATAGGTGCCAGCGACGACTTGACGGGCGGGCAATCGACGTTCATGGTGGAAATGATTGAGGTTGCAACGATACTGAATTACGCGACGTCCTCTTCGCTTCTGATTCTGGACGAAATCGGGCGCGGAACGTCCACTTACGACGGATTGAGCATTGCGTGGGCGGTGCTTGAATACATCACCGCAAACATCAGAGCCAAGACGCTTTTCGCCACTCATTTTCACGAACTGACGGATGTGGAAAGTTTCGGCGGAGTCAAGAATTACCGTGTGCTTGTCAGCGAAAGCGGCGAAAAAATAGTTTTTCTGCACAAAATCGCACGCGGCAGCGCGTCGAGAAGTTTCGGCGTCGAAGTGGCTTCTCTCGCAGGCGTCAAAAAGCCCGTAATCGAACACGCAAAACGTATCATGACAGAACTTGAGCGCCAGGCGCGCGACCGTGACGCAAACCGTATCATAATGGCATCCGCAGAACAGACAAAGGCCGTGCAAGTCAGCTTTTTCGACGAAAAAGAGTCGGAAATCGAAAAGGAAATCAAGGAGTTGAACATAGATACGCTGACGCCGGTTCAGGCGCTTACGGTGCTCAACGACTTGAAAAAGAAACTCACCGATTCGGAATGAGTACGAGGTGATTTCATGGGAAAAATCAACGTTCTTCAACCCGACGTTTTCAATATGATTTCCGCAGGGGAGGTTGTGGAAAGACCTGCTTCCGTAGTCAAGGAACTTGTTGAAAACAGTATCGACGCCGGCGCTTCTTCCGTCGACGTTTACGTCGAGGAAGGCGGCATAAAGCGCATCACCGTGAGCGACAACGGCACGGGAATCGCCGCCGACGATATGCGCGCGGCATTCATGCCGCATGCCACCAGCAAGCTGAAAGAAATCTCCGACCTCGACACAATCGCGACCTTGGGTTTCCGCGGCGAAGCGCTTGCCAGCATCGCTTCCGTGTCCGAAGTTACTGCCGTTTCACGGGTAAAAGGCGCCGCTGCCGCGAGAAAAATCACGTTGTCGGCGGGAAAAGTCGTTTCCGAGTGCGACGACAGCCGTGCGGAAGGTACCGTTATCAGCGTCGAAAATCTCTTTTTCAATACGCCGGCAAGGCTCAAATTTTTGAAAAAACCGTCTTCGGAGCTGAATTATGTGTGTGACGTCGTGGAAAAAACAGTGCTTGCCAATCCGCAACTCAGGGTCAGATTCTCAACGGAACGCGACGTTCTTCTCGAACACGAAGGAGGCTCTCTCGCGGACGCCATGCGAACCGTCTATTCCAATTTGGATATGGACAGATTCCTTGCCGTTGACAGAACGGCGTCGTCGGGAATAAAGGTCAGCGGATACGTCTCCAAAGTCGATTATACGGCTCCCACACGCTCAAAACAGACCATAATCGTCAACGGCCGCGTCGTGGAAAACGATACCGTGTCCGCCGCCGTGGATTCCGTCTACCGCGACTATCTGATGAAACGCACTTATCCCATGTACGTTCTGGGCGTCGTGGTGCCTTTCGAAGATGTGGACGTAAACGTTCATCCTGCCAAAACCGAGGTGCGTTTCCGCAATAAAAACGCCGTTTTCGGTGCTGTTATGCGTGCCGTCGAGGAGGCCGTCACGGCGTCTGTTTATTCGGAAAAAGCGGGATTTTCGCGCTCCGAAGACCGTAATGACGCGTTGCGAAGCGAAACAACCGCGAACAACTACGAGCAAACCGAACTGGACACCGCCGCTTTATACGTTGCGGAAATTCCCGATAACAACGCTTACGGCACCACCGACCGTGAAAAAGACGCTTTTTCTTCCGCAAAGGGCTATTTCGACATTTCTTCGTTTTCCCGTCTGGGTTCCGCAGGAAAAACTTTCTCGCAAGTCGCGGACAAACAACTTGCTTCGTCGTTCGTGCGTACGGACGCGGGATATGACAACGAATATGCCTATTCGCGATTGCAAAATGATAACGACAAGGATTTTGCGAATAGTTGTGACACGCCTTTCAGAGTCTTCGACGGAGCCGTCGTCGGACAGATTTTCGACACATATCTGATTGTCGAGCGCGGCGAAAAGGTTTACGTCATCGACCAACACGCCGCTCATGAGCGCGTGCTTTACGACAAGTTGATTGCGAGTCTTTCTTCCGATTATGCACAATCGCTTCTGATTCCTCACAAACTCAAATTTTACGGAGCAGAGGCGGACTATTTCGAAAAGATTATGCCGTCTCTCAACGGCATGGGTTTCGACATCGAGAAAAAAGGCGGCAATTATTTTGTCTATTCTGTGCCGGAACCCGTGGTCAACATGGACTTTTCGAAATTCGTCGCCGCACTGTTCGAAAACGTGCTGGAAGACGGCGAACTCAAAATTTCCGATTTAATCAAGGATACCGTGGCGCGTACGGCGTGTCGCGCGGCAATCAAAGGCGGAGAAAGTCTCACCAAACGTCAGATTGAATACGTCATTGCAAATCTCGTGGATGCGGACGGAAATTTGCCGTCGAAGTGTCCTCACGGACGTCCCGCAGTCGTTACCTTCACAAAGCGCGACGTGGAAAAACTCTTCAAGAGGATTGTGCAATGACGACGGAAACCAACATTTTCGAGGCGCCGAACGCCGTTTTCGTAGTCGGACCGACGGCTTCCGGCAAGTCGGAATTCGCTTTCCGTTTTGCAAAACGGCACAATGGTGAAGTTATTTCCGCAGACAGCATGCAAATATATCGCGGACTCGACATAGGTACGGCCAAAGAAAGCGTCGAGCGTCGCTCCGAAGTCAGACATCACATGATTGACATTCTGGACGCAGGCGACTCGTATTCCGTTGCAGAATTTGCCGAAGCCGCCTCCATGTGCGCAAAAGACATTCTGTCGCGCGGGAAAATTCCCGTGATTGCGGGCGGAACGGGACTTTACTTTGAATCTCTCTTCTATCCGATGTCGTTTGCAAACACTGCGAAAAATCCCGTTTTGCGCGCGGAATTGGAAGCGGAATGCAATCAGAAAGGCGCGGAGTTCATGCACGCCAGACTGGCATCGGTTGACCCCGAAAGCGCCGCAAAACTCCACGTAAACGACGTAAAACGCGTGATAAGGGCCTTGGAGGTTGTGTTGACAACGGGAAAAACCGTGGGTGAACACTCCGACGGTGAGAAATCCGAACCCGACGTTATTGCCGTCGGCTTCAACAGAGCCGACAGACATCGGCTCTACGCCGCCATCGACCGTCGTGTCGAGGAAATGATATCCGCGGGGCTTGTCGACGAGGTCGGAAGAGTCGGTCGCTTCGATTGTCAGAGTATGCAGGCGATAGGATACAAGGAATTTTCGGATTGCGTTTTCAGCATGAGAAACGGAAAATTTACAGTTGACGGCGAATCTTTGCGCGACGTTGCGGAAAAAATCAAAAAAGACACCAGAAATTACGCGAAACGCCAGATAACCTGGTTCAAAAGATATCCGTTTGTGCGCTGGTTCGAATCGGGAGATTATACTTCCGCCGAAGAATACGTGCTTTCGAGAATGCGGCAATATTGACTAAATCGACGCACGGCTTGAAAAGCCGCCTTGGAACCGACGTGCGGCGGCAAGACAAAAGAAGGTAGTCAAAAGCCGAAAAAATGCCACAAAATGGTGATAAAACATTAAAAACTATTATCAAAATCGCGGTAATTCAGAATACTTGTCTTGTATTACCGTGACGAGGAAAATTAGATGAACAGAACTGACGCCGAAAAACTGGTAAACGAAACTTGCAACGAGCTTTCTGAGCGTTTTGCCGCAATAGACGACATCGCGCTCCACAATCAGAAAAAAGTCTTGGACGCATTCAGAAAAAATGCAGTTCAGGCACGCCATTTTTACGGTTCAAGCGGCTACGGTTACGACGATGCAGGCAGAGAGACGCTGTGTGCGGTTTTCGCCGATGCCTTCGGTGCGGAAAAAGCCGTTGTTTCGCCGTTGATTTCGGCAGGAACTCAGGCTTTGACGCTCATGTTGTTCGGCGTTTTGCGCCCCGGCGACATTTTGCTTAGTGTTTCGGGAATGCCTTACGATACGCTTACGGATGTAATCGGAGGCGATAACTGCGGTTCGCTCAAAGAATTCGGCGTAGAATTCGCTTGCATAGACCTTGTCAACGCCGACGGACTCAATCCGTCTTTCGATTTAGAAAAAATAGGCAAATTTCTTGACGAAAACCGTGTAAAAGCCGTTTTTTTGGGGCGCAGTCGCGGTTATGAGTGGCGAAATGCGGTTTCGGTGAGTCAAATTGCACAGTTGACCGATTTCGTGAAAAAAGTCAGTCCCGATACGCTGGTTCTTGTGGATAATTGTTACGGCGAATTCGTGGAAAAAACGGAGCCCACAGAAGTCGGCGTAGACCTCATGGCGGGGTCTTTGATTAAAAATGCCGGTGGCGGCGTTGCACCCACCGGGGGCTACATTGCGGGAAAATCCCACTTGGTGGACCTTGTCGCAAAACGCATGACGGCACCGTCGCTGGGAGCGGAAATTGGCTCTTTTCTAGGTGGATATCTGCCGTATTATCAAGGGATTTTCCTTGCGCCGCAAGCTGCAAAAAACGCTTTGAAATCGGCATTTTTGTTTGCGGGCGCTTATAAAAAACTGGGCTACGAAACGCTGCCGTCGGCAGAAGGCGACGCACACGACATCGTCACCAGCATAAAACTGGGTTCCGCCGAAAAAGTCATAGCTTTCTGCGAGGCCGTTCAGGCAGCTTCTCCCGTCGACAGCAACGTTGTTCCCGTGCCGTGGGCAATGCCCGGATACGGCAATGATGTAATAATGGCGGCAGGCACATTCGTTCAGGGTTCCTCAATCGAATTGAGTGCCGATTCGCCGATTCGCGAACCGTACGTCGTTTATGTGCAAGGCGGTTTGACTCTGGAACACGCAAAGCTTGCGTTGACGGAGACTTTGCGGCGGCAATAACCGCAAACAAAAGTCATATAAGGATTTTGACAAAATATTATCAATTTTGAATAATAGGCTTAAAAAGCCGATTTTTACCGCTTTCTATTCGTAAAAGCTGTGTTTTGCGAATAGTTATGTTGACTCTTATGCTCTGAAAATTTGATGAAAATCTCCGTTTTTCGCTTCTCTTTTTTTCGAGATGTAGCTTAAAAATCAGTGGCAGGCGCGCAAGAAAAGGTCAAACGATGTAAACCGATATACATACACAAGATGAGCAGTTGAGCATAAGATACCTCATTTTCCGACAATTTATCGGAGAATATACGGCGCGTAATCTGCTCTGAATCATGTTTGGTGCCATTTCTCCGCAGTTTTAGTCTGGAAATCTGCGCGCAAAAAAAAACGGAAGCTTTTTGCTCCCGTTTTGCCTTTTTGTCTATAAGTTATTATTAAGTATCACGCTTTTTTCGTATACTGTATGTCCGAATCTGGTCTTGCAAAAGGACAATGCGTTTCGTTTGAAAGGAGTTCTCTGCTTTGTGTACGTCGGTTTGGCATTCGTTGCTGTGGTATCAACCAACATTGCCGCCCTTGCTTTATTTGATTGAACGCCGTTTTCCGTGTCAATGTTGATTGGCGAGATTTTGCCAGACTTTTTTCATAAATGCCGAGTCCTCTGCCTGTGTTCCCGCCGATTCCGAAAGAATGTGAGGTGCAAGACCGTATTTTACTATGATTTCCGCAAAAGGTTCGAACTCAGGTCCGTAGATATTGTCGGCGAAGGTAAGATGGCGGATTTCCCCTTTTGCGCCGAACTGAATCTTGGAGAAATGCACGTGCATGTTGCGCGTCTTTTTCTCACCTACACCGTCAAACAGGCGTTTTATTATGTTTTCGAAATCGCCTGCCGTTTTCAGAATGCCGCCGTAAAGCGAATTTACGTGTCCGAAATCCACGCACGGATAGACATTATCGCCCATATTGCAAAGCTCAATGACCTCGTCTATCGTGCCGATTTGAGCTTGTTTGCCCATTGTTTCGGGACAAATAATGAGGTTTGAATATTCGGGATGCGTAGAAATCAGTTCCAGGGTTTCGGCAAATTTCGCTTTTGTTCGTGCAAAGGCTTCTTCCCTTGCGGCTCCGCCCTGCGCTCCCGCGTGGAAAACGCATCTTTTGCCGCCGAAAGCTTTGAGAATTTTGAGCGAAGACATTATGTAACCGACGGAATTCTCGGCTTTTTGCTCCTCGGGCGAGGCAAAATTGATGAAATACGGGGCGTGAACGCTCATCTCAATGCCGAATTGGACGCACTTTTCACCGATTTGAGATGCGGTTTTGGATGAAATGTTGACTCCTCTGCCGAAAGAATACTCAAAGAGGTCCAAACCGCGCGTCGACAGCCACTCCGGCATTTCCATGGTGGAAGCATGTCCTTCTGCGGCAAAACTTTCGGAGTGACCCGACGGCCCGAAAAGGGGTTTTTCCGTGTTGTTGTGTGTAAATATGTCCATTTGTTTCTCCGATGATACTCTTCCGCGAGACTGTGTCGTCGCCATAACGGCGGAGTGTCCGACCTTGGACGGTTTTGGATGCTGCAACAAAAGAAAATTCTGCCGAATTTTCGGCGGTTTTGCCTTTTACTGCTCTCGTTTCGGGTATTTGTCCTCGGTTTTATCGGAAAAATATTTTCTAATACACAGTGTGTCGTATTCGAGTTGTTTTCCGAGAGCTTCCGCACTGCCGAAGTCCGATATGTCCCGCAGGCGTTTATAGAACGACAGTTTAACCGTTTTCCCGTAGATATCGCCGTCAAAATCCAGAATGTAGCTTTCGACGGAGAAAGCCGAATCGGCAAAAGTAGGTTTCGTGCCCACGTTGGTTCCCGCCGAATAAACTTTGCCGTCCAGTTGCAGACGGGTTGCGTATACTCCCTCCTTCAGCGCGAGTTTATCGGCGGAAGGAATTATGTTTGCGGTGGGAAACCCCATGCCCGTGCCGCGTTTGTGGGCGTGAACAACATTCCCAAGCATGAAATAGGGCTCCGAGAGCATGGTGTTTGCCTTTTCGACATCGCCTTCGGCGACGGCGTTCTTTATGAGACGGGAAGATATTTTGATTCCGTCGTTTTCGAGAAATTCCACCGTTCGGATTTCGGTTGCGGTGTCTGAAAAGTATTCGTGCAGAAATTTAACGTCGCCTTCCGCATTTTTTCCGAAAGAATAATCCTTTCCGCAGACGAAGGCTTTTACTTCAACGGTGGACGTCAGTTTGTCCAGAAAATCCTTTGCGTTAAGCGACATGAATCCTTTGTCGAAATCGGCAAAAATCACCGTTTGCACGCCGAGCGACGCGAGTGCGGACAATCTTTCTTCAAAGGTGTAAAGTTGTTTTGTTTTCTTTCCTATGAGTGACGAAGGGTCGTTGCGGAAAGTCAGCACCGCGCACTCCGCGCCGAGTCGACCAGCCGTCGCTGCCGCTTGCGAAATGACTGCTCCGTGACCTTTATGGACGCAATCGAAGAAGCCTGCGGCAATCACCGCCTCGGAAGAATGTTTTTTGCCGAATTCTATAAGTTTCATAGCCTTATTTTCAGTTTGACCGTCCCGTTTTCCGTGGAGCCTATGCCCTGCAAAACGTTATCTTCGGAAAAGACGGTGAATAACGCGTCGCTGCTCTCGTCCGTATCGTCGCGTACGGGAACTCCGTTCAGAAGTCTGAACAGTTGTTCCGAAGGGATTGTTCTCCGTGGCAAGCCGCGCAGAGCAAATTCCGTGGGGATAAGATAATCCGTCGGATTTTCCGCATTTCGCAGGACGTCGAGGGTAACTGCGGAATTGCAGTCGAAGTCGCCGGACGACAGCCTTCGGAGGGAGCTCATATAGGCATAAGTGCCTAATTTTTCCGCCATGTCCCGCGCTATTGCGCGTATATACGTTCCGCCGCCGCACTCGATTTCGAAGGAGTATTCGCCTATCGTGTCGTCCATGCCGTCTGCGCACGGTTTTCCTTGACGGTTTGTCGCGCGTAACGAGTATATCTCCACGCTTTTTGGAGCAAGTTCCACCTGTTGACCTTTTCGTGCGTATTCGTATGCGCGTTTCCCGTTTACGGATTTTGACGAGTAGGTCGGCGGAATCTGATTTATCTTTCCGACGAAGGAAGGCAAAACGCTTTCGATTTCCTCCGCGGTCGGAATGCGTCCCCCGCAATATACGGTCTTTCCTCCCCTGTCCAAAGTGTCGGTCTGCGCCCCGAAAACGAAGGTTGCGAGATATTTTTTGCGTTTGAATGCAAGCAAATCGAAAAGTCTGGTTGCCTTTCCGACGGCTATGGGCAGGACTCCCTCGGCGAGAGGGTCCAGTGTGCCGAGATGTCCGACTTTTTGCCGAACTCCGCTGGCTTTTGACATTATGCCACGCACAATGCACACGGCGTCCGACGATGTCATGTCGTCGGATTTATAGAGGTTGATGAAGCCGTTAAGCGCGTTTTCTTCGGGAGTGCAACCTCTCATAATATCAATCCGATTACAGTCTGTCGTTTGCAGCTTTGACGAGTTTGTCCACCACGTCTTCGTAAAAGCCGTTCAATCTGCACCCGGCCGCACGTTCGTGTCCGCCGCCGCCGAATACGGACGCCAAATCGCTGGCGTCGACGTAGCTTTTGGTACGTACGCTTACTTTGAAATTCTTGTCGCCTACTTCCGACACCGCAAAAGCCACTTCGACTCCGTCGATATCTATGACTGACGCTATGATGCCTTCGGTGTCCGCCGATTTTGTTCCCGTCGCGGCGAAATCGTCCGCAAAGAAGGTAATGATTGCGGTCTTTCCTTCCGAAAAGTATCTGCATCTGCCGAGGACGCGCTGTTTCAGCGCGAATACCGCGGGAGAAAGCTTTCTGTGCACACGGTAAACGATGTCTGCTGCGTCAAAATCGTGTTGCAACAGACGCGCGGC
This sequence comes from uncultured Clostridia bacterium, assembly GCA_944349635.1. GTDB lineage: Bacteria > Bacillota > Clostridia > Christensenellales > CAG-917 > Limadaptatus. The sequence continues at coordinate 73,048 of CALVNH010000002.1, read as the reverse complement.
AACGGTATGCGTATGCGCGGTCGTTGAGGGATACTGAAAGCATCCGCTGTCCGCCACTATGCCGGCAAACAGCAGTTCGGCACATACGTCGTCGACGGCATTCATGGAATCCAGCAATTCGAATACGATTTCCGCACATGCCGCGGCGTTCGTGTCCACGCAATAAACTTCCGCAAACGGGTGATGGGATTTGTGGTGGTCGACGGCAATACGCTTTTTTGAGGTTAGAAAACTTTTCGAAGCGCCGCCGAGACGTTCCAAATCGCTGCAATCGACGGCAATCCCCACTTCGTGAACGCCCTTTTCGGGAAGACGGAAAAGTTCGCTGCCCTGCAAAAAGGCGTATTTTTCGGGAATTTCGCCGTCACAGAACAAATCCACGTTTTTGCCTCTTTCGACGAGCGCATGATATAGCGAAAGCGCACAGGCTATCGTGTCTCCGTCCGGATTGGTGTGACAGTAGACAGCGATGTCGTGCGCGCCGTCGAGGATTTTTGCGATTTTCAGCAGGTTTTCGTTATTCATCTTGGTTTTCTTCTGCGGGCGGAATGTCGATTTGCGAAAGCAGTTTGTCGATTTTGATTCCGTAATCCACAGATGTGTCCATCACAAAATTGAGTTCCGGCAACAGTCTGATTTGAACGGCGTTTTTCAGCATGTTTCTGATGAAGGTCTTGGAGCGGCAGACCGTGTCGAAAGCCTCTTTGCGCGCTTCTTCGTTGTCGGCGTAAACGGAAAGGTACACCTTGGCGTATTTAAGGTCGGGCGTAACGGAAACTTTCGTTACGCTCACGATTCCGTTGTTAAGACGCGGGTCTTTGAGGTCGCAAGCAATCACTTTCGCAATCTGCTTTTTCAGTTCGGAATTTATCCTCTCAAACTTAATCTTCATCGATTTGCTCCATGGTGAACGCCTCGATTACGTCGCCGACCTTGACGTCCTGATAGTTTTGCAACATTATGCCGCAATCGAAGTTCTTAGCCATTTCCTTGACGTCGTCCTTACCGTGACGCAAAGACGCGATTTCGGAAGTGATTTCGACCGCGCCGTTGCGGATAAGTCTGGCTTTTGCGCCGCGCACGATTTTGCCGTCGACGACGTGGCAACCCGCAATGACTCCGACACCCGAAATCTTGAACAGTTCTCTGACTTCGGCACTGCCGAGGACAACCTCTTTGAATTTGGGTTCGAGCAGACCTTTGACGGCTTTTTCGACGTCCTCGATGGCGTTGTAAATGATGTTGTAGAAACGAATGTCGATTTTTTTCTGTGCGGCAAGCGCTTTTGCGTTGGCGTCGGGACGGACGTTGAAGCCGATGATGATTGCTTTTGCCGTATCGGCAAGCGTAACGTCGCTTTCCTTGATTGCGCCGACTGCTCCGTGAATGATGTCGATGTCGACTTCTTCGTTACCGAGTTTTGCAAGCGACTGTTTGACGGCTTCGAGCGAACCTTGAACGTCGGCTTTGATGATGAGTTTGACGGATTTGAGTTCCCCTTTCTTGATTTTTTCGAAGAGGTCGTTGAGGGACACGGAACCCGTGTCGTCACCCTTTGCCGCAAGTTTGAGTTTTCTTTCGAGAGCCAGGTCGCGAGCGAATTTTTCGTCGGCAACGACGTCGATTATGTCGCCGGCCTCCGGCACTTCGTCCCAACCGGTAACGGAAACGGGAGTGGAAGGACCTGCCTTCTTGACCTTTCTGCCCTTGTCGTCAATCATGGCGCGGATTTTGCCGGTGGAAGTTCCCGCAACCACGTTGTCACCTATGCGCAAAGTACCGGTCTGAACGAGAATGGTCGCTACTTTGCCTATGCCGCGGTCGAGACGCGCTTCTATGATTGTGCCGCGTGCGGGACGGTCGGGATTGGCTTTGAGCTCTCTGATTTCCGCAAGAGTGAGAATGTTTTCAAGCAGGTTTTCCACGCCTTCTCCGCTCTTTGCCGAAACTCTGACGACGGGGGTGTCACCGCCCCATTCTTCTGGAACCACGTCGTACTGCGTGAGTTGTTGCATGACGAGGTCGGGATTTGCCGCGGGTTTGTCGATTTTGTTTATGGCGACGATAATCGGAACGTTTGCCTGTCTTGCATGATTTATCGCTTCGACAGTCTGCGGCATGATACCGTCGTCTGCGGCAACCACAAGTACGGCAATGTCCGTAACCTGTGCGCCGCGCGCTCTCATGGACGTGAAAGCTTCGTGACCGGGAGTGTCGAGGAAGGTTATCGGAGAACCTTTTAGCGAAATGGTGTACGCACCGATGTGCTGGGTTATGCCGCCGGCTTCACCACCCGCGACGTTGGATTTGCGGATATAGTCCAGCAAAGACGTTTTGCCGTGGTCAACGTGACCCATAATGGTGATGACGGGAGGACGCGGAACGAGTTTGGAGCTGTCCTCTTCGTCGATGTCGATTTTGGCGGAAAGGGTTTCTTCGAGAGTGATTTCGGGCTTGTATTCAAGCGTAATCGGGTTGTTTTTGGTGATTTCTCCGATGACGAGTTCCGCCGTGGCGAAATCCACGCTTTCGTTGATTGTCTTGATAATTCCGAGCAGGAAGAGATTTTTGATGATTTCCGAAGCGGAAATGCCAGTCTTTTCGCTCAGAATCTTGATTGGCACGGGGTCGGTGGTGATGACGGCGTGTTCGATGACGGTCACTCCTCCGCCGCCGCCCGATTTGTTCTTGTTTTTGAAAACGCGGACTTTGGCGTCTTCGTCGTCCATCATGATTCTGTCGTCGACGATGAAACCTTTTTTGAGCAAGGCGCGCTTGTTCATCGTGCCGCGGTCGTCGAACTTCTGTCCGCCGCCCGAAGCATTTCTGGAACCGCCCTTGCTTTTGGCACCCTGTTGTTTGTTGACGGGAGCCTGTTGAGCCGCGTTCGCGAGACTTGACGCGGTGAGTCCGTCGCGTCTTTGAGGATAACCGCCCTGAGGACGTGCGGAAGCCTGTCCGCTTTGCTGTTGCGCACCCCTGGGGCCTCTGCCGCCTTGATAACCGCCTGCAAAGACGCGGGTCGTTACCTTTTCTTTCTTTTGGGGCTCCGGCGGAATGTAAATTCTGCGGATTTCTCCGTTGGGAAGCAGTTCGGACTGTACTGAGGCGCCGGAAGACGTTGTGGTCTGTTTGATTATCTTCGGCTTTTCCTCTTTTTGTATCGGTTGAGGAGCGACGGCTTGTGCGGATTCGGACTGTTCTTTGTCCGCTTCTTCCGCAGATTTTTCGGGGACGGTCTCCGTCTTTTTTTTCGTGATTTCGGTTGTTTCGGCAACGACGGAATCGCTCGTTTCGATTTCGGGCTGCGCGTTTACGGGTTCCGCAGACGGAGTCGCAACGGGTTCGGCCGAAGGTTCGGTAGTTTCCGTCACCTCTTCTCGGACGGATTCGTCCGCAACGGATTTGACCGCGTCGGATTTGCGTGCCGCTTCTTCACGTGCGGCGCGCTCTTCTTCGATGCGTTTTTCCTCTTCCGCTTTTGCAATCAGAGCTTCGCGTTTGGCTCTTATGGCCGCCATAAGTGCGATTGCTCTCGTCTTTTGCTCCGATACACGGTTTCTGAGTTCGGCGAGTTTACCGCTCTTGTACGAGCCCAGCTGCTTTACTGCGTCCTGATTGCTTTCGTTTCTGTTTTCGCTCATAGCTACCTCAATAGGTTTATAATTGCTCCGGCAAGTTCGGCATCGGTGATGCCGATTGCCTTTACGTTGTCGCGGTGAGTCGCGGCGTTCAGGGAGTCCATCTCGAAATAAGGAGTACCCTTACACTTGTATTGCAGTCTTTCGCGAAACTTGTCCGACGCGGCGGAATCCGCAAGCACGACGTGACAAAGTTTGAGTTTTTCGCAAATTCTGTCTTCGCCGTACAGCACCTTTCCGCTCCGTTGGGCAAACCCCACGTAAGATGCGATTTTAGAGTTCGTCATAAAGTCTTTTGTACACGTCGTCCGCAACCTGACATTTGAAAGCGGCGTTCAAGGCTTTCTTTTTCGCAAGTACGTCGACGCAGTTCCCGTTCCTGTGCACCCACACGCCACGACCGCCGGAGTTTTTGTTGGAATCTACGAAAACTCTTCCGTCCGCAGTACGGCAAACGCGAATCATTTCCGCTTTGTCGCCGTGAGCGCGGCAAGCGGCGCATTTGCGGGTGTTCACAGGGTTACTCGGCATCGGAATTTCCTTCTTCTGAAAGCTCCGACGGCATCACGCTGGAATAGGGTTTGACGTCGATTTTCCAACCGGTGAGCTTTGCGGCAAGACGTGCATTCTGACCGTTTCTGCCGATTGCGAGGCTCAGTTTTTCGTCGGGAACGACGACTTTTGCGTTCTTTTCCTCTTCGTTGATGGACACCATGAGTACCTGTGCGGGGCTCAACGCTCTCGCGATGTACTCTATGGGGTCTGCACACCATTCCACGACGTCGATTTTCTCGCCGCCGAGTTCAGCCACGATTGCGTTCACGCGGACGCCTTTATTGCCGATACACGCGCCGACCGCGTCCACGTTGGGGTCTTCGGAATAGACGGCAAGTTTCGTGCGGAAGCCGCCTTCGCGGACAATGGACATGATTTTGACCAGCCCTGCTTTGATTTCGGGAACTTCCAGTTCGAACAGGCGTCTGACGAAACCTGCGGAACTTCTCGACACGACGACCTGTGCGCCGCCGCGAATGGTATCTCTGATTTTCTTGATGTAAACCTTGACCACGTCGCCGACGTTGTACGTTTCGGTGGGAACCTGGTCGGACTGCATCATTACGCCTTCCATCTGAGTGCCGCTGATTTCGACGTAAACCGTGGTGCCCTCTTTGCGTCTGATGACGGCATTGAGAATTTCACCCTGTTTTTCGCTCATTTCGTTGAGGATGTATTCTTTCTTTGCGTCGTTGAGGCGTTGCATAATCACTTGCTTCGCGGTTTGGGCTGCAATGCGCGAAAACTGTTTGGGCGTGATGTCCTCTATGACGACGTCACCGACCTTGTAAGACGGCTTGATTTCCTGCGCCTCTTCGAGAGAAATCTGCGTGTCTTCGTCCTCGACCTCTTCGACGACGAGTCTGTGTGCGAAGACCTTGATGCTCTGCTTTTCTTCGTTGAGTCTGACGGCTATGTTTCTGCTTTCGCCGTATTCCTTCTTATAGGCGGAAACCAGACCCGCTTCGAGAGATTCGATGAGCAACTCTTTCGAGATTTTCTTCTCGCTTTCAAGTAATTCCAACGCTTGAAAGAATTCTTTGTTAACCATTTTTTCCTCCTAAAACCTGATGTAGGGTTGCACCTTGGTTTTGTTATTTCGTGATATTGTCTTATCTTTCGGGTTTTTGTCTCCCGTAACGATTGTGAAGTCCTGTGCGGAATATTCTTTCAGAATGCCGTGTATTTTGCCCTCTTTGGAACATACCTCGATTTCCGTGCCGAGAGCGCGGCGGAAATCGTCGTCCGACACGACGGGTCTGTCCAGTCCGGACGAGGAGACGTTCAGAACGTAATCGTCCGGGAAAAGGTCGTCTAGTCCGTCGAGAACGTCGGAAACGGCATTGTGCACCGTTTCGCAGTCGTCCAGCGTAATGTCGTCTTCCGCCTTCCAAATAAAAACGGTGAGATTCAGTTTGCCGTACTCCTTCGTATAGCGTATTTCGACGGTTTCGTAACCGCTGAGACCGTCAACGGCAGACCTTATGGCTTTTTCGACTTTTTCCCGTCCTTCGGGCGAAAAAAAAGCGGCGGCGTCGGTTGCAGACATGGCACATTCTCCTTTTCTAAAACAAAGAGTGAGCGGAGGGCTCACTCAAGTAAGAACTACTAAGCGTATTGAATTTACCACAATGCAACCGAAAATGCAAGCGTTTTACGTTACAAATATGTAAAATATTATTGTTTAACTCTTTTACCGAAGAAAGTTGAGAAAAAATCAAAACGAAATCAAAACGTTTTACGGCTACAAGGTGCCACTATTTGTGACGATAGTCTAATATTCGGTCGGCAGCGGTAAAATGTCCTCTTGTCTTTGCGGTTTTGAGACACCGAAGGCTGTCGAAACGGTGGAAATTAGGCATTCCCGAAAACGAAAACGCTTGCGTTCCGTTGAAATGTCAGAATCTGGAAGCGATGATTTTCAGGAGTTCTGCGGTTGCCAGCACGTCCGCCATAGCGCGATGAGCGTCGTCGTGCACTATGGAAAATGCTTTCGACAGGTCTTCAAGTCCCCAACGTTTAACCTCGGGGATGTATTTTCTCGCGAGAATAAGGGTGTCCTCCGTGTCGTTGTCGAAGATGTACCCTTCCGCTTCGGCATACTTGGAGAGCAAAGGAAAATCGTAGCCCAAAAGGTTATGCCCCACAAGCACCGCGCCTCTCGTGAATTTGAAAAAATCGGGCAAAACGTCCTTGAAAGCGGGTTTATCCGCCACCATTTTGTCGGTTATATGCGTCTTTTCCACTACCAAATCGGGAATTTTCATGCCCGGATTAAGCAAGGAGGAGAAAGTTTCGGTAACTTTGCCGTTGACGATTTTTGCCGCGCCAATCTCAATGGGTTCTATTTCTGCGATGTTCAGTCCCGTGGCCTCGAAATCGAAAACCACGAAGGTCTTGTTTCGCATGAATTCCGGGGTTTCCTCGACTTTTTCGTCTGATTCGTCCAGCAGCGTTCTGCGGGGCGGCTCCTCATACGGCACGGGTTTGACGACGGAATATCTGGGCGGAGCCGGCTTCGAGGGCGTGACGTTTATGGAAGAATAATCGATTTTGCATCTGAAAAGCGCGTTGACGGCGAGACTAAGCTGTCCCGTATAGGACGAAAGCGATACCTTCCCCGCCACTGCAACTTCCTCTTTTTCGGCAAGTTGTTCCAGCGCTACCGCCTCTTCGGGACGAGGGAAACAGACACACTCCATTCTTCCGGTGGTATCATCCAGGACGAAGCGTATCAGCGGAAGTTGTTCGGGCCCGCTTTTGGGGTCGTCGGGAGAGAACTTCTTGTTGTTGTACATCTTTTTGGAGACACCCGCTACCTTTCCGCACAAAACCATGTTTTCCGCGGCATTTTTCACGTCTCCAATATAGTTTGGAAGCTGCCCCAGTCCCGCGATTTTTCCTCTTGCATACACCTTTTCGGGATTTTCTATGCGAACCAGCCGCAAAGAAGCCGTGGAATACACCACCGTGTCAATGGGTTCGGTGGAATCCGACGCGTCGTTATCGTCGGAGAAGAATGTTTCGCGTACGGAAACGTCGATGCCGAGATTGAAGTTCACGTCGAGAAAGTCTTTCAGATTCTCTTCCGTGTTTGCTGCGGCAAGCATCTTGCAGGTAGGAGCGTCGAAGAGTAGCTCCACGGTGAGATAATCGTCGGACAGCGACACCGAGACGTTCTCTCTTTTCAACCGTCTGAACACCATCTGATTATTCAGGTTGAAAAATTCGACTATTTTATTGAAAACGGTGTTTTCGTCGGCAAAGGTTCTTATGTACTGCACCTCGGTTTCCACGCCGTTGAACATGTCGGCAACGGTTTTTGCAACTCCGTTTTTCACGTCGTCGGTAAGCAATGAGGCGTCCTTTGCGGCAACTATAAAGCGCACCTGTAAGCGGTGCGTGTCGCGCGAATAGATTGCGGAATTGAATTTCAGCATTCCGAACTTTCCGTCGGAAGCTTTTCGGAATTCTTCTACAAACTTTACGTTCACCGGGTTACCTCCGCACAAGATTCCTACTTCCGGAGGGAATTTTGTGCCAGTTATTACAGTTAAAGCGGAAAAGTATTCTCAATTATGCTGATTTTTAGAATACTCTTCAATATATTCATCCAGCAATGTCATGAAGTGCGGAATGAGCAGTTCGCTGCTCACCGTTTCGAAAATCTTGCCGTCTTTCAGTATGACGGATTTCTCTTTGCCGCCTGCGACGCCGAGATTGCTGCCCTCTCCTTCACCTATTCCGTTCAGCGGGCACCCCATGACGGCAATTTTCAGAGGAATCGTAACGTGTGCCGTAACGCGTTCCACTGCGTTTGCAAGTTTTTCCACGTCGATTTCCGTGCGCGCACACGTCGGACAGGACACCACTTCCACGCAGTTTCGGCGAAGCCCGAGGGTGCGAAGCAGGGTTTTCCCCGCAAGCACTTCTTCCACGGGAGGCGCCGAGAGGGAAACCCTTATCGTGTCGCCTATGCCCTCCTGTAACAGCGTGCCTATTCCGAGCGCCGATTTTATCAGTCCGCTTCTCATTGTGCCCGCTTCCGTGACGCCGAGGTGCAAAGGATAGTCGCAAATTGCGGCAAGTTTTCTGTTGGCTTCCGTCATCACTTTGACGTCGGAGGCTTTGATTGCCACAACTATGTCCTTCAATCCGCAGGTTTCGAACACTTCGGCGCAGTCCAGCGCGCTTGCCACCAGTGCGTCGGCTTCATCCATGGTTTTGTAATCGGGGTGCAAGGAACCGCCGTTGACGCCGACGCGTACGGGAATGCCCTCTCCGCTCATTCGGCGTGCAAGTTCTTTGATTTGTCCGAAATCGCGCATATTGCCGGGGTTCATACGGATTTTTCTGGCACCGTTGTCGAGAGCCAGATGCGCAAGTTTATAGTTGTAGTGAATGTCGGCAATCAACGGCAAGCCCGTCCGCGCGGCAATGATGCCGAAAGCGGTCGCGGAGTTTTCGTCGGGAACGGCAATGCGAATCAAATCGCAACCCGCGTCAGTCAGCTCCGAAATTTGTTTCAGACATGCGTCCACATCCGTGGTTTTCGTGTTGAGCATGGACTGAACGGTTACGGGTGCTCCGCCTCCGATTGCGATGTTGCCCACCTTTACCTGTCTAGTTTTTCGCATTTGTTTCATACGTTTACATTTTAGCACAGTCGCCCCAAAAATCAAGGAAGTTGCGGCGGAAAGAATCCAAGCAACGTTCACTTGTCACGGCTTGCGTGAATTTGTGCATATTCGTCTCTGTTTTCGGACCTCTGCAATATCGGAGCTTATGTCAATTCTTGACCAGGTGGAATACGTCGAGAAACACCGCAAGCACAAGCAACAGGACAAGCCCTACGGCGTGTATCACCGCTTCCACTTTGCGCGGCACCGGTTTTCGGAAAATCATTTCGATAAGGGTGAATACCATTCGCGAACCGTCCAAAGCCGGTATCGGCAAGAGATTCATAACGGCAAGGTTTGCCGAAATCACCGCCATGACGTACAGGAAGCTGCCGAATCCGGCGGCACTCACTTCCGCCATTGTTTTTATAACGGTAATCGTGCCTCCCGCGCTTTCCAGTCCTATTGCTCCCGTGAGCAGTGCTCCTATCGACGCCAGTATTTTGAAAACTATGAAAAAGCTGAAACCGAACGAACGCCCGAGAGCACGGAAAAAGCCGAGTTTTGCGTTGGTCAGTCCGTAAACTATGCCGAGACCGTTGTGCTCAGGCGATTCGCCTTCTTCCAGGTATTCGTCGTCGGTTATGGTGTAATCGCCTCGCGTGACGACAAGTTCCACCACTTCGCCGTCGCGAAGCACGCGGACTTTCACCCCGTCCTGCGCCTTGGAAAACACCAGATTGACGTCGTCCGTGGTCATTACGTTGACTTGTTTTCCGTCGACGTTGAGAATCACGTCTCCGGCCACGAATGCGTTTGGAGCGCCGTTTACGTCGTATGCCGCCACGACTGTGGGCAGAATTTGCCCGTATGCCGTGAAATAAATCGTGATAATCAGAATAGCGCTGAGAAAATTGAAAAGCGCGCCCGAAAACTGCACTATCAGCCGTTTCCAGGGTTTTTGATTGTTGAAAGCGTGTTCGTCTCCGTTTCCTTCTTCGTCCTCGCCGTGAAAGGCGCAGAATCCGCCTATGGGAAACGGACGCAACGAGAAGACTTCTCCGTTCTTTTTGTTGGTATGCTTGAAAATCGCGGGGCCGAAACCTATGCCGAATTCGTCGATTTTGAATCCGAGCAATTTCCCTGCGAGATAATGCCCCAGTTCGTGAATGACAATCATAATCATCAAAGCGACGAGGGCAAGCAGTATATAGCCTATATAAGTGAAAATCTCACTCGCAGTGGCACACGTTGCTGAAAACACTATTTTACTCCTACGGAATAAGTGTATTTGCGGGCTTCGGCGTCTATGCCATATATGTCTTCCAGAGCCGCTTCCTTGACTTTGCCGAATTTCGCAAGCACCTTTTCGAGAGTCGTCGGAATGTCGTTGAAGCGCAGCGAGCCGTTAAGGAATGCGTCCACCAGAACTTCGTCGGCGGCGGAAAGCGCTATGCAGGCTCCTTCGCCCATACGGGCGGCTTTCATTGCAAGAGCGAGACAAGGATAGCGTTCCGTGTCGGGAGCGGAAAAATTCAGTTCCCCGATTTTGGCAAGGTCGAGTTCGGGCACGGAGTCCTTTGCTTTGTGCGGATAGAACAGTGCGCTTTCGATGGCGAGAGACATACTGGGCACGCTGAGGAGAGCTTTGACGCTGCCGTCCGAAAATTCCGCCATTCCGTGAATGATGCTTTCGCGGTGCATGACAACTTTGATTTTTTCGGGCGGTAAAGAGAAAAGGTGCATCGCTTCGATGACTTCCAATCCCTTGTTGAAGAGAGTCGCCGAATCGATTGTAACCTTTTTGCCCATATTCCATACCGGGTGATTGAGCGCGTCTTTTGCCGTAACTTTTGCCAGTTTTTCGACGGGAAGGTCGCGCAAAGCGCCGCCGCTTGCCGTGAGGATTACGTTCTTTACATACTTTTCGTCCTCTCCCGCAAGGCATTGTTGAATTGCCGAATGTTCCGTATCGAGAGGAAGTATTTTACCGCCGTATTTCTTCTCCAGCGCTTTCAGGTGACGTCCGGCACATACGATTGTTTCTTTGTTGGCGATTGCGAGGATTCCGCCCCGTTTGAGTGTCGCGACAGCCGCCCACAGGCCCGCAATGCCGCTGACGGCGGATACAAGAATGTCGCAGGGATATTCCGCAAGTTCTTCGAGGCTTCCCACGCATTTCGAAGAAAACTTTTCGTCGTCCAGGAAGTCGAAAAGACTGGACTGGATTTCCACTCCTCCTGCGGGATAGTAATAGTGCTTCGGCGCGTACTTGTCAATCTGGTCGCGCAAAAGTTTTTCGTTGGTAAAAGCCGACAGTCCGACCACTTTGAACCGGTCGGGATATTTGTCGATGGATGCAAGCACCTGTTTGCCCACCGAACCCGTGCTGCCCAGCACGGTTACCGTAATGTGTTTTTTATCTGTCATAGAGAAAGCTCCTCGCTTATGCACCGTAAATCGCGGAAAGCGAAATCAGAAGAATCGTTATTCCCGTGATAATGCTGTCGAATCTGTCCATCACTCCGCCGTGACCCGGGAAGATTTTGCCGAAATCTTTGGTTCCGAGTGCGCGCTTGATTCTGGACGCGGCAAGGTCGCCCAACTGCCCCGCCAAGGCACCGATGAAACCTATTGCAAGGTATATCAAAGCGGATTTCCACACGGCGTCGGTAAAAGGCACGTACCCGCTGTCGGGAATCAAGGCGAACATCTCGAAGACGAGGAAGAACACCACGGATACCACCATGCCGCCAAGGATTCCTCCCACAAAACCGGCAACGGTCTTTTTCGGGCTGATTGACGGGCAAAGCTTTTTGCCACCTATCATACTGCCGAACCAGTAAGCGAATGTGTCCGCTCCCACGGGAAGGAAGACGGCGAACAGCACGGAGAACAGCACGGCGTATCTTGACGTCAGAATCCACGCCAGCGAGATGAAAAACACGGGATAAATCAGCACGAAAACGGTTGCGAACAAATCTTTCGTCTGATTTCTTTCGGGGTCTGCGAAGGTGAAAATCAACAGCGCGGACAACACCGACACTCCGATTGACAAGGCTATACCCGCATATCCCTGTCCCATGTATTCTTCCATCAGATAAGTCACGGGATAGGTTGCAAGCATGGCGATTGCAAGCGGCACTCTGAATACCTTATAGCCAGCTTCCTGCATGCAAAAATACATTTCGCGCACGGCTATGAGGAGCAACAACCAAATGAAGAGGTCTATTGCGATGTGTGTTTTGCAAAAATAGCCAATCAGCAACACGCCGACCAGCGCACCTATCAAAAGAATTGCCGTAACCGTTCTTTTCAACATAGGCCCAATCCTTTTCAATAAACAATATGATTTTGCCGCGCGCTTAAACGAAGGTTAAACGGCGGCAAGAGGTTATGCTCCGAACTTGCGAATGCGGCGGGAAAAGTCGTCGAGAAAATCTTTCACGTCGTCCGCGTCGAAGTCCGGCCATAGTTTTTCGGAAAAATAAAGCTCCGCATAGGCGGCTTCGTACAACATAAACCCCGAAAGCCGTTTTTCTCCTCCGCTTCTGACGATGAGGTCGAGCGGAGGCATACCCGCGCTTGCCAGGGCGCCGCAAAAAACTTCCTCCGAGATTTTTCCGCATTCAGCGCAAACGGATGCGGCTTTCAGAATGTCCGCCCTGCCGCCGTAGTTCAGCAGAATGTTCAACTGCATACCGTTGTTGCGGGCAGTACGTTCGGCGACGCGACACACGCTGTCGGAAAGTCTTTTTCCCAGAGAATCGATGTCGCCCGAATATCTAACACGCATATTGCCGCCGTAGGAATTGTTCCAACCGACGACAACGTCGGCAATCGCGGAAATTTCTTCTGCGGGGCGAGCCGCATTTTCGGTGGAGAAAGCATAAACCGTGACTGCTTCGACACCTGCAAGGGACAGAGCTTTCAGCACTCTTTCCATGGCGGCAAGTCCGGCTTTGTAACCTTCCGTGCGAGGAAGCCCGCGCTTTTGCGCCCACCTGCCGTTGCCGTCCATAATAATTCCAACGTGACGGGGAATCATCAGACGGACAGAATCTCCTGTTCTTTGTCCTTGGTCAACTTGTCGACGTCCTCAATCTGCTTTGCAAGCGCCTTGTCGACGTCGGCGGTGAAGTCTTTGAGGTCGTCTTCCGTGATTGCGGAATCCTTTTCAAGCTTTTTGAGGGCGTCGATGGCGTCGCGTCTCGCGTTGCGTAAAACGACTTTGGTGCTCTCGGAATTGTTTTTGAGGTCCTTGACAAGACTCTTTCTGCGCTCTTCCGTGAGTTCGGGGAAAATGAGTCTGATTACGTTGCCGTCGTTGTTGGGCGTAATGCCGATATTTGCGGCGAGAATGGCCTTTTCCACGCTTTTGAGAGCGCTTTTATCCCACACGGAAATAACAAGCAGGCGCGCCTCGGGCACGGTTATGTTTGCCATATTGTTGATAGGCGTGGGCGTTCCGTAATAATCCACGAGAATTTTGTCGAGAATATGAGGATTGGCGCGGCCGGCGCGAATGGATTTGAGTTCGTTGGAGAAATTGTGAATGGTTTTCTGATATTTCTCATTCATTTCTTCGAAAATTAAATCGACTTCGTCGATGCCGTATGACATTGTTATGCCTCCTGAAATATATTTTTAATTATTATATCAAAGATAATAACGTAAATCAAGACTAATAGCAAGACTGATAACCAAATAGCGTCGCCGCATAAAGCAAAGCACACCCGTTCGGGTGCGCTTGTAAATGCAGCTTTGTGCGGAGTCGCACGGACACATTGTGTCAAATTCCGTGAAAACTTATTTCGCGTTGCCGATGTAGGTGCCGATGTTGTCACCCGTAATTGCGCGCTTTATGCTGTCTTTTTCGTTGAGACTGAAAGCGATTATCGGAATTTCGTTGTCCATGCACATGGTTATTGCCGTGGTATCCATGGCTTTAAGTCCTTTGGAAATGACCTGCATATAAGTCAGCGAATCGAACTTCACCGCGTCAGGGTTGGTCTTGGGGTCACTGTCGTATACTCCGTCCACGTTCTTGGCTAAAAGGAGCGCGTTTGCGCCGATTTCCGCCGCGCGGAGCGCTGCGCCCGTGTCGGTGGAAAAGTAAGGATTGCCCGTGCCGCAGGCAAAGACGACTATTCTGCCCTTTTCCAGGTGACGCATTGCCTTACGAAGAATGTAAGGCTCCGCCACTTTGGTTATTGTGAGTGCGGTCTGAACTCTGACTTCGACTCCCAGTCTTTCCAGCTGGTCCTGAATTGCAAGCGCGTTGATGACGGTTGCCAGCATTCCCATGTGGTCCGCCGTTGTTCTGTTCATCTGGCTGTCTGCCTGTCTGCCGCGCCAGAAGTTTCCTCCGCCGATGACGATACCGACTTCTGCGCCGAGTTTCTGCACCTCGACAATCTGTTCGGCAACGGCAGTGAGTTTGGCGTGGTCGATTCCGTTGCCGTTATCACAGGCGAGAGCCTCGCCGGACAGCTTGATTATTACTCTGCGGTATTTGAGTTTTCCCATGTTTTCCTCCGTAACGCCTACGTTTGCCGTAACAGCGTAATAAACGCACCTTAAACGTGCCTGAAAAAAAAGGAACGCTTGCGCGTTCCTCGAATGCGTTATTTGAGACCGGCTTGTGCCATTACTTCGCCGACGAAGTCGTCTTCTCTCTTTTGCAGACCTTCGCCCATCTGATAGCGGACGAATCTTCTGACCGTAATCTTTTCGCCGATGGAAGCGATGGCTTCCGTGACAATCTGAGAAATGGTCTTGGAGCTGTCCTTGACGTACACCTGTTCCATGAGGCAGACGTCTTTGTAATATTTCTGAATTCTGCCGTCAACCATTTTTTCGATGATTGCGTCGGGCTTGGGATTGGGCTCGTTCTTGGCCTGGGCGATGAGGATTTCTCTTTCCTTTTCGAGTTCGGCGGAAGGGACTTCCTCTTTTGTGACGTAGCTGGGAGCCGCGGCGGCGATGTGCATTGCGATGTTGTGGACCAGTTCCTTGAAAACGGGGCTCATAGCGACGAAGTCGGTTTCGCAGTTGACTTCGAGCATGACGCCGATTTTGCCGTTCATGTGAATGTAGCTGTCAACAATACCCTGAGAGGCGATTCTGCCCTGTTTCTTCGCGGCGGAAGCAATGCCTTTTTCACGAAGGTAGTCGATGGCTTTTTCCATGTTGCCGTCCGTTTCGACGAGAGCCTTTTTGCAGTCCATCATACCGACACCGGTGCGCTGACGGAGTTCCATAACGTCTTTGCTTGTGAATGCCATAATAATTCTCCTTTTATTCCGATTATCGAAAGCCCGCGCACAATGTGCGCGGACGAAAATTTTATCCGAAGATTATTCCTCTTCGCTTTCCTTTTCCGCGATTGCCTTTTCAAGGGCGTCTTCGGGGGAAACGACGGCTTCTTCCATTGCCGCGGAATCTTCCGTTGCGGCGTTTTCGGATTCCTGTTTGGCGGCGGTGAAAGATTCACCCTGCTTTGCTTCGATGACGGCGTCGGCGATTACGGATGCGAACAGCTGAATCGCACGGATTGCGTCGTCGTTGCCGGGGATGACGTAATCCACAAGGTCGGGGTCGCAGTTGGTGTCGACGACGGCGACGATGGGGATATTGAGCTTGCGGGCTTCTCTGACGGCGTTCTCTTCTCTCTTGAGGTCGACCACAAAGAGGCAACCGGGAAGGGTGCGCATGTTCTTAATGCCGCCGAGGTTCTTTTCCAGCTGGTCGCGTTCGGCTTTGAGCTTGAGAACTTCCTTTTTGGGAAGAAGCTCGAATTCGCCGATGATTTCCATCTGGTTGATTTTGTTCAGTCTGTCGATGCGGGTGCGAATGGTCTTGAAGTTGGTGAGCGTTCCGCCCAGCCATCTCTGGTTGATGTAGAACATGTCGCAACGCTCGGCTTCCTGCTTGATGGCGTCCTGAGCCTGTTTCTTGGTGCCGACGAAAAGAACTGATTTGCCTTCCGCGGCAACGCTCTTGACAAAGTTGTACGCCGCTTCCACATGGTCGACGGAAATCTGAAGGTCGATGATGTGAATGTCGTTTCTGGTGGCGTAGATATACTTTGCCATCTTGGGGTTCCAGCGCTTGGTCTGATGACCGAAGTGCACGCCTGCTTCCAGCAGGGCTTTCATTGAAGTTACTGCCATATTTGGCCTCCTTGATTTGTTTTTACCTCCCCCGGCATCAGCGTGAGGCTACCTTGCGGAACAACCTCGACTCCACCGGGGTGTGCGGTGCAAAAGTGATTATATTATATTAAATTTATTTTTGCAATTAAAATAAAGCAGATTTTTTGCTGCCGACGAGAAAAAATCCGTTTAACGCAAACACCTATTCTTCGTCGGGATGTTCCGCCTCATACTTTTCCACTTCCGCCATGAATTCGTCGAAAACCTTGTCGAGCAAAGCGTCGTCCTCGATGGGAACAAACACGTCGTTTCCGTCGTCGTCCTCGGCAAGTTCGTAAATCAGAACTTCGTCGTCCGCGATGTCCGGAAGTTGTTCGACGGGCTTCATGACCACGAACCATCTGTCGTCGACGTCGATGGTGGCGAGATGATAGAAATCTTCGTCGCTGTCGGTGGCTTCGTTGTAGAGGGTAATGATGTCGTCCTCTTCGGTTGCGTCGTTCTGGTCTTTGAAAAAGTCTGCCATGATAACTCCTGAATGCTGCCCTTTCGGGTCAAGATAAACTCGGCGTACCGTCCGTACGCCGTGTGAATATGATACTATGTCCTGCTCTTGCCGTCAAGATAGGATTGCAAAATTATGGTTGCCGCAACCTTGTCGATGACTTTCTTGCGCTTTTCCCGCCTGACGTCCGCGTCGATTAACATTCTTTCCGCGGAAACGGTTGTCAGTCTTTCGTCAACGTAAATGACGTCAAGCCCGCTTTTTTCGCGCAGAAGTTCGCCGAAACGTCTTGTGAGAAGAGCTCTGTCGCCTTCCGTTCCGTCCATGTTTTTCGGCAGTCCGACAATGAACGCGTCGGCATCCTCTCTTTCCGCATACTCCGTAAAGTACGCTATATCTGCGGCTTCGTCGTCCTTTTTCCTGACATAGGTTTCGCGCGGATTGGCGCAAAGCCCCATAAGGTCGCTTACCGCAACGCCTATCCTGACGTCGCCTACGTCGAGTGCTATCTTTCTTTTTTGCATATACTACCCTTTTGTCGTCCGCATGTCGCGCCGACGCTGTTTATCTGCCGAGAAAATTGCCCCCGCCGCTATTTCCGAAGAACCCTTTGCCGCGGTTCGTCGAAACGTGACGCGTTTCTCCGATTTTGTCGTAAAGCGGAACTCCTTTTTCAAAGAGTATGTAAAAACCCGCGACGGCAACGGCAACCGAAATCACCGAAACCATGCTCCAGAATATGCCCAGTACGCCTGCCGAGCCGATTTGTCCTTCGAGCGGCGAAAGCATAAATCCCGCTATCAGAAAGCCGCATGCGGGAATTATGCAGACCATAACGCCGATAATCGCGGACAGATTCCCGCGCATGTTGTTGCGCATGTCGGCCTGCGTTTTCCAGTGAATGTTGCCTTTTTTGATGTCGAAATAGATGTGAAGTCCGCTACTCCCCGCGCAGAAAAGCATCGTGGTCAACAGAACTCCCAGTGCGGACAAGAATGAAATTTTGTAAAGAAAAACCGCAAGGAAGAAGATTATCACCGCCATTGCAGCCGGCACGAGCACTGCGAACAGCAGCTTTGCGACTACGGATTCCACAGGTTTAATCGGAAGATTTTTCGACAGTACGAACGCTTCGCCCTCTCTCGTGTATGCGGTCATCGCTATCATGTTGGAGCAGCACAGAAATGCCAGCGAATACATCAGCAGAAACGCAGTCATCGTGAGTTCTCCCGTAAGGGCGCTGCCTTCTTGCGATGAGGTGTCGACGGCAAAACGCATTACGATAATGATAACCGGCGCCATTATGATGTTTGCGAAAGTTCCGAGCGCGAGCGACGGCGTTCTGACAATGGAGAGAAAATCTTTTTTTACGAGCGAAAAAATCAGATTGTGACGGCGGAATGAGGTTTTCCCGACAGTCTCCTCCGCTCTCGCTTCGGTATTGCGGGAGGTAATTCTTCTGTAAAA
This sequence comes from uncultured Clostridia bacterium, assembly GCA_944349635.1. Classification (GTDB taxonomy): domain Bacteria; phylum Bacillota; class Clostridia; order Christensenellales; family CAG-917; genus Limadaptatus. The sequence continues at coordinate 55,104 of CALVNH010000002.1, read as the reverse complement.
GAGTGCCGAAAGCAGAACGGTGATTGCAGTGAGCCCGAGCCAGCAAGCCAGCGCAATGCCGGAATTGACCCCTGCGTTCACTCCGAGACACATGTTTATCAGCGCCGCGTCCGGATACATGACTTTTGCAAGTGCGGTCAGAAATCCCATTGTGCCCGACTGCCCGAAGCCCGACGCGTCAAGCGTATTGAAGTACGCCACGGCGCAAAGATACGCCGTCATGAGCAGAATATAGAAAACTATCGAGAACACGGTCTTGAACACCGAACGCCCTTTGAAGAATGAGCCCAGCCAGAGAATGGGCATGGTAAGCAGGGTTATGACAAAGAGCGGCAATGCCGGCGCGACTGCCGCAATCAGCAGCGTAAGAGGATAAAATCCGTAAAACACGTGGTTGCCGCCTGCGGCATAGGTGACGGAAACCGTGAGCAAAGTAGGAACGAGCAATACCCCGGACACTTTCAGCGTGTTGACGTAAAGCAGAGTGAATTTTGCAAGATAGATTGAGGTGGGCGACACGGGAAGAGACGCAAGAAAAGCGTTGTCGCGTGACAGATACAGGGAATTGAGAATGCCGTTTACCGCCGTGAACAAAATGAAAATCTGCACCGCCGAAACCACCGCGGTCAGCAAAACCGAAAGAGACGCCGCGTCTTTGATTCCCGTCGTCACAAAACCCAGAATCACGCAGAACATAACCATCAGCGGTATTGCCGAAAGCACCATTGCCGCCGATTTAGGAAATCTGCGTCTGCCCGTGTTGACGTCCATTTCCACGGACGTCTGATTCTTGTGCAAAACGCGGAATATAAGGATAAAATCGCCTGTTTTCGCTCTGTGTTTTTCAGCCATTGTCATCGGGGGTTGTCTTTGTCGCGCTTGCCGTTTCCGTATCGGATTCAGGGTCGGAAGTTATTTTCAGGAACAGTTCTTCGAGAGAATTGTCAAGTCCTCTCTCCTTCAATTCGGCAATGGTGCAGGCCGTCACAAGCTTCCCGTCGTCGATAATCCCTACTCTGTCGCAGACTTTTTCAACCACATCCAGAATGTGAGAGCTGAAAAACACGCAGTTGCCTTTTGCCGCGTGTTCGCGCATCAGCTGTTTGAGGTTGTATGACGACTTGGGGTCGAGTCCCGTCATGGGTTCGTCGAGAATCCACACTTTCGGTTCGTGAACGAGTGCGCCTATGATGTTGAGTTTCTGTTTCATTCCGTGGGAATAGGACTTGATTTGTTTGCCTATCGCGTCCTGCAACGAGAACAAAGAAACATATTTATCCAACCTTTCTTTGCGCACGCCTTCGGGTACGTCGAAGACGTCGCACATGAAATTGACGAATTCCGCGCCTGTCAATCCCTCGTAGAGCACGTGGTCGTCGGAAACGTAACCGATTTGTTTCTTCGCGCCGATTGGGTCGGACTTCAAATCTTTTCCGTCAATCTGAATGCTGCCCTGTTCAAAGGACACGATGCCCGTAACGCATTTTATCGTGGTGGATTTACCCGCACCGTTCGGACCGATAAACCCGAAAATTTCTCCCGCGCCCACCGAGAGCGTGAGGTTGTCGACGGCGGGAACGGAATTTCCGCTGTAAGTTTTCGTGAGATTGTTTATTTCCAACATAGCCGTAATATAAATTTGCGTTGTCCTGCAATTCGTTTCGTCATGGTGCGACAACTTTCGCGTGAGTGCGCTTAATCGGTGTTAAACCCGAACGGAACCGAAACGTCTATTTGCCTTTGCGCGCCTTTCTCCTCTCCTGTACAATCTTTTCGTAACCGTGGTCCGTAGGCTCGTAAAAGACCTTGTCCTTGATTTCGTCGGGGAGGTACTGCTGCTCCACCCAGCCGCCGTAATCGTGCGGATACTTGTATCCGCCGATTTTCTCCTTCTTGTAGTTCGGGTCCCTGAGATAAACCGGCACGCTCTCGTGTCTGATTTCTTTGACCGCCTTCTCCGCTCTTTCCAGCGCAACCACGACGCGGTTGGATTTCGGGGCTTCCGAAACGTAAATTATGGCTTCCGTGAGCGGAATTCTGCCTTCTGGCAAACCGATTTTTTCAAAGGCGTGCATTGCGGACACGGCAACGACGAGAGCTTGGGGGTCTGCCATACCGACATCCTCCGCGGCGTGAATCACGGCGCGACGTGCAATGAGCATGGGGTCGGCGCCAGCTTCTATGAGCCGTTCCGCCCAGTAGACGGCGGCGTTGGAGTCACTGCCGCGCATGCTCTTTATAAAGGCGGAAATGATGTCGTAATACATGCTTTCGTCAAACCCCAACGCTTTGCGTTGAATCGACTGTTCCGCCACTTGTTTGTCAACCCTCACCACGCCGTCGGTGTCGGGGTGAGTGGTGATTGCGGCAAGTTCCAGCGCATTGAGCGCGGTGCGCAAATCTCCTCCCGCAGCCCATGCAAGATGCTTGACCGCCTCGTCGGAAACTTCAAGGTTCATGTCGCCCAACCCGCGTTCGCGGTCGGAAAGCGCGGCTTTCAGACCTTTTTCGATATCGGTGTCGGTGAGGCGTGAAAACTCGAACACACGGCACCTGGACACAATGGCTCTTGTCATCGCGGCATAGGGATTTTCCGTTGTGGAACCGATGAAAATTATGTACCCTTGCTCTATCGCCTGCAACACGCTGTCCGACTGCGCCTTATTCCACCTGTGACATTCGTCCAGAAGCAAATATGTGCGTTTTCCGTACATACGCAACAAATCTTTTGCCTCTTCGATGACTTTTTTTGCGTCGGCAACGCCCGACGTCACGGCGTTCAGTTTGACGAAATTCGCGTTGGTGTTCTGCGCTATGATATGGGCAAGCGTGGTTTTACCCGTACCGGGAGGTCCGTAAAAGATACAACTTCCCAGTCTGTCTGCGGAAATCGCGCGACGCAACAAAGAACCCTCTCCCACGATTTTGTTCTGTCCGATGAACTCGTCAAGGGAACGTGGACGCATTCTTTCGGCAAGAGGCGCCATTTTCTCGATGTTATTCTGATAGTCGAACAAATCCATACTTCACCGCAAGAAACGGACGTGACCGTCCGCCTCTCCGCTTTGATTATATAGCTTTAAGGATGAATTGTAAAGGAGAGCGCGCGCATTGACAGAAATAAAGACGAAATGCGGCAACCTCACATCCGCACCTGAAAAAGCCGACACGCTCGGATTCGCCCACGGAGTCGATGCAAACGAAGGAACACCTTAAAGACGGAACGTGCCGCACGCATTCGTGATGCCGCGGAAATTGCGCAGGTCAGACAGTCCCGGAATGCTCATCACCGAACGGAACGCAGACCTTGATTTCCAGCGGCTCGTCTCCGAGTCTGACCTCCGGCACGCCTTTCATAACCGTTCCGTTCACTATGAGGCACTCTTCTCCTGCTTCTATCGTAACGGTGTGCCGCACGCCTTTGTGGCTGAGTTCAACGCCCGCCCGCACGACTTCCGCGGGAAAGCGCGGGTTAATTCGCAGACGGTCGTTGTTTACACTGATGCCGAAATTTGCGGTACACTGTTTGATTTTGGGCACAAAACTATTCTTGATTTTTGTCTTTTTTATAATACTTTTGCGTTTTTGCGACGCGCCAAACAACATTTGCATCATGGTTTCGGACGTCAGCGCTCTTGCCGCAAGCAACATGTCTTCCCTGAATACGGCAATTACCGCTCTCTTCCCGTACGTGCTGAGACACAGAGTGTCCGTAGGCGGCACGCGGTCGCGTTCTGCATATTCCGCAAGCCGTAAAGCGTATGCGGTTTCGTCGAGATTTTCCTTTTCGGACAACTTGCTCACCGTATCCAGAAATTTTCGCTTGCACTCGCAGTCGGCATTGACGAAAACCTGAAATTTCGAAAGGATTTCAAGAGGCGTGTAATACGACGAAAAATCAAAAGCCCGTACGTTGTCGAAAGAATCCAGTACGTTGTTGAGGCAAGATATCAGTCCGTCCGTAATTCCGTAAAATGTCTCGTCGAACTTTTCCGTTTCGTAGTAAAGTTCCGCGGCGCAGAATCTGGAAAACACCGCACTGTTTTTCAGGCGTTTGAAAAGCAGGCTGTTTTTATGCAGCGAGGGGTGAGCGGCAATGCGCTTTGCGTGTTTTCTGATTTTTACGAGCGTGCACATGTCGGCACACAAAAAGCCCAGTTTCTCCATCAGCACGGCGTAGAACGCCGAGCGTGCGAAATCGGTCTCGGCAAAAGTCAGCGTTCTGCGTCGGTTCACGGCGTCGAATACGGTGTCGCAACGGTCGGCACAAAAAATATAACGCGAATGTGAAAGCACGGTTTTCGCCACGGCGTATATTCTGGGGACGGAACCTACCGACGGCAAGTCCGCCGAAAAAGCGTAGTCGACGGCGCAGATTTCTTCTATTTCCTTGCGTTTTTCTTTCAGCGTTCGTGCAAAAGTCGCAAACTGCTTTTCGGAATCCTCCGAGTCAAGCACGCGCATGGCCTTGGAAATCTGTTTCGCGAAAGGTTTTACGGATATGCTCTTTCCGCCGTTTTGAGGCGCGGGCAGACCGGACGCAAACTCCTCCGCTCTTTTTGCGAAAGTTTCTTCGTCGCAAACCTCTTCCGCGCTTTCACGCGGCTTTTTTCTCGTGAGCAGGTACAAAAAGACGAAAAATATCGTCACTCCCGCAGCAACGGCATATTCCATAAACGGATTTTTGACAAAGTATTCCGCGCATATACGTATGCCCTGCCGTTTGCAATGTTTCCCGAATCCGCACATACGCTTGCATTTTTTCCATTCCTGTGCTTTAATGTTTTCGCGAGATAGCCGGATGGTCGCATGGAAACATGAGGAAAGTCCGAGCACCACAGGGCAAGAGTGCAGGCTAACTACCTGTGAAGGCGACTTCAAGGAAAGTGCAACAGAAAAATACCGCCCGCAAGGGTAAGGATGGAAAGGCGAGGTAAGAGCTCACCCGCAAATCGGCGACGAGGCGCGATGTAAACCCCACTCGGTGCAAGAAAGGAGCGTGAAATGCTGCCCGCAAGCTCCCGTTCGCTCGAACCGTAAGGCAACTTGCGGTCTAGATAGATGGCCATTCAAGACAGAACTCGGCTTACAGACTATTCTCGCATACGGAAAACGGACGCGCAAGAGCGTCCGTTTTTCTTTTTTCTTTTGAGTGATTTGCCGCAGGTTTATAATTCGGCTGTAAATTTTGCCCGCGTTACGAAGTGTGTCGCTCGACGAACAGAAGGTCTGTGTGCGATGAGACCGGAACACTGCTACACGTTTTCCTACAGAACACCCCGCACAGTCACTTTGCCAAAGATTTTTTGTAGGTGTCCGCCCACTGTTTCATCTCCGCAGCGTGCGGAAGCGCGTGTGCCGAATAATCCCCTCCGCCCACAAGCCGTGCGATTTCGGGTACGTTGTCGGAAAGCAAGTTAAGTTCCGTCACCGTCTTTCCGTCGCGGACGCTCTTGCTGATGAGATAATGATTGTCCGCCATGGCTGCAAGCGACGGCATATGCGTCACCGCAATGACCTGACGTCGGCGTGAAATATTGCACATTTTCTCGGATACGACGGCGGAGATATGTCCCGAAATACCCGTATCGATTTCGTCGAAAACCATGGTGCCTATGCTGTCGGATTCCGCGGCAATGTTTTTGAGAGCGAGCATAAATCTGGACATTTCGCCGCCGGAAATTATTTTGGCAAGAGGTTTCAAAGGTTCTCCGACGTTTGGAGAAATCAGAAATTCCACGCTGTCACCGCCATTCGCCGAGATTTTTTCTACGTCGTCCGTGTGAACGATTTGCACTTTGAAAGTGGTGCCAGACATACCGAGGTCTTTGAGTTCCGACGTCATTTCTCTTTCGAATTCGCCCGCGACCTCAGACCGAATCTCGCCGAGTTTGTCCGACGCCGACACAAGCTGACGCGCGACGGTGCTCAGTTCTTTTTCTATTTCCGCCACCCGCTCCGCGGCATTGGAAAGCAAGTACACTTCTTTCTCTGCAGATTCGAGGAATTCCTCCACCCTCCGATAGCTGCCGCCGTATTTACGAAGTATGTTCCTGACGGTTTCGAGGCGGTCCTCCAACGAATCGGCGCTTCTTGAATCGAAATCCAGTTCGTTCACGAGGTCGGAAAGCGTTTCGGCAACGTCGCTTACTTCCGTCTTTGCGGCGTCCAGGCGGTCGCAAAGTTCTGAAACGCGTGCGTCGTATGCGGTTACTGCCGAAAGTGTGGAAGATGCCGATTTGAGGTTGCCCGTAACCGCGCTTCCGTCATAACCGTCCAACATACTGCGTGCCGACGTCAATGCGGAAAGGATTTTTTCCGTGTTGCGTATGCGTTTGCGTTTTTCCAGCAATTCCTCTTCCTCACCGTCGAAAACCGCCGCACGACGTATTTCGTCTATCTGGAAGTTAAGGACGTCCAGTCTGCGTTCGCGCTCGCTTTCGTTGCCGAAAGAGGAATATTCGCTTTTGAGAGCCAGATATTTTTCGTGCAATTCGCCGACTTCCGTTCTTAGCGGCAAAGTTTTCGCCGCCCCCAACGCGTCAAGCATCCCTATGTGATTGGCAACCTTCATCAAGGACTGATGCTCGTGTTGACCGTGAATGTCCACAAGCAGTTCCGTAAGACCTTTCAAGACGGACAGAGTGACCGTTCTTCCGTTTATTCTGCATTCGTTTTTTCCGTCCGCACTCATCTTTCTGCGCAGAATCAAGACCTCTTCGGGCTCGATGCCGACGTCTTCGAGATAGGCGGTTGCGGTGGGAACGGCGTAATCGGAAAACACGGCTTCCACCACTGCGGAATCCGTGCCGTATCTGATGAGCGATTTGTCTGCGCGCTCGCCGAGAACGAAATTCAACGAGTCGATGATTATGGATTTTCCCGCTCCCGTTTCTCCGCTCAGAATGTTGAGTCCCTGTCCGAGTTCCAGCTCCAGGTCTTCGATTAGAGCAATGTTTTTGACGTGCAAAGAAGCAATCATTTATCCAGAATGTCCTCCAGCTTTTCGGCAACGTAAGCCGTGTTGTCGACATTGTCCACGGCAACGAAAATGGTGTTGTCTCCCGCGATTACACCCAATATGCAGTCGAGGTTCATTCTGTCGATGGTCTCCGCGGCGGCGTTTGCCGCACCGGTTTCCGTTTTGATAACGACTAGGTTTTCCGCCGTGCGTATGGACAGAACGGTATTTCTGAAAATGCTGAGGAAGCGTTCGGACGTGTTGTCTTTGGGCTGTTGAGCGGTGTATTTGTATTTCTTTCCGTCTTCGGACAGGGTTTTTATGATGCCCATATCCTTGATGTCTCGGGATACCGTAGCCTGTGTAACGCGAAAACCTTCGTCACACAGTCTTGCGACGAGCTCTTCCTGCGTGTCGACATTGTTTTTTGCAATGATTTCGAGAATTTTCAGCTGGCGTGTCTCTCTTCCCATAATTCACCTTCCGTCAAGGCGTTGTGCCCCACCTGTTCATTTTGTTAAGGAGTTTTTCGTAAAAATCGTTGTTTTCGGCGGTCACGAGAGTGACGAACTCCGCCGCTTTTTCCACCGTGAGACTGCTCCCTTCCGAAAGTTCAGTCACGCGTCTTCCGTCCACCACGAGAACGGCATTTCCGGACGCCACGTCGAGAGTCACCTTTTCGTCGCCGCCGACGACAAGAGGTCTGGAATGCAGAGAATGCGGGCACACGGGATTGACGATAATGGCGTTGAGGTCGGGAGCCATCACGGGACCGCCCGCAGACAGAGAGTACGCAGTGGAACCCGTCGGAGTGGCAACGATGACTCCGTCGCTCCTGTAAGAATCGGCAAAATGACCGCCCACACGCAAATCGAACGTGACGGGTCTGGTGTCGGAACTTTTGAGCACGAAATCGTTGAGAGCAAGCAGAATTTCGCCGTTTACGACGCTCTTCAGCAACATACGCTCGGAAACTTTGCTTTTTTTAAGAGCGTCGATTATGTCGTCTGCCGTTGCGGAAGCTTCGAAAAGGGACAAAAAGCCGAGGTTGCCGAGGTTCACCCCCACAACGGGAATGCTTTTGCCCGCGGTTTTGACCGCGGCTTCCAGCATCGTGCCGTCGCCGCCGAACACAAGCAAAGCGTCGCAATCTTTCGGCAAAGCGTCGCCAAGCCCGATTTCGACAACGGAAACGTCTCCGCGCTTGCGGAGTCCGTCGAGAACGGACAACCTGGAAGGATGTCCCGTCAAAGAAGGTTTTGTCAAAGATACGATATTCATAATCCGAGTCCGAAAACCGACGGCATTCGCCGTCCGATAAATAATTATACATTGACGGATAATATATTTCAAGCGATAAGGAAAGAATTTTCCGCCGATTTATATTTTTTGAGTAAAATGAGAACGAATGCGATAAAACGGCATATTTATGCAGAATTTTCCGAAAACGGTGTTTCTTAATGCAATGTTATCGGCTTTTTCAGCGAAGTGGCTTTTCGAGATATATGAGATATTCCACGTTTTTTTCTTCATAATATACGGGGGCGGGCGTGACTCCTTTCACCGCAAAACCCGTCTGCACGGCAAAACTCCTGACTTTTTCGACGGCTTTAGCGCGGTCGCGTTCGGAAAGCACAACACCTCTCTTTCCCAGTGACGATTTGTCGAGTTCGAATTGAGGTTTTATCAGAAAAACGCACTCCCCGCCCTCTTTGGTCAGACCGAACGCGGAAGGCAATACGAGGGTCAACGAGATGAAGCTCACGTCGCCGCACACGAAATCGTATTTCTCGTTCAGCGCGAGATTTCTCGCGTTTGCGCGCAAAAAAGTCACACGGGGGTCGCTTGCGATGCTTTCGGGCAAAGCGCATTCCGCAACGTCTACGGCAAGCACGCTTTTTGCGCCGGAGCGCAACAGGCAGTCCGTAAATCCTCCGTTAGAACAACCTATGTCGACACATGTTGAACCGTTCACGGAAATCCCGAATACCGTAAGCGCTTCCAGCAGTTTGTAGGCCCCCTGAGACGCGAAATTCAAATCGTTTTCGATACGAACGTCGTTTTCTGCATCGACGTCGACGTCGAATGAAGGTTTGCGCATCACCTTGCCGTTCAACAAAACCTGCCCTTTCAAAATCAGATTTTCGGCATAAGTGCGTGAACGCAAATCGAATTTTTTCTGCAAAAACTTATCTAATCTCATCGTCAGACGTATTCTTGTCCGCCGTACCGCCGACATCGGAAGCCGCGGGTTGCCCGTCCCCTGCCCGTGTATCGTCGTTCGCTACTGCGACGTCGGGCTTTGCCGTCACGGACTCGGGTTTCAGGGATTCGTTTGAGGCGTATCCGTTGAACACGACGGCGTGTTTTTGCACGGGACGGTTCTTGGCATCGGTTGTGGATTGTACGGAGGCGGAACGGTCGTCGGTTTTTCCGTTTTCCGTCGCCGCATATTTCTTCTTTTTTTCCGCCTGCTTTTTTTTGCGTTTGCGTTCTTCGGGATGAAACACGCCGATTATCCGCGCAACGAACATCACGAATTCTTTCGAATTGCTTATTGCTATGTTTTTGAGGAAGGCTTTGCCGCCGATTGTCAGCGCGGATATGATGCTGGACATAGCGATTGTCAGCCATCTCTGCCAGCTTTCGTCCAGCGTCATGACGAGTTTCACGACTATGGCGGCACCGCAGGCACCTGATATAATGCCGAAAATGTCACCGATTACGTCGTTGCAGACGTTTGCAACCTTTTCGTTGTTTTTGACAAGCCACATGGCTGTCTTTGCGCCGTAGACTTTTTTCGACGCCATGGAAACAATCGGCGTTATGTCGCACGAAGTTACGGCAACGCCTATGCCGTCGAACAGAATGCTTGCGACAATCAGGAAAAGCAGAAGTATGACCGTTACGATGATGTTGTCGGCGGAAGAAGTTATCTCCGTCAAAAAACTGATGAATGCCGACAAAAACAAAGTGACTATCGTGATTTTGAGAGCCCAGAGATTGCGTTTCTTTTTGGATTTTTTCCTGGATTTCTGAGTTTGAACAGCACCGGACGTCGGTTGGTTGCATTCGTCCGCGGTTTCGGCGGACGCCGTCTGCGCCTGTTCGGAATTGCAGTCTGAATCCGCCGCGTCGGTACGGCGTTTTTCTTGCAAATGTTTTCGTGAATCGTTTTCCGTCAAAATATGTTCCTCGAAATGCAGTATATGCAAACGGACGCGAAATGTCGGCACGGTTTGTGCGCAACGCGCCCGTATGCAGTCCGTTTGTCGGCAGTCCGTCGTCGGATTGTCACCGACGGCCGAATAAACTTTTGCGGTTGCGCAACGCAACCGCCGCAAATCGGTTTTATGCTGGCAACAGCCTGAGTAAACCTTGCGCCATCAGGTTCGGTAGGCTTTCCCTCTGCGGAAACTCGTCGTCGCCGTCCGAGACGTTTCCGATTACACCGCAGAATGCAGGGTCTCCCTCTGCACAACCGAATCGCCACTTAGAGCACACTATAATCCCCAAGCTGCCTCAAAGAACAGTCTAGAAGATTTCCTTTGCAGTTTCCGTCCGCCCTAATCCTTTTTTGCAGACAACATTTCACGAGGCGATCGCCGCCCGCAGTCGGCCAACTGCGGAAAACGTAGTTCCTCAATCCCTGAAAATCCACTCAAGGCAGGCTACACTGCACACAGCGTTTTAGCACCGCATAGCAGGTTTCACCCCGTTCAGTAGCGGCCTGAACAGCCACCGAGACGGGTCTCCGCGACAAATGGGTCGGGTTTCGTATGCCGTTACGAACCGCCCAAGAGTCTTAACTCCCAGCAACAGCCCCGGTTTGGGCAACCAAAGCCATCACCAGAAACTTCATCGATATGCCCTTTGGCGATATTTTACCCCCGCCTTCGGGTCGGCGAAAACTGACTAGAATACTGCGCCAGCACATATATATTATATACATGTATCAAAAAAAGTCAACAAAGGCGGCAAAATGGTAAAAAAACTACGTTGCAGTATGAATGCTTGTCAACTGTTGAGAGTAAGTCCGCATATTTTTTCGGTAAAAGCGGCAAATACGTCCGGGGCAAATTCGTCACGGAAAAGCTCGGTCACAAACGCTTCCTCCTTTTGCGGCAGATGTTTTGCGGCACGCAAAACCGAAGGAGTCAACGGCAATCCGAGACAGGGCGTGAGCGTTTCTCCGCTCTGTCTGGTGCCCAGAACGTCGCCTGCTCCGCGCAATTCGAAGTCGCGTTCGGCAATCAAAGCCCCGTCCGTGCATTCCGTCAGTACTTTGAGGCGTGCCAATGCGCGCGGCGTAGTGTTTTTGACATGCAGAAAGCATTGCGAGGGCTCGCCCTTGCGCCCTATTCTTCCGCGAAGCTGATGGAGCGAAGCAAGTCCGAACCTGTCGGCGGCAAGCACGCACATAATCGTCGCGTCCGTGTCTATACCCACCTCGACCACGGAAGTGGCAACCAACAGACGGATTTTTCCTCCCGAAAAAGCGTCCATGATTGCGTTTTTTTCTTCCGACGACAATCTGCCGTGCAAAACTCCGAAAGGGACTTCCGACAAAATGTTGCTGTACTGTTCGGTGAATCCGTTCACGGACAATGTTTCGAAACCTTCGTAGTCCCTGATTGACGGACAAACCACGAACGCCTTTCTGCCGCGCTTGCATTCGTTTACCACATATGACAGCATCTCTTCGAGTTTGGAATCGGACACAACGGAGGTCTTGACGCAGGTTTTCGCGTCCTCTCTTTTGCGGATTGCAGAAATACTGATATCGTCGTAAAACGCAAGGGCCAAAGACCTGGGAATGGGGGTTGCCGTGAGAGTCAGGACGTCGGACGCGCCTTTGTTTTGAAGTTCCGCCCTCTCGTTGACTCCGAATTTGTGCTGTTCGTCGATAACGGCGAGCGTGAGCGAACGGAAAGAAATCCTATGTGACAGCAATGATTGCGTTCCGAATGCGACGCGGGTTTTTCCATCGGCAAGACTGTTTCGGATTTTGTTTGCCTCGGCAACAGGAGTTGACGACGTCAGCAACGCAGCTTCGATTCCGAAAGCTTTTGCCAACGGAACAAATTTTTCGTAATGCTGCCGTGCAAGCAATTCCGTGGGTGCCATGACGGCGCATTGACCGCCCGCGCTTGCAACCGCAACGCATGCAAAAAAAGCAACCAGGGTTTTACCGCTGCCGACATCACCGCTGACAATGCGGGACATATCCAAAGGCGAAGTGAGGTCGGCAAGTATTTCTTCGAAAGCTCTTCTCTGTGAGGGGGTAGGGGTGACGGAAAGAGCATTTTCGAAGGAAAGTATTATATTTTTCTGCAAATTATATAATACTTTTCGTGCATTATCTCCTCTGCTTACGGCATTTTTGTAGATTTTTATCGCAGTCGCGACATCGTACGAAGCCAATGCGGAGACGGCTGTTTCCGCCTCTTCGTATGTTGAAGGAAAATGAGCTTTTGACAACACATCGGCAAAGAAGTTTCCGTTTTCGCCTTTTTCGGCGCGGAATTCGGCAATACATTCGCCGACAAGTTTTGCAAATGTGGTCTGCCCTATCAACCCCTTCAACGGATAGACCGTCATCACTCCGTCCAATCTGCGGATTTTGTCCGCGGGTTCGAACACGGGATTGACCAGAGTCGCCTCTCCGATTGCGGTCTTTCCGAGAATTCTGTAAATACCGCCCTCGTAAAACGAGTCGTGAAAATACGGTTGATTGAAAAATGTGGCTTTGAATCCGGTCTGTTTGTCGGAAAGCGTGTCGCGAAATGAAACGGAAAAGGCTTTCGCTCCCCTCTTTGACGGAGCCGATACCGACGTAACCTCGCCTTCAAACAGAGAAAGCTGCCCCGGTTCGGCGTCGAGCACTGCCACGGGAGATTTCAAGTCGACGTATTTGGACGGCAAAAAGAAAAGCAACTCTTCCACCGTGTAAATGCCGAGTTGAGCCAGTTTGGCGAGAGTTGCTTTGCCTATTCCTTTTATTCCGTCAAGCGCACGCATAGACGTTATTCGGCCGCCATTATATAGTAGTAGTGAGGTTGTCCGCCCGAATATGCCGCGACTTCCAAATCGGGGTATTTTGCGGAAATCTTTTCAATTAGTCTTTCGGCGTCGGCTTCTCCTACGTCCGCGCCGTAATAAAGCGTGAGCATTTCGGCGTTTTCGGCAAGTTTTCCTGCCACAGTCAACGCGGCTTCCTGTATGGACGCGCTCTTTACGATGATGTTCTTGTTCGAGATGCCGATTATGTCGCCCTCTTTTACGGAAAAACCGTTCATTCTGGTTGAACGTACTGCGTGGGTGATTTCGGCGGTTTTTATTGAAGAGAACGCACCCGACATGGCTTCCATGTTTTCTTCCGGAGTGGCATCGCCGGAGAACGCGAGTGCCGCGGAGATTCCTTCCGGCATGCACTGGGTGGGAATCACGAACACGTTGACGTCGGCAAGTTCCTTTGCTTGCTCTGCGGCAAGTATGATATTCGAGTTGTTGGGCAGGATAAACACGTTTTCCGCTTTCGCGTTATTCACCGCATTGAGTATGTCGTAAACGCTGGGATTCATTGTCTGTCCGCCCTCGATGGTGATGTCGACGGCAAGGTCACGGAAAATCGCAGCCATTCCTTCTCCGGCGCAGACCGCCACCATGGCGTAAGGTTTCAGCTCCGCTTTTTTCGATTCGGAGGTCTCACCGACGAGTTTGCGGTGCTGTTCCATCATATTCTCTATTTTGATGTTGTCAAGTTCACCCAGTTTCAACGCGGCTTTGAGAGCTTTGTCGGGTTGATTGGTGTGAACGTGCGTCTTGACAAGGTCAAGGTCGCCGATAACCAGCACGCAATCGCCTATCGTCATCAGATAGTCGCGGTATTTGTCCACGTCCGATTCCGTTACGACACTGTTGAGATGAGTGATGAAATATTCCGTGCAATACTGGAAAGTGATGTTTTCGTAGTCGTTGTCCAGGGATTCGAACTCTTTGGTGCCGACGGGTACGCTTTCTTCCGTAGCGGAACGGGATGCGTCCAGGACGGGAATTTCGCCGCCGGTAAGCACGGCGTACATACCTTCAAGTATGGTGATGAGCCCGCGTCCGCCTGCATCCACAACGCCCGCTTTTGCGAGAACCGGCAACATTTCGGGCGTTTTTTGGAGTATTGTCTCGCCTGCGTCAATCACGCCTTTGAAAAAGTCCTCGAACGAAAGATTGCGTTTCTTTGCGAGAATGGCGGCATTCTCGGCCATGACGCGAACGACGGTCAGAATCGTGCCTTCTTTCGGTTTGGTAACCGCGCTGTATGCGATTTCCGTGCCGCGTTTCAGAGCCGCCGCAAAAATCTTTCTGTCGAGTTCTGCCTGCCCGTCGAGTTCGACGGCAAAGCCTTTGAATATCTGCGAAAGGATGACGCCGCTGTTTCCGCGTGCGCCTTTGAGCGCACCCTTGGAAAATGCTATTGCGATTTCCCCGAGGTCGTTGTCGGAGACCGGCGCGGCTTCGCGCAATGCCGACGCGAGAGTGAGGGACATATTCGTGCCCGTGTCGCCGTCCGGCACGGGAAAGACGTTGAGTTCGTCTATCACGGGTCGGTTGATTTCCAGCGCTTTTACTCCCCCGGCAAGTATTTGTTTATAAAAATTTCCGTCTATCTTCTCCATTATAAATACCCATCAGACCCTTATGCCGACGACGTTGACGTGAACGTTTTTGACTCGCATACCCGTAAAGCTCTCCAACGCGAATCTGACCATATCGGCAATGGACTTCTTGACCGCTTCGATATTGACGCCAACTTTCAACACGACGAAAACCTCAACGTAAATGAGATTGTCGACGGTAGCGACTTTGACACCTCTGCCCAGCTTCTGCTTGCCCCAGAGGTTGCCTATATTGTCGCTGAAACGGCGTGAAACCATATCGACGACGCCGTAGCACTCGGAAGCAACCTGACTTGCAACCGCCGCGACAGCCTCGTCGGAAATGGATATTTTACCGTACTTGTTGGACGTGGTAAGTGACATATAACACCTTTCTTTGTAGATTTTACTATAATGGAAAAATTTTTGCAACTAAATGTCTTCAATCGGTTGCCAACGAGGGTAAAATTTGCTAATATATTCGCGTTATACAGGAGGTAGCAAAATGTCCAGAGTTTGCAGCGTATGCGGAAAAGGCAGAATGAGCGGCAACCAGGTCAGCCACTCGCACAGAAAAACCAGACGCAGCTGGGCTCCCAACGTCCAGAAAGTCAAAGTCAACACCCCCACGGGCGGTGTCAAGGAAGTTTATGTGTGCACTCGTTGCCTGCGCACCAATAAATTAGACAGAGCGTAACGTAATATCGTCAATCAACGTCGCGCCCGTCGGTTTCGGCGGGCTTTTTGTTGTTTCTTTTGAACAGTCGGAAAAAACGTTTCAGAAATTTAGGCGGATTTATACAGATTATTTTCATGTTTCCCTCCCGATTTTGTATATAATATGAAATCGAAATCCGCGTTGTGAGAACTATCGTCCAAAAACAAAAAACACCGTGCCTACACGGTGTTTTTCAACTCTTTCATTGCGCTGCGGCAATGCCGCAGAACAAACGAATCGTGAGTGTCGGGTTCAGATTTGCATGGCTTTTACCGCCGACGCGGGGTCCTGCGCCTTGAAAACCGAACTTCCCGCAACGACTATTGTTGCACCCGCTTCTTTGCAGAGTTCGATGTTTTCGGGAGACACTCCGCCGTCGATTTCGATTTCGTAACCGTAGCCGTTTTCAATCTTGGCTTTGTAACCCGCACGGACTTTTTCGAGACAATCGTGTTTGAAACTCTGTCCTCCGAACCCCGCTTGAACCGTCATTATCAACAACATATCTATAGAATCGAGATACGGCTCCACAATTTCAAACGGTTGGTCTGCGTTGACCACAAGCCCGCATTTCACACCCTTTGATTTGATTTCGTTCAACGCACCGCGCACGTCTTCCGAGGCCTCGGGGTGAAAAGTCACCCAATCCGCTCCCGCATCGCAGAACTGCCCGACGTATTTTTCGGGACGCGTAATCATGAGGTGAACGTCGAGAGGCATGTCCGTGTATTTGCGAAGAGACTTTATCATCGGCATTCCGAAGGTGATGTTTGGCACGTAAACCCCGTCCATAACGTCACAATGGACGATGTCTGCTCCCCAGCGTTCGACATTGCCGACCGCCTCCGCCATTTTGCCGAAATCCGCCGAAAGTATGGACGGTGCGACTTTAATCATATTTGTTTTTCCTCCTTTCATCAAGCTCCATGTATATCAGCTTGTATCTGTTGTAACGACCTTCGCCGATTTCCTTGCCGACGCGGCTCTTCACGGCGCAATCGGGCTCGTCGGTGTGCGTGCAGGTGTTGAAACGGCACTGCCTTCTGAATGCCTCGAAATCGTCGTAATAAAGGCGCAGTTCTTCGGGCGGAACGTCCACGGTGTCAAGCATGGAAAATCCGCAGGTATCCACGAGATAGGTGTCCTCTCCGAGAGAAATAATTTCCGTTTTGCGCGTTGTATGGCGTCCTCTTTTGATTTTCCCCGCCAAGGCGCCGACCTGCAACACGGGGTTTTCCAAGACGGCGTTGATTATAGAGCTTTTTCCCACGGCGGACTGTCCCGAAAAACAAGCGGTATTTCCTTTCAGTTCGCTGACGAGGGAATCGATTCCAGCACCTGTTTCCGCACTGCAGGAAACCACCTTGCAGACATTATTATACTCGCTCAAAGAGAGAGTTGCAATATCGGATTTGTTTGCGGCAATCACCGGTTTTATGCCCTGTTCAAGGCAATTTACGATGATTTTGTCTACCAGAAGAAAATCGGGTTCGGGCTCCGGAGCAACCACTATGACACACACGTCGACGTTGGAAACGTAAGGACGCACCAGGGCGTTTTTGCGCGGATATACCTTGTCTATGACATAGGCGTCCCTGTCCTTTTCCGCGCAAACGTAATCACCCACGAAAATTATTCCGTCGGCTTTGAGTTTTTTCCGCGCGAAACAGACTTTGACGCCGTCGGCGGTGTCGACGAAAAATTTGGAAGCGACGGCCTTGACGACGCGTCCGTCAAAAGTTCGCGAGTTCATTGCTCACCTCCCGTCCCGTTTGAGTCAGCCGTGCCTGCGGCGTTGTTTTCGGAAAGCACTCTGCGCCGCAACTGTCCGCAGGCACCTTCTATGTCGGCGCCGAAACTTCTGCGCAAAGTAGCCGAAACACCGTAATCCGTGAGCTTTGCCAAAAAGCGTTCGGCGGCTTTCGCGTCGGGACGTTTCATGCCTCGCTCTTTCACCTCGTTCAGACGAATGAGATTTATGTGCGCGGGAAATCCCGCCGTAAGCTCCGCAAGCCTTTCGGCGCAGGCGTCGCTGTCGTTTTCGCCCGCAATCAGGGTATATTCGAAAATCACGCGCCTGCCCGTCTTCTCGAAATAATATCTCGCCGCGGAAACCACGTCGGCTATGCGGAATTTCCTGTTTACCGGCATAAGCTTGCTCCGCATTTCGTCGAACGGCGCGTGCAGACTCACGGAAAGCGTGATTTTTTTGCCGCTGTCGGCGAACATTCTCATTTTATCAGCAAGTCCCGACGTGGAAAGCGAAATGTTGCGTTCCGACACGTTCAGCCCGTCTTTCGCGTTCACTTCGTCCAAAAAGCGCATTACGTTGTCGTAGTTGTCGAAAGGTTCGCCGCTCCCCATAAGAACGATGTTTGTAACGGCACGTTTTGCCGCCGTTCCTCCTTCGTTGCGATTGACGGCAGTCACCTGACCCAGAATCTCCTGCCACGTCAGATTGCGGACGAGACCGTCCAAGCCCGAGGCACAGAAGGCACAGTTCATGCGGCACCCTATCTGCGTGGATACGCACACCGTATTGCCGTAGTCGTGAGGCATATAGACGCCCTCGATAAGGTTTCCGTCGGTCAGGCGGAACAGATATTTTTTGCTGCCGTCGGAAGAGGCGAACACGCGGTATATTTCCACGGGATTGGCAACGAATCTTTCGGCGAGCTCAGCCCGCATTTTTTTTGATACGGACGTCATTTCGTCAATGCTCTTCCCGTCCGTGCAAAACGAACGGATTTGTCTCGAAGTATACGAAGGCGCGTCGGGAATAAGAGCGGAAATCTCTTCTGCGGAGAGCCCCAACAACGGGATTTTATCCTCACAGGACATTTTTTCGATGGCATCGTTGCTCATTTTACGAACCTCGCAATGAAAAATCCGTCCCACTCCTCGTGAGGGAACACCGTAATGCGTGTGCCTTCTCCCGCCGATTCGGGAAGGTTGTCGGGAATGAGCCCGAGTTTGCTCTGTGCAAAATCCGCGTTTGCACCGTTTTCGCGGTTGAATATTGTGCAGGTTGAATACACGAGAACACCGCCTTTTTTCAGATATTTCGCGGCATTCGTGAGAATTTTTTTCTGCGTCGCGGCAAGTCTTGCCGATTCCTGCAATCCGTGTTGCAAAAATACGTCGGGGTGTTTTTTGTAGGTTCCGAAACAGCTGCAAGGAGCGTCCACGAGAACAAAATCGAATTTTTCCGCAAAATCGAAATTGAACACCGTAGCGTCGGAAAGCACGGGTTTTACGTTGGTTGCATGCATTCTTGCCGCATATTTTTCAATGAGAGCCAGTCTGTGAGGATGAATGTCGCAAGCCGTTATTACCGACGACGGGCACGATTCCGCAATCAGCACCGCTTTGCCTCCGGGAGCCGAACAAAGGTCCAGAACGGCACTTCCGTCGCGAGGCGCGAGCGCGCGCACGGCAAGCACGGAAGAAGGCGACTGAAACGTGATGACGCCCTGCGCAAACAGGGATTTGACGATGTTGGTGGGGCGCACGAGAAAACCTCCTGCGGACGATAGTCTGTACGGCACCTTCTGCGCGTCGAAAATTCTTTTAACCTCATCGGGAGAAGAAAGCCTCGCATTGACTCTTGCGTGAACCTCTTCGCACGCGGGTGCGGCGAAAATTTCTTCCGCAGCCTTTTTGCCGTACTCTTTCTCCACGGCGTCGACAAACCATGCGGGCAAGGAATATTTGACGGAAATATAATCTGCTTCTCCTTCCTTCGGCAGGGAAAACTCTCTCTTCGCAACCTTTTTCAGAACGGCGTTTACGAGTCCCGCAAGCGCACCTTTGCCGAGAATTTTTACACATTCCACGCATTCGCTGACAACCGCGAAATCGGGAACGTTGTCGAGATAAAGTAGCGCGTAAACGCCGACTTTAAGCACGTTGTAAACCGTTCTTTGAGGTTTTTTATCCAGAAAAGAAGAAAGTATGTATTCGATTCTGACATTCTGTTCCAGAACGCCGTAAACCAGTTTCGCCGTCATATCCGAAGCGTTTTCGCCGTCGAAAGCGCGGTCGACGTAGGCTCCGCCTGCGAAAACCCCGTCCAGAATTCTGCACGCCGCGGCGAAATGGTGCCTCATTGCAGTTTTGCTCCTTTTTCGACCTTGTTTCCGCGCAGAAAATCGACGTCGCGCATTCTACCTTTGCCCTCGGGACGAATGTCGGCAAGACGCACGGAACCGCCATTGCAGCCTACGGTAAGCCCGTGTGATTCGTCTGCCGCAAGCACTGAACCCGCTTCGCCCCGCAGTTCTCCGGGAAGCACTCCGAGAACCTTGATTCGCTTCCCGTTCAGCGTGCAGAATGCGGACGGCCAGGGCGTCATTGCTCTCACAAAGCAGTCTATTTCCGCCGCTGAAGAATTGAAATCAATCACGCCGTCCCCCTTGCTTATCATGCCGCAACGTGTGGCTTCCGCTTCGTTCTGCGGAGTAAATACGGCTTCCCCTCTCTCCACGAGGTCGAGTGCGTCGCAAATGCATTCGCCGCCGAGAACGGCAAGTCGGTCGAAAAGTTCTCCCGCCGTCTCCTTTTCCCCGATGCGCAGCCTGCGTTGCAGAAGAATGTCGCCCGCATCCACGGCTTTTACGGTCTTCATAATCGTTATACCCGTATATTCGTCGCCGTTGAGCAAAGCCCACTGAATGGGCGACGCTCCCCGATATTTCGGAAGAAGGGAAGCGTGAACGTTGAGGACACCGTACGGAAACACCGAAATGAACTTTTCGGACAGAATCTGCCCGAAAGCGGCGGTGACCGCAACGTCCGCACCGATGGCGGAAATTTCGTCTATTCCGTCGCGGGAAACTTTCTCGTATTGCAAAACGGGAATGCCGAGCGCGAGCGCGCGCTCTTTGAGTGGCGAAGGCCGCAGTTCGTATCCTCTGCCCACGGGCTTGTCCAATCCCGTCACAACGGCGGCAACGTCGTGCCTTGCGACGAGTTTTTCGAGTACGGCGGCTGAGAAATCGGGTGTACCCAAAAAAATTGTTTTCATAGTTCCATCATTCGTCCCGCAAATCGGTGCATTTTGAGGTATAAAGCACCCCGTCCAGATGGTCCATCTCGTGCTGGAAGGCACGGGAAGTGAATCCGTCCACTCTGTATCTCTTCTTTTTGCCGAAGCGGTCCTGTGCTATGACGGTGATTTTGTCGAATCTTGTCACGTTGCCGTATTTGTCCTTTACGGAAAGACAACCTTCTATGCCGGTCTGCTCCCCCGAATGGGACTTGATTTCGGGATTTATCAGTTCGAAGTAACCGTCCTCCGTCTTTACGACGCACGCGCGTTTCAGCACGGCAACCTGCGGCGCGGCAAGCCCCGCTCCGTCGGCGTCGTCGAGAGTTTCTTTCATGTCGTCCAGCAAGGTGTGCAGGCGCTCGTCGAAAACCTCAACGGGTCTGCATTTCTTGAAAAGAATTGGGTCCGGTGATTGTACAATGATTCTCTTTGCCATGGCTCAAATCAGGCTCTGCGGATTGATTTCCGCAAAGCTGCTTCCTTTTGTCGGTTTGTTTTCGTTGACGAGACGGTAGACGGTCTTCATTGCCTCGTCGAATATCTCGGGTTGAATGCGCATAAGCACCTGATAGCGCACCAGACCGTGCATTCTCGTGACGGGAGATTTGGCGGCGCCGGTGTAGACGAATCCGCCCAGTCTGCCCTCCAACTCTTTGATACCCTTGTAAATCGCCCGTGTGCAGTCGGCAACCGCCTGCTCGTCCGCCGCCGCCACCAGCACTCTCACCACTTTTGTATAAGGCGGAAACTTCGTCACCATACGGGTATTGTTTTCCTTCCGCCAGAATCCCTCGTAATCGTACTGCGAGGCAAAGGCGAAAACGTAGTGGCGCGGTGCGAAAGTCTGCAACACGACCCTTCCTTTTTTGTCCGCTCTTCCCGCTCTTCCGGCAACCTGCGTAACCAACTGAAACGTGCGCTCCGAGGAACGGTAATCGCTGAAATACAGCGCGGAATCGGCTTCCAGAATTCCCACCAGCGTGACGTTGGGAAAATCGTGCCCCTTTGCAATCATCTGTGTGCCGACGAGAATGTCGGCTTTCCCCGCCGCGAACTTATCAAGAATGGCAAAATAGCTGTCCTTGCGGGAGGTTGTGTCGTTGTCCATTCTGAGGACGCGTGCGTCGGGAAAGAGGTTGTGAAGCTCCTCGACGATTTTTTCCGTCCCCACCTTTCCTTGTTTTATGGATGTCGAGCCGCACTGCGGACACTTGGACAGAGCGTGATAACGCCTGCCGCAACAGTGGCATTTCAGAACGTTTTCCGCCTTGTGGTAGGTCAGCGAAACGTCGCAGTCCTCGCATTTCGCGACATAGCCGCACTCCTTGCACATAATGAAGGAAGAAAAGCCGCGACGGTTCAAAAAAATCATAATCTGCTCTTTTCTTTCGAGCGCGCCACGCATGGCGTCGGCAAGCGCGGCGGAAAAGACGGAACGATTGCCGTAGCGGAATTCCCGCGTCATGTCCACGATTTCCATTTCGGGCAATTTGTGCGAGGAAATTCTGTTTTTCAAGCTGAACAGGCGGTATTTTCCCTGCGTGGCTTTGAGATAAGTCTCTATGTCGGGAGTCGCCGAACCGAGCACCAACACCGCATTACACGCCGCGGCGCGGAATTCCGCAACCGTTTTCGTGTCGTAGCGGGGGTTGGATTCGCTTATGTAACTGGAATCGTGCTCTTCGTCGATGATTATCGCTCCTATATCCGCAAGCGGTGCAAAAACGGCAGAACGTGCTCCGATGGCGATTTTTGCCCTGCCGTCGCGGAGGCGTTTCCATTCGTCGTAACGCTCCGAAGCGTTGAGCCCGGAGTGCAACACGGCGACATTGTCGCCGAATCTGGCTCTGAATATGCCCAGCATCTGCGGGGTCAGAGAGATTTCCGGCACAAGCATAATCGCGGTTTTTCCCTCGGCGAGAGTGCGCTCTATCACTGCCTGATACACTTCGGTTTTACCGCTTCCCGTCACGCCGTGAAGAAGGCACACTCCCTTGTGAGTGCAAATTCCGTCGACGGCGGCTCTCTGTTCGTCGGTGAGCACCACGTCCTTCTTTTTTCCCGCAAGCGTTTTGAGCGGGACTCTGGTTTCGTGAACGGCGCTTTCTGTCAAAACGCCTTTATCGCGCAGGGCTTTGACTGCCGCCGCACCGAATTTGTCGGATAAAACAGAGTTGTATTCTCCGCCCGAAGATTTCAGATATTCCACCGTTTGCGCCTGTTTTTTTGCACGGGAGACGGCTTTCGACAACGCTTCCCCGCTCAGTTCGGGATTGAGCGCCAGAAAGAGTTTTTTTGTTTCGGGGTCGCGCTCGTCGCGAAGTTTCGAGGGAACAAACAGCCTCAAAACATCTATATGCCTGAGGTTGTAGTTTTCACGCATGTATTCCATAAGGCGGAGTTGTTCCGCACTTACGGGAGTGTCGAGGTATTCGGCGCGTTTCAGGTTCGGATAGTCGGATTCGGCCTTTTTCCCGACCACGAACCCCACCGTTCTCTTGTTCCCGAAGCCGACGGCGACTCTGCTTCCGACAGGCACGTCGTCGCCCTCGTAATCGAAGGGACGGTCGATTTCCGACGTTGAAATGTCTACGATAACTTCAAGCACCATAGAATTCTTTCGCCTTGTCGAGAATCACGTCCGCCAGCACGCGTTTGGGCATCATTTCGAGAGGCTCGATTTTGCCGTTTTTGTCTATGATTGTGACTATGTTCGTGTCGACGTTGAACCCGGCACCCTCTTTCGTGACATCGTTTGCAACGGCGAAATCCGCATTCTTGTTTTTCAGTTTCGTTTTTGCGTTGACAAGCAGTTCTTCCGTTTCCGCAGAAAACACGACCAGCACCGCGTCATTTTTGATTCTGCCGACGGCTGCGGCGATGTCGGGATTCTTTTCGAACTCGATTGTCAGCTCTTTGCTCTTGATTTTCTGTTCATAGCGGTGTTTGGGGCGATAGTCCGCGGGAGCTGCCGCCATTATGAATGCGTCGCAACCGCGTTCCGCCTCTGCCATGACCGCGTCGTACATCTCCGCAGTGGAAGCCGTTTTTATGCAGGAGGCAACGCCGGACGGCACGGGAACGGCGAGATTGCCGTGCACCAACACCACTTCGGCTCCGCGTTGCGCGGCTGCCTCGGCAATTGCGCAGCCCATCTTCCCGCTGGAGCGGTTGGTGATGAACCGCACTCCGTCGATGTCCTCTTCGGTTGCACCCGCGGTGACAAGCACGCGTTTGCCCTCCCAGTCTCTAACCGGTTGCAAAAGCTCCTTAACCGCTTCCACGATGTCGACGGGCTCCGCCATCTTGCCTTTGCCGGTATCACCGCAGGCAAGTCTGCCGGTGGCTGGCTCTATGACGGTGACGCCTCTGGAACGGAGAATCTGCAAATTGCTCATTGTGGCGGGGTCGTCGTACATGGCGGTATTCATCGCGGGAGCGACGACTTTGTGCCCTTTCCCGCAGGCAAGCCATGTCGTGGACAGCATATCGTCGGCAATGCCGCCCGCAAATTTGGCAATCACGTTGGCGGTTGCGGGAGCTACAAGCAGAACGTCCGCTTTTTTTGCGAGAGAAACGTGACGCACGTCGAATTCCGTGCGCTCTTCGAACATTCCGCGGACTACTTTGTTGCCCGAAAGTGTTTCGAACGTCAAAGGCGTGACGAAATGCTCGGCGTGTTCCGTCATTATGACATCGACGTTTGCACCGAGTTTGACAAACCGCGAAACGATTTCGCAACTCTTATAGGCGGCGATTCCTCCCGAAACGCCCAGGACGATATTCTTGCCGTAAAGCATCAGTCGCGGACGATTTTGTATTTGCCTTCGTAAATCTCCTTACAGGCAAGCGTGACGGGCTTTTCGCCGCTCTTTTCGAGATAGGCACTGTCGCTGGTCAGCAGTTCTCTCGTCCTTTTCGCAACCGCGCAAGTGAGCGCATAGCGGCATTCCGCCTTTTTGATAAGTTTGTCGATTGGGGGGTCAATCATCATATATTCATTCCTCCGAAGGAAAAAGATTGTTCAGATTCTGTCTTGCGGGACGCAGGTGTTCGCTCCTGATAATTCCCACGATTTCCGCGGCACAGTTGCGCGCCACGTTGTTTGTCACCACATAATCGTAGTTCTTTATGTCCTTGCTCTCCGTTTCGATTTCGCGCAGACGTCTTTCCAGGCTCTCTTCGCTCTCCGTTCCCCTGCCCACCAGACGGGCTTTGAGGGCTTCGAGAGAGGGCGGGACGACGAACACGGTTATACAGTCGGGATACAGCTTCTTTATGTTTCTGGCGCCCACCACGTTGAGTTCCAGCAAAACGTCGCCGCCTGCCGCAATGGGTGCGTCGATTTCGCTTTTGAGCGTGCCGTAATAATTGGTGAACGTCTTTGTGTACTCCACGAAAGCGTCCTGCTCTATCTTCTTCTCGAACTCCTTTTCGGAAAGAAAATAATAGTTCACCCCGTTTTCTTCGCCGTAACGCGGAGCCCGCGTCGTGCAGGATACCGAAAAGCGGAGAGAAGGCAGTTCGTCCAGAACCATCTGAATTACGGTGCCCTTACCCACGCCGCTGAAACCCGATATAACGACGAGCATTCCTCTTTCGTTCATAAGCATCTCACTCCACGTTCTGCGACTGTTCGCGGATTTTTTCTATATCGTTTTTCATTGCCAGCACTTTTTCGGTGATGCGCAAATCGTTGGCTTTGGAGCCTATGGTGTTGGCTTCGCGGTTCATTTCCTGAACCAGAAAATCGAGTTTTCTTCCCACCGGCTCCGACAGTGCGAGGTACGAACGCATGGTTTCTATGTGTGCACCCAGACGGGTGATTTCCTCGTCGATTGCGCACTTGTCGGCAAACAGTGCCACTTCCGCGGCGATTCTGTTGGGGTCCGCAACGTCCTTGCCCAGAACTTCGGATATGCGTGCGTTAAGCTTTGCGCGGTAATCCGAAACGACGGAAGGAGCGAATGACGCCACGGCGTCCAGAGAAGCGCGCACGGAATCCAGTTTCTCCGTGATGTCGGCGACTTGCGACACCCCCTCTCTTTCGCGCATGGCAACGAGTTCTGTCAGTGCGCCGTCCGTGGCTTGCAACACGAGAGAGCGCAACTGTTCGTCGTCGACGTCGGCGGTTTTCAAACCGAAAATGTCGGGGTTCTTGACAAGCGTACACGCGGTGACGTCGAACGGAACACCCGTTTTTTCGGAAAGACGCCTCGCTGCGGCAACGAACTTTTCCGCAAGTTCTTCGTCTGCGGCAAAATCCGCCGCTTTCGCCGTCTCCTGTTCATAGGTGAGAAAGAGGTCGACATGCCCTCTGTTTACAACTGCGGCAACGGCTTTTTTTACGTCGTCTTCGACGAAAAGAAAGCCTTTCGGCATTTTCATGCTCCAATCGAAAAACTTATGATTTACGGTCTTGATTTCCACCGTAACCGTTCTTCCGTCCGCACAAGCCTGTCCCTTGCCGTAACCGGTCATACTGCGCATATACGCACCTGCCTGAAATAATTTTATAGATTATATCATAAAAAATATCCCGTTGACAATAGTTTTGCCGACGGGATTTTGCACGATACTCTCATAAAAGGGATTTTTTCTCACTCCGCACCGATGATTTTTTTGAATTCGGCTTCGTCTATTATGCGGATTCCGAGTTTTTGCGCCTTGTCCAGTTTGCTTCCCGCGTCGCTTCCGGCAATCACCAAATCGACGGTTTTTGATACCGAAGCAGCCACTTCACCGCCGTTTTCTTCGATGAGGCGCGTGGCTTCGCCGCGTTTGTATGTCGGCAACGACCCTGTGAGAACCACCCTCATTCCGCTGAAAGCGCCTTCTTTGCGTGCCTCTTCTTCCATGGTTACTCCGCAGGCGAAAAGCGCGTCGAGAAGGGCGCGGTTTTCCGCATCGGCGAAGAAGGCGATTATGTTGTCGGCAAGTACGTCTCCTATTCCGTCCACGGAAAGCAACTCTTCGCGAGAGGCGGCGGAAAGAGCGTCCAAAGCGCGGAAACGTTTCATCAAATCTTTTGCCGTTTTCTTGCCGATTCCGTCTATGCCGAGAGCAAACAACAATCTGTCGGGAGTCGTGTGCTTGGCCTTGTCTATTGATTTTATCAGATTGTCGGCTTTTTTGTCGCCGAAGCGGTCAAGATTCACAATGTCTTCAACGGAGAGAGACATCAAATCTACGGGAGTTTTTACACCCAGTTCGTTATAGAACTGCTCCGCCGTCTTTTCCGAAAAGCCCTCTATGTCCATTGCGTCTTTGGAAGCAAAATGGTCCAGAGCGGAAATCACCTGCGGCGCACAGTGCTCGCCCGTGCAATAGAGGAATGCTCCCGCCTCGCGCACGGGTGCTCCGCACGCCGGACACACGGTGGGTTTCTCGACGTTTTTAGCGTCTTCCGCCTCTTGCGCAACGCCCGTGATTTCGGGAATGACGTCGTTGCTGCGACGTATGAAAACCCTGTCTCCTATGCGCACTTTCTTTTTCAGTATATCGCCGTAGTTGTTGAGAGTGGCGCGCTTGACCGTGACGCCGCCTATGTCGACAGGTTCAAGCACGGCAAGCGGGTTGAGTTTGGAACTGCGCGACACCTGCCACACCACGTCTTTGAGCACGGTGGTCATTTCGTCGGCTTTGAATTTGTACGCCATCGCCCATTTCGGGAATTTGTCGGTATAGCCAATCTCTTCCCTCAATGCTGTGTCGTTGACTTTGAAAACCACACCGTCGATGAGAAAATCCAACGAAGACCTGATTCCGTCCACCCGCTCCGCAAAGGCGAACGCGCCTTCTGCGTCGGGCACGAGAGTGAAATCGCTCTCCGTTTCGAAACCTTCGTCTTTCAGGAAGGCGTGCATTTCTTCCTGCGAAGCAAAATGCCTGTCGCTGTAACCTATGTTGTACGCCATGAAGGACAGGTTGCGTTCCGCCGTCACCGCGGGGTCGAGGTTGCGAATCGCCCCCGCCGCTCCGTTGCGGGCGTTTTTCAAGGGTTCGGAA
Source organism: uncultured Clostridia bacterium (assembly GCA_944349635.1). Lineage (GTDB taxonomy): Bacteria > Bacillota > Clostridia > Christensenellales > CAG-917 > Limadaptatus. The sequence goes on along the minus strand of CALVNH010000002.1, from coordinate 27,712 downwards.
GCGGTCGAATTGTACTTTTCGAGTGCCGAAAGGCGCATGATTCCCTCGCCCTGAATTTCGATTCTGCCCGTATAAGAGATTTTCTGCGGCAGTTTTTTAATCGTCTTTACCTGAGCGGTCACCACTTCACCCACGACGCCGTCGCCGCGCGTTGCCGCTTTGATGATGCGTCCGTTTTCGTAAAGGATGTTGAGAGTCAGTCCGTCGAACTTGTACTCGGCGGACAAAACGGGGTTCCTGCCCGTCGCTTTCGCCACCTTGGAATACCACTCCCCCAGCTCCTCTTCGGAACGGCATTTGTCCAGGCTGTAAAGCCGCAGAAGATGTGCGGACTGCTCGAACTTTTTCTGCACGTTGCCGCCGACGCGGTGCGTGGGCGAATTTTTCAGCGAATATCCTTCCGAGGCTTCAAGCGCCAGCAGTTCGTCGTAGAGTGCGTCGTACTCCGCGTCGGACACGGAAGGCGCGTCCTCGTCATAGTACAGAGCAGCATATTTGTTGAGCTGCTCGACCAGCTCTTTCATTCTGAAATAGTTGTCCATGGCTCACTTATCCTTTACTATTTTCAGGCTGTTGACGGCGATTGCGAGGGAAAAACGCTTTACTCCCAGTCCCTTGAACGCGATTGCCGCCGTCTTGTCCTCTCCCTCGCCCACTGTGGAGATTATTATACCTCGTCCGAACTTCGTATGCTCCACCAGAACGTCTTTTTCGAACTCGTCGAAATTGACGTCGGAAGAGTTTTTGCTGCGAGAGGAAAGCTGCGTGGCGGGAGCTTTTTTAGCCAGGTTCTCCAAAGCGTCGAGACGCTCTTTCGCGTGATTGTCATAATAGGCTCCACCGACACGAATCGGGGGTTTTTCACCGCGCATTTCCGTAATAAACCTGCTTTTTGGATTATAGACGGTTTCTCCGAAACGAAAACGCGAACGGGACGAAAGCACGAAAAGTTTGTTTTTCGCGCGGGTTATAGCCACATACATCAGCCGTCTTTCTTCCTCAACGTCGCCGCCAGATACGGCTATGGAGACGGGGAATACCCCCTCCTCCAATCCCACAAGAAACACCGTGTCGAATTCCAGTCCTTTTACGGCGTGAACGGTTGCCACCGTGACGTAGTTGTCGTCGTCCATTTCGTCGCTGTCGGACACCAGCGCCACCGATTGCATGAAATCCGACATCGTGGCGTCGGGATTATCCTGCAAGAAACCGCTGACGGCGTTCACAAGCTCCGCTATGTTTTCGTAGCGGTTGCGCTCTTCGGCGTCATCGCTGAAACGCAGCGTGTTTTCAAGTCCGCTGTGTTCGATGACGTATTCCATGAATTCCACGGGTTTTTTCTCCGCAAGCGCGGCGGCGATGTCCTCGGCTATCTGCGTGAACGGGGCAAGTTTCCTTGCCGTCCCCGCGGAAAGCATTTCAGGGTGACGCAGCACCTCGAAATAGGATATTCCGCTCTCATTCGCCTTCTGCACGAGTTCCGCAACGGTGCTCTGACCTATGCCGCGGCGCGGGTAATTGACTATCCTCAACAGGCTGTCGTTGTCGCTAGGATTGAGAGCCAGACGCACATATCCCAGCGTGTCCTTGATTTCCTTGCGTTCGAAGAATCTGAATCCGCCGAATACTTTATACGGAATGCCGTGCAAATTGAAATCTTCTTCGAAGAGTCGCGTGAGCGAATTGACTCTGACAAGCACCGCCATATCACGGTACGAAGCGCCGCGGGCAACCAGCGCAGTTATCTTTCTGCTGACGAATCCCGCCTCGTCGCGGTCACCGTAGGCTTCGTAATACTCCACGGCGTCACCGTCCGTCTTATCGCTCCAAAGAGTTTTTGCGTTGCGGGCGGAGTTGTTTTTGATGACGTTGTTGGCGGCGTTCAGAATCTCCGAAGTGCTTCGGTAGTTCTGTTCCAGCTTATATACTTTCGCCTGCGGGTAATCCTTGGGGAAATCCAGAATGTTGCGGATTTCCGCTCCGCGCCAGCTGTAAATGCTCTGGTCCTCGTCGCCGACGACGAAAAGATTTCCCCACTCCGAAGCGAGCATTCTGACAAGGTTGTATTGTATGCGGTTGGTGTCCTGGAATTCGTCGACATTGATGTATCTGAACCGCCTGCTGTATTTGGACAGTACGTCGGGGAACTTGCGGAAAAGCTCTTCCGTTTTCAACAGCAAGTCGTCGAAATCCATAGAATTGCTCTTTTTGAGCTCACGTTCGTATGCGGCGTAAACGGCTGTCACGGTAGCGGCGTCACGCACGAATCCCTTGATTTCTTCGTGATACTCTTCGGGAGAAAGCGAAGCGGTCTTTGCTGCGGAAATGTGCCTGAGATAGTCACCCTTTTTCTTCGGGTCGGCACCGTCCACAGTGTCGCACACTCGCTTTACCACACGTTCGCTCTCCATTTCGGTGTAAATGGTGAAGTTGGAGTCGTAACCCAGTTTGTCCCCGTCGACGCGGAGAATTTTGGCGCACATCGAGTGAAAAGTGCTTGCCCACACGCCGATGGCACTGCCAAGAGCTCTTTCGATGCGCTCTTTCATCTCGTTGGCGGCCTTGTTCGTAAAAGTGATTGCGAGAATGTTGTAAGGGTCGACGCCGCTTTTCACAAGATTGCAGATGCGCGCGGTAAGAACACGCGTTTTTCCGCTGCCCGCCCCCGCTATGACCAGAATCGCACCTTCGGTGTCGAGTGCGGCGGCAGATTGCATTTCGTTGAGTCCGTAGATGTTTTGCATGACAACATAATAACACAATCCGCAGGAAAAGACAATTTTTGAAAGCAGATTGATTCCTCTTTCGAAAGCTCTTTGCCGCCTGTCTTTTCGTTTTGACGACGTCGACATTTTGCTTTTTCGAGTTATTACGGAGAACGTTAATTCCTCGTCACGTCGCGACGTGCAAAAAACATAATAATATAAAACGCTATATGTTGATTATTTTCTCTGCGCGTGCTAATATAATATTGATTTATCTTTCGGAGGATGAATAATGGCGGACATTTATGACAATTACAACGAAATCGAATTTCTTGAAAGCGAGATAGTCGAAGACGACGATTCTGCCCCCGTAGGCACGCTCATCATAAACGTGGACGGACTGGCAAAGCCCGTCGAATCCGAGCCCGCGCAAGAGGCAGCGGAAGCGGAACCCACCGAGGAAGAAACCGTTGCCGAAGAAGCGACCGCACCCGAAACCGTAACGGAAGAAGAGCCCGCCGTTGCCGAAACTCCCGTCGCGGAGGCGGCGGAGCCCGAACGCGATGCTGAGCCGATTTCCGTCGAGACGGAAAAAACTCCCCTCCCGACGGAGGAAACACAGGAAACTCCCGCTGCGGAGGAATCCGCTCCCGAATCAGCGGAGGTCAAGCCCGAGGTCGAGACAAACGAGGCGGAGAAGGAGCCGCAAACCGCTGCTCCCGTTTCGGAACAATCCGAGGACGACAAACCCGCACCCGCAAAGAAAAAAACGTCGAAAGCGACGACAAAATCCGCAACGGAAGACGCCGCCGCAAAACCGAAAGCCAAGCCCAAGAAAGCGGCGGAAACCGTTTTCCAAAGCGCGGCCGACGACGGCAACGTATGGGGAAACGCCGTCATAAACACCCCAAAATCAAAACCGAAGAAAGAAAACGCTGCGCTCTCCCAAGAGGAAGCAAAGCAGGAGGAGAACACCGTGGCAACACCCAAAACCGAAGAAAAGAAGAAAGCCGCTCCCGCGAAAGCGAGCGCAAGCAAATCCGCTCCCAAAAAATCCGAGGAGCCCAAAGCCGCAAAACCCGCAACCAAGAAAGCGGAAGTTGCCGAACAGGTCATCGAGGAAGGCGACGCCTCCGCACCTCACGGCAAATTCGTAATCAAGAAAACGGAAAAAGGCAATTTTGTTTACAAACTCTATTCTTCCAACTACAGAGTCGTGGCAATCGGAGCCGAACAATACTCTTCGATGACCACCTGCAAAGCGGGCATCAACAGCGTGAGAAACAATGCCGAGAGCGCCCCCGTCGAAGACCAGACCCTGCAGAAGTGGGAAGAAAAGAAGTGCCCCAAGTGGCAGATTTACACCGACAAGAAGGGTGAAATCCGTCTCAGACTCATAGCCTCCAACGGCAACATCGTTGCCACCACCAACGACGGATATCTCTCCAAAGAAGCGGCTAAGAAAGGTATCGCCGCCGTGGCGAGAGCCTGCAAAGGTTCCTCCGTTGTCAGAAACGACAATCTCTGGTAATCACAGCCTTACGGCATCGGATAAATGCGGCAGTTTTGCCGCACAGCAACCAAAGCAAAAGCGGCTCTGCCGCAAAAGTACGAAAGAAAAGAGCGGGCAACCGCTCTTTTACTTATCTGTTTTTTGAGTTTTCGCGAGCATTTATCCCGGGGGCGTTACTTTCGCAGGAAACTACAGGCATACCGAAATTCCGCCTGTTCCGAAGCAATCCGAAACTCAATGCCGAGCGTCTCCTTCTCGTGAATTCCGACGCTGTTTTCCTTCTTCGCGGATTGCAGACACGGCTGACGGCAAGGTCGGCGCGGCTGCTCCCCGTGAGACGTATCAGCGAGTGCGCAGGAGAACTGTTTTTCCTCCGCCTATATCGGCGGTATATCCGTATCTGTCCTCCGTGGCGGGAGGATAGTCCGTGCTGAGAATCTGCGCTCCGCTCTTCATCGCCGCGTCGAAACGCTTGTCGCTTATTAAGGCAAATTCGTCGAGGCGCGTTCTGACAATAAAGTTTTCCGAAAGCGCATCTTCAATCATTTTTCCGTAGCTCTTTTCGGCGGCATTGTTGATGATGACGTAAAGCGCGTTGTCCAACCATTCGGGAGAACGGTATTTTTCGCGCTTGACGGTGAGTGCGAGAAACATCGCCTGAGAGCGCATTTCGGGGTCGATTCCGACATAAGTGTCCGTCACCGAGGTTTCGTGCAAAAGGAAGATGAATTTGCCTCTCGTTTCTTCAAGAGTCGGCAGGTCACCGCTCTCTCTGAGTTCCGCGAAAGAGGAATGTCCTTCCAGAGCTTCCGCGGGCGTATAAAGACTTTCTCCGAAAACTTCCCGCAATGTTTCGTCGACGTACAGCATGGCTTCCTCGTCAAAATCCGCGTACTTGCCGAAAGAGCCGCCTTTGAGCTCCACGAGCACGGTTACGGGAAGATGTCCGGGATTGTAATCCGACCACATCTTCATCTCGTGCAAGCCGAGCTCGAAATCAATCATGGAACTGCCCGTCTCGGTGAGAGCGTTGTGATAGACGTTGACGGAAAATCCGTCGTCGCTCTCAACCTTGCCGAGGTCGATTTCGATGCTGCGTATTCCGTGGTTGAACTGCTCCGTGAGAGTGTCGAAAACGTAATCGTACTTCTTGCCGAGCATTACGGGCAAGGCGTAATTGTAGAAAATGTCGGTCTGTTTGGTAGTGCCCTGCTTATAGCTGTTGTGCGTGGCAAGAAAGCGCAAGTCCGCCAGGCTGACTCCGTCTGCGGTCGCCTGCTCCAAATCGAAACCGCAAAACACGCTTTCGTCCACCTTAGGGGCTTCGCCCGAAGCGTAGGAGGATTCAAGCGCCGCTATATGCTCCTTTTGCCACTGTGTCCAGTAAGCCGTCTCGTCGGACATCGCGCAAAGAACGGAAATAAACGAGGCAACGATGAACAGAAAATATACCGCTCCGATGCACAACAGAGTCATGCATATCCCGCGAAGAATGTTTTTTTGCTTCAGAGTCATACCAAACCCCTTTACGAATCAGAATCTTTCCTGAAATTTTCGTACTCCCTAAGCACCTGTGCGGAAATTCCGGGAGGAATTTTGGCAAACGCCGCTTCAAACATTTCGCGTGTGAGCGGAATCGGCTCCGACGAACCCTTTTCCTGTAATTTTTCCAGGGCAAGCCTGCACGCCTCTTCGATTATTCCGCACAAATCCGCGGCAGAATAATAGGCGTCCGTGACTGCGACTTTGCCGAGGGGTCCGTCCGTGATTTTCTTTCTTTCGCTCATCTCCAGAACGTCGTCCGTGGTCACTCCGTCAAGCGCTATGCCCTTGAGTTTGCTTTCGATTATGGCTTTTTTTGCGGCATAGTCGGGGGGCGTAACGTGAACGAGATGCGAAAATCGTTTGTAACGGAGATATGCGGGGTCTATTACGTCGGGACGGTTGGTGGCGGCAATCATTATGCGTTTTGAGCCGTCGCCGCCGAACCCGTTTATGCGTTGCAGAAGCTCCGTCGTGACGGCGGCCTTGTAATCCTTCGTATCCTGCGTTCTGCGGCTGAAAATGGATTCGCATTCGTCGACGAACAATATGGCACCGTCGGGACAGGACTCCAACTCCTGAAAAATCTGCTTTACGGCTTGTTCCGATTCTCCGACATAGGACTTGTATATGTCTGCGGGAGTCACGATGAACAAAGGCAGATTCATTGCGTTTGCGATGGCTTCCGCAAACATCGTCTTGCCCGTACCGGGTGCTCCGTACATCAGCATTCCCAGCCCGCCTTCCAACTTGTAATACTTGACGATTTCGGGATTCTGCGCCATGAACAGGAAACTTTTTACCAGTTTCTTGACGTTGTCGAGTCCTTTGACGTCGTCGAAAGTGGTGGACGGCACCTTGCTGTTGATGACCGAACCGTAACTCGCGGCGGCGTCGCTGAGTTTCTCGAAATGGCTCTTGTACATATCCCGCTTGTCGGTGTCGGTGCACCTCTGCGAGAGCGTGCGGGCAATCTGCGCGGCTTGCGAATATTTTGCACGCAGTGTTCTGCGCTCCTCGTCGCGCAAATCATTTTTATCCTTGCGGCCGTTCAGTATGCCGCGTATCTCGCCGACAACAACCGAAAAGTTCTTTTCCAGACTCTCTATGGTATCGGCTTTCCCCGCGGGTGCGGCGGAATTGGGCTTCCCCGCATTTTTACCTATGCCTGCCATTTTCTCCTCCTGTTAAAGAAAACCCGTTATAAAGTCAGGTGATATCGCTGATGTCCGAAACGTCGGAAGGCGCGGCACCCGCGGCGGCAGGAGCGCTTCCCTCCGTCACGGCGGCGCTTTCCGCTCCGCTCTTTGAAGCAATGATGGCGGCAACCAGCTTTTCCGCCGTGCTCTGTTTGGAAAGCGCGAGGGGCTTGCCCTGCTTCTGAGCCTCTTTGTCAAGCTTTTTCTGGCGCTTGATATTGCTCTTCTCAATGGCTTTCGTCATTCTGGCGCACGCTCTGCGCAAAGAATCCATCACATTCTGCGCGATGTTGCGTTGCGCAACCAGTTTGTCCATCATCTGATTGACGCGGTTGATGTTGTTTCTCGCCACTCTCCTGTTGAGAATGCGGTTTTTGATGCGCGAAAACAACCCGTATTTTGATTTAAGCGACTGCTTCTGAAGCGTGGAATTGAAGTTCATGGATTCGTCGATGAAATCCACGGCTTCGTAAATGAAGGCTATGGCGTCGTTTGCGCCCTGAATCATTTTGACCGCCTCTTTCATCTCGATTGCCACTTCGAGATATGCCATCATCATCTGCGCGCGGAAATCGTCGGCACCGTATTCCAGCGTAAAATCGGCCGTTTTTTCGGCGAGTTCCTCGATTTTCGCGTCGAGCGCCGCGCTCCTCTCTTTGAGTTCCTCAAGCTGCCGCTGCTGCTGCCATTGATTCATTTTTTCGTTGACGGCGGCGTCGATAGCGCTCAGCGGGTCGCGGTTTTGTTTCTGTTTGTTGTCTGCCATAATCGTCGCTCCTTTTATTTGACGTATTTTTTCAATTCGTTTCGGATTTTGTCCTCGGCGCTTTCGCGGTTGTCGTACCAGTCCTGTATGTAAAGACGGAACAATTTCCAGCCGCAGACTTCTAGACTTTCGAAGTGTCTTATGTTGTAATCGAGATAATTATACTGCTTTTCGGTGGGAATTTCACACCAAATTCCCATAAGCGCGCAAGATTTGTCCTCGGACAGTATCGCCACGGGAATACGCACCGAGCCGTCCGTGACTCCGTAATTCAGCACGACCCTGTCGGAAGATATGCCCGTCGAAACCACGAATTTCGCAACGTCGGCAAGAAAACCTTTCCCGGGGTCTGCGGAGACGAACTGGCCTTTTCCGCTCTTGCCGAACTTCTCCGCCACGGACAGATAATCTCTTATGAATGAAATGTTGTCGTTGACGATTTCATAGGCATGCACCGAATGCACCACGGTGACCGAAGATTGCGCTCTGGTGACCGCGACGTTGAAGATGCACTGTCCCAACTCTTTGTTGTTAAGCTGCCCGAACGACTGTTTCGTATCGCCGTAAGCGTCTTTGCCGTAAGTCAACGACAAAATCAGATGTGCCGTCTCCTGCCCCTGCACGGTTTCGATGGTCTTGAAGAACAGGAGTTTTTCGGGCACGTCGCCGAAAACAGCGCGTGCACGGTCGATTTTGCCTTTCAACTCCGAATCGTGTTCCACAAGACTCAGAATACACTTTATCTGGCTCTCTCCGAATGCGACCACTCCGACCGACTGCGAAAGCACGCCTGTCTCGTCGTCGTAATATTTGTCGAAGTGTTCTTTCAGACACTTGTGCACTACGGATGCTTCGGTTATGTTGACGCCGTCTTTTGTCGAAGCATTCTCGACGTATATGTCCCTGAACCCCAGCCCCTCCTTTATGGGTACGGGAGACGGAAAAGTCTTCATCTTGGGATAGAACTTCTTTTGTGAGAACGCGATGAGTGATTCCGTCTTGCTTCTGTAATGGCAAATCAGTTCCTCGACGTCAAAGCGGTTGTTCTTCAAAGCAACGGTGAGAGCTGAGTTTTCTATTGCCTCGGTTTCGTCGCCGGCAACTGCTTTTTTCACTTTGAAATGCTCTATATTTGGCATCTGCCATTCGTCGCCGACTATAACGCACTGTTTGGCGCGGAACAGAACGGGAATCATGCTCACGGGTTTCAGCTGGCTTGCCTCGTCGATGATGACCACGTCGAAATTTTCGTACTCTTCGGGACGGAAAAGCACACTTGCCGTGGACGGCGAAAGAATTATGCACCGTTTTAGTTTCATGATGCCCGCCGGCGCCTTCTTGAAGAGTTTGCGCAAAGTCAGGTTGGATTCCCTCTCTGCGGTCAGGAACCCGAAATCGGCGTCGTCGGGGTCGATGCGTTGCATGCATCTGTCCTCGATGAGAGCGACGTTTGCCTTACGGATTGTGGCTTCCGCCGCGCTGTATTTGTTCAGATTGGACGCCACTCTGTCGCCCATTCCGTTTCTCAAAGTTCCCATCCTGTCGGAAACGGCAGCCGCCACAAGCGCATAGAAGGAATGCTCGAACGTGTCACCGAAAGGAGCCTGTACGGGCGAAATCTTACTCTGCTCATAAGGACGGAAAAACGCGGAAAGATTCAGCACGTTGTCAGTCGAATACAGAATCTTGTTGTAACCCAGCATCGCCGCAAGCACGCTTCTGTCGTCGGCCTCGGCAGCGAATATGCGCCAGTCACCGAGAGAAAGCAAATTCGGAAACGCGGAGTAATAATTGGCAAAACACTCCTCGGCAAACTTCCTTTCCTCTGTCGCCATTTCGTCTATGAGTGCCGCACAGCTTTCGTCGCACATGGCAGCGACAAACTCCGCGACTTCCCGTGCAGGTTTGTATTTGAGGTCTCCTACGGCTGCGATTTCCCAAAGAGCGGACACCGCAGCTGCGATGCGCGGCGCCGAGGTTGAATCGATTCCGTCCGCGACGTGACACACCGCGTTGAATCCCTTCAACGCATTGCAGAGAGTGTCCGATTTGAGAGCGGCGTCAAGTGAAGCAAGATAGTCGCCGACGGTATAATCTTCCGGCGCGGAAGCAAGCGCCCGTCTGCAATCCGCAAGCGTGTCCTTTGCCGCAACCGCATTTGAAACATAACGCTTCGTGTCGAGTCCTTTATCGCGGCATTTTTTCAAAACAGAGGATAAACACTCTATTTTGTCGGCGTCAACTTCCTTTTGGAAGAAAACATATATCAGATTCAGTTGCGCCTCTCTCTCGTCGGCAAGTTTTGCGGCTTCCGCAAAATTGTACACGGCGTCCACCGTCTGAGCGAACGTCACTCCTTTGAGGTAGCTTTGCGGAGCCAATTTCTTAAAGGCGGATTTCGCGGCGAAATCGAAAAATCTGGGCTTGACCGCCTGTGCTCCGAAATACGCTTCTAAGGCGCGGGTTGCGTCCGAAAGCCGTTTTGCATTCTTCTGCACTGCGTCTGCGGAAAAAACCTTGAAAATTTCGAAACGACGGGCTGCGATTTTTTCGTCGGTGTCGTCGATGGCGTCGACCAGGGCGAGCAATTTGTCTATTTCGGTCTGTTTGAGGAATTCTCCGCCCGGTCCCTTGAAAACGTCGGAATTTGCGGCAATGCGCTCCAACTCGGCAAAACCGTCCTCTTTGTCAAGGTCGGCGGCAAGAAGTTTTTCCTGCAATGCGAAAAGCTCGTCCACGGATTTGAACGTCAAATCGTAACGCACTTTGTCTGCCGCTTCGAAATATGCCGCAACTGCCTTTTTCAGAACCTTTTTCCGAGGTGCGATTCTTGCGTCGTCATCCTTTGCGGCGGAAATGATACCCTCGCATTCGGGCGACGTACCGCCACCTCTCAACATCCAGCGCACGGACGGCATACTCACACCGTCAAGGTTCGCGCCGCCGTTTTCGGCAAGCTTTCCGTCAAACGTCTTCAACAGTCTGTCCGCCCGTGCGGCAATGGCTTTGTTGAGAGAATACGCCTTCTCCGCATCGACGGCGAATCCCACGCCGTACCAAGGATTCTTATAAAAGCCGTGCGCGCCGTTCGCGGTGAGCGAAAGGAAGTGTTTTCCTGCGGCTTCAACATTGCGTTTGAGGGCGGAATACTCCTCCGGGGAAACCTTGACCGCTTTCTCTTTGTCGTCGAACTCCACGGCGGGAAGAGTGCTGTCGGCAAAATATGTGTTGAGCGCGTCATAATAGCTGCCGCCCACAACGCCCTTTTTGCCGAACATGAACTCCGCATAGTTGCCGAGGAAGTTCCATGCCTCCGCCTTTTCGGTTTCTCCGGAGCGCAAATCGTCCGTCACTCCGGAACCGAGGGTGTGTTTCTTCCTTTCGGTAAGCAAAGCCTTGAGCTCACGCTTTATGTTGTCGGGGTTGACTTTCGCCGCCTGCTCTTCCGTTTCGTAATCCATCAACATCACGAACTTGCGGAGTTTCGGAGGGAGTTTCGCGTTGACTTCCGACAACGCGGACAGTTTTCTCGATGCAAGCATAACGCGTTTGCCTTCGCCGAGCAATGCACCTATCATATTGGCGATTGTCAGAGTCTTTCCCGTTCCCGGAGGCCCTTTTATTATCATCGATTCACCCTCGACTACCCTCCGTATGATTTCCTCCTGCACGCTGTCGGCAGGAAGAATAAGGCTGGGCCACTTGTTTCCGAAAGGCTTTGCGGGCTCACGCGTTCCCTCTTTGAAAACACGCTCGACCAAAGGGTGCTTTTCGATTTTGTTTTCGTTGCGCTTTATGTCGTAATACATACACACTTCGTCGTGGTCGTATGTAGTAAAAGCGACGATGTCCTTGTCGAATTCGAAAAGGGTGTCTGCGGAGGCAGCTGACTTTGCCTCTCGCACAAACCGCGCCACCTGCGCAAAATACTCCGCTCCGTTGTCCTCTTTGAATACTTTCAGGTCGAGAGGAAAATCGAAATTCGCATCTCTGCCGTTAGGATGAGGAAACGCCTTTGCGAACTCTTCCCCCAAATCCTGCACCAAACGGTAATAAAGGCAAGGGTTGAAGTATGCGTCGTCGTCCACGAATTCCACCGAAACGGGACTTACCGAACTCGAACGCACCAGACGGATGGGGAATATAAGCAGAGGCGAAACCACGTCTTTGATTTCGTTCTGCGAAACCGCTATTCGCCATTTGAGGGCTCCTACGCTCAAAAACAAAGGATTGTTGCCTTTGAAATTGAGTTTTTTGTAAACGTTGTCGATAAAAGAGTCCAATTGTTTTGGGTCGCGCTCGCCCAAAGCGTTTGTCCAGTCGAAGGTATTGAGGCTCCGCCCTATCACCTGCTCGCGCGAAGCGTTGGGGGCACTTCCGCGAAGCACGGTATTTGCCGTCTTTCCCGTCCTTGCGACAATCACGGAAACGGCATACTCCGCCAGTGCCGAACAACCCTCGTGCGACAGCAGATACGTCTGCATACGGCTGCCGGCGTCGATGTCGATAAGCTTGTTGCTTGTACCCTCGTTTATGTGCAACAAATCGATGACGTAATCATCGAGATACATACTCTTTCTCCCCCTAATCAATATTCAAAGTATGCCAGAAAGTGTCGGCTGCCCTCAACGCGTCGCTCGCAAAGGCGCGCGCCTCGCATTCCAGCACCTGCACCGTATATGCCTTTCTGTTGTCGGAAATGTTGAAATAGCACTTGTTGTTTTCAATCCACTCGGCGATTCTGCCCCGCGTCACTCCGAACTCTTCCCAGTACCAATCGCACCAGGCGTTATACATCACTTTATGCTGAAAAGCGTGGAAACACTCGTGACAGATTGCGTCTGCAAGCCACTCGTAATCCTTGACGCAACTGTATCTGTATTCGATGCGCTTGCCGCCGTTGTAGCACAATCCTCCCGCGGACTTTTCTTTGAGATTGTCCAAAACCGCCACTTCCGGCGTGAGATTGACCCCCAAAGCGCGCATGACCAGTTTTGTGGCCTCCTCTATGCGTTCCTCCATCTCCTCCCGCGAAAATCCGCGCCAGACGCTTTTGTCGGTTCCTCCCAGCAAACAGTATTTGGAAAGCATGCCGCACTTTGCGTACACGGGGAGTTTGGCTTGCATTATTTTTTTGATGTTCTCGGGGTTGCGGGTCTTTATGTCGTCGTAATCGAAAGTGAGCGTCGGCGATTTGACGGCCTTTATCCTGTCGGAAAAATCTCCCCAACCCGAATCCAGAAGCAACGTCTGCGACGGCAGGTTTTTGAAATATTCCGCAACGTGAAGAGCGTTGTTTGCCGACCTTCCTTCCGCAAGAGTTTTCCACGAGGAATGTTTGTCGAACGCCCGCACCGCCTCGTTGAGCCCAACGAAGCCCATAAAAGGCATATTTTCTCTGATTTCGGTGTACGCTTTTTCCTCTGCTACTCCTATCATGCCCTTGTTTTCGAAAATTTCCAGAACGTCCGTGTAGAGCGGCATTGTGAGATAAACGAAGCCTATGTCCGCGGGACCGATGTCGCTCTGTGTGCCGATGTAAGCAAGCGCGCGGTTGAACACTCCTCTGCCGCCGTCCGTATCGACAAGATAAGCCTTGCCTCCGTTTTTTCCGAAACGCAGAATGCAGTCGTACACGTCGTTTTCATTCTTTTCGTTCTTATAGTCGGTCAGTCCGAAAATCATACAGACGCATTTCCTTTCGGCAAGTTGCCCGAAAAGTTTTTTCAGCCTGTTTGCGGAAAGAAGTTCCAGGTCCCCTGCAAAAACCCTTACCAAAGTGTCGTTGCTCGAAGAATGCGCGGCTACAAAGAGTTCAGCCTCGTCGAAAAACGGCGTGCACAGCACCTGTACGTTGGCAACGGTACGGTTGCCGGCGTCGAAAGTCTGAAAATATCCGTACTCGTTTTTAAGCAGGTCGGAAGCGTCTTGAACGGACGCATTGAAAGTTTCGTCGTCAGCCTTTCGGAGATACTCTTTTTCGCACTGCAAAGCGAAATCGCGCACGCGTTCCAGTTCTTTGACGGCGTCCGACAAAAAGTCCGGCGCTTTGACTTTGTCTCCGAACGGATTTGCCACCGGCTGTGCTTTGCGAAGCGTTTCGGCTTTTTTGTCAAAAATGCCCGCGACTTCCGCGCATTCCTCCGCCGACAGAGCGACGGGGTTCCAGTCGTAATCACGCACTCTGTCCGCAATTGCCGCCGCGTCGCCCATAACGGAATTCACGGTTCCTGCAAGTGCCACGACGTTGTTCATGACGTTGAGCGTATTTTTGTAACCGTATTTCTCCGCAACGGGAACTGCCTTTTTGACATAGGCATTCAATGCCGAAAAGTCCTTTTCGTCGTAACCTTCGCAAAAATATCTGAGCGCCAGCATTTTCGTCGCGACGCGGTATACCAAAGCCGCCGCGTCGTCCTTGTTGGCGTCGTTCAACCAAGGTTCTTTCAGCAAATCGTTGAGCGCCTTGACGCTCTTTTCGAGTTCCTTCGGCGCAAGACTGTTTACGTAAACGTAATTCTCTTTGCCGAGTATATCCCGCACGTTAGGCATTCGGACAACACTCCCTTTTCTTTATACTTCCCGACCTATTTGTCGTCGTTGGTGACATTGATGATTCTGGAAAGGGTCTCGCCCTCCGTTTCCTGCGGCTGTTTGGGTTTCTCCGCAAGAGAGAGCGACTGCCCGAGTTCCTGCATGAATCTGATGTCGTCTTCCTGTTTGCTCCTGTTCTGCTCCGGAGTGCGTTTCACGGAGCTCTTCTTCATGGCTTCGTTCATCTTGCGACGGTGCTCCGCTATGGCGTCCGTCTCCGCTTTTCCCGTACGCAGATTGCCGATGAGCACTTCCTGCGCAGAAATTACGCGCATCATGCTTGTGACTGCCTTTTCAATCTGGTCGGGTGATGCGTTGCCTTCCAACATATCGACGAGCGCCACGACGTCGAGGTTGTTTGCCGCATAATAAAGCATGATGCTGTTCTCTTTTTCGTAGAAGGAAAGTCTGTCGGCAAGACGCCTGATTTCTTTGGCGGATTCCAGGCGCAACCTGCGTTCGGAATTTGCGACGTCGATTTCATCCTTGATGTAAGCGATTTCCCCGTTGTAATCATCGTTCTCGGCTCTGATGCTCTCGATTTCGGCACGGGAAGAGCCGGCGTCCATTTCACCGTTCTGATAGGCAATGAAAATATTTTTGATTTTCGCGTCGTTGTCGCGGATTTTTGCCTCGTAGTCGTTTTTCCTCGCGATTTTGTCGTCTACGGAGAAGAGTTTTTCCGTGCGCTCGATATAGTCGGACACTTTCTTGTTCAGCGACCTTATGAGTTCCACGTTGCCGTTGGAAGTTATGATGTGGTCGACGGTGTCGACTTCGTATTCGGGAATGTCTTTCTTGTCGGCAGCGGGATTTCTGACCGAAATCGTCTGGTCCAACTGCGCCCAAGCCTGAACTTCGTCGTAAGCGTTTTTGAGAAAATCTATAAGTTTGGACGTCGCCATTCCGCGAGAGGCGTAGTCGCGCCAGGACTGAATGTCGGCGATGACGGTTTTGGCGCACTCCAACGCCTTTTTGGAACTGTCGTCCATGACGTTCGCCACGGCGACCTGAATCGCCTGCAACCAGTCCTTGCTCTCGTTCATATACGCCGCAAGCTCCGTCGAGGTGCTTTCGCGTCTGGCGATGACTTCCGTTGCCAGTTCGGAGTTCTCCGCATAGCGCGTAACCAGCGCCTTTATTCCCAATCCGTTGGTCTTGGACTTATATTTAACATCGGCCATAATTTCTCTCCTTTCGTTGATGTATTTCGTGATTTTTGCAGCGGATTTTCTGTCGCCCAGTTTGAGAACGAGCGCCATGAGGTCGGACAACGCCTTTTTCATGCTTATGCTGTACCCGCCGTTTATTCCGCGGTAGATTACCGCTTCCATATCTTTGAGAGCCTCTTCGGCAAGAGCCTGACACTCGTCGCTGGCGTAACCGCGGGCTTCCAGCCGTCTGAAGTCCTTGTCCACGTCCACGCCGGCATTTTCCATTGCGCTGATGATAAAATCGATATCCGTCATTTGGTGCCTCCTCCGATGCAAATGTTTTCCACAAGTTTAACGGCTGCCTTTCTCGCCGTTTTGAAACCTTCCATATACATATAGAAATCGTCGTCGAACAGAGTATAATCCATTTGTCCGCCGCCGTTGATAAGCCGTTTTGTCAGAGCGTCCTCGTTCTTTCTGAACGCTCTCGAAACGGCGTTGAGGTCCTGCCTGCCGAGATATACGTGATTTCCCGCGTCGTTGATGAAACGAAGATACAGGCAATCCTCGTCGTCTATGCCGGAAAGAACCTGCTTTATTCTGTTGTTGTTGGACAGCGCGACGAAGTTCTCCGTCTGCCCCACTCTTCCGTCAGAAGTACAGGGAATGCAATCCATCCAGAGACGTTTCTCCGCCATTCTGGTTGCGGTGAGATTGCCGTCGCGTATGGAAAACAGAGCTTTGAGCTCCGCGCCGCTCAAACGGAATATGCCGAAGACGGGAGCCCTCATCGTGTTGTCGAACGATTGCAAAATTCTGAACGTCTGCTCGCTCTTGTTTATGTGAACGGGCTCCGAGAATCCGGGCTCGACCTCCACGCCGAGGCGGTTGCGCACCGACGCTTTCACATCCTCGAACCTGAAAGACGGAGAAATCCTGAGTTCCGGAGGAGCCGCCGCCAGCATTCGCAACATCAGAGTCGCCGCCTTTATTTTCAACGCCTGTATATCGACGTAATCGGCCCCTTCTTCGACGTTCACCGTGTCGGAATTGTTGAAACACACGGAGGAATAGTAGGCATACGCGATGCGGCAGCGCACATCTTCGCCGCGGTTGGCCTCCACATAGTCCTTGTCATAGTAATAGCCCATTTTCAGTATGGCCTCGGGGTGCCCTGTCATGGCAGCGGACTTGCAGAGCTCGACGGCGTTCTCTATCAAAGAAACGTCAGCGGCGAAATCTCCCGCCGCGCTCTCCGTGAGCCACTGATAATAGTAAATTTCCGACAGCTTGAACAGACTGTCGTTCTTTTTCGTGATGCGGAATTCGGGTTGCTCGTTGACCAGCTTTTTGCGGCAGAAGTTGCACGCCCACGAACCGTCGTACAGTTCGAGAGGCTGTTCCACTTCGCGTTTGCAGGAATCACACCTCATGTTACCCCTCCTGATTCTCTTCGGCGGCAATCACTTCGAAAACACATTGCAGCCCTTTCTCTTCGGCATGGAAATCGGAACCCAGCTTCGCCACCGCCATGTACTTTCCCGTCGCGGACGGTGCGGAAGTCAGTTTCTCTCCCTGCTCCCCTTCCTCCGTAACGACGTAATACTCGTAAGTCACGTCGCCTCCCGCAAGCAGTTCTTCGTTGACGAGGTAAGGACTCTTCGCCTCTCCGTCGGCAACGAAGACCCTTTCTTCACTCCATTGCGGCACGATTTTTGCAGGCACGATTTGCAAAGTTGCGTTGGGTTCGGTCACGATATTGTAGTTGCCTGCCTTTCCGCCTTCGACGGTCGTGAACATCAGCACTATGTCATAGACGCCGACGCTTGTCGCTCCGAGAGCCGTTCCGCCGAGCGAGACGGACAGCACCTCTCCGAGCGAGTCGCCTTCGGCAAGCCCCGTAACGTCTGTATCGGTGCCCGCATACGGAATGCCGTCGAAAGACTTTTCGACGTCGGCGGCATTGACCACCAGTTCTCTTCGGCTTACGGTAAAGCCGCAGGTCGTCTGCGCGCCTTCCGCGAATGCGTAGTCGGAATTTTCCGGCAAAGCAACTGTCGCGGTATACTCACCCGCATTCACTTCGGCGCCGGAGTAAACCAGCAAAGCAAGCACGGCTTCCTCTTCACCGCTTACGGCTCCCGCAACGGAGACCGCCTTCAACCCGTGGGGAGTGCCGTCGTACTCGAAAGACGTAACGGTTTGCCAGGTCACGGAGGTTATGAGTGCGGGAAGAACGGTGACGGTGGAAGCATTGTTTATAAACGTGATATCATAGCTTCCGAACTTGTTTTCGTTGCCGTAAGGCTCGATTGACAGCGTGTAATTGCGTGTTCCCGCGTGCGCCGATTCCACTGCATCCCCTTTTGCCGAAACGCGCAGAAACTGCTCTGCGGTATCCGTGGGTGCAAGTCCTTCAGCGTCGAGGTCGGCAACGGAAAATTCGTATGCCCTCCCGTCATAGACCTTTGAAACGGGCTTTGCCGTCAAGACGAGCGCGCGTTTTTCTATGCCGAACGCCACCGTGGATGTCAGCCCGCCCGCAAAGGTATAATTGCCGTTTTCGGAAAGATAGGCGGTCATGATATAACTACCGGCATAGGTCTGCTTGCCCGACACGGCAGGCACAATGACGTCGCCGTCCGTGACTCCTTCGAGCGACAGCACTTCGGGACCGTGTTCGGTGCCGTCGTAAACGAAGGTGCGCTGTTCGCTCCAGACGGGAACGACCGTCTTCTTTGCTATTGTCAGCTCCGCTTGTCGCGACGCTACGTCGATGTCGTAATTGCCCGCTTTCGCCCCCTCTGCATAGGAGAACTCGAACTCGTATTTGCCGGCATTGACCGCTGTAAGTGCGCTTCCGCCGAAAGTTACGGTGACCACTTCGTCGAGAACGTCCGTGTCCGCAAGACCGTTCCAGACGATGCGGAAATCTTCGAAAGGCGTTCCGTCATAGGTCTTCGATGCGTTTGCGACCGAAAGCGTCAGCGTACGCTTGGTTATGCTGTACGATGCAAAAACCGTCGGATTGCCGTTGAACGAGTAGTTGAAAACTTCGGGAAGAGTTGCCCTGACAGTATACGTGCCCACGGAAATCTCTCCGTCGGAATATGTTATCGACTGCATAAAGGACTCTTCCTCGCCGGGAATAACGTTGCTGACCGTATTTATCTGCGGTCTTTGTGCCGTGCCGTCGTACTCCGCGGAAGTCCAGGACCACGACGTCACCCCCACGGTGCGTTTTATAATGACGAACTGCTTTGTCTGCGGCGATTCGAAGACGTAATTTGACGTACCCGCAATTTCCGCTCCGACAGTATGCTCGCCTGCGTTTACACAATCCGTGACAGGCATGTACATGACGGAATGCATGAATGCGGCATAGTCCTTTTCGATGACGTTTTCCGCCGAAAGCGCACTCGGGTGCTGGACGCCGCCGTTATACATATACGAAACGTCGTTCCACACCAGCGTTGCGGGTCTGGGCTGAACGGTAAACTGCGTCGTGGCGTTTTCGAACTCGTAGTTGCGCGCGTCCTCGTCGGCAAGCACGGCTGTTGCGGTATAAGTTCCCACGGAAGTTTTGGCTCCCGCCACGGTGAGTGCAAGTTCGCCGTCGTCGCCCACTCCGTTGACGGAGGCGGCGGGAGCGTGCGACTCGCCGTCATAGACGAATGTCACGGTCACTCCCCACACGGGAGCGGAAATGACATACTTTTTCACGGTGAGCGTAACGGATGACTGTCCTTGCGCAATTATGTATTTGTCGGCGGCGTCACCCTGCAAGGAGACGTTCACCGTATACTGCCCCGCATTGCGGAATGTGTTCCCGTTCGTAAGATAGGTTATGGAATCGGAATTGATTACGTCCTCCTCCACATAATCTGCGGACACCGTGAAATCGGCGCCCTTATACACAAGTTCGCTCTCCTCCGGGACGTTCCAGACAAATCCCAGTTCGCGCTTGTTGACGGTCACGTTGACTCCTCTTTCGGCAACGGACGTCAAAGACGTCAACGTGTCCGAGGCCGCCGTCACCGTGAGCACGTATTGCCCGCTCTGCGACGGCAACATATTGCTCAGGGTAACTTCGCGGTCGGTGCCGATTTCGCCGTTTTCGGGGTTTTTCCACTGATATGTGAGATATAAACCGTCCGTAGGCGCGGTAACGGTGCTTGTGAGGGTCATGCTCTCGCCGTATATCAACATATTTGCGGCATGTTCCGTGGACACGGAGGATATGACGGGAGAATTCAGTTTCCACTCGGGATAAATCTTTATCGCGTCGAGAGTTCTTTCCGACGTCGAACTCGACAGCAGATAGCCGAAATCGCTCAGATTGTAAACCGAAGACCCCGTAGACGAAGAATATTTCCAGGAAAGCCCGAAGCCGTCTCTGTTGCGGAAAGAAGCGAGAAGCGCGTTTGCCGTGGAAGCCACGACATAGGTGTAATCGTATTCGTTTCCGTTCAACGTGAAAGTGGCAAAATCGGTGTCGTCCTCGTAAAGCAGGTCGTTGTCCTCTCCGAGGCTGACACGGTATACTTTGCTGAAAGACACTTCCGCGCCTTTGACGTTGCCGTTCAAGACGCTGCCGTCAAGCGCGCTACCGTTCCCGGCTGCTACGGGGTTCATTATGTACTTGTTGTTGTAGATGTACGCGCTGTGCAAATCCTCGATGTCGTTCACGTCGCAGAACGCCGTGTAAGAACACTCCGAAGAGGCAAAGGATATGCGGAAGATTTCACCTTTCTCTCCCGTCCATGTGGGAATGATTTTGCGTCCCGCTTTGAGATAGGAATCCGCATCGTAAGCGAACGTGACGTAAACTTCGTTTTCTTCCAGTCCGCAGGGAATTGCGGAATTTGCCAGCGACACCGCTCCTATACTGCCGCCGTTCACCGCGCATTCGTAGAACAGTTTGCGGTAGGAATCGATGTTTTCGACGCTGATTTCCAGCACAAGCGATTCGGAAGCGTAGGCAAGCTTTTCTGTGTTGACTATTTCGGGGGCGTACTCTCCCGGAATACTGATTTTGGATATGTCGTCGAGGGCAAAGAGCGCGGCATCGACGGCGGAAACTTTTTTGCCGTTGAACGTTTCGGGGATAATGACCGTGCCGCCTCTGCCGTCCAGAACGCCGGTTGCGGTATAAGTTTCGCTCACATCGTCGTAAGCGTAAGTCACCGCGCGGATTTCTCCGTTTTCACCCTGCCCGAAATAACCGGCAGTTGCCGTATATCCCGTGTATGCTATGGCGAAAATGAGCATGAACGCCACGGCGGCAACCATTCCCAGAAGCTTGGACACCTTTTTGTTTCCCGAGGCATAAAGCGCGGTGAAAACAGTTACGACGCACACCGCGAGGTGAACTGCGCACCATGCCACAGCCGCAACCACCGTCATAACGCTGAATTCGGAAAGCACGAACACAACCAACATGGTCACGCAAGTAAGCAACGCAGTCAGAAACACGTATATAATCCACTGTTTGCGCGAATATCTGAAGCGGTAACTGGAAAACAGAATGAGCACCGCAAAAAGCGCGTCGAGAACGAACATCAGACACACGGGGGTCAAAAACTCCGCACCTGCACCGTCCTTTGCCAGAATTGTGAGTGCGAACAAATCCACCGCCGCGGCTATCAACACGGAGGCGAACATAAACCACTTGGAACTTCTTATCTTTCTTGCGGTTATGACCGAAGCGTCGTTAGAATAATCAGCCATACGAACCTCCCGTTATCTGCCCGTCTTGCGGGGTGCGGCAAGATAGCCGTAACGCGTTGCGCCGAGTTTGTCGAAAACGTATTTGTCCGTTCCGAGAACGAACAAGAGCACGTCCTCCTCCTCGAAGCAATACTTCTTCGCCGCCAGGTGCGACAACCTCGTACCGAGAGGCAACATCGTCGCAAAGCGTTTGTAATTCTTTTTCGCCGCCGTTCTGTCCGCAAACATATCGACTGCGGCGTGACAGAACTTGCATTTTCCGTCCTCTTCCAGCACGGAGAACTTTCTTCCGCAACAGGAACACGTCTTGACGTCCGCCTTTTCCGTCATCGTCATAAGGTCGCGTGCAAAGGAGAGGTTTCTCGTCAGCGTTCTCGTGCCGTCCTCTTTGGTAAACACCATTTCGGGGTAAGGACAGTTTTTGCACACTCTGACCACTTCCCCGTTTGCCGTTTCGAAATTCTCCGTCTGCGAGGGACACACTCTTCGCGAACAGGGAATATTCGTCCTGGACGGAATTTCGCAGCTAATCGGCATGAGATGTCGCGACAGTTCACTCTGCTCCGCTATGGTTTCAAGCGTTGCGTCGCTGATTCCGAGGTCTTCGAGAGAAGGGTCTATGCGATAGAACACTTCGCTCACGTCGCCCGTTCCCTCGTGCGTTTCGGTGCATTTCACCAGATTGTTTGCGATGAGGTTGCCGCTGTTGCAGTTGAGACAAACAAGACTGAACGCGTCGTTTATGCCAATCGTGGAGCGCAAAATCCTGCGTCCGTTCAATGTTACGTCAAAGACGACGTTTGTCCACTTCGCGCGGGAAATTCCGAGCACTTTCACCGACCTGCATTCCAGAGTGACGTCGTCGTGAGGACCTTTTGCGACCATCTGTGCCACGGTCTCGGCGTCGGCGGGATTGCTGAAAGCCATGCATGAAGTGAAATCGTAATCGCGCATTTCGCCGGAAATGAGTCTGTCCAGCGCGTTCATCACCTTGTCTATGATTGCCGACGCGGTCTGTTGCGCCACGTTGTGCGGAACGTTGTCTGACTTTTCTTCCACGGCGCTGAACAGATAATCGTCAATCTGTGTGGCTTCCTCGCTGTAAAGCGGCACGAAAAATTCCTTTTTCTTGCGGAAATAAATCTTGCAGAGCACGGGAAGAGACTGCCCCGTTCCGCCGTTGAGTTCAATGCGGAGCGAAACGCCGTAAATATCTTCCGTCGAGTCTTCGAGACTTCCTTGCACTATTTCCGAATAAGGCAGCCCAAAGCGTCCGAGGACGTTGGACACCATAAGTTTGTAACGCTCGCGCTCCGTGGGAGTGACGATTCGCGTTTCCCTGCTGAATTCAACCAGAGAATAGCGCGAGTGATAACTTGCCGCGACGTTTTCGACCAGGTTGAGCCATACGGCGGTGCCGTTGTCCTTGCTTGCTCCGCGAAGAGGCGCAAACCAGCTCGCCCCCTCTTCCGACATTCCCGCAGCGCACTCGTCGTCAAATCCCAGCGCCGCGTCGTCGTAGACGAAACGGTAAGCGTGTGTGACAATTTCTCTGCCGTTCGCCGAAGTGACGATTTCACCGGGAACACAGTTTTCTTTCACCAAAGCGCAGATGCTTTTGAAGGCGTCCTCGTATTTTTTACCGATGTAGTATACGTTAGCACCCATAACTACCTCTCAGTTATTATCCATATCGAGAATGGTCTTGATTTCCGAAACCTTGCGGGCTTCCGCTTCGAGATTGCGACAGAATCCGGCTCCGTTGTCGTGTGCGAAATCCCACGCCGCGCGTATATATGCCGCAAAAGTTCTCGCTACCACGGGCTTGATGCGCCCCTTGTGACAAACGGGACATCTGATTTCCCACTTTTCGTCAAAGACGAAGGATTGCGGTTTCGGAGAGCATTCCGCAAACTCACAACCTGTACAGGCGGCAATGGCGTGTTCGCCGCTGTCGATGCGACACTCTGGAGGACATTTCCTGCGATTCTTGCATTTGAGGCAGATTAGCATGAGGTCGCTGTCGGTGGCGTTTCTGTTCTTGCGATAGTACGTCAAAGCCGCGCACTTCCCTTTCATGTCGCCTTCGAGGAACCGCGAGCAATGGTCCAACGCGCAAATCTTGCGGCAATACATGTGTCTGTCGCCGTACTCGCCGCTGTTGCACATAATGCCGTTTCTGCTGTTGTTGACGGACATGCAGGTGTAACCTTCGTCGGCGACGGAACGGGAGAACACGGCCGTACAAGTGTCGCACTTGAAATCGTAGACGCTGATTTCCTCCATGAGAGTGCCTTTCGGGTCGTCCTTCCGACAGAGTTCCGTATTGCGGCAATACAGCCCGCCCGTGCGTTTCTTGGCCTCGTAATCTTCCTGCGAATACAGCTTGACACTCTTGCACACCTTGCACCTGACGGCAACCATTCTCTCGTTGTTGCTTCCGGCAATGATGGTGGCGTCGCCGCTGTTGCTGGACATAAGTCCTATCCTGGAAAAATATGCCAGAACGTAGCCTTCAAGCGCACTCATATCCGCAAGCAAATAAATCGTGACGTCGTTTTTCTGTCCCAGACGGAAAATTCGTCCTATTCTCTGGTCCATCGCAAGCGGGTCTGGCGTGATTTGGAAGTTGATAATGATGTTGCTTTCCTGCAAATTTACGCCTTCCGTGAATGCCGAATCCTTGACAATGAGGATTGCGTCGCTCTTCTCGCCGAACTCTTTGTCCGCTTTGCCTTTGTTCTGTTTTGTGCCCGTAATGACGCGCGAAGCAAACTCAGGGTCTGCCGACAACGCCTGTTCGAAACGGTCGAACTGAATCTTTTCTTTTTTCAGTTCGTAATCGAAAAAGACCAGAATGCGTTCGTTTACGTGGGCGCGCAGAATCTCTTTCGTCTTTGCAAGCTTTGCGGCAAACATTTCTTCCTCGCCGCACGGAATGACGCGGATTTCCGTCCTGATTTCCGGAGCGAAGCAGGCGAACTGTTGCCAGTAATATTTCAAAGAATCCTTTTTGGTAAAGATTTCGTCGTCGAAACCTATTGTGCCGAGAACCTTGCTGACGAGGAATTCCGCATAGGCGGACGTGAATCCTCTTTCTCCGCGGGTCTCGTCAAGATACTCTTTCAATGTAAGTGCCTTTGTCTTTCTGACAACGCACTTGCCGTCGGGCGCCGCCGCGCAGTCCACCGTGACTTCCGCTCCGTCCGCACCCGTGACTTTGACTTCGCCGATTTTTTTGCGCGTCGGGAAGAAGAAAACGTTTTCCACTTTCTTTTTCTTGCCGACCGCGGCGTTGGGCTGTCTAATCATTATCGAACGCAGGACGCCGTTGTGATATGCCGCCGCAACCTTGGAGTTAACTTTGTCTTCCACAGAGGGGTTTTGAGAGAGGAAGCCGCACACGACATAGAACTTTTCGCCCTCGGTCATGGAAGAAAAAGCTTCCGCGTCGCCAGTCTTTTTCAGATACTCTCCAAACTGCGCGGCATAGTTGTTCACCACTTCGAAAATTTTCACTTTCTTGATGAACTCCATTACCGTGGACGCCCCCCTGCAAACGTGCGTCATATAGTAGGCTTTTTCCTTGCGGTAGTCCGCCGAACGCCTGGAATCGTCGATTTCGTTGAAATCCGACGGATTTCCGCCTTTGCAACGTACGAAATACCAAAGGCGGAACATCTTTTCAAGGTTACCCGAGTGAGGCGTGGCCGACAACAGCAGACAATACGTCATATTTGCCTGTTTTTTCGTCACCATCATAAGCGAAAGCAGTTTCATGGCTTTCGCATATTGACCTTCTTCCACGCACAGATTGTGCGCCTCGTCCACCACGATGACGTCGAAAAGCAGTTTCGCGACGGATTCAGGCCACTCGGCGAAATCCTCCATCGTGACGATGAGCGGACGCACGGGACGACTGAACTGACGTTCTCCTCCCGCGCTCTCCAATTCGTCGGCAGTCAAATCGAAGTCCTTTCCCACATGACGAAGAACTCCCTTGCCCAGTCCGAATTTCATTTCCATGACATCCACCCAGCTGGGATAGACTTGCTCGGGCACAACGATGAGCAGAGATTTCACTTTGCCGCGCACGGCGAGTTCGCTGAGCACAACGCCCGCCTCGAACGTCTTGCCGCTGCCGACAACGTCGGCGAGCAGACCGAACCCGCGCAGCTCTTTGATGAATGCGAGAGCCGCTTCTTTCTGGTGTCTGAGAATGACTCCGCCGCCGTGATGAATGGCAAAAACTTCCTTTATCCCGTACGAATCGGCGTCGGAATCCTTTTCGTATTTCGAACTATCCAGTTTCAGTGCGGCAAAGTCGTCGTAACGGTCAAGCGCTTCGACCATGCGGTTCATCTCCGCGATACGTTTGTCGTAAGTCTCCACACTTGCGGACAACTTGGACCTCTGAATCTCTTTATCAAAGGCTTTCGAGTCGAATTCTATGTGAAACTTCTTGTTCGAGGCGCTCTTCCCCTTGTCGGAATTCATAGCGTCACCTCCTGTCAGTTGTCGGTCTCCGCGTCAAAAACGCTGAGCCCCTCAAACACGGGTCTTATTTCCCTTGCGGGCACTTTTGTTACATTCCCCACGGGGGTGAAAGAATCCTTTCCCGCAGGAACCAGATACTTGATGTAAACCTGGGTATCCTTAGCGTCAACCTGTGCCGCGGCGCTTGCGATATACGGGTTTGCACGGCCGTCCGGGTCTATGATTACGCCTTCGACAAAATCGAAATCGCCGAGAATCTGCACTCGTCTGTCCCCGTGCATAAAGACGATTTTTGCGTTTTCCCCGCCCGAAACCGTTTTCATTCCGATAATTTTCGCGAGCCGCTTTCTCTCCTTGGAACCGCTCTTTCCTATGAGCAGATAGTTGTCCTTCTTCGTGGTGAGATAAAAATCTTTCAGCTGAGCTTTGTTACGCTGCGCGGAAATGTCCGCACGCGTTACCGTCGCGGAATAAATTTCTTCGCCCGTAATCTGCGATATGGGAGAAGCCGCGCTTCCGCGCACCACGCCGCCCGTAGTGAAAATGCTGTTTCCTTTCGGCAGTATTGTACCTCTGTCGACGAAAATGTCCAGGAACAACACTCGTGTGTTTGCGGCGTCGTTGAGATTCAATCCCATCCACGTGGCGTAAGAAAGCGCGATTGCCGTGCGCACGTCGTAATCCATAGCGGAAACTATCGCACCGCCGATTGCCGGCGCATAGGTGGAATCTTCGTAAGTGAGCACGGCGAAATCGTCGCCGTCCATGACGTTGTCGTCAAACGTGTAGAAGGATATGTTTACGTGATTTTTCTTTACGGATTTCTTGATATAATCCACGAGGTCCAACGTTTCCACAAGTCCGCCGGAAAGGAACACTTTCGTGACGTCGCGGTTGACGGCAAGCGACAACTCCTCTTCTATGTAATCGACAATCTGTCTCGCAACGCCGTTGTCGTCAGCGATACCCGCGCAACGGCGAAATTCGTCTTTGGTGATTTTCCGCTGAATGTACAAATCCCTGCAAAGGGAAACGGGTGCGCCGCTTGCGAAGACTCCGTCACCGTAATCGGGCATACTCAGTATCATTTTGGCTTTTTTGATGTCCTTCATGAAAAGATACTGCTTGGATTCCAGTCCGGATTCGTAGATGTGTCCTTCGTTGCCGTGCGACGGAGTGCCCACGGTTTCGCGATTGTAAATACACTGTTCGATATACTTTGCAATGGCACTGTCGATGTCGTTGCCGCCTATGTCGCAGGGCGCGCTGTGTCCGTCCGCACCCTCGACCACAAGTTTAGCGTCGTCGAAAGGACCTTCGGGCGGAAGCAAAACCGCTTTTGCCACGGAAATATCCTCTTCACCCATATCGAAAGCAAGCAGACTCTCTCCTTCGCCCAGCATACCGCGGTGATAGGCATACATACTGAGCGCCTTTGTGGAGTTCAGCGACTTGTGCACTTTCAGTTCGAAAGCCTTTTCGACAAGCGAAGTGTATTCGCTGACGTACAGTTTGCCGGCCTTTGCCGGATAAACGAGAGAAATTTTCTTGGACGAGAATTTCAGTCCTCTTTCCTTGGAAAGTTTTCCGACCTGCACTTCCACAACCGCGGCTATATACTCGAAAAAGCCGCGGCACACGTCGCGCGGTGTATAGTCGGGTGCACGAAACGTGAGGTCGTTTTTTACCATGGAGGCAAAATCTCGCGAAAACTTCCTTCTGAGAGGGAAAAAGAACTTTGGGAATTCGTGGCCTTTGCCGTAATACGCCACGTTTTTTTCGAAAACCGCAGCTGCGGCCGCCTTCTGTTCCGCAACGTTTTTAAACGTAAAAAAGGACGGATTCACCTGCTCCACAAGCGAAAGCAGATTTTTGATTTTCACAACGTTTACGAAAGACTTTTCTTCGCCGGCTTCCACGCAGTCTCCGTAAATCCATTTCTTCGCGTGTTCGTCGTAATATGCAATGGCAGGCATGGCAACGTGCGTCACAAGACCGTCTTTGATAAGCTT
>CALVNH010000001.1 GCA_944349635.1 uncultured Clostridia bacterium | reverse complement strand
GACTGCTCCCTTGTTGTCTGCACACCTTGCGCAACCCAAACTGCGCTACACCCCGATAAAAGTATGATGTTGATTTTATTCTGTAAACACGTTGTCTTCGTTTCAAGCCGTTCCGACGATTAATCCGAACGCGCAATCGGAGTTTCCAAACATTGCTAGATAATAGTATCAACATTGAAATTCGTTGTCAAGAAAAACACTCCAATTGCGGAATGCGCGTTGACACCGCATATTTACATTTTTCGGACTTTGTAGTAAAATATAGCCGATTCGATGAATGAAAGGAGGAAAACATGCAAGCATTCACGTTTTACAATCCCACCAAGGTGTATTTCGGCAAAAACGCAATAGATAATCTGGCAAAAGAGCTCAACAACTGCGGCAAAAACATCCTGTTGGCTTACGGCGGCGGAAGCATAATCCGCAGCGGGCTCTACGACACCGTGACTGCGATATGCGCAAGATGCGGCAAAACCGTTTACGAAGTGAGCGGCATAATGCCCAACCCGAGGACGGAAAAAGTCTACGAAGGCATCGAAATCTGCAAAAAACGCGACATCGACCTCATTCTTGCCGTCGGCGGCGGAAGCGTTATCGACTGTTGCAAAGGCATCGCCGCGGGAGCAAAGACGGAACGTGACTTCTGGCAGGCGTTCTATCGCAACAAGGAGGAGTGCCTCGCCGCCACGCCGATAGGCGTCATTCTCACTCTTCCCGCAACGGGCAGCGAAATGAACAGCGGTTCCGTCGTCACCAAGTGGGACGAGAATCTCAAAACGGATTACACGAGCGACTGTCTCTACCCCAGATTCGCGATACTTGACCCCACCTATACATACACTCTGCCGCGCAATCAGATTGTCTACGGAGCCGTGGACACTCTTGCACACATTTTCGAACAGTATTTCTCTGCTCCCGACGACGGGAATCCCAGCGACTACATCTCGGAAGCACTCATAGAAAACGTCAGGGACAACGTCGGCAAAGCGCTTGAAAATCCCGAAGACTACGACGCGCGTTCCAACATTATGTGGGACAGCACGATGGCATTGAATCGCATAATCGGTTGCGGCAAAAATCAGGATTGGAACAGCCACATGATAGAGCATTCCCTCTCCGGATTCTACGACATTCCGCACGGCGCGGGTCTTGCGATAGTCTTCCCGAACTGGATGAGATATGTCCGCGGGAACTGTCTGAAAAGATTCGTGCGCTTTGCCGTCAAGGTCTGGGGCGTAGACCCCGCAGGCAAGACGGACGACGAAATCGCCCTTGCCGGCATACAAGCCGTGCAGGACTATTTCGCCTCGATAGGCGCACCCACCACTCTTACGGAAGTCGGAATTCCCGCAGAGAGAATTCCCGAAATCGCCGCCAAAGTGGAACTCACGCCCGGCGGCTACGCTCCTCTCACGGTGGACGACGTTATAAAAATTCTGCAAGCCGCCGTCTGAGAATCCGATAACACGCAAAGGGACGTTCAAACGTCCCTTTGTTTTTTTCTGCGCACACGTTATTCTTTACGCTTTTGACACAATAAGACGTTTTTCGTTGCAAAACAACGGTTAAAAGTGCGTTTCAGATTCCTCCGAATACAACCGCAACCAGCGCACCCGACAGTGCGCACAGTGCCGTCGCATTCTTTTTTTCCGAGGCGTACGCTTCCGCGAAGATGTCCGCAAAAGTGACATACAGCATCGCTCCTGCCGCAAAGGCAAGGGATACCGCATTAGCGACGGGAGACATTTTGCCTATGGTGAGCCCCACCGCCGCTCCCGGAACCGTGGCGGCACCTGCCGCCGCCGCAATGAGTGCGGCCTTGATTTTTCCTTTTCCTCCGCCCGCCAACGGAGCGGCAATGGCCATTCCTTCGGGCACGTTGTGAAGCGCTATCGCCACGGCAACCGCCATTCCGCCGGCCGCACCCGCGCTTCCCGCCGCGCCTATGGCAAGACCTTCCGGCAAATTGTGCACCGTTACCGCCAACGCAACGGCAAAACCCGCCCTCAGCAGAGACTTTTTCTCCGACGGATTTCCGGACGGAACGACGGATATGCAAACCGACAGAGGTTCTGCGCCTCTATTTCTTGCGAAAACGTCGTAGAGTTTTTCCACGGCAAAGACCGTGAACGCTCCCCATGCCGTCGCGCCGACTGCGGCAAGCAAATTTGCGCTCCCGGTCGTCTCCCGAAAGCCCTGCGCCGATGCGGGCAACATTGCAAACAGCGATATCCCTGCCATCACTCCGCCCGCAAACGCCAGCATATAACAGGCAACACTCCTGTTTTCCGCCCCGAGCAATGCGCCGAGAATGCCGCCGAGCCCCGTTCCCGCGACCCCCGCAAGCAGCGATGCCAGCACTACCAACTCTTCGTCTCCCACTCATTCCTCCTGCCCGACGTTTTTCCGTGCCGTCTGCCATTGACAAAACGGAAAATTCTATGTTATGTTTACTCTATGGACAAATACTTTATTACCACCGATTACACCGCCGATTTCCCGCCCGAACTCGCAGAGGAAGATTTTCGGATTCTTCCCATGAGTTACGTGTTGGACGGAAAGGAATACGACGGCGTCAACACGCCGTATTTGCCCATAAAGGAATTCTATTCCAAAATTGCGCAAGGCTCCGTTGCCACGACTTCCAGAGTCTCGCTGGCGGAGGCGTACCTCTTTTTCGCCGAAATACTGAAACTCGGATACGACATCCTGCACATCTCCTTTTCCTCTGCGATGTCGGGCTGTCTGGAAGCATACACCGCCGCCGCCGAACGTGCCGAACGGGATTTCCCCGGTCGCAGAGTCAGAGTTATAGACAGCAAGTGTGCCTGTGCGGGCGAAGGCTTGCTCTGCTACTATGCTCTGCGCAAGCGCGGAGAGGGCGCTTCACTCGAAGAAAACGCAGAATACGTCACCGAACTTCGCGACCACATCGGACACGCCTTCACGGTGGACGACCTGTACTGCCTCCATCGGGGCGGAAGATTGAGCAAAGGCGCCGCCGCGGTCGGACAAGCAATAAAACTGAAACCAATACTGATGGTGGACGAAAACGGTGCTCTCACCAATATAGCGAACGTTCTGGGAAGAAAAATCGCGGTGCGCACCCTGGTGGATAAAATGGCAAGAGACTCCGAGGGTGTGCGGAACGATATCGTCTTCATAGCTCACGGAGACTGCGAGCAAGACGCCGAACTGCTTGCCTCGAAAGTCAACGAACGCTTCGGCAACATCAGAACCGTCATCACTTACACCGGCCCGATAATCGGCAGTCATTGCGGCAAAGGAATGCTGGCGCTGCTCTATCTTGCCAACAACAAAACCGACCGCAGAATCTGACGCCAAAAGTCGCAACGACACGGTTGTCCCCGACAAACCGCACTCCGGCAATCTTTCTCCGATAAAAGCAAAAGCACCGCGAACGGTGCTTTTTTCGATTGTGACGGGACGTGCGGTTTCACGCACTCTTTTCCGCGGAGAAACCGCGTCGCTCCCCCTCTACTCCGTGAGAGATTTCATTGCCGCAAGATACGCCGCGGCTTTTGCCTCGGCTACCTCGCCGCTGTCCGCGCTGGACGCGGCATAGAATTTGAGTTTGGGTTCCGTGCCGGACGGACGCGCACAAATCCAGTCTCCGCCATCGAGATGCAGTTTGAGTGCGTTTGTGACGGGAAGTTCGGTGCCCTCTTCCCTACCGTCGGCATAGCGTTTGATACCGCTCACGAAATCGCTGACGGCGAGCACGGGAGTGCCCTCCACTTTGTCATAGGTTCTGCTTCTCAGAGCAAGCATTATGTTCTTCATTTTTTCCATTCCGTCAATGCCGCCGAAAGTAACGGAGGTTGCCTTTTCCGAAAAATAGCCGAACTTGCGGAAAATGTCCTGCAATACGGAGTAGACCGATTTGCCGACGGATTCGTAATAACACACCATTTCTGCAAACAGCATTGCGGCGACGACGGCGTCCTTGTCGCGTGCGTGGGTGCCTGCGAGCGAACCGTAACTCTCCTCGAAGCCGAACAGATAAACGTACTTGCCGTCCGCCTCCCACTCCTTGATTTTTTCGCCGATGAACTTGAACCCGGTGAGGACGTCGAAGGTGGCGACTCCGTACGAGTCGGCTATTTTGCGCGCAAGCTCCGTGGTGACTATGGTCTTTACGATAGCGCCGTTTGCGGGAAGAGTGCCCGTGTCCTTTTTTCTGCGCATTATGTAATCGGCAAGCAGAACGCCGATGCGGTTGCCGTTGAGCAACACGAACTCACCTTTGTCGTTGCGTATGGCAACGCCCATTCTGTCTGCGTCGGGGTCGGTGCCTATGACGACGTCGCTGCCTATCTTGTCCGCGAGCGCGACGCCCATACTCAAAGTGTCCGCCTCTTCGGGGTTGGGTACGCGTACCGTGGAAAATTCGCTGTCGGGCACCGCCTGTTCTGGCACCACCGTGACGTTGAGCCCCATTCTTCCCAACACGGCGGTGACGGGCATATAGCCCGTGCCGTGAACGGGAGTGTAAACGATTCTTACCTTTCCGCCGTACGCTTTCACCGCGTCGGGGGAAAGGCTCAATTTTTCGATGCTGTCGAAATAGGCGTTGTCGACGGACGCTCCCATGACGGTGACGAAGGGTGCGACCTCGACGTTGTCAAGTCCTCTTATGCTTTCCGCATCAAACTCGGCGTCAATCTCTTTAATGCCGAAATAAGGGGTTTTTGATATGTATTCGACCACTTTATCCGTGGCTTCGGGCGACATCTGTGCTCCGTCGTCGCCATAGACCTTGTAACCGTTATATATCTTCGGATTGTGCGACGCGGTTATCATAATGCCGGCAACCGCATCTGTTTTGCGAATGGCGAACGAGCATACTGGCACGGGTCTTACGTCCTCGAACAGCCTCACCGCCACACCGTTTGCAGCCAGCACCTTCGCCGCCGCCACGGCAAATTCTTTGGAAAAACGTCGGGTGTCGTAAGCAATCACCACACCTCTCGCGGCAGCTTCCGCACCCAATGACAGAATGTAATCGGCAAGCCCTTTTGTCGCGCGCTTTACGGTAAAACGGTTCATTCTGTTGGTGCCGAGGTCTATGACTCCGCGCATACCTGCCGTGCCGAATTCCAGCGGATTCCAGAAACACTCCTTGCGGGTGTTTTCGTCCATTTTTTCAAGTTCGGCTTTTTCCGTTGCGGTCAACTCGTCCGAGGCGAGCCAGAGCGCGTAGCTTTCCTTATAATCCATACGTTCTCCTTCGGTTTCCGCACTCTTTGCAGAGCACAGACACTCCCTTTATTTCTTATAATTATATTATAAGCAATAACCCGTGTCAACACGGATAATGCGCGGCGGCACGCACATACTAGCACTATGAAACGCGGATTTTTTCTGTTTCGCACGCATCACGCTCAAATCGGACACGCCCTTCGCCACGGACTTTTTTGCGCGTTTTCCGTGTTGTTTTCGGTTTGCATATCCGCTCTGTGTTTCATATCATACACTATGACGGACAAAACTCCTGAAGCAAAGGCGGAAACCCCGGAAGTGACCGTAATAGCGCGGTTCTCCACCTATTACGGCGACAGCTCCGAAAACAGGAAACACAACATCGCTCTCGCCGCCGGGTTGATTGACGGTACGGTCGTGTTGCCGGAGGACGAATTCTCTTTCAACGACACCGTGGGCGGCAGAACTGCCGCGCGCGGCTTCAAAACTGCATACATCATAGAAAACGGCGTTTACGTGGAAGGTACGGGCGGCGGTGTGTGTCAGGTGTCCAGCACTCTATACAACTGTGCTCTTCTCGCCGACCTGTGCATAACCTGCGTGCATCCGCATTCCCTTCCCGTGAGTTATGTGGCGCCGTCTTTCGACGCCATGGTTTCGTCGGCAAGCGATTTGCGTTTCGCCAACACTCTTTCCGCTCCCGTCACACTGAAAATGAAGGCGGACGGGCGATACCTCAGCGCGGAAATCGTGGGGGTTTCGGGCGGAGCCAAAATCCGACGCCGCTCGGAGCTCACGGGAACCATACCCAACAAAACGGAGTACGTCGAGGACGATACGCTGGCGCCCGGGGAAGAAAGGATAGACTCCTACGGAAGGCAGGGACTGAAATCGGAAGGATACCTCGAATATTTCCTGAACGGGGAACTCGTGCGCACGGTACGGATACGCAAGGACACCTATCTTCCGCAGACGAGAATCATTCTGCGCGGAAAACAAACCGCCCTGCCCGACAACGGCGGAACCCTTCCGCCGCAGCCCGTTGCGGGCGACCGCGGAGAAAACGCGACGACGGTATCTTTTGTTTAGCGCCGTTGTTGTCAACGCATTCCGAATCCGACAAAAAAGCGGCGCGTTGCGCCGCTTTTTATCGTATTTTCCGCTCCGTGCCGCGTCTGCGGACGGTGTTCACGCTTCATGCTTTCCGCTTGTCACACCCAACGCTTTGAGCGTCACGGGAGGAAGTTCGCAGAAAAACCGCTTGTCCTCTTCCCCGTGATAATCGCTGCCGCCAGTGAGGAACAGTCCGTAACGACGTGCCGCCGCCATGAGCGTCGCTATGTCGTCCGCCGTGTGTTTGGGATAGTACACTTCCAGCCCTTTGAGCCCGAACGGTTTCAACCCGCTCAAAAGCATATCGAGGGTCTTTTCCGCAAGATACTTTTTCGGATGAGCAAGCACCGCTTTGCCGCCGAATGCGGAAATAAGCTTCACGGCTTCCAGCGGCGACGTGCGTCTGGTTTCGGCGTATGCCGCGCCCTTCGGCCCCAGATATTTGTCGAAGGCTTCCTGTATGTCGCTCACATAACCCGCCCTGAGCAACTCACGCGCGATATTCATTCTACCGACGCCGTCGGCGCAGAACTCTATGTCCAGGCTGACGCCGCACAGTTTCAGTTTCTGCTCTATGACGGCATTGCGCGACTTGCGCATATCCTTGATTTTTTCGACTTCGGCAAGAAAATCGGGATTGGTGTAATCCATGTCGTAACCCAGAACGTGAATCTCGCTGTTGGAGTGTGCCGAAATTTCTATGCCCGCAGAAAAAGCCAATCCGACTTCCCGCGCACACTCGGCAGCTTCCGCGACACCAGCGACGGTATCGTGGTCGGTGACGGCAATCAGTTCCAACCCGCTGTCCTTCGCCCAACCCACGATTTCGGTCGGCGTTTTAAGTCCGTCGGAAGCCGTCGTGTGCAAATGCAAATCGGCTCTCATTCAATCCTCCTCGCCGGACGAACCGGAATACACGTCGGATGCCGCGTCTGCCGCAGACTCTCCGCTCTCGCGCAAAGACGCCGTTTCTCCTTCTATCGCGGGCACGTCGTCGCCCAGTTTATCGAGCTTTTTCGACAAAATCCGATTCCTGTTTTCCATATCCTCAACGGTGTTTACAACCGTTTGCGCCTGCTTCCTGATTTTTTCGATGAGTCCCGCGAATTTTTCGAAATCCGTGCGCACCGCCTGCATATTCTTGATGATTTCTCCGCTCTTCTTCTGAATTTTCAGAGTGGTGAATCCCATCTGCAGACTGTTGAGCAACGCAGATACCGTGGTCGGTCCGCAAATCGTCACACGCAGATTGCTCTGCAAATCGCTGACAAAGCCGCCGTCGCGCAGAAGCTCCGCGTACAGCCCCTCGTTGGGCACGTACAATACGGCGAAATTGGTGGTGTACGGCGGGCGTATGTACTTGGCGCTGATACTCCGTGCCTCTGCCCTGACTCTGTCAAGCAGCGCCTTGCGTGCCACTTCCACCATGGCTTTGTCCCCGTTCTCGCCCGCGTCAAGCAAGCGGTAGTAATCTTCGAGAGGGAATTTTGCGTCCACGGGCAGGAACACTTCTTCACCCGCCTGCCCGGGCATTCTGATTGCAAAGTCCACCACCTCCGAAGAACGCGGCGTCACGTGGTGCTGATATTCGTACTGGTCGGGGGTGAGTATCTGTTCCAGCAAACCCTGCAATGCCACTTCGCCCCATATTCCGCGGGTCTTCACGTTGGAAAACATCTTGTTGAGATTGCCGACGCGGTCGGTCAGTTCCTTCATTTCCCCGAAGCCCTTTTGAACGCTGTCCAGACGTTCGCTGACGTGCTGGAACGCCGCCTGCACTCTCTTGTCGAGAGTTTCGGAGAGCTTTTCGTCCACGGTGGCACGCATTTTGTCCAACTGTTCCGCGCTGTCCGCACGGACAAGCGAGAGTTGACGCTGCATTTCCGTGCGCATGCTTTCCACGGAGGTCTTGGATTCCTCCCGAACTTCTTTGAACTGCAACTGCAAATCGGTGCGCATTTCCGTGACGCCGGCTTTGAGCTCCGTCCTGACGGCGGTGAGCTGTTTTTCCAGTTCCGCACTTATCCTCGCGGCGTTGTCGGTTTGCATTTCCCGCAACTTTTGCATTGAGGATTCGTTGAAACGGTTTGCGCTTTCCATATATTTCAGGACTCCGCTCCCGATGTTCTGGTTGGTCTGCGAGAGGGATTCCAACACACTCTTGCGTGCGTAATCTATTTCGCGGACGCTCTCGCGCACGCTCTCCTCTTCAAGCTGTTTGATGTAATCGAAAAGTGCGTCGACGCTTCCGTCCGCAACGCCGGTTTTGCGCTTGCCGAAGCGCGTCACGACCACCACGACAAGTGCGCCTATGGCGGAAACCGCCGCAATCGCGGCGAACACGAGAGTCAGAATTTCCGTTTGAGTCATATTTTCTCCTTTGTTCTGCTTAGGAAAGCGCGTTGCGCGTCACTCCCCCGCTTTTGCCCTGCGCAGAAGAAACTCCGTCGCGCGGGCCCTGTCCCTCAACGAAGGATTGACGACGGCTTCGTCGAAAAGCAGCTTCAACGCTTCGCCCACGGCTTTGCCTTTCAGCCCGGCGCGTTCCGCGTCGTTGCCGTCCACGGGCAAATCCGCAAGAGAGAACGGCGTCCCGTCCGTCCGCATTTCCCGGTACAGTCTGTCTATCCGCAGATTTTCCGCGTCGTGCCCCGTTGTCGCGCGGCAGTCGGCATATTTGAGCGCAATCAAATCTTTCATCACGGCGGAATGCGCGACAATGAAGCGACGCAACTTATTTTCGGACATATCGCCCTTCAAATCCACCATGTGGCACGCCACGAGTTCCGCAACTCTTTTCATTCGGGACGGCGGCATTCCCAGTTCCGCAAGTCGAGTGCGCACCGCCTCCGCTCCGAGAGAGTCGTGCCCGTGCATATTGCCCTGCAAATCCACGGCGATTCTCTTTCCGACATCGTGCAAGAGTGCCGCCCAGCGTATTTCGGGCGAAGATACCCTGTACGCTTCCAGCGAATGCCTGTATGCGTCGTAAACGTGATACTTCGCGGACTGTTCCAGCCCTTTCAATGCGGCAAGCTCCGGCAGAAGAACGTCGACAAGCCCGAGGTCGTCGAGCATCAGCAACCCCTTGCAATGCCCTTCCGCATTCAACGCGGGATACGCCGTGTCGGCTTTGAAAATCTTGTCCAGTTCCTCGAAGATTCTTTCCTTTTTGATGTCCAGAACCAGGCGCGCGTTCTCCTTTGCCGCAAGATACGTG
Source organism: uncultured Clostridia bacterium (assembly GCA_944349635.1). Classification (GTDB taxonomy): domain Bacteria; phylum Bacillota; class Clostridia; order Christensenellales; family CAG-917; genus Limadaptatus. The sequence goes on along the minus strand of CALVNH010000001.1, from coordinate 582,885 downwards.
TTCTCCTCGACGTCAAACCCTAGTTCGGCGGCAAAGCGCACCATGCGGAGTACGCGGAGCCCGTCCTCGCCGAACACCTTGCCGGGAATGTCGGCGGCACGGAGAACTCTTTTCCTTATGTCGTCGACGCCGCCCCTCGGGTCGACGAACAAGTCCGCCGTCACGTCGTAATACACGGCATTGCAACAGAAATCCCTTCGCGCGGAATCCGCCTCGATGTCGTCGGTGAAAACCACGGAGGACGGGGCGTGCATCCCGCTGTTTTCGGGATAGCTGTCCGTGCGGAACGTGGTGTATTCCGCGCGGAAATTTCCTCTGCGCACAATCACCGTTCCCAGTCGCAGACATTTATCGCTGACGACAAAACCGCTGCTTTTCAATAGAGTTTTGACGTCTTCAACTTTGAGTTTTGAGCAAATATCCAAATCCCGCGGAGCGACGCCCAACAATACGTCCCTGCAAAATCCGCCCACGGCGTAGAGCTTCGCCTCGGGCGAAAAAACTTCGGCAAGTTCTTTCAGCAAGGCGGTGTCAACCACCGTAAACCTCCGGTGCGAGCACGCACACGTCGGGCAGATTGCGGAATTTCTCCGCATAATCGAGGCCGTAACCCACGACGTATTCGTTGGGAATTTCGAACCCGACGTAATCCCCTTTCAGCTCCACTTTTCTGCGGGATGGCTTGTCCAGCAGAGAGCACAGTTTGACGGAAGCGGGATTGCGGGCTTCCAGCAACCGTTTCAGATAGACCAGGGTGACGCCCGTGTCTATGATATCCTCGACAATGAGAAGATGTTTCCCCACAATAGGCGCGGAAAAATCTTTCAGCATCTTGACTTCGCCCGAACTCGAAGCTCCCGAACCGTAGCTGGACACCGCGATGAAATCCACCTCGACGTCACCCGTAAGTTCGCGGAAGAGGTCCGCGAAAAAGATGCTTGCCCCGCGGAGAATGCAGACGACCAGTAGCGGCTTCCCCTCGTAATCGCGGTTGATTTGCGCCGCAAGCTCCTTGACTCGCGCTGCAATTTGCTCTTTGGATACCAGAATTTTTGCTATTTCCTTTCCGTACATTTGTGTCCTCTGTATGGTTTGTTTTCTCTGAAAAGGCTTTTGCCAAGTGCGGACGAAGCGCGTTCAGACGCTTATTTTCACCGCGCGCTTCGTGGAAGCGTCAATCCTCACGTCCTCCGACACGCATATACCCGCCGCAAACAGAATGTAGCCGCCCGTTGCGCACACCACGATTCCGTCCCGTTTGCGTAAAGGTACCTTTTTGTCCGTGAGGAAATCTCCGAAACTCTTGCTTCCGCCGCCGAATTTCCTGATTCTGTCCCCTTCCCGTCTGCGGCGCAACACGGCGTCCGAAGGAATTTTGTCGGCGTCGGCATACAAAGCTCCGTCGGAAAAGTCGATGTCCGCGGGAGAAACTGCTTCCAGCTTCGCACCCTGCGGAGAAGCAAGCGAACCGTCGGGAAGAAAGAGCGGCGTTTCCGCCTGCGGCTCTTCCTCTTGCTTTGCGGAGAACACGGCGTCTCCGCCCTCTTTGTGCACTGTGATGCCGTGCGGCAACTCTATCCGCTTTCCGTTTTCGCAAGCGGAAAGCCCTTCAATCAAAGCGAAGTGTCTTTCCTCTATATCCTGACGAACTCCAAGGGATTCGCAGGCGGCATAAACCGCACGTTTTCCCACTGCGGGACTGTCGAACAAGGCAAACGCCACTCGCGCTTCCCTGCCGTCCGAACGCAACGGCGGCAGAAATTCCGCTATGAATTTTTCCGTTTCGTCGGCATGACGCGCAAGTCTTGCGACGCATTCGTTGAGAGAGGGATAACGCTCCTTGATTCGCGCAATTTCGGCTCGCAGGAAATTTCTGGTATAGATTGTGTCCGCGTTGGTTTCGTCCTCGACGTACGGCAAGCCGTGCTCTGCGACGTATTCGTCGATGACCGCCCGCGGAACGTGCAACAACGGTCTGACGTATTTCCCCGAAATGGGCGACATTCCTTTGAGCCCCCTGATACCCGTGCCGCGGAAAATGCGCATGAGCACGGTTTCGGTCTGGTCGTCGGCATGGTGCGCGAGAGCGACGTAATCGCAACGTCTTTCGGCGATCAGCTTTCCGAATACGGAATAACGCAATTCGCGCGCGGCCTGTTCGACGGTGAGCCCCGTCTCGTCGGCGTACGAAAGCGCGTCGACGGAAAAGACTTCCAGCCGTATTGCCCTGTCTTTGCAGAACTCCTCGACGAAACGTCGGTCACGGAGAGAATTTTCCCCGCGGATTCCGTGTTCGACGTGCACGGCGAAAAAATCCACGCCTTCCTCAGAAAAAGCGTGCGCCATCGCGACGGAATCTCTTCCGCCTGACAATGCCAACGCTATTTTCGCCTTTTTCGGGAAAGGCAAATCCAACTCGAATTTGTCGGGCATAGAAAGATTATAAAACAAACGATACGTTTTGTCTATACGTGCGCGCCCAAAATGCGCGCGCTTTCAAACGGCGAAAAGCCTGGTTACCAGCACGGTGCAGTCGTCCTTCGCCCCGAGCGTCAGCGCGCGGTCAAGCAATCTGTCCGCGAGAATCTGCGGATTTGCGGTATCGGTTTCCTCCACAACGAGTGCCACTCCCTGCTCGTCGAGAGCGTCGAACACTCCGTCCGACATCATAATCACCATGTCTCCGTCATAGAGCTGATGCCTGCTGGTGAGAGGTTTTGCGCGTTCCAGAATGCCCGCTGGCGGCGCGGCACAGGAAATGATTTCGAGATTGTCTCTGTGACAAACGAAAGTGGAAGCCGCCCCCATCTTTATTACGTCCAGTCCTCCGGAAACGGTGTCGATGACGCTTATGTCCAACGAGGAGAAGTTTTCTTCTCCCGTGAGACACAACAGCTTATTGACGAGAGAAAGTATGACGGCGTTGTCGAACCCCGCGCGGTAAAAGTTTTCCACCATTGCGATGGCGCGACGGCTGGATTCCGCGGCATTCTCCCCGCTGCCCATTCCGTCGGACAAGGCAAACAGTCTGCGTCGTCTCGACGGACAAAGCACGCTTTTCGTATCTCCCGACACGCCTTCGCCGTCGCGGTGTTTTTCCGCCGCTCCGTAGGCTACTTCGAACACGGGACAAGCGGCAAGATGCACGACGCTGTCCTCTCCTTTCGGAGTGACGCCCACTCTCTCGAGCTTGGCTCCCACCGCTGCGGAAACTATGCGCGGCAGCACAGCCTTGTCGGCGTCGCAGGCACGGACGGTCAAAGTGACCGTGACGGAAGAGCCCTGCCCGCCTATCACAATATCGCAGGCTACGATGTTGTGTTTCAACAGTTCGTTTGCAATGGCGTCCTGCACGTCTTCGCCGAAATTGACCCTTTCGCCGCACTCCCTTGCCAGCGAATCGAGCACCAGCGATACTCCCGCGAACTGCTCCGAAACCACGCGCTTGATTTCTATGGCGCCGCCCGCCGCATCCAATCTTTGGCGGTACGCTTCCCCTGCGCTGTTTATGACGGAAGCCAGGTTGTGCATTTTGGCACACCTGCCCGTGATAAACGGCGGCATGTCAAGAATGGTGACCTTTCCTCTCGCCATGACCGCATTGGCCATGGGCAACAATACCGCCGTTGTGTCGCTCCCGAGCGCGGTAAAACACCCTTCTCTTTCGGGGCACCTTCCGCAGTAATTTTTGGCCACTTCCGAAGCCAGCCTGTCGGGAGTGTAATAGTTGGTGGCGTTGTCGAGAGCGGAAAGGTTGTTGGACATGTCGTAAAACACCTGACTTACCGAATACAGTCTTGCGGAAAGTTCGTTGCGGTTGCGGTTGACAATGCTGCTCACGGCAAGAGTGCCGCCCTTTTTGTTTCTGAAAATCTTTGCGAACACGGCGGACGGAACGGCGAGAAACGCAATCAGTCCCAGCCCGGTGGCAAGCAGATTCTGCCAACCCGCCCCCTCGAATCCGGTCCCGAACCACATCAGAACGTACACTACGAGAATTCCCGCCGCCGACGCCCATTTCGTAAAAGGTACGAGTCCCGTCGCTACCGCGGCGGACAGTACGGCAAGGGCTATGAAATCAGGCGAGAGAAAGCGCAATGCCGCACCCGTGCCCGCTATCACGGCAAAAGTGAAAGTCGCGGCAGGAGTAAAGCGCACCGCAGCGAGCATTATCCCGAATGCCGCGAGCCCGTAGGCAAGATTTATGTTTTCCGCACTGACTCCCGCCGCCGCATAGAAGGCAACGGCAAGCACCACACTGCCGGCAATCAGCTCGTCAGGTGTAAAACGCGTGTTTATCCCCCTCAAAAGCACGGCATAACATACGGTTTGTGCACAAGCCGTGAAAACTGCCGCGGCAACTACGCACACCGCCGCAAACACGGCGTTCTGCCCGAACACGGCTTCGCACACGGCGTGCGGCACCTCCGCCGCCACGGCCGCAAGCACGGTGAAAAACGGGTGCACGTTCTTGCGAAGTCTGTAAAATGCGATGTACACCGCCGCAAACACGGCAACGGGGACGGCGACGTAAAGCAGAGTCCACCAGGAAGGATTGAAAATCACCACTGCGACCATATACATCGGAGCGACAATCAGAAGATTCTGCCTGGCATAGGCAAGTCCCGCAAACATTCCGAGCGCCAGAGTTCCGCCCACGCCGTCCACCGAGGACAGCAAAATCAAAATCAGCGCCTGCGCGGTATACTGCGCGGCACGCACGGGCGAAAGCGAAAAGGAAGGAGCCCTCCCGCGCCTGCGGGGACGGGGTGCGCGGCGGGCGGAAATGCGTGCTGTACGTACTTGACCCATACCTACAATCTAGCCTTGCCGTTCGTCGCATTTTTTCCGACGGAAATAAAAAACGCGAAAACATTTCCGCGTTTTGTCGAAGCCGCACGCCCCGACGTCTGCTTCCCGAACCCGCTTTGCGGGCGACGTTTATCCGCCGTTTTCTAATCCGTTCCGTCCTCCTGTCGTCAGAAACACGACCGCTAGGACGACCTTTTCAAAACCCCGAAAAAAATCCGCGCACGCGGCGCGGATTGAAAATCGCTTCGGTTGCCCGACACGCATTAGTCGGCATAGTTGCTGAAATAGTTCTGGATGTAAATGATGGGCGTGCCCTTGTCGCCGCTTCCCGAGGTGAGGTCGGCAAGCGAACCCAGAAGGTCGGTGAGACGACGGGGCGTGGTGCCCTGCGACGCCTGCGAAGCATAGAGAGATTCGGGCTTTGCCTTTATCATCTTCTGAATGGCTGCCTTTGCTTCGTCGCCTTTCAGGTCTCCGATTGCGTTGTCGGCGAGATATTTGAGTTTGAGTTCGTTGGGCGTGCCTTCGAGACCGGGAGTATATGCGGGAGAAACGACGGGGTCGGCAAGCTCCCAGATTTTTCCGACGGGGTCCTTGAAGGCTCCGTCGCCGTAAACCATAACTTCCACTCTCTTGCCCGTCTTTTCCAACAGCGACGCACTCACCGCGGCGACGAATTTGTCGCAATCGCGCGGGAAGAGCTTGACGCTGTCGTCCGTGGCGAGGTTGGAACCCAGAATGCCGAAATCGGGATTGTAGCCGCTGCCGTCAACGGGAGCGTTCAGAATCTCGTGCATGGAAAGAACCTTTTTCGCGCCGGCCTCCTGAAGAATGCGTTTGGTGCGGAAACGGGTGTGAATGTCCGCATTGATGACGGTGTCGGTGTACTTCAGAATCTCCTGCGGACGGTTGGCGAGAATTATCTCCGTGCCCTCGCCCGCCATCTGCTTGTAGAGCTGAATGTAATCCATGCCCGTGAACGGGTGTTTGACTTCGCCGAACATCTCGTACACCTGCTTCTCCGTGAAAACGTCGGTGTAAGGATTGACGCCGTGCTTGTCCAGCTCCTCGATGTTCATAAGATGGTTGCCCACTTCGTCGGAAGGATAGGACAACATAATCACGAGTTTGTCCACGCCCGCCGCGATGCCTTTCAGCAGAAGGGAGAAACGGTTTCTGGAAAGAATGGGGAAGATGAGACCCACCGTTCCGCCGCCCGTTTTTGCGCGGACGTCCGCAGCAATCTGCGCCACCGTGGCATAGTTGCCCTGTGCGCGCGCCACGACCGCTTCCGTCACGGCGAGAACGTCTCTGTCCTGAACCTTGAATCCCGTTTCGGGGTCCGCCGCAGCCGCAAGCAGACTGTCGACGACTATCGAAGCGAGGTCGTCGCCTTTTTTGATGATGGGTGCTTTGATACCGCGAGAAATTGTACCGACAGTTGCCATAATGCCTCCCGAATTATTTAAGATACGAGAACTTAACAAGCTCTTTTAACGAAAGGATTATACTACAAATAGTCCACGGTGTAAACACAATTTTTAGGCGGACGCGCGATAACTTCCGTGTCGCACGTTTGACAAAATCCGCCCGCGGGCGCATACTGAAACCGTGGAATCGGGAAATCGCATTTTCAAAATAGCGCGCGTGGGTCTGCACCGTTTCGAAGAACCTTGCCTTTCGGGCACGGCAGGCAGCGGTACGGTCTTTTTCTCGGGATGCAATCTTCGTTGCGCTTTCTGTCAGAACTACCGCATATCGCGCGGAGAAAACGGGCTCGCCGTCAACGACGAAGAGCTGCTCTCCCTTTTCGGCTTTCTTGAAAAAGAGGGCGCGCACAACATAAATCTTGTCACCCCGTCGATATGGACAAAAAAACTGATTCCCGTACTTAAAGAGTTTAAAAAGTCGCATAAAATACCGATTGTGTGGAACAGCAGCGGCTACGAAAGCGTGGAAGACATTCGCCTTCTCGAAGGACTTGCGGACGTTTTTCTGCCCGATTTCAAATATTCCGACGACGCTCTTGCCTTGGAATACAGCGGAGTGCGCGGCTATCGCGACAAAGCTTTCGCGGCAATTTCGGAGATGCGTCGACAGCAACCCGCCGACGTGTTCGACGAAAACGGGATTATGCAAAAAGGCGTCATCGTGAGGCATCTCGTTCTGCCCGCCGCCACAGAAAACACGCGCGGAGTGTTGCGCGCGCTGTCTCAAATTGACGATTCGCTTTACGTCAGTCTCATGAGTCAGTATTTCCCCACCCCGCAGGTCGCCGAACATCCCGTACTCGGCAGACGCGTAACGTGCGAAGAATACGACGACGCGCTGAACGCCTTTTTCGAAGCGGGGCTGAAAAACGGGTTTTCGCAGGACCCCGAAAGCGCGACGGAGGACTACGTCCCGGACTTCGACATCTCGGAACTTGCCGCCCTGCTGGATTGCATCGGATAAACGTCGCGTACGCCACACGGGCACGCACGGACAAAAGCGCAACCGCGCCGGCATATCGCGCCGGCATATAAAGATTAATTATATTTTAATCAATGTTTCCGATTTTCTTGTCAAAATTTTTCCGCCGTGATATAATTTTGAAAATAATTCGGGGCGCAAAGCGCTCCGCGGAGGTAGAAATGAAATTGCTCGGAGCCGTTTTCACCGCCATATCCGCAGACATTCTTTTCGCGACCTCTGCTTTTTGTTTCTCGTAAAAATGCGTTCCCTTTCGGGGACGTTTTTTTTTGCGACGAACATCGGGTGCAAATCATTTTAGGGAGAATATATCTATGAAACTCGTCTACGACATCAACGACAAACCGCCGTTTGGCAAACTGCTCGTACTCGCCGTCCAGCAGTTGCTGGCAATCCTTGCCGCAACCATCGCGGTGCCTACCATCCTAGGACTGCCCGCGCAGATTCCCGCCGCCATTCTCGGCGCAGGCGTCGGCACGCTGGTCTACCTGCTCTTCACGCGCGGCAAAAGCCCCGTCTTCCTCGGCAGTTCCTTCGCCTTCCTCACCGCTCTTGGCGGCGCAATGGCGTTCGGGTATCTGGGAATCATCGTCGGCTCCGTTTTCGCGGGTCTTGTGTACGTCGTTCTCGCGATTGTAATTCACTTCGCCGGCACGAAATGGGTCTCCAAACTCATGCCTCCCGTCATCATCGGACCCACCGTCGCGCTCATCGGTCTTTCCCTTGCGGGCAGCGCAATGGGCGACCTCGTCAAGGCGTCCGCCGCAACCATAAACGGCAGCTACAACCTGCTCGCTTTGCTGTGCGGACTCGTGACTTTCTTCACCGTCGTCGTGTGCTCCACTCAAAAGAGATTCAAAACCATGAAGCTCATACCCTTCATCATCGGTATCGGCGCCGGCTATGTCCTCGCGGCAATCTTCTCCGCATTCGGTCACGCTTTCGACGTGGAATATCTCAAAATAATAGACTTCTCCTACATAGTCAATAACTTCGTCAATGCGGACGGCTCTTTCGTGGGCGTCACCGCGTTCCTCAACTACCCCGACTTCGCACTCATCGAAGCCATCAAGGAAATCGTCGCCGGACAGGCGGGCACGACGTCTGCGAATCCCGACGCGGTTCTTCTCAACGGACAGGGTGTTGCGGAAGTGGCACTCGCTTTCATTCCCGTCGCGCTCGTCGTGTTTGCAGAACACATCGCCGACCACAAGAATCTCGGCTCCATCATCAATCGCGACCTCGTCGAAGGCGAACCCGGACTCAAACGCACTCTGCTCGGCGACGGCGTCGGCTCCATCGCGGGCACGCTGTTCGGCATCTGCCCCAACACCACTTACGGCGAATCCGTCGGTTGCGTGGCAATCACGGGCAACGCTTCCGTCCGCACCATTCTCGTCACGGCTTGCATGTGCATAGTGCTTTCCTTCCTCTCTCCCATCATGAGCATTATGCAAACCATTCCTTCCTGCGTAATGGGCGGCGTTTGCCTCACCCTTTACGGTTTCATCGCCGTCAGCGGTCTCAAAATGTTCAAGGACATCGACCTCGGCGAAAACAAGAACCTCTTTGTCGTCAGCGCAATTCTCATCGCGGGTATCGGCGGTCTTGCCATTCAGATTCCTTACCAGCTTGCCGACAACGGTCAAGTCGTCAAATACATCACCGTCACTTCCATCGCGACGGCTCTCATTCTCGGTATCGTGACTTACGCCGTGCTCAACAAAATCGAAAAGAGCAAGCTGGGTCAGGACAGCGAAGAGCCCGTCAGCGGCGACAGCCTTCCCGCGGCGGCAGTGAGCGCAACTGTTCCGCTCGGAGCAACCGAAGGAGAAGAAGTCAAAGACGACGTTCCTTCCGAAGCGGAAAACACCGCGAGCGAAAGCGTTTCCGACGAAACGGAAACCGTCCCCGAAGAAAAACCCGAAGAATAATTCCGCCGTTCCGAACGGACAAAACAATGGAGGTCACAATGACTGATTATCCCAACGTAACAATTCTCGACCATCCGCTTATCCGCCACAAAATCGCCATTCTCCGCGACGTCAGAACGGGAATGAAGGAGTTTCGCGAACTCGTGGAAGAAATCACCACTCTGATGGTGTACGAGAGTTTCAAGACCGTACCCACCAAAAAAGTGATGGTTCAGACCCCTCTCGAACTCACCGAACAGACCATGGTGGCAGACAACGCCGTCGCCGTGGTGCCCATTCTCCGCGCGGGGCTGGGCATGGTGAACGGCGTGCACACGCTATTCCCCACGGCAAGAGTCGGACACATCGGAATGTACCGTGACGAAGAGACGCTGGAACCCCACGAGTATTACTGCAAACTGCCCGACGGCATAGAAAACAGCGTGGCGATTCTTCTCGACCCCATGCTTGCCACGGGCGGCAGCGCCTCCGCCGCAATCGGCTTCTTGAAAGCGCGCGGTTGCAAGAATATCATGCTGATGAGCATAATTGCCGCACCCGTCGGCATTCAGACCGTTGCGGAAGCTCACCCCGACGTCAAGATATTCGTGTCCACTCTCGACCGTCAACTCAACGAGAACGGCTACATTCTTCCCGGTCTCGGCGACGCCGGCGACAGACTGTTCGGCACCAAATAAACCGCACAAAAAAGTCTTGCAAAAACAGAAAGCCGACGCAAAATGCGCCGGCTTTTCAATGCGGCTTTCAATTGTTTTCGCTTTCCGGTTGCCCTCTTTCCGCCCGTTACGAAGTAGGTACGACGCTTGTGCGTTGGCAAGTCACGGCATCACTTTCCGTCTTCTCCTCCTGCCCACCGGAACGCGGCATCGGCGCTTGCGGCTATGCGTAGACCGCCCACACCAGGCCGTAGCCCACCGCCACGGCAATCAACGTGAAAGGAACGCTGATTTTCATGAATTGCCAAGTCTTGACTTCGTAGCCCTCCTTGCGGAGAATGCCCACGGCGGTGATGTTTGCCGACGCACCTATCGGCGTCAGGTTGCCGCCAAGCGTGGCTCCCGACAGCAGTCCGAGATAAAGCACCATGGGATTGATGCCCAGCGTTGCCGCGATTCCCGTGACGACGGGAAGCATTGTGGCAACGTAAGGAATGTTGTCGATGAACGCCGAGATTACGACCGACGCCCACACCAGCAACGAATACAGAGCGAACACGTTTCCGCCGCTTGCCTTCACCAGCAAATCGGAGATGTCTTTTATGATACCCACCGCGTCCAGTCCGCCGATTATCATGAAAATGCCGGAAAGCAACAACAGCGTTTTGAAGTCGATTTCCTTGACGGTTTCTTTGACTCCCGTGAAATTCCTGCGGCGGATTACGGTGTAGACAAGTCCGACGCCCATAAGCCCCATGCAGATTATGCCCGCGGTCACGTCCGGCTTTTCCTTGATGAACGAAACCCCTATCAGCAGAGCAAGCATTGCAATCAGCAGAAACGACGGAAAAAAGTCTTTGACTTCGGTGCGTTCGGAGTGCTCTATCTTCTGCTTGTCCTTGCGGAAGAGAACAAGCAGATACAGCGTGGCGGCAACGGCGGCAATCTGCACAATCCAGAACATTCCGAGTTTTCCGTCCATAACGAAAAAGTCCGTGAACGTCATTCCCGCTTCGCTTCCCAGCATAATGGACGTGGTATCGCCGACAAGGGTTGCCGCTCCCTCCAAATTGGAGGCGACGGCAATGGCGATGATGCCCGGAACGGGCGATATTTTGAGCTTTTTGGAAATGGAGAGCGCAATGGGCGCAACCATAAGCACCGTCGCCACGTTGTCCACAAACGCAGAAATCAATCCGGCAAACAGCGACAGCGCGATTACTGCCCACTTGACGTTGGGCATTTTTGAAATAAGCAAATCCGCAAGAAGAGCGGGCATTTTCGACTCTATGAACAGAGCCACGATTCCCATCGTGCCGGCGATTATCATCAGCACGTTCCAGTCTATCGCGGAAGCAAAGTTTTCCCAGGGCAAGATGCCCAGACACATAAACAGAAATCCCACGTAAGCCGCAATGTAAGCGCGCCATTTAGGCAGCGCAAGCAGCAAAACGTACGTCACCGCAAACAGCACCAGAGCTACAATCTTCATATTCCCTCCGAACTTCCGTATTATCAAAAAAGACTTTCGGACTCATCCGAAAGTCTGGTCACTTGTTGCCAAGCTTGCCGCCCAGAGGTAAAGCCTCACGTTGTTGGACGGGCAATTACAACTACTCCCTTTCCGTCTTATTGTATTTTGACGAGACCCGGTTTGTCAACTTTTTTTAATTTTTTGGGTATTCTGACAATATTTTTTACACTTTTTTTACATTTTGAGTTGATTTTAAGATCTTTTGGGTATATTATTTATCCTCTCTTATTATAACGGAGGTGAATATGGCGCTCTCGATTTCAATGCTCTGTCTTTCCTGCCTCAGCGTTGTCGTCGCTACGGCGTTCAACGCCAAAGCGCACATATTCAAATTCCGCATCCATTTTTACTGGGTGATACCCCTCGTTTGCGCGATAGTTCTCGTTGCCACGTCGCACGTGCCCCTCTCGCAGGTTTCGGCGCAGTTCTTCGGCGACTCCGATATGAACCCGCTCAAAACCCTCGCGATATTCCTGTCGATGAGCGCGCTGTCCATTTATCTCGACAAAGTCGGATTTTTCAAATACCTCGCCGCAAAGGTAATGAAACACGCCGGCACCAGTCAGAAAAAGCTGTTCGTTCTGCTTTACCTCATAATCTCGCTTGTCACACTGGTCACGTCCAACAGCACCATAGTGCTCACGTTCACGCCTTTCATCTGTTATTTTGCCAAAAACAGCAACATCAATCCCGTGCCTTACGTCTTTATGGAGTATGTAGCCGCAAACACATGGAGTATGTTCCTGATAATAGGCAACACCACCAACGTATACATAGCGTCTTACTTCGGCGTGGAATTCATGCAATACGTCAAAATGATGACCCTGCCCACCGTGTTTGCCGCAATGGTGTCCTTCGGCATACTCCTCTTCATGTTCAGAAAGGATTTGCGCGCGCCCTTGCAGGCAAGCGAACTCGAAGTGGAAATCCGCAACAAACCGGCTCTCCTCGTGGGCGTAATCGGTCTGTCGGTGTGCACGGCGATGCTCATCGCCTCGTCCTACATCGGCGTGGAGATGTGGAAAATCTGCCTCGCGTCGGCGTGTTGCGTAATAGGCTTGTCTGTGATATGTTTCAAGGCAAAGAAACAGTCGTTGCACCCTCTCGTCAAAACGGCGAAGCGCATGCCGTGGCACCTCATTCCCTTTTTGCTCTCCATGTTCGTCGTGGTGCTTGCCCTCATGAACGACGGCATCACGGAAAGCATTGCCGAGCAGTTCGACAACCGCTACTCCCTCCTGTCGTTCGGCACGCTTTCGGCAGGCGCCAGCAACCTGATGAACAACCTGCCCATGAGCATGTTCTTCGTCGGAATTCTTTCCTCCGTGTCGGAGCCCAACCTCACTCCTGCGGTTTTCGCAACCATAATAGGCTCCAACATGGGCTCAATGCTCACCCCCGTCGCCTCCATGTCGGCGATGATGTGGCTGTCGATTGTAAAACACAAGAACGTGAATTTCCGTTTCAAGGACTTCGTGAAAAAAGGTGTTGTGCTGTTTCTGCCCACGCTGGCGGCAGCTCTTGCGGGACTTTACATCATGACGCTCGCAGCATAAGTATGTTGAATAATCGCGCGTTAAACATCACTTTTGTCGCTCAAAACACTCATTTCTGAAAAACCCGCCTGCAACAGGCGGGTTTTCGTTTGCACGGATTTGAAAGTCAAGCGCTTTCGTCGACGGTCGAACGACCACGGACACGGACTTTCATTCGGTGTAACGCTTTTTCCAGTTTTCTATATCGTTTTCGGTCACGCCGTACTCCTCGCGCAGGAAATCGTTTATAGTTGCGTACTTCGAGAAAATCGCATTGTAGGCTATGTCGAACAGTTCGTCGTGAGTGTGCGAGGAATATCTCACGCACTCCAACAGTTTCTCGCGGAAATGCAGTCTGCTCATAATCTTCATCAGCCGTGACGTTTTGCCGCTGCGCATACTGTTGGAAAGCATATATTGCTCGCGCGCCTGCTCGCGCGTGCGCCCAAGGGCAAGTTCAATCATCATCGCCGCCACTCCCGTTCTGTCCTTGCCGGCCGTGCAATGGAACGCCAGCACCTTCCCGCCGTTAAGCCTGTCGAACAGCTCTTTGTACGCCTGCACGGCATAAGGCATATATGCGTAGGAATCGCGTATGCCCTGCATGATTTCGTCGAACTGCCCGTCCGTGCACGACAACAGCGCGAATTTGGCTTTACGGGTGGGAGCAAGTATGCAGAACTTTGTGTCGCCGAACACGGAGGCGTTGACATACTCCGTTCCCTTCGGAAGTTTGTCGGGTTTTTCCCGGATTTCTTCCGGTGTGCGCAAATCGACGACACACTCCAGCCCCAGCGATTCGAGAAAGCGTTTGTCCTCTTTGCTCTTCGGAAAAAGTCTCGCCGTACGGAAAAGCACTCCTTTCTTTATACGTCTGCCGTCGGGAAGAGTCAGCCCTCCCATGTCCCTGAAATTGATGAAATTTTTACTCGAATCCATAGACAACATTATAACAAAACGGCAACGACATTTCAATGCAATTTTCCGATTCGTTGCAACCCGCCGCGGTTTTCAAGCAAATTTTAATAAAATAATGTATAATTGTATTATGAACGAAGCACGACGACGCCAAAAAGCAGAAGAATTCCGAAAGAAGAACGACCGACTGTTGTACGACCTCAAATACGCTTACGTCAAAAGCGGACACGTCAAAAACGAGTTGCTGGGCTTTCTCACCGTGTTCAACGCCAAGCGTTCTTTCCGTGTGAAAGTCAGACGGTTCGTGCAATACGCGCCCGACAACAAGCGCCTGTACCTCGACATTTACGAGCGCAAAGACAGGAACCCGTCCGTCAAATCCCCCGTCTTCGTCTACATACACGGCGGAGGCTGGATAGGCGGTCTGCCCGAAACGCGCGAAGCGTTCAACACCAGAATCGCCGAGGCAGGCTATTTCGTGGCAAGCCTTTATTACGGGCACTCTCCCTACTACCCTCACCCCGAACCCATACAGAACATCTACAAGGCTTTTGCCTGGCTCAAGGAGCATGCCGAAGAATACAACATCGACACGGACGCTATCTTCGTCGGCGGCGAATCGGCGGGAGCGCATTTGACCGCAATGGCGGGTGCAATTTCCACAAATCCCGAATATAACGCGTGCTTCGACCTCGACGAACGCAGCCGTCATCAGCAGTTTGCCGGGCTTGTGCTCAACTGCGGAGTGTTCGACCTGGAAAAGGCAAGAACCCTTCCGTTCAGGAACATAGATTTGTACGTCCAGTCCTATTGCGGAGGCAAACCCTTCGAAGAACTTTCCGCGGAAGAAAAAAAAGAGATTTCCCCGATACACTACGTCACACCCGCTTTTCCGCCGGTATTCGCCGTCGCCGCCGAACGCGACCCTCTCGCGGTGTTGACCTTCGACATGGCAAAGGTATTGCAACAAAACGGTGTGGAATGCGAACTTTATTTCGGCACGGGGCGGTGCGCCGTACACGCTTTCGCGGTGGTGCAGATTCTGAAAATTTCCCGTCAGGCAATGTTCGGAATCCGCGCATTTTTGCACAGACACACCGACCACTCCCCGCTTCCGCGGGAGTGACGCCGTCCGCAGTCGATTGCGAGACGGATTCCCTGCCCTTTTGCTTGCCGCGCCGATACCGAAAGCCTAAATCAAGCGAAAATCATCGTACCCCGTTTCGCCCGAATCAAAGAAGACAAACTCTAACACACAAAAATCCCCGCCTCACGGCGGGGATTTGTTTTCTGAATGCTTCAAACACCTTTATTTCATGTCTTTCCAAAGCGACTTGTACGCCTTCTTGTTGTACTGAATGTTCTGATATTCCTTCTGCCCGAAAGCGTTGACTTTGTTTTCGTACAGAACGCTCTTCTTGCCCGTGAGCACTCCTTCTTCCAAAGCGGAGCCGACGGTGACGCACTTGTCGAGGTCCTTGTCGTAAGTCACGATATAGTCGTAAGGAAGAACGCAGTCAAACACGCTTCCGTCCGACGCGGTGAATTTGAAATCGTCCGCGGAGAACTGTTTCTGTTCGTAAGTGCCGTCCTCTTTCTCGGTGACCGTCCACGCATTGACGTCGCAGGGAACCGCCGTGCACACCAGCACGAAAATGCCTGCGTAAGCGCCCGACGTGGAACCCGTATCGATAAAGCTGTCACCGTACACATAGGATTTGCCGAGCCCGAACGTGCCGTCCGTGGAGTAGGAACCGGCACCGTTCGCTATGAGCGCGCGGGCGTGGTCGGTGAAAGAATCGATATAGCCGGAACTTTCGCCCTCGGGCGTCACGAGATAGCCGAGACCGCTGTTGTTGCTGTCGGAAGAAGTGCTGCCGCTGTCGTCGCCGACAAGATACAGCCAGGCTTCGGTGACCTTGCGAATCCAGTAGATGCCCTGGACGTGAGTCATCTTGCCCTCGGCGGGAACGGCGTCGTCAACCACATAGGACGTAACCTGTTCGAGGCTGTTGTAAATCTGTTCGGCAATGCTCACTGCGCTTACTTCCTCGGGAAGATACGCCATTGAGGGGCAAGCTTCCACGTTGTAGACTATTTTCCCTTCGCCGTTCTCGTATTTGAACTCGATAATCTGACCGTAACCAGCACTGCCCTCGACGACGGTTGCGGTATCCTTGCACGCATGA
Source organism: uncultured Clostridia bacterium (assembly GCA_944349635.1). Taxonomy (GTDB): domain Bacteria; phylum Bacillota; class Clostridia; order Christensenellales; family CAG-917; genus Limadaptatus. The sequence continues at coordinate 566,835 of CALVNH010000001.1, read as the reverse complement.
TTGTCGCAGGTCATCGGGTCGCAGGAAGAACCGTCTTCGCAGGTGTGCTTGTCGCATTTGTAATCGGCATCGTATGCGGGATTGCTGACTTTGACCGTCATTGCCGCAAGCAGTCTGTCGCGCTCAGCGGTAATCACGTCGGCACCGTAGTTGCCGTCCGTCACGAGAGCCGTGAGCTCGGCAAGCTGGTCTTCGGGCAGTTTGAGCAGGATGTTGCTCACGAAACCGTAACGCTTGTCCACCGCGCCGAATTTGTGAAGATAGGTGGTGGCGAGAGAACTCTTGAGAGCGGATTCGTAGGAAGTGACGCTGTCCGCAAAGGCCTCCGAGTTCATTTTAACGATCTGTTCGAACCTTGCCGCGACTTCCGCCTGTTCCACCGAGGCTGCCTTGCCCACGTATCTTTCGAGTTTGGTGACAAGCAGGGTCTTCATCTCGTTTTCGATGTAGAAATCGTAATCGCGGAACCCGGATTTGAGATTTTTCACAACCTGTTCGAAGGCCTTGTCGAGGTGTTTTTCGAGAGCGGCGGCATAATCCGCGTCGGTATAATTTGCAAAATATTCCAGCTTGACCTCACGGTCGACAATGAGTTTTTTGTACTCGGCGCTGAGCTTGTCCCCGTCGAAAAAGCGGGGTTCGGTGAGAGCTGAGGCCTCGTTGTTGTCGGGGTCGTAATCGGCGTCTGCGTCTGCGGTTTCCTCCGCCTTGACGGGACGGGGCGCGGTGTACTTCTCCCATCTGGCATAGAGGGTGATGTAACCGGGTTTCACGGTGTTGCTGTCGTCGAGCACGGTCGTGAAATCGAATTTTTGCGTATAATCCTTATCGGTATACCAGCCGTAAAAAGTATATCCGTCTCTGGTGGGCGCCTTGGGTTCGAATGCGGTGGTCCCGGATTTGATTCTCTGTCTGTCCACATCGGAACCGCCCATGGAATCGAAATATACCCTGACGGAATCGCTGCCGGTATATTCGACGTAAGAGGATTCTTCCTCCTTGTCGTCGGTATCGTTGTATTTATCCTCTGTGATGAGAGCTTCGAGAGTGGAGTTGAGCGCGCTCAACATATCCTCGTTGGTGTCCTTCACCGCCTTGTTGCGCTCGCTGGTCGTGAGCAGTTCTTCCCACGTTGCGAGAGCGGGCTCCTTGTTCAGAGCAAGCGCTTCGACGAGATACTCCCTCGCGAACAGCACGAGAAGCTCGCGCTGTGCAAGCGACTGCACGATGTAATCGGCAGCCTGCTCGTAAGTCATTCCGTAGTAATTGACGTACAGATAAGCGTAGTTGTTGAAACTGTTCGAGAGCTCCGCCTTGTAAACGTAAGCGGTCTGCCCCGCGTAATTCACGGTGGCAACGACGAGGTTTGCGTCGCGCTCGGCGTTTTTCTTGAAAATCTCGTCGCAACCCGTCAAAGCACCCACCGTGATGGTGAGCAACAGGACGAATACAACCGCGACAGCAATTCTTTTTTTCATATTCACTCCGAAACGGGATATTACAATAGTATTGATATTATACACGCCCACGCACACGCCTGCAAGCGTTTTTTATACAAATATGCCCTTTTATGAAGCCTTTGAAACCCGTGCCGAAACCGTTTCCTTCCGCAAAAAGGCGATTTTGCTCCCCTTCGCCCTCTCAGAATACCGACAAACGCGGATTGTTTCTCGCAAAACTCTTCGGAGAGATTTGCCGACGACTGCCTCAGACCGCCTCGGAGTTCTCCCCGTGCGAAGCCGTTTCGGCGAAGAAATCAATGAGTTTGGAAAGTTTCTGTCGGTTGCTGAGTCCCTTGACGTCAAAGATGAGAGAGGGCGGCACCGTGGACGACAGCAGGACTTCGTCCTTGTGCGCGGAGACGCTCTTCATAAGCGTTTCGTCGCCGAACACGTCGGAATCGCGGAAGCCGACTCCCGCCCCGCCGCGGTTGATAACCACTCTGCTGACGTCGAATCCGCGCGCGAGGTTTTTGAGAAGCGAAATGTCGATAAGATTGACAAGCGGCTCGTCCACCGCGCCGTACACCTCGCTCAGCTCCGAAACAAGCATGTTGCGTGCCGAAACCGTGGACACGTCGGCAATCCTTCTGTATATGCGGAGCTTGTCCTTTGCGCTGACATAACCCTCGCGGATATACGCCTGCACGTCGACTTTCATCTCCACTTCTTTTTTCTCTTCGGGGCGTTTGCCCGTGCGCAGTTCTTCCACCGCTTCGTTGAGCAACTCGATGTACATCTCGTAACCCACTCGTTCTATATGACCGTGCTGTTCCGCGCCGAGAATGTTGCCCGCTCCGCGGATGGAAAGGTCGCTGAGTGCCACGCGGAAACCGCTGCCGATTTCCGTGTTGTCTAGAAGCGCGCGCAGACGCTTTTCCGCGTTTGCGCTCAGTTCTCCCGACGGCGGCAGAGTGAAATAGGCGTGCGCCAGCGCGCCGCGTCTGCCCACTCTTCCGCGCAACTGATACAGTTGAGACAACCCGAATCTTCCCGAATCTATGACCACCAGCGTGTTGGCGTCGGGCAAATCTATGCCGTTCTCTATGATGGTCGTGGCAACCAGCACGTCGTACTTCTTTTCGTAAAACGCGGACATTCGCTTTTCCAGCTCTCCGGCAGCCATCTGTCCGTGAGCGGTGACTATGCGCACCGAATCTCCCGACATGGCGGCAAGTCTTGCGGCGTAGGCGTCCAAAGCCTCGATATCGTTGAGCAGAATAAGGGTCTGTCCGCCCCTCGCACACTCGCGGTTGACGGCGTCCGCCACAAGCGAATCGGAATACGGCGCGACGTATGTCTGCACGGGCAGGCGCCCTTTCGGCGCCGTTTCCAGCAACGAAATGTCCCTGACGCCCGACAACGCCATGTTGAGCGTACGCGGAATGGGCGTCGCCGAAAGCGTGAGCACGTTTATCTGAGGATATCTTTCTTTGAGTTTCTCCTTGTGCTCCACGCCGAAACGCTGTTCTTCGTCGAGTACCAGAAGTCCCGGGTCGTGAAAACACACGTCCTTTGCAAGCACCTTGTGCGTCGCTATCACCATGGGGAGCGTGCCGTCTTTCAGCTGCGCGAGCGTAGCCGCGTTTTCGGACGGCGTCTGCAAGCGGGTGAGCAACCCGCACTTGATGCCGAAAGGTTGGAGCCTGACGGACAGATTTTCGTAGTGCTGGCGGGCGAGAATGGTGGTTGGCGCAAGCAAAATCGCCTGTTTGCCGTCCAGCACGGTTTTGAACATGGCTCTGAACGCCACTTCCGTCTTGCCGAAGCCGACGTCGCCCACAAGCAGTCTGTCCATGATTCTGCCGCTCTCCATGTCGCTCTTGACGGCGGCGACGGCTTTCAGCTGGTCCGCCGTCTCCTCGTATTCGAAAGCGTCCTCAAACTCCTGTTGCCAGACCGTGTCGGGGGAATACGCGAAACCTTTTTCTTTTTCCCGTTTGGCGTAGAGTTCCAGAAGATTGACGGCAAGTTTGCGGACTGACTTGCGAACCTTCTCCTTTTCCCTGGCAAATTCCTTTCCGCCTATCTTGTTGAGACGCGGATTCTCCTCGCCCACGAATTTCTGAAGGTTGTCCATCTGGTCCGTGGCGACGTAAAGCACGTCTCCGTCACGGTAGCGGAGCACGATGTATTCCTTTTCGTAATCCCCCGCCTTCATTATGGTGGTCCCTTCGCAAAGACCGACCCCGTGAATGCGGTGCACGACGTAATCTCCCGCCTTGGGCGCGGCGAACTGCGTTTTGGGAAGGGCTATGTCCTCGCCCCTGTGTTTGCCCACACACTCCGACACTCCTATGACGGCTAGTTTCTCGGCAGGATAGACAAACCCCGTTTCGATTTTGAGAGGAGTTACCTCGACGGCGGCGGTACCGTTTCCGTCGTCGGAAAGCTCGCAGTATACCTCTGCGGCAAAAAGGCTGTCGCGCACCCCGCGCGCCCGCTCCGCACTGCCCGCGCACACCAGCACCTTGAACCCGTTGAGCACGAAATTCTTGAAATCCGCCGCTATGCCGTCGGGCGCAAGATAGTATTTCGTCACCGGGCGTGTCTTGGGCTGAATGACCGCGTTGGGCTGAAAGAGGGGATTCCCTAGGTCGAGAGAAGTGAAACTCGCCTTTTCGGCAAGCAGAATCCGTCTCTTCACCTCGTTTACGGAAAACAACGCTTCCCTGTGTTCGGGCAGAATGTCGCCCGACTCCGTGAGAGGCTGCAACCTGTTGGAAAACTCTTTTGACACAACTATGAGTTTATCAGAAATCAGTTTCGGCTCGTCAAAGAGAACCGCTCCGCCCTCGTCGGCGGAAAAATAATCGAACAGCGAGGCGGAATTATCCTCCGAAAACGGAATTATCCAGGAATAGTTCGGCGGCAACGCCCCCGCTCTCACGCTGTCTGCCATAATTGCCGCCACCGGGTTGTCGGCATGAGCGCGCAACGCTTTTCTCACCCGCGCCGCATCCTCTTCCGACAACAGCACGTCCGCGGCGGGCGGCACGAACACGCTGTCCAGCTCTTCCGTGGGCAGCATGGTGGCAAGGTCGATTGCCTTGATGTTTTCCACCAGTTCGTCGAAAAAGTTTATCCTTACGGGACCGCCTCCGGAAACGTAAACGTCGAGAATGTCGCCTCTCAACGCGAAATCCCCCTCCTCGGCAATCATTTCCTGTCGGGAATAACCCGCGCGAACCAGCCTGTCGGCGGCGTCCGAAGGCGACACGACGTCCTCTCTCTTTATGAAGAGCGTCGCTTCGCGGACGGCTTTCCTCGCGGGAAACTTCTGCAACAGCGCGTCGGCACATACCACCGCGGTGTCGGCAATGCCGCATTCGAGTTTGGCAAGCGCGGCGGCACGCTCACGGGAGGAGCGGGAAGAAAAACCTTTTCTGTGCACGAGGACGTCGTCCCTGTGCGGAATGAAAACCACTTTGGAATCGGGAAACGACGACAGTTTCGCCACGGCGCTTTTCGCGGCAAGCGGGTCCGCAACGACATAAAGCTTCTTTGCGGGAATTCCCCACGCAAGATGTATTTTCGCACCGTCGGTGACGCGCACCACCGCGACGGATTTCAAAGCTCCGCCGTGTTTCGTTCCCAAGGAACAAAGAGAGGAAATGCCCTCTCCCATACCGGAAATTCTGAGACGTTCGGGAATCATTTTTTTCTGTTGATTCGCTCTTCTATACGTTGAATATCTTTGCCGCCAATCAGGTCGAGCAGAGCCTCGACTGCTTCCGAAATGCACTTGTCTATCTGCTGTTTGTCGGCATAATCGACTTTTGACAATACCAAATCGATAATCTGAACTTCTTTTTCCGCAAGTTCGTCCGTTTTTATTCCTATTCTCAGACGTTTGAATTCCGTCGTGTTCAGTTCGCTCACGATGCTTCTCATTCCGTTGTGAGTGCCTGCGGAGCCCTCTTCGCGGATTCGCATTCTGCCCACGGGCAAATCGGCGTCGTCGTAAACGACCACCAGTTCGCTCTCGTCATCGCAATATTTTCTGACCAGTTTCTTTACGCTCTGCCCGGAAAGGTTCATATAGGTCTGCGGCTTTGCCAGCACGAAAGGGACGCCGTCCGCCTTGCCTTTGGCGGTCAGAGCGTCGCATTCCTTGCCCGTGAACTTCATCCCGCATTTTTTCGCGACGGCGTCGACCGTCATAAAACCTATGTTGTGATAGGTGTTGCGATAGCGCATTCCGGGATTGCCCAAACCTACTATCAAAAACATATCGTCTTCCTTCGGGCGAACCTCGGGAAGACCGTTTTCAGTTTTCCCCGCCCTTGTTGTTGTCGGTATCGTATTTTTTGTTGCCGCGGACAAGCGCGGGTCTGACTTCCTGTCGGGAGCGTCCTATCACGAAGTTGCCGTCGTCCACGTCCTTCGTAACGGTGGTCCCCGCCGCGACGAAAACTCCGTCGCCGATTTTGAGTGGTGCGACAAGGTTGCTGTTCGCACCTATGAAGCAACCTTCGCCGACCTGTGTGCGGTGCTTGTTTTTGCCGTCGTAGTTGCAGAACACCGTTCCGCACCCCAGATTTGTTTTTGCGCCCACTTCCGCGTCGCCCACATAGGTCAGATGAGCGGACTTGACTCCCTCGTGCAAAACGGAGCCCTTTATCTCCACGAAATCGCCTATTCTGCACCCGGCGGCTATTCTCGCTTCGCGCAGACGGGCAAAGGGTCCCACCGTCGAGTCACACCCGATATCGGAGTCCACGACGTGTGACAACGACACGGTTGCGCCCTCGCCCACCGTGCTGTCCTTGATTAAAGAACCTTCCACCGTCGCTCCGCTCTCAATCACGGTCTGCCCCGTCAATCTGCAAAAAGGCAGAATCACGGCTCCCGAACCTATTCTCACGGTATCGTCGACGACCGTGTTCGCCGTGTCGACGACGTATACTCCGACGGAGAGCAGTCGGTTTATTATTCTTTCTTTCATTTGATTATACACCAAAGAGTCGTTTTTTGCACCACCTACTTTGCAAAAACGCGGCGACGACAGAAAATATCCGCCGTCCCCCTCTTCGTCGAACACGACGCGGGCGCCCGACTCTTTGTCGCCGAGCCCCAGTGCTCCGAGCTTCCGCCTGCGGACGCACTCCGTGGCACGGAGTATGTCTTCGGGCAGAACCAGCGGCATATCGAGAGGTAGAACTACGTCCATTCTTCCCTTTTCGAAAACGCATTCGCGGGCGTCGTCCACCACTTCGCAATCGAACCCGCCGAAAGAGCGCGGAGCGTAATCCCCCGCACGTCTGCCCAGAATCACCGTGTCCTCGCAAGGACTTTTCACAAACCAGATTTTCACGCTTGACAACATACGAAAAATTATGCGCCGAAGCGTAGCAATATTCCCGACGGACGTTCACGTGGCGCCCGCACTTCCTTGTGCGGCGCCTGCGGAAAACCCCGCGGTAAAAGAAGAGAGCCGGCAGAGCCGACTCTCTTCCCGACCCGAAAGGGTCTGCGTTTATGGTATATCCCTAATCCGTCAATCACGCAGGCATTTCACCAGCACCGCCTTTTGCGCGTGCAGTCTGTTTTCGGCCTCGTCGAAGATTTCCGCCGAATGGGCTTCAAAGACTTTGGAGGTGATTTCTTCCTCTCTGTGCGCGGGGAGACAATGCAGCACCATTGCGTCATTTTTCGCACATCTCATAACTTCATCATTGATTTGGTACGTCTTAAACACCTTTTTGCGTTCTTCCGCTTCACTCTCCTGCCCCATCGACGCCCATACGTCGGTATAGAGCACGTCGGCGTTTTCGGCACACGCAAGCACGTCCGTTCCGCAAGTGAACTTGCCGTTCTCGTACGCCCACTTCATTATGTCGGCGTCGGGTTCGTAACCTTTCGGGCAGGCAACCGCGACTTCCATTCCCAGCTTTATGCCGCCCACGATAAGCGAGTTGGTCATATTGTTGCCGTCGCCGACGTAACAGAGCTTTCTGCCTTTGAACGTACCCTTGTATTCCCTTATGGTCATAAGGTCGGCAAGCACCTGGCAGGGATGGCAGTAGTCCGTCAGTCCGTTGATGATGGGAATGGTGCCGAACTCCGCAAGGGCTTCCACTTCCTTCTGGTCGAAGGTTCTTATCATTATTCCGTCCAGATAACGCGACAGCACGCGCGCCGTGTCCTGCACCACCTCGCCTCTTCCTATCTGTAAATCGCGAGAACTGAGGAACAGCGAATTTCCGCCGAGGTCGTACATAGCGACTTCGAAGGACACCCGCGTGCGCGTCGAAGATTTCGCGAAAATAAGTCCCAGCGACTTCCCTTCCAGCAGTTTGTGCGGAATGCCGTTTTTCTTTTCGAATTTCAGTTGGTCGGCAGTGTTGAGAATCTCGATGATTTCTCTTTCCGACAAATCCATGAGTTTGAGCAGATTTTTCATTTTGCGCACACCTTCCTGATTATTTCTATGGCTCTGTCGAGTTCGTCGTCGGAAATGCTGAGGGGCGGCAACAGACGAACCTTGTCCTTGGCTTTTAGCGCCAGCACGCCTTCCTCTCTCAAATCGGCAAGCACTTCCTCCGCCTTTCTTTCCGTGGCAATGCCCAGCATAAGCCCCAACCCCGACACTCCTTTTACGCCCTCAGCGCCCGTGAGCGCGGCGACGATTCTTGCCGATTTTGCGCGCACGTTCGCCAAAAGTTCCTCGTCGAGACGGCTCAGGATGTCAAGCGCACCCGCCGCCGCAACGGGGTTTCCGCCGAACGTGGAACCGTGCGTTCCCGCCGTAAGCACGTCCGCCGTCCGCTCGCCGAACACCGTCGCACCTATGGGCAGACCGCCGCCCAGTCCCTTCGCCGTGGTGAAGATATCCGGTGTCAACCCGTAATTCATATAGGAATACAGTCTGCCCGTGCGTCCGTTGCCCGTCTGAACCTCGTCAACTATCAGAAGCAGATTGTGTTTTTTTGCGATATCGGCAACGGCGGCAACGTAATCGGCGTCCAGCGCAACCACTCCGCCCTCGCCCTGCACGGTTTCCAGCATGACCGCCGCGCACCTGTTCTCCGCGGCAAGCCTTTCAACGTCGGACGCGTCCGTCGCGGAAGCGTACAAAAATCCCGGCGTCAGCGGCAGAAAATCCTTGTGATATCCCTCTTGTCCCGTCGCCGCAAGCGTGGCGAGAGTTCTGCCGTGAAAGCTGTTCTTCAACGTAATGACGTTGAAATACTCCGCTCCTTTGTTTTCGCACCCCCACTTTCGGGCGGTCTTGATTGCACACTCGTTTGCCTCCGCACCGGAATTGGAAAAGAAAACCTTTTTCATTCCCGTGGCAAGACAGAGTGCCTGCGCAAGACGCGCGCAAGGTTCGGTGTAATAGAGATTGGACGCGTGTTGCAGTTTGTCAAGCTGTGCCTTGACGGCGTTCAGCCACCTTTCGTCCGCCGTTCCGAAAACGCTCACCCCGATGCCGCTGCCCATATCGATGTAAGCTTTGCCGTCGGCGTCGCAAAGAGTGCACCCCTGCCCGCCGACGATTTCCACGGGAAACCTCGCATAAGTGCCCGCCACATATTCGGCGTCGATTTGTTTTACGTTCATAACTCTTCTCCCGACACGAACATTGTTCCCATTCCCTCGTCGGTGAGAGTCTCAATCAAAATGGAATGAGGCACCCTGCCGTCGATGATGAACACCTTTTTGACGCCGCGTCTTATCGCTTCGATGCAGCAGTTGACTTTGGGAATCATACCGCCGGAAAGCAGTCCTTGATTGACAAGTCTTTGCGCTTCGCTGACGAAAATTTTGGAAATCAGCGTGCTTTCGTCCGAGGCGTCTTCCAACAAGCCGACGGTGTCCGTCATATTGATAAGACTTTCCGCTTTGAGCACCCCGGCGATTCGCGCCGCCGCCGTGTCCGCGTTGATATTGTATACGTTCCCCTCCGCGTCGCAACCGACGGTGGAAATGACGGGAATGTAACCCTTCTCCAACAAGTCCAGCACGGGCTGTACGTTGACGGAAGTGATTTCGCCGACGTAACCCAGTTTTGCGTCAAGCTGCTTTGCCGAAATCAATCCGCCGTCCGCGCCGCTGAGTCCCATTGCCTTTCCGCCCAGGCTTTGCAGCAAATTGACGAGGCTCTTGTTGATTTTGCCCGCCAGCACCATCTGGACCACGTCCGCGGTTTCTTTGTCCGTGACGCGGAGCCCGTCGACAAACTCCGATTTCTTGCCGATTTTGTTAAGCATTTCCGTGATTTCGGGGCCGCCTCCGTGCACCAGCACCACCTTGACGCCTATGAGCGAAAGCAGCACCAAATCACCCATGACCGCACGTTTGAGTTCGGGGTTTATCATGGCGTTGCCGCCGTATTTGACTATGACGATTTTGTCGTAATATTTCTGAATGTAAGGCAATGCCTCGATGAGCACTTCCGCCCTCTGTCCGTTGTCGATTTTCATAATGCCTCCTAAGTGCGGTAATCACCGTTGATTCTGACGTAATCGTACGTCAAATCGCAACCCCACGCGGTTGCCGAATACGCGCCGTCATTGAGATTGACCAGCACCGTGATTTCGTTGCGCGAAAGAATTTCCTTCGCCTTCTCTTCGGAAAAATCCACGCCGAAGCCCTGTTTGCACACGACGATTTCCCCCGCATCGGAACGAAATGTCACGTCGATTTTGGAAATGTCGAGGTCTGCGCCGCTGTACCCCAACGCACAGAGCACGCGCCCCCAGTTGGCGTCGGCGCCGAACATGGCGGCCTTGAAAAGAGATGAGCACACCACGGATTTCGCCGCGGTCTTTGCCGTCGCAAGGTCTTTGGCTCCCGTCGTTTCGCATTCGAGAAGTTTGGTCGCTCCCTCGCCGTCGCCCGCTATCATTCTGCTCAAAGCCACGTTTACCGTGTTCAATGCGCACATAAACACCGCGAAATCGTCATTCTCTTCCGTTATCTCCGCATTGCCCGCCTTCCCGTTCGCAAGCAGAACGGCCATATCGTTGGTGGAAGTGTCGCCGTCCACGCTCAACATGTTGAACGTGCTGTCGACGTCCGTCTTCAACGCCTTTTTCAGCATTGCGGGACTTATGCAAACGTCCGTCGTCAAAAACACGAGCATGGTCGCCATATCGGGGTGAATCATGCCCGAGCCTTTTGCCATACCGCCCAGTCTGCACGTCTTTCCGCCGATTTCGAATTCCACCGCAACCTGCTTTTCCATCGTGTCCGTGGTCATAATGGCCTGCGCCGCGGCAAATCCGTCGCGGGAAAGTTCGGACACAAGTGCGGGTATCCCCTTCGCAATCGGAGTTATGTCGAGGGGTTGACCTATGACGCCCGTGGACGCCACGACCACCGCTTTTTCGGAAATTCCGAGAGCATCGGCAAGCAATTTGCAGGTCTGCTCCGCTACTTCCTTTCCGTTGGCGTTGCAGGTGTTGGCGTTGCCGCTGTTGCATATAATCGCGCTGATATCGCCGCCGTCTATGTGCTCCTTGCTGACGAGAAGAGGCGCCCCCTTGACGAGGTTGCGCGTATAGACCGCCGCCGCGTGCGCGGGCGTGTCGGAATAGACCAGAGCCAAATCCTTCTTGGTTCTGTTCTTCCTTATGCCGCAATAAATTCCGCCGGCGTAAAAGCCGAGAGCGGCACACACACCGCCGTTTACGGATTTGATTTTGTTTTCCTTATCTGTCGGATTCATCGAATCTTTCCTCTGTGCCGCGGCAAAAGCCGCGCGCCGTAAATTCTTCAAAGCACTAGCCCCGTTTCGGGCGGCAACCCGAGAGCCGTGTTCATACACTGTACCGCCGCGCCCGACGCACCCTTGCCGAGATTGTCGTAACGCGCGACAAGCAGAATTCTGTCATTGTTGCCCCACACGGAAATTTCCATTCCGTCCTTGCCCGTGTACGCTCCCGCGGAAAGAAAACCGCTTTCGTCGCAAGCGTCCTTGAAAAACACGGTTTTGCCATTGTAGGTCTCCGAAAGACAAGCCTTGACGTCGCTTGCCGTCGCTCCGTTGCAAAGGTCTTCGGCGAACAGCCCTACCGTGACTTCCATTCCGCTGTAAAAGTCCGCCACCACGGGACAAAAGACGGGAGCGTGCGAAAGTCCGGTGACGTGCACCATTTCTTTCAGGTGCTTGTGCGTCTGTCCGAGAGCGTACTGCCGAGGAGCGCAAAGCGCGCCTTCCGACGAATTGTAATCGGCAATCATGCTCTTGCCGCCGCCGCTGTAACCCGTGAGCGAATTGCAAACGAGTTTCGCCGAAGCAGGCAGGATACCCGCCGCCACGAGAGGTCTGACAAGCGCGACGAACCCCGAAGCGTGACACCCCGGCACGGCTATTCTGCGGGAATATTTTATTGCCGCGGCGAACTCAGACCCCAGTTCGGGAAATCCGTACGCCCAGCCCTTCTCCGTGCGGTGAGCGGTGGAAGCGTCTATCACCACGGTGGATTCGTTTTCCACCAACGCGACGGCCTGACGCGCCGCGTCGTCGGGCAAGCACAGAAAGGCAACATCCGCACCGTTCAGCGCGTCGCGTCGTGCGGAAACGTCCTTCCTCAATTCTTCGGAAAGAGTGACCACCTCGATGTCCGCTCTGTCCGCAAGCCTTTCGTATATGCGCAGTCCCGTTGTGCCCGCTTTTCCGTCGATGAACACCTTTGTCATTTGAGATACTCCTCGACGAAACGAATCTGCATTTCCACGGACTTCATGCCCGTACCGCCCGCAGACGTCCTCTTCTGCACGCAGGCGGCAAGCGAAATTTCACCGTAAAGGTCCTCTTCGAAATCGGGGTCGAACGCCTTGTACTCGTCGAGAGTGAGCTCTTCGAGAGTCTTGTCCGCAGCAATGCACGCCGCGACGATGTTGCCCACCGTCTTGTACGCGCTCCTGAACGGCTTGCCCTTTTTGGTGAGATAATCGGCAAGGTCCGTGGCGTTTATGAAGCCCTTGCCCGCCGCGCGGTACATGTTGTCCTTTTTGACCTTCATCGTGGCAATCATGGGCGCGAATATTCCAAGGCACGCCTTCACGGTTTCCAGGCTGTCGAAGACGCACTCCTTGTCTTCCTGCATATCCTTGTTGTACGCAAGAGGCAACCCTTTCAGCACGGTGAGCATCGCCATAAGGTTTCCGTAAGCCCTGCCCGTCTTTCCGCGGACGAGTTCCGCCATGTCGGAATTCTTCTTCTGCGGCATAATGCTTGAACCCGTGGTGTAAGCGTCGTCAAGCTCCACGAAACCGAACTCCCACGACGTCCAGAGCACCAGTTCTTCCGCAAAACGGGAAAGATGCGTCATTATCAAGGCAAACGCCGAAAGCAATTCCACGCAGAAGTCGCGGTCGGACACGCCGTCTATGCTGTTGAGCGTGTAGCCGTCGAAACCCAGTTTCTTTGCGGTGTACATCCTGTCCGTGTCGTAAGTCGTTCCCGCCAAAGCGCAACTGCCCAGAGGACTGACATTCATTCTGCGCACCGCGTCCTGAATTCTGCCCGCGTCGCGAATGAACATCATGGCGTAGGCAAGCAACTGATGAGCAAAGACAATGGGCTGCGCCCTTTGAAGATGAGTGTACCCGGGGACGATGCAGGTCTTGGTCTTTTTCGCCTGGTCGACAATGGCGGCAAGCAATTTCCGAATGAGAGAAACCACCGTTTCGCTCTCGTCGCGCAGATACAGACGCATATCCGTCGCAACCTGGTCGTTGCGGCTTCTCGCCGTATGCAGTTTTTTGCCGGCATCGCCTATGCGTTCGGTCAGTACCGCCTCGACGAACATGTGAATGTCCTCTGCCGCGGGGTCTATCTCAAGCACGCCCGATTCTATGTCGGCAAGAATGCTTTCCAGTCCGTCTGAAATGAGCACGGCTTCCTCTTTGGAAATGATTCCGCACCCCGCAAGCATTGCGGCGTGAGCCAGCGAACCCTTGATGTCCTGCTTGTACATCTTGCCGTCGACGGCTATCGAACTGTTGAAATCGTCGGCGTCTTTTGCAAGCTCCTTGCCGAACCTTCCCGACCACATTTTTTCCATTGTTTACTCCGATGCCGCCGAAACGGCAGTTTATTCGTCAAATTCGCATTGTAAAACGGCGAATTGAAAACGCGCCCCGTTGCGACAAGGCGCGTTGCGGATTATTTCGCGTTCTTCGCGTCTACCTGAGCCTGAACTTTTATGGGCAGTCCGAACAGGTTTATGAACCCTGCGGAATCCGCCTGATTATAGACGCTGTCCTCGCCGAAAGTGGCTATTTCTTCGCTGTACAGCGAGTAGTCGCTCCACGCGCCCGCCTTAATCATATTGCCCTTGTAAAGCTTGATTTTGACTTTGCCCGTGACTTTCTCCTGCGTCTTGTCGACGAATGCGGAGAGAGCCTCGCGCAAGGGCGTGAACCATTGCCCGTTGTAGACGAGGTCGGCAAACGTAATGGCAAGCTCCTGCTTCTTGTGCGCGGTGTATTTGTCGAGGCAGAGTGTTTCGAGGTACTGGTGAGCAAAATAAAGTATGGCTCCGCCGGGGGTCTCGTACACGCCGCGGCACTTCATTCCGACCAGACGGTTTTCCACTATGTCAAGCAAGCCGATACCGTTTTCGCCGCCAACCTTGTTGAGCGCGAGAATGATATCTTTTGCGGACATCTTCTTTCCGTCGAGTGCAACGGGCACGCCCTTCTCGAAATCCAGCGTGACGTAAGTCGCCTTGTCGGGAGCAAGCATGGGAGAAACGCCCATTTCCAGGAAGCCCTCTTTCTCGTACATGGGTTCGTTGCCGGCGTCTTCGAGGTCGAGACCTTCGTGAGAAAGGTGCCAGAGGTTCTTATCCTTGGAATAGTTGGTCTCGCGGTTGATTTTGAGGGGCACGTTGTGTGCTTCGGCGTATTCGATTTCCTCTTCGCGGGATTTTATGCTCCACTCTCTCCACGGAGCGATGACGGGCATGTCGGGAGCAAACGCCTTGATTGTCAGCTCGAAACGCACCTGGTCGTTGCCTTTGCCCGTGCAGCCGTGGCAAATGGCGTCCGCGCCTTCCTTTTTTGCTATTTCGACGATTCTCTTGGCAATGATGGGACGTGCAAAAGACGTGCCCAGCATGTAACCTTCGTAAAGAGCGCCCGCCTTGACCGTGGGAATGACGTACTCGTTCACGAACTCGTCGGTCAAATCCTCAATGTAAATTTTGGAAGCGCCGGTCTTGATGGCCTTCTCTTCCAGACCTTCGAGTTCGTCCGCCTGTCCGACGTTGCCGGAAACGGCGATGACTTCGCAGTTGTTGTAGTTCTCTTTGAGCCACGGAATGATGATGGAAGTGTCCAGACCACCCGAATAGGCAAGAACGACTTTTTTGATTTTTGACTTATCCATAAACGCACCTTCTTTTGATTTGAGTTTAATTGAAAACAATTATATTGAGTGCGGTATAAATTGTCAAACATTTTTGCATATTTCCGAAAATATTTGCATATTGGCACTTTTTATAATGGTTTTATGCAATTTTATGCAAAATTTTCTGCATAAAACGTGCGTTTATGCAACGCCCGCGCACGGGAGCGCACGGAAAATCCTCCTTTTGCCGTTGTTCTTTCCGTGCTCACGCTCCGTTGTCGCCCCTTCCGCGACTACACGCACGTGTGCCGCGGGGCTTTCGTTTTCCGCGCTCTGCCGCAGTTTCCGAAACTTCGAAAAGGCATATTCCAATTTGTCGGAAAATATAATATACTTTTCTCGGGCGGTTTTCGCCGAGGGGGAAAATATGACAGTCAAATCCAGGCTCAAATCTCTTTTCGAGCTGAAAGAGGGATACGTCGTGCCGAACGGCGAAAAGTTCAGCTATTTTTGTTATTTCACGGGACAAAACACGATATACAATCTCATAGCCGGTTTTCTGACGGCGTTTCTGCTCTTTCAGGACGTAGACGTGGCAAAATCCGCCACCGTCATGCTTGCCGTCAAAATCTGGGACGCTTGCAACGACGCTATTTTCGGAGCCGTTTTCGACAAAGTAAAGTTCAAGAGCAAACTGAAATTCTTACCCTGGCTCAGAATTTCCGTGGCTTTCATTCCGCTTGCCACCGTCTTTCTTTTCGCCATGCCGCAGGGGCTTGCGGAGAATGCGAAACTCGCCTGGTTTGCAGTTGCTTACATCGTGTGGGACACTGTATATACCCTGTGCGACGCGCCCCTTTACGGCATTGTCACTTCCATGACCGACTGCGTGCGCGAACGAGAAACGATGATGTCGATAAAAGGCATTTTCGCAAACGCGGGCATGGGACTCACCACTCTCGTCACCACTCTGCTCATCAGCGAGAAGGTGGGCTCCAACTACGCCACGGCGTCCGTCATCATCGCCGTGATTGCCTTTGCCACGATGCTTCCGCTGTGCATAAAGGGTAAAGAGCGCGTACTTCCGCCGCCCACCGAGGAACAGTTCACCGTAAGACGAATGTTGAGGTATCTCTTCAAAAACAAATATCTGCTCATTTTCTATGCGGCATTCTTCTTTTCGTCGGGGCTTAACGTAATGGCCTCGCTCAATCTGTTCGTATCCTTTTACGTGTTCGACAATTCGCTGTTTTCTCTCGTTGCGGGAGCAATCTCGATAGTCCCCTATCTCATCTTCGCTCTGCTCGTTCCCGTCTTTATCAAGAGGATGAACAAAATAACCCTGTACAAACTGTCGCTCATTCTGTCCGTCGCCGTAAATCTCGTCGTATTCTTCGCCGCATACCGCAACTTCACGGCGTACATCGTGCTTACGACGGTCAATTCGATACCTTCCGCCGTGGCGGGAGTCTTGCTTTTCATGTTTACGCCGGACTGCGCCGAATACGGCAAGTTCAAGTCCGGCATAGAGGCAAGAGGCATAACGTTCTGTCTGCAGACCTTCATGGCGAAACTGACGGGCGCGCTTTCGGGAGCGCTGGGACTCTATATGCTCAAATTCTTCGATTGGAAGGAAATTTCCGCGCAGAATTTTCAGGAACTGGAACAACTGGCAGCGCAGGGAATCACTCAGAGCGACGGCGCGGTGAAAGGGCTGTGGTTCACGTTCGTGATTCTGCCCGTTATCGGCAACGCGATTGCCTTCCTCATTTTGCAGCTGTATAAACTCAAAGACCGCGACGTACAGTTCATGACGGACTGCAACACGGGGAAAATCAGTCGGGAAGAGGCACTCTCAAACCTTTCGTACGGTTTCAAAAAGCGTGAAATGTTCCTTGCCGAGGCAGGCGCGGGAGAAGCGGAGTATGTCCGCAAAGTAACCGTTGACGCCGACGACTCCGATGGCGACGCGGACTGCCGAACTCTTTGACGCATCCGCCGAACGGCGCGTACGGCTTTTGCGGCACATACAGCAAAGACAACAAGACGACAACGGAAAAGAGACGTACCGACAGGCACGTCTCTTTTTAATCCGTGTTTTTCTTTTGGCCGCGCTTTTCGCGCGTTCGCCGAAGTATGCCTTCCTCAAAAAGTCTTCGGCAATCCGCCGCACGTCACTCCAACTCGAAGGCACCGGTGTACAGCTGATAGTACTGTCCGCCCTTTGCGATGAGTTCCTCGTGGCTGCCGCGCTCGATAATCCTTCCGTGGTCAAGCACCATGATTGCATCGGAGTTCTGAATGGTGGACAGACGGTGAGCGATGACGAACACGGTTCTGCCCTGCATTAGCCTGTCCATTCCCTGCTGCACCAGATATTCCGTGCGCGTATCGATGGACGACGTCGCTTCGTCGAGAATGAGCACGGGGGGATTGGCGACCGCAACCCTCGCGATTGACAGCAGTTGTTTCTGCCCCTGCGAAAGGTTGGCTCCGTCACCCGTAAGCATTGTGGAATATCCTTCGGGCAAACGGGTGATGAAGTCGTGCGCGCCCGCAAGTTTCGCCGCCGCAATGCACTCGTCGTCCGTTGCGTCCAGCTTGCCGTAACGGATATTGTCCATTATGGTGCCCGTGAACAGGTTGGTATCTTGCAGAACTATGCCCAGAGAACGGCGCAAATCGTCTTTCTTGATTTTGTTGATATTGATGCCGTCGTAGCGGATTTTGCCGTCCTCGATGTCGTAAAAACGGTTGATGAGGTTGGTTATCGTGGTCTTGCCCGCGCCCGTTGCTCCGACGAAGGCTATCTTCTGCCCGGGTTTGGCATAGAGCGTGACGTCGTGCAGAACAAGCTTTTCGGGGACGTAGCCGAAATCTACGTCCACCATTCTTATGTCGCCTTTCAGCTCCGTATAAGTTACCGTGCCTTCTGCCTTGTGGGGGTGTCTCCATGCCCACTTGCCCGTGCGCTCCTTGCTTTCGGTGATGTTGCCGTTCTCGTCGATTTCCGCGTTGACAAGTTCGACGTAACCGTTGTCAACTT
Source organism: uncultured Clostridia bacterium (assembly GCA_944349635.1). Lineage (GTDB taxonomy): Bacteria > Bacillota > Clostridia > Christensenellales > CAG-917 > Limadaptatus. The sequence goes on along the minus strand of CALVNH010000001.1, from coordinate 548,981 downwards.
CCGGTTCGTTGGACAAAAACTCGAAGATTCGCCCCGCACCCGCAATCGCCATGACAACGGCGTTAATCTGCATGGAAACCTGCCCGATGTTTAACGTAAACTGTCTGCTCATGTTGAGGAAGGACACGATGGCGCCCATTGTAATGACGCTTGCGGAAAGTCCGGCTATGGAAAGATTCCTGACTCCGCCCAACACCAGCGCGCCGCCCACGATTGCAACGGCGACAAACACGACGTGCCCGATGTTATGTATCGCCGGCATCAGAATGTTGCCGTAACGGTTGGCTTTGTCGGCGTCGTCGAAAAGCGTGTCGTTGACTTTTGCGAAATCGCGTTTTGCCGCTTCCTCGTGACAGAACACTTTGATGACTTTCTGACCGTGTATCATTTCTTCCACGAAACCTTCCGTCTGCCCCAGGGAATTCTGCTGGCGCACGAAGTATTTCGCGCTCTTTCCGCCCACGGCTTTGGTTACCACGAGCATGACTCCCACGCCCGCGAGCACCACAAGCGTAAGGTAAATGCTGGATATCAGCATGGTGACCAACAGCGTAAGAATGGACACCAGCGAAAAAAGCCCCTGCGGAATGCTCTGCGAAATGAGCTGACGGAGCGCGTCGACGTCGTTGGTGTAATAGCTCATTATGTCGCCGTGGGTGTGCGTGTCGAAATATTTTACGGGCAGAGCCTGCATTCTGTTGAACATATCCACACGGACGTGTTTGAGAAAGCCCTGCGTGATTATCGCCATAAGCCTGTTGTAGACGAAAGAACAGATGAGTCCCAAAGCATAGATTCCGACCATTATGAAGGCTATGTTCATAAGTTTGTCTTTTACGGCGTCGAATCCCTGCTTCAATCCTGGCTGAATGACGTCATCTACCAGAATTTCCAGAAAGATGGACGAACTGATGCCCGCCATCGCCGTAATCGCGATGCAAACGATGACGATGAAAAGCTCCCACTTGTAGTAGTGACCCATATAATTCAGCAGACGCCCGAGGATTTTCATTGCGCTGCCTTTCTGAATTTCCATTCTGCGTTTCATTGCGCGTCACCTCCTTTTGCGTCTTTGAGCTTTTTGAGTTCCTGCGCGTCCGCTCCGATTTTATTCTGCGAATAATATACTTCCTGATAAATCTCATTTCCCGCCAGCAACTCTTCGTGAGTGCCGCAGGCAACGATTTCGCCGCCGTCCATGATGATGATTTTGTCGGCGTCCTCAACGGAAGAAACGCGTTGAGCGATGATGAACTTGGTCACTTCCGGCAGCTCCTCGCGGAAAGCCATTCTGATGAGTGCGTCCGTCTTGGTGTCGACGGCGGAAGTGGAATCGTCGAGAATCAGGATTTTAGGCTTTTTGAGCAATGCGCGCGCTATGCACAACCTCTGCTTCTGTCCGCCCGACACGTTGGTGCCGCCCTGTTCGATGAACGTGTCGTAACCGTCGGGAAAAGACATAACGAAATCGTGTGCCTGCGCTCTGCGGCACGCCTCCTGCATTTCCTCGTCGGTGGCGTCGGGATTGCCCCAGCGCAGGTTCTCCTTGATTGTGCCGGAGAACAGCACGTTCTTCTGCAACACCACGGATACCTGATTGCGCAGGCTCTCGATGTCGTAGTCGCGCACGTCCCTTCCGCCCACCATCACCTGACCTTCCGTCACGTCGTAAAGACGCGGAATCAGATTGACGAGCGAAGTCTTGGAACTGCCCGTTCCGCCCAGAATGCCCACCGTCTGACCGGGTTCGACACGCAGATTTATGTTGTGCAAGGCAAACCTTTCGGCTTTTTCGGAATACTTGAAGCCGACGTTCCTGAATTCCACGCTGCCGTCCGCAACCTCGTAAACGGGGTCTTCGGGATTTTTCAACGTGCTCTCTTCGTTCAGAACCTCCGCCACACGTTCGGCGGAACTGGTCGCTATGGAAATCATGACCATGACCATGGACAACATCATGAGCGAGGACAATATCTGCGCGGCGTAGGCAATGAGACTTGACAGTGCCGCTTCGTTGAGTTCCGAACCCGTAGTGCGAATGATTATGGAGGAACCGAAGATGCAAATCAGCGTGATTGCCGTCCAGATGCTCAACTGCATGAGAGGTGCGTTGAGTGCGATGATTGTTTCGCCGCGGGTGAAGTCCGCACGCACGTCCTGCGCCGTCGCGCCGAATTTCTCTTTCTCATACTCTTCCCTGACGTAGGATTTCACGACGCGCATTCCCTTTATGTTTTCCTGGACGGAATTGTTCATCGCGTCGTATTTTTTGAACACTCTGTTGAAGATGGGCTCGACCTTGCGGAAGATTATGAACAGCCCTATGCCCAGCACGGGAATGAGCGCAAAGAAAATCAAAGAAATCTTCACGTTGATGGTGAACGCCATAATCAGAGAAATGACAAGCATGACGGGACAACGCACCGCAACGCGGACAATCATCATATACGCATTCTGTATGTTGGTGATGTCCGTCGTCAGACGCGTGACGAGACTGGACGACGAGAACTTGTCGATGTTGGCGAAAGAAAAGCCCTGAATGCGGGCGTAAACGTCCGCACGAAGGTTGCGGGAAAAACCCGCCGACGCCGTGGCGGCGTACCTGCCCGCAAGCATTCCGAACAGCAAAGAAAATGCCGCCATGACAAGCAATATGCCACCGTAGAGGAGAATGTTCTCGATGGAATTGTCCTCCTGAATTTTTTCGAGCATTGTCACCATATAAAGAGGAATCATGCACTCCAACGCGACTTCGAGGGAAACCAGCACGGGAGAAAGCACGGACTCCTTTTTATATTGGCGCAGACTCTTTATCAAAGTTTTTACCACATTCATATAAGCAACTCCGAAAGATTGCGCAAGACAAGCACACCGTCCGTCTTGCCTGATCCGACAACCTGTTGTATGATATATGTGTATTTTATCCGCGAAAAAAACACAAGTCAACACAATTACACCGACAATAAAAGCTCTTTTGTCGGATTTACGGAGGTTGCAATGCTCACGAGAAAATCGGCGGTGGAACAGACCAAACAAACCCTTACCGACGCATTTTGGAGACTTTACCGTGAAAAAGGAATAGATAAAATCACCGTTCGGGAAATTACCACTCTTGCGGGATATAACCGCAGCACCTTTTACGAGTACTTCTACGACGTCTACGACGTGCTCAAACAGCTGGAAGATTCCCTGCTCGAAAAACTGCGTTTCGGGGCTCCCAAAATCGGCGTGGTGTCCATTGCCGAACTTGCTGCCGCTTTCGAGGAAAACGCAGAATACCTCTCCGTGCTGTTCAGCAAAAAAGGCGACATATCGTTTATGTTCGGTGCACGCGAGAAACTGAAAAAGCCCTTCTACGACAAAGCCGCGGAGCTGGGCAAACACCTGACGTTCGAGGAAGAACTTGAACTTGAATACCACGTGGCGGGCATCGTTTCGTCCATGATATACTGGCTGCATCTCCCCGACCGTCCCTCCGCGGAAAAATATCTGGAAAACCTGCATGCCATAAACGACGACGCCATTCAGGACATGATTCTGAAATTCTCTTCGGACGGCACTCTCTGAACCGTTCGGCAAAAGGATTCGCACTGCCTCAAAAATGCCGTTTGAGTTTGAATGCGGGTTGCCGAACGTTTTACCCGACCTGCCTCGACCCGACGGAATATGTTCCCAACCCTCGGCGGCTCCTTTCGTGCGACAATGTCGGCAACGCGACTCGTTTTTTTTTGACGAGGCGCGTCCCGAGGACAAGCAAAAACGGAGCGCGATGCGCTCCGTTTGTTTTTTTCGTTTGTTTTCGGATGTATGCGGCTCCGACTTCACCGAAAAGCCGTTCTCCCCGCGTTGCGTTTCCGCGGCAAGACAACGTCATTCGCCGTATCCGTCGGGATTGTTGCTCTGCCAACGCCAACTGTCTTCGCACATCTCTTTAAGCCCGTACTTGCACTCGAACCCCATTTCCGCTTTCGCAAGGGACGCGTCCGCATAACACTCCGCGATATCGCCGCTCCTGCGGGGAGCAATGACGTAAGGAATTTTTCTTCCGCTCGCCGCCTCGAACGCCTTGACTATGTCAAGCACGCTGTATCCTTTGCCCGTGCCGAGATTATAGGTGACCAGCCCGGGGGCCGATTCCAGTTTCCCGACGGCGAGGGAGTGCGCGTGAGCCAGGTCGACGACGTGAATGTAATCTCTGACGCCCGTTCCGTCGTGAGTGGGATAATCGTTGCCGAACACGGAGAGCTGTTTGAGCTTGCCTATTGCCACCTGCGTGATATAAGGCATGAGATTGTTGGGAATGCCGTTGGGGTCCTCTCCGATTCTTCCGCTCTTGTGCGCGCCTATGGGATTGAAATATCTGAGCAAGGCTATGTTCCAGGTGTTGTCGGCGGCATAAAGGTCGCGGAGCATGTCCTCTATCATGAGTTTGGTTCTTCCGTAAGGATTGGTGACGGAAAGAGGAAAATCCTCTTTTATCGGCACGGATTTTGGCTGTCCGTACACGGTTGCGGAAGAAGAAAAGACGAAATTCTTTACGCCGTACTCGCGCATGACCTGCAAAAGGTTGAGAGTATTGATGAGGTTGTTGCGGAAATATTCGAGAGGCTTGCGACAGGATTCGCCCACGGCTTTGAGCCCCGCGAAATGAATGACCGCCGTGATTTTCTCCTTGCGGAAAATCTCGCGCACTTTGTCGATGTCGCAGATATCGTAATCGTAAAACGCGACGTCCTTGCCGCAAAGTTCGCGCACGCGTTTAACCGCCTCGGGCTTGCTGTTGCAAAGATTGTCCACTATGACGGGGTCGTATCCGTTTTCCACCAAATCGATTACGGTGTGGGAACCTATGTACCCGGCTCCGCCCGTTACAAGAACACTCATTTTTATACCTCCCTGGTTGACGTCTTCGCGGATATTCTATTCCCGTTTTCGGGAAAAGGCAATCCGTTTGACGTCGTTTTAATCAAAACTTCGACGTTTTCGGGTTCATTTTCCGCGGCGCACTCTTTCCGCCGCCTCAAAACACAACCGTTGCATTTCCGTGAATGCGCCTTCCATTTCCTCAACCAGTCTGAACTGCGTGCGTGCCCTCACCAGATTGTGCTCCGCGTAGGCGGTTTTGAAATACACGTCGCCTCCGAGATAGTCTGTCAGAAAACGCATTCCGCACTCAAAGGTCATCAGCCTCGCCGCATAGGGCATAAGCTTTATTTCCTCCTCCGTCACGCTGTCGCCCATACCCGTAAGGAAGCCGTCCGCAAACGCTCCGAAAAGCTCCGTGTCGAAATGCACTCTGTTCAGGTCCTTTTCGTCCTCTCTGGCAGTGGAACAACCGGCACGCACACCGTCGCCGAAATCGTAAAGCATACTGCCCGCCATCACGGTATCGAGGTCTATGACGCACACGGACTTTTTCGTGTCGACGTCAATAAGCACATTGTTGAGCTTTGTGTCGTTGTGCGTGACGCGCACGGGGATTCTCTTCTCCGCAAGCGCCCTAACTATCAGCGAACAGTCTCCTTTGCGTGCTTCGACGAACTCTCTTTCGGCGGCAACGAACGCAAGCCTGCCCTTTCTGTCCGCCGCAACGGCTTCGGAAAACGACGCATAGCGGTTTTCCGTGTCGTGGAAACGGGGTATGACCTCGAACAGCGTGCTTGCGTCAAAGTCGGAAAGCCCCGCCACGAATTCCCCGAACGCGCGTCCCGCATCGCGGAACATCTCCGCATCGTCGGCGACAAGATACGCTTCGGTGTTTTCGATGAACTGCGTGGCGCGCCATACGTCGCCGTTTCCGTCGACGAGATACGGCTCTCCCGCCCTTGTCGGCACCAGTCGAAGACACTCTCTTTCGGGGTCTCCGCCCCTCGCCTTAACCGACTCCCGCAAAAAGCGCGTAACGGCAATCATATTCTTCATCAGTCCGCTGCGGTCGGGGAATACGTAAGGATTGAGCCTTTGCAGAATATAGCGCAATCTGCCCCTTTCCGTCATTACGCTCACGGCATAGGTATCGTTTATGTGCCCGTTTCCGTAGGGGGAAACGTCCGAACACTCTCCGTCGAAAGCAAAACGCGCGGCTATATCGAAAAGCACATGTCCTCCCGGCGACGGTTCCGTTTCCGCGAGGAAACCTCCGTCTTTTCCTTTTTTCGTCGCATTACGATTGAATCGTACCGTCGTTATTTAATTTTAATATCAAAGGAAGGAAAAGTAAAGAAAAGTTTGATTCGGCGCTGCCGCTCCGCCGCCTCTCTCCGCGCAGTCACGCGATTGTGATTGTGTTCTTCGTGGGGTCTGTAAAACGATAAAAACCGTATGTACGGGATGGAAGCCGTCCCGTGCGCTTGCGTCACAGACTGCATTCGTCCGTGCAAACGCTTTCGGAGCTCTCCGACGTCACCTCCGCGCCGAACCTCACGGAAACGGAAAGAGAAACGGTTTGCTTCACTTCCAGCCGACACCCGCCGCATCTGTGCGTCACCTCGACGCGCGGCTCTCCGCAACAGGCAATTTCCGCTCCGTCGACGCATGCGTACGCGGAAACGTCGATGGGCAGACGCACTTCCGCATTCTGCACCACGGTTTTGACGCATTCGTTGCATTCGTCGGGTTTGTTTCCCTTTCTCAACGTCTACCTCCCTCTCCCGTCAGGGTAACGCAACCTCGGGCACGTCAGGCAAAGGCGCTTCGGGCAGACTGCAATCCGTGCAGATGTCAGCGGCGGAAGAGCCGAGACACTCCACAAAAGCCTCTCCGACAACGGCGTTCGCACCGAACTCGACGGGCACCGCCACGCAGACGTTCTGCGAAAGCGTGAAAGCGCAGGTGCCGTTCTTAACGCCCGCACAGACCTGTCTGCCCGGCAAGACGACGGCCTCGCCGCAACACTTGGTGCGCGTCATACCCGCTCTCGCGAAAGGTTCTACGGTAACGGGCACGCAAATCGTAGCCGCCTGATACCCTATTGCAGGGCAAGTTTGATTTTCCGAATAACATCCAAATTTATCACCCCCCTTGTTCTTCGGTCAATATACAATATGCGCCCTTTTCCCCGTCACGTTACAGTCGGCGGCGGGCGGACACAACGCTCGAAAGACGCCCGTACCCGCAAAAAACAGGCAAATTTGACTTTTTGTACTAAAATAAATTATAATAAATTTATCGAATGCCTATATAAATCCGCCGTAAAGTGTTCCCGCCGCGTTTACGATTGCGGAAAACCGCGCCTAGGCAAGGAGAGAAAAATGAAAAAACGCTCCGTCATTACAATGCTTCTTTTGGTTTCGATACTGGCAGTCTGTCTTGCGCTTGCCGCATGCGACGGGCTTTCGAGCAGTAACAAAAAGGAAGTTTACGACCTCGGCGACAGCCGCCGCATAGGCATTATGCCGACCGCTTACCAACCGTTGTATGACGGTTTGCCGAAAACCCCCTCTTTCACCATTACGGACGGCTACGACATAATCGACACCTACGACCCCGCAATTCAGCACCCCGATTTGCGCGTGGAGTATTCCGACAACGTCAACGTCGGCACGGCGAAAGCCGTATTCACGGCTGTCGAAGGTTCCTCACGTTACAAGGGAAGCAGAACGGTGGAATTTCAAATCCTGCCGGTTACCTCCACGGTAGTAGCCGCCGATATAAACGCGCTCAAAGAACTTCTCGACGGCAACCGCACTTCCGTGTTGCTTTCCGCTGCCATCGAGGTGCCCGAGGGAGAAGTTCTCACGGTGCCCGAAAACGTGACTCTTGACCTGGGCTCTTATGCCCTCACCAACAACGGCACTTTCGTGAACTGCGGCACGATTCTCGTCTCACCCGTTGCCGGGGGCTTGCCAACCGTTTGCAACAACGGCGAATTTTGCAACAACGGAACCATAAATCTGGGCAACGACGCGGCGTTTTTTAACAACGGAACTTTTGTTAACGCAACGAACGCGTCCGTCCGCGCGGGCAACACGTCGGGATTTTACACACAGACCGACGTGGAAAACAGCGACAAAATAGAGCGTTATTTCCGCAGATACGACCTCGACGAATACGAAGTGTCGCTTTCCTTCTCGGAAACGGTTTACAACGGTTATGAGCAGCGCCCATCCGTGAGCATTGTCAAAGACAACCTGCCCGCTCCCGATTACGCCGACTATACCCTGACTTACGCCGACAATCTGAATGCAGGCACGGCAAGCGTAACTGTTGAAGCCACGGAATATTCCAAAACCCTGACGGGTTCCGTCACTCTCCGATTCGAGATACTACGCGCGGAAAAAACGGTGACCAATTCGACGGACTTCTACTCCGCCCTCGAAAACTCCAACTATTCAAAAATAATATTCGATACTATTGCGGAAGTTCGCTTATCGCAGAATTTCACAGTGCCCGAAGACACATCGGTCGTGATTTCCGCAAGCAACCTCACCACCGACGGCACGGTTACGAACAACGGTTCTCTCGCGATAAACGAAACCTGGACTTGCAAAGGCGCACTGACCAACAACGGGACTCTGACCGCACGATGCCCGAACGTGACTTTCAACGACACCGTGCACAATTACGGCACGCTGACTCTCTGCGCTTCCGTGCAGAATAATCTCGTTCTCCTGAATGCGGGCACTCTGTCGACGGAAGAAGAATTCGTCAACAACGCTTTCCTCAACAACATGGGCGAATTCGTCAATGCGGGCACTTTCTTCCATGCCGCGGAAGCGGAGATTTCCTCCGCCTCGGCTCCCCTCATCAACAACGGCACGGTCTACGCAGACGAACGGCTCGACGTTTTCCAAGGCGGTGTGTTTGTGGTTCGCGAACTACTCGGCGCGGACAACGTAACGCTTTCCGACACGACGTTCGTGTATGACGGGTATCCTCATTTCGCAACTCCGTCGTTCGGAAAGGAAAATGTGGACAGGTCGTCCTACACGTTATCGTACAGATACGTCGGCTCCGAAGAATCGGGCATTCGTCCCGTGAACGCCGGTGTGGTGGAAGTTTTCGTTTCCTTCCTGCCGACGTCCACCACCTATTACGGAGGGTACACGTTGCAATACGAAATTCTGCCGGGAAGCACCTCGGCAAACGGTTTTGCCGAACTGCAATCGGCGTTGTTCGACAACAACTACAACGCCGTCACCCTGAACGGAAACGTGAGCGTATCCTCCCCGATTACCGTGCGTTCTTCCTGCACGCTTACCGTTGCGGAAGGCGTGGACGCAATCAATTTTTCCGCAATCACCGTGAACGGCACCTTGATTGTCAACGGACGTTTTGCCGAAAAAGAAGGCTCCTATCTCGTGTTCGGCACGGGCGGAATCTTCGAAAACAACGGACTTGCCTACTTCAACGAAACGGCGCCCGCTCCGCTTGCGGGAACGGGAACGAACTTTGTGCGCAGTTCTTTGGAGACGGCCGTGGCACACGACTTCCCCGAATCCGCAAAATACGGTACCGACACCACTCCCGACGTCGTGTTGTACTTCGGCGACACAATGCTTGAAAAAGGTGTCGATTACACAACAAGCTACTTGAATTGCTCAAATGTGACGAAAAAGGGCGAATTCGCGCAAGCCGTCAGCAAAGCAACGACATTCTCCGAAAAATATTACGGAACGCACACTGCAAATTACACGGTGCTTGCGGGCGAAATTTCCGTGGCGACTTTCGACGAATTGTATGCCGCGCTCAACGACATTGCTTACGACAACGTTTGCAATTACGGCACAATCACCCTGACGGCAAACGTCTCGAAAGCCCATGACTCGTATCAGAGCCTTTACGTAACCGTTGCCGAAAACACCACTTTCGTACTGGGAAACCACACCCTTTCGTTGAGCAGCTCCTCGACGGGAAGAATCTTTTTGGTGAACAACGGCACAATCGAGATTTACAAAGAAAACAACTTCGCAAATTCCGCATCGTACAGCGGCAGCGGAAAAGTGGTGGCTTACGCCGACAACGCCGACGATGCATACGCCCTCGCCTGGTGTGCACACGTCATAAAGCTCAGCGCTGACATAACGGACAACCTGTATATTTCCTCTTCTCTCTTCGACTCCGTCACCGTGGATTTGAACGGTCACACTCTGACCTCCCTCACGGTGTCCGTCGGCGAGTACGAAAGAACGCAACACGTCTACGTCACTTCTTCGGCAAGCGGCGGCGTGCTGGGAGAGAAAGACTCGACAGCCGCGGGGCTGAAACTCTCCTCCCTGAGCGGCGTGCAGGAAGTAAAACTCTCTAACATCACCGTTTACGGAATCTCCTGCAAGGACAGCTCTTTCGAACAGATACTCTCCGTTGATTTGTCCTGCACCGTAATCGAGAACTGAGTCCCTCCCGCAATCCGCACCGCGGTGAAAACGCGGTCCGAAATCAAAACAAAAGTCCGCTTGAAACGGACTTTTTGATTCTGTTTCGGAACGGCGTGTATTTTTTTGTCGTGTCGCGTTTGTGCTGTTTCGAAAAACAAATGAACACGGCGCAGGAGTGCTTTTTCGGCTTTACAAGGCTGTTTTTCACAAAGCCTTCCCGACTTGTCCTTGAAAAACGCAAGCGTACACAAACGAATGGATGCTCTTATGGCACTGCGGACAACCGCACCTCAAACGGCACCTCCACGCACAAGGACACCCTTTTTCGGACAAACAAAAAACCGCACCTCGGTGCGGCAAACTGCTGCAATTGCTTTTGAACTATGCGGCAATGGTTCGCACCACTCTCTGGGTGCTCACTTCTTCTCCGCCCTTGACCATATAGACATACAGCAGGCTCCCCTCAATGTAAATGACGATGTAGTCCTGCGTGGAACCGGTGTCATGCGCCGCCGTAAAATTAGGCTTAACGGGACTGCCTATCTCCCCTGCATTGACATAACCTATTGCATAGGGGAACTCGTTGCCGTAACGGGCTTTCACTTCTGCGGCGATGTTGGCGGAATTGACGGGTTTTGCGGGGTCCTGTCTCTGCATAAGGTCGTTGATGCAATCGACAGCCCATTTTGCCACGTCTTGTGTATAAACGGTGTCGACGGACTTCTGCGCGTCGTCGATATAATGAAGAGTCACAGGCACGACAATAGACGCCAGTATACCCATAATGGCAATGACGACTATGAGTTCGACAAGGGTAAACCCTTTTTTCGACGTGCGATTAAACCCCGAAACACGCTTCATTACTAATCTTTATAACCTATGACGCAAAAAATCAATGCCACCCCGAAGAATCGCATGTCAACTCGAAAGATTCGGAGTACTCTACACCGGGATTGAGCAAATAATCTCTCGAATAACTTATCTGTCCGTTATCGTCGGACAGCGGAGAAATCGCCGTGATTCGCAACACCTGCTCGGAATATCCGTTGATTTCGGTTTCTACGACTTCACCTTTAACCACGGTTCCGTCTTCAGCTTTACCAATATAATTTTCCAGCACTTGTTTGACGGTATCGCGACCTACAATACTATCGTTCTGTCCTGGAACACTCCCCGATTCGATATTGGGAAGATTGACATAAATATTGTCAACAATGGTGTGAACTTCCGCGACTGCTTTTTCCGCTTTGGCTTCGCCCACAAAATGCATTGTAGTTGGTATTATGATAGCGGCAAGAACCCCCATAATCGCAATCACGACTATGAGTTCGACAAGGGTAAAGCCTTTGTTGTGTCCGCTTGTCTTCATATTTTCCACCCTGCGCATTTTATGCCCAAGCACAACCCGCTCATGCGGGTTGTGCCTAGAACAATAAATTAGGTTGTTATTCTGATTAAGTTTGATAAACCAGCCGACAATCAGCTTTGTGCAACAACTTGTGCCCAAGCTTTTTCGGTACCGTTATTCTTCAAAGTAATATCAATGTCTGCACCGCCAGCAAGAGTGATGTTTGTATAGCTCTTGCTTTGCTCCATGTCAACGCTATAGCTCGTCGAAACAGTAAAGGAAGCAGCTTTTGTATCACTGTCGTAAGCAAAAACAACGGTTATTTCATTATTGAGGGAAGAACCTGCTATTCCTGCTGCATCCAAAATAGCGATAAGTGCCGTAGCATCGATTGTCTTGCCGCCTGCGACTTCAGTTGTAAAGCCTGCGTCCAGTGCATTGAGTACCGTTGAAACTTCATCAGATGCCGCTTGGTCATTTGCCTGTCCGACGAAGTGCAAGGTCGTAGGAACGATGATTGCTGCGAGAACGCCGATGATTGCGATGACGACAATCAGCTCAACCAGAGTGAAGCCCTTCTTGTGTTTTCTGTTTGCTGTTTTCATAATGTCCCTCCATCATGATTTTTATTATTATAAAAGCTCTCCGCTGTTATAACCTTATTCAACTCACCGTCAACTCACCGTGTAGATTATGCGGTTGTACTCGTCCATGCTGGTGACGCCCTTTCTCACGAGTTCACGCAGGTTGTCGGCGAGGAATTCCGCTCCGTTTGCGGCGGCGACTTTTCTGATTTCGTCAACGGGCGCACCCGAGGAAATCATCTTCCTGATTTGATGGTCCAGTTCCACTATTTCGTATATGGCTATACGACCGCTGTAACCCATATGGTTGCATTCGGGGCAACCGACAGGTTCGAAAACGTCCTTGATTTCGTTGTCTTCGAGAAGTGCTCTCTCCGAATCCTCCAACGCACGCTTGCGCTTGCAATAGGGGCAAAGCCTCTTGACCAGACGCTGTGCGATGATGGCGTTGACCGAAGCCGACACCAGATACGGCGGCACACCCATGTCGATGAGACGGACGATGGTTGCCACGGAATCGTTGGTGTGCAACGTAGACAGCACCAAGTGACCCGTAATGGACGCTCGCACCGCGATTTCCGCCGTTTCGTAGTCGCGGATTTCACCTATCATTATGACGTCGGGGTCCTGACGCAGAAGAGCGCGCAGACCGCTTGCGAACGTCATTCCCGCTTTGCTGTTGACCTGCACCTGATTGACGCCGAACATCTGTTTTTCGACAGGGTCTTCGATGGTCGTTATGTTGATGGTCGGCTTGCGCAACTTATTCAGCACCGCGTACAGCGTTGTCGATTTACCGGAGCCCGTAGGACCCGTGACAAGTATTATCCCGTTCGGCGCGCTCAGCATATGGTCGAAACGCGCAATGTTCTCCTTCGTCATTCCCAACTGCTCAAAGGAAAGCAAGTTTTCTCCACCCGTATTGAGAAGACGCATAACGCACTTCTCGCCGTAAATGGTGGGAATGGTCGACACACGCAAGTCCACCTTGAATTCGTCGTTGGTGAAAGCGAATCTGCCGTCCTGCGGGATACGTTTTTCCGCAATGTTCATTCCCGAAAGAATTTTGATTCGGGAGATAACGCTGTTCAGCGCGTTGGGCGCAAGCCTCATGACTTCGACCAGGTCGCCATCTATACGCATGCGCACGAGAACGTCGTTTTCGAAAGGCTCGATGTGAATGTCGGACACCTGCCTGACGTACGCCTGTTGCACGAGGTTGTTGACAAGTTTGACAACGGGCGTGTTGTTGACGTTGGACTCGATTTCGTCCATCTTTTTGGCGGTATCGGTGGAAACGATGTTTATCGTCTGCACTTCCGCCTGTTCCTCACGGTAGAAAAGCTCGACGTTCTTGTAATATCTTTCGATTGCGCCGACGACGTTCTCTTTGAGGGACAGCACGAACGAAACGTCCATGCGGGAGCTCATCTTGACATCCTCGACGACGCTCATGTCCTCGGGATTGGATATCGCGATGAGAATTTTGTTGTTGTTTATATCCAGCGGCATTATGTTGTAACGCCGTGCCAGACTTTCGGGAACCAGTTTCAGTACTTCGGGACGCTTGACGACCAAATCTTTCTCGATGAGAGCGACGTCCAGTCTTTGGGCGTAAGCCGCAAGCAATTGGGATTCGTTGATGATGCCGCGCGACAACAGAATGTTGCCGACGTCTTCGTCGGGATGACTGCGTTGCCACCGTAAAGCATCACTCAACTGCTCGTGAGTGATAACCTCGTTGGCGAGCAGGGTTTCCCATATCATATGATTGTCCAAACGAAGAGCCCTCCCTTGTTAACATAATAACTTAACACCTTCTCCGTGTCAATACGCAACATCGCAAAAAAACCCGTTTTAAGCACTGTATAGAGGATTTTTTGAGCACTTTAATCCCCCTATAATCCCAATATGCGGGCGTACATCGAGATAACAGCATCGCCGCCGTATAACGCTACAAGTGTAGCGATTGCGATGAACGGCCCGAACGGAATTTCGTGTCCTTTTTTCCCGGGAACAACGTCGCTTTCTTCTGCGCCGTCCTCATTGCTTTCACCTGCGTCGTCGTCATCGCCTTCACGTTCGCCATCACGCGCGCTCTCTCCGAAGGACTCCGAACCGCTCGTGTACTCCGCGAGTTCTGCGTCTTCGTCACGGCTTTCCGATGTGTTTTTGCCGCGTTTCCCGACGCGCTTTTTCACCAGCACCGCAACCGAAACCACGGCGCCGAGCACTGCCGAAAGCAGAAACACCAACAAAATCTTTTTCCAGCCGAGCAACAGACCGAGCACGAAATACAGTTTGACGTCGCCGAATCCCATTCCTCCGAACAGACAGACGATGAGCATGGGCACGCTGACGCACACGCAACCTATCAGTTTGTCTTGCCAGCTCACACCTCCGAAAGGCGCAAAAGTCACCAACCCGAGTATGAGCAAAACCACGATTCCGCTGTCCGGAATTTCAAACGTGTCGAGGTCGACGAAAGCGGCAACTACAAGCACGGACACGGCGATATCCCAGACAAGCGTCAATCCGTCCATTCCGAAAGCGGCGTAATTGCCCACCCAAAGTGCGCAAGTCAAAAGCTCCACCAAGGGATAACGCGGAGAAATGCGCTCTTTACAATTGCGACATCTGCCGCGCAAAACAATGTAACTGAAAAGAGGAATGTTGTCGTAAGCCTTTATCTGTGCTCCGCATTTGGGACAATACGACCTGGAACGCGAAAAAAATTCGCCGCGCGGAAGTCTGTAAATGCACACGTTGAGAAAACTGCCCACCGCAAGCCCGGCAAGCGCACTGAAAATATACAAAGTGACATTCAGCGCCGCGTTCATAAAGTCTTATGCGTAGAAACAATAGTTGAAGCTGGGTGCGGTGCCGTCGGTCTGCACCTTGTTGTTTTTGTTTTCCATGTTATAAAAGTGTATCACTTCTTCGCCCACGGACACGACCTCGTAAGACCCCGCACTGCCTTTGGTTCTGTCCCAGACGGCTATACGGACTTTGACGGCAAGCGCCTTGCCCTCCTGGTTGAGCAAAGACTGGAAGGACAAATTGACTCTGTAATTGCCGTAAGCCTCCGTGTTCGGAGTGCCGTCGTCGCCCGACCCAAGCAAAGGACGCGCGTTTGCCGGCAATCCCGCATTCGCTCCGTCCGCGACGAGAGGAAATTCTCCGTCGATGTTGCTGTCCATTATGTAGATGATTCCGTTGAAAGAAAACAGCAAGTTGCCCGTGGAAATATATTTTTCGCCTTTCGTGCGTCCGTCGGAAAGCGTCGTGTTGATATCGTCGACAAGCCAAATCTTCTCTTTATCCTTGATAATCTGGCGGACGTACTCAATCATAAGGTCCTTAACGTCGTCGCCCGCAATGATGGCTTGTCCGTGTCGGAAAGTCTTGGAAGCCGAAGAGGTAATCAGAAAAACGCAGATGCTCAAAATGCCCATCACGACTATCGTGACGAGAAGTTCGGCAAGGGTGAAACCTTTTTTGAGATTTCTCCTCCTTTTCGCGTTATGCGGATTCCCGATATACACTCTTTGTCTCTCCCGTGCGTTTCCGCGTCAGATTTCCTGCATTCCGTCGGCCGAACCTACGTACAGACAATACTCCCTGCCGGACGGCGCGCGGTAAATGTAGTACACACCGCGTTCGTCGGAATATTTCTTGCTTATTTTCGACAAATCGATGGTCATCTGTTCGTAACCTATGTCGCCGTCTTCCTTTGTGGTGACGGTTATACTACTATCCCTAGAACCCGTTTCTATTGCCTGTGTGAGCGCTATTCTGTCACGGTCGTACACAAGCGACAGATTCACCATGTGGGTGGCGTTGAAAAGAATCATCGCAAACAGCACCGCGGCAATGGCGAACACCGCCACGCTTACCACGGCTTCAATCAAAGTAAATCCCTTTTTGCCTTTTTTCAACTTCGCTTTCATTCTGTCTCCGCACTTGCGATATATCTGCATTTGAGCCGACTCCGCGTTTTGCGGGTCGACATTAAGCCTCTAAGCACTTATTTTTAATAGAATCCCATAAACTCCCAGACGACCCGTCCGAAGTCGACTACTTCGTCGTCTGTACCCCCGAAGGACACACCTGCGTCCACAATCAGAGGCGGCATAACGTAATTGTAAATGCAGTTCGCATACTGCTCGACAATGGGGTCGAAAGACTCGTCGCCGTCCCAGGTCAAATTGTTCCACCACTGTTTGATTATGGATATAATGTCAGTGCCCGCCTCTTCGGCGTCCGTAAGAACGATGAGACTTTCTATTGCCATACAGCCGTTGAACGTGTTTTTGCTGCCGTCGTTGCCCGGCATTATGAACAGATGTCCCCACGGCGCGTATACGAATCCGTTGAACTGCGTTGTGCCCGCAAGACGGATAAGCACGTCGTCGTTGGAAATCACATATAAGCCGTCGTTGCCGTAGTTGGTGCCCTGCGACGCCTCCACCACACCGAAATTACATCCGTCGTTTATTATCAAAGTGGGGTCGTTCATGCTGTAATTTTCTTCCTGCTCCAGGTAAAAGAACACCATATTGCCGCCCCTCAACACCACTTTGCTGGGAGCAACGGCGGCACCAGCTCCCACGGTGTTCTTCCCGAAAACCGCGCCGTCCCGGAATCTGATATGAATGTTGCCTTCCGACGTATCGAAAACCACAGTTTTATAACTGCTGAAATCAGCTTTTCCGCCGAATACCGCACTTTCTTTGATAGTCAACGTCTTACCGTCCGCGGAAACCTCACCGGCTTCGGGGTGCGGATCAGTAAAATCATTTCTGCCCAGAATATAATCCACAAATTTTTCGACAGATGATTTTTCGACAGATGAAAAGCCTTTTCCTCCGTTGACGTCGTAACCGTGATAATACGTGCCGGGTTCGCCGTTTTTTATTTCCGTTTCTGTTTTATGTTCAGGCGCGCTCCATTTGCGCAAATTGATGACTTTACCTTCCCAAATCTTTTCTTTAACCTGCGTTCCGGTGAAGAACTTGTCCAATATCTGTGAAATTCCGACGTTGTCGTGCACCTTGAGCCCGAATCCTTTTTTCAGCTGAACAAGCAGATTCTGCAACGCAACTTCGATGAAACCGGCTCCGCTGCTTATTCTGTTGGCGATTGTGGAAACGTCCGCGTTTGCGGATACCGCACCGTCGGGATATTCCTTGCCGTTGTACTTGGCATAAACTCTCGTCTTGTCAATCAAGTTGTTGGACGACACCGACAGCAATCGCTGAATCCTGACGGAATTTGCAAAAAGATAATAATGTCCGTCTATTCGCATACCGTCCGTTCCGACCATGACCGTACCCAATTCATAGGTGTCGATTGTGGCAATGGGTCGGCTTTGACTCGTGGCAATCTGCAACTTGTCCGCGTATATCACGGAAGACTCCTTCGCGCTGTCGTCGGACGACTGGGCAAATCCGTTATACGACGATGCGTACGTGCTTCCGGGCGGGTCTTTTCCGCCCCAGTTGGCATAATAACCTTCGCTGTATTGTCGCGTACCGTCGAGGAAAAGGTAACCGTCGACGTAAATGTTGTTGTAAACGTCGATGAGCGAACCCGTCACCCACCATTTCGCGGAAACGATGTGAGTGTTCACATCAGACCACAACGTACCGTAAACGTGCGTATTGGTGAGCACGGCTCCCCATTGCGCCGAGTCGCTTCTTCCCACGATGTCGTTGTCGCCGAAACCGGAATTGTAATTGCTGTAAGTTGTGTTCTTACCTGCGTTTTCAATGATGAGATTCCCGCTCACTCTCAGCCAGTCGGAACTGAACTTTGCGCCCGAAAAATACACGTTGCCGTTCACGGTGGTGTCCACCATGAGCAGTTCGTCGCCGAAGCAATAAACGTCGCCCGTAATCTGAGCGCCGATAATCTGAGCATTGCCCTGCACGATTACGTCGCCGTATATTGTGACGTAATAGCGGTTTTCGTCCGCGGGCTTTATGGGGGTCTCGTTGCTGTGCCACCCCTCGATATACGTGCCGTCTATAGTGAGGTTCTTATAGGCGTAAATATTGTTTTTGATTCCGTTGCGGGCATTGTCGGTCTGAGTGCTGTCGAAGTTCTCAATGCGCGCGTCTTCCCAAAGATACATATTCCCGTTGACGCGGAACTGGGCGGAAAGACGGCTGTAAGAAATCGTGTCCATGTGGTCGAAGAATACGTCGGAATCGAAGCCGTGCTCGTAATTGTATTCGTTGTCGCCTGAAGATCTATAATCGCGACAGGACAAATCACCCCTTAACCAGGCAGCACCTTTTTCGGCATCGCTCGGATAAACCATTCGCTTTCTTGCGTCGTCCCACGTCCAAGGATGCTGTGTATTGCTCTTGTCGCGGTCGAGAAGACCGATGAGCACGCGGGAGTTCGCGTAAACGTTTCCGTTGACGGCGGTGTTCACGCTGCCGCTTCCGCTTCCGATTACGGGCGCAAACATGTAAAGCTCCACCCAATCGTTGTAATAAGTATATCCTTTGGCATCTTTTGCCATCGGATAATTGTCCACGTCGGCGGTGCGTGTATGACCGGTCAATTTGCTGTTCCCCGTGCTTGCCTGCACCTCTCCGTAAAGTTCATCACGCAAAACCTTGTTATATCGTCCTTCAGAACCGGTTGTCACGATGTTACCGTTTTTATCGCGGATATATTGTCCCGGGAGAGTCGTATTAACATTTTGATCATCTTTGAGTTCACCGAGCACTTCATTGTACGCTTTTCGGTCATCGGTCAAACTGTCACCAGTAAATTCCGGCAACACGGGTTGCGAAATATAGATATCGCCGTTGGGCACGGTACCTATAATTGTGCTTATCGGGGATTGCAGACAGAAGGTGTTGTCGAAAATCTTCTTGAGTTCGCTTGCCGCCGCGTTGGTACGGGCGATTTTGGCGCGAGCGAAATCGCTGTACCCTTTGTAAGTGGCGTTTGCTTCTATGCTGATTTCGTTTCTGTTGACGTTGGCGTAGCGGGCGCGCAGCGTGCACCTGCCCATGTACAAATCGAAAAACCCGTTGGGAACGTAAGAGGAGCCGTCTCCGCCGTAAGTCGAGCCTATGGTGACCGTCACGTTGGTTGGGTCTATGCCGTCGTTTATATCCTCGTCAAGCGCGCGGTTGAGTTCCTGCGTGATGGTGCCTATTATGCCGGGATTGCTCTTGAGCAGGCTGTGGAAACTTTCAACGCTGGACATCGCCGTGTAATACGCCTGTTGTTTGCAGAGCTTGGCATAAGAATAGAGGTAAGAGCGCATGGAAATGGTCGTGAAAAGAGTCCCCATGATAATGAGTACTGTCATAGATATCAGAACCATGGCGAGAGAAGCACCTCTTTTGGATTTTCTACCCTTTCGACGCATTTGCGCTTTCATTTCTCCACCTCCGGAGTTTCGGCTGCCGTCGGTTGCGCGCTTCTTCCGATATTGCGCGTTTCTTACCAAAACAGCAGTTCAACAAGCGTTTTTACCGACACAACATCGGATTATGCTATAGTCACCACCACTTCGGTCATTGTATCGACGGGTGATTTGAACTGTCCTTTCATCTTGTCGCCGACCGCGCGCACTCCGATTGTATGTGTGCCGCGCTCCAACGCCGCGCTTCCGAACATATAGGACAGTCTGCCCTCTGCGGAAGTCGTCATGCCCGCTTTTTCGATGAGAGTATACGTTTTTCCGTCGTTGCCTTCGGTGATTGAATAGAACTCGTATTTCACCGCGCCTTCGACGGCATCGAAGGAAACGACTGCGCCGTCTGCGGACACGTTGCCGACCGCATTCATGAGTGCGGGAACGTCCGCAACTCCCGTGTTTGCTCTCATGTAGTACATCAGCACGAAATTGCCCGCGGCACTCTCCTCTCCCGTCTCCGCATCCGTGGAATAAGAGATGCTGAGCGAAGTCATGCGGAAGAAAGGATTGTTCCGCACCGTTTCGACGAATGCGTACAAATCGGCGGGTGCGGCCTTGAAAGGCGTGGAGCACGTTGCGCTGGCAACGAAATAATTTGCCTTGTAGTCGCCGAACGATGCCGTATAGCTGTCCTCGGTTATTTTCCAGCCAACCGTGCTGTATTCGCTTATGTTATGCTCATCGAGCATTTTGATAATCATTCGGTTGATGGCGATTATACCTACTTTGTCGGCAAGTTCGCCCTTGTCGGCGGTATAGTAGAAATCGAGCAGTTTGTCGTATTCCTTTTCGAGTGCGTTTATGTTGATGGAAGCAATCTGCAACTGCAACTCCCTGAGCTCGGTTTGTTTGTCCTCGATTTTCTTTTCCAGTTCCTCGATTTCGGTGTTTGCGGGCATAATTCCGTAAACGTACATCATTCCCGCAAACAGAATAACGGCAAGCAACACGAGCAATATTTTGTCTTTGTTGGTAATTTTGAAACTCATGTTCATAAGCTCAGCGCCTCCCAATTCACAACGAATTTGAGCGTGAAACCGATTTTTTCGGGCTCCTGCTGCTCTGCGTCCCCGCCTTCTCCTTCGTCACCGGCGGGAACCTCCACGGGCTTTTGAGGAAGTCCGGGGTAATTCTCTTCAACGCCGGAGAAATAGATTACATTCGCCGCAATGAGCGCGTCGAGAGCGGGATATTCTTCCAGCTTGTTCCCCGCGAGATAGTCCGCAAAGTCCCATGCCGCGATATAATCTTCCACGGCACATTCAACCGTAACTTCGTCACCGTTTATTGCTATGCTCTTGATGTCCACATCGAAAACTCTGTCGGCAATGTCGTCCTTGTCGAAACCGTTGTCCGTTGCGTCCTCCTTGTCCGTGAGCATCAGAATGTCGACGAACTTCTTGCTTATCTTGGCCGACGACGAGGTGAACTGCCCCGGCATTATCTCCGCAATGACTTCGGCAATGTCGCTCTCGTAAGCGGATTTCATGTCGTTGTACTGTTTCTGCAACACGCTCAATCTGTCCGTCTGAGTGATTTTGTCTTCTATTTCTTTGAGCATGGACTGATTGTTGGACACGTTAAGCTTCGCGTTGACGAAAAGGAAGGTCATGAGCCCCACGATTACGATTACACCCGCAATCATTATCAGAAGCATATTCGACGAATTTTTCTTCTTGCTCTCCTGTGTCAGGCTGTACAGAAGGTTAATATCCTTTCTACGCATTTCAATCCTCCCTTATGAGTCCGCCGATTGTGCAGAAGAATTCGTTGTAATCCTCGTCGGCAATGCTGTCGATGTTGTCGGGCACGGAAACCAACTGAACGGCGACGCCGAGTTTGTCCGCCACCGGTTTTTTCATCAGCTCGAATTTCTCGGCGGTACCGGCAACCACCACGTTGTTGCAGACGAGGTCGGGATATATTTTCTTGAAAAGGTCCATTGCGCTGCGGAGGGTGTTGCTTATGTCGTTGGCAAAATACATTCTCTCGCTCTTGAACCTCATAGATTCCATGGAGATAATGCTCTTTGTCATGCTGTATTTGAACTCTCCGTTCACAATCAGACTTATCATGACCATGCTGTCGCGCAGTTCCGTGAAAATGTAGGTCTGCGGAAGCGCTTCCGCCGTATAGCGCAGGAGTTTTGCCGTGCAATTCTGCCCTACGTCTATCGACACCAGCCTGAACATCAGATTCTTGCACAATTTCTGTATGTCCGCAAGTATTACGTTGTCGACGTAAGTCACCATGATTCTGGTCTGCTTCTGTCCGTCAACCTTCCTTTCCAGCTCGATATAATCGACGGTGTTGCCGCTCGCCAGTTTCTCGTCGCTGAAAATCTCGTTCTTGATGAGAGTTATGGTTTTTTTCTTGTTCAGCATGGGAACGGTCATTTCCCTGAACGGAATGTTGATGTTGTCGAGAACGACGCGGATTTTCTTGTTTTTGAAATCCTCGTCCAAATCCCGCAGCCCGTTCGTCACGACGGCTTCCAGCTTCTCGTATCCTTTCTCGTCGGGCGTGTCGAGATAGTCGCTGGGCATGGCGACGGAATAAAGACTGTTGATGATGATTTTGCGTCGGGTGAACGACCCCTCCAGAATCTTGACGGTATCGCCGCTGATGTGTAATACGTACATAACCTCTCCTTTAACCTATCGACTGATAAAGCGTGAGCATGGGCATCATGACCGCGATGAGCACAAATCCTACCACGACCGCCATTATCATCAGCATTATCGGCGAAATCATGCCGATGAGCCTTTTGAGCGCGCTCTGCGCTTCTTCTTCGAAATATTTTGCCGTCTGTATGAGAATGTCGTCGAGAGTACCGGACTGTTCGCCGACGAAAATCATCGTCATCAACATCGGGTCGAAAGACGAAACGATTGAGAATGCTTCCGCAATGGAGCTGCCCTTCCTAATCGAAACCACAGCCTCTCTTATTTGCATTTCGATGTGTTTGTTGTCGAGAATCTCGGCGCCCATGGAAATGGCGTCGAGCAGCGGAATCCCCGTTGCGTAAAGCGTGGACAGGGAACGTGCGAAAGTTGCGGTGTAAAGCATCTTGCGCAACTTCCCTATGACGGGCAAGCGGGTTTTCATCATACCGGTGAATTTCGCAACCGCGGGAATTTTGAAAATTATCGGAAGAACGACTATCAGAATTGCAACGACAATCAGCACTACGAACCAGTTGTTCACCACAAAATCTTTCAAGCCCATGAGTATCGCCGTCGGCACGGGCATTTCGGTGCCCTCGGGCAGCATATCCACCATACGCGGCAACACCACCACCGACATCAGTACGACGACGAGAAGACATATCACGAGGAGAATAATCGGATAGCTCATCGCGCTCTTTATCTGGTTGCGCTGTTTGTGCTCCTTCTCGAAATAATCCGCAAGCGTCACCAGCGATTCGTCGATTTTGCCGTTCATCTCGCCGGATTTCATCATGCTTATGTAAAGAGAAGGGAAAGTGTTTTCCATCGTCGCCATCGCCGCGGCAAGGGATTCGCCCTTCTGAATACCCTCATACAATGCGGCAAGCACGGTTTTGAGGTGTTTTTTGTTCTTTTCCGTCCTCTCGTAAAGCATTTTCAGGCTCATGCTCAAATCGAGACCGGACGACAACATGGACGACAACTGCCTGCTGAAAGCAATCAGTTCCCCCACTTTGAGCGGCTTGTATTTGGCTTGTTTGGCTTTGTTGACTATGCGGTAGTCATAGCATTTCAGGCTCTGCTCGTGCAACAAATCCCTGAAAGATTTGTCGTCCGCGACAACAACCGTCCCTTTGACGAATTTTCCGTTTGCGTCAACAGCCTTGTAAGTGTACTTTTGCAAACTCTAACTCTCCCGAAATAGTACGAATATTGTACCATACCGGCCGAAACAATGCAATACGCCACTTTTTTCCGCACGCTTCGCCGAAACGTTTTTTAATAAAACAACCGCTTTGGCGATACTTGCTCTCACATAAATATACAGGCGTTCGGTTATTTGCCGCCTCTTTTAATATTTTACGGCAATCATTGACAAAAACCGCTTTTTCATATATCGTTAAATTAACGCATTTTATATGTATACTTATACCGAAACGGTGGGCTTATGGGAGAGAATAAAAACAAATCCGACAAGAAAAATTCCAACAAACTGGCAGTGACTTACGGACTGAAAGACCCCGCCATCGCCAAGATAGTCATGGTGGCTTTCGTGATATGCATTCTGCTGGCTTTCGCCGTCTGCATAATTTCGGTGGTTTTCCTCTCCTCCGCCTCCGCGCACAACGGACTCATATACGTCGGCGGCAAATACAGCGTTGCGCTGTCCGACCCTCAAACGGGACTTGACCTCAAAAACGGCGCCGTTTTCAAAGAAACTTCCTATCTGTTCGCGGGCGACAAAGTCGGCGTTGTGAGCTTCGACAAAAACGGCTCCGTAACGGTATCTCTCCGCACGGTGGAATATGTCGACGCCAAACAGATTTCCTTCACCGACAAACCCGGCTTCAGAACGCAGAGAACCGATACTCCCGTCCTCGGAACATACGTTTCCGACATCGACTCCGCTTTCGTTCTCTCCGTCGTCGACGACCCCATGATGTTTCTTCTGTTCGACATGATATTCGTCGTCCTGGCCATCATTCTGGGGCTGGTCTACTTCCTGGTATCTCCCAAAGGTGCCAAGAAGTACGAGCAAAAGAAAAAGGAAGAGAGCGGCGAGACGCCTCCCGTCGTCGCGTTTTCCAACGACAACGCCTCTCTTCTCATGACCTACCTCTCCACGGACGACAACATAAAGCCTTCCGAAGACGAGGACGAAGTCGCCGCAATCACCAACACGAATTATTACAACTCCGTCAGGCTGCACGACGGCGAGGTGTACACCGTCGTCAAGAAATATCCTGCCGCCGCGCGCGCAATGGAGGAGTACGGCGCGTCAGATATGGACATCATCAAGATGAACATGATCGGCAACGCCGAGTTCGACAACCTCATTCTTATGCCGCATAAGGAAAAAACGCTGACCATGCAGGAAGTCATAGATTACGTCGCAAGTCTGGAAGGCGTGTATTGCATCAAAAAGCGCGGCACCCTGAACTGGGTCTACAAATATAAGTCGAAAACAATTCTCATCGTCAAGGAAAACGACGACCACAACGGGTATAAGGTTTCCGTCAAGGTTTACCCCGACGCGGCGGAAAAAATCAACATCATCTACAAGGCACTGGAAGACTCCACCTTCCCCATCGGTCCGTTCTGGTATATGTTCAACAACCTCCGCAATCTGCCCGGAAACGTCATTAAATGGCTCATTGCGGAATCTTACAAAATCTCGCAATGGCAGCAAATCCGCGCCGATATTCTGCGCGATACGCCCTCTTTGGAGAGCCTCGGCTATGACGCTCTGGCAATCCGCACGGCGATTTTGTCCGGCACTCCCGTGACCGCTTTCGACAAGTTCACCGTCATCACCCAGACCGCCGACGAAACCAACAAGTACGCCTGCGTGCTCGAAACGGGCTTCAACGGCGTCAATGTGGACGATTTCACAAAAGAGTTCACCATGTTGGTGCCCTACACCGAGAATCTGTCTTTCAGCATACTTGCCAAAAAGACGGCAAGCGAAACCCTGACCAACTCTTTCTGCAACGAAATGCTCTCGCTCTGCACGCAGAATGCCGCTCCCGCGACACAGGAAGAAGGCGCAGCAGCCGCAAACCGCGTCGTCAGACGTTCCACAGTAAAGAAAAAGCGCAAATAGCCCCCGCGCAATCGCAAAGGCGCTTTTACCGCGCGCTTTTCTCACACGCGCGCCCGCAAACGCGCCCGTACAAATTTACTTTACTTTGCGCAATCCGCACAAAACCCGCCTGCAAGCGGGTTTTTCTTTTTTTGTCGAACTGCTTTCCGCCACACGGTAAGACACCGACAAAAGCAAGTTCCGTCCCGCCCGGCGACAACCGCATTCCCGACGTGCGGAAAGACGCAAAGTGTTTCTTTGCATTTTGCCGAAACGTATGATACAATAATATCGATCTTTGCGCGGCGCGACGAAACCCGCGCAAGGAAAGCGAGGTCACCATGAAAAAAATCCTTATGACCGCTCTGCTTGCGGTATTTACGGTGTGTGCCGTTTTTCTCACGGCATGCAACCGCGAGTCCGACAAAATCAACGCGGACTCCGAAATAGTGTCCGTCTCCGTTACTGCCGCCGACGGCTACAAGTTCGAGCTGAACGCCGAGCAAACAAAGTTCGTAGCGGACACAATTCTCCGCGCGGGAGAATTCGAAAAAGACATCAAGACTTCCATCGTGGGTTGGGAATTCGAATACGACTACAAGTTTGTTTTCAAAGTGATTGAAAAGAAGTTCCTTTTCAGGAAGGAAGAGAAAACCGTTTCGTACGCGTTGGGCACCACAAAAACACGCACCGACTCACTGGGCGAACAACACAAAGGATATCACAAACAAGAGTGGACCAATTTTTCTTCCCTCACGGGTTCGCGCGTCATAGCGGAGTCCGCCGAGCAGGACGCCGCAGCCGTCCACGAATTGTTGCAAAACATCATCGACACGGAGCGCTTGCAGAAATACGAAAGAATAAAAGCCCAATTCATCACCGAAGGCTTTGCCGTTACGGATTTGTCGGGAAACGACCTCACGGGAATCGACGGAGAGGAAGAATTTATTTTCCTCAATGCAAGATACGGATTTGAGGCAAGGAAACAAAACAGCGGAGAATACTACAAGGTTTTCTATGTCACGGTACAGAAAGCAAAGGACGTTTTCGCCGCTTTCCACGGCAGGGACTGTCGCAAGAACGACGTCTTCGTCGGCTGCGGAGTAATCCCGCAGGCAGACAGCATTCTCGACCGCGTGTTTGCCGTCGATTGACGGTTTCAAAAAAGCATGACAACCCGTCAAACCAAAGTCCGCAAATCTTTTGCGGGCTTTTTATTAAAACCGCCTTGCGCCGAAATGCTATTTTCTGCGTCGGAAACACCGTTGTTGAAATGTGCGCGCGAGTGTGGTATAATTTTAAAGGTTAAGGAGAAAGCCATGATTATTTCAAACAACAGAATTTTTGCGCTTGTCTGGCGTATTGCAGGGCTTATCGTAGGCGTGACGGGCAGCGCGATTATGTTCACCACTTCGATGGGCAAATCGATGATAATTTACTTTACGATGCAGACCAACCTTTTCATCGTCGCGATGTTCTGCGTGCTTACCGTCATGACAGCCGTTCAAATAGCGCGTGACGGAACCAAAGGCGAAGCCGCACATCTCAACTGCTCTTTTCAACTCGCGCTGACTTTCTACATAACCATAACCTTCGTCGTATACTGGACAATGCTTTCGTGGCAGAATTTCCAGATGAGCGGTTCAAGTTCCGGTGCGGCGTTGAACGCCGCAAACTATATCGTGCACGGCGTAGTGCCGATTTTCGCCATCATAGACTGGATTGTCTTTTTGCCGCACGGCAGAACTGCCCGTTCCGCGGCGTTCGCGTGGCTGTTGTATCCCGCAATTTACGCCGTGTTCATCTTCGTGAGAGCAGAAGTCGGCGCGCCTCTTTACGGCACGACGCGTTACCCGTACCCCTTCATCGACGTCGATATAATCGGCGCATGGGTGGCGGCGGTGGTACCCGTTATGGCGGCGGCGTTTTACGGTTTGGGACGTCTTTTCGTTTTTGCAGACGCGCAAATAGCCTTCCGCCGATTCCGTTCCGTCCCCGCCTACGAAAGAAAAAAAGCGTCCGATTGACTCTCTCCCGCGCAAAGCCGCATTCGTCGGCATTGTCGGCGACAAGCCAAATGCGATTTCGAAAACTTGGGGCATTCCCCCGAGTTTTTGTTTTCATTTGATTTGATTGAATCACCGTTCCCGCGAACGATTTCCCTGCAAAACCCGAAAATGCGTTAAACCTCAACAACACATCGTATCTTCCGCCGTTTTTCCGCGGCAAAGAAAAAGCCCGCAGTTCTCTGCGGGCTTTCCTGGCGTAGCATGAGGGATTCGAACCCCCGACCTTCTGGTCCGTAGCGGGTCCTAAACGCTATTTTTAGCAACTGATAAAAATCATTAACAACCACTATATATCGTATGTTTTTCTCTACATAATACCACATATCGTTTTTTTATAATTAACAAACACTAACGATAACCAACTGTTTTTATTAATATTTTACGCAAATTATTAGCAGTTTGATTAGCAGTTTGATTAGCAGTTTTAGAGATAAAGCAATAACGATGCTTATGCTAAAAAAATCGCGCCTGATGAAAATTGTACTCGTCGTATTTGAATAAAAAGTTTTTTTCAATTTTGACTTTCCCATAGCATTTTTACAATTTTCATCAGGCGCATACACGCATGAGTATTGATCAGTTCATTATCATAAATTTACGCTTATGAGTAATACCCTGTTTGACAGTTCATATCGCACACTTATTGCAAAATTTATTTCAGAATGATACAATGATAATAATCAATAAAAACTCATGTTTACGAGAAATACAAATAATATGAAAAAATCAAAAAAACTTTGGCTTAAACTTACAGCAGGAATTCTCACAATGGCTGGCACAGTAACTGCACTTGCTGCATGTAACAATAATTCAACTCAACAGCCAAACATTCCTGCCCCAACCCCAAGTGAGCAAACAATAAGTGTTTCTTTGATATATGATGGCATTGGTGTTTCAATGGATACAAAAGCCATGCTTCAAAACGAAGTTAATCAAATCGCTGAAAATGTTTATGGCGATGCAGATGTTAAGGCTTATGGCTTAAAGGACGACAACCTTCAAGTTATTTCAATGGTTGGCGACGAACTTTCATCAGTTGTTGTATCTTTACCACAAGAAACCATTGACTATTTAAAAGGCGAAGTTAAAGACAGCGTTCTTTCAAAGGCAGGCTTAACTCCACAGCAAGAAGTTAAAGAAAGTGAAAAAAGCCAGATTGTTGAAAAAATATCAAACGCCGTTGATTACATAGAAAGCAAAATTGGTGCAATTTCTGATTTGCCAGTGAGCAATGTAAACTATTATGTTTCTGGCGAAACACAAGAAAATGTTAACTCAGAAACAGTGTTTTCAGTTTTAGGGCCAATACTTCAAGATGGCTCTTTCATTCGATATGATGTGCAAACAGATGGAGACTTATTAGAAACGCCTATAATAATTGCAGGCGCCAGTGATAAAACGGCAGAAGAAATTTATGAGGAATACCGAAAGGGCAATTATAGAACGGGCATTTCAAATCAGATAGATTTAAGTTCACCATATACTGCGCCAACGCCAATCGACCCAAGTGATCCAGGCGGAGAAGTGGAAGAAAAAATAACTATTGGTGAAATTTTTGATCAAAACTTTTCAAATATTGATTTTAGTGCACAACTAAACGATATGTTTGTAAATGTTGTTAAAATTGGTTTTTCTGATGCTCAAAATGTAAATCCAATTTTCTATGTAGAAGGTGATGCCAAAACAACAGTTTATTACGAAATGCAAAGGGGCGGACGTACTTATTTTTGCGGAATGATATTTCCTACACCTAATGGACTGCCAAATGGGGAAAATTTAAAAGAAACCATTTTGGCACAGTTGGGTTTATCTAAAACGGAAGAAGTTTTGGTAGAGGATAAGGAAATATATATTGAGCAATTCAGAAAAGAAATCAATTCTTTTGATGTTAATACAATAATTGAAGATTTAACAATTAGTGATTTGCAAAATAAAGGTTACGGATCAGCGACAAACGCATCTTTGCCAGCATCATCTAATGCGTTTGGTGAAGCACTTTTGGGAAATATGGGCGCAGAAGGAACGATAATTGCAACTTATGTTGGTGATATGAGTGGAGAAATACTTGATTCTGCACACAGATTTGATACTGGTTATTACACAGAATATAATATCACAGTTGTTTATGAAAAAAATAATCAAATTATTATTAGTTCTAAAACTGTTTATAATGCATGGTATAACAACTCCACAAATGAAAGTTTATACAGCAATTTGTTAAATGGGAATGATGACTTTTTGCTAGTTGGGGGAAACACAATAACAATCGACAATCCGTTGTTGTTAAATGAAAAGAAAGTTGAAGAATTAAATATTTCATTATAAACTTGGGGTTTGCCCCAAGTTTTTTTTTACATTTTTGCAGATTTTTTGCACGTTTTATTAGCAAATTGGCATAAAGTAAAAAGTACGACTTGTTTTTGCGATTAATGAGATGTGACAAATGTGTATCAAAATTCTTCTTGATTAGCAATTTGATTAGCAGTTTGTGTCCTTGACAATTTACAAATAAGGGATTTATATCGGTATTTCATTTGCATCAAAGTTAACAAGAAAAACAGCCACAATATGGCTGTTTTTCTTATGTTTTGGCGTACCCTAAGGGATTCGAACCCCTGACCTTTTGGTCCGTAGCCAAACGCTCTATCCAGCTGAGCTAAGGGTACACATTATTTTATGTGTGCACATTAGCCCTACGTTCACCGATACGAATCCCTTATGGTGCGCCGCAAGGGATTCGAACCCCTGACCTTTGGTTCCGTAGCCAGACGCTCTATCCAGCTGGGCTAATGCTACATAAAAGCATTGTCAATTATATTTCAGAGGGGTACCTTTGTCAACTGTTTTGAAAATTTTGTCGTCTCCTCTGCTCCGACTTTTACCGCAAGCGGCAAGAAATTTCCCGTTTGCCGAATATCGGGAAAAAATTTCTTTAATTGTGCCGATTTTCGGTTGACATTGCGTGCGCACAAGACTATAATCCAATCGACACGCGAAATAACGATATAAAAAGTATCGATTTTGCGATTCAGGAGGTATCATGGCAGAATCCGACAAAAGTCTATCATTGGCAACCCTGCAACGCATGCCTGGCTATCTGCGTTATCTGAAAAAAATCGAGGCGGACGGTGCGGAGTTCATCTCTTCCGTGGCGCTTGCCGAGGCGATGCAGGAAAACCCCGCCGTCGTAAAGAAGGATTTGTCCATGGCGGTGGTCAACGAAGGTAAACCCCGCGTCGGGTATTACATCCCCGACCTCATTCACGACATAGAGTGCTTTATGGGCTACGACCACGCGAAAGACGCCGTCATCATAGGCGTCGGCAAGCTGGGACAGGCGCTTATGGGTTACAGCGGATTCGAGAAATACGGTCTGCACATCATTGCGGGATTCGACGTGAACGAAGCTCTTGTGGGCACGGACGTAAACGGGAAGAAGATTCTGCACGTTTCCAAACTCGGTGCCACGGTCAAAAAACTCGGCATAAAAATTGCCATTCTCACTCTGCCCGCCTCCCAGGCACAGGCGTCGGCGGACGCGGCGGTGGAAGCGGGGGTGCGCGCGATATGGAACTTTTCGCCCGTGTCGCTGTCTCTGCCCGATTCCGTGGCGGTAAAAAACGAAAACATGGCGGCGTCGCTCGCGGTGCTGTCTGCAAAACTTAAAGACATATTAAGCAAAGAAGAAAACAATTAACAGGAGACCGATATGGAAGAAATGAAAAAATATCAAGTTGTTGACAGCGTCGAAAAACTTGAAGACACCATTGCGAGAGTCCGCGAAGCGCAGAAAAAATTCGCCGAATTCACGCAGGAACAAGTCGACAAGATTTTCTTTGCAGCGGCGGTTGCCGCCAACCAACAGCGCATTCCTCTTGCCAAGATGGCTGTTGCGGAAACCGGTATGGGCGTCGTCGAAGACAAGGTTATCAAAAACCATTACGCGTCCGAATACATTTACAACGCCTACAAAAACACCCGCACTTGCGGTGTGATTGAGGAAAACGCAGCATTCGGCATCAAGAAAGTTGCCGAACCTATCGGCGTCATCGGAGCGGTCATTCCCACGACCAACCCCACTTCCACCGCCATTTTCAAGACCCTCATCGCTCTGAAAACCCGCAACGGCATAATCATCAGCCCTCACCCCAGAGCAAAAGGCTGCACCATTGCCGCGGCGAAAATCGTGCTCGAAGCCGCCGTAAAGGCAGGCGCGCCCGAAGGTATCATCGACTGGATTGACATTCCTTCCCTCGAAATGACCAATCTTCTTATGAAAGAAGCCGACATCATTCTCGCAACGGGCGGTCCCGGCATGGTCAAAGCGGCTTACAGCAGCGGCAAACCCGCTCTCGGCGTCGGCGCGGGCAACACTCCCGCCATCATCGACGACACCGCGGACATCCTGCTCGCCGTGAACAGCATAATTCACAGCAAAACTTTCGACAACGGCATGATTTGCGCGTCCGAACAGTCCGTCATCGTGCTGGACAAAGTGTATGCGAAAGTTAAAAAGGAATTTGCCGCAAGGGGCTGCTACTTCCTCAAAGAGGACGAACTCGAAAAGGTCCGCAAAACCATTCTCATAAACGGCGCCCTCAATGCCAAAATCGTCGGACAGAGCGCGTTCAGAATCGCCGAACTCGCAGGCGTGACCGTTCCCGAAACGGCAAAAGTCCTGATTGGCGAAGTGGAATCGGTTGACATCTCCGAAGAGTTCGCGCACGAAAAACTCTCCCCCGTGCTCGCAATGTACAGAGCCAAGGATTTCGGCGACGCTCTCGACAAAGCGGAACACCTCATCGCGGACGGCGGATACGGTCACACCGCGTCGCTTTATGTCGACGCCGTGACGCAGAAAGCCAAAATCGAAGAATACTCTCACCGCATGAAGACCTGTCGCATACTGGTCAACACTCCCTCTTCCCAGGGCGGTATCGGTGACCTCTACAACTTCAAACTCACCCCCTCGCTCACACTCGGCTGTGGAAGCTGGGGCGGAAACAGCGTCAGCGAAAACGTGGGTGTCAAACACCTCGTCAACATCAAAACGGTAGCCGAAAGGAGAGAAAATATGCTTTGGTTCAGAGCACCCGAAAAGGTGTACATCAAGAAAGGTTGTCTGCCCGTTGCCCTCGACGAATTGAAAAATGTTATGGGAAAACGCAAAGCCTTTATTGTCACGGACAGTTTTTTGTATCATAATGGATATACGAAGACCATCACCGACAAACTCGACGAAATGGGCATCGCGCACACCACGTTCTTCGACGTCGCGCCCGACCCCACTCTCGCCTGCGCGAAAGAGGGCACGAAAGCAATGCGCGCTTTCGAACCCGACTGCATCATCGCCGTCGGCGGCGGCTCCGCAATGGACGCGGGCAAAATCATGTGGGTGATGTACGAACACCCCGAAGTGGACTTCATGGACCTTGCAATGCGCTTTATGGACATCAGAAAGCGCGTGTACACCTTCCCGAAGATGGGCGAAAAGGCATACTTCATCGCAGTCCCCACCTCTGCCGGAACGGGCAGCGAAGTCACTCCTTTCGCCGTCATAACCGATGAAACGACGGGCGTCAAATATCCTCTTGCCGATTACGAGCTTATGCCCAATATGGCAATCGTCGACGCGGATATGATGATGAACGCACCCAAGGGTCTGACCGCGGCGAGCGGCATCGACGCCGTCACGCACAACCTCGAAGCCTACGCTTCGATGATGGCGACGGACTACACCGACGGACTCGCAATCCGCAGCCTGCAAAACATATTCAAATATCTGCCCCGCGCCTACGACAACGGTGCCAACGACCCCGAAGCGCGCGAAAAGATGGCAAACGCGGCCACCATGGCAGGTATGGCGTTTGCAAACGCATTCCTCGGTGTTTGCCACTCCATGGCGCACAAACTGGGTGCCTTCCACCACCTGCCCCACGGCGTGGCAAACGCTCTGATGATTGACGAAGTGTTGCGCTTCAACGCGGCAGAAGTTCCCGCCAAAATGGGTACCTTCCCGCAGTACGACCACCCGCACACCCTCGCAAGGTATGCCGAAGTCGCCGAGGCTCTCGGCGTGAAGGGCAAGACCGACGAGGACAAGCTGGAAGGTCTCATCAAGCTCATCGACGAACTCAAAGCCAAAGTCGGCATCAAGAAGACCATCAAGGAGTACGGCATCGACGAAAAATACTTCCTCGAAAGACTCGACGAAATGGTGGAACAGGCGTTTGACGACCAGTGCACCGGCGCAAATCCCCGCTACCCGCTGATGAGCGAAATCAAGCAGATGTATCTCAACGCATATTACGGCAAATAAGGAGGAAAGCAGTTATGAAAACCGATAAAGTTATTGCTGTACGCAACACGAAGACCGTCTACCGTGACGGCGACAAAGTGGTAAAAGTTTTCGACGAACACTACTCCAAGGCCGACATACTCAACGAGGCACTCAATCAAGCCAGAGTGGAAGAAACCGGTCTGAACATTCCCAAGCTCGAAGAGGTCACGAAAGTCAACGGCAAGTGGGCAATCGTGATGGACTATATCAAGGGTAAGACTCTAGCGCAGCTTATGGAGCAGAATCCCGACAAAATCGACGAATATCTCAATCTTTTCGTTGACTTGCAAATGGAGATTCACTCCAAAAAGGCTCCTCTGCTCAACAAACTGAAAGACAAGATGAACCGCAAGATTTCCGCTGCGGATTTGTCTGCCACAATCCGTTACGACCTGCACACCAGACTGGAAGCTATGCCCAAGCACAACAAGGTCTGCCACGGCGATTTCAACCCCAGCAACGTCATCATTGCCGAAGACGGCACGCCCTACATCATCGACTGGTCGCACGCAACGCAGGGCAATGCCTCCGCCGACGTCGCACGCACCTATCTGCTCTTCTGGCTGGCTGGCGAAATCAATCTCGCGGAGAAATATCTCAACCTCTTCTGTCTGAAGAGCGACACCGCAAAACAGTATGTCCAGAAATGGATTCCCATCGTCGCCGCATCCCAGTTGGTCAAAGGCAAGAAGGAGGAAAGAGAATTCCTCATGCACTGGGTCGACGTCGTGGACTACGAATAACAAAGGGGGGAACTCGATATGGTAAAAGTCACGGTTTGCATCGGCAGCTCCTGCCACCTCAAAGGTTCCAGACAAATTGTCGAAGAACTGCAATACCTAATCAACAAGAACAATCTCGGCGACTACGTCGACCTGGGCGGCACTTTCTGTATGGGCAAATGCGGCTCGGACGGCGTCAGCGTCACGGTGGACGGCGACTACTATGCGCTCAAACCGGAAAACGTCATGGACTTTTTCAGCGACGTCATCGTCAAGAAAATTCCTCAATGAACCTTTGCCGCCGCGGTAACGCGGCGGCTTAATACTGTTTGCGGGCGGATTTCTGCCCGCTGTACGTTCCGCAACGGGCGGAACGGTCGGAGAGAAAACGGAGAAACGATATGCATAATTCGGCGCCATATCTGGATTTCAAGAACGCGCAATGCAAAGACTGCTTCAAGTGCCTGCGCGAATGCCCCGTCAAGGCAATACGCTACGAAAACCACCAGGCAAAAATCATCGAACAGAGGTGCATTCTCTGCGGCAAATGCACTCACGTCTGTCCGCAGAACGCAAAGCAGGTGCACAGCGAAACCGACGACATTCTGGCGTTGCTTGCCGGCAACGACAAAGTCATCGCAAGTCTTGCCCCGTCGTTCGTATCCTGCTTTTCCGTGCAGGATTTCGGAGTAATGCAGATTGCACTGGGAAAACTAGGTTTCGACATGGTGGAAGAAACCGCTGTAGGCGCAAAGGCGGTAACTGAAGAATACGAAAAGCTGTTGCGTACGGGCGAGTATAAAAACTTCATCACTTCCGCCTGCCCCGCGGTGAACCGCATGATTCAGATATACTACCCCAAAGCTCTGAAATATCTGGCTCCCGTGGCGTCCCCGATGATTGCTCACGCGCGCATGCTCAAAAAGCGTTATCCCGACGCGAAGATTGTTTTCATAGGTCCTTGCATCGCCAAGAAGCGCGAGGCGAAAGAAAGCGGAATAATCGACGGAGTGCTCACTTTCGAGGAGTTGAACCGTCTTTTTGTTCAGGAAAACATCGATTTGGAGCAAATCAACTCCTTCAAAACCGCACAGGGCGACGCCAACCGCGCCCGTTATTATCCCATAAGTCACGGCATAATCAAATCTTTCGAGACGCGTCCCGAGGGATACGAATACGTTGCCATAGACGGCGTCAACCGCTGTTTCGAAGTGCTGGAAGACATCGACTCTCTGAACGGGCTTTTCCTCGAACTCAACTGTTGCGACCACGCCTGCGTGGGCGGACCCTGCACGCTCAAAAAACAGGGCGGCGCGCTTAAATCCAACGAGGACGTACGCAAATACGCCGCAAAGGACGCCGACACTCCGGCCGACGGTCAAGCGGCGGAACCCGTGGAAGTGGACCTCACAGAACTCCACCCCAGAATAAAACTGGACGATTTCATTCCCAGCGAAAAGGACATTCGTGCCGTACTTGCCAAAACCGGCAAGACCTCGCCCGCGGACGAGCTCAACTGTGGCGCTTGCGGCTACTCCACCTGCCGCGACAAGGCGATTGCCGTTCTCAACGGTTACGCCGACATCGAAATGTGCCTGCCGTATATGAGAAGCCGCGCGGAATCGATGAGTTACGAAATCATTCAGAACACGCCCAACGGAATCGTGTTGCTGGACAACGACTTCCGCATCATCGACATCAACGCGAAGGCAATGCGTCTGCTCGGGGTCACGGAACACGACGTACACGGCATGAACGCTTTTGACTGCTTCGACTGCGACGAGTTCATCGCGGCGGCGGGAAAAGGTGCCAATGTCAGCAAAAAGCGCGTTTTCGTCAACCGCACAAAAAAATACATAGAACTTTCCATCGTCATATTGCAGGAACATAACGTGATGTTCGGCGTGATGAAGGACATCACCGACAACGTCGAATACGACGAAAAGCTGAACGCGGTCAAGATGGAAACGCTGGCAACGACGGACGAAGTCATCAAAAAGCAAATGCGCGTCGCGCAGGAAATCGCTTCCCTGCTCGGCGAAACGACGGCGGAAACAAAGGTCGCCTTGCTCAAACTCAAAGAGACCTTGCAACCCCGTTCTTCGGAAGAGGACGACTGATGGAACTTTTTCTGGAAAGCGGATATACCTCGTTGAACAAAAAGGGCGAAGAACTCTGCGGTGACAAGGTCGAACAAATAAACTGCAACGGCTACACCACCCTCGTTCTCGCGGACGGCTTGGGCAGCGGCGTCAAAGCCAACATTCTCGCCACGCTCACGTCCAAAATCCTTTGTACGATGGTGTCCAACAACATCGACATGGAGGAATGCGTGTCAACCGTTGTGCAGACTTTGCCCGTGTGCAAAGTGCGCCAGGTCGCATACGCCACGTTCTCCGTCATACACATCAACGAACAGGGCGAAGGTTATCTGTTCGAATTCGACAATCCGGAAGCCATACTCATTCGCAACGGCAAATGCACCGATTTCGACAGAAAGGAATACAACATTCTCGGCAAAAAGGTTTACGGGACCAGGCTGCGACTGCGTGCGGAGGACTACATCGTGCTGATGAGCGACGGCGTCATACACGCGGGCATAGGAATGCTGCTCAACTTCGGCTGGCTGCGCAAGGACGTCATGGAACATCTGGACCGCAACCTTAAACCGGGTATGTCCGCAAGGGGCGTTGCGTGCATGCTGGCGGGCGCCTGCAACGACTTGTATCTCGGAAAACCGGGTGACGACACCACGGTGGCCGTCTTGCGTGTGCGTGAAAAATATCCCGTGCGCATTATGGTGGGTCCGCCGGTCGAGAAGGACAAGGACGATTTCTACGTCGAACGCTTTCTTTCGGGAGAAGGAAAAAAGATTGTCTGCGGCGGCACCAGTTCGCAAGTGGTGGCGAGATACCTCGGAGAAAAGGTGAACGCGTCGTTCGAATTTCCGGACAAGGACGTTCCTCCGATAGGTTACATAAACGGCATAGACTTGACGACGGAGGGCGTGCTGACTTTGCGCAAGTTGCTGGAACTCAGCGAAATCTATCTGTCCAACTCCGATTTGACTCCCAAACGCTCCAACAAAAAGGACGGGGCTTCACTGCTTGCAAATATGCTGTTCGAGGACGCGACACACGTCACTTTCTTCGTGGGACAGAGCATAAACGCCGCTCACCAGGGCTTGCCCATTGACATCACCATGAAACTGAAACTGGTGGAAAGCATCTCCAACAACCTCAAACTCATGGGAAAGGTCGTGGAACTCAACTACGACTGACCAAAACATCTTTGCGAGAGCAAAACGCAAAACATACGGTTAACGCGACAAAATATAATTATCAACATCGGATATTGAAATGAACGACAAAAAGACACTGCGAAAATTCGACACCAAGGTTCAGTATCTCCAATACAAGGTTCTGCGCGAAGTGGCAAGGAACGCTTTCAACGACACTTTGCTGGAAAAGGTCACGGACATTCCCAAGACCATCATACCCGGCAACACTCCGACCATGCGTTGCTGCGTCTACAAGGAGCGCGCCATCATAGCGGAGAGAGTCAAACTCGCCATGGGCGGAAACCGCTCCAATCCCAACGTCATAGAAGTAATCGAGATTGCGTGCGACGACTGCCCTGCCGGAGGCTACGAAGTGACCAACGCCTGCCGCGGATGTCTTGCTCACAGGTGCGAGGACGTCTGCAAACGCAACGCCATCACTTTCGACCATCAGCAAAAGGCGCACATCGACAAATCGTTGTGCGTGGAATGCGGTCAATGCGCAAAGGTTTGCCCCTACAGCGCAATAGTTTCCCGCCGCCGTCCCTGCGAAAATTCCTGCAAGGTCAAGGCTATTTCCGTCAACGAAAACAAAGCGGCAAGCATCAACAACGAAAAGTGCATCGCCTGCGGCGCCTGCGTGTATCAGTGTCCATTCGGCGCAATGATAGACAAATCTTTCATTCTCGATGTAATAGACATGATAAAGAAGAGCGACGGCAACCGCGCGTACAAGATGTACGCCGTCGTTGCTCCCTCCATCGCCAGCCAGTTCACCTACGCAAAACTGGGACAGGTCGTCACCGCAATCAAAGAGTTGGGATTCTTCAACGTGGTCGAAGCGGCGCTGGGTGCGGATATGGTGGCGTACAAGGAGGCGGAAGAGCTGGTTGAAAAAGGGTTCCTCACAAGTTCCTGTTGTCCTGCCTTCGTCGACTACATCAGGAAGCAATACCCGGAGCTGGAACAGCATATCTCCACGAACCTTTCACCCGCGGCCACGATAGCAAAATACATCAAGAGCACGTCCGCGCCCTGCAAAGTGGTTTTCATCGGACCGTGCACCGCAAAAAAAATGGAGTTTCAGCGTCCCGAAGTCCGTCCCTACATAGACTCTGTCATCACTTTCGAGGAGTTGCAGGCGCTGTTCGACGCAAAGGGAGTCGACATCGAACATCTGCGCGAGGGAGTGCTTGACAACGCCTCTTATTACGGCAGAATTTTTGCGAGGAGCGGAGGTCTCACCGACGCCGTGGCGCAGGCTCTGAAAGAACAGAACACACAGGGCTTCGAGTTCAACCCCGTCGCCTGCGACGGCATAGAAGCGTGCCGCATCGCTCTGGCGAAAGCGGCGAAGGGCGTTCTGCCCAACAATTTCATAGAAGGAATGGCGTGCGTCAACGGCTGCATCGGCGGAGCAGGTTGCCTGACGCACGGAGAAAAGAACAAGACGGAAGTGGACGCCTACGGAAGAGAGGCACTCGAAAAGAGCATCGGCGACGCAATCAGCGTGCTCAATCTCCCCTCCTCCGACAAAGCCTGACGCACAAGGCGGCATTCCTACGTCGTCTGCCCTTTTTTCCTTAAAAAACAAAAAAAAGTTGACATACGGCGAAAGTGGTTTTATATTGTTGACGAGAGGTAGTTATGAAAAACTTCAACGCATCTTATGCATACTTCTATTTTAAGGGCTTTTACTTTGAAAGCCCCTGTTTCGGTATGCGCGGATAAACTTCTCTTCAATATGTGATTAAAGACCGCCATACCGAATATGGCGGTCTTTTTTATGTCGATACTCTTCCGCTTCCTTTACCGGACGGAAGCCGCGCGAAAGCGCATAAAGGTAAGTTATGATAATAGTAGTAAAGAACAATCCCGACAAAAAACAAATGGACAACCTTGTCAAATGGATAAAGGGGCTGGGGCTCGACATCCACATGAGCAAGGGCGACAACACCACCATCATGGGGCTCATCGGCGACACGTCCGTCGTGGACGAGGACCTCATCCGCTCGCTCGACATAGTCGAATCGGTCAAACGCATTCAGGAGCCGTACAAAAACGCAAACCGCAAGTTCCACCCCGAGGACACAATCGTCGACGTGAACGGACACCTCTTCGGCGGCAAACACTTTCAGCTCATTGCGGGGCCGTGCTCCGTCGAAAGCGAAGACCAGGTGGTGGCGGTTGCCCGCGCCGTCAAAAAAGCGGGTGCAACCGTCCTGCGCGGCGGCGCTTTCAAGCCGAGAACGTCGCCTTACGCTTTCCAGGGATTGCGGGAAGAGGGTCTGAAAATCCTCATCACCGCCAAACACGAAACCGGTATGCCCGTCATCACGGAAATCATGGATATCAAACATCTCCCGCTCTTCGAGGAGATTGACATTATCCAGGTCGGCGCGCGTAATATGCAGAACTTCGAGTTGCTGAAAGAATTGGGAAAAACTCACAAACCCGTTCTGCTCAAACGCGGTATGGCGGCAACCATAGAGGAATGGCTGATGAGCGCGGAATACATTATGTCCGAAGGAAACACCGATGTCATTCTCTGCGAACGCGGAATAAGAACCTTCGAACCCTACACGCGCAACACGCTCGACCTCTCCGCCATTCCCGTGCTCAAAGAGCTCACGCACCTTCCCATCATCGTGGACCCGAGTCACGCTTCGGGACTTTCAAGGCTGGTTCTGCCGCTCTCTCTCGCGTCTGTCGGAGCAGGTGCCGACGGACTGGAAATCGAGGTGCACAACGACCCCGTTCACGCCCTGTGCGACGGTGCGCAATCTCTGCGTCCCGAACAGTTCGACGATTTGGTCAAACGCATTGACGTGATGTTGCCCGTAGTGGGTAAAGAGAGGGATTTATGAACATCGGCATAGTCGGGCTGGGTCTCATGGGCGGGTCTCTCGGTCGCGCTCTTTGCAAACTGACCGAAAACAAGGTCTTTGCCACGGACAAGGACGAAGAAGCAATGATGAAAGGCGCGCTGCTCAAAGCCTATCACGAAAGGCTGACGCACGA
This sequence comes from uncultured Clostridia bacterium, assembly GCA_944349635.1. Lineage (GTDB taxonomy): Bacteria > Bacillota > Clostridia > Christensenellales > CAG-917 > Limadaptatus. Next base: position 508,103 of record CALVNH010000001.1, on the reverse strand, counting down.
AAACGCCGCCGAAATCGACGTGTTAGTCATGGCGCTTCTGCCCTCTGCCATGCCTTCCGTCGCCGAGGAATATCTGCCGCTGCTCAAAGACGGCGCCGTCGTCACGGACATAGCGGGCGTCAAACGCCCCGTGGTCGCGCTGATGAAAGAGCTATCGGCAAAATTTCCTTCCCTGTCTTTCGCGGGCGGACACCCGATGGCGGGCAGAGAATTCAGCGGCGTGGCGCATTCCGCCGTCAACCTGTTCGAAGGCTCCACCGTGCTGCTCGTCCCTGTGGACAGCCCTTTGGAAACTCTCGCCGCACTCAAAAATCTCTACACGTCGGTAGGAGCGGAAGGCGTGGTAATCACTTCCGCCGAGGACCACGACAAAATGATATCCTACACTTCGCAGCTGGCACACGTCGTATCCTCGGCATACGTACAATCCCCTTCCGCACACCGCCATTACGGCTATTCCGCAGGCAGCTTCCGCGATATGACCAGAGTCGCCCGTATGAATGCCGACATGTGGACGGAGCTGATGACGGACAATGCCGACTATCTCGCGGAAGAAGTCAGGGACATTGCCGACAGACTCGACGCGTTTGCCGCTTGTCTGGAAAAAGGCGATGCGGCCGCCCTGCACGACATGCTGGAACGCGGCAACGAAACAAAACTCGCCGTCGAGAAAAACAGAGGAAAGAAACTGGCAGAAGCGTTGACGGAAACGCTTTAACGGCAGTTTAACAACCGATTGAGCAATATAAACACCGTTTTCGGAGGAAATATGCAAATCACAGTCAAAGCAGCTTCTCACGAATATCCCGTTGTTACGGGCAAGAATCTGTTGGGAAGATTGCCCGAATTCTTCGATTGTCCCACAGGGTGCAAAGTCGCCGTGATTACCGACGACAACGTCGCCCCGTTATACCTTGAAAAGGTGTTGTCCGGACTGCCCGACAACGCCTGTTCAAAAACGGTTCCGCACGGCGAGGCCAGCAAGAACTGGGCGCTTGCGGGTGAACTGCTGGAATGGCTGGCAGACGAAAAAATGAGCCGCAGCGATGTCGTTGTGGCGTTGGGCGGCGGCGTAGTGGGCGACCTTGCCGGATTTGTCGCCTCCGTCTATATGCGCGGTATAGACTACGTTCAGGTACCCACCACGCTCCTTGCCGCGATAGATTCCTCCGTCGGCGGAAAAACCGCCGTCGACCTGCCCGCGGGAAAGAATATGGCGGGCAGAATATATGCGCCGCGCGCCGTGGTTTTCGACACCGACACACTGAGCACTCTTCCGAAAACCGAATGGAAGTGCGGACTGGGCGAGGCCGTCAAATACGGTGTGTTGGCGGGCGGCGAAATCTTCGACATCCTTGAAAAAGGGGTGGCAGAAGAAAACCTGGAAAGGCTGATTTTCTCGTGTGTGGATTACAAGCGTGCAGTGGTGGAACGCGACGAAAACGAAAAAGGCGACAGGCGTCTGCTCAATCTCGGACATACCGTCGGACACGCAATCGAAACGGAGAGCGCGTTGGGCTTTCCACACGGTGTATGCGTGGCGATGGGAATTTACGTCATCGCACGCGCGTGCGTGACGCACGGCATTCTCCCCGCCGCAGACTACAAACGAATCACAGCCGTGTTGCAAAAATACGGCTTCCCCGAATGCCCATATTCCGTACGCTCCGTGCTGCCCAGACTTGCACACGACAAAAAATTGACGGAAGGCACGCTGAAAACCGTTCTAGTAAGGGGTATAGGCGACTGCTTCATCAAGGAAATGACGCTGGACGAGTTGGAGAACTTCGTGCTATGAGTGTAATAATCCGTCCTTGCAAAATAAACGGCACGATACCCGCCGTACCGTCGAAATCGTATGCGCACCGCATACTCATTGCCGCCGCGTTGTCGGACGCGGGGTGCAACGTCCTTTGCAGGGCTTCCTCCGACGACATAGACGCCACGGTCAGATGCCTGAACGCGTTGGGCGCGGACATCTCGCGCACCGCAACGGGATTTGCCGTCCGTCCGATAAAAAAAGTTTCCGACTCTCCCGTGCTGGACTGCGGCGAAAGCGGCTCAACCCTGCGTTTTATGTTGCCCGTCGCCTGCGCGCTGGGTGCCAACGCACGTTTCGAAGGTAAAGGACGATTGCCGCAACGCCCTCTCGGCGAACTGACCGATTGTCTGAAATCCGCGGGAATATCCTTTTCCGCAGACGGACTGCCCTTCTCGGCAACGGGAAAACTGACGGGGGATGTCTTTGAAACAGCGGGCAACGTGAGTTCGCAATACATAAGCGGAATGCTGTTCGCCATGAGCGCGCTGCCTCGCCGCACCCGTCTTGTCGTAAAAGGCGATGCCGTGTCGCGCGGATACATCGATATGACTCTCGACGTGCTGTCCTCTTTCGGAGCGAAAATCTCCGCCCTCCCGGACGGCTATGTTTCGGAGCCCTGCGTTCTGACTCCTCCTTCCGAGAAAACGGAGGTGGAGGGCGACTGGTCCAACGCCGCATTCATGCTTGTGGCGGGAGTGTTGGCGGGTGACGTGACGGTGACGGGACTGAATCCCGAATCGTCGCAAAAAGACCGCCTCGTCGCGGACATACTCAAAGCCATGGGAGGCGACATTGAAATCGTCGGCAATTCGGTGCGGGCTCGCAAAAGCGCGCTGTACGCCGTCGTTACGGACGTCACCGACACGCCCGACCTCGCTCCCGTACTGTCGGTTGCAATGGCAGCGGCAAAAGGCACATCGGTCATGACCGGGGTGAGCAGACTGCGCCAGAAGGAAAGCGACAGACTGTCCGCCGTGACGGAAAACCTTGCCGCAATGGGAATTCGCTCCGAGACGGACGGCGATACGCTGACAATCCACGGCGGCACCTTAAAACCGTTTTCCGCAAAAGGATACAACGACCACAGAATGGTGATGTCTGCAAGCGTCGCCGCTCTGGTATGCGGAGGAGAAATCGACGACGGAGCCCCCGTCGCCAAATCCTATCCCCGCTTCTTCGAAGATTTGAAAGCCCTCGGAGGTGAAACCGTATGAAAATATTTGACGTGCTGAATCTTTCCGTTTACGGACAATCGCACTCCGAAGAAATCGGAATGGTGCTGAGCGGACTGCCGCACGGCGCAACCGTGGACGCGGAAGAGTTGCGCCGTTTTACGGAGCGCAGGAAAAGCGGAAAATATCTGTTTTCGACTCCGCGTCGCGAGGACGACGCCGCCGTGTGGGATTTCGGCGTGACGGAATCGGACAACGGAAAACTTCTCCTCGACAGTTCCGTAAAAGCGCATATAAACAATACCAACGTAAGGAAAGCCGACTACGGCTACGCCCGTACCCCCCGCCCTTCTCACGCGGACTACGTTTCCGCGGTGAAGGACGGCGACAACGCCGCCGCCTCGGGCGGAGGCAGATTCTCGGGCAGAATGACGGCGCCGCTTGTCGTCGCGGGAGGAATCGCCGTTCAGTTGCTTGCGCAAAAAGGCGTGAACGTGGGTGCCTACATCGGCGAACTCGCGGGCGTTAAAGGCAAAAGCTATCTCGACGGGAACGTGCCCTCCGCCGACGAAATCGCCCTTGCGCACGACGCTGCTTTGCCTATGCTCTCGGGAGCGGAAGAGGCGGAAAAAGTTCTTTCGGAAACAGCCCGCCGGGGCGACAGCGCGGGCGGAATCGTGGAGTGCGTGGTGACGGGACTTCCCGTAGGACTCGGCGACGCCATGACGGAAGGACTGGAAAGCAAACTGTCCGCCATGCTCTTCGGCATTCCCGGTGCCAAAGGCGTGGAATTCGGCGCGGGTTTTTCCATATCGTCGATGACGGGAAGCCGCGCCAACGACCCGTTTGTCATACGGAACGGCAAGGTGGCGACTTCCACCAACAACGCGGGCGGAATCAACGGCGGCATCACCAACGGAATGCCCGTCACGATGAGGGTGGCGTTTCGTCCCACCCCTTCCGTGTCGCTTCCTCAACGCACGGTTGACCTCGACACGATGACGGAGACGGAAATCACCGTACACGGCAGACACGACGTATGCTTTGTGCCGAGAGCCGTGGCGGCGGTGGAAAGCGCGGTTGCGCTGGTCATACTGGACGAAATGCTGAAAACGGAAAATAACGGCGCCGTGGCGCACCTAACATAAAAACGGAGTGGAAACATGATTGAAGAACTGAGAAAAAAAATCGACGCAATCGACGACCGAATTGCCGACCTTTACCTTGAAAGACAATCCGTCGTCAAAGAAATCGGAGAGGAAAAAGCACGCAACCGCAGTGCCGTTGCCGACCCCTCACGCGAAAAGAAAATCATAGCGAGAGTGACAAAATCGGTAGATGAAGAGCAAAAAATATATCTTAAACGTGTGTTTGAGACTATTATTGAAACTTCTCGCGCCTATCAGCGCAGATTGGTTTCGCCCGTCACTCCTCTTTCGGACGAACTTCGCAAGGCTCTTATGGAAGGCAAGCAATACTTCCCCGTCAGCTCCTCCGTTGCCTGCCAGGGTGTGGAAGGAAGCTACTCTTCCATCGCGGCGGACAAGCTTTTCGAAATCGCCGACATTACGTATTTCCGCAACTTCGAAGGCGTGTTCCAGGCGGTCGAAAAGGGATTGTGCGATTACGGCGTTCTGCCGATAGAGAACAGCGCGGTCGGCAGCGTCAACGCCGTATACGATTTGATGAAAAAACATCACTTCTATATCGTGCGCAGCATAAAACTGAAAATCTGCCATCATCTGCTTGCAAAAAAAGGCGCGACTCTTGCCGGCATCAAGGAAATCTATTCCCATGAACAGGCAATCGGTCAATGCTCGGAATACCTGCAAAAGTTCGCCAAAAACGCAAAAGTGATTTCCTGCGCCAACACGGCGGTGGCGGCGGAGGCCGTCGCTTCTTCCGACAGAACCGACATTGCCTGCATATCTTCCAGAAGCTGTGCCGATATCTACGACCTCGCCGTGCTGGACTCCAATATTCAGGACAACGACTCCAACTACACGCGGTTCATATGTATAAGCAAGACGCTGAAAATATTCGCCCCCGCAAACCGCATCAGCATTATGATGTCGCTGCCTCACGAATCGGGTGCGCTGAATCGCGTTCTCAACAAGTTCTCCACTCTCGGACTCAACCTCACAAAACTGGAATCCCGCCCCGTTCCGGGCACGGACTTCGAATTTATGTTCTACTTCGACTTCGAAGGACAGATAGAAAATTCCGACACTCTGGCTCTCGTCGCCGAACTCGACCAGGGCAGCGACCTCTTCGTGTTCCTGGGAAGTTATTATGAGGTGTCGCAATGAAGTTCGGGTTGATAGGCAATCCGTTGAAACACAGCCACTCCCCCGAACTGCACGCCGCATTCGGGATTGAGGGCTATCGTCTTTGCGAGGTTTTGCCCGAAGACCTGGACGGTTTTTTCCGCCGACGCGATTTCGCGGGCATAAACGTAACCATTCCTTACAAGCAGGCGGTCATTAAATATCTCGATTACGCGGACGAGGGAGCCCTTGCCTGCGGCGCCGTCAACACGGTAATCAACGACAACGGAAAACTGCTGGGTTTCAACACCGACATCGAAGGAATGGGTTTCGCGATTTCGCGGGCGGGCATTTCGCTCAACGGGAAGTCCGTGCTTGTGCTCGGAAGCGGCGGAACCTCTCACACCGCGCAGGCGTTGGCTCGTCGCGAAGGGGCTCGTTGCATTCGGGTGGCAAGCAGAAGCGGCGAAATCGACTACGGCAACGTCTATTCCCTGAACGACGTGCAAATCGTCGTCAACACCACTCCCGTGGGAATGTATCCCGACACAGAAAAAAGTCCTTTGGACCTCTCGCGTTTTCCTGCGCTCGAAGGGGTGTTCGACGCCGTGTTCAATCCGTTGTGCACGAGATTCGCTGCGCAGGCAAAGAGCCTCGGCATTCCCTGCGGCGACGGACTGCTCATGCTCGCCGCGCAGGCCATGGCGGCAAAAAAGATTTTTCTGGGCGAATGCCGCACCGTATCGGCGCTCACTCCCGAAGAAGGAGAAACCGTCGTTCGCGCCACGCGCGAACTGAAACGCGCCCTCTGCAACATCGTGCTGGAAGGAATGCCTTCGTCGGGCAAAAGCACCGTCGGACGGCTGGTTGCAGAAAAGACGGGCAAGGCGTTTGTCGACACCGATGCCGTCATCGAAACGAAAACGGGCAAAAGCATACCGCAAATTTTCGCCGAACGGGGAGAAAAAGGATTCCGCGCAATCGAAAGCGAAACCGTTGCGGAGTGTTCGCTCAAACAGGGCTGCGTCATCGCAACCGGCGGCGGAGCCGTGTTGTCCGAAAGAAACCGTCTCAACCTCAAGGCGAACGGCGTTATTGTCTGGCTGAAACGCGACACACGGTCTCTCTCGTGCGAAGGCAGACCCCTCTCGACGGACGCCGAAAGACTGAAAACAATGTACGAAGAACGCAGACCCGTTTACGAAACGTTTGCCGACATCACGGCGGACAACAACGGTGCCCCCGAAAAAACCGCGGAAGAAATTGTCCGCATCTACGGAGAAACGATATGAAAATACTTGTAATCAACGGTCCCAACCTAAATATGCTGGGCATAAGAGAGCCCGCAATTTACGGAAGAAAAACTTATGCGGATTTGGTGAACTTCGTGAAAGAATCCGCCGCCGCGCTGTCCGTTGAAGTCGATTGCGTACAGTTCAACGGCGAGGGCGAAATCGTGACCGCCATACAGCAGGCATACGGCAGATACGACGGAATCGTGATAAACGCCGCCGCCTACACCCACACGTCCGTTGCCGTGCTGGACGCACTGAAAGCCGTGGGACTGCCCACGGCGGAAGTTCATCTTTCGGACATCAACGCCCGCGAAGACTTCCGAAAGTTCAGTTTCGTGTCGCTTTACGCGCAGAAAGTGATATGCGGAAAAGGGTTCGACGGATATGCCGAGGCCTTGACCTGGCTTGCGGAAAACGCCGCCGCACGTCAATAATCCCCACGTTGCCGAAACCGCGAAACTCCCCCGTGAAGCGTTTGCGTCAACGTTCGGACATTCAAAGAGCAAAAGGACTCCGCGTAACGGAGTCCTTTTTGTTTTCGTGTTTTCCTTTCCTCACGGTGTACAGAGTGTGCAGACCGGAAAGCCTGTGCCCAAGGGGATATCCCTGCGCCTCAATTGCCTCTTCTCACGCGCAATACTCGCTCAGAGTGGTTTCCGCAAGAATGCTCAGCTGTTTCTGAATGTCGTCAAGCGTGTAATTGGGCTCTTCCAACAACCACCACTTGATGAGCGAAATGATTCCGCCGGCAAAGAATTCCGCAAGAATGTCTGCGGGCAGCTTTCCCTTCCCTTCCTTCGGTCTCGCCTTGCTCAAACGGTTGATGATGTTGTGCGTGAGGATTTCGTGCACCTTGTCAAATACCAGTGCGCTGTCCGCTTTTACGATAATGGTCTTTATCCTGCGCCTGTGCCCCGCAAGGAAGTTGATACCAAGGCTCATCACCTCGTTGTAATAAGTTATGAGGTCGTTTTCCCCGTGGGCTTTTTTCACCTGTTCGTGCAATCCGTACATAATGTCGCTTATGCACTTGTCGAGCAACTGATATTTGTCCTCGAAATGAGTGTAGAAAGTGCCTCGGTTTATAAGTGCGCGGTCGCAGATGTCGATGACGGTAATGGCGCTGAACGCCTTTTCGTCGAGGAGTTCGTAAAACGCGTCGACTATGGCCTTCTGTGTGCGTTGGATTCTCAAATCGGTTTTGTTGGTGCTTTTGGTCATTTTCGGTATACCCCCCTTATCGGATGTTATCACACGCCGCGCCCGGCGCGGACGCAATTCAGAATTTGATTTTAACCCTGCGCCCCACGGCAACGGAAATCCAGTAGGCGAGCAACAGAGAAAAGAAGTCCTTGGCGATAAACGGCAGGGAAACGGCAAGCGCGGAAGCACCCCACGCCGTCCCCGACACAAGGGAATACTGCGTTATTCCCAAAAGGTGACACACAATGAGCCCGACCGTTGACATTGCCACGGCGGGCACTGCGCCCTTTTTGTTCAGACCCGTTCCCGACAGCACGGCAAGCACGACAAAGCCCCAGATGAATCCGCCCGTCAGTCCGACCAGTTTTGCCGCACCGCCCGTGAAATTCGCAAACACCGGCACACCCGCCGCGCCCAGCGCGACGTAAATGAGCATTGCCGGAAAAGCGAATTTCCAACCCAGGAAAAACCCCGCGAACGCAATCGCGAACGTCTGCAATGTGAGAGGCACTCCCGACGGCAAAGGAATGGATATTTGCGACATAGCGGCAATTAAAGCCGTCGAAAGAGCGATATAAACCAGCTTTTTTGTTCTCTCGACGCTTTTCCCGCGCCTTGTCCCGCGTGAAGTCTGCCCGAAATTTTCGGCGATATCGCCTTCGGTTGCGACGTTCGGTATTTCTTCCGTTTTTTCTTTCATCTGGTCAGAGCCCTCTTGATGCGTTGCAGCGCGTCGTCCAGTTCGGCGTCACTTATGTTGACGGGAGGCGCAAAGCGCACCGTCCTTTCGTGTGTTTCTTTTGCAAGAATGCCGTTTTCTATCAGTCTTTCGACATAAGGTGCGGCAGGCACGGAAAACTCGACTCCCACCAGCAGTCCTCTGCCTCTTATATCGACGATTTCGGGGTTCCGGATTTCCCTCAATGCGGCAACGAACTTTTCGCCCTTGCGACGCGCCGTTGCGGGATAATCGTCACGCACGAGAATCTCCATGGCTTTCAGCGCAACCGCGCAAGCCAGCGGGTTGCCGCCGAACGTGGAACCGTGAGAGCCGGGTTCGAACAGTCCGAGAACGTCGCGGTCCGCCACAACCGCACTGACAGGCATAATCCCGCCGCCCAACGCTTTTCCGAGCACGTATATGTCGGGGGTCACGCCCTCGTGCATGCAGGCGAACATGTCACCCGTTCTCGCGAATCCCGTCTGAACTTCGTCGGCTATCATGAGCACGTTGTTGCGGGTGCAGATTTCACGCACCTCTTTCAGATAGCCTTCGGGCGGAACTATGATGCCGGCCTCCCCCTGCACGGGTTCGAGTATGACCGCCGCCGTGTTTGCGGTGACGGCATCGGCTATTGCCGCCGCCTTGCCGTATTCCACCACCCTGAACCCCGGAGTGAACGGTCCGAATGCCTTTCTCGCCGTTTCGTCCGTACTCATGGAAATCACGGTGACGGTTCTTCCGTGGAAGTTGCCGTCGCAACATATTATTTCCTGTTCGCCGTCTGCGATACCCTTTTCCATAACGCCCCAACGACGGGCGGCTTTCAGCGCGGTTTCCACCGCTTCCGCACCCGTATTCATGGGCAGGACACACTCTTTCCCCGTGAGCTCGCACAGCTTTTTGCAGAACTTGCCCAGAAGCTCGTTGTGAAAAGCCCTGGACGTCAGCGTCACTCGGTCAAGTTGCTCTTTTGCCGCTGCCACTATCTCGGGGTGTCTGTGCCCGAAGTTCAACGCGCTGTACGCCGACAGCATATCGTAGTAACGTCTGCCTTCAGGGTCCGTCACCACGGCGCCTTCGGCAGAGGAAATCACAACCCGCTTTGGATGATAGTTGTGCGCCCCGTACAGTTCGGTTTCGGCAATTATTGAACCGGTCGTGCGTTTCTCTTCCGTCATTTGCGCTTACCGTGCGTCGTGCGGTGTCGTCCTTACCGCGACGACGCTCTCCTCCGTCGTCATCATAATTTCTCGCGCATAATCGAGTGCGATGTATCTTCCGTTCCTGCGCTTACCCTCCGCCGCCATCATATCCGCTATGAGTCCGCAAGCACGGTATACTCCCACCCTGGAACGGATTTTGACGAACATCGGCGTGTCGGCGTATTTCTTCATTCCGCTTCTGTCGCGCTGGTGATAGATGTTGTAATCGTATGCCGCGGGGTCAAGCGCCAGCGCAAGACGCAACGTACTGCCTATAAGCACTATTTTTGCGAGTTGCTTGCCCCTCTTCCTGAAGTAATCCCCTCCGCCGACGATTCTGGATTTCACTCCCCGATAGGACAGCAAATCGTTCTTGACGGCATTGTATATAGCCTTGTTTTCGGGAGTGGTCGCCTTCATCTTCTGCACGAAAGTCAGCTTTGCTCCCCACGCTCTTTTTTCCGCTATACCGTCCTCGGCAAGCTCTTCCTCGGCGAAGGCTTCGACGTCGTAATCTTCTTCGTCGTCATACGGAAAAAGCTCTTCGAGAGAGGGAGTGACATACGTTCCGTCACTTAAATCTTCCCCGTACCCTTCCTCGCACGGATTTGCAAATTCCGACTCGTCGCGAGGCCCTTCGGAACACGACCCGCCCCCGTCTGCTTCCTTGTCCGTTTCGGGTGCGACTGTCCGCGGCAATTCCGTTTGCGCCGTGATTTTCACGTCGGCGCAACTTTCTGCGTCGGTGCCGACGTTGTTGTCATCACCGCCATCTTCGCGAGTCGACCACGACTCTTCGCGTTTCTCCGCGCCCGGGACTTCCGACGTTTCGTCAAAAGGAAGAACAGGCTTCTTTTCCTCACGGACAGATTTTCTCCGCCTTGCGTCCGCCAGAAGCAACACGACCAGCGCCGCCAGACAAAAAACGACAAACAAACCGCCCGCCGCGGTCAACGCCTTTGCCGTCGCCGTAAATGCGGATACAACGAAACCCGTCATGTTTCCTCTCGCCCGTTCGGTAATTCACAGGCACGAATGCCTGTCGACAAAATCGTACATTTGTCTGTTTATAATAATATAATAATTCTCCGTGTGCGTCAATCCGTATTGCTCACATTTTATAAAAACACCCTTCTTTTCAGCTTTGTTTTTTCCGCGAATTTGCCAACTGCGAACGGCGACGCTCTCGGTTGCAATCGTCGCGCGGACGATGTATAATTTTAAGCGTAACGGAGGTGCGTATGACCGGCAAACTTAAAGATAAAATAGTTGTCATCACGGGAGCCACCGCCGGTATCGGCAAAGCCACGGGACTGCTCTTCAAGGAAAAGGGCGCGAAGGTCGTGTGCCTTGCGCGGCGCACCACCGAGGAATTCGACTGCATTCCCACCGACGTGACGGACAGGGAATCCGTGTTCGCCGCCGTTTGCGCCATACGCGAAAAATACGGCAGAATCGACGTTCTGGTCAACAACGCGGGAATGGGGATTTCCGGCTCAATTGAGGACACCGACCCCGTTGCCGCACACAAGATTTTCGAGCTGAACTTTTTCGGCGTGCTCAACGTCGCGCAAGCAGTCCTGCCCGTCATGAGAGAACAGGGCGGCGGCACAATCGTAAACGTCAGTTCCGTTGCCGCCGTACTCTCCATACCGTTCCAGGCTTTCTACTCCGCGACAAAAGCAGCCGTGTCGTCTCTGTCCGCGGCGATGCGCATTGAGGCGGCACCGTTCAACGTCAAAGTGACGTCGGTTCTGCCCGGCGACGTAAAGACGGACTTCACCTCAGCAAGAGAAAAGAACGCAACCGACAATCCCGCATACGGCGACAGAATCCGCCGCTCCGTCGCAACGATGGAAAAAGACGAGAAAAACGGAATGCCGCCCTCCGTCATCGCTAAATGCATCGTGCGTCTTGCCTCGCGCAAGAATCCTCCCGTGTCGGTAATAGGCGGCAAAAAATATGCGGTGTTGGTCGCCATTGCGAAGTTTCTGCCGGCGCGCGCCGTTTCGGCGTTGCTGGGGGCAATTTACGGCTGAAGCGCGTTCGGAGCGTGTCGCCGTCGAACGGCGGACGTTTAATGCTCTTTTAAGCAAATTGTTTTACCGTTATTACACACACTGAATGAGGAGAACGGTTATGAGAATACTTCTCGTAGAAGACGAAAAAGAGCTGTCCCGAGCACTTGCGAAAATTCTGATGAAGGACGGTTACGACGTCGATTGCGTATACGACGGCGTGGACGGACTCAGTTTTTCGCTGTCCGGATTGTACGACCTTATCATTCTGGACGTAATCATGCCGAAGATGAACGGCTTCGAAGTGCTGGCGGAACTCCGTCGCAAAAAGGTGGAAACTCCCATTCTGATGCTGACGGCGCTGAGTGACGAGCACGACAAAATAGCAGGGCTTGACCGCGGTGCCGACGATTACGTTTCGAAGCCTTTTTCCGTCGACGAACTGTCGGCGCGAATCCGTGCTCTGCTCCGCAGACGCGGCAAGCTGGTCACGGACAACAAACTGGAGTATGCGGAAGCCACTCTGGACCTCACCACTTTCACCCTCGCCACGCCGAAAGGCGAAATCGGACTTACCGCAAAGGAATTCGAACTGTTGCGTTATCTGTTCGAATACCCCAATTTCGTGGCGGCGAAAGAAGATTTGATTCTGAAAGCCTGGGGTCTGGACAGCGACTTCGAGTCCAACAACCTCGAAGTGTATATGTCGTTTATCCGCAGAAAGCTAAATCATCTCGACGCCTCGTTTACCATCGAAGCGGTACGCGGAGTCGGCTACAAACTCGCCGCACGCAACAAGGTATGATTTGTGACGGAATCCGACGTTTACGCGTCGCATAAGACAGATTAACATCGGATAGCGTTGTATGAAAGCTATAATAAAGAAACTGCGAATCAAATACACCATAACGTCCACTCTGGTAGCGGGCGCGATTCTGCTTTTGCTTTTCGGCAGTTTCTGCGCTCTGCTCTACGGCGCGGCCGAAATGACGGGGTCACGTACGCTGGAACGGATTCTGCTCTCCCCGGAAGCGCCGCAAGAGGACGACGTAATGGGCAGAAGATGCTTCGCTTTTTATTATCAGCAAGGCGATTTCGTCTACATGCCCGCAGCGTCCTACGGCGACGAAATGGACGCTTACCGCTCCAACATCAACGTCATTGTCACCAAAGCGGTACAGACGGGTGAAGGCAATTTTTCCGTTGACGGACTTTATTTCACCGTGTTTTCGCGCACTCTCGACAACGGATTCTCCCTCTACGCCGTTCTGGACAGAACTTCGGACAGACAAAATTTCGCAACTACGGCAATGCTGGTGCTGATGGTTTACGTCGTCGCGCTGGTGATTGTCGCCTTGATGGCATATCTGTTGTCCGCCCGCACGCTCGCGCCCGTCGAGGAATCATTCAAGAAACAACGCGATTTGATTGCAAACGCCTCCCACGAACTGAAAACTCCTCTCACCGTCATCTCCACCAACCTGTCCGTCATGAAATCGGAGCCTGCGTCCACCATCGCCGACAACGAAAAATGGATTGCGGCAATCGACGACCAGGTCACCAGAATGAACGGTCTCATCGTCAATATGCTTAGGCTTTCCAAAATGGAAAACTCGCCCCCGAAAATGTCGGAACTGAATTTCAGCGAAATTACCGAAGGCGCATGTCTTTGCTTCGATGTGGTCTGCTTCGAGAAAAATCTTGAACTCCACACTCAAATCGACCCGGGCATCACGGTGACGGGCGAAAGAGACTCGCTTGAAAGACTGGTGACGTGTCTGTTGGACAACGCCACGAAGTATGCCGGCACAAACGGCAAAGTGGGTCTGCGTCTCTCCGCCGACGGCAAGAAGGCGAAACTCGTGGTCATGAATTCCGGCGAAGCACTCTCCCCCGAAGACGCCAAACACGTTTTCGACCGCTTCTACCGTTCGGACGGTGCGAGACAAAATCCCGACAACAACAGTTTCGGACTGGGACTTGCCATCGCGCAGGCCACCGTGTTCGCACACGGCGGCACCATCAGATGCCACGGTATAAAGGACAAAGGCACGGTGTTCGTCGTCACGCTGCCTCTGGCACGCGGAACTGCCAAAAAACTCCGCACCGCACCGTCTGCCGTCAAACCGGCACCGACGGTCGGAGCCTCGACGGACGCGACGGATTCCGCAACCTCCCTGCCTTCGCTGCCTTCCGCCGCCGAAAACGTCGATAACACCGATAGTGAAAAGGATTGACACCCACCACCGAATCCTACCGTTTACGAATGCCGCGCCACAAAACCGACGCGGTTTTTTCGTGCTCTTTGCCGGAAACCGCATTGCAACCCGTCTTTTTGCAGCACGACAAGGGCGTTTCGCTTGCGCTACGGCGGCAAAAGTTTTATAAATTAAAATGTTTTTTGCCCGTTTTTTGATTGACTTCCGTTTCCGTTTGATATATTATGTGTGAAATCCGATAGGATAGAATATCGAAATCATAAAATTGTGGGTAAATATATTATGTCAAACATCGAACTTCAAAACAAAATCGACGTCGAAAAATGGCTGGAATCCGAAACCAAACATTTCGACATGTGCGGCAGTTACGACTACTGCGCTTTCTGCAACAAGGAAGAATATACCCCCTGTGCAAACGCGTTTGAGCGTATGACGGCACAGCGCGAAGCCGAGAGGCTTGCAGCTCTCGAAGCCGAAGCGGCCGCGGACGCCGCCGCAAACGACGACGATGAGGCGGATGAAATCATTTCTCTCGGCAAGGTGGTGGACATTGAAACCGTAATGAAAAAAAAGGCCGCCCGTAAGAGCCTGAGCTTTGCCGAAAAGTACGCTCTCTCCGACGAAATCGTAAAGGAGAGATACGCCGTTCTGAAAGCCGCGCTCACGGATACCCCCAAGGGAACGCCCAAAATCAAAAGCAGAATCAGCAAGCAGTGCGACACCTACCGCAGAAACGGCGACATCGTTGCCAAAATCACGATTATCGGCACTTCGCTGCGCATAAATCTGCCGCTTGACTGCGACGCTCCCGAATTCAACACCGGCAAAATGCCTCACACGGATACCGGACACAAAAAGGTGTATGCCGAAGTTCCCTTCCAGTTCAAGGTCAACAGCAAACTCGCGCTCAAACGCGCGCTCACTCTCATCGCACTGGTGAAGTGACGCAGACGCGCGGACGGATTCCGCAATCCGCCCTCTGCGCCGAACGCAGATTGAAAATGAAACCGAAAGGACGCCCGTTATGGGGCGTCCTTTCTTTCTGCAAACGGTAATGCCTGCTCGACGACGTCAGCTCAGACTTCTGAAAAAGATTACTCTTTCACCTTCCGCAAGAGGAGTCGACAGAGAGGGATTCTGCTGCATTATCTCCTCGGGCGTTGCCGTAAGCGCTTTGCAAACGTCCCACATCTCGTCGCCGTCGGAGGCAATATACAGCGATAAAGCGGACGTGTTCTGCTCTTTCTCTTCCCCGAGAGTGACGGAGGAAATGTATTCGACCGTCGCCGTGCGGTAGCTTGTGAGAAGTATTCCCACCGTGGCGTCGATTTCTATTTCACCGCCGCGACGCACCTTTGCCGCAACCTTTTCCACCACGCAGAAAGCCTTGACTCCGTCTCCGAACTCACCGTCGATGTCCAAAGAGAACGGCACTTCCGCTCTCACGGAATTGAGTCCGCTCTCGTCCGTGTAAACCACGTCGGCGTTGAGCACTCCTTCCACCGTGGCTCCGCTCTCCGCCGTCTCCGCTTTTGCGACGAAGCATCTGGCGTACGGCACGGCAACCACGGCGTCGGCTTCGGGACGGTCCCCCAAGGACGCCGTTCCGTGAATTTTCTCGGAAGTGTACGCTGTTTTGCCGAAACATCTGAACTGCGCCTGCGTACGCTCCATCTCCACTTCGTTGGCGAGCATAAACATATCCGCAACCACTTCCGCCTCTTTGTCGCGCAGAACGTAAACTTTCAGCGCGACGTCGCCGTCGAAACGGATTATGTTTGCACCGGTCACTCCCGACAGAACGATTTTCGAGGACCTGACGGCAACAGTCGCAAAGACGGCGTCGCCTTCCGCCACGTCCTCGGCCTGCACCTCTTCCGCAAAAGGAATTTCAAACTCCGCCGTCTTGATTTCGCCGCCCTCGACATAGGTGACTTTTGCAAACACGGAAGCGTTGACGTCGATTTTTCCTTCTTCGGCAACGGCACCCAGAACAATGGCTTGCGCGTCCACCAGCAATACGCTCTCCACTTCCCCTGCCTCGCACTCGTCACTCACGGGCACGGAAACACTTTTGACGGCAACGGCGGACGGAACGGAAACGGTTTCCACCGTCTTATAACAACGCTCCGCGTCGGTGAGGGCTTCTATTTCCGTTCTTCTGAGCGCCGACGCGCTCACGGAAACCACTGCGGAGAGCTTGATGGAATCGCCTGCCGTAACGTCCGTTTCCACGACGTACACCGCCGCCGAAACGGCGTCTTCCGCGACGAAATCGCCGTCCACTTTTATCGTGAAATCCGCATTGTAGTCCACGCCTCGCACTACCCCGTCGCGGTCCGCGTATACGAGACGGAAATTGACTCTGCCCGCCACGTCGGCATAACCGTCCGCGGCGTCGGCGGAAATAACCTTGCCGTCCACGGCAAGGGACAGCACTCTCGCTATGTTTGCCGCGTCCACTCCCGAGGGAGAGAACTCCACCACGCGCTCGACTGCGGGAGCGTCGATAATGTTGCTTGCGTTGAATTTTTCGTAACTGAACATATTCGCCTCCAATACACCCAAATCTTATGCCGCGATTTTACGCAATATGACGATTCGCCGCGACGGAATACGACAGCGTACTCCTGTGGGACTGCCACACTAAACTATGTATGACGGAGACGAAATATGCTTTGAAGCTTTTGCGAAGAGGTTTAACTTCTGCCGCGGACGGCAAAACTCATTCTATGAGAGAAATAGGAAAAGACATCGGCGAAACAAAACGACGCGTGGAAGAACTGGTGGATACCCCGCTGCTCCTCAAAGTAAACGAAGGCAGGGGGAAAACCTTCATATACCGCGGAAGAATCGTGGCGGTGTTCCCCGCCGTTTTCAGCGTACGGTTGGAAAGCGGCGAGTTGAAGACGTTCTCCTATGCCGACGTTCACACCCGCGGAATAATGTTTCTGAAAGAGGACTGACGGCCTGTTGCCGTTCTGCGGACTTTTCCGACGCCCGCCGTCGGGCAACGGCGCCCCGGCTTGATTGACGGCGGGATTCTTCTCCGTCCGTTTGTTTGCGGCGTCCGTACCCCCTTTGCACGGAACAAATTCCGTACGGATTTCGTTTTCGGTCTCCTCTCGCGACAAATGCGCAAAAAAAACGCCGTCGTAATCCGGCGGCGTTTTGCATTTGCTTAATTCGTTGCCGCAAAAGCGGTTGCCTCGTTGCTCAATCAGTATTTTCTGATGGGAGATTTCTTTTCAACTGCTTCTTCAGCACCGGTGCCGTCCGCGTCCGCGCCGTTTCCGCGCTCTTTGTCTTTACGTCTTCTGGCCTCTTTCTTCTTTGCAATCAGACACCCGCCTATCACCGCGAACTGAACAATCCAGATTGCCAATGCGCACCACACGGGCACGAAATCGGGGTGTTGCGCCAAGGACTTGTATTCCACGACGAAAGTCCCGATTTTGCTTGTGCCGTAATATGCGGTGATTTCGTATCTTCCGAAACCGCCGAACTTCGACGGGTCGAACACGAACACGGGTTCGGCGTTGTAAAGCCCGTTTTCACCCACCGTACAGATTTGCGCACTCAATCCGTTGACATACCAGGTAATCGTCTTTGGCTCGACGTCCGAAATGGTCGTGATTCCGAGTTTTATGCTCTCCTTGCCGTAGACGGTTGCGGAGAAGGGAATGTCTCCGCCCTTTCCGCTGAGATAATTTTCGGACTGCAGATACCATTCGGGCACAATGAATGCCTCCGAGGGAATGTAAGGCGAATATGCGGCGGAAAACCTTATTTCAGTCTCGAACACCGCGGGAGTGTCGCCGCTCAGCGTGACTTTTGCCTTGATGCCGAAGAATCCCGCTTTGGAAAACCTGTATTCCAACGTCTTGCCGTGTCCCGCGACGGACGTGGATATGGCGACGTCGCTGACGGTTCCGTCGTCCTCGCCCACCTTTTTGTACTCCGTGACAATCCATTCGATGCCGGCGTCGAGCGCGGGGTCGGTGTCGCCGAGAGGAAGCAGGTTCGCGGTAAACGTATAAAGCGAGAGGTTTTTCTTGATGACGACACCCGTTTCCTTGGACGTTTCGACAAGCGCACCCGTGCCGTCTTTCGTCACGATTCTGATGCCCGTGACGTCGGAGTATTCCTTGTTGATTGACGACATATCGTCAGTCAAAAGATTGAATACCGACAGCTTTTTGTAATCCGTGCCCCCCACCGTCACGAAAGTATCGTTGTTGCCCGCCGTTTTCATATAACGGGCGACTGCGTTTGCCGTGGGAGCTTCTTTCCCCGCAAGCGCACTTTCCGCTTCGGCGCGCAGGCGCGTGACAGCCGCGCCCACGGAAACGAATGCCGCCGCCATACTCGTCCCGCTGATTTCTCCGTAACCCGTGGCACTCGTCGGTGCGTAAATACTCTCGCCGGGAGCAAACAAATCGTATGCCGTGCCGTAGTTGCTGCTGGTGTATTTGCCCCCGTTTTTGCCAGATGACATAACGGAAAGCACCCCCGAATGCGCCGCGGGATAATATGCGTCGGAAGCACTGTTCTTGTTGTCGTTGCCCGCCGCGGCAACCACCACCGCATTCTGCGTGGCGTTGTCTATGGCATTTATCAAAAACGTGCCGTACTTCCATTCGCTGTCCGTATCCTTGCTTTCGAGAATTCCGAGTGAAAGATTGATGACGTCGGCTTTCACGGTGTCGGCAGCGTAAGTGATTCCGCGAGTCACCGCGTCGACGGGGAAACGGTTTTCGTTATTCTTGTTGTACGATGCGTTTATGGGATAGATTTTGATGTAATTCTCCAACCCGAGTTCTTTTATGAACATCGCCATTATACCCGCGACGGAAGTGCCGTGATATTTTGCGTCGATGTCCGAAAAATTGCCGAGCATGGCGGGGTCAGACGAACCCTGCGACGCCATGTACGAATTGTAACCGACGGGGTTGCCCGCGGAGTTGGTGACCAGCACGTCGCGCGCAATTTGGAACAGCGGGTGATTGACGTTGAGCCCCGTATCGATGACGGCGATTATCACGGGTTCCGTCCCCGCGCTTGCAAGCGTGGGCAACCAGCTTGCGGTAAAGCTCTTCAATGATGCGAGATTGAGTTCGTTCGCGCCGAAGTACCACAAATCCGATGCGGAAACCCCGCCCCAGTCGTACTCGGCATTCTCCGCGTAGGCCGTACCCGTGACGGGAACGCCCGCGAAAGCGGCAAAAAATGCCGTCGCGACAAAGACCGCCGCAAGAACAAATATCGCTATTTTCGATGAATCCCGTTTCGTTTGCATATCACTCCGTGAACTCTCATTCGTAACGCATTCCGCCCGTCAAGGCGAAAACGTCGCGACGCGTTTACGCCCGCGCCAGCATTTCCTGCGAGAACTCAAGACGCCGCAGGCTCTCTTCCTTGCCGAGCACAACCGCCATTTCGATTGCACCGCCGGGTGTGGACGGTTGTCCGGTAAGCGCGACGCGCATACTGAACATCACCTGTCCGCTCTTCATTCCCGCGGCTTCCGCCGCCGCTTTCACTGCGTCCTTGATGCTCTCTTCGTTCCACACGTCAAGGTCCTTTATCGCATCAATCGACACTTTAACGGCTTGTTTTGCCACATTAAGGTCGACTTTCATCTTTTGATGCACATACATTCCGAGGTCGTATTCGCCGAAATCGTCCAAAAAAGCGATTTTGTCGGGAATTTCGGACAGTATGTCGACACGGGTCTGCATAAGTCTTGCAATCTCCGCCTCGTCGTATTTTCCGCCGACTTTGCTTGCCGCGATATAGGGTGCGCTCACCTTGTAAAACTCCTCTTCCGTCATGGCTTTGAGGTACTCGCCGTTCAGCCAGCGCATCTTTGCCTCGTCGAAAATGGAACTGCTGGTGGAAATGCCCGACACGTCGAACTCTTCCGTCATCTCTTCCATCGTCATCTTTTCGCGGTTGTCCTTGGGACACCAGCCCAGAAGCGCGATATAGTTGACGATTGCCTGCGGCAGATAGCCTTTCGCAACGAAATCCTCGAAGTTGGCGTCGCCGAAGCGTTTGGACAATTTCCGCGTCGCGTCCTTCATTATCGGAGGAAGATGCATATAGCGGGGACGCTCCCACCCGAACGCATCGTAAATGAGGTTGTATTTCGGTGTGGAACTCAGATACTCCGTGCCGCGTATAACATGGGTGATGCCCATAAGGTGGTCGTCCACAACGTTTGCAAAATTGTACGTCGGCATTCCGTCGGATTTCAGAAGTATGCCGTCCTCGATGTCGTCGGATGAAACGGAAATCTCGCCGAACACCATATCCTCGTAAGAGGAAACAACGTGTTCGGGCACTTTCTGCCTTATGACGTAAGGCTCCCCTGCGGCAAGGCGCGCCGCCACTTCTTCCTTTGACAGATTGCGGCAATGCTTGTCGTAGGTGTGAGTGCCGTTCTCGTCTTGCAGTCCTTCCAGCCTCTCCTTCGTGCAGAAACAATAGTACGCCCCACCCAGCTCTACCAGCTTTTCGGCATATTCGCGGTAAAGGCTCATTCTGTCGCTCTGAATATAAGGACCTACTCCACCGTCGCGGTCGGGACCTTCGTCATAGTCTATCCCTGCGGTCGCAAGCGTTCTGTACACCATTTCTATGGCGCCGTCCACCATTCTTTCTCTGTCGGTGTCCTCGATGCGGAGTATGAATTTTCCTCCGTTTTTTCTCGCGAAAAGGTAGGCGTAAAGCCCCGTCCTGAGATTACCTATATGCATGAATCCCGTGGGTGAAGGTGCAAATCTGGTTCTGACCGTCTTGTCCATTGTTCTCTCCGTTGCCGAAATCATATTTCTCTTTTTATGGCGTCGAGCAGTCCTTCCCGCTCGAAAGAATAATACTCGTTGTCGCAGAATACGAAATGGTCTTGCAGCGTGACGTTGATTCTGCCCAGCACGTAACAGAGCTCTTTCGTCATGGCAACGTCCTCTTCGGACGGGAATCTGTTGCCGCTGGGATGATTGTGCGCGATAATTACGGACGCCGCACGCGTTCTCATGGCGAAATCCACCACGCTTCTTATGGGTACGGAAACCGCCGCTCCCGTGCCCCTTGCCAGGCACTCAAACTTTATGAGCCCGTCCTGTGCGTCGAGTGCGACCACGCACAACTCTTCCACGGCATAGCCGTACATTTTCTTCTGCATATACGCTCGCGCCGCACCGCGGCCGCAGAGCTTGTTTCTTCTCTTTTCGGTGTCTGCGGCGTAACGACGGAAAACGTCCGGCAACGTGCTGAGAAACAGTGCCGCGTTGTATGTCATGCCCGAAATCTGTTGCAAATGTTCCACGTCGGCATTGAGCACGTCGGAGAAGCTGCCGAAGGCGTCAATCAATTCGTGAGCCATCTCGTTGGTGTTGCGCATCGGAACGAAATGGAACAAAATGTATTCCAGAACCTCGTGGTCCTGCAAAGTGTCCAGCCCGCCCTGCGCGATTTTTTCTCTCATGCGGTTGCGATGACCGTCGTGAGCTCCCATAACTTATCCCCTGTTCCCCGTGTGCGTGCGCGCAACATTACGCTTGTAAATTATAACTTATCGGGCGCGCAAAATCAACATATCGCGAGGAGATTTCGGGCTTTAACGCCGCGTGACGACGCTCAAATCACGCCTGAACGTAAAGAAATGCCGCGAGCGCACCGAATACGGCATATCCGAACTGCGCCCGATACTCCGAATCCGTGAGATTTTTTTCGTCAATGGCGTTTGACAGAAAGCCGCACTCTATTATCACCGTGGGATAAGGACTGCACTGCAAAATGTATTTTTCCGCTTTCAGCGCTGAATATTCTCTTCCCGTGTCGGGGAGATTGAATTCCCGATTCAACGTGTCCTGCACGGTCTCGGCAAGCAATTTCCCCTGCAAGGAGGACCCGTCGAAAAATACTTGCGCTCCTCTTCTGGCGGGAGAAGAATACGTGTTCATGTGAAAACTTACGACCGCCGCGGGTTCGGCGCGCTTGATGATTGCGGCACGCTTTTCCATGTCGTCGCGCTTTTTGTTTGCGGCAAGCGCCGAATACAACCCCTTTTCGTTCTTGCGCGTATAGACCACGTTGAAACCCGCGCTTTCGAGATACTCTCCGACAATTTTCGACATAGCAAGGTTCAAATCGCTCTCCTTGACCCCCGTGCGGACACCGCTCACGCCTCCGTCCGCACCGCCGTGACCTGCGTCAATGACCACGGTACGGCCCGCGGAACGCCTGTAAGCCGACGAAATGTAAGGCGCGGAAAAGCACAACGCGACCACAGCCACCGCCAGCAAAACGGCGGTTATCACCCTGAAATCCACTTTGAAAATTCCCCAGAGATTATGCATACCGTTCCAATATTTATTTTATTCAGCGAAGTATAAAAATACGCTTTTATCCACCGAGTTATTCACAATTTGCCCCGAAAATGTGGATAACTCTGTGGATTGCTCCCGTTTTTTCTTGACATAAATATTTCCGAATCGCGTCAAATATGACTTAAAATACAACGTTTTTGCCCGTAATCCCGCCTTTTGTTTGAGACTGCGAATATCGCGGCAAAAACCCTCATAAATTTTTGCAGAGGTGTACCATGGCGAATTTCTCCGACGTGCTTGACGCAAAAGTCATTTCCAAAGCGGACTGCTCCGTGTGCGGAATAGTACGCGATGCATATTTTGACGAAAAATGTAAAAATATTGCATATTTTATCCTGGATTCCGACGGCGCCGAAAGGCTGTTGCCGATAGGGGAAGTCGTTTCGTTTTCCGACGCTCTCATGATTGCGGACAATCTTGCGCTCATTTCTCCCTACGACATCGACAGAACCGCTTATATGAAACAGCCCGTGGGAAAGGAAGTGTTCACGCGCGGCGGCAAACTGAAAGGTTATGTTCGCGACGTCGTCTTTTCCGCAAAAGGAAAAGTAAACTCTCTGCTGGTGGACGACACCGTCTGTTCGCCGGGGCGCTTCGAAAGTTTCGGCGACGTGATTCTGCTCGCGGGAGACACTCCCGCACGCAAGCGCAGAAAACTTCCCCTGCCCGACACCTTCGAGAACAAACAGGTTCAGGTGCTTGCCGACGACACCGAAACCGCCGCAATCTCATCTTCCGGAAAGACGGACGCGCCCGCCATTGCGGAAATTCGGGAAACCCCCTCCGTCGTCGCCGTGTCGACAAATCCCGTCAACGTCTCCCCTGCGACCAACGCACGCGAGGCGCAACCGCTCAACGTCTTTGCGGCACAACCCGAGGACACCTTGCCCGTATTCATCCGCGACGCAATGGCAGAAGTGAACGTTTCCGCGGACAACGGAGATTTCACCCCTCACAGAATCATTGCGGACTACAACTTCCTGCTGGGCAGAACGTTGCAGGACGACCTTTTGTCCTATACGGGCGAAACCCTGGCACGCAAGAACTCCGCGGTGACCGTGGATATGGTGGAACTGGCGCGTCGTCACGGCAAGCTCATCGAACTCACTCTCAACTCCAAATAAGCGGTCTGCCCGCAACAAAGGCGCCGCCCGCGCCCGTCGACGATGAAAAAAGAAATTTCCGCAAAAAGATTCCGAATCTCAAAACCCCTTCTCGCAGGTGTAATTGCCGCGATAACGCTCATTGTCGTCCTGACGGCGGTGTTGCTTTCCGCCTGTCGAAAAGACGACCTTCCGTCCGCTACGGACACAACGCCGATATACGAAATGACGTTGTCCTACGAAGGCGGAAGAACTCTCTCTCTCAGGCAGGATGTGCTCTACTTCAACACCACGGGCGAAACGCTGTCCGAAATAAAGTTTCACCTGTATCCGAACGCTTTCTCGGAAAGTGCCGAAAACAAGCCGTACCTGCCCGAAGAAAAAGAAACGTTTTTCTATAACGGTGAAAGTTTCGGCAGAATCAATGTTTTAAGCGCAAAAACAGACCGTTCAACAGCGGAATTCAGCGTATACGGTGACGGCGGACAAATTCTCGAAGTGCCTTGCAAGCTGAACGACGGCGACTCCGTAACGGTGAGCCTGGAATGCGAAATCGTATTGCCCGAATGTCGCGCCAGATTCGGAATCGCGCCAGATTCCGTCAATCTCACCGGCTTCTATCCCGCGCTGTGCATATATGAAAACGGAGCGTGGCGCGAGGACGTTTACTGCGCCGTGGGCGACCCGTTCTACTCCGAAATCGCGTCGTTTTACGTCACGCTGAACAAGCCGACTTCCATGAAAGTGGCGGCGTCCGGCACGGTGACGGCGACAAGTGACGCCTCCGTGGAAATCGTTGCCGAAAACGTCCGCGACTTCGGAATGTGCCTGTCCGACAAATATTCCCTGTTAAGCGCCGATTTCCTGCTCAACGGCAAAACAGTCAAAGTCAACTACTTTTCTCTCTCCGACCAAAACGCACAGGAAACCCTGGCTCTCGCCGTTCGCGCCGTGGAGACCTTCTCTTCCGCTTTCGGCGATTATCCCTACCCCGCATTCACCATTGCACAAGCGGAGATGTGCGCGGGAGGAATGGAATACGGTTCTTTCGTCACGGTCAATCCCGTCACCTCGTCGCGCGCCGCATACGAGCAGACCGTGGTGCACGAAACGGCACATCAATGGTGGTTCGGGGCTGTGGGTTCCGACCAAATAAATTCACCGTGGCTGGACGAGGGGTTGACGGAGTTCAGCACGGCACTGTTCTATCTGCTGAACGGCGACGAAAAGACGTACGACGAAATCGTGTCCTCTTCTGCCGAATACTATCGGCGCTATCAGAGTCTGCCCGCCGCAATAGGTTTCGACCCTTCGATGAACCGTCCTCTTTACGGCTATGTCGCCGCGGGCGAATACGTTGCCGTGACGTATATGAAAGGGCTGTTGCTCTTCGACACGCTGATGACTCTTGCGGGGAAAGACAGATTTCTCTCCTGCATGCAAGCCTACTATTCCGCCAACCGTTTCGGGATAGCCACGCAGGAAAATCTGGAAGCCGTCTTTTCGACGGGCAACCTCAATCTCGGAGGAATAATCCGCGGATATACAAACGGCACGGCAGTCATCTGACTCCGTGCCGCAACGTACAAACGTTATATCGTCGTTTCTTTCGCGTATTTCGCGTGGTTTCGCGCTCGTGCGCAGACGAACTTACGCGTCCTCAAAGCGCCAGCGTCTGGTCGCCGTACTTTATCCAACCCTTCTTGCGCATGAATTCCGAGACGGCGAAGCACACCGCGGCAGGTATAACAAAGCAACACAGCACTATGCCAAGACCAAGTTTCCAATCGGGAATAACGCCTGCGGAAGCGTCCACCGCACCGAAGATTCCGACAAGCCCCGACGTGCCCATACCGCCGCCGACGGCATTGCAACGCAATTCGAACACGCAGGTGGAAAGAGGTCCCACGATTATGCTCGCGAAGACGGGAGGAATTAGAATCTGCGGATGCCGCATGAGGTTGGGAATCTGAAGCATACTTGTTCCGACGCCTTGCGCCACAAGCCCGCCCCACTTGTTTTCGCGGAAACTCTGAACGGCAAACCCCACCATGTGTGCGGAGCATCCGACCATGGCGGCTCCGCCCGCCAGCAGAATGGCGTCATACGTTTCAAAGGCGATTTCACCCGCTGCATAACCCGTGATAACCGGCGACGCGATGGCAAGCCATATTGCGGCGGAAGATGTGGGAAGCGTGAGCAGAATGCCCATGGCAGCGGATATCACTATGCCCATAACCGCGGGAGTGGCAGCCGTGGCAAGAGCTATACCCTCGCCGATGAGGTTGACGAACTTGATGAACGGCCACGCCACCCAAACGGCAAAGAGCGCCACAACGAACATGGCAAGAGGAACGAGCACAATATCGACCTTCGTCTTTCCTGCAATCATTCCGCCTATTTCTATGCACAGCACGGCAACCACGTAGGCGCCTATCGGGTTTCCGGGAGCGGCAGGCTTTATGCCGGCGAGCACCGCGTTCACGCCGTCGGCTCCCGCCGCGGCAAATCCGCCCGTGAAACCTGCGGTGATTACGTCGCCGAACGCCCCGACAAGTCCCGCAACGGCCGCGGTAAACATGACCAGTTTGGAAGCTTTGAGCGAATGGGCGATTCCGATTCCTATTCCTGCGCCCATCAGCATTTTCGCAATGTTTGCAACCGCCACGACACCGCCGCCCACGGCAAGTCCGGCTGGCGTTCCCGCCGCCTGAATCCAGGAGCCTATTTGCCCCAGAATGGTTCCCGCTATGAGCGTGCAGAACAAGCCCTGCGCCATACCCGTGAAAGCCAGAATGAAATAGCGGTTGAAGCCTTTTTTCAACAGACTCAAAAACTTATTTTTGCCAGATTCCGCAGTTTCTTCAACGTTTTTGTCGTCTGAACAGTCTGTTGTGTCGGATACGGCTTCTCCGTCGGCTGCGACGGAAGAGACTTCGTTTTCCGTCACGGGCTCCGCGATTTCAGATGTCTCCGTTCCCGTCGGAAGAGCGCCTTCGTCTTCGGCGATTTGCGAGACGTCTTTTCCGTCGGGAGAAATCAAATCCCTTCCGTTGCTCTCTTCGGACTTCTTCGTCCGCTCAAACTGCTCTTCCGTGTTTTTGCGATTTTTCATTTATTCCTCCGTTGCGGCAACCGCGGCAGCGAGTGCCAGCGCGAAAAGTTCTCCCATGGGCTCTTTGTCCGACGTCCCGTTTTTTTCGGTGTAATCCTTGGCAGTCAGGAACACGCAGTCGCAACCGGCTTCCGCAAGTGCCGACGCGGCGTATCCGTGCATTGCGTTCAGTTTGCCCGCGAGTCCCTCTTTCGGGTGCAACTCGCAGGCCACTCCGCTCCTCTCAACCGCCTTTCCCATCACCGACAGCGAAGAGCGCGAAAGAGTTATCTTGCGCAGTAAATCCTTTCTTTCCAATCTGAAAGACGCGCTCTCGATGTCACCGAATACCACGGCTTTCGCTCCTTTGATTTCGGGATGTGCGGCGACAAAGGCTCTGCTGCCCGCGTGTGCGGCGTTCTCCGCTCCGAAAGAAACGAAGCAGACCCGCATATCCTCTGGAAGCAGTTCGGGGTGCCTGGAAAGGTATCTGTAAAGATTGATTGCCACGGATGTGGAGATGCCGTTGTTCGCACGTGCGTGCCGCGAAAACGGCGAAAAATGCAAGGCGAGCGCGGCAATGCCCGCCACCGACGTAATGAACGGAAAGACGGTGAGCAGAGTTATTTTGGCGACCGTATCGGAACCAACCGCCATTTTGATTACGCAAAACAACACCATCAGCACCACGGATGACGGAACGACGGCAAATACCGTCTTTCTGACCAGTGCGAAATTGGTAAAATACGACCCCGGCACCGCGTCGCGGTTGGCGGCAATCACAAGGAGTTTGGAGCCCTGTTGTTTGCGGCTGGGAAAATTCTCGCTGAATACGTTGTAAGCAACTTTCCCCGGCAATATGCCCACAAACCTGCGCGAGCCCAAAAACATCGCGCCCGTGACGAATCCGCCCACAAACAGAATAACAAGCGAAACGGCCGTCAGTACGATGCCCGCCGTCCTGTCGCCCGCAAACGAAAAAAAGTAGAACAGTACGGACACGAAATACGCCGCCGCCATTAACAAAGAGCTGTTGCGTCCCGCCATGGGCGAAACCCTGAACGCCTCCATTCGCGTGGTGGACATCACGGAAAGCTCGTCGCGCAAAAACCTCGCGCAGGCGGTCTCCTTCTCGCTTGCGGCAAGCGCGGTCGAAAAGGGTTCCAACAGCCTTATCTCTTCCTCGCAGTTGCGCAATATGCCTGCGCGCTCCGCCTGAGGCACGCTTTCATGCCGCGCGGTTTCCTCCGACTCGGACGGAAGCTGTGCGCTTTCCGCAACGCTTTGCAAGAAATCTGTTTCGTCGCTCATTTCTTTTCCTCCCGCGGTTATGCAGATATTATAATTGAGCCGAATTCAAAAATCAATAAAAAAAGGAGCGCATGGTGCGCTCCTTCTGTTGTTTTCGCTTTCCCGCAATGCTGCGTGCGGGAGAGATTGATTATTCCTTTTCGTTGATTTCGAACTTCGCATCGGTCAGAATCTTGGTGAGGAATTCGGTCGCATCGACTGCGTTGTCGCCCTTCGTGACGGTGCCGCTGACGGTACCGTCGGCTTTGGCGCCGAGGTCGAGACCGAGCTTCGCTTCGCCTTTGTTGCCGCACGTTGCTTTCACGTCAACGGACAGCGTGTCGTTTGCGAAGGAAACACCGAGAGAATAGTCGCCTCTGTCAAGCAAATCCACAAGGAACCCGCCGTTGGAGTCGTCCCCGTCGAGGAAGAAGCTGCCGGCAAACATCTTTTTGCACTGAGCAAAGATGAAGCTGTCGACGAATTCGTTGTATTTCTCTTCCGTAAGCAGCGTGTTCGCTTCGCCGACCTTCTCCTTCCAATCGGCATAGGTCACCTTGCCCATCGCAACATTGTACATAAACGTCGCCTGTTCTTTGGTCAACATATTGCCCTTCATCGTGCACGCCTTGCCGTCGAGTTCGTAAGTGGGAAGATAACCCGCATCCGTGAACTTTCTGAGCCAGCTTCCGGACGTCGCGAAAACGATGGCTTCGAAATCGGTTGCGCTGTTGATGCTGTACTTGCTTGTGCTCTGCTTGTACTCCTTTCCGTCATAGGTGTAGTCGTTGACGGTTGCCTGAGAGAACACACCCGAGGTGATAACCTTCGTGAGTGCGCCTTTACCGACGTTGAAGGTCAATCCGTTTTCCTGAACGGTGAGCAGATTCGCCACGGCGGAAATGATTCCTTTGACGGAAGGCAGGAAGGGATAACCGGTCTGGTTGACGTTGTAGTAGTGTCCCTCCGTTCCGGGAATGGGAGCGTAAACTACGTTTTCGGCCTGCGCGGTCGCAATCTCTTCGGAAGAGCCGCTTGCCTTCTTGGAGGCATTCACGACAGCCTGCTTGAGGACGTAGATGAAGTCGACGCCGGAGCTGTAATAAGTGTCGGTATTCTGCGCAAGCAGATTGAGAAGCGACGCTTTGTCGGGATTGGTGTCCTTCATTGCCACGTTGACAATCAGAGAGAAGACGTCTTTGAGTCCGAGGTCTTTACCTGCGGCTTCGGCAATGCCGAGGGGCGTGTTCGCCACGTACATCACGGCTTCGTCGTTGGCGGCGGCATAAGCCAGCGCGAGTTGCTTGGTGTTGTTGTATTTAACTTCCGCATAAAGCTTGGAAGTGTTTGCGGTGCCCTTGTTGAGCAAATCGAGCGTGACGTTAAGGTCGAGTCTGTAAGTGCCCGCAAGGTCGAGCTTGACAACCTGGTCCCCGTTGGGAATGGTCATGAGGATTGCGCCTTCGGGAACGACGAGGTCAAATCCCAGGTTGAGCGCGTAGGTGTCGCTGTAGTTTGCTTCCTTGAATCCGAAATGCTCTCTCTGGATGTCGCCGAGCGTCTTGCCTGCGGGAACGTTCAGTTTGGATATCGTGAGGTCGTTGATGGAGATTTTCGCGGTGAAATCCTGACTGCCGTATGCTCTGGGCACAACCGCGGTGATGTCGAAGCCGTCAATCTCTTCGCCCTTCATCGTGTAGCCGAGAGAAAGCAGGGTTCTGGAAGTGATGAGTCCGCCGAGGTCGATGCCGCCCGTTTTGAGGAATCCGCCGAGAATTTGGGCGATGGAACCTTCAACGGTTGCCTTGTAATATTTCTCGGTGTCGGACACCTTGATTTCCTGGCATGCGCTGTTGGACTTGAACAGAATGGGAGAAGCAACCTTGATGAGGTCGGAAAGGTTTGCCGCTTCGCCGCCCTTGTCGCCGAGCAACGCTTTCATAATATCGCTTTCCATGAGTTTCTGGAAATCGAATCCGGGAATGGTGTTGAGTGCGTTGCCGAGCATGACGTCGAGATTCCAATCCTTGCCTGCGCCTTGGAGAAGAATGTTTTCGACGACTTGCAGAATGCTGGTTTCATTGACTTTGTTGCTGTCAAGGTCAAGACGGGGTTCGGAAAGGAACTTCTGGAATGTCGCCGCCCACGTGTCGTTGGCACCGAAATCGAAATTCACCTTGAACTTCTGTCCGCCGAATTCCACATAGCCCAAATCGGGGTTGTCGAGGAAGTAGTACAGCGTCAGATAATTGGAGCCGTCCGCCTGATTGTAGATGGAAACTCTCGCCGCAGAAAGACTCTGCGCGCCCTCAGCCGCCGCTTCCGCCGCGGTCAGTCTGTCCACAACGAGGTCGGCGCGGATTCCCAGACTCAGAAGAGTGGAATCTCCGCCTTTGAGTTCCAA
Organism: uncultured Clostridia bacterium; assembly: GCA_944349635.1. GTDB lineage: Bacteria > Bacillota > Clostridia > Christensenellales > CAG-917 > Limadaptatus. Next base: position 477,894 of record CALVNH010000001.1, on the reverse strand, counting down.
GCCGAGGTCGAGATTGAGTCCGAGGTCATCGCCCTCCGCAAACGCGGTATCGTTGAGGGAAGACGTGGCTTTCCACAGTTTATCGAAATAGTCCGTTGCCTTGATGTTGGTGACGGAACTCGCCGGTTCTTCCGGTTCCACGGGCTTGTTCTTGTTCTTGTCGCACGCGACGAGAGTAAGCACGAGGACCAACGCCAGAACCAACACCAGCACGTGTTTTATGCCGAAATTTTTCATATTGCCTCCTGATAAAATTGTTCTGCGGAATATTTTCCGACAGCATAATTATATTGCATTAACTTCCGCCTGTCAATACGCTCCCCTTCGCGAACGGCTCCATTTAATATCGTATTATGGTCTTTCTTATTGTTTATTTGAAATTAAAACCGCACATAAATTAAAGCAAGAAAATAAAAAGCGCGCGCATCCCGCGCGCGCCGGCCGGCCGCTTGCTCTTTACAGAGTAAACCCGCCGTCCACCGTGAGAACCTGTCCCGTTATATACGGATGCTTCGCAAGAAACACTATGGCGGAAGCTATTTCTTCGGGTGCGGCAAATCTGCCCAAAGGAATGCTCTCGCAGAGAGCGTTTCTCTCCTCTTTGCCGTAACCGCTCATCATATCCGTGTCGACCACACCGGGAGCCACGGCATTGACTCTGACCCCGGACGGCGCAACCTCTTTTGCAAGCGCGCGTGTCATGCCTATCAATGCGGCTTTGGATGCGGAATAAGCCGTTTCCGTGCTTGCGCCCACGACTCCCCAAACCGACGACACGTTGATTACGCTTCCGCGCTTCCTTCCAATCATGTCGGGCAAAAATGCTCTCGTCACTCTGAACGCGCCGTCGCAGTTTACGTCGAACAGCTTGCGCCAGGCGTCGTCGGTGTAATCCTGAAAAAGTCTCCTGTCGGCAATGCCCGCACAATTTACGATTACGTCCACGGCGCCGAAACGTTTCTTCACGTCGGAACAAAGCCGTTGCACGGACTCCGCAGACGTTACGTCGCAACGGAAAGCCGACGCGTTTTTACCGAACGCACGCAACTGCTTTTCCAGCAACGTCGCGCTTTCTTCGGAAGCATTGTACGTAAAAGCCACGTTTTCGCTGTCCGCAAACGCCCTGACCGTTGCCGCGCCTATTCCCCTGCTTCCTCCCGTAACAAGTACAGTCATTTTTCCCTCGCTTTGCGCATACACCGCTCCGCATTAAAAAAGGCGGAGCGTTCCGCCTTTTTCAACGATTCGTCAAGCCTTGTTTTTTTCGGCTTCCTCTTTGGCTTTCGCGTCCTCTTCCGTCATCTTTCCTATGAGCGTACCCTTGTCGGAATTGCCGTCAAACGCGGAAAGATTCACGCGGTGGACATAGTTGTAGTCTTCCGTATCGAAGTAATAGAAGGCTCCGCCGCAGAATTCGGGATTGAGCCAATCCGTCTTCACGCCCGTGGCAACGACGGTTTCCTCGTTTTTGAGCGCCGTCACCTTGCCGTCGGCGGCAAGGGCAACCTTAATGCGGTACAATGCGGTGCCCGTGCTGTCCTTGTAATAGACATAAACGCCGTCGGACACCTCTTCGACATAGAGCACGGTGGCTTTCTTGTCCGCGCCTATCACTTTGCTCTGCTCGGAGAAATTGGTGTTGCCGTTTACGTAATACACCGCGCTGTTCTGCGTCGCGAAAACACCCTTGTCACCTCCGAGAGGATAAAACGTGGTGACCGCCGTTGCGGAAACCTGTTTCTCGGCAGTTGCCGAAAACCCGTCTTTAAGACTGAAAACGTTGCTGTAAAGTCCTTTATCGGCGTTTGTGGTGCTGTTTATCTTTTTCGTGTAATACAACGTCGCGGTATCGTCGGCATTGAACGCCACTTTCTGAACGGTGAAGTTGTACACCTTGTCGGGCGTGGATTCTTCGCTGTCGCCCTCTCCGAAATAGGAGTTGTACGTCGCAAGCACGCGCTTGTCCGTGCCGTCGTATTTTATCGCGCAGAGATTGTTGTAGAACTTGTAGCTGTCGTCCCCCGTCAGGCTTTCGGTAAAGAAGATATAATCGCTTGCCACGGCACCGGCCTGGGGATTCCATTGAACGTCATATCCCCACGCAATGCTCGTCGCGTTGGAAATCAACGTGCCGTGAACCGCATCTTTGCCGTTGTTCACGCTCCTGTTGGTGGGCATACCGGAGAAATCGATGTAATACACCGTCGAGGTGTCGGTGCGGTACAACACGCGGGTGGGAGTGAAAAGATATTCGCTGGTGCGGGTGTTGATGGTGGCGATTTTCTGCGTGATGGCACCGTCCGTTCTGGTGCGCATGAAGTCGGTGTTGGTGGTGCTTGCCGTGCCGGACTTGTCCTTGTCGCTGTTGGGCGTGGCATAATAAATCCATTCTCCGAACACCGCAAACCCGCCGTTGACGCTTGTATTGTAAATGCTCTTCGGCACCACGACCGTCGCGGTATCGTTGTTGACGGAGCCGTCCGCGTTTTTCTCGGCGCGCATAATACTCTGCTTGTAGGGCGTGCCCCATTCGTTGGCGGCGCCGTCGCCGACGTAGCCGTTGATGAAGTAGACGTACTTGCCCTGTTCGACGTAATAGCCGCCGTTGGAAACCACCGCCGCCGAAGAATCTCCCGCACCGACGGAATTCCACTTGTAGTGGTCACAGGCAACAAGAGCCGTCACCGCAATCACAAGCACGGTTATTGCCGCCAATACTGATAACACTCTTTTTTTGTTCATACCGTTCTCCTGTCCGTGAGGACTGCATTCGCACCCGCCGCGGATTGCGCTTCTTTACGGGCACGGAAATTATATTAGATTTGAAAGTTTTTTGCAACCTCTGTCGTCGGTTGCCGCCGTTTTAACCGAATCAACCCTCTTTCGGGAGGTCCAGCTTGATGTGCACGTCGCGAAGTTGTTTGTCCGTGACTTCCGAAGGCGCACCCATGAGAATGTCTCTTGCGTTTCTGTCCATCGGGAATACGATGACTTCCCTGATGCTGGTCTCCTGCGCCAGCAACATGACGATTCTGTCAACGCCGGGAGCGATGCCCGCGTGAGGCGGCGCACCGAACTTGAATGCGTTGTAGAGCGCCGAAAACTTCTGTTCGATGACCTCTTTGCCGTAACCTGCGATTTCGAACGCCTTTTCCATTATGGCGGGCTCGTGGTTTCTAACCGCGCCGGAGCTGAGTTCCACGCCGTTGACCACGCTGTCGTACTGATAGGCGAGAATGTCGAGAGGATTCTCGTTGTTCAGCGCGTCCAGTCCGCCCTGCGGCATACTGAACGGATTGTGACAGAACGTGAGATTGCCCTCTTCGTCGTATTCGTACATCGGGAAATCCACAATCCAACAGAAGCGATAAGCATTCTTTTCCAGCAAATCCAACCCGACGCCGAGTTCCGTACGCAGATACCCCGCCTGTTTTTCGGCGTCCTTTTCCTCTGCGATTATCGCCGCAAAGGAGCCGGGTTTGAGTCCGAGACGTTCCGCAAGAGCGTCCTTGCACTCCGCCGCGAATTTCGCGATTCCGCCCGCGAGTTCACCCTTTTCGTCCATCTTGAACCAGTACATTCCGGACGCGCCGTTCAATTTGCATTTCTCGGCAAGTCCGTCGATGAACTTTCTCGTTTCTCCGAAATTCTCCACCCCGACGGCTTTGATTTTCTTGCCGGCCTCGAAGAAGGGAGCCTTGCCCGTCAGAATGTCCGTGACGTCTTTTATGATGAGCGGATTGCGCAAATCGGGCTTATCCGTGCCGTAGTCGCGCATTGCGTCGGTATATTTGATTCTGCGATAAGGGCCTTTGTCCACCTTCCAGTCGCTGAACGCGGAGAACACGCCCGTCAGCACTTCTTCCATAACGGCGAACACGTCCTCCTGCGTTGCGAAGCACATTTCCGTGTCCAGCTGATAGAACTCGCCGGGGCTTCTGTCCGCTCTCGCGTCCTCGTCGCGGAAGCAGGGGGCAATCTGGAAATATCTGTCGAATCCGGATGCCATGAGCAGCTGCTTGTACTGCTGCGGAGCCTGCGGCAAGGCATAGAACTTTCCGGGGTGCAGTCTGGACGGCACGATGAAGTCCCTCGCTCCTTCGGGCGACGAACTGGTGAGAATGGGGGTGGTGATTTCCAAAAATCCCATGTCCGTCATTTTGCGGCGCAACCAGCTGACGACTTTTGCGCGGAAAACTATTTTGTCCTTGACTTCCGGATTCCTCAAATCCAGGAAACGGTATTTCAGTCTCGTATCCTCTCTGGACTGAGTGGAAGTCGCCACTTCGAAAGGCAGCTGTTCGTAGCATTTGCCGAGAATTTCGATTTTATCGGGAACGACCTCAATCATTCCCGTGGGCATATCGGGATTGGGCGCGCTTCTCTTTATGACCGTGCCCTCCACGGAAACCGTGGATTCCCTGGGAATGGAGCGGACAAATTCCTTCTGCTCCTCGGAAGACACCACGGCCTGCGTATAGCCGTAGAAATCTCTCAGCACGAAGAATATTACCGCGCCGAGGTCGCGCGAGGAGGAAAGCCAACCCGCAAGTCTGACCTTTTCTCCGACGTTGCTTTCGCGGAGTTCTCCGCAAGTGTGTGTTCTGAGTTCCATTTTATCCTCTCGTTTCGCGGCGCAAACGCCGCGCGGTTGTCTTTACAGCAGGCGTATGCCCGTCTTTTCGCATTCGGAGCGCATTTCGTCGGGCCAGAGACTGACCTGCACCTCTCCGACGTGCGCCTTTTGAAGCAACAACATGCACAGTCTGGACTGCCCGATTCCCCCGCCAATCGTGAGGGGCAGTTCTCCCGACATCACGTCACGGTGATAGCTGTGGGAAAGCCTGTCCGTGGCACCGGCGATTTCCAGCTGACGTTTGAGACTTTCGGCGTCGACGCGAATGCCCATGGAAGAAATTTCCAGACTCTCGCCCAGCACTTCGTCGTAAAAGAGTATGTCGCCGTTCAGGCTCCAATCGTCGTAATCGGGAGCTCTGCCGTCGTGCGGCTTGCCGTCGGACAGCGCGCCGCCGATGTTCATAAGGAACACCGTGCCGTAACGCTTTGCGATTTCCGTCTCTCTGGAATGCGCGTCCAGGTTCGGGAACTCGTCAAGCAGTTCCTGCGTGGTGACGAACTTGACTTCTCTGCCAAGTGTGAGGTCGACTGCGGGAAACGCCTTTTTTGTCTCCTCGAGAGTGTCGACTATTGCGCCGACTATGCGTTGCACCACCATTTTGAGAAATTCGGGCGTGCGCTGTTCCTTGGTTATCACCATTTCCCAGTCCCACTGGTCGACGTAAATGGAGTGAGTGTTGTCGCACTTGTCGTCGCGGCGAATGGCGTTCATGTCGGTGTAAAGACCTTCACCGTTGCGGAATCCGTATTTTTTGAGCGCCGTTCTCTTCCATTTCGCAAGAGAATGCACGATTTCGGCCTCGCGGCCGCCCTGTTCCAGAATATCGAAACGGACGGGTCTCTCTACTCCGTTCAAATCGTCGTTGATTCCGCTTTTGCTCCACACGAAAAGAGGTGCGGACACGCGTTCGAATCCGAAATTCTTTACAAAATTTCTTTGAAACGCGTCCTTGACGAATTTGATGGCTTTCTCCGTTTCGCGAATGCTCATCTTCTGCTCGTATTTTGCAGGCAACGTTATAAGATGCATAGTTTCTCCTTTTCCGTCCTCACGCCATAAGGTCACCCGAGGTGCGGCTGTATAGCTGTACGTCGCGAATGTTTCCGATGCCCGTGACGTACATCAGTATTCTTTCCAGTCCCAGACCGAAACCGCTGTGCGGCACCGTGCCGTACTTGCGCAGTTCCATATACCCTTTGTAATCGTCGAGGTTCATTCCCCTCTCCGTCATCGCCGCCATGAGCTTGTCGAGGTCGGATTCTCTCTCGCTGCAACCGATGATTTCACCCACGCCGGGCACCAGCAAATCCGTTGCGGCAACGGTCTTGCCGTCATCGTTCTGCTTCATGTAAAAACTCTTTATCTTCTTCGGATAATTGATGACGAATACGGGCTTGCCCATCACTTCTTCCGTGATGTATCTCTCGTGCTCCGTCTGCAAATCGAGTCCCCATTCCACGGGATAAGAGAATCTGTCTCCCGCCTTTTTCAGAATTTCCACCGCGTCGGTGTAATCGAGCACGGCAAAATCGCTGGACACGACTTTTTCCAGTTTCTCGCGCAACCCATTTTCGAACGCTTTTTCGAAAAATGCGATTTCCTCGGGGCACTCGTCAAGCAACGCCTTGATGACGTACTTTATCATGCTTTCGGCAATCTTGATGATGTCGGGCAACTTGGCAAACGCGACTTCGGGTTCGATTTGCCAGAACTCCGCCGCGTGACGGGGCGTGTTGCTGTTCTCCGCGCGGAATGTGGGCCCGAAAGTGTAAATCTTGCCCATCGCCATCGCGGCGACTTCGCCTTCCAGTTGCCCCGAAACCGTGAGACCCGCTTTTCTTCTGAAAAAGTCCGTCGCTATATACTCCGCTTCGTCCTGCGCGGTTTTTGCGTCCGCGTAGTTTTTGGTGGTGACGCGGAAAATCTCGCCCGCGCCTTCACAGTCGCTGCCCGTGATTATGGGCGTGTGAATGTAGGTGTAACCGTTTTCCTGGAAAAACCTGTGCAACGCAAAACTCAGTTTGCTCCTCACGCGGAGCATAGCGTTGAAAGTGTTGGTCCTGACGCGCAGATGAGGCACCGTGCGCAAAAATTCCAGGCTGTGGTGCTTTTTCTGCAAAGGATAATCCGACGGACAGTCGCCCAGCAATGCGAGAGAAAGCGCGTTGAGTTCAAAGCCGTTCTCGTCGTTCATCGCGACAACGACGGTGCCCTCCGCTTCAACGGAAACTCCGTTTTTCAGACACGCCGCAAGCGCCGCCTGGTCGAATTCCGCCTTGTTGACGACAATTTGCAGATGTTTCAGACTGCTGCCGTCGTTGAGTGCCAAAAACGCCATCGTCTTGCTGTCGCGAGCCGTTCTCACCCAGCCCGCCACCTTCACCTGACTGCCAAGAAATTTTTTGCCGTCCGATAAAATTTCGGACACTTGCACATAATCCATATAACCTTCCTGAATCCGCGCGCCGCACGTCGTTGCGCTCGTGCGCGCCGTAATATAGCCTTTATAAATTGATATTATAGATTTTAATCGACAGTTTGTAAAGGATTTTTTCTCAACACGCCGCGGTGCGGACAAAATATTGACTAAACGGCGCTTTCAAAATATACTGAATATGCGCCCGCAGGGAGAGGTTCGTGACTTCCTCTCCCCCGCGGAGCGGAAAGAGGTGAACATGTACGATGTAATCATACTCGGAGCGGGTCCCGCGGGGCTCACGGCGGGAATTTACGCCGCACGCGGCGGACTGAACGCCGTCGTGGTGGAAAACCGCGCCGCAGGAGGTCAAGCGGCGCTTACCGCCGAAATAGAGAACTATCCCGGATTCTCGTCCGTCAACGGCTTCGAACTGACGGAACTCATGCGCACACAGTGCGAAAACGCAGGTGCCGGCATCGTTTACGAAACGGTTACCGCGGTCATTCCCGAAGGAGACGTCAAGCGCGTGGAAACGACAAGCGGAACTCTGGAAGCAAAGACCCTGATTGTCGCCACGGGAGCGCGCCCCGGGAAACTCGGAATCGCAAACGAAGACGAGTTCACGGGAAGAGGGGTGTCCTACTGCGCGACCTGCGACGGGGCATTTTTCAAAAACAAGCCCGTTGCCGTGGTCGGAGGCGGAAATACGGCGGCGGAAGACGCTCTGTATCTCAAAAAATTCGCCTCCGAAGTCTGGCTCATACACAGACGCGACGCTCTGCGCGCCTCCGCAGTTCTCGCCGACAAAGTGTGCGACGGCGGTATAAACGTCCTTTGGAACAGCGTCGTTACGCGCATAGAAGGCGACGACAGACTTCAATCGGTGACCGTCCGCAACGTCAAGACGGGAGAGGAAAGCACTCTGCATGTCAACGGACTGTTCGTCGCCGTGGGACAAAAACCTTCCGTGGAATTTCTCGACGGCATCGCCGCCGACGACAAGGGATATATCCTCACCGACGACGAGATGAGAACCAATCTCGACGGCGTGTTTGCCGCGGGCGACGTGAGAAAAAAACCGTTGCGCCAGGTGGTGACGGCCGCGGCGGACGGAGCCGTTGCCGCGGAAAGCGTTATCAAATATCTTTCCTGACTCTTCCATTGACAACTATGCAAAAAGCCGTTCGGAATGTTTTCCGCATTCTAAACGGCTTTTTTCTTTGCGAAAAATTTTGCGTCCGAGCGTTTTGCACTACGGAAAAGCCTTTTTCGGAAAGTTTTTCGGATTTCTACCTCACCTTTTCGGCGGTTTCGCAGCGCGGCTACACTTTCAAATTTACAAATTTTTAATTTTATTTTAATAATTTTTTTCACTTTTGTGGGCTTTTTGGGAGGTTTTCAAAAAATTTTTGATTTTTTTAACAAAAACCGCTTGACAACAAAATTTTGCGGTGCTATTATGCAACCGTAATCAGGAACAAAATGTTCCCGTTACATCAAATCCCGCTCATAATTTTCCCCCTTATCATAGCAAAGGACGCAGAGTTTCGACTCTGCGCTCTTTGCTTTTGCGGAACTTTTCCGACACAACGTTCTCTCCGCCGCCCCGCAGACTTGCACTCCCCGCGACTTCGGTTTCTTTTCGGAGAATTGCTTTGCGGTACACTCCCGACGAATCAGAACACCCCGCTTCGGCGGGGTGCTTGTATGTCTTGTTTTCCGACAGGTTTGTTTCCGTTGCACTCCTCGCGATTCCGGAAACCCGAACCGCGCTATCTGCCCTGTCTGGAAAGATACACTATGAGCACGGCAATGTCTGCGGGAGAAACTCCCGAAATTCTGGACGCCTGTCCGAGGTTGAGAGGACGGATTCTGTCCAGCTTCTGCCTGGCTTCCAGCCTCAGTGCGGATATGGAAAGATAATCGGTGTCGAGGGGCAATTCTCTGCTTTCGAGTCTCTTTTGCTCTGCGATTGCGCTCTCCTGCTTTTTGAGATAGCCTGCATATTTCATTTCCACCACGGCGGCTTCCAACGCTTCGTCCGAATATTCCGCGCCGACGAATTCTTTGAGGTCGGCACCCGTGACTTTCGGACGCCGCGCCGCGTCGCCTAAAGTCAGAGGCTTCTGCGGAGCGTCCTCTCCCAGTTTCGCAAGCAGTCTTGCGGCTCCGTCGGCGGGCAACGGCTTGTCGGCGGAGGCAAGCACCGCGGCTATTTCCCCGCGCTTTTTTTCCGTGCGCGCCATTCTCTCTTCCGTGACGAGTCCCGCCTCGTATCCTTTTGCCGTCAGACGCATATCCGCGTTGTCCTGCCGCAATTTGATTCTGTGCTCCGCCCTTGCCGTCATCATTCTGTACGGCTCGTTGGTGCCCTTCGTCACCAAATCGTCTATCAGCACACCGATATACGCCTCGTCCCGCCCCAGAATCAGCGGTGCGCGTCCTTCAAGCCTCAACGCCGCGTTCAGCCCCGCGATAAGCCCCTGTGCCGCCGCCTCTTCGTAGCCGCTGCTTCCGTTGATTTGTCCGGCAAGATAGAGATTCTTTATCACCTTGCTTTCCAGCGAGGGCAACAGCGAGAGAGGGTCTATGCAATCGTACTCTATGGCGTAGGCGTACTTTGCGAATCTGCATCTGCGAAGCCCCGGCAAGGTGCGATACATCTTCTCCTGCACGTCGTGCGGCAGAGAACTGCTCATTCCCTGAATGTACATTTCCGCGCTCCCTCTTCCCTCTGGCTCCACGAAAATCTGATGACGTTCCTTGTCTCTGAACCGCATGATTTTGTCCTCAATCGAAGGACAATACCTCGGACCGATTCCGCTTATGCTGCCGTTATACAGAGGGCTGCGGTGTATGTTTTCCAAAATGATTTCGTGCGTGCGTGCGTTGGTGTAGGTGAGATAACACGGCTCTTCCTCGAACGTGGAACGCGGCGACATGAAAGAAAACCTGTCCGTGCACTCTCCCCACTGAATTTCCATTTCGTCGTAATCTATGGAATCGCGGTAAATTCTTGCGGGCGTGCCCGTTTTGAACCTGCGCACGGGCAATCCGGAATCCATAAGACTTGTCGTGAGCTTTGTGGCGGGGGCATGTCCCGACGGACCCGAACTTTTGGAATATTCGCCGATGATGACCTTGCCGTTGAGATAGACGCCCGTGGCAAGCACCACCGCGTCTGCGCCGAATCTTTCTCCCGAAGCCAGAGCCACACCGTTCACGACTCCGCCGCTCGACAGCACTGCGGAACATTCCCCTTCCGCTACGGTGAGGTTCTCCGTTGCGAGAAGCACGTCCATCATCTCTTTCTGGTACAGCTTTTTATCCTGCTGTCCGCGAAGCGAAAACACGGCGGGTCCCTTTGCCGTGTTCAACATTTTTATCTGCACCAACGAACGGTCGGCAACCAGACCCATCTCGCCGCCCAGAGCGTCTATTTCTCTCACGAGATGTCCTTTCGCCGTGCCGCCGATTGCGGGATTGCAAGCCATCATGGAAACCGTGCCGAAATCGAGGCACAGAAGCAGAGTCCTGTGTCCCTTGCGGGCGGAAGCGAGCGCGGCTTCGACGCCGGCGTGTCCGCCGCCTACGACGACGACTTCGAATTTTTCCATTCTTTCTCCGAGCGCGCAGGTTATTTGCCCACGCAAAACTTGCTGAAAATGTTGTCGACGATTGACTCCGTCGCGGTTCTCCCCGTGATTTCACCCAACGCTTCGTATGCTTCCCTCAAATCGACGAGCACACAGTCCACCGTGCCGTCTATTGCTTCAATCGCGCTTTTAAGCGCGCTTTTTGCGCGATAAAGTGCCGAAACGTGTCTTTCCGACGTTATGAGCTCTTCTCCTGCGACTTCGCCTTCCTTGTACAGCGCGGCAATGGCATGACGCAACTGCTCCACATTCACGCCCTCTTTTGCGCTCACCGCAAAGCAATCCCGCATGCGCGGACATGCATAGGACGTGAGGTCGCATTTGTTCCTTATTCTGAACACGCGCACGCCGCCGAAGTCATACTCTCCGTCATCCTCCCGCGTCGTGTCCGTGACAAGCAACACCACGTCTGCATTTCTCGCCGCCTGCACCGCACGTGAAATTCCCATGCTCTCCACAACGTCGTTGCTCTGCCTGAGTCCCGCGGTATCAATCAGATTAACGCGCACGCCGTCACACTCAAAACTGCCTTCGACGGTATCTCTCGTCGTGCCGGCCACGGCGGTGACTATCGCACGGTCCTCTCCCAGCAAAGCGTTCATCAACGAGGACTTGCCCGCATTCGGTCTGCCTGCAAGCACGGCGGTTATGCCGTGTTTGGCTATGCGCCCGCGACGCGCCGTGGAAATGAGCGAGTCGACTTCCGACAGCAAACCTTCAAGCTCTCCGCCGAGGGGCGGCAGAACCTCGTCTTCCGTCTCTTCCGGATAATCCAACACGGCTTCCAGCCCCGTCATGACTTCCAGCAATCTGTCCGCGATGACGTTGATGCGTTTCGCCACGCTGCCGTCCATAAGGCGGTAAGCGGCACGCAGACCCGCCGCGCTCTCCGCGTTTATCATATCGGCAACGCCCTCGGCGTCGGCAAGCGACATTCTGCCGGCAAGAAAGGCGCGCTTGGTAAACTCACCTCGTTCCGCCATGCGCGCACCCGCGGCAACCGCCGCCGCCAGAGCGCCCTGCATTATGCGGACGCCGCCGTGAAGATAAAACTCCGTCGTTTCCTCTCCCGTGTAAGCCTTGTCGGCGGGGAAATAGACGGCGTAACCTCTGTCGCGGAAGTCCTCCGCGATGAAATCGCCGAAGCAGAGTTTGAGAGGATTTTGCCTCAACGTTTCCGCCGCGGACTTTTTCTTGCAAACAAAAATGGCATCGGCTATTTTCAGCGCGTCCTCTCCGGACACACGCAAAATGCCGATACCACCTGCTCCTACCGGTGTGGAAATGGCCGCTATCGTGCTCATATCAAAACTTCTTTGTTCCTCCGAAGCTCTTGAACTTGGGCGGACCGCTCTTGGGTGCTTCCGCCTTGGTGAAGCTGTCGGTGTAATAGCCGCGGTATTCTCTGCCGTCCGGAACCTCTTCCTCTTCGGAACGGGAGGCTCTTTGCCTTCTGCGGTCGTCGGAACTTCCTTTCGAACGGGTCCCTCTTCTGTCGCCTTTGCCGTCGCGCCCGTTTCTGCGGCCGTCGCGTTTTCCGTCCCTTCTTCTGTTTCCGGGACGGTCCTCGCGGATTTCGACGCCCTTCGGGACGATGACCACGTGACGCTGGGCGTCCTCGCCTTCGGAATGAGTCTCGGCTATCTCGCTGTTCAACAGAGCGCTATGGATTATGCGCCTTTCAAACGGATTCATGGGCTCCAACGCAATCTTTCTGCAGGTGCGGTGCGCCTTTTCCGCGAGGCGGAGCGCAAGTGCCGTGAGCGTTTCCTTCCTCTTTTCGCGGTAATTCTCGCAATCGACCACGATTTTTTTGGAAGACTGCTTTTCCTGATTGATGTAGGTTCTGGTCAAAAACTGTATGGCGTCCAGCGCCTCTCCGCGGTAGCCGATTGCCGAACCGCTGTCCTCTCCGCTCACCGTGACGGTGATAACGCCGCCCTCCTCTTCCGCGTGTCCGCGGGAAGAGAGCCCCATTTTTTCCAGAATACCGTTGACGAATTCCTCCGCGGCGTCCGCAACCGTTTCGACCACGGTCACTTTGACTTCCGCTTTCTGGAAAAGTCCTCCTTTGGAAAGAACTTCGATTTTGACTTTGTCTTTGCTTACTCCCAATTCCTGCAAGGCTTTTTCCGTCGCAAGTTCGACGCCGCCCGCCTTGACGGTTACCGATTTTTCCATATCACTCCTATCTTCTGCCCGTCGCGAATTTCCCCTTGCCGCTCGCCTCTCGCTTGTCGAGAATCTTGCCCACCAACGTAAATACGAGCTGGAACACGATTGCCACCAGAGAGCTGGTGAACGTATAAAGAGCAAATGCCGCGGAATAGAACAGTGCGAACACGCCAATCATTATCGGCATGAAATATTGCATCATTTTCATGTTTGCCTGCATGCTGTCGCCACTCTTCCCGTTGGGAGAGGGAGGAGGTGCACCCTGGGACTTGGTCAGCAGTTTCTGCGAAAGGAAACTGAGCGCGACGGAGAACACGGGCAAAAGCAACCAACCGTTCCACTTTGCGCCTTTTCCCCAGCCTGCCTCTTCCGCGCCGATGACCTTGTGCATGACAAGCTCGTATTCGTCCTTCATGACGCCGGTGATTCGGGACATGGCAAATCCCGACTGCCCCGAAACCACGAGATAATCGGGGACTCCTTCCACCCAGCTGTCGGAAACGAAAACGTTGTGAATCCACAAAAATCCGCGCGCCTCTTTCTGTTCGGGAGCGAAGTAGAACTTGTACACTTCGTCCTGCGCGACGGAAATCATATTCTGATACTTTTCCGCATTTTCCGCCGTTTTATCGACGAGAGAAATGTCGGTGACGCCCCATTCCTCTTCGAGCTGACGGTTGACGGACGTCTGGAACACGTTGTGCGCCGACTTGTAGTCCTGCGCGAACTGATAGCCGACCATCTCGCGGAATCCCGCAAACAGCACTATGAACACGATGATGGTGACAAGCGACGGCAGACACGCGCCCACCATCGAATATTTCTCTTTTTTGTAAAGAGCCATCTGCTCCTGCTGATAGCGTTGTTTGTCGTCGCCGCACTTCTCGGCAAGCGCTTCGAGTTGCGGACGCATGCGCTCCATTGCTTTTGCGTTGCGACGGGAAATGACCTTCTGCCAGATGTCGAGAGGAGAAAGCACGAGTTTGAGAATTACGGTAAATGCAATGACCGTCCAGCCGAACACTTTGATGTTGTCGTTCAGCTGATACATGAGTTTCGCGATGAAATGCGTGGGTTCGCTGACTGTATCTCCCGAAACGTCGAAAACGCCTCTGTCGGCGTCGCAAGCGGAAAGCACGCAGCAGCATATCACAAGCAATATGACCACCGCATAAACGGAGAACATTCTTCTGCGTCTGAAATCTAGACCAGCCATTTGATTTTTCCTCGATAATTCTCGGGCACGGGGTCGAAACCTCCCTTGGAAAAAGGATTGCACCTCAGCACCCGCCACAGCCCCATCGCGCTTCCCGCCAAAAGCCCGTAACGGCTTATCGCGTCGTATGCGTACATGGAACAGGTGGGAGTATACCGACAATTATTGCCCAAAAACGGCGATAAGGTACGCTTGTAAAGCCTCAAAAGAAAATGCCCTAAGAACCGCATGTTCACTCCGACAGCTTGCCTGCCCTGCGGAATACCTTTTCCACCTCGGCACAGACGTCCGCATAATCAAGCTCCGCCACGGAAGGGTGAGCCACTATCACGTACATAAACGACGGATTGATTTTTTGTTCCAAAGGGCGGAGCCCTTCGCGGAGCAGTCTTTTTACCCTGTTTCTGGTTACGGCGTTTCCGACTTTTTTGGAAACGGAAAGCCCGATTTTCAAACCTTCGCCCGACTTTGCGCAAAGCAACAACAGATGGCGGGATGCCGACTTCTCTCCGCGTTTGTACACGTAAGTGAAAGCCGCCCGCTTTTTAAGCCGGTACTCCCTCTTCATGGAAAATTACGCGGTGAGATTCTTCCTGCCTCTGGCGCGACGTCTTTTCAGAACCTTTCTGCCGCTGGTGGACTTCATTCTCTCGCGGAATCCGTGAACTTTGCTTCTCTGTCTTTTCTTGGGTTGATAAGTTTGCTTCATTTCAGCCTCCAAGGGCAACGCCCTCATTATAGTCTCGGTACGTTCCGCCCGACGCCGTAAAATGCGGTAAAGTAAATTTGACCGCCCGTATCCGTACGCGTGCGCGAAACGAAAATATACTGTGTAATTATAAGTAAAAACCGCCCTGTCTGTCAACTGTTTTGAGCACACAGCGCTCACTTGAAAACGACAGCGGCGGCAAAAGAGAATTTCGGGAGCGGCTCCCGCCGCCCCGGTTTTTCCGTTTACATACAGTCGGGCGCGTCTATCCCCACCAGACGCAACGCAACCCGAAGCGTCTTTTCCACACAATCCGTGAGGAAAAGTCTTGCGTTCATCACGCCCTTGTCCTCGACCACTATGCGGTGGCCGATGTAAAAGCGGTTGAACTTCTCGGCAAGTTCCACGGTGTAACGGGTTACGTGACAGGGTTCGCGCAGGCGCGCCGCCGTTCTCACGACGTCCTCGAAAGACAACAGGCATTTCGCCACCTCGTAACCTTCGTTCGACGCCACGGCGGACCAGTCCGCCTCCGCGATATTGTATGCGCCCCCCTTGCGCAACGCGCTGACGCAACGGGCGTGTGTGTACTGTACATAAGGCGCGGTTTCGCCGTCGAAGTTGAGTACCTTGTCGAAAGAAAACACTATGTCCTTGATTCTGTTGTTCCACAGCGCGGAGAACACCACCGCGCCCACGCCGACGCTCTCGGCGATTTTGTCCTTGTCGGCAAGGTCGGGATTCTTTTCGTTGACGATGTTGTAGGCCTTTTCCACCGCCTTGTCCAGCACTTCGGCAAGCCATACGACTCTTCCGCCGCGCGTGGACATCGCACCGTCTTCCAACGAAACCATGCCGAAAGCGATATGCTCCATATCCTTTGCACCCGCAAAATCCATGAGTTCAAGCACCTTAAACAGCTGTTTGAAGTGCAGATTCTGCTGATAAGCCACAACATACAGGCACTTGTAAAAATCGTAGGTCTGCTTGCGGTAATACGCCGCCGCGATGTCGCGCGTGGCATACAACGTGGCGCCGTCCGCCTTGACCAGCAGGCAGGGAGGCATGTCGTAATCGTCCAGGCGCACCACCTGTGCTCCGTCCGATTCCGTGAGCAGTCCTTTCTCCCTCAGAATGTCGAGGCAGGGCTGCATTTTGTCGTTGTAAAAGCTCTCGCCCGCATAGGAATCGAAGCGGATTTTCAACCGCTTGTATATTTTCTCAACGGCGCGCATCGTCACTTCGCGGAATACGTCGAAATACTCGTTGGCTTCGGGGTCGCCGTCCTCTATCCGTTTGAACCAGGCGCGGGCTTCGTCGTCCATTTCCGGATGAGTTTCCGCTTCCTTGTGATAGCGAACGTACAGCGAATTGAGGAAATATTCGTCCTTGCCGCGCACTTCGTCGAGCGTGGACCAGGAACGCACGGCCACAATCAGCTTGCCGAACTGAGTTCCCCAGTCCCCCAGGTGATTGATTCCCACGACGGTATAGCCGAGATACCCGAAAATCCTGTATAGTGCGCCGCCTATCACCGTTGTGGACAGGTGCCCGATGTGAAAAGGTTTGGCAATGTTGACGGAACTGTAATCTATGCAGACGGTTTTCCCTGCGCCCTCGCGCTCCCCGCGGGTGGCGACGCCGTCCCAGGAAGAGAGCTCCGCAAGTTTTCCGACGACGGCTTCCCTGTCGAAAAACAGGTTGAGATACCCTCCCACGATTTCCTTTTTGCCTATGACGTTCAAACCGTCGAGAGCGGCAGAGAGTTCCGCGGCGATTGCCGCGGGCGCCTTGCGCAACTTGCCCGCGAATTTGAAGCACGGCAGGGCGAGGTCGCCCATTCTGCCGTCCTTGGGAACTTCGAGTGCGGCGCGGATTTCTTCCGCGTCGAGAACGCTTGCTCCTGCTATTTTTTCCGCTATTTCCTTTTCGAACATATCTTTCTCCGCGCGCTTGTCGCGCTCCGCTTTCAAATCCGTTTTGCCGTCCGCCTTTCGCGCGGGACGGCGCATTCGTTGTCAGACGTTGAATCTGAACAGCACCACGTCATCGTCCTGCATCACATAGTCCTTGCCTTCGCTGCGAACCTTGCCCTTCTCTTTCGCCGCGGCGAAAGACCCGCATTCCAACAGCGTTTTGTAATCCACGATTTCGGCGCGAATGAATCCTTTCTCGAAATCGCTGTGGATTTTGCCCGCCGCCTGGGGTGCCTTGGTGCCCTTGGTTATCGTCCACGCCCTGGTTTCCTTTTCGCCCGCGGTGAGATAGCTTATGAGCCCGAGCAGTTTATACGACGCGGACACCAACTTGTCGAGCCCGCTCTCTTTCAGCCCGTACTCTTCCATGAACATTGCGCGTTCTTCATCGTCGAGTTCGGACAAATCCTCTTCGAGCTTCGCGCAAAGCACTATGCAACCCGCGCCTTCTTTTGCCGCTTCTTTCTCGACCTGCGCGGTGTATTCGTTGCCGCCCATTCCGCTCTCGTCGGTGTTGGCAACGTAAATCACGGGCTTTGCCGTCAACAGGAACTGTTCGTCGATGAAGGCTTTGAATTCCTCGTTGACGGACATTGAGCGCAAGGGCTTTCCTTCTTCAAGCCACTTCTGCATTGCCGAAAGTCTGTCGACGTCTTCGGCGTACTTCTTGTCGGCCTTGAGCATGGTCTGAGCCTTGCCCATGCGCCTTTCCAGCGTTTCGAGGTCGGCGAAAATCAGTTCGAGGTTTATCGTTTCCATGTCGCGGACGGGATTCACCGAGCCGTCGACGTGAATGATGTTTTCGTCGTCGAAACATCTCACAACGTGCACGATTGCGTCCACTTCCCTGATATGAGAAAGAAATTTGTTGCCGAGACCCTCCCCTTTGCTTGCGCCTTTCACAAGCCCCGCTATGTCCACGAATTCCAACGTGGTGGGCGTGATTTTTTTGCTGTCGTAAAGCGCGGCGAGTTTTTCCAGTCTCTCGTCGGGGACGGCAACCACGCCGACATTGGGTTCTATCGTGCAAAAAGCGTAATTCGCGGCTTGCGCTCCCGCCTTGGTAATTGCGTTGAAAAGAGTGCTTTTGCCAACATTGGGCAATCCGACGACGCCGAGTTTCATTTTCACCTCTCGGGCGGAGTTCTATCCGCCGACGCTCTTTAATAAAGTAAATCGATTATAAAACAACTTTCGTAATTAGTAAAGAAAATAAACGAAAACACGGACAATCGGGGGGGAAATATGGAAATACTCCACGCGCTTATTCTGGGACTCGTGCAAGGGGCGGGCGAATTCCTGCCCGTGTCCTCGTCGGGACATCTCCTGCTGCTGGAAAAGGCGGGAATCGGCGAAGAAGACCTGTTTTTCAACATCTGCCTTCACCTGGGCACTCTGCTTTCCGTGCTGGTATGCATGAGGCAACCCGTCCTCAATCTGCTGAAAAAACCGTTTTGCAAAACGACGGGTTACATCGCCCTCGCCTGCATTCCCACCGTGGCGCTCGCGCTGCTCTTCAAATACCTTGCGCCCTCTTTGATAGACGGAGCGTATCTGCCGCTGGGCTTTGCCGTGACGGCGGTTCTGCTGTTTGCCACGGAAAAACTTGTTCCGCATAAAAACGGGTTTCTTGACGTCAAAACGAGTGTTTTAACGGGCGTTTTGCAAGGAGTCGCGGTTCTGCCGGGCGTTTCGCGAAGCGGCGCCACCATTGCCGCTCTGCGCTTCTGCGGAGTGGAAAAAAGCAGCGCGGCGGAATTTACCTTTCTGCTCTCCGTGCCCGTAATTCTCGGCTCCGCTCTGTACGAGGGCGTCGAACTGGGATTGACGGGCGGACTGGGCGACGTGTCCGTACTCCCTTTGCTGACGGGCGTTGCCGCCGCATTCTTGTCGGGGTGCGTGGCAATCAGATTTTTCCTTTCCTTGATGAAAACCAAATCCATGTTGCCTTTCGCCGCATACGTCGCTCTGCTTGTCCCCGTGTCGTTCGCCGTAATTTACTGACGGAAAGCGACGCCCGCCGACATACGCTCTCGCTCAAAAGCTCCGCGGCAAAGACATTGTCGCGGGCGCGAATCGCAACGTGTGCGACGAAGCGGATTTCCGCGCCGTCTGGCGTCGACCCCGTGCGACCTCGGCAAACATCGTTTTTGAGTAGTCCTTTTCGTCGCCCTTGCCGATGCCGCATCTTTGTTCACAACAATAAAAGCGGGCCCGAAGCCCGCTTTTCGTTGTCGTCCGACATGCGGACGTTTCTCTGTTTTGCCTGCTATCTTATTCTGACGACAGCCACTCCGTCGGGCGCGAGAGTCGCACTCAACTTGCCGTCTTTCAGCTCGGCTTTGCCCGCCAGCACCTTGCATTCGCCTTTTAGTTCGGGCATTGCGACATAATCGTCGCGGCACAGCGGAGCAAGGTTGAAAGAACTCTTGCGCGAAAAACCGGTCTTGTTGAAGAAGCACACCGCGGTGCTACCGTCGGCAAGCGGTTTGGCAAGCACGTCCACGCACCCCTTGCGCACCCTCTTTGCCTGTTTGGCAAGCGCGTCCTGGTTGACGGCTATCAATCCTTTGTTGGTCACTATGTCAAGCACGGGTTTGGAAACGTTGCGAATGTCGTTGCCCAGAACAAGCGGCGCACTCATCATACACCAGAGCGCAAAGTGCGACATGTTCTGCTCGTAAGTCAGTTTGCCGTTGCCGACTTCCAGCATGTCGGGGTCGTTGAAGTGACCCGCCGACGCATAACCGTGCAGTTTTACGTTGCGCTCGTAAATGATTTTAATCCAGTGCCACCAGGGACGGATGTCGGGCGTGGTGCGCCACATATTGCCAGCGCTGTAACCCCATTTCCAGGGCTTGCGGAATCCCCATTCGCAAATGGAGAACAAAATGGGTTTTTCGGGTTGTCCCGTCTGCTCGGCAACCTGCTTCGTCGCTTTTTTAAGCGCGTACGCCATTTTGCGGTACTGAATTGCCGCGCTGGCGGGAGAATCGGTCACGGGATTGTAAAGCTCCACGGTGTTTCTGCCCGCGACAAGTTCCGCGACAATCTGAAAACGCGCCGTGACGTTGTACTTTTTCTGCGGAGGAAAATCTATGCCGCCGCACGGTTTGCCGTTGACGTCCACGGCAAGATATTTTTCGTAACGCCCGTGCTTCTTTATGCAGACCGTAAGCACGTACTTTCCCGCCTTGTCCACGGTCACGTTGTCGAAAATCAGCCTGCCCGACCCGGAGTCCAGCCCGGAAACGTAAAGCCCGCCGGGAAGCTCCTTGCTCTTCATTCTGCGGGCAAGCCCTTTGAGCAGGGCGTTTGACACCTGAATCTCTTTGCTTTCCCCACCGCCGAGAGGAGCCACCTCCAACGCATAGACGAGAGGCGCATAAGACGAAATCTTCTCGTTGTGGCAAAAATCGTACTTGAAGTATTCCACTCCCCATTTCGCGAGAGTGCGCGCGTCCGCTTCCTCGCGGTGCAGACTGGCGGGCAAATCCTCGCAGGTCAGCGTCCCGTTGGAGGAATACAGCCCGACTTTGAATCCCAAATCGTTGACTTCCTTCACGAGCGCGGGAATGCCTTTGGAAAACCGCACCAGGTCGCCCTGCCATTCGCCATTGTCGTCGCGGAGGTTCGAGTGCCAGTTGTCGTCCAGATTGACGTAACCGTACCCCGCGTCGAGCAAGCCCTTTTCCTTCATTGCTTTTGCCGTTTCAACAATCAGTTCGTGGCTGATTCTGTTGCGGAAAGTATTCCAGCTGGACCATCCCATGAGAGGCGTTTTTCTCACGCCGTTTTCATAGGGCGGAAACTGCCTTTCCGAAACTTTCGGCGCTCCCGCGAACATCTTTCTCAAATAACAAAACGGACACATTTTGTTTCGTTTTTGCATAATAAACTCCTTGTTTTTGAATTTATCGTTGTTTTCGACTCACCGTCGCCGTCCGTCGGGACATGCCTTCCGCGGCGTAATCCCGTCATTTTGCGGACGTGAAATAGACGTGCGCTTCGTAGGGTTTGAGCACTGCCGCCATAGAGCCGTTGTAGGTGCCGGCAAGTCTTTTTGCGCCTGCGGGGACGAACTTCGCGGCGCGGTGTGCCGACACGGACTTATCGGACATATTGGTGACAACGGTGAGCTTGGAACCGTCCTCCGCTATCTTGTCGTAGACCATGACGTGTTTGTCGCATTTCATGTGCTGAACGAATCTGCCGTAAATTGCCGCATCCTTGTACTCCTTGCGCAGGGCGATGACGGTGCGGTAATAGTTCAGCAGGCTGTCGGGGTCTTTCTCTGCCGCCGCCACGTTGATTTCCTTGTAGTTGGGATTGACGTGGAACCACGGCGTGCCCGTGGTAAAGCCCGCATTTTCTTCCGCGCTCCACTGCACGGGCGTGCGGGAATTGTCGCGCGCGGCGTACGCACAGTTTTCAAAGATTTTTTTCGCGCCGAAAAGGTGCGTCTTTTCCATAAGCTCTTTTGCACAGAACGTGGCGACGTCCGTGAAATCGCTCCAATCCTTGAACGGATAGTCCGTCATTCCGATTTCCTGCCCCTGATAGACGAAGTGCGTACCCGACATAAACGTGTACATCGTGGCAAGCGCCTTGCCGCTTTCCACGCGGAACTTCTCGCTGCCGTATCGCGAAATTATGCGGGGCTGGTCGTGATTTTCGAGATAGTTGGTGTTCCACGCCTTGCCAAAAAGCTTGGTCTGCCAGCGTTCGTACACCTTTTTCAGTTTGCGCAGACGGAATTTCGTGCGGATGTAGCTTATGAACAGACAGTCCGCCTCCATTGTCTGGAACTGAAACATCATGTCAAGCTGCTGATTGTCGCCCTCGGTGATGTATTTCAACGCGTTCTTCGGCGTCATCATGGGCGCTTCGCCCAGCTGGAACGCGTCGTAATCTTTGAGCACCTGCCTGTATTCGAGAAGATATTTGTGAATGTTGGGACCGGGGCTGTAATGCTCCATTCCGCGCATGACGGGCAACGGAAACCCGTTCGGCAGTCCTTCCCTCTTGCTGATATAGGTGATGACGTCCTCACGGAAGCCGTCCACACCCATGTCCAACCAGAAACGCATTATGCTTTTGACCTCTTCGCGAACGGCGGGATTGTCGTGATTGAGGTCGGGCTGTTCGACGGCGAAAAGATGCAGATAATATTCCCCTCTTTCTTCGTTCCATTGCCAGCCGTCGCCGGGGAATGTCGCCATCCAGTTGTTGGGGAACTTTTTCCCGTCCTTGCCCCTGCCGGGACGCCAGATGTAATAATCCTTGTATTTCGGGTCTCCCGCCGCACTCTTTTTGAACCACTCGTGCCGGTCGGAAGTGTGGTTGACAACCAAATCCATCACCACTTTGAGTCCTCTTGCGTGCGCGCCTTCGAGCACTGCCCTGAAGTCGTCCATAGTGCCGTATTCTGGAGCTATCGCACGGTAATCGGAGATGTCGTAGCCGTAGTCCTTCTGCGGGGACGCGTAAAGCGGCGAAAACCATATCGCGTCCACGCCCAGGCTCTTTATGTAATCCAGCTTGCCGAGCACGCCTTTGAGGTCGCCTATTCCGTCGCCGTTGCCGTCGCAAAAACTGCGCGGCCAAATCTGATAAACGGACAATTCTTTGAACCAAGTCTTTTTCATAATCTCTCCTTCGTCCTTTTCGCCGCGCCGCCGTTCCCGTCTTGCACACAAGAGCGCACGGACGCGCGGAAAACAGGTGCGCGTGCGCACCGACCTACAATATATTAACAAATTTACCCTTTTCTTTCAATATTCTTTGAAAAACAACTCCCGTTTTTTACGCATTCCGTTCGACGGACACACCGAAATCTTTTGCCGCAAACGAGGCGCTCCGCTCTTTGCGCCGAACGGAACGGACGAGGACTTGCGCACCGAACGAAAGCACTTTTCGCGCATGGTAAGCAGTGCATCAAACATAACAAAACGGCGGTTTTTCCGCCGTTTTGCATCGATTATCGTTCGGTTATGCGTTTTCTCCGCTTTCGTCAGGACTTGTTGCGGCTTGTTCCGCAGGAGCTTCCGCAGCGCCTTCCGCCGCACCTTCGGCGCCCTGTTCGGGCTCCTCTTCCTCGTCCTCGTGAGGCGTGAGTGCGATGCCTGCCACTTTGGCGTTTTCGTCTTTGAGTTTCATGATGCGGACGCCTTGCGTTGCTCTTCCTAGCTTGGAAATACCGTTGGCCTGCACCCTGATGATTATGCCGCTGTCGGTTATCATCATCACGTCGGTGTCTGCGGGAATGACTTTCAGACCCGTGAGCACGCCCGTCTTCTCGTTGAACACGCCCGCCTTGACGCCCTTGCCGGCTCTGCCCTGCAACGGATAATCCGCCACACTGCTGCGTTTGCCGTAGCCTTGCGACGTCACGGTGAGTATTTCGCTGTCCTCCTTGATGACGGCAAGGTCAACCATCTTGTAGCCTTCGGGCAATCTCATTGACTTCACGCCCATTGCCGTTCTGCCCGTGGGACGGACGTCGCGTTCGTTGAATCTGATGCAATAGCCCTCGCTGGAAGCCATTATGAGTTGGTCGTCGCCGTTGGTGAGCACGGCTTCGATGAGTTCGTCGTCCTCGTTGAACTTGATGGCAATCTTCCCGTTGCGCTTGATGGACGCGAATTCCGACAGCGGGGTCTTCTTGATGAGCCCGTTCTTGGTGGCAAGCATAAGATAATATCCCTCGCGCTCCTCGGGCAAGGCGAGCAACGCCTGCACTTTTTCGCCGGGAACGAGTTGCAGCAGATTGATGATTGCGCGACCGCGCGACGTTCTGCCGGCTTCGGGGATTTCGTAGCCCTTCATCGTGAACGCTTTGCCCATATTGGTGAAGAACATGATATCCTGATGCGTATTGCTGACGAAGATGTGCTCCACAAAGTCGTCGTCCTTTGCCTTGTGGGCCGTTATGCCCATTCCGCCGCGTCTCTGGGAATGATACTCGGCAACGGCAAGACGCTTGATATAGCCGCCGTGAGTCATCGACACGACGATGTCTTCTTTGTCGATGAGGTCGGCAATGTTGATTTCGGAATAGTCGTAGCTGAGTTCGGAAAGTCTGGGGGTACCGTATGTCTCCTTGATTTCGGTAAGTTCGTTTACGATGATTTCCTTGACCGCCTCTTCGGACGCGAGAATGCGCTTGTACTCCTTGATTTCCTCACGCTTCTGTTCCAGTTCCTCGTTGATTTTTTCCACTTCGAGTCCGGTGAGCCTTTGCAGACGCATTTCCAGAATTGCCACGGACTGCTTTTCGGAAAGCAGGAATCTTTCCATGAGGTTGTCGATTGCCGCCTGTCTGTCCGCGCTCTTTTTGAGCAAATCGACCACCTCGTCGATGTTGGCGAGAGCAATGGCGAGTCCGTTGAGAATATGTTCTCTCTCCTCGGCTTTTTCGAGGTCGAACTTCGTGCGACGGACGATGACGTCCTCCTGATGCGCAACGTAATTTTCCAGAATCTGTTTGAGGTTGAGAATGCGGGGCACTCCGTCAACGAGAGCAAGCAGAATTATGGAATTGCTGATTTGCAGATTGGTCTGCTTGAACAGCTGATTGAGCACGACTTGCGGGTTGTAATCCTTTTTGATGTCGATGACGATGCGCATTCCCGTGCGGTCGGTTTCTTCGCTGATGTCGGAAATGCCTTCGAGACGCTTGTCCTTGACCTGGTCGGCGATGTTTTCGATGAGTTTCGCTTTGTTGACCTGATAGGGAATCTCCGTGATGACGATACGGCTCTTTCCGCCGGCAAGCTCTTCGATTTCCGTCCTGGCGCGAAGCACCGCTCCACCGCGCCCCGTGCGGTACGCCTGCCTGATTGCCGCTCTGCCCAGCACAAGCCCCGCCGTGGGATAGTCTGGCGCGGGAATGTATTCCATGAGGTCGTCCACTTCGAGTTCGGGATTCTTAATGAGCGCAATCGTGGCGTCGATGACCTCGCCGAGGTTGTGGGGAGGTATGCTGGTCGCCATGCCGACCGCTATTCCGTCGGAACCGTTGACGAGCAGGTTGGGAAAACGCGACGGCAACACCACGGGTTGTTCGCGCGTGTCGTCGAAGTTGGGATAGAAATCCACGGTCTTCTTATCGATGTCGCGAATCATTTCCAACGCTATCTTGGAAAGACGCGCTTCGGTGTAACGGTATGCCGCGGGAGGGTCTCCGTCCACGGAGCCGAAGTTGCCGTGTCCGTCCACGAGGGGGCATCTGATGGAGAAGTCCTGCGCCAGTCTTACCATGGCGTCGTAGACTGAGCTGTCGCCGTGAGGGTGATATTTGCCAAGCACTTCGCCGACCACCATTGCGCTCTTGCGGTAAGGCTTGTCGGGAGTGAGGTTGAGTTCGCTCATGGCGTACAGGATTCTTCTGTGAACGGGTTTCAAACCGTCGCGGACATCGGGAATGGCACGCGACACGTTGACCGCCATTGCATAGGAGATAAAGGACTTTTTGAGTTCGTTTTCCACCTCGACGTTGACGATTTTACTGTCGGCGAGATGTTCGAGATATTCTTTGTCTTTCTGATTTGTACTCATCGTTCTTTCTCCTTAAATGTCAAGGTTTTCAACCAGTTTCGCGTTGGCTTCGATGAATGCGCGACGCAGTTCGGGCTGTTCACCCATGAGCACGCTGAACATTTCGTCCGCGGAAATGGCGTCCTCCATGCTGACGCGCAACAGAGTGCGGCTCTTGGGGTCCATGGTGGTTTCCCAAAGCTGTTCGGGGTTCATTTCGCCGAGACCTTTATATCTTTGCAAATCATACCCCTTCCTGCCGTTCTCCTCGTAGAACGCTTCCAGCGCGACGTCGTCGTAGAAGTACCACTCCTGTTTGCCGCGGGAAAGTTTGTAAAGCGGCGGCTGCGCGATGTAAACGTGTCCGTTCTCGATGAGCGGACGCATAAAACGGAAGAAGAACGTCAGCATGAGAATGCGGATATGGCTTCCGTCGACGTCCGCGTCCGTCATGCAGATGATGCGGTCGTAGCGGAGCTTGCTCTCGTCGTAATCGGCGTTGATGCCGCAACCGAAAGCCGTTATCATGGCTTTGATTTCCTCGTTTTCGAGAACCTTGTGCAATCTGGCTTTCTCGACGTTCAGAATCTTGCCTCTGAGCGGCAGAATTGCCTGGAATCTGCGGTCTCTGCCCTGCTTTGCGCTGCCGCCTGCCGAATCGCCCTCGACGAGATAAATCTCGCAGGCGTGCGGGTCTTTGTCCGTGCAGTCGGCAAGTTTGCCGGGAAGCGTGGTGGATTCCAGCGCGGATTTGCGTCTTGCGGTCTCTCTCGCCGCTCTCGCAGCCTCTCTCGCCCTCTGAGCCGTGATGGTTTTCAGAATGAGCTCCTTGGCCTCTCTGGGGTGTTCTTCGAGATAAGTTCCCAGCCCTTCCGACACACCCTTGGACACCGCCGTGCGCATGCTGCTGTTTCCGAGCTTGGTCTTGGTCTGTCCCTCGAACTGCGGCTCCGCGAGTTTGACGGAAATGACTGCCGTGAGTCCTTCGCGCACGTCCTCGCCGGAAAGCTTGTCGGAGTCCTTCAAAATGCCCATTTTCTTGCCGTAATCGTTGATTACTTTGCTGAGCGCCGCCTTGAACCCTTCGAGGTGCGTGCCGCCCTCTTCGGTGTTGATGTTGTTGGCAAACGCCAGAATGGTGTCGGTGTAGCTGTCGTTGTACTGCATTGCCACTTCGACTTCGCTGTCGACGTATGTGGCGTCGAAATAAATGACGCTGTCGAAAATGGTCTCCTTGTTCTTGTTGAGACTTTCGACAAAAGACACTATACCGCCCTCGTAACAGAACACCTCTCTGCGTTCGGGCTCCACTCTGCAATCGGCAATCTCGATTGTCAGCCCCTTGTTGAGGTAGGCAAGCTCTCTCAATCTGGACTTCATCGTGTCATAGTTGAATTCCAGCGTTTCGAAAATGTCGGAATCGGGATAGAAAGTGATTGTGGTGCCCGTCGTGTCCGCGTCTCCGACGACGGCAAGAGGCCTTTCCGCCACGCCGCGATTGAAACGTATGCGGTAAAGCTTGCCGCCCTGACGAACTTCGGCAACCAGCCATTCCGAGAGCGCGTTGACGCAGGAAACGCCGACGCCGTGCAGTCCGCCCGAAATTTTGTAACCGCCGCTTCCGAATTTGCCGCCCGCGTGCAGCTTGGTCAACACGACCTCAACGGCGGACTTGCCTTCCTTTTCTATAATGCCGACGGGGATACCCCTGCCGTTGTCGGTGACTCGCACCGCGCCGTCTTTGAGAATTTCAACCACGATATGCGTGCAATAACCTGCGAGTGCCTCATCAATAGAGTTGTCCACCACTTCCGTAACGAGATGGTGCAGACCTCTCGCGTCGGTAGAGCCGATATACATTCCCGGGCGTTTTCTGACGGGGTCCAGCCCTTCCAGAACCTGTATGTCGGTCTCGTTGTAGCTGTGTCTGACTTCTTCCATGGTTCCTCCTAAATAATATAATAATATTTATTACTATATTTAATATCAATAAAGATAGTTAAGATAATTATAACAGTATAATAAGCCAAAATCAACTTTTTTGAAACATTTTCTTGCGGCTTCCCGCCAAAGGGGTTATTGACATTTCCGACGCGCTGTAATACTCTGTAATCGGATTGGGCAAGGGTTATGAATATTTTACGGAAGACGAAATTTCGGCGCGCGGTCTTCTGCTTTTTGTGCATTGCCGTCGTCGCCGTTTCAGCGTTGTTGCCTTTCGGGGAGGGTACGGCAATCGCCGAGTTTCCGTTATCCCTCCGCGCAGACGTTTCCGCGCAAGGCGCGTTTTTGTCGTGGAACCCCGTTCCCGGCGCCAGAGAATTTCTGTTGCTCTCCGCCGACGGCGAAGTCCTCGTTTCCATGCCGTCGTCTTTCCGCTCCGTTGACGTGAGCGGATTTTTGCAAGGCGGCGGAAAATATTCGTTTTCTTTGCAGGCGGTATTCGACGACGGCTCCGCACTGAAAGAGAGCGTGTCTTTCGACTTTTCCGCACCGCTTCCCTCTCCCTCGTTGCTTTCCCTGTCCGGCGGAATCCTGTCATGGAAACCGACGGCGGGCGCCACCCGTTACGAAATAACTTTGAACGGCGTTTACGTCGGGGTTTGCTCCGATTCTCTCTTCGACCTTTCTCCTCTTCTTGCCGACAGCGGCGATTTTGCGGCAACCGTCACCGCGTTTTCGGACGACGAACTCCTGCTTCCTTCCGCTCCCGCCATTCTGAACTTTTCTTTCGAACTTCCGCCCGCGGCACCGTATGCCGTCACTCTGTGCGCGCTTCCCGACAGGCTGTTGGCAAGCTGGTGCGACACCGACCCCTCAGCGGAAGCGTTTGTCTGCTACGTCTATCGCGACGGCACCTGCACTGGACGTTTCTTCACCGAACATACGTTTGCGGACATCACGTCCGCACTCTGTGGCGACGGCTCCTACACACTTAAAGTCAAAGCCGTCCGCAACACGGAAGAGGGCTCCGCGAAAACTCTGAGTTTCTCTGTGGTCAACGGAGAAATCGTCCTATGAAAAAACATGCTTTTGTTTTGATTCTTGCCTTCGCGATTGCGCTGACGGGCGCGACGGTTCTCTGCGCCTGCGACCGACCGCCCGCATCGTCCGTGGAAACGGGATACGCGGTTGCGGGTATCGTCACCTGTGACGGAAAGCCCGTGGAAGGAGTGTCCGTGCTCGTCAACGGCGAACCCGTTACAAAGACGCAACGCGACGGGATTTACTCTTTGACGGGGCTCGTTTACAACGACGTCGTGGGCTTTTTCGCCGAAGGCTATACGTTTTCTCCCGATTATTACAAAGTAACGGGAACGGCTTACGATATGAATGTGACGGCAAAACTTTCTTCTCCTGCGGAAGAACCGCCCGAAGAGGGCGAAAACCCGTCGGACCCCGACGACGAAGGCGAAACTCCGCCGGAAGAAGGCGGTGAAGGCGACGAAGAACCCGTTCCGCCCGCAACCCTCTCCGTGCCGGAAATATTCGGCATAATCCGCGACAACGGCAAAACCGTTCTTGCATTCTCCGTGGACAAAGAGGCAGACGCTTTCGGCGTAAGCGCTCAATCTTCCGACGCGCAAGGCTTCGCACAAGCCGCCCTGCCCGCGGCGGGAGAAACGGGTTCTCTGTGCTTCGACGGTAAAGAAGCAGAGTTTTACGCCGAACTTTCCGCCGACGGCACGCTTGTCGTTTTCGCAAACATGAGCGACCTCTTCACCGACGAATGCACCGTAACGGTGTCCGTCTTTGCCGCCGACGTCACCTCCGAATCATCACCTTTCGCACTGTCACTCTGCGCGCCTCGACCGTCTGTCGGAAATCTCGTCTGTACGGACGGCATACTCTCGTGGTCTGCGGAAAACCTTGCGCGGGGCGCTCTCTTTGTCGTTTCCGTCAACGGAGTTCGCGTTGTCACGACCTCGGAAACGGAGGCCGACGTTTCCGCGTTTTTGCCCGATACCGAGTGCGTGTTGCGCGTGACCGCATACGAAAGCGGAGCTCTCGCAGCTCTCTCCGAAAGGCTTTCTCTTTCTCCTCCGTTTTGACGGCGCCTATGTGTTTTCAAAAATGCAAAAGAAGCGGTTCGCATAAAGCAAACCGCCTCTTTTATGTGTTTATCCGATGTTTTTTCGCGCTTAAAGCGGCGTTTTTGTCATTCGATGGAAATGCTTTTCTTGCCTTCGGGCTTCTTTTCTTCCTTCTTGGGCACGGTGACGGTCAGCAGTCCGTTTTCGTATTTCGCCTTGATGGTGTCTTCCTCGGTGTCGCCGATGTAATAGCTTCTCTGGCAAGAGACGCTGCGCTCTTTTCTGACATAACGCTTCTCTTCTTTGCCGCTCTCTTCTTTTTCTTTCTTCTCGGCGCGAACGGTCATATAGCCGTTTTCGACGCTCACGGAAATGTCTTCCTTGTCAAATCCGGGCATCTCGACGTCGAGTTCGTACGCGTTGGGAGTCTCCTTTATGTCCGTCTTCATGGAGTCGAACTTCTCGTCGTAAAACAGCGGACGGAAGAAGTCGTCAAAAGCGTTTTCGAAGAAGTCGAGAGAATTGTTCGAACGGTTGTAGCCGGTAAGATAGTTTTTCATATTTGCACACTCCTTTAAGTAACGTATTATTGTGTCCCCGGCGATGTTGGCACTCCTGCTGTTTGTTTGTTAGCAATCATCGCCATCGACTGCTAATATTGTAACACTCTTTGTGTCCTTGTCAATAGTTTTTGCAAAAATTTTTATTTTTTTCCCGATTTTTTAACCTGCGTCCTTCTTGCGGAATATATTTGCACTATGTCAAATCACAGCTCGTGCAAAAGATATTTCGGAACGGACGGAATCCGCGGAATTTACGGTGAAGAACTCACCGACGGTCTTGCCATGCTGGTGGGAAACAAGCTGGGTATGAGTGCAAAAGGCGGACTTGTCGTCGTCGGACGCGATACTCGCGTCAGCGGGAACAATCTCGCGCGTGCCGTGTGCGAAGGGGCGCTTGCGGCGGGCGCGGACGTCATGGATATGGGGGTTGTGCCAACTCCCTGCGTTGCTTTCGTCACGGCGTGTCGAAACGCGACTTTCGGCGTAATGATAAGCGCCTCTCACAATCCTCCCGCCTACAACGGAATCAAAATTTTCGGCAATGACGGCAAAAAGCTCTCCGAATCAAAGGAAATCGAGGTGGAAAAACACATTGCCGAAGCCAAACTATATTACGCTCAGTACCGCGGCAATACCGTCGGAAGCGACGACGCCTTTGCCTGTTACGACAAAATGTTCCGCTCCGCGTGCAAGCTCGACGGACTGAACATAGTGCTGGATTGCGCCAACGGAGCGGCGGGCGCCGTTGCTCCGGAGCTTTTCCGCCGCGCGGGTGCCTGCGTGTTTGTCGTCAACGACTCGTCCGACGGACGCCTGATAAACGCGGGGTGCGGTGCCCTGCACCCGGACGCCGTGGCAAAAGAGGTTCTGCGTACGGGCGCGGATATGGGCTTTTCTTTCGACGGAGACGCCGACAGAGTCATTGCCGTCGACGAAAACGGAAAAGTCGTGGACGGAGATATGATAATTTACATTCTCGCCCGCAGGCTGAAATCGCAGGGGCGGCTCCCACACGACACCGTGGTTGGCACCATTCACACAAACATGGGAGTGGAAGCCGCGCTCGGAAGCCTCGGAATTTCCCTCGTCAGAACGGACGTCGGAGACCACAACGTAATCGAAAAGATGTGCGATGAGGGTTTGTCTGTTGGCGGCGAACAGTCGGGACACATCATCCTGCGCGAGTTTTCCCAGACGGGTGACGGAATGCTGGCGGGCGCTGTGCTTGCAAATGCGGTTCGGGCTTCGGGCGGCAAACTTTCCGCTCTCAACGATTGCCGCCCCTTCCCGCAGGTAAACGCCGAAATCGTCACGGCGGAAAAAGAAAAAATCGTTTGCGACAAACGCCTGCGTGATTACGTCCGCACGATAGAGGACATGCTGGGGGAACGCGGAAGAATCATGTTGCGTCCCAGCGGCACGGAAAAGAAAATCCGCATAATGGCGGAAAGCGAGGACGGCTTTCTTGCGGGCTTTGCCGCCCGCAGCATAGAACTGTTCATAAGGAGCAATTACTCCCTTTGATTCGACAAATCAAGCCGAATAAAACAAAAACGCACGTTTTTGCGTGCGTTTTGTCTTTTTATCGCCCGTTTTACGCGCCTAACTCTATCTCTCCGTTTTGCCGTCGCTTCCGTCGGAGAGCAATCCGCGCAGATAGCTTGCGAGTTTGTCGCCGTAACGGCGCAGTCCCTCCTCGACGTTTGCCTGCAAAAAACCGAATTTGTCGCCGAGGTCGTACCTCGTTCCCTCGAAATCGTAGGCGTACACCCCTTCCGGAATCATAAGCTCTATCGCGTGCGTGAGATATCTTTCCCCGCGAAACAGCGGAGCGCGCTCTATGGCGTCGTAAACGGCAGGCGTCAGAATGTATCTTCCCAAACTGCAAAGGTTGGACGCCATGTTCCCGATGGCGGGTTTTTCCGCTATGCCCAACACCTCGGTGCACCTACCCTCGGTTCTTCCTTTTTTTATCACGGCGTACTTCGTTGCCTCTTCCTCCGGTCTTTCCTGAACGCCCAGAACGGGTTTTCCCGTGTTATAATACACTTCGGCAAGCTGCGCCACGCAAGGCTTGCCGCCCTCGTTCACGATGACGTCGTCGCCGTACATCACGGCAAACGCGTCGTCTCCCGTAAACTCTCTGGCGAGTTTCACGGCTCCCGCCGTTCCCGTTGCCTCGTCCTGATATGCAAAATCGACGCGCACGCGACGCAACAGCTCGTCCAGCTCGTCGCCGCCCGCACCGCCTGCGGAAAAATAGTTCTTTATTGCGGCTTTGTCGCGGCTTACTACAAACAGTATGTCCGTAATTCCGCTGTCCGCGGCTTCCTGCGCTATGTAATGGACGGCGGGCTTGTCGATGATGGCGAGCATCTCTTTCGGCACCGCTTTCGTCACGGGCAAAAACCGTGTGCCGTGACCCGCGGCCGGAATTACCGCTTTCGTGATTTTCCGCATACGCACCTCCTCGGATGTTCGCGCCTTTCGGACGGACGCCCTGCCGTTCCGCGCGACGCGGAACAGCCTTTTGAGCTTCTTATATTATTTTATACCACTGCGGCCGTTTTTGCAACTCCGCACCTCTTTTCGACCAACACAATCCTTTTGCCGACTTTTTACACAATTCCGTTTTTTCTGCGCATAATAGTGAATGACCGGTTGCCTCGACGCACAACCGCAGACCTCTTACTATGAAAAAATGCCTTATCGTCATCAACACCCTGAGCGGACGCTCTTCAAGAATCGACGAAACCGCGCTTGTGGAAAAATTCGGCGCCGCATATTCCGTCTATGTCAAAAGGATTCTCTCCCCCTCCGATACGTGGAGCGCGAAGGGCTTTTCTCTCGTGGTTGCATGCGGCGGCGACGGAACTTTCAACCGCGCGCTCAACGTCTGTGCAGAAGACGGCGCCGACCTCATATATTACGGCGCCGGCACTTTCAACGAGTGCGCGAAGGCAAAAGGCAAAAACAAAGACAAAGGAGAGTTCATCGGTCTTTCGGAATACGCCTGCGCCAACGGAGAATATTTCGGCTATGTCGCGGCGGCGGGGTCGTTCACCCCTCTCGGCTACGTTATCCCCGCCGAAAAAAAACAGCGTCTCGGCATTCTCGCATACCTTTTGCGCGTAATAAAGGAATACAGGGTTTATTCGATTGGAGCCGCCGTCACTGCGGACGACGCCGTGTACAAGGGAGATTATACCCTGATTATGGCAATAGATTCCGTACGCTGTTTCGGCTTTCCTTTCAACAAGCTTTACGCCCCCGACGACGGAAAAATTCATCTTTTGCTGATAAAGAGCCCGGGGAAAGATTCCCTGCTCAACAGAATTAAAATATTTTTCCCGCTGTTCCGCGCGTTTTTCATAGGGTTTCGCCGTGAAACGGAGAGCAAAAATCTGGTTTTCAAAGGAGTGCGCAATCTCGATATAAAACTGAACGGCAAATGCGTATTCGACGTGGACGGAGATGCCGTCGCGGTGGAAGGCTCGCTCAAAGTGAACGTCACGAAACCCCGAAACAAAGTGTATATCGGGGACTTCGATACCATAAGGCTTCATTCCCAAAAAAGAAAAGAGCGCCGCGCCTCTCCGCGCGTCGGCGCACCGTATTTTCCACACGTCACGGCGCCTTCCGTCGGGTCCGGCGGACGAATGGATTCCGTCCCTTCTCTGCCCTCGGTTCAACCCGAAAAAAACGTCCGCTCGGCAAAATTTCTCCCCTGATTCCTGCCGTCAAACAATATGCGGCGGCAACCCGGTTTTCGTCGACAACGCCGTTGCGGCGAACAACACAACTTTGCAATCCCATAAAATCAAACACGGGAACTATGTTCCCGTGTTTTTACCGTCGTCGGTTTCTCCTCTTTACCCCGAATCCGAAATTCGTTTCCGCAGTTCCGCTTTCGACCGCAGAAAACACCATGCCTTTCCGCTCGCGCCGTCCGCGAATTTACCGCAACCCGGCGCAATCCGCCCGCATAACGGAAGTCTCGCCCTAATATTAACTAGGGTTAATAAAGTCTTCCGCCCGATTTCGCTATTCCGCAGGAGTCCATTCGTCGAATTTGAGCAACGACGCCGCTTCTTTGTCCAGAATGACCGTAACGTCGGGGTGTCCGCGAAGTGCCGTTGCGGGACAAGACAAATCCTCTCTCGCTCTCAGCATATCGTAAATCGCCTGCGCTTTCTTCTCTCCCGTGGCAAGAAGAATTATCTTCTTTGCGGCAAGAATCTCGGATATGCCCATCGTCAGAGCGTAAATGGGCACCGCGGCGGGATTCTTGAACCCCGCGGCATTATCCGCTCTCGTCCGCGCTGTAAGACTCACGATGTGAGTCGTGCTGTCCTTTTTGGTATAAGGTTCGTTGAATCCGATGTGACCGTTCGCACCGATGCCGAGAATCTGAATATCGCGCGGCGTGACGGACAGCATTTCGGAATAACGCGCGCATTCCGCTTCCAAATCCTGAGCCATTCCGTTCGGAATATCGGTGTTTTCGGGAAGAATATCGATATGGTCGAACAGATTTTCTCTCATGAAACGCGCGTAACTGTTCTTGTCTTTTGCGTCAAGCCCCACGTATTCGTCGAGGTTGACTGCCCTGACCGCTTTATAACTGGTTCCGTTCTTTTTGTAATCGTCAACCATCTTCGCATACAGCGGAAGAGGCGTGGAACCCGTGGCAAAGCCGATTACGGCGTCGGGCTTTGCGTCGAGAACCTGCTTTATTTCGAAAAACGCTCTCTCGCCGAGCTCTTTGTTGTTTTTTACAAGTGCAAATTTCATAAACCACCTCCTGACAATTTTACCACGTTCGGCGCACTCTTGCAATACATTTATTTTATATCACCAATCGTCGCATACGCCCTTGCGAGCGCGCGACCGACTCCGCGACTGAGGAACTTACTGCCGCACATTGTTCTCTGACCGCACAATCAGACGTCCCGCAGGACGCACTCGCGGCAAAGCGAACCGACAAAAGTCCGCAAAACAACGCAAACCGCCTTTCGCCACGCGTTTTTCTTCGTCGCCACGCTCAATATATGCAAAATGGCCGCCGTCGGACAAAAAGGTACGGCTTTTACCGAAAATTTATCGCCTTTTCCCGTAGGGCGAGACCCGGCTGTCCACGTTCCATCGTGCAAGCGGCTTTCATACGCGCACGCACGCCTGAATTTTGTTGGAACCTTTGAACCGCCGTCGCGAAACTCCTCGCGACGCACTTTAAAAAAGCACATTTCTACGCACCGACGCGGAAAATTCAAAAAAATTCTCCGTCGCGGTGCCTCCCGCACCGTTTCCGACGCGCAAACTCAGCCGAGCTTTCCGAACAGCGTCATCGATTTGAGCCTGTATCACTCCGAAAATCAGGCATTTACGGATGCTTTTGCATAAATTACAGAAAAATTTTCTATATTTTTCTCCGCAAAAGACATGTTGTCAACATATCAACATCATCCGTGAAACAAAGCCGATTTTTCTATAATTTTTGTGTAACATTTTACCTCAAAAAATTCGGATGAAAGACATAAATTTTTTCTGTAAAAATTCTCTCGGAGAAAGAGCACAAAATTATTTTTCACAGCTAAAATCAATAAATAACACACAAAAATCTCCACTGTTCAGTAGACTTTTTGGCAGTTTTTCATCAGATTGCGTTTCACGTGAAACCCGACCGTCGGAAAAATTGTTTCACGTGAAACTTATTATTTATAGTTAATTTTATAGACTGAAACAAAACTCTCGTCGATTCCCGCCCCACGCTGCGCTCCGTTGGACTCAACTCCTCATTCATCAAGCCCAACACATTTTTCTGCGGAACAACGGTTCGGTCGTTTTTTTGCGCTTTTTCATCACGGCTGCGGTTGTGCGTCTGTTGATGCGCGTTACACCTTTCCGAGCTTGCCGCGCCATTACACGGCACTTCACGCCAAACTGTGCTCGGGGCGCCTTGTGGCACGGGTGTTTTGTGGGAGCAGCGCGTGATTTGCAACAAGTTTTTAATATCTCTTAATACCCGCTCGGCGCGAGTTGTTAATTTTTTTAATAGAAAAGTCTGTGTTTCACGTGAAACATTGCAATTTTTCTTATCTTGTTTCGTTCTGTTCGTCCTGTTGCGAGTCAAAACGGAACCCTTTTTCTCTTTGTTTATTGGGTTGTGGCTGTGTTCCTAAAAGGTTTGTTTTTTGTAAGACAGCGGTACCGTCGACCGTTTGGTTTTCGTTCTTGTGTTTTGCACGCTTTTGTTCTGCTGTCACTCGTTGTCCGATACGCTTGGCTTGAATTTGCGGCTTAACTTGTTGGGACAGATTCTTGTGCCGTTTCGACTTTTCGAAATCTTCGGTTTGGCATCACGCCAACAGGTTCGCGCCTTTGCCGTTGCCGTCGTTTATGGCCGAATTGAGCGCCGCGCTGTTTGCGATGTCGGACACAAGACTTTATGCATTGAGCGCGCTTTTTGCCTCTTTTTAGTGCGGTTTTGTCGGTTTTTTGTCTTTATGCGCGTTGTTGCGTTGTTTGCGAGCGCCCATACAAAGCGTGGGCGCTTTTGTGTTTTTTTGCAAGCAAATGACCCTCAAAAGGCTGGAGATTCAAAGACTTGCTTTTTTGTGTTTGCAATCGCCGTTTCCTCTCTTGTGCCGTACATCACCGATGTTTTCGGGGGGGGTTGCCCGCATGACTCTTGACGGCGCGACGGCATTGCATTGCTGTCGCTCGGTTTAGACGGTTTTTGCAAATCGGCGCAAAACGCTTCCGCCTCATCCGGCGTAGCTTTCGTGGCATGGCACCAATTCGAGAAAAGCAGCCTTGTTTTCGAAAAACAACGCCACAACCGTTAAAATCGGACTGCCTTTTACAAAAGCATCGGCGTTTTTGCCACACATTCTCTTGCGACGCAAGTCTGACCTTGACGGGTGCGACAGTCTACCGACGTTTCCTTTCTTGCGTGCGTATGGCGCAACGATGCCGTAAACTCGAAGACAAACAGCAAAACCCCGTATCTCGAACGCCGTCGAAGACGGTCTCTCTCTGCGCGAGGTCTAACGGAAGACCGGTTTTATGCATGCATGCCGCCTTTTGCAAAGCGCCGCCGTGAAAAACTGCCTTCTTAATCCGACGAAAAAAGGCTTGCGCGCCTGACTCTTTCCTCGCGGGTTCGGCAATTCGGAACTATAAACAAGGGACGGGAATGAGCAGAGAGGTCCGCATTCAGGATTCGGAATCCTGTTGTTTTGCAAAGCAAATCCGCGAATAAACCCCCGTCGGCACAAAAAGATGTATGCCAGGGCGTTTTAGCGCCCCAAAACACCGCATTTTTCAGTTTTTTGTGTGAAATCGCCCTTTTTCGCGGAGGTTGTCCACACTCTGTTCGCCGCAAAGTCCTCTGCGCCGTACGCAATCGTGCAACAACGAGCTCTCGGCTCAACGATGCAACGTCAAAAAAAGACGTTCATGCGGAATCGTCGCGTTTTTTGTTGCCTTTGCTTCCGAAAATTTTGTTGCGCGGACAAACGACGGTTCGGCGCTCTTTTGAAAAACGCGTTTTTATTTTCGATTATATCCGTTTTTCTGCCGTTCTGATGCCGCTTTGCTCTTCCGCAAATCAATAATCAACAATAACTTGCTTATGTATCGCCCCGTTTTAAGACAGGACAGAAAAAAACGACAATATATCCGTCGATTTGCATACGAATAATTGAAATCAACTCAATCCGCTCAGTCGACGGTAAAAATTACGCTGTTTCGAAAGCGGTAAATTGCGGACTTGCAACGGCATTCGCGTCACATCGAGAGAGACGCGCAACAGAGACGCGGAAAACTTACAACATCTGCACATTAAAAACCGCTCGAACAATCAGACGCAACAACCGCACTTGCAGATAAAAGCTTCCGAAACCACCTTTTTGTTTATAAGCGTAAAACCTCGTGCGTTTGCCGTGCGCTTTTGCTTGTCCGAATCACATTGAGAAACATCTATATATAGAGGATTGTCTATGTTTTCTTGTTTTCGCTTTTTCCGATAGTATCCGCTGCGCGGCCGCTTTGACGGTACTTTGTTTGCCGCATGCTGTAAATTCACGTTCCCTTCGCCGTTGTCGCGTGTTTGCGTTGCGCCATATTGACGGCAGACCGGCTCGGTGTTATGCTTAAAAAAAAGATTTTGGAGGGCACCGTGAAAAAACCCGCGTCCGGCGAAAAAACCAACAAAGAAAAAATGGTATCAGGGGAGTTCTACAACCCCATAGGATGGGATATTCTTTTCGCACGCACACGAGCGCGCTGTCTTGCCGACAGATTCAACAGAACGCGCGCTTGGAGCATTCCGCACAGAAACGCAATCATTCGCAAGCTGTTCCCCAACGGTGGAAAAAACGCTTTCTTTGAGCCGCCTATTCACGTGGAGTACGGATTCAACACCCGCTTCGGCGACAATTTTTATATGAATTTCGACTGCCAGCTCCTCGATGTCGCCCCCATTACAATCGGAAACAACGTCATGTTCGGACCGCGAGTCACCGTGGCGACACCTTGTCATCCCTTGGTTGCGGATGAACGAATCGCGCACGAATATGCCGACGGTTTCCACGACTGGGAGTATGCGAAGCCCGTGGAAATCGGCGACAACGTCTGGATTGCAAGCGGGGTCATCGTGTGCGGGGGTGTAAAAATCGGAGACAACAGCGTCATTGCCGCGGGCAGCGTGGTGACGCGCGACGTTCCCGCAGGAGTGCTTGCGGGCGGCGTTCCCTGCAAAGTCATTCGTGAAATCACCGACGCCGACAGAATGTTCGAAAAACACGGCATCGCTCCTCCCGTGCATTGACGGTTTCAGGCTGTGCGCTAACTGCGTCAAACATATCAAAAACCTGCGTTAGAACGCAGGTTTTTGTCGCTTTCTCTGAAAATGCGGTTCGGTCGGCACGGATTTTCACGACCGCGCCGCAACCCACACATGCTGCGGTTTTTCAGATGAGGTTGACGGGCAGGGAATCCCTCTTCGTTTCGGACAACGCCTTCAAAACGTACGGCAGCCTTTCTTCATATCCCGTTATCCCTTTTTTCAGCACCTCGTCAAAACCGACAGGCGCGCTCTCGTCCGCACCGTCTGAAACGACTTTCATTGAAAAAACGGGCAGGCTGTTCCTTTCCGCGGCAAGACAGATTCCCGCCAGCTCCATTTCACATACGTCCGCACCGAAAACAGCGCGCAGCCTTTCTTTTGTTTCCCCGTCCGCCACAAAAACGTCTCCGCTTGCCACGGTAACTTTTTTCAAAGGCGAGGGCATGAGCCCCGCGACTTTGGCGATGATGTCCTTATCCGTGAAGAAAAACGGCGTGTCATGGCCGTCGTAACGTCCTGGTTCTATGTTGTTGACGGCTGAAAGGTCAAACTGGTGGTGCACGGCCTTTTCGGCAATTACGATTTCTCCTACGGACAATTTGGGATTCAGCGAGCCGACAAATCCGAAATTCAGCACCGCCTCGATGTCGAAAAGGTCCACGAGCAACTGTACGGCGAGCGCGGCTCTGATTTCTCCGATTCCCGACGTTGCGAGATATACGGTGTGTCCTTCGGTTTCGATTTGCTTGATTGCAACACCCGAAACGTTGTCTTCCGCAACGACGTTGCCGAGCTTGCGATATACGGGCAGAGTTTCTTCCGCCATTGCCGTTACTATTCCAATTCTCATATGAAATCTCCCGCTCCGATTTTAACACTTGCGGAAAAGGATTTCAACAAAGTTGACGATATTTATAAGGTCTAGACGGCGGCGCGTATATATATTGCGCAAAATCTCGTGTTTATCCGACATTTTGAATTGATTAACGCGCTTTTATGTTAAACGTCTTTCTTTTCTCGACACCCGTTCAACTTCGTTTCTCCAAGACAATCCACTTGCTTTAAGTGTTTTTTAATGCTATCATTCTATTATGAAATTCAATCTCAAACGCACTCTTGCCTGTTCTTTGGCTTTCGGATGGATTTCCCTTTTCTGGGGCTCGTACGACTCGATTATGCAGTTGTTCGATTACGACGTGTTCGGGCTCAGCTCCACATGGCACGGCGTAATCATCGCGGCGGACAACATTCTCGGTTTGTTTTTATTGCCGCTGTTCGGAAGATTGTCGGACAAATCGCATTCGCGCTTCGGAAAACGAAAGCCTTTTGTCGTCATAGGAACGATAGTTTCGATGCTGGGTTGGTTCGGCGTTTGCGTCTTTGCCTCCCTCGGCAAAGACTATTTCGTTCCTTTTATAATTTCGCTGTTGATTACGCTTGCCGCAATGGCGGCATACCGCAGCCCGGCACTTGCCCTCGTTCCGGACATCAACGCCGACAAATTCCGCAGTATCGCAAACGCGGTGAGCAACGTCGTTTCCGTCATTCTGACCGTCGTGGCGATGTTGTATTTCTACATATTCATGCAGTTCGACGGATACTATGCGATAGGCGCGGCTTTCACGATAACCACGCTGATTATGTTGCTCGGCTTCTGCCTTACTGTAAAAGAACCGAAGTTCGTCGAGGACATGGAGCGTGCAAAGCTTGCGGAAGAGCAGGCAGAAAAAGAGAGGCTTTCACATGAAGCCGCAGAAGCCCCGATAGTGGAAGCCGACCCCGAAAACACGGTTTTGTGCGCGGACGCGGCGGCGGTGTCGGCGGAAGAAATCGCGTCGGGCAACACGGAAACGTCGACAGCCCCGGCGGAAGACGCCGCACAGGAAGAAGAGTTTTTGCATCTTCCCGAAAAAGAGCACCCCTCTGTTTTCGATTTGATTAAATATCGTCGCGCTCAATGGCTTGCATCTCGGGCAACGGGCGAAAGAAAACCGAGTTTCCGCGACAACAGATATTTCAACAGGGTGTGCATTCTGCTGATTGTGTTCTGTTTTTACATGACATACAACGCACTTACGTCGAACTTTATCAAATATGCGGAATACATTCTGAATTTCCAGCAAAATCAAGCCATAGTCCCGCTCATTCTTGCTCAGGTCGCGGCAATGGTTGCATTCCCTCTCGCCAGTATTTTGTCAAACAAAATCGGACGCAAAAACACAATCCTGATAGGATTT
This sequence comes from uncultured Clostridia bacterium, assembly GCA_944349635.1. Lineage (GTDB taxonomy): Bacteria > Bacillota > Clostridia > Christensenellales > CAG-917 > Limadaptatus. The sequence goes on along the minus strand of CALVNH010000001.1, from coordinate 436,881 downwards.
GTCATAATGATTGCCGCGTTTTCGGCAAGTATTGCTTTCAGTACTCCTCACCCTGCGTTGTACTTCATATTCATGGTTCTCGGCGTAAGTTTCGGGCTTGTGATGGTCAATATCTATCCTTTCTTCCTGGAAACTTCGAAGGAGACGGCTCTCGGCACAGATACAGGGCTTTTCGCCATGTCGATGACGGTTGCGATGGTCATAACTCCGATTTTGTCCGGAGCTCTCATCGATGTCGGAGGAGCGTGGTTCGGAGGCGGAGAAAACGCGGGCTTCCGCGTCCTCTTCCCATACAGTATTTTCTTCCTCGTGCTCGCCTTGTTGTTTACCGTGATTATCAAAGGCAAAATGCCCGTAAAAAGGCAAAAGGCTTCCACGGGAGGAAAAGATGTCCTTGTTTCGGAATCGGAGAGCGGGCAATCGTCCGAAGACGGAGCGGAAGAACGGTTCGACGTGTCGTCGGTCGCGGCTGAAAACGACGTTTCCGAAGCCGTCACAACCAACGAATTTTTCTCTGAGGGCGCCGAAGAAAAGGTAAACGAAGATTTGCGGGAACAAGCAATCAAAAAAGACGGACCAACCGAAGCTGCGGAGACTGACGATGCGAATTGATTATAAACTTCTTTCCGCTGCGTCGAAAACTTTCGGGTTTCCTCTTTCGGAAGCGCAAGCCGAATTGCTTGACGGTTTTTTTGCTCTCGTGACGGAAGCAAACGAAAAGTTCAATCTCACGGCTTTGACCGACGCAGATTCGTTCACCGTCAAACATCTTGTGGACTCTTTGGCGGGCGAACGGTTCTTTCCTCTCAACGCAAAGGCCTGCGATATTGGTGCCGGTGCAGGATTTCCGTGTGTTCCTCTGGCCGTTGTTCGTCCTGACGTCGATTTTATCGCGTTGGATTCCACGGAAAAGAAAATCGTTTTCGTCAATTCCGCCGTTCGCGAACTCGGCATTGACAATGTGCACGGAAAATGCGCCAGAGCCGAAGATTGCTCGGATTTGTCGGCTTTGTTCGACGTCGTGTGCGCAAGAGCCGTTGCCTCGTTACCGGTGCTGTTGGAACTCTCTTTTCCTCTGTTGAAAAAGGGTGGATTTTTTGTGGCGTACAAAACAGACATCTCGGAAGCGGAAACGGCGCGCAACGCTCTCAAAACTTTGAGTGGTGTGTTGAAAGATTTGTTTTCTTTTTCTTTGCCGAACGGAGACAGCCGTTGTATAATGTGCTTCGAAAAACAAAAGGATACACCGAAGGCTTACCCGAGAAGATATTCTCTGATAAAGAAAAATCCGCTGTGAAGCGGATTTTTTTGTTTGTTCTGGTTTTTACAGTTTTTCGTTGAGTTTGAGAATTTGTATCAACGCGTGTATTCTGTCGATGTCGTCCTCATTGAAATAATCTATGATGATTCTGCCTTTTTTGTCGTTGCCGAGCAATTTGACTTTGGTTGCGAAAATTCTCTTCATGTCGCTGACCATTTCTTTGAGTTCGACGGAAACCTCTCTCTCTTTTCTCGGGCCTCCCGGAATCGCTTTTCTGGTGAAATAGAGGCGCACTCTGTTTTCTATTTCGCGAACGGTGAGTTTGTTGTCGCACGCCTGCTTTGCGAGATTGATGAGATACTCTTTGTCGTCTATCGAAATCAGAGCGCGCGCATGGCCGGGGGAGAGTGCTCCCGAGCGGACAAGCTCAGTTACTTCCGACGGCAGCTGCAACAGTCTCAAAGTGTTTGTGACGTACGGTCTGGATTTACCGAGTCTTATTGCCACATCCTCTTGAGTGAGGCCGTGATTCTCCATGAGTTCACGCATTCCTTCCGCCGCTTCGATTGCGTTCAAATCTTCACGGTGCAGGTTCTCGATAAGTGAAATTTCCTGAATTTGTTGTTCGGTGAAATCTCTTATGATTGCGGGAACTTTTTTCAATCCCGCCATCATCGCGGCGCGAAAACGGCGTTCGCCCGCTATTATCAGATACCTTCCGCCTTCGTGTTTTACCAGCAACAGCGGTTGCAATACCCCGTATGCGGCAATTGATGTGGACATCTCTTTAAGGCTGTCCTCATCGAAGGTTTTTCTGGGTTGGTTTGGGTTGCGGTCTATAAGAGAGATATCGACCTCGGTTGTAGGCATATCCTTAACTTCGACCTTCACGTTTTCTTCGTTGTCGGTGAAAAGAGCAGTCAATCCTTTTCCGCCGAGTCCGCCTTTTGCAGCCATAATTACCTCACTTTATTTTTTCTGAAAATTCTTCCGCCAGTGCCTTGTAAGCCACGGCGCCGGCACATTTGTTGTCGTAAAGCGCAACGGGTTTTCCGTAACTCGGAGCTTCCGCTAGCCTCACGTTTCTCGGAATTTTTACCGAAAACACTTTGTTTGCAAAGAATTTGTCTATTTCGCTTCCCACTTCTTTGGAGAGTTTCGAGCGACTGTCGTAAAGCGTCAACACAACGCCTTCGACGCTTATTTCGGGTTTAAGAAATTTTTTGACGAGCTTTATTGTGTTCATCATCTGCGACAACCCTTCGAGGGCGAAATATTCGCATTGTATCGGCACGACGACCCCGTCGCAGGCACAAAGCGCATTCACCGTGAGAAGCCCGAGAGAAGGGGGACAGTCAATGAAAATATAATCGTAAAACGCTTTTATTTCTTCGATTTTTTCTTCAAGTACGCGCTCTCTTCCTATCACCACCTGCGCAAGTTCGAGTTCGGCTCCCGCAAGATTGTTGGAAGACGTGATGATGAAAAGGTTTTCTATTTCCGTTTTTTTGACGGCACTTCCGACGGAAAGATTGTTGCAAAGAACTTCATACACAGATTTTTTGTCCGTTCTTTCGAAAAACCCCAACGCGCTGGACGCGTTGCCCTGCGGGTCCATGTCGACAACAAGCACCTTCTTTCCGGACAGCGCTATATATGCCGCAAGATTCACACAGGTTGTCGTCTTTCCGACGCCTCCCTTTTGATTGGAAAACGAAATTACCTTTGCCATATTTTGAGTATATATTAACAGACGCTTTTTTTCAAGTTGTTTCACAAAAAGTTTCACGATTGTTTGTCGGACACCCGTGTGCACAACTTTAACGCAATGTGGTCGGATTGTGACGTTTTTGCTGAAATTGTGCACACCGTTTACTTCCTGTTTTTTCTATATGTTGGGATGTGTCTGTTTTATCTTTTCAACCGGTTGTGTCGGGGCGATTTTTTCCACTTGTCAACATAGCTTATTTATGCTATTATTATTAAAAATAAAAACAATATAAGAAGGCGGATTATGAAAGTTGTTTGTCAAGGAGCGGAACTCAGCGACGCTCTTGCGAAAGTCACAAAAGCATTGCCGGTAAAAAGAAGCAATCCCATTCTCGACGGAGTTAAACTTACTGCGGAAGGCGACACTCTCACCGTTTTCGCTACAGACCTCGAACTTGCCATCGAAAAAAAGATAAATGCGGAAGTCCTCATTGAAGGGGAATGCGTCGTTCCCGGAAAACTGCTTGCCGATTATGCGAAAAAAATAGAAGAAGAGCAGGTGGAACTCGATGCCACCGGCGAAAACAAACTTATTATCAAATACCTCGACAGCGACGTTTCAATAAAATGTTACGATGCCGACGACTACCCGGTTTTCAACGAAGTGGCAAAAGAGAATTCTTTTATCATTCTGAAAAAGAATCTCAAAGACCTCATCAACAAAATAATTTTCAACGTTGCTACGGATGAAGCCCGTCCTTCTTTAAGAGGATGTTGTCTGAATATAAAAGAAGAGGAACTCGAAGGAGTGGCTTCTGACGGTTACAGGCTCGCGCTTTCAAAAATGCCGATTAAAAACAACGGCATCGTGGACAGCATCGTCGTTCCCGCAAAAAGCATGATGGAGCTCAGCAGACTCATCGACGACGAGGACGAAACAATGACCGTCTATGTCGACAAAAACTACATCATGGTCGACCTTTTCCACACCAAAATCGTCACCAGACTGATTGCCGAAAATTATATAAGTTACAGCAAAATCATTCAGACGGTTTTCAACACGGAAGTTACAATAGACAAAAAAATCTTTGAAAATGCGATTGACCGCGTATCTCTCATAAACAGAAATTCAAAAAGATATTGCGTCAAATTCGACATCAAAGAGGACAGCATGAATCTCAGCGCGGAAAGCGAAGAGGGCACAGTGAACGAGCGTGTACCCATTTCTCTCAAAGGCAAGGATTTGACGGCGGGATTCAACAGCAAATTCATAATGGAGTGCATGAAAGCAATAGACGAGGAATTTGTCACTTTCCACTTCACAACATCCACCGCGCCGGTAATCATAAAAGGAGCAACGGACGGCTGGTTGTATCTGATTCTGCCGTTGCGCGTAATTGTTTGACAGGAAAAACAAAAACACTCTCGAAAGAGGGTGTTTTTTTTCAGGATTCTTCGTGCGGTATATTATTTATCAACCGAAGAATAAAAAAAAATCGGATTCCGAAAATCGCCATACCGCCGCGGAATCCGATTTAATTGACGTTATCTGTTCAACAACATGTTTTTCAGGTCGGCAACAACGATTTTTATTCTCGTGTTTGTCTTTATTTCCTCGCTGATTTTGTCGCGCGCGTGAATTACGGTGGTGTGGTCACGCCCTCCGAACATCTGTCCGATTGACACGAGAGGCATGGAGAGCAGTTCCGTAATCAGGTAAATAGCAATCATTCTCGGCTCTACGATGTTTTTGGTTTTCTTTTTCGAAAAAATGTCGGCTGTCGTTATTTTGAAATATTTGCACACCGTTGATACGATATCGCCTGCGTCGAGCGTGTCTTTCTTTTCGTCGATGAAATCCTGCAACGCGTCGTATGCCAATTCCCTAGTGTTTATAGGGCGGTTGGTCAAGGAACTGAAAAAGATAATCTTGTTGAGCAGCCCTTCCATATCACGGATGTTCGTGGTCGCGTTTTCGGCGATAAATTCCGCGACTTCGTCCGAAAGCATGAATTTTTCATGCGAGGCTTTCATTTTCAGAATGGCAACTCTTGTTTCCATATCCGGCGGCTGAATGTCGACGGACAAGCCCCACGAAAACCTCGTGCGCAGACGCTCTTCGAGTGTGGGTAAGTCTTTCGGCGCCCTGTCGGAAGTGAGAATGATTTGTTTGTTTGACTGATAGAGGTCGTTGAAGATGTGGAAGAAGGCTTCCTGTGTGGCCTCTTTTCCGCTCAAAAACTGTACGTCGTCAATCATAAGCACGTCGCAGGAACGGTATCTTTCCCTGAAAAGGTTGGTCTGTTCGTTGCTGTTGCCGCGAATGACGCCGATGAGGTCGTTGACGATTTTTTCGGAATTTGCGTAAACAACCTTGGTTTTCGGAGAGTTTTTCGCAAGGAAATTCCCTATCGCGTGCAGAAGATGTGTTTTTCCGAGACCCACGCCGCTGTAAATAAAAAGAGGATTGTACTTTCCGCCGGGATTTTCCGCGACGGTTTTGGCTGCGGCAAGGGCATATTCGTTGGATTTACCCTGTACGAAAGTGTCGAATGTGTATTTTTCGAGGAAGGGGGCGCGTTTTTCCGGTTTGACGGGAGAAACGCCGTCGATAATCAGACCTTTTTCAGGAAGGGAAATGCTTTGTTTTTTAAGATATTCCTCTTCTTGGTCCTGAATTATTATTTCCACATCGGTGATGAAAGAGTTAAGATTGTTGACGATTTCGCGAATCTGGTCGAGATATCTGTTTTCTATGGTCTTTTTTGAGGTCGCGGAAATGGTGGACAAAACAAAAACGTTGTCCATAAAACAAACAGGCTCGAGCTTTTCAATCCAAACCTCGTAGCTTATTGCCTGCATGGTTTTTGAAAGCTCGTTTTTTACGTCGCTCCAAAACTCTTCCTTGTTGACCATAGGAGACATTATAATAAAAACGCTTGATTTTTTCAAGCGGAAAAGTCAAAATAAAAACAAACCACTACATATAGACGTCGAGCCGCAAAACACCGTAAGAGCGAATGAAAATCACGTCAATTCAACTCGAAAAATTCCGGAATTACCATTCCCAAAACATCCGTTTCGGAGACGGATTGAACGTCCTTTACGGCAAAAACGGGGCAGGAAAGACAAACGCTCTCGAGAGTGTGTATCTGCTTTCGCTTTTCACCTCACCGCGCACCACGAAAGACAAGGAACTGGTGATGTTCGGTGCGGAAAAAGCAAGAATCAAAGCCACTGTGGAAAAAAAGTTCGGCACACACACGGTAGCCATGCAGATAGAGGCGAACGGAAAGAAAAAGGTTGCGGTTGACGGGCTTCCTGTAAAGCGTGCCGCAGAGCTCATCGGTGTGCTCGGAGTGGTTTATTTTTCACCCGACGAAATGAGACTGGTAAAAGAAACTCCCGCAGAAAGAAGAAGGTTTCTCGACGTCGGACTTTCACAACAGCAAAAGGCGTATTTTTCGGCATTGTCGCGCTACAACAAGGTGTTGAAACAGAAAAACAATCTTTTGAAGGACAACAGATACGTGCATAACGCCGACGATATGCTTTCGGTGTGGGACGCTCAACTTGCGGAGTACGGCGCCGCGCTTGTTTTCAGGAGAAAGAGATATGTCGAACAACTGAACGCCGCGGCGGCAAAATATCATGCCGCAATCAGCGAAAACAAAGAAAACCTTTCACTGACGTACGAAACTCCGATGCGGGCAGCGGACGAGGCCGGGCTGAAAGAGGAGCTTTATCTCAAAATCGTTCAGAGCCGCGAAAAAGACAAACAACTCGGTTTCGGAACGGTGGGACCTCATCGCGACGACATCGCAATATGCCTTAACGGAACCGACGCCAGAAAGTTCGCTTCGCAGGGACAACAACGCTCAATCGCGCTTGCGATGAAATTCGGGGAAGTGGAGATGTTTTCTTCGGAAAGCGGCGAAACGCCCGTGCTTCTGCTTGACGACGTCATGAGCGAACTCGACGAGGTGAGGCAAAGACAACTCGTCGAACTGACGGCGGGAATACAGACAATTCTCACTTGTACGGAATTCAGACTCAATGTGAATTGCCGCAGAATACTGATAGAAGACGGCAGGGCCGCAGACGGAGAGTGAATGGGTGAAGTTTTTCTCGATGCGTTTATAGATTCTCTCAAAGTGCTGGCCGTTCTCCTGCCGATAAACATCGTCGTGGCATTGGCGGAACCGAGGCTTGCGGGGAAAGTAAAACTGAAAGGGAAGCTTGCCCCGCTGGTAGGCGTCACCCTGGGGTTGTTTCCGCAGTGCGGTTTCAGCGTTGTGGCAACAGACCTTTATCAAAAGAGACACATCACCGTCGGAACGCTGTTGGGAGTATATCTGGCCACCTCAGACGAGGCGCTTCCCGTCTTTCTAGCAAACATAGACGGCGCGTTGCACATTCTCCCGATACTCGCCTTGAAATTCGTTATAGGGCTCTTGGTTGGGTATGTTGCCGACGCCGTTTTCACCGGCAGCGCAAAGGAAGTGGCGGCCCACGGCGAGAATTGCGAACACGAAGAGGAAATTCATTTTGGATGTTGCGGACACGCCATCGAAAACGACGTTGCCGAGGATGAGCACAACCACGAGGAATGCGAGGAGCCCTGCGGCTCTGAAAAACAACTGGCGGGCGAAAACAGAAAAAAGAAAATCAAACAGTATCTTCTTCACCCGCTGGAACACAGTTTGAAAATATTTGTTTACGTCTTTGTAATCAACATAATTTTCGGACTGATAATCTTCCGTGTCGGACAGGCGAACCTCACGGAATTTCTTTCCGCGAACAAATACGCGGCACCTCTGTTTGCCGTCATAGTGGGAGCCATTCCGAACTGCGCGTCATCCGTCGTGCTCAGCAATCTCTATCTTATGGGAGGGCTGGGATTCGGCGCAACGGTGGGCGGATTGCTCATGAATGCCGGTATCGCGTTTGCCGTGCTTTTCAAAAACAAGAGCAGAACAAAAGAGAACCTCGCCATCTTTTTCACAATGTTCGTCGTGTCCGTTGCGTTTGCCTATATAATCTCGGCAATTTTCAAATTCGACGTTTTACATATATAAAAACGGAAGATAAAACTCGGAAACAGCTTTTAAGCAAAAAAACAAAACCCGATAATGCAAGGAGCAAAAAGAGCCGCCATGAAAGAGCGGCTCTTTTTTTGTTGATTACCGTGACACAAGGTGCGTCAGCCTACGGTAAGCGCGTTTTCCACGGCGACCGCCACGGCAAAGCAAATCCACAACACAACGATAAAAGCGCCTTCGGCGGGAATTGCGAGTTTTGTGTAAGGGCAGCCCCACGCTTTATCGACGAAGGTGAACGTCAGACGCGTGAAGAATACCGTGTTTGCAAAAATCAGACCGCCCACGAGAGAGTAGAACGGGTGTCCGAACACGAACGCCAACACGGCAAGGAAGAGCCCCAGAGCAAAGGAAATGCCGCCGTAATAGACGCGGATTTCCGTTTTACCTGCGTTGTCGACGGGTTGAACGGAGTATTGTTTGCCGTACTTTTCCGGCTTGCAGACAAAGACGATTGCCGTGCAGAAAAAGTATATGCAAAGACCTATGGTTGCTACCGTTGAAGCAATATTTGCCGCGATGATTTCTTTCATGGTTTCCTCCGCAAAAATTATAAACGGACGCGCCAATATTTGTCAATACGGGGCGGAGTCTCAAAATCGCAAAAACAGTTGACAAACACCGATGACGATATTATTATAAATAAGCATTCGAAAAATGCCTGTTTAGCTCAGTCGGTAGAGCATGCGGCTGTTAACCGCAGTGTCGGGGGTTCGAGTCCCTCAACAGGCGCCACAGACAACCGTGTTCCGCACGGTTGTTTTTTTACGGAAAAAATCAAACGAAAAAGAGCGCCTGTCGGGCGCTCTTTCGTTTTGATGGGAATCGGGCGGAAGGATTATTCCAGTCCGTAGAGTTTTCCGAGGTTCACCGTTACGCTTCCGACCGAGGCGTCGAATTCCAGCGCGGAGAAAAAGTCCTGCAAGGAAAAATCGTTGAGAATGAATGCGACGTCGCCGTTCACGGAAATGTTGGTGTATAAAATCAGTTCGCCTATCGTCATGTCGGAGAACAGAGAGGAGAGCCTCATCGAGATTTCGTCAATCTTCGCCGTTCTTATCGATTCGTCGGAGAGAATGGAGCCATCTTCTATGTCAATCAACTCTTCGAGGGTGAGGGCGTTGAGTTTTTCGCTCATATTGCCGACGGTCACTTTTTTTGAAAGCAGAGACGTCAACACAACGGGACTCTTTTCTTCTATGACGGATACGAGGGTTTGCGTGAGCATGGTGGACTTGTTGAAAGCACCGTCCGCGCCCAGCAGCATATTCGCGGCATTGTTGCCGACATACCCCGTGACGGACGTTCCGTCGGAGAGCAGAATTTCCTCGCACTCCCTCTTGGAGAACTTGGGCGTGCCTTGCGTGTAGGCGGAGTCTATGCGGGAATAGTACCACTTTTCCGTGCCCGGCAGCATGACGTATTTGAAGGACGACGCCGAGGGAGAGGAAGAGAACGTCGCGCTTGCGAAATCGAAAAAGTAACTTTGCAAGTCGGCTGTATCCGCGGAAGCCGGATAGTAGCCGTCGGTATATTTGAAGTAGAGTTGTTCGTTTGCGTGGACGAGATTGTCCGAATCGTAGCGAACGTATTGTCCGAAGATTTTGACGTAAAGACCGCTGCCCGTTGCGGAGACGTTGTTTTCGTAAGCGGTGTAGGCGACGTCGGAGCCCGCCACACGCGAATAAAGGTCGACGTGCGAAAGAATGTCGTTTCCGTATTTAACCGCGTAGTAGGAGAGAAGCGCGGGGTTGGTGAAATATTTGCCGTCGGCAGAGAGGAAATAGACGTTGTCCGAATATTCCACGCCGCTTGACGAAACCGTGAAAACCGAGTTTACGTCGTCGATTGCGGCATAGGAGAACGCCCCGTCGTGCAGTTTGACGACTTGTCCCGGCTGCACTTCGGAGAAAAGTTCGTCCGTGCGGTAATATTTGCCGTTGCCGTCGTAAACGTAGGTGTAGTGTCTGACCGTTCCGTCGGCGGAGCTTTCCGTGAAATAAGGATTCTTTTCGAACAACCACCTCGACGCGTCTGTTTCCGAGAAAACGGCATCGGGCGACAACGCTTCTTCCCGAACCGATGTGATTGCGACGACGTCGATGATGTCGGAGAGCAACATGTCGTTTATTATGTCGTCCATTGCGGCGGGAACGCCGTCAATGGTCACATAGGCAAGCTGTTTGATTACGGAGTTCGAGGCGCCTTCCGAAATACGCGTATAGAGTCCGTCCACAACGTAGGAATCGAAATTTTCGGCGTTGACGGCGTCGGCTCTGCGGTAAAACCCGTCGAACACATAGTAGGTTTCCGCAGCGTCGAAAGCGGTGCCGAGAGAAATTTTGCCGAACACGTCGAGGTCGACTGTCATCGTGTCGGCGAGCACCATGTTCGCAAACTGTGCGGAGATGTCGGGAACGGCGACGAAAGCCAGTCTCTGCAATGCCGCGGGAGAATCCTTCGAGGCGTCGTAAATTCTGTCGTAGCGGACGGAAAGGTCGACGACGGGGTCGGAAAACGCGGGCGTGTAAAGAGTGTAATAGCCGCCCTCCGATACGAATTCGCCGCGCAAAGCGGGCGAGGACGTCGTCACTCGGAAAAAGCGTCTTTCGTAGCGGGGACACCCGTCGAAACGGGAGTCCGAAGCCGAGTAGCGATAATATCTGCCGTCGAACAGCACATAATCGCCGTCGGCGGAAGAGACGTAATCGAAGCTGTACCGGGTCGCTCCTGCGTGCGAGGGGTCGGCGGCGTCGTACGGCACGAACGCGGCGGGAGAGGGAACGTAAACGTAAGCGCCGTTTTCGGAAACGACGTAAGTGCTCATGTTTATGTCTGTTACGTCGGCAAGCACGAGGGAGTCGAGCGCTGCGGAGAGGTCGCGGACGGGGGTGTCTTTCAGCTTTTGAAGGATTTTCGCGGAAGATGAGTCGATGTCGATGATTTCGCCTATCGACAATCCCGTAATTTGAGACGTGGCGTTGTTGAGTGCGCTCACGCTGCAATCGGCAATGGCCTGCACGGCTCCGTCCGAAGTGCCTTCGTAAACGCGGAGATAGCCGGCAAAGCCCTCTTGCAGGCGGGTGTCGGCGGCGGGGAGCACGGAGGAATCCACGCCGAACGGCGTTGCCGCCGCAAATGCCGCTTCGCCGTTTTTCACGAACGTTTCGCCTATCGTGACGACGGAGCCGCTCACCGTGTCGTTGTAGGACGATGAGGCGTCTGCGGCGGTATAGAGAGTTTTGAGAGAGACAAAGCCCGCGGATACGGGAGCGTAGCTTCCGTTTTGCGCGAGCGCGAAAGCGTTGTAATAGGCGGGCACGCAGTATGTCGCACCGGCGCCTTCCGTGCCGGAATACGGCTTGTAGAGCAAGTGGCGGTAATAGACGGTGTCGTCTGCGGTAAACCCGTCTGCGTTTGAGGCGTTGTTTACGGAATAAGTGCCGTCGTCGTTTCTGACGTAACGCAGCTCTTTATAGACGGGAGCTCCATCCTTCGCGCCCGCTATATACGTTTCGGCTCCGTCCTTGACGAGCGCGAATTCCGTTTCGGAAACGGCTTCGTAGACGGACTGTTGCGAGAGGTCGACGTACACTTCGTTGGCGCCCGTCTTGACGAAAAGGTCGGAATCCACGCCGATGACCGTTCTGAGCGGCAGAGAGTCAATGAGTTCTCCGAAAGAGGAGAGCGGCGCATGGTAAAGCGCAGACAACACGGCATTGTCGCCGAAGGAGATGTTGAAGTTTGCCTCTATCTGCGCCAGAGTGAGTTTTTCGCCGTCTATGGATTTCAGGATGTTGTCGAGGGCGACGTTGACGTGATTGTCGAGATTGTCCGTGAGAACGGGAATGTTGTAGTCGTTCTCGAAATCCATATTGAGAAATTCTCCCACGTCGCGGAGCGTCATATTGTTGACGACGTCGCCGAGATGGTCTGCAACCTGCGTGACGGGGTAATCGAAAAGCACGGAGATGTCGATTCCGCTGATTTCGGAAGGAATTTTGAGACCGTACTTCGTTTTGAGCGTGTTGATGGTCAATCCGTCGAGATTTTTGAGGTCGCCAATCAAATCCTTCGCGACTTCCAGCAGGGTTTTGTTGACAACGTCGCTTTCGTCTTCGAAAATGTCCGTGCCCAAAGTGTTTTCAAGCTGGCCGACGCTGACCAGGGAGCCGGCGGCGACAATTGTGCCGCAAACGGCAACGACCAGCAGAACCATTCCCACAATCATGCCGACGATAAAATTGATGACTTTCATTTCAGCCTCCCGAAAGCACTATCCGAAGATACGGAGAAATACGGTTGCGATGGGGTTGTTTCTGTAAAGCAAGCCGGCAAAGGCCGAATCGCTCAGAGCGGAGTGGGCCGACGGAATTTTATCCTGCAAAGATGCGATGACGGCAAACACAATCCAGACAAACACCAGCCCGACAACGAGATTGAACACCACGCCCATGGATTTGTCCAGCACGCGCAGGCCCGTGGATTGAGTGTCCAGCAGCGGGCGGCACAGCATTCGCAACAACATGAACAGCAACGTGATTGCCGCAACGTAGATGACGAACAGAATGGCAAACACGCACACGCTCGTGATGCTGTTCACCGCGCTTTCGGCAACCGAAACTCCGTTTTCCGTGACGAATTTTTCGGCGAAGAATTTGGCAAACGCGCCCTTTGTGCCGAACTCGGCGGCGTTGAGTTCCACATTCTGACCTTCGACCACCACGAAAACGGTGCCGTCGTCGTCGATGTAGACGGGACTGTTGAAGGCAAGTCCCCAATCGGCGGATTTCTCCATGAGCTTGTCGTGAATGCCGGTTCCCATTCCGGAGCCGAGAGCGGATTCGTGAGTCACTCCCATAAGCAGAAGAGAAATGCACACGATGAAAACGGAAACGAGAAAGCCCTTGGTGGATTTTGCAAAGCCCCTCAATATGCCTGCCAGAATAAGCAATGCGAAAAATACGGCGACGGCGACGTCGGCGTACCATGCGGTGGCGGAAAGCATAGCGGTAACGGACATAAGCGACTCCTTTGTGATAATACTACATCATATATTATAATATACCATATCGATAAGCGCAAGTATAAGCGGAAACGAAATGAAATATGAAAAGGAAAAAGCCCGTCAAAATCCGAAAGGTCTCGCCGCAAACGGCAAAATGCGGCAATGAACGGCAATTTTGCGCAGATAAACATGAGATTGCGGCATTTTTGTGCAAAACGGGAGAAATAAAAACCGCGGCGTTTCCGCCGCGGCAAGCATTGCCATGTCAGAGCTTTTCCACCACGGGACCCTCTTTCGTATCCTTGACGGAATAGCCGAGCGCGGCAATTTGCGCCCTTACCGCGTCGGCTTCCGCCCAGTTCTTTTCGGCTTTCGCGGCGGCGCGGCGTTGCACGAGCGCCAGCACTTCGGCGGGAACGTCGGAGACCTTTGGCGCACCGTACTTTTTCAGGAACGCGGCGGCGTCGGAGCGGAAGAGTCCGAGCAGGTCGTAGGTCTTTTTTATCTGTCCGAGCACATTGTTCGCTCCCTCTTTGTCGCCGTTGCGAAGCAGTGCCGAAGCCGTTTTGAAATAGCCGAACAGGTTGGCAACGGCTTTTGCGGTGTTGAAGTCGTCGTCCATGCAGGCGTCGAATTCCGCGTCAATCTTCGCGTCGCTGCCGTCGGCGGCTACGCCCTGCGCGTTGGCGTCGGCAAACACTTTGTAGAAGCCGCAAAGGTGTTTTTCGGCGTCGGGGAAGAGCGAGTCCGTGACGTTGATGTCTCCGCGGTAGTTGGTCTGCAACAGGGCGAATTTCAGCGTTTCGGGGGAGTATTGCGCCAGCAGGTCGGCAAGCAGCAGGCTGTTGCCCAAAGACTTGCTCATCTTCTGACCGTTGACCTTTATGAGTCCGTTGTGAATCCAGTATTTGGCGAACTGTTTTCCCGTGAGCGCTTCCGTTTGCGCGATTTCGTTTTCGTGATGTGGGAAGATTAGGTCGCGACCGCCGCCGTGGATGTCAATCTGAGTTCCGAACGCTTTCATGTTCATGGCAGAGCACTCTATGTGCCAGCCGGGTCTGCCTTTGCCCCACGGAGATTCCCAGAAAGGCTCTCCCTCTTTCGCGGATTTCCAAAGCGCGAAGTCCAGGGGATTTTTCTTGTTCTCCTCGTTCTCGATTCTGACGCCTTCGCGGGCGTCGTCGAGATTTCTGCCCGAAAGTTTTCCGTATCCGGGGAAGCTGTCCACGGCGAAGTATACGTCGCCCTCGGGCGTGGGATAGGCGTGTCCTTTTTCGATGAGTTCGGAAACAAAGGAGATAATGCCGTCCATGGTGCAGGTGGCTTTCAGCCACACGTCGGGGTCGTCCACTTGCAGAGCGCGCATTTCCTTGTCGATTTTCTCAATCATCATTTCGGCATACTGCGCGGCGGGAATGCCCGTCTCGTGAGAACGCGCGATGATTTTGTCGTCGACGTCGGTGTAGTTTCTGGCATACGTGACGTCATAGCCTTTCTTTTGCAGGTATTTTCTGATGATATCGTAAATGAGCGCCTGATAGGCGTGTCCGATGTGGGCGTCGCCCGACACCGTGATGCCGCAGGCGTACATGTTTACCTTGTTTCCTTCGATGGGGACGAAGTCTTCCTTTCTTCTTGTCAGCGTGTTGTAAATTTTCATTGTTATCCGACCGTGTCGGTCACTCCCTGTTATCTTCCTCTCCGACTTTTTCGAATTCCGAAATGGCGGCTTGCGCCACGACGTTGCCGTCGGCGGCAAGTGCGGGTTCAATCTTTACGCCCGTGCGCTTTTCCAGTTCGGCAATGCGGCGGTTGAGGCGTTTGAACTCTTCCATAATGGGGTCCGGCAGCAGAATCTGGTCCATGTCTGCGACTCGTTTGCCGTCCTGTTTGACCACGCGTCCGGGCACTCCCACGACGGTGGAATAGGGCGGGACGTCTTTGAGCACCACGCTTCCCGCACCGATTTTTGAGTGTGCGCCCACGGTGAGCGGACCCAGCACTTTCGCGCCTGCGCTGACCATTACGTCGTGTTCCAGGGTGGGGTGACGCTTGCCCGTGTCTTTTCCCGTGCCGCCGAGCGTGACCCCCTGATACAGAATGCACCCGTCGCCCACTTCCGACGTTTCGCCTATGACGACGCCGCTCCCGTGGTCAATCATAATGCCTTTGCCTATGACGGCGGCGGGGTGGATTTCCACACCGGTGCGCCGGCGCGCGTCGTTGGCTATGAGCTTCGCAAGCGTTGGGTGTCCTTTCAGGTACAGTCTGTGCGCAACGCGATATGCCGCGAGAGCCTTATAGCCCGCGTAGGTGTGTTTTACGGACCACTCCGATGTTGCGGCGGGGTCCTTTTCCATGACGGTTTTCAAATCCGCTTTCTTGGCTTCGCGTATTTCTTTCCATGTAGGAATGTGTTTTTTGTCTTCTCCCATAGTTCAACCCTATGCCAAACCCTTGCTGCGTGTGATAAAGAGGATTATTCGTTTTTTGCGTCCGCGTCCTTGTCGGAAGCGTTTTCAGCGTCGGCAACCTTTTCGGAAGCGGCTTTCCCTCGCGGCTTTTTGGCGGCGGGTTCTGCCGCGGATTCCGTCGTTGCGGGTTCCGTCACCGCGGTTGCAACGGTCGTCGCCGCGTCGCAGTCGTCGTTCTTCTCTCTGTCGCCGTCGCCGCCGTCGCCGTCGGGCTTCCGCTCGAACAGAGCGTCGATTTCGGCCTCGTAGATGGTTTCCTTTTCGTAGAGCAGTTTGACCATCTTGTCCATAATGTCGCGGTTGGCTTTCAGAATGTCGAGAGCGACGCGATACTGACCATCGATGATGTTCTTGATTTCCTTGTCTATTTTCGCGGCCATTTCATCGCTGTAATTGAGCTGTGTCTGATAGTCTCTGCCTATGAACACCTCTTCCGAAGAGCCGAGATAGAGATTGCCGATTTCGTCGGACATACCCCATTCGGTGACCATCTTTCGCGCGATTTTGGAGGCGCGCTGAATGTCGTTGGACGCACCCGCGGACACGTCTTTGATGACGATTTCTTCCGCGGCTCTGCCGCCCAGCATCATTGCAATCTGGTCCAGAAGTTTCTGTTTTGTGTAGTGGTTGTCGTCGTTCTCGGGCAGAGTGATGGTGTAGCCCGCCGCCATGCCTCTCGGAATGATGCTGACTTCGTGCACGTTGTCGCAGTTCTTGCACAGTTTCGCGATGATGGCGTGACCGGACTCGTGGTAGGCGGTGATGCGCTTGTCGCGTTCCGTCACCACGCGGCTCTTCTTTGCGGGACCCGCGATGACCTTGTTTATGGCTTCGGAGATGTCCTCCATGTTTATCATCTTTCTGTTGGCGCGCGCCGCGAGAATGGCGGCTTCGTTGAGCAGATTTTCGATGTCCGCACCCGTAAATCCCGAGGTCAGACGGGCAAGACTTTTGAAGTTGATGTCGGGGGCAAGCGGTTTGTTGCGGCTGTGCACCTTGAAGATTTCTTCCCTGCCTTTTACGTCGGGAATGTTGACGTAAATCTGTCTGTCGAATCTGCCCGGACGCATGAGCGCGGGGTCGAGAATGTCGGCGCGGTTGGTCGCCGCCATGACGATGATGCTGTCGTTGGACTCGAACCCGTCCATCTGGACGAGCAACTGGTTGAGTGTCTGCTCCCTTTCGTCGTTACCGCCGCCGAGGCCCGCGCCTCTCTGTCTGCCGACGGCGTCGATTTCATCGATGAACACTATGCAGGGCATGCTGTGTTTCGCCTGTTCGAACAGGTCGCGCACGCGGCTTGCGCCCACGCCGACGAACATCTCGACAAAGTCGGAGCCGCTTATGGAGAAGAAGGGCACGTTGGCTTCGCCCGCCACGGCTTTCGCAAACAGAGTTTTACCCGTTCCGGGAGGGCCGACAAGCAAAACGCCTTTCGGAATTCTCGCACCGATTTCCGTGAATTTTTTGGGGTCTTTGAGGAAGTCGACGATTTCCTGCAACTCCTGCTTTTCTTCTTCCGCACCCGCCACGTCGTTGAAGCGCACTTTGCTGTCGCGCACCTGAGTGGCTTTTGTCTTGCCGAAGTTGAGCGCCTTGTTGTTGGCGCCGTTGGACTTGCGCATGATGATGATGAACACCACGGCAAGCACCACAATCATGAGCAGGGGTACGAGGAAGGACGTCAGCATGGAAGCGCTGGACGGGTCGTTGTAAACGATTTTGACGGAAGGCTTAGTCTGTCCGCCGGCCAGTTCCGCGTCCCAGCGGTCCAGGGTTTCCAGAACCTCGCTGCGGCTGGAAACGAAGCAGTAGTAAGAATAATTCTTTTCGCCGACGAGTTTTATGTTGACGCGGTAGCCGCCGTCAACGTACACGGTGTCGATTTTGCCTGCTTTATAGAGGGTCTCGAAGCTGTTTTCTTCTCCGCTGAAATATATTTCCTTGGGGCCCGAAAGGCTCAATGCAAGCGCAATGGCAAGCAGAATGAGCAGACCCACGGAAACGATGATTATGGCGCGTCTGGCAGATGGTTTCATTTTTCCTCCCGCACAACGCCCGCGAGCGTGTGCAAACGTCGGGAAAAAACCCAACGTAAATAATATGTTCTATATTATAGAAACTAAAAGCAAAAAAGTCAACGCCGTAAGACAAAATAGGGTGCCGCGGCACCGACGGAAATCCGCTTTCGCAAAAAGATTAAAACGCGCAAATTAAACGAATATTAAAATACCACGGCGGGAGAGTCGAGTGACGAAACGGCGGCTTTTATCATATCCGAGACTTTAAGCGCGAGTTCGGACACGTAAACCGCGTTTACCTGCATAAGTTCGGACAGGGCGTCCTTTGTTTTGTCGCCGACTACGGCGATGATTCCCACGTCGCCGAACCGTTTTTTTCTTCCACCCACGGCGGCGGGGCAGACTCCGTCGGAGCGCACGGAGATTTTTCCGAGATTCCGACGGTCACCCAGGCACGCGTCCACGGCGACGAAGAGCGCGTCCCTGTGCGCCTCTTCCACGAAGGAAATCCACTCGCTCATGTTTCTGCCCGTTATCGGGCGGTCGAGAGTGCCGTAGACGTAGGCGGGGAATCTTTCGTCCTCGCGGAGCAGGGAGCCGACTTCGGGCCCCAGCGAATCGCCCGAAATCGAGGGCGTGCCGAAACAAACAACAACTATCTGACGTGTCAAAGCGTGCATAAGCAGATTATTGCCGCGGAAGCGTGAGTCTATACCGTGCAAGCGGGTTTTGGCAGCGCAAAACGCAACGCGACTTGAAACGGCGGAAAAAATGAATTAGAATTGTAACGTAAGGTCGTCGGGCGCGCCGAGGAGGCGCGTGCCGCACTTGCCGAAAGGAGGAAAAATGAAAGTTGTCGTTGCGGGAGCGGGCATAGGCGGACTGGTCGCCGCGGAAAAATTGGGAAAACTGGGTTTTGACGTCACCGTGTTCGAAAGGGCGGCGAGTCTAGACGAAATGAGGTACGATTGGCACGACGACGTCAATCCTTCCGTGTTCCGTCGGTTGGGAATGAAATTGCCCGAGGAGAGCTTCAAAAAACGCAGCTGGACGTTCGTGGCGCCTCACGGCACCGTCGTCAGAAATTTCCGTCAGGACGAGGAGAACGCGGATTATTCCGTGGAACGGAGACCGCTGAACGCGATGTTGGCAAACAGAGCGTCGGCAGTTGCCGATATCGTTTTCGGAGCGACGGTCGAATCCGCATTGATTTCCGAGGGGCGCGTTTCGGGCGTGCGGGTAAACGGCGCCGAAGTTGCCGCCGATTTGGTCGTGGACAGCCTGGGCGTTGACTCCGTGCTCAAAAAGTCTTTGCCGGCGGAGTTCGGGGTGAGCGTGCACGATGAGGACGAAGTGTTCGTCGCGTACAGAGCGTTTTACGAAAAGAACCCCGACGCGCCCGAACCTAAATACGTCAGCAAGGCATATCTCAAACACCTGGGAGAGGCGGGGATTTCCTGGGCGATACAGGACCCGCCCGGAAAACTCGTGAACGTCCTGGTGGGCAGATTGGGAAAGATGGACGACGCGACGCTGTCACGCGCGCTTGCCTCGTTGAAAGAGGAGAATCCGACGATAGGCGAAAAAATCGTGCGCGGCGGAACGGTGTGTCGTATTCCCGTGCGTTATCCCGCCACGCGTATGGTGGCGAACGGCTATGCCGCCGTCGGCGACAGCGCATATCTCACCATTCCGATGCTGGGAAGCGGAATAGCGTCTTCCATGGTGGCGGGCACGTTGCTTGCGGAGACGGTGGGCGAATTCATGTCACGCGGCGTAAAGGGGAGGGAACTCTTCGACGTGGCGAGACTTTGGAAATATCAGGTAAAGGTGTTCGGAGAGTTCGGCGCGGAGCATTGCGGCATCGATGTGATGAAAAGAGGCGTGCTTGCCATGGACGACGGAATCATCGGCTGGCTGTTGGGCTCCGACCTGCTCGACAACGACGAAATCGGTGCGCTGGCGGGCGGGGGAATGTTGAGAATATCTCCCGCGGAGGCGTTGAGAAAAGTCCGCAAAGCCGGACTGAAAAAACTGGGAACGTTGCTCAAAGTCAATGCAATGCTGCAAAAGAGTCTTGTCGCGTACCGCCGCGGAAAGAACATCCCGCGCAACTTCAACGAAGCCACTGCGAGGGCGTGGGAGCGCAGGCTGTTGCGTCTTTACGGAAAGGAAACGCGCTCGTAAACGACGGCAGGGCGGTGCGGCACGCCGTGCGAAGCGGACGTTTCGTTGAAGCGGCAAACCATGCAAAATTTCAAAAACAACAGGTTCAAGCAATGAAAAAGCGCGGACAAACCGCGCTTTTGTCAAATTTGCGATTCGGTGCGTTGTCTCGGAAGCGACGTCGTCGGAAAAGCGCGTCGGGACTCACGGAAGACGCAATTTGTTGTCGGTGCCTACAATCAAAAAACATTTTCCCACAACGCTGTCGCAGGAAATTTCCCCGAAAAATCTGCTGTCGTAACTCTCGTTGCGGTTGTCGCCCATAACGAACAGACAGCCCTCCGACACGGTGACTTCGATGTCGGCGGTCACCATGGGCTCCGCAACGTAGTTCTCTTGCAGAAGTTCGCCGTTCAGGTAGACGGCGTTGTTCTTGATTGTGACGGTGTCGCCGCCCACCGCGATAACTCTTTTCACGAGATTGCGCCCGTTGCCGTCACCGTCGAAGTAAAAGACCACTATGTCGCCGCGTTTCGGCGTCGCGACGCGATTCAGCACGAGGGTGTCTCCGTCGTCGAGAGCCTCTCCGCCTCCGTTCAGGGTTGGGTTCATCGAGGGACCGTCCACGATGAAAGTCGCCAGCACGTAGTGGCGGACCAGCAGCGCGGCGGCGGTGGCAAGCACGAGAATCACCGCAACGGCAATCAGTGCGGAAACGACGCGTCTTTTTTTCTGAAAGGGGCTTTCGTTCAAAACTCTCTCTTGTTCTTCCATAGCAATAATTTATGCGGAGCCAGCGATTAAATGGCAAAACTTCTCAAATCCAGATTATGTTGTTGAACACGACGTTTTCCGCGTCGGCAATCGTCATCTGTTTGCAGATTCCGAAACGGGGAAGAGGTCTGCCTTCCTCGCTCTTCATGTCGGAAGCGGAAAGCTTGATTTTCTGCCAGAAGTCTCCGCCTTGCAAGGCGACGTATCCTCGGTACAGCGTCATGTCGGGATAGGAGATGAACCCGAAGCAGACCGTCTTTTTTTCGGGGCTGTAAACGTCCATCTGCAAGATTGCGTTTTTGCCCGACGAAAAGTCGTCGTGAGTGGTGCGGCAAAGCACCAGCTTCCCTTTGGAAGTGGAAATTCCTTTTATTCCGAACGGACCCGTCGTGACCGACGGCAGGGAGTCGTCCAGGAAGAAGTCGTCGGTGGTGACCCAGAACAGACCTTTCCCCATGTCGCCGGAATAGATTATGCGGGAAGAGCCCGTGCTCGCGCCCGTGACGGCGGAAATGCCCGCTTCCGAAGGAAGAAACGCGGAGACGGGAGAGCACGAAAGCACTCCGTCGTCGGACACCGCCGAGGCGTACGCTACCACGATTTCGTCGGGGTTCTCGACGGGAATTCGGAAGGTGAGCTCGTGGTCGCCGACCTGCTGTCCTTCCGAGAGAGGCGCCCACGTTCTCGCGAAAGAAACGGGTTCGCCGCGGGAAACGAAGACGGAGAGCTTGTCGGGAGAGGCGGGGGATACCGCGTGCAGGTACAACGAGTTCTCGTCGGCTTCGAAGCGCACGGACGGCATGGGCGTCGGGGCGCTGTCGTGGGCAAAATTCTTGCGTAGCCACACCATAAGGCTTTCGTATACGGACAGGCTGATTTGAGCGGCGGAGCCGCGGACAATCATCAGGTTTTTCGCTTTTGCCGGCACGAGAGCGAGGATGTCTCCCGCACGGTCCACGTCCGTGTACACGGAGTTGGAGGAAACGATATAACATACGGGGCAGGAGACGAATTTTGCATAAGTTTCTGCGCCGACTCCCGCGGAAAACGCACGTTCCTCGTCGTTTCGCGGAAGGGTGTTGCCTTCGAAACGGCTGCGGTCCTTGCACCATAGATATCCGCCCCCGTTAATGGGGATTGCGGCACGGACTCTGCCGTCCATTCCCGCGACCTGCCATGCAATCTGCGCGCCGTTGTCGGCGCCCATAACGGCGATGCGTTCCGCGTCGACGTAGCGCATTTCCGAAATCATTGTTATGGCGCGGCGGGCAACTTTTGCCCATTGGAACCACGCCGAGTCTCTGCCCGTGGTGGTGAGAGTGTAAAGCCCCGCGAAACATTTCGGCGCCTGCGCATAGGAGTATTCGTCGGGATAAGCCGTGTGCGTGTTTTCGTCGTCGCCTCCGAAATTGCCGCAATAGTCGCATATACAGACCACATAACCCTCTTTGACGAGAGAAGCGGAGATGTCGTCGAAGCGACGGGAGGAATCCTGCGAAGGGAGAATCAAAATGGCGGGACGGGGGTCTCGCCATCTCATGTCGTAGCTTATGCGCGCGAAAACGCGGACTCTTCCGTCCCGCGTTTTTTCGGACGTGAAAAAGAGTTCCGACGTGACGATGTTATCGTTTTCGCGGGAAGAAACAATCGAGGTCTCCGTGTTCTCCTTTACGGGATTGAACCCCTCCCATATTTCCGTCGGCGTAAGCAACTGCATTTCCATATCCGAAATTATACCCCAAAGCGAAGGCAAAGTAAAGCGCAAAAAACGCGGGGAAGCCGAGGGAGCAACACCCGCTCCGTTCGCGTGACGACGGGAGGGGAGCGCATTCCAGCGCTTGCGCGCGAGGGCGACCGTCGTCCAGCATACGGGCGTATTCTTCCGCCATTTTCTTCATAACTTCGTCGGATGGGAGCAAAACGTCCATACAGCGCCTCCGTGGATTTCCGCTAACATAATATTCCGCGGAGAAGGGGAAGGTGCCGTCAGTCCGATTCTTTCACCGTCACTTTTACTTCGCAACCGAAAGAGATGTCCGCAAGGCAGTCTTCGGGAAGTTCCCGTCCCGCTTTTTTGTAAACTTCGTTTTGCAGGCGCAGAAAATCCGCATTCCGTTCGACGGACAGTCGGTAGCACTCCGCCAGATTGTCGGAAATTTCCTTTTCCAGCTCTTTTGCGGCGGCGGACACAACTTGCGACGACGGGGTGAATTTTCCCCCGTTCGCCACGTTCTGTGCCTCCATAAAGGAAACGGCGATTTCGATTTTGCACTTCACGGACATACCGTCCGCTTTCTTCGACTGCCTGACGTCGATAACCCTGAACTCCACGGCTTCGCCCGTCGGCAGCACGGGGGAAAGCTTTCCGAGAGTGTCTCGGCGGTTGAAAAGATTTGCGGCTTGCGCCAGCTCTTCTCCGATGACGAAGCTGCTGTCCTTGCAGACCACGAGATTCTTGTTGAGGAAGAATTCCGACACCCCTTCGCTTTCGCCGTCGGGAGTCTGCGGCTGGTCAGGCATTTCGGAAATCTCGACATAGGGCAGACACACCGCTCCGCTTCTGGACAAAGAGTGGGCAAGAAAATCTTTTACCGTGACGGGCGTCAGTCCGTCGCCGCCGAGGTTCTGCAACAGCGATGCCTGAATGTAATACGGCGAAGCCACGGTGGTTGCCGTGCGTGCGGACAGCACCTTTGAGGGCGTATCCGCAGACGCCACCACCACGGCCTGTTCCGGAAGGGCGTATGTCCCCGTGAGCGGCGCAAACAGAAGGGCGTGGTCGGAACGCAACGCCTCTTGCGACAGAACAAGGACGTTACAGTGCGAAAGCGACACCAAAAGCCCCATTTTCTGCGAAATTTTGTCGAGAGCCTCTGAAATTGTTCGCCCGTCCGCAGTGTGCACGGCATAGGACTGTGAGGACTGACTTTCCCCCGCGCCGCCCGTAATCACCACGGATTGCGTGCTGACGGTGAATGCGTCGTCGGTGCGGTCTATTCCCAGCCCTATGACGATTGCGGACTGCGTCAGGGATTTGTTGTCGACGGTTTGCGCAAAGAAGACGAGCAGAACGGAGGCCAGAAGCAACACCGCCCATTTTGTTCCGAAAAATCTGTCGTGCAGAGTGCGGCGAAAG
Organism: uncultured Clostridia bacterium; assembly: GCA_944349635.1. Taxonomy (GTDB): domain Bacteria; phylum Bacillota; class Clostridia; order Christensenellales; family CAG-917; genus Limadaptatus. The sequence continues at coordinate 413,232 of CALVNH010000001.1, read as the reverse complement.
CCGGAAGACTTTTTCATACGCATCCTCCTTTTGACGACGTTCCGTCTGCGGAAATTTCCTTTTCCTGCGGCAAGGACGAACATGCGGCTTCGCTTTCGACGGAGGAGGTGACGTCGTTTTCCGCGGGCTCTTCGGGGAACGGGCGCTCCTCTTCGGCAGACCTCCGTCCCTTCTTTCGGGCGTATGTGCCGGCCGCAAAGAGATAGACGGCAATCGCCGCGGCGAGGGCGAACATCACATAGCCGAAATCCGATTTGGAAAATTCCACGACGTCCTGCGGCGTCGGAACGACCAGCACGCCGACCGTGATTGCCGCGGAGAACAGCAACCTTGCGGGCAAGGCGCTTCCGAAGGCGCGGAAAGAACTTTCGGAAGCTCCGTGAAAGAGCAGGGCAAGCCCCAGCACCGCCATTACTATTACCACGAACAGCGCCGCCCATTCCAGTCTGCCTATTTCCATGGACAGACGGTTGAAGCCGGCAATTCTGATTAGCATGTTGTAGACGTACGGGAGCGCGTTCCCGTACATTGCCACGGCAAGCGCGGCGACGATTACCACAAGGGAATAGGAAACGCCCGCGCTTATGCCTATCCACGGCAACTTCTTGCGGCGTATTCCGGCGAACATAAGAGGAAAGAGGTCTCCGAGCCACATCCCGAAGCGCAGTCCGCGTTCCAGGAATTCTCCGGGAGCGACGGAGAACACGGGAAGGTTTCTGCCGAAATCGGCGTCCGTTTTCAAGAAGCACAGATTGACGACGATTATGCCAAGCAGCAGAAGAGCGAAAATTTCGCAACAGCGCGCAACGGTGCGCAAGCCTTTGACGCCGAGGTATATCACGGGCACGGCAAGCACCAGCACCACGATATATGGGGCTATGCCGACGAACAAATCCACCGTGAGAAAAATCACCGCATACACGAAATAAACGTAACCTTTGACTGTGAAGTAGGCACACGTCAGCGCGTTGAACGCCCTGTAAACGAAACCCGACGAACGGGAGAGCAAGACGTCCGCACCGGAGTAAGCGAAGAACACGGTTGCCGCAAGGCAGACCAAATCCACGGCGGACATGACGATGTAGAGCCAGAGCGTGGAGCTTTGGAGGGAGAGAGAAACCAGTCCCGGAAGGGAAGAAACCTTGAATACGATTCCGCAGCAAAGGACGACGGCGCCCGTCTGACTGTTGTAAAGCAGAGTGCTCTCCGAGGAGAGCCCGGCAAGATGACGGCGCGCCCCGCGCTGTGCGACGCAATCGCGCAAATCGGTGTTTTGTGCAACGTTATTCATAATTTAACCTCTGGTTTTGGCTCTTGTGCGGTTTTTGTTCGGGAAGGAACGGGGGCGTGTCGTCATTTCCGTAACGCCCTTTTTCAGCAAAGCGTCTTTCAAATCGGGGAAAATTCGCGGAGCGTACGGCGCAAGATAGGGCGCTCCGTATCCGCTCATGGAGGCGAGGTAGCCCGTGAGACACAGCATACACACCATCATTCCGAACAATCCGAGCACGGAGCTTGCGCAGAGAAAGACAATGCGCAGAATGGACAGCGTGCCCACCTGGTCGGGCACGCAAAACACGCCTATCGACGACAGCGCCACGACGAGCACGGCGGGCGAAGAAATCAGACCCGCTTTTACCGCTGTATCGCCCAGGACTATGGCTCCGACGATGGACAGCGACACTCCGAGGTATCGCGGCATTCGCACGGACGCTTCGTTGAGAATTTCGAAGAGCAGAAGCACGAACAGCATTTCCACCGCGGGCGGGAAGGGTATCGCCGTAGTTGCGCTGACGAGCGTCACAAGAAATTTTGTGGGCAGAAGGTGATAGTGATAGCTTTGCAGGGCGACGTACGCCGCGGGCAGAAGCACCGTGAGTGCGGCGCCGAAAAAGCGGAATATTCTGGCAAAGGAAGCCCGCCAGTCTCCCGAATAATAATCGTAGCCGTCCTGCATATCTTCGAGCAGCACGAAGGGCAGCGTGAGCACGATGGGAGAACCGTCCGCAATGACGGCGATTCTGCCTTCCAGGAGTTTTGCGGCGACAACGTCGGGTTTTTCCGTGTTGCCCACCTGTTTGAAAAGAGAATATTTGCGGGGTTCCAGAAATCCCGCTATATACGCACTGTCCACCACACCGTCGACGTCGATTTGCGACAGTCGGGTTTTGATTTCTTCCACGACGACGGGGTCGGCGACGCCGTGAACGTAGGCTATGCTGACGGGCGTTGCGGAATATCTGCCGACGGACAGATTCTCGAACACGAGGTCGGGAGATTTGATTCTCCGCCTGATGAGAGCCGTGTTGGTCTTGATTTCTTCGATGAAGCCCTCCCGCGGACCTTTCAGCACGGTGGAGGTGGGCGGTTCCGCCACGGAGCGCTTGTCGAATTTGCGGAGAGAGAACATTAAAAATCCGTCCTGACCGTCCGCGAAAAAGCCCACGTCGCCCTCGGCGATTTTCGAGACGCCCTCGTCGTAGGAGAGCGGAACGACGTCCTGACAGAACGACACCGCGGCAAGCAACTCGATTCTCAGTTCTTCGGCAGACAACCCTTTTTTTTCGAACACGGCGTCGCATTCCGAAACGGGGGCGATTACGTCCTGTTCCAGCAACATCTTGTCCGACAGTCCGTCAACGTAGCAGAAGCAGCACGTCGAGCCGTTTCTTGTTATTTTTCTGACAAGCAAATCTCCCGAATCGTGAAAATCGGTTTTGATTTTTTCAATGAGTGTTTCGGTATTCATCGTTTGATTTTGGACAATGCGGAGAAAAAATATTCCCGTGCGTCCGATGACGGAGCGTACCGCCCGCGGGGTTTGCTGAAAGAAGACGGAGTGAAGGCGGACGATTCCGAAAAAATAGGGTATTCCATATCCGTCGCATTGTGGTATAATATATCCGTTCGTACAGGGAGGAGAAATATGGAAAACACCGGCAGGAACGACAAAAACGGTGCCGACGCGGGAAAGACCGTATGGTTCGACCCCGCGGAAGCCGTGGCGCAACTGGAACGAGAAGAGGAAAAAGAGCTCAAACGCGCGAAGAGGAAAACGCTGGTTCAGGCGCTCAAATACGCCGTATGCACGGCAAGCGCGGGACTCATACAGTTCGTTTCGTTCGCGATTCTGCAACGGGTAATCAAAGACAACATCGGCACCATTCATTTCATCGTCGAGGACATGTCTCTCGCAACGTTCCTTGCGACGACCATAGCGCTTGCGCTTTCCGTGCTGTGGAACTTCACCATAAACAGGAAGTTCACGTTCAAATCGGCGGGCAATGTCACGAGGGCCATGATTCTGGCATTTTTGTTCTATGTGCCGTTTTATCCTTTCCAGACGTGGTATGTGCACGAAGTCAAAAACGCGCTGGGCAACACCGAGGTGGCGGGCTTGCTTGCCGAGGCCACGGTCATGCTCATAAACGGCGTGCTGGAATTTTGTTGGCAAAAGTTCTTCATTTACCGCAAGGAAGCCGATTCCGCTCTCGCCAAATACGACGTGGGTACCGTCGGCGAGTTCGGAGAAATCACTCCCGACGCCGAGGCCGTGGACGGAATGCAGTTGCTGGAACTCATGCGCGACGGCGCCGATATCGAAAACATGACCGACAAGCAGATGCTCAAACGTCTTGCCGCCATGGAGAAAGACTGAAAGCGGGAAAAACAATCGCAAAAAAAGCTCAAAAACGGTGTGCAATTCGTTTGCCTTGCCCTTGTGCGTTGTGCTAATATATGCCTATGAAAAATGCAGACAGACACAACGGTTCGGGAAAGGCGACACAGCGTCGCGGCTGCGGCTTCGGCTCGCAATCCGAACAGGTGCGCCCTGCGGAGAATAACCGAAAGTAAAAGCATGGCTGTGCCGTGCTTTAATTTTTTTACGGAGGCCATTATGCAAAAGCTGGAACAAATTTACGAGGGCAAAGCGAAAAAGGTGTTCGCAACCGACAATCCCGATTATGTCATCGTGTCCTACAAAGACGACGCGACCGCGTTCAACGGACTCAAAAAGGGCACCATCGTCGGCAAGGGCGTCATCAACAACAAGATGAGCAACCTTATGATGGAAATGCTGGCCAAAAAAGGCGTTGCCACTCATTTCGTCGAACAGCTTTCCGACAGAGATACCCTGGTTAAAAAAGTCGAGATAGTTCCCCTCGAAGTCATTGTCAGAAACGTGGCGGCGGGCAGTTTTTCCAAACGCTACGGCGTGGCGGAAGGCACCGAACTCGCCATTCCCACCATCGAATTTTCCTACAAGAACGACGAACTCGGCGACCCGCTCATCAACACCTATCACGCGCTGGCTCTCCGTCTTGCCACAAAAGAAGAGATTGAGACCATCAAAGCGATGGCTTTCAAAGTCAACGAAGAAATGAAGGCGTTTTTCAAAGAACTCGGCATCGACCTCATCGATTTCAAGCTCGAGTTCGGCAGATTCCACGGCGAAATAGTGCTTGCCGACGAAATTTCCCCCGACACCTGCCGCTTCTGGGAAGCCGGCACCTGGAACACCGAAAAGCACGTCAGTCTCGATAAGGACCGTTTCCGTCGCGACCTCGGCGGGGTAGAGGACGCTTACAACGAAATCATCAAACGCATCACCGCAAAATAAGCGTCCGAAGCAAGGAGATATATGAAAAGTATTTTGCTTCCCGAAAGGGATTTCGGCGTGCACGAGGAATGCGGCATATACGGTGTGACGTCTTCCTCCGTCGCTCCTCTCGCCCGTGAGGTCTACTACGGGCTGTTCGCCCTTCAGCACAGAGGGCAGGAGAGCGCGGGCATAGCCGTCAACGTGCCTGACAGAAAAATCGCCTATTACAAAAACATGGGACTTGTCAACGAAGTCTTTTCCGAAGAAGAGCTTTCGTTGCTCCCCGACACCGACATCGCAATCGGACACGTCAGATATTCCACCTGCGGGTCCAGCAACGTCGTCAACGCGCAGCCCGTCGTCTTTTACGGCAGATACGGCAGAATGGCGATAGCCCACAACGGCAACATCGTCAACGCTCCCGCCATAAAGAGTTGGCTCATCGACAGAGGACACATTTTCCAGTCCTCCGTGGACAGCGAAGTGGTTGCCGCTCTCATAAACTACTACACCACGTCCAGCGTGGAAAGCGGCGTGAAGAAGGCGTGCATGGACTTCGTCGGCGCCTTTGCCGTGGTGTGTATGGCGGACAACAAGCTGATAGCCGTCCGTGACAGATACGGACTCAAACCGCTCGTCATGGGCAAGAAAGACGGCTCCGTCATCTTCGCCAGCGAATCCTGCGCCCTCGACGCCGTGGACGCCGAATTCGTGCGCGACGTCAAGCCCGGCGAAATGATAACCGTCACCCCCGACGGCAAAATCAAGTCGGAAATCATCGCCGTGCCGGACTCCCACCCATGCATTTTCGAATACGTTTATCTCGCAAGAAGCGACTCCGTAATCGACGGCGTGAGCGTTTACGAGGCGCGTTACAACTGCGGGAAAGAGCTCGCCTCGCGCTTCAAAATCGATGCGGACATCGTCGCGGGCGTGCCCGACAGCGCAACGGTATGCGCCAGAGGTTACGCCGACGTCAGCGGGCTTCCCATGGTGGACGCGCTCACCAAAAACAGATACATCGGCAGAACCTTCATTCAGCCCAGTCAGTCCATGCGCGAAAGCGCAGTGAAAATCAAACTCAACGCTTTCCGCAGCAACATAAAGGGAAAACGCCTTATTCTCATTGACGACAGCATCGTCCGAGGAACGACGTCCAAAAAAATAATAAATCTGCTGCGCGCAAGCGGAGCAACCGAAGTGCACATGCTCGTCGGTTCTCCCCCCGTCAAACACCCCTGCTTCTTCGGCGTGGACATGCAGACGAGAGAGCAGCTCATCGGGGCATATAAGTCCGAAGAGGAAATCTGCAAGGAGATAGGGGCCGACAGTCTGCATTACATTCCGCTCGACTGCATGGTGAAAAGCTGCGGCGGAGGTCCGTATTGCACGGCGTGTTTCGACGGCAATTATCCCATGGCGGTGGATGACGGCGACGCGGCACTGGCGGCAAACAACAAAAACTGACGCAAAAACCGAATTTATGCGGTTAGATGCCGAAAAACCTTTTGTTTCGACAAAAGGAAAATCCGGCGCAAACGCTTCAACCGATGTCGGAAAACAGAGAGGAAACGCGCTGAGACGGAGCAGAATGCCGCAAACGACAAGCGCAAACAGTACAGCGCAAACGGACAAAGAAACAGCAAACACAAAAGAAAAGCACCGCGAGGGCGGTGCTTTTTTGTGTTCTGTGCGGCGCGGTTGCGCGACTTATCAGTAAAGACCCTGTGCAATCATTGCGTCCGCAACCTTCTTGAAGCCCGCAAGGTTTGCGCCTGCGACAAGGTTGTAGTCCATTCCGTAGGCGTCGAGAGCGTCCGTAATCTGCTTGTGAATGCCTTTCATGATTCCTTGCAGCTTTGCGTCCACTTCGGCTGCCGACCACGCGAGACGTTCGCTGTTCTGGCTCATTTCCAGACCGCTGACCGCAACGCCGCCCGCATTGACCGCTTTGGAGGGTGCGACGAGGACTCCGTTGGCTTGCAGGTAGGCAAGCGCTTCGTTGGTGGTGGGCATGTTGGAAACTTCATTGAGATATTTGACGCCGATTTTCACCATTTCCTTGGCGTCTTCTATGCGGATTTCGTTCTGCATGGCGCAGGGCATATAGACGTCGGCTTTGACGTTGCCCCAGGGCTTTTTGCCGGCGAAGAACTTGCAGCCGTATTTGTCGGCATAGTCCTGAACCTTGTTTCTGCCGCTGGCACGCATTTCCAGCATATAATCGATTTTCTCGCCGCTGACGCCGTCCTCGTCGAGAATGAATCCGTCGGGACCGGACAGAGTGAGCACCTTGCCTCCGAGTTGCGTGATTTTGAGGGCTGCACCCCAGGCGACGTTGCCGAAGCCGGAAAGACAGAAAGTCTTGCCCTTAATGGTTTCACCCTGGTGAGCAAGCACTTCGTTGAAGAAGTAGGTTGCGCCGAAACCGGTGGCTTCGGGACGAATGAGCGAACCGCCGAAGGAGAGTCCTTTTCCGGTGAGCACGCCGTTTTCGTAGTTGCCCTTGATTTTCTTGTAAGCGCCGAACAGATAGCCGATTTCTCTCGCGCCGACGCCCATGTCTCCCGCAGGCACGTCGGTATCCGCGCCGATGTGGCGGTAGAGTTCGTTCATGAAGCTGTAGCAGAAGCGCATGACTTCGCTGTCGGATTTGCCGGCGGGGTCGAAGTCGGAGCCGCCTTTGCCGCCGCCCATGGGCAGGCTGGTAAGCGAGTTTTTGAAAGTCTGTTCGAAGCCCAGAAACTTCATTACGGAAAGGTTGACGTTGGGCTGGAAACGCAGGCCGCCCTTGTAGGGTCCGATGGCGTTGTTGAACTGAACGCGGAAGCCGCGGTTGACGTGGTTCACGCCCTTGTCGTCCGTCCAGGGAACGCGGAAAATGATTTGTCTGTCGGGTTCCACGAGCCTTTCCAGAATGCAATGTTTGCGGTAGAGAGCCTCGTTTTGTTCGATTGCGGGAGCCAGAGATTCCAGCACCTCTTTTACCGTCTGCATGAATTCGGGTTCACCCGGATTCTTCAACGCGGTAGCTTCGATTACTTCGCTGATATAAGACATAATTTCACCTCACCTTAGGATTTAACTTATTCCGATTGATATCGAAATATGGTCAACTTGTTTACAGTTATAATAATGCAGCCGCGACAATCCGTCAATAAGCAAATCGAAAAAAAATGGGTCGACGGGGCATAAAAAAGCCGTTTACCGCCCGAAAATCGGCGCAAAGAGGTTCGTCTGCACAAAATGAAGGAAACGCCGTGAAAACGCACATACTATCCGCAAAAGCACAAACGCGACGTTGATGGTGCGGATTCCGACAATAATGGGTCGGTTCGGGCGAAACAGAAAGCGGAGCAGGGCGGAGCGGCGCACGTTGGAACGGTGCGGCGGAGAATCCCGATACGGTTGGCGTGCGTTATGCGACGGAAGAGCGCGGCGCGGGAGCAATTCGCAGAAATTGCCGGTGAATGTCGGGAAATATTAAAAGAAAAAATTTTTTTGAGGCGCAACGGCACAAAAAATCCGAGGGACGGTTGTTTCGGAAGGCGGATTCGGAGGGCGTTTCGGGTGCTCCGAAAGGGGAAATCCGAACGATTCGGCATAAGGCGGGCGGAAAACGGCAAATATTGGGCGTGCGACGGAGTCGGTGTCCAAATGTGGGGTTGACAAAATAATGCAAAATGGTTGTTGAAATATTCCGCACACTATGCTATATTATTAAAGCAGTATTAAACTGTTTTATGTGGTTATCCGTTTTTCGTCGCTGCGGGCGTCGTCGGGGGGAGCTGTCCGCTTTCCCTTTCGGCTCTCTCCCGATGAAGGATATAGGTTGAAAGGAGAAAAATTATGGATCAGCGTAGCAAAAAAAAGATTAAACTCTCCCGTACGCTAAAAGTATTCTTCTACTGTCTAGGCGTTCCTCTTTTCGTCCTGGCCGTGATGCTCTCAGCCGGTCTTGATTTCGTAGGCGAATTTCCGTTCTCGGTGAACGAACCCGTCCTCGGAGTCAACGAAGGTATCGAGAGCGTTTTCTTCGGTTCGGGACTCTACGGCGTGTGGGTTGCTTTCGGCGTTTGGCTTGTTATTGCAATCATACACATCATTCTCAAGAAAACCGTGCACAACACGAGAGCCCGCACCATGCTTGTTGCGGTCGTGACTTTCGTTGTGATGCTCGTTCCCGTCGTGGTGATGGACATTGTCATGCCCATGCAACTCGACAAACTTGCAGAGGAAACGGCGGCGGACGGCGTGGTGATTCCTTCCTACAAGGAGCAACTTGCGAATTACGTCATCAAAGGCGAGGTCAGGGAAGGTTACACGGCGGAGTTCTGCAAGCAGGTGGAAAAACTGCTTGACGTCTACCACATCGAATTCGAGCCCGTCATCAGCAACGGTATCGCAAGCAACGCCGCGAACATGCCCGTGAGGTACGAGGAGCTGTGGAGAGACGGCGACGGTGCCTACACCGGCGACAAGACCGGTCTGGTCAAGGTTCAGCCCGACGAAAACGGTCAACTCGTCGTCGACGGAAAGGTTTACGACAAGTACGAGTTCAAGAACAACGTCTGGTACAAGACGTCCAGGGATTCCGATTTCAAAGACGGCGTCTACGGCCCGGCTTATTACAACGTCAACGGATTGCTCTCCGAAGGTTACGTGTTCGGAATCAAGACCGTGCTCAACATTCTCGAACAGTACTATAAAGGGCAGCTCGACGTGGCGGCTCTCGGCGGCAACGACAGCGACTATGCCAAAATCGTGAAAAAGGCGGCGGAACTGCAAGAGGAGGATTACACTTCCGACCCCGCGTCCGAAAAATATTTCATCTGGAAACAGACCGGTTTCGAAATCGGCGGCGTGGACCTCAACGGTGACGGCCTCGAAGAGAAACTCTCTCTCACCAAGGGCGAACTCAATGCGCTGCTCAATTCCGTCGGAAGCAACGTCGGCGCGAACGCCGCTCTCGGCAAACTGCTCACCGCGTTGCCCGAACTGCTGGCGCTTCTCGGTCTGGATTCCTCTCTCGACCTCAACAAGATTTCTCTCGGCGGCGGTATGTATCTCGGCATAACCTTCGTGCAGGATGCGACGTTGCCCGATTACGAACAGGGACTCAAAGTCACCCTTTCCGGTGATGCCGGCACTCTGTTCGAAGAAACCGTGGCCATTCAGCTCAACGCGTCGCTGATTCCCACCATCGCAAATCTCCTCGACACCGTTGTCGCCAAATATCTCGGCGGCATGGGTTACTCCTCCGGCGTCGACCTTCTCAACGCTCTTCTCAACGGCGGCGAAGGCATTTTCGGCACGGTAGGCAAGCTGCTCGGACTTCTCGGAGTCAAACTTCCCATCAAGGTGGAAGCGGGCAATACCACCGAAGACGTCATCTACAACCTTATCCTCGATTTGCTGGGCGGACTCTACTGGTACTCCGACCCCGAAATCAACCCCGTTTACGACTACTATGCAGATGCGGCGAAGGAACTCGGTCTTTCCGAAAAGCTCGGTTCCGCTTATGCGATGCTCGACAGAGCAATCTACGAGGGCGGCATGCGCGGATATATGATAGGTTCCACGCTCATTCCCGGCGCCAGTCTGCTTGCGGGTGACAACCTCGGCGACGGCAGTTATCCCTCTTCCTTCGGACTCGCAAGCTACGCGGCGGTCAGACAGATGCAGATCGATTTGCAGTACAAGAGCGTGTATTATCCGCTGTACAGCGTCAGATGTCTGCTCGTCGAATTCCTGCCGTTTGCACTGCTGTTCACCATTCTGAGCGGCATTGCGGCTGAACGCGAAATGCTCTTTGCCACGGGACAGGAAAAAGCAAAACAGAAGAAAAACCGCAAGAAAGACGCGGAACTCGGCGCGGAAGATTCCGCAGCAACCCCTGTTCTCGCGCCTCAGGCGAACGACGTCGCTCCTCTTGCGCCGACTCCCGCCGATACCGCCGAACCGCTCGCGTATGCGGACGACGGAGTGACGACGGACGATTTGTCCTCGGAGGGCACCGACACAATTGTCGTATCCGATAACGACCAGGAGGTGAGATAATATGAAGAACGCAACCACCGGTAAAAGCACAAAAAGCATTCTCGCAGGACTCACCACTCTCGAAGTAGTATTCTATATCTGCTCATTCCCCATCATCGTCATACTTGCGGCGGTGTTCGGGTACGAAGCCTATCAGCTGGTGCCGTACTATTCGTTCTGGCCGTTCGTGGGCACCATTCTCGCGGGTGTGTTCACGCTGATATTCTTCATCGTCGTTCTCATCGTCAGCAGAAAGAGATCAAAGAGAAGTATCCGCAGTCAAACCGTTTCGATTATGATTACCGTAATCATTCTCACCGCGGTGGTCGGAATGGCTCTCGACGTGGTGCTTCCCGACCTGCTCAAATCTCTTACTTCCAACACGCTGTTCTATCAGGACATCGTGAACGAGTACGACGAACAGGCAAAATTCAACCAGAGCATAGACCACAAGTTCTTTATGCTCAACATCTTCAACGGCAACTACGATTCTAAATATTATTACGAGAATCTGAAAAACAACGAGAAAGTCCAGGCATATCAGAGCGAGTACGAAAGCAAATTCCTCAATATGACGAAGGAATATTACGAAAACAACTATCTCCCGCAACTTGACCCGCTGCTCGTGGAATTGTTCGATTTCGTCTACAACAGCTGGATTCTCACCGACTATGCCTATGCGTTGAAAATGCCGTCCGATTTCGGAATGAACGTGGAAAGAGCATCTCTCGGCTACGCAATGGCGGCATACGTGCTCCCCGAGTATCAAAAGATAGTCAAGGAAGGCTTCAACAACGAGAGAATGAATTATCTCTTCGTGAACAACTACGCCAGCCTGCAAAGTGACGGCTATGTGACTTTCGACGACCCGTATATCCTTTATGCGACCACGCAGAGAATGACGGTGCCTGTCGTCGTGAGACTCATACTCAATGACGGCTACACCTACTCGGACGGAGCCAAAGCCACGCTCAACGAATCCAAGACGGACGTCGTCATTCCCACCGACGCTTACTTCTTCGAGCTGTACCACATGAAAGCGACCTTTGACGCATTGTCTGCCGCCAACGCAATCGACTGGACGGTGTCCGGTGACAAGGGTGTCGTCAATGCCAACGTCAAAGACGCCGTAATCAACAAAGGCACCGAAAAAGACCCTGTCTTGGTGTCTCTCGGAGGAGTTGCGGAAGGCGCGGTGATTATCCCCGTCCGCGACGGCGACATCGTGACGGGCTGCTATGTGAAACAGCCCATGAAGTGGGGCATACTGGATATGGACGGCAAGAACATGGACGTTGCCACCATTGACAATCTCACCATCGACCTCAGCGGCATTGCGCCCGAACTAAAAGGCGAACTCAACATCGCGGAATTGCTCGACCTCGTCAACAATGTTACGGGGAACCTTGTCGGCAATCTTCTCGACGGCTTGCGCGAAGTCATCAATGATGCAACCGGCGACAGAGGACTCACTCTCGGCGTGTTCATCAACGACGACGGCGCATTGCAGATTGCGGTACGTCCGCTCAGTGTGGAGAGAGGTTTGTTGGGATACCAGTATATGACCTGGATGCAGTCCAACAATCTGCTGTTTGCCGTCATGTCGGTCATGTCTCTGCGCAACTGGTTCTTCATCTTCGGTGCGGTTTCCATTCTGATGGTGTTTGCGGCGGGTTGCTGCCGTGAATTCAAGAAGCGCATCAAGGAAGACGCGGCGGCATATCAGGCGGAAGCGGCGCAGGGTGCGGCAAACGGCGCAGAACCCGCGGCAGAACCCGCGGCAGAACCCGCGGCAGAACCCGCGGTGGCAACTGCGGCGGCAACGGCGGCAACTCCCGAAACGAACGTCGTGGCGGATGCCGCGGACGTTCCCGAAGCTGCATACGGAGAAGACGCGGAAGGCGGAGAAGAATAATAGCCTCCGCAACAAGCGGCAACGCAAAACAAACGAATCAAGCAGAGCCTTCGCGGCTCTGCTTTTTTATCGACGGCGGAAAAGTCCGTGTTTCGGACAATCGTGTGGCGGCGGGTAAACTTGCCAAAGGAGCCCGTCGCGCGGAGTAGCCGTTGTCACACCCGGAAAGGAATGCAATTACGGTTTATTACAATAAATACGGGAAAGAAAATATATAACGCAATTTTTGTGCGCGGCGCGTGCGCGCGACGCGCACGCATGCGTATAAGAGATAGAGCGCGAAATTACATATTATGTACGCAAGCGTGATTGCACGCGTAAGACCGCGCGTATGAGGAAAAGAGAAAAAACGAGGGGGCAAACCAGTGACCACGGTTTAAGCACGGCACAAGTGCGCAAAAATCGGCTCGTATCGCGGCGAAAAGGAGAGGAAATACGTAAGCCCGAAAAAAAAGACAAAAAGTGCATTCAATAACTTTCCATTCCGTTTCACCTGTGATATAATAGAAAAAATTTCGGGAGGAGAACGAAGTTGCTCTTCGAGAATGCTACCTACTACACGACAAAAGGACTTGCCAAAGGCAATCTGACCGTGAAAGACGGCAGGGTGTATTTGTCGGGGGAGTATTCTTCTTCCGACGGCCCCAAAACCGACGCGAAAGAACTGTTGATTGTTCCGGGTTTCGTAGACGTACACGTACATCTGCGGGAGCCGGGTTTTTTTTATAAGGAGAGCATTGCCACGGGCACGGAATGCGGAGCCCGCGGCGGGTACACGGACTTGTGCTCCATGCCCAACCTGAACCCAGTGCCCGACAGCGTGGAGCATCTGCGTCGCCAAACGGAGATAATAGACGCAGACGCCCGCATCAACGTGCACCCTTACGGTGCGCTTACGGTTGGGGAGAAGGGCGAGGAGCTTTCCGACATAGAGGGTCTTTCGGACAAGGTGATAGCGTTTTCGGACGACGGAAAAGGCGTTCAGAACAGCGAAATAATGCGCGAAGCCATGCTTCGCGTCCGTCGGTGCGGAAAAATAATCGCGGCTCATTGCGAGGACGAAACGCTGCTTGACGGAGGATATATCCACAAAGGAAGATATGCGGAAGAACACGGTCACCGAGGCATCAGTTCGGAGAGCGAGTGGAAAATGATAGAGCGCGACGTCGCGCTGGCGGGCGAAACGGGAGTGAAATATCACGTGTGTCACGTTTCCACGGCGGAAAGCGTGGAAATAATCCGCAGAGCGAAAGCGTCGGGCGTCGACGTCACCTGCGAAACCGCGCCGCACTATCTGACGCTCTGCGAGGACGATTTGCGCGAAGAGGGCAGATTCAAGATGAATCCGCCGCTGAGGAGCGCCCGCGACCGCGACGCATTGATTGCCGCGCTTGCCGACGGCACGGTGGATATGATTGCCACCGACCACGCGCCGCACTCCGACGAGGAGAAAGCCCGCGGGCTGAAAGACAGCCTTATGGGCGTAATCGGGCTGGAAAGCAGCTTCGCCGTGTTGTACACCGAGTTGGTGCTTCCCGGGAAAATTTCTCTCGAAAGGCTGATAGAGGCGATGAGCACCGCACCCGCAATGCGTTTCGGCATTCCGGGCGGCGACATCTTCGACGGAGCGCCCGCCAATCTTGCCGTCATAGACCTTTCGCGGGAGTGGACGGTGAAAGGCGCGGAGAGCGCGTCCAAGGGCAACAGCACGCCTTTTGAAGGAAAGCGCGTGCGCGGTAAAGTTATCATGACACTAGTAAACGGAGATACAGTATGGAAAAAGTAAAGAGAAAACTCGTGCTGGAAAACGGCGACGTCTATGTCGGAACGGGTTTCGGCGCAAACGTCGACGCCATCGGCGAAATCGTTTTCAACACGTCGATGGCGGGCTATCAGGAAATCATTTCCGACCCCAGCTATACCGACCAGATAATCGTGATGTCCTATCCGATAATCGGCAACTACGGCATAACGGATGAGGATTACGAGAGCAAGAACCTCATGCTGAAAGCGCTCATTGTCAGGGATTATAACGACGCCCCGTCCAATTTCCGTTACACAAAGACGCTGTCGGAGCTGCTTGAAGATTACGGAATCCCCGGAATGCAGGGCATAGACACCCGCAAGCTCGTGAGAACCATCAGAGACAAGGGCTCGATGACGGCGTATCTCGTGGACGAGTCCGTGCCCACGGAAGAGGCTCTCAAAGTCATCGCGGATTACAAGCAACCCACGGACCAGGTCAAAAGAGCGGGCTGCAAGAAAAGATGGTACAGCAGAACGCCCAACCACAAATACAATGTGGTTGCCGTCGATTGCGGCATAAAGCACCAGATGGTGAAAAACCTCAACAATCAGGGCTGCAACGTCATCGTCGTGCCTCATACCATAAGCGCGGAGGACGTTTTGAATCTGAAGCCCGATGGAGTGTTTCTGAGCAACGGTCCCGGAGATCCTGTGAACGTGCCGGAGGTGGTGGAGCTCATAAGACAGCTCAAAGGCAAAGTACCCATCATGGGAGTGTGCCTCGGACATCAGCTCATCGGCATAGCATACGGGGCAAAGACCTACAAGATGAAGTTCGGACACCGCGGAGGAAACCATCCCATTCTCGACAAAACCACGGGATACATTGAAATCACGGCGCAGAATCACGGCTATGCCGTGGATGAGGCTTCGCTGAAAGGCACCGGGCTCACCGTGACGCACGTCAATCTGCTTGACGGTACCGTCGAGGGCGTGGAGGACAAAAAGAACAAAGTTTTCTCGGTGCAGTTTCACCCCGAAAGCGCGCCGGGTCCCTGCGACAGCATAAGGCTGTTCGAGAAGTTTATCGTCAACATCGAGGAGTGGAAGAAAAATGCCTAAAAGAACCGATATAAAGAAAGTTTTGGTCATAGGTTCCGGTCCTATCGTGATAGGGCAGGCGGCGGAATTCGATTACGCCGGCACGCAAGCGTGCATAGCGCTCAAAGAGGAAGGTTACGAAGTCGTCCTTGCAAACTCCAACCCTGCCACGATAATGACGGACAAGATGATGGCGGACAAGATTTACATGGAGCCTCTGACTTTGGAATACGTCGCCAAAATCATACGCTACGAGCGTCCCGACGCCATAGTTCCCGCGCTGGGCGGACAGACGGGACTGAACCTTGCAATGAAACTCGCCCACAGCGGCGTTTTGGAAGAATGCAATGTTAAACTGCTCGGAACGTCGCTTGAAAGTATCGAAATGGCGGAAGACCGCGAGAAATTCAAGGAGATGTGCGAACGCATCGGAGAGCCCATCATTCCCTCGCAAATCACTTACAGCATAGAGGAAGCCAAAGAGGCGGCGCTTGCCATAGGTTATCCCGTGGTGCTTCGTCCCGCGTTCACGCTGGGCGGCACGGGCGGCGGTTTTGCGGAGAACGAAGCGGAACTTTGCGAAATCATGAAGAACGCTCTGAAGCTTTCCCCCGTGGGGCAGGTGCTTGTGGAGAAGAGCGTCAAAGGGTTCAAGGAAATCGAGTTCGAGGTAATGCGCGACGCCAACGATACGGCGATTGCGATATGCAGCATGGAGAATCTCGACCCCGTCGGCGTGCATACGGGCGACAGCATCGTCGTCGCGCCCGCCCAGACGCTCACCAACAAAGAAGTGCAGATGCTGCGCAACAGTGCGTTGAAAATCATACGCGAACTCAAAATCGAGGGCGGCTGCAACGTACAGTTCGCGCTCGACCCCCATTCGTTCAGATACTACCTCATCGAGGTCAATCCCCGTGTGTCGCGTTCGTCCGCGCTTGCGTCCAAAGCCAGCGGATATCCCATAGCGCGCGTCACGGCGAAAGTTGCACTCGGAATGCGCCTGGACGAAATCCGTCTTGCCAACACGCCCGCGTCATTCGAACCCGCACTCGATTACATCGTCACCAAGGTCGCGCGTTTCCCCTTCGACAAGTTCGACACGGCGTCCAACAAACTCGGCACGCAGATGAAAGCCACGGGCGAGGTTATGAGCATAGGCAGAACCTTTGAGGAGAGCCTGCTCAAAGCGCTGCGTTCTCTTGAAATCGGCGCAATTCACATCTGGATTCCCAAGTTCGACACATGGACCAGGCAGGAGCTTTACGATTACATCAAGGATTGCACAGACGACAGGCTGTTTGCCATTGCCGAACTGTTCGAGCGCGGCGGAGATATCGGCCTCATTGCTTCCAGCACGAAAATCGACATGTTCTTCCTGGAAAAAATCCGCGAAATCGTCGAGTTCGAGTTCGTCGTCAAGGCGCACCCCTTCGATTACGAAGTATTCAAAGAGGCGAAGAAGAGAGGTTTTTCCGACAAATATCTCGCCAAAGTGTGGAAATCCACGGAAGAGGAAATCTATCTCAAACGCAAGGAACTCGGCATTATGCCCGTCTACAAGATGATCGACACCTGCGCGGGAGAGTTCGAAAGCTATGTGCCTTATTTCTACTCCACGTACGAAGAGGAGCAGGAGAGCGTCGTCAGCGACAGAAAGAAGATTATCGTTCTGGGGTCCGGTCCCATTCGCATAGGACAGGGCATCGAGTTCGACTATTCCACGGTTCACGCGATATGGACCATAAGGGAGGCGGGGTACGAAGCCATCATCATCAACAACAACCCCGAAACCGTGTCCACGGATTACACCACGTCCGACAAGCTGTACTTCGAGCCGCTCACCATTGAGGATACGATGAACATCATCGACCTTGAAAAGCCCGAAGGCGTCGTGGTGTCTCTGGGCGGACAGACGGCAATCAACCTCGCCGACAAACTGGACGCGCTGGGCGTAAAAATCATAGGCACCGATGTTCAGGCAATCACCAACGCCGAGGACCGCGATTGCTTCGAGAAGATTATGAACAAGCTGGGCATTCCCCAGCCCAAGGGCGAAGCTGTGTTTACCGTCGAGGACGGACTCAAAGTCGCGAAGCGCATAGGCTATCCCGTGCTGGTGCGCCCGAGTTACGTTCTGGGAGGCAGACAGATGCAGATTGCTTCCACGCCCGAAGCGTTGAAGAAATATCTCAAATCCGCTTCCGCGCTCAACACGGGGCACGCGATACTCGTCGACAAATACGTTCTCGGCAAGGAACTTGAAGTGGACGCCGTTTGCGACGGAAAAGACGTGTTCTGTCCCGCGATAATGCAACACATCGAGAGAACGGGCGTGCACTCCGGCGACAGCATCAGCGTGTACCCCACGTTCAGCATCAGCGACGCGGTAAAGGACAAAATAATCGACTACACCGTCAAACTCGGTCTGGGTATCGGCATCGTGGGGCTTTACAACATTCAGTTCATCGTCGACAAGAACGACGACGTATACGTTATAGAGGTCAACCCCCGTTCTTCCAGAACAGTTCCTTTCATTTCCAAGGCGTCGGGATATTCTCTTGCCGACATCGGCACGAAAGTCATGCTCGGAATAAGCCTGCGCGACCAGGGATTCACCACCGTATTCCCCGAAAAGAAGCCCGACAGATGGTATGTGAAGGCGCCCGCGTTCTCCTTCTCGAAAATCAAGGGAATGGAAGTGTATCTCTCTCCCGAAATGAAGTCCACGGGCGAGGCGATAGGCTACGACACGGAAATGAAGCGCGCTCTCTACAAGGCGCTCAAAGCGTCCGGAATGAGCATGCAGAACTACGGCACGGTGTTCATGACCGTTGCCGACTGCGACAAAGAGGCGTTCCTGCCCATCGCAAAGCGGTTCTACGACCTCGGATTCAATATCGAGGCGACGTCGGGCACGGCGGAATTCCTGCACAAGCACGGCATAAAGGCGCGCAGCAAAGCCAAAATCAGCGAGGGCAGCGACGAAATTCTCGAAAGCATAAGGAAAGGACACGTGACCTACGTCATCAATACGCGTGACCTCGACGAGGAGAGCACCAAAAAGGACGGTTACGAGATTCGCCGTTGCGCCGTCGAGAACAACATCACGTTGTTTACTTCGCAGGATACCGTCGAGGCTCTGCTCGACGTGCTGGAAGACATGACGTTCAAAGTTTCCACCATCTGCTGAAACACGGGGACGCAATGAAGAGAGAACTTCTTACGGTAAAAAGCAACCGAAAGCTCAACGAATCCGTTTTCGAACTGGTGCTGACGGGAGCGTCGCCCATGAGGGCGGGACAATTTGCGGAACTGACGGCGGAAGGATTTTTCCTTCGCCGCCCGATAAGTCTTGCCCGCTACGAGGACGGTGAAGCCGTGTTTCTCATAAGAATAGCGGGCGCCGGTACGGCTAAAATGTCGTTGCTTGAAGCAGGGCAGACTGTGGACGCACTGACGTGTCTGGGTAACGGATTCGACGTGTCGGCGAACGCGCCTCTGCTTATAGGCGGAGGAATAGGTTGCGCTCCGCTTTATCAGCTTGCCCGCGAATTCGGCGCAAAGGGAGTGAGACCCGTTGCGGTGTTGGGTTTCAGAACGGCGGCGGAAGCCTATTATCTGGACGAGTTTGCCGCTGTTGCCGACGTGACGGTTGCCACCGACGACGGAAGTCTGGGCGTTCGCGGCAACGCTCTCGACGCAGTGCGCGCCGCTAATATCCGTTTCGACCGCTATTACGCCTGCGGGCCCGCCGTGATGCTCCGTGCGCTGGCGGTCGGTCTCGGAAACGGACAGCTCAGCCTCGAAGCCCGCATGGGCTGCGGCTTCGGCGCGTGTATGGGGTGCAGCATAAAGACCGTCAGCGGCTTCAAGCGCGTCTGCAAGGAAGGCCCCGTGTTCGAAGCCTCCGAAATATTGTGGGAGTGACCATGAACCTGTCTGTCGATTTTCTCGGATACAAAATGAAAAATCCCGTTGCCGCGGCAAGCGGCACGTTCGGGTTCGGCTACGAATTTGCCGAGTTTTACGATATCAACGTGCTGGGCTCTCTGTCTCTTAAAGGCACGACGAAGGAAGCCCGTTACGGCAATCCTTTGCCCAGAATCGCCGAGTGCCCGTCGGGGCTCATCAACGCAATAGGGCTGCAAAACCCCGGTGTCGAAAAAGTGATTTCCGAGGAGATACCGCGGCTTGCAACGGTGTATGACGGCAAAGTCATTGCAAACGTCGGCGGGCACAGCGTGGAAGAATACGTTTATACGGCAAGCCGTTTCAACGATTGCGACAAGGTGTTTGCGATAGAGCTTAACATAAGCTGTCCCAACGTCAAGGGTGGCGGAATGGCTTTCGGTACAGACGCGAAAATCGCGCAATCGTTGGTTTACAGCGTCAAAAAGATTGTCAAAAAGCCGCTTATGGTGAAATTGAGCCCCAACGTGACAGACATTGCCGATATGGCGAGAGCCGTTGCGGACGGCGGAGCCGATGCCGTGAGCCTCATAAACACGTTGGTCGGAATGCGCATAGACCTGCGCACGCGCAAGCCCGTCATTGCCGTGGGCAAGGGCGGTTTCAGCGGACCCGCCGTTTTCCCCGTGGCGGTGCGCATGGTGAACGAAGTGTGCAAAGCGGTGTCGCTTCCCGTAATGGGAATGGGTGGAATTTCTTCCGCAGAGGACGTGCTGGAAATGATGATGGCGGGTGCAACCGCAGTTCAGGTGGGCGCCGCGAATCTGGTCAATCCTTATGCTTGCAAAGAGATAATCGAAGCGTTGCCCGCCGCAATGGAGCGTTACGGCATTCGCGATTTGAAAGACATTGTCGGGGCCTGCCGCTAGCGGGCACAATCGAAACAAAACAAAGGAGATTTATGGGAAAAGACGTAATCGTTGCTCTGGATTTCAGCAGGGCGGAAGAAGTGTTTGCGTTTCTCGACAAGTTCGAATCGGAGAGCAAAAAACCGTTCGTCAAAATCGGTATGGAGCTTTTCTATTCGCAGGGCGCGGATATGGTGCGCGCAATCAAAGCCAGAGGTCACAAGATTTTTCTCGACCTCAAACTGCACGACATACCCAACACGGTGAAGAAGTCAATGGCGGTGCTCTCGTCGCTGGACGTGGATATATGCAATCTTCACGCGGGCGGCGGTATAGCCATGATGAAAGCCGCCCTGGAAGGGTTGACCCGCGAGGACGGCAGCAGACCTCTGCTCATAGCGGTGACGCAGCTCACCTCCACCAGCGAACAGGTTATGAAAGAGGAGCTTTGGATTGACAAGCCCATCGACCTCACCGTGATGCATTATGCGTCAAATGCGGCGCAGGCAGGGCTCGACGGCGTTGTTTGTTCTCCGTTGGAGGCGGGCAAGGTTCATTCCGAATGCGGGAAAAACTTCCTGACCGTGACGCCCGGCGTCCGTTTCGACGATGCCAGCAAGGGCGACCAGGTGAGAGTTACCACGCCCGCGAGAGCCAAAGAGCTGGGTTCCGATTACATCGTCGTGGGCAGGCCGGTGACGGCGGCGGACGACCCCGTTGCGGCATACCGCAGGTGCGTCGGGGAATTTGTTGACTGACGCACGGCGGCGGGACCGTGAAAGTCTGTCGCGGCAAGCGTTGTTAAAAGCGATACACAGTCAAACGGGAGCGCGCCCGTCGGCGCGCCGAACAAAAGGAGATTTTATGTCCGACATCAAAAGAACGGTAGCAAAAGGATTGCTGGAAATAGGAGCGGTGTTTCTCCGTCCCGAACAGCCTTTCACGTGGGCAAGCGGAATAAAGAGTCCCATTTACTGCGACAACAGGCTGACGCTCACCGCACCGTACGTGCGCAACGCGGTGGAGAACGCCATTGCCGAAACCGTGAAGAGAGAGTTTCCCGACTGCGAAGTGCTGATGGGCACGGCGACGGCGGGCATTGCTCACGCGGCCATTGCCGCCCATATTCTGGGGATGCCGATGGGATACGTTCGCTCCGGCGCAAAGGACCACGGCAGAGCAAACCGAATAGAGGGCAAACTGGAAAAGGGGCAGAAAGTCGTGGTTGTCGAGGATCTCATTTCCACGGCGAAAAGTTCTCTCGAAGTGGTGGAAGCCCTGCGTGAAGAAGGCGCGGACGTGCTCGGAATGGTGAGCATTTTCACTTACGGAATGCAGAAAGGCAAAGAAAAACTTGCCGAAGCCGACGTGAAAGCGGTCAGTCTGTGCGACCTCGACGAACTGCTGGAAGTTGCCGTGGAAGAAGGCTACATCAAGGCGGCAAGCTGTGCGAAACTCAAAGCCTTCCGCGACAATCCTTCCGACGAAAGCTGGATTAACAAATAACGAGGAACGCAACCGAACGCCGTAATCTGCGGAAGAACGCGCAAAACCGACGTATAAACCGTCGTTTCGGAGAAAATATGAAAAAAATCAGACACTTAATCGACATTTCCGACTTTACCACGCAGGAAATCGACGAAATAATCGCCGTTGCCGAAGACATCATTGCGGACAGGAAAAAGTACGCCCACGCTTGCGACGGGAAGAAGATAGCGACGCTGTTTTTCGAGCCTTCCACAAGAACCAGACTGAGTTTTGAGGCGGCCATGATTGAACTCGGCGGGTCCGCTCTCGGATTCGCGTCGGCGTCCAACAGCTCCACCACAAAGGGCGAGAGCGTTATGGACACCATAAGGACGGTCGGCGCCTATGCGGACATCATCGCCATGAGGCACCCTCTGGAAGGCGCCGCGCTCGCCGCGTCGCAGAGGAGCATAGTTCCCGTGGTCAACGCGGGCGACGGCGGTCACTGTCACCCCACGCAGACGCTTGCCGATTTGCTCACCATCAAGAACCGT
Organism: uncultured Clostridia bacterium; assembly: GCA_944349635.1. Classification (GTDB taxonomy): domain Bacteria; phylum Bacillota; class Clostridia; order Christensenellales; family CAG-917; genus Limadaptatus. The sequence goes on along the minus strand of CALVNH010000001.1, from coordinate 390,987 downwards.
CACGGCAGACTGGACCATCTCACGATAGGAATCTGCGGAGATTTGAAATACGGAAGAACCGTGCATTCGCTCATCAACGCCCTCACTCGCTACGAGGGCAACAGGTTCGTGATGATTTCGCCTCCCGAACTCACAATTCCCACCTACGTCAGATATGAAATAATGGAGCCCCGCAAGGCGATATGGAGCGAATCCACCAACATCGAGGACTGCATTGCCGACCTCGACGTGCTGTATATGACGCGCATTCAGAGAGAACGTTTTTCGGATATGGACGAGTACGAGCGTCTCAAGGACTGCTATGTGCTGAATGCGGAAAAAATGAAGGCAGCAAAACCCGACATGAGCGTTCTGCACCCGTTGCCCAGGGTCAAAGAAATCAACGTGAATATGGATGACGACCCGCGCGCGTGCTATTTCAAGCAGGTGGAATACGGAAAATTCATGCGAATGGCCCTCATTCTGAAACTGCTTGACGATGCGGAGAAAGGTTATTGCCCCGAGCAGAATGCCCGTGAACTTGTGGAAAAAGGTTTTGTGTGTCAGAATCCGAAGTGCGTCACCGCGGTGGAAAGCGACCTCAAACAGATGTTCTCCCTGCGCGACGCGGAGCATCAGGTTTACCGCTGCGAATACTGCGAGACCAGATGGGGTCACAAAAAGTGATGGAATCCGAAGAGAAGAGTGCAGACAAATTCAATCTCGCCGCGAGGCGGGATTTTTTGTCCGTTTGTGCGTCTTAACTGCGTTGCGGCGTGCGCCGTGTCTCCCGATTAGAAGCAATACCGCCCGACACGCCCCGGTTTTTCGGCAGTGCTGTCGGAATGCGGAGCCGACATACGGCCGCAGAACAAGGAAAGACCGGGGGAGGGGAAGACAAAAGGGGGCGACGACGGCAATCATTAACAATTAAACTTTTTTCGATTTTGGTATTGACACCTGTTAGGTTATAAAGTATTATATTTATTAGCTAATTATTCATCTAGTGGTCGGGTTGTGGGTTTTCGCAAGGTATCATGCGCTCCGGCACTCGTACTGCGATAAAGGAGGAAGTTATGGACAATGTCACGAAAGCAAGGATTAACCTGTTCGCCATTCTGCGCAACATAGAAGATCTTTGCGAAATGGATCCCGTATCCAAGGACCTCATCAAAGATGTCAAACTCGGCGTCGAATTCAATGTGCCCGAAGTGGGAAGCGCGGTGTTGACTTTTGCCGACGGAAAATGCAAGTTCACGAGAGGCAAAGGCAAGTCTGCTCTCAAACTGTATTTCACCTCGCCCGAGCACTTCAACAATCTGATTGCTCCCCCCATCGACGCAAAGACGGGCAAACCCAAGATGGTTATCCCCATTTTCTACAACGTATTCAAGGCGGGCTTCCTGCTCAATCAGTTCACAAAACTCGCCGAAAGACTGAGCTATTATCTGCAGCCCGCTCCCGATAAAAAAGACGAGTTGCTCAAAGACCCCGATTATTTCTATGCAAACACCGTTCTCACCGCGTACACCGCGTTCTATGCAATGTCCGAAATCGCCAACAGCGACTTCGTCGGCAAAGCCATTGCGAAACGTATGCCCGACGGCGTCATCGCTTGCGAAGTCAACGGCGGTCCCGCAATGAACATAACCGTCAAGAATCACAAGTTTGTCACCAACAAAGGCAAGGTTGCTGAGCCTCGCGCAACGATGGTGTTCGGCGACATGCAGTTCGCTCACGACCTCCTCAACGGCAAGACTTCCAGCTTTACCGGCATGGGCACCGGCCAATTCCAGGTCAAAGGCTATGTCGAAATGCTCGAACAGATGGCAAAACTGTTGACGCAGGTCAGCATTTATCTCGCATAAGGAGGAGTGAACAATGAACCTTCAATATAGTCCCAAGAAAATATATGATGTAAGCAAAAGCCAGGAAGCCTTCAAGCGCGCGCTCAAAGTCGTGCCCGCAGGCATTTACGGACACCTCGGCCCCTCCGAAGGCTGTATGATTCCCGTCAGCTCTTATCCTCTGTTCATGTCCAAAGCCAAGGGAGCGTACTTCTGGGATATCGACGGAAACAAGTTCATAGACTATATGTGCGCTTACGGTCCCAACTTCCTGGGCTACAACGACCCCGATGTCGACGCCGCCGCAATCGAACAGCTCAAAAAGGGCAACTGCGCGACCTTGACGTCCGACCTGCTCATCGATTTCGCGGAAGAAATGGTCGACACCATCAACATGGCGGACTGGGCGTTCTTCGCAAAGAACGGCGGCGACGCGACCAACTTTGCAGTCATGATTGCCCGTGCTTACACTCACCGCAAGAAAATCGTCCTCGTCAAGGGCTACTATCACGGCGTGTCTCCCTGGATGCAGAAACTGGGCTATGCCGGCGTCACCGAAGAGGACATCGCCAACAACCTTTACATCGATTGGAATGCGCCCGACCAGTTTGAGAAACTCATCAAAAAGTATCCCGGACAAATCGCGGCACTCATCGCAACGCCTTATTTCCATCCCACTTTCGTCGACAACCAGCTTCCTCCCGAAGGATACTGGCAGAAGATGCGCAAGCTGTGCGACGACAACGGCATTGTCCTCATTTTCGACGACGTCCGCGCGGGCTTCCGTATCGACATCAAAGGTAGTGACTATCACTACGGCATCAAATCCGACATTTCTTGCTTCTGCAAAGCCATCGCAAACGGCTACAACGTTTCCGCCGTCTGCGGTCAGGAGAAACTCAAAAACGCCACTTCCGACATCATGTACACCGGCAGCTACTGGCTGTCCGCAGTTCCCTTCGCGGCAGGCATCGCAACCATCAAAAAGGCAAAAGCCACCAACGCCGTCGAAGAGAACAAGAAGAAGGGCATCATTTTGACCGAAGGACTGAAAGAAGTCGCAAAGGACAACGGATTCGACCTCCGCGTGACGGGCGAACCCTCCATGTTCTATCTGCGTCTCGGCAACGACTATCCTTCCACGATTATGCATCAGGAATGGGTTGCGGAATGTGTCAAGCGCGGCGTGTTCTTCACCTCGCATCACAATCACTTCATCAATGCCGCACTCACGCAGGAAGATATGCAGTACACCTGGGAAGTCGCGGACGAAGCGTACAAGGTGGTCAAGAAGAATCACCCCGACGCGAAATACATCTGAGGCCGAATTTTAAATCACAAGATGTGACAATTCAAACGCCGACGCAAACGTCGGCGTTTGTTTTTGCGGCGTATTCCGCCGAAAAAAAGGTTACGTGCGGCGGATTTCCGAAAGCGTGAGGCAAGACTCTCTGTCGGCAATGCGTGAATTTAAGTCTGCATTTTTGAGGAGCTTTTTTCCGTTGCGTCGGGAAGGGCAGTCCATAGCCGGACACGGGTACGGTTATCGCAAAACGCGGGGCATTCCGAACATGACGGACGGGAAAAACCGGCGCAAGCTGTCAATTCCCATGTGTCAATCGTCTGCTGTAAAACCAATTGCATTGAAATAAAGAAAAACACCGCGTTTCGACGCGGTGTTTTGATTTAAGATTGCGATGTCAGCTGAAATAACGTTTGAGCAGACCTTCGAACGCTTTGCCGTGACGAGCCTCGTCTCTTGCCATCTCGTGAACGGTGTCGTGAATGGCGTCGAGGTTTTCTTCTTTTGCGCGTTTTGCAAGTTCGAACTTGCCTTTGGTCGCGCCGTTTTCGGCTTCCACTCTCTTTTCGAGGTTGACTTTGGTGCTGGGGGAGACCATTTCACCGAGCAGTTCGCAGAATTTTGCGGCGTGCTCTGCTTCTTCGAGAGCGGCTTTCTCCCAGTACAGACCGATTTCGGGATAGCCTTCGCGGTGAGCGGCTCTGCTCATGGCAAGATACATGCCGACTTCGGTGCACTCGCCTTCGAAATTGGCGCGCAGACCTTCGATGATGTCGGCGGGAACGCCCTTCGCAACGCCGATGACGTGTTCGGCTGCCCAGGTTTTTTCACCTTCTTCCAGTTTTTCGAATTTCTCTTTGGGTGCTTTGCAGAGAGGGCACTTTTCGGGGGCTTCCGTGCCTTCGTGAATGTAACCGCAAACGGTGCATCTGAATTTTGCCATAATTTCTACTCCTTGAATGTTTGTATTTTTATTTTCGGGAACGTTCGGTTCCTCGGTTTTCTTGTTGTCGATTCTTTCGAAGTCCTGCGCACCGTGCTTGCAAACGGGGCAGACGAAGTCGGCGGGCAGTTTGCCTTTGTGCACGTAGCCGCACACTTTACACACCCATACTTCCTCGTCGCCGGATGCGGCGGGCGGCGCAGGCTTCGGCTTTACGTCGCTCTGGTAATATGCGTATGTCAGCTCTTTGCCGTCATCGGCGAAAGTAGCCGTATTTGTGACGGAGGCGACGAACATTGTGTGGGTGCCGAAGTCAACCGTGCTTTCCACTTTCATCTCGAAGTATCCGAGCACGCCGTTTACGGGCACGGGACAGCCGTTGTTTGCCGTGACGCAATCTATGCCGTCGAACTTGTCGACATCTCTGCTGCTGCGCATTCCGAATCCTTTGATTAAGTCGAAAGTCGCCGATTGAGAGAGAACCGCCACGACGAACTTGCCGCTTTCGGAAATGACGTCGTGCGTGTGGTTGAGTTTGTTGACCGTCACGGTGAAGCGTTCGGGCGAAGAGGTTTGCTGAGCAAGGGTATTTATCATGCAACCGCTTCTTTTCCCGTCGTGTTCAGAGGTGAGAACGTACAGTCCGTAGCTTATCTTAAACAGCAAATTCATAACTTTATCTCCTTGCAATTCGGGCATAAACCCTTGAATACGATATCTGCTTCCTCAATCCGCCAATCGGGCAGAGCGGAGCGCGTTCGGGACAGAAACTCTGATTCCTCGGCGTTCACATCAGTGACACTGCCGCAACCCAGGCACACGAAGTGGGCGTGTATGTCCGTTGTTTTGTCGAAGCGGGAAGGTGCGTTCGGCAGAGAAATCTCTCGGATTCTTCCTTCCAGAGCAAGCGCCTTCAACACCCTGTAAACGGTGCCGAGGCTCACGGAGGGGAGTTCCTTCCTCACCCTCTCGCAGACCGTTTCCGCAGAAGGATGGTCGCAACTGGACAACACGACGCGCTCAATCGCCGCCTTTTGTTTGGTATTGCGTTTTGACGTTGCGTTGTCCATTTTTTCCTTGTCGCTCCGAACCGAAAAAGAACGAAGCACTATTGATAATCGTTATCATTATCATATAGCAAAAGAGGAATGATGTCAACGCTTTGGGAACAAATTTTTTGCTCTTTTCGGGTGAGGGCGGCAAGCATAAGAAAAACGCCGCGGAGACGCGGCGTTTTTCGTCTGTCGGATTATTTCTTGGGTTCGGGTACGAGCATTGCCTGACACTTGGTCATAATGTCGTTGAACTGAACCGCATAGCTGTCGCCCGCACCGATGATGGTCACGCAGCCTCTGGCAACGGATTCGACGAAGTCGTATCTGTTGGTGAGAACCGCGAGGCAGTCGTCGGGGGAGGGGAACTTGAACAACACGAAGGGATATTTCCTTTCGCCGTTGCCGGCTTTGGATTTCCCCATTTTGACGCGCAGGTAGGATTTGATTTCGGGATAGAGTTCCTTTCCGTTTGCGTCGAGAGTGGGACCGACGATGAACTGATAGGTTCTGTCGGGCTGTTTGATTGTCCATTCGGCCATTGTGGGCCAGCCTTCCTTGTTTGCCGTGGAAAGAGCGCGGGTGATGAGGAACAGGGAAAGTTTGACTTTGAGATACTGTTCCCAAGGCTTGCTCTTGTCCGGATTGAAAGTGGGCATCGTCTTGGTGAGTTCCAGCATGAGGAAGAGGAACTTCATCGTGACGGGGTTGGCGATGTTTTTGAGGAGAGGGCTCACTATGCCGAGCATTTCGACGGGGGAGCTACCCTTGAACACGCCGAGCAGACTCTTGATGGACTTGAAGTACATTTTGACGACTTTGAGTCCGTCGAATTTGCTGCCGTCTGCCATTTCGATATAACCGGGGTATTCGCCCTGGAAGACTTTGAAGCGTTTGCCGTAGGAAGATTTTGCGGCAAGGTCTTCGGTGAGGAAGACGATGTAGCAGGCTACGGGGTTTGCATCGTCCGCGGCGCGAAACTCCACGACGGCGTTTACTTTTTCAAACTTCTTTGCGTATTTCGCGTCTTCTTCGAGAGGAATTCTGAGCGCGGGGAAGGCGGCGCTGAAGTATATTTTGGCAGTCAAGACGTCTTGTTCGCTTGCTCTCATAATACACCTCCTGTCAGTCTTCGTCGGACCAGTCGTCTTCTTCGATTTCTTTGCCCATCAACTCCATAACGGTTTCCATAATGCCCTGGCTGGAAAGTTTGTACTTGGCGTACAAATCTTCGGGTTTGCCGATGGGGCCGAACTCGTCGGGGATGCCAATCTTGGTGAGAATGCATCTCTTGCCCGACTGTGCAAGCACGGACGCGACTGCGTCGCCGAGGCCGCCGATGATGTTGTGTTCTTCGACGGTGACGATACGACGGGTCTTGACGGCGGCTTCCACGATGGCTTCCGCATCGATGGGTTTCAGCGTGTGCATATTGATGACCTGAGCCGACACGCCCTGTTCTTCGAGCATTTCGCCTGCGATGAGTGCGTCACGGGTGGGAACGCCGCAGGAAATGATGGTGACGTCGTTGCCGTCTTTGAGCTGCATCGCTTTGCCGATTTTGAATTCGTATTCGTCCTCGCTGTTGTGGAGCAGGGGTTCCATACCGCGACCGACGCGGAGATAGAACGGACCGGGGACGTCGATGCATGCCTTGATGGCGCTTGCGGTTTCGTAAGCGTCGGCGGGAATAACGACCGTCATGTTGGGGATTGCGCGCATAATCGCGAAGTCTTCTATGCAGTGATGGGTGGAGCCCGCCGCGCCGAAAGACACGCCGCCGTGGGTGGCTATGACCTTAACTGGCAGTTTCTGATACGCGCAGTCTGTTCTGACCTGCTCGCCGCCGCGCAGGCAGGCGAAGATTGCGAATGTGGACGCGAAGGGGATAAAACCGACTTTCGCAAGGCCGGCGGCGACGCCGAAAAGGTTCTGTTCCGCGATGCCGACGTTGAAGAGTCTGTCGGGGAAAGCTTCGCCGAGCAGACCGATATTGGTGGATTTCGCAAGGTCGGCGGTCACACCGACGATGCGGGGGTCTTTGGCTGCGAGTTCGGCAAGCGTTTTGCCGTACATTGCGCCGGAAGACATTTTGTTTGCGTCATATACGTTCCAAGCAGTTCCCATAGTGTACCTCCTTAACCTCTTGCTTTGATTTCGTCAAGATAGACCTTGAGTTCGTCTTCGTTGGCGCCGAAAGAGCAGTAGTGACTGGTGGGCTTGCCTTCGAAGGACTTGATTCCGTAACCCTTGACGGTGTCGGAAATTATGCAGACGGGGCCTTCGGTCGCCCACGCCGCGGCGAGAGCCTTGTCGGCGTCGGCCATATCGTTGCCGTTGCATTTGAGGACTTTGAAGCCGAACGCTTCGACCTTCTTGTCGAGGGGTTCGAGAGCCATGACTTTTTCGGTCTCGCCGTCGATTTCGAGGTGGTTGCGGTCGATAATCCAGATGAGGTTCTTGAGTTTGAAGTGAGCGGCAGACATGGCTGCTTCCCAGTTGGAGCCTTCCTGGCATTCACCGTCGCCCGTCATGACGACGACCTTGCTGTCGATGTTCTTGAGGCGCAGACCGAGAGCCATACCGACACCCATCGGAAGTCCGTGTCCGAGAGAACCCGTGGAAGCGTCGCAGCCGCGGATTTTCTTGCTGTCGGGGTGCATACCGTAAGCGGATTCCGTCTTGTTGAAGTTCTTCATGACTTCGTTAAGGTCGAGATATCCTCTCATGGCAAGGCAGGGAACGTATGCGAGCGCGCAGTGACCTTTGGACATTATGAATCTGTCTCTCTCGTCCCAATCGGGATTCTTGGGGTCGACGTTCAGATATTTGAAGTACAGCGCGATAAGCATATCGGCACTGGACATAGAACCGCCAACGTGTCCCGAAGTGGCATTGAACGTGGTCTGTGCGATATTCAGACGCAATTCTTTTGCCTTAGCTTTGAGCTCATCAATAGAAACATTGTTTGGCATTTTTTGCCCTCCTACATAATTTTCCTTTTTGCAACTATCGCTGAAAATAGTTTACTGTTAAATTATAAGCCCAAAGCAATCAATAGTCAATAGTGATTTTGAAGATAAAAATATTTCTCGTTACAATACGTGCGCGCAAGATTCCGCGCAAGGCGCCGTGCAAGCCCCGGTGCAAGATTCCGCGAGAGGGGAAACGCCGTCGTTTTGCCGATGAGACGAGAGGGAAACCGCCTTCGGAAAAGGTTCGCATGCCGCCGCGACGGACGCGGAAAAAGTGTTTTGTCAAAACGTGCGAGGATAACCGAAAAAAAAAGAATAACAAACACAACGCGCACTTTATTTCATTCTTTTATGCAAAGAAGTGCGTGTTGTGTCGGTTTTAGGAGAGGCTCCGTCAGCGGAGAGTCGCCTTGAATTTGGTTTTCAGGCTTTCTCGTTCCTCTTCGGACAGCGTTTCTCCGTAAGCTTCCATATACCGCTTGGCCGTCTTTATCAAATCGGAGTCTCCGAGGGCGGCGAGGTCTTCGAGACTTACGTTGTCACCGCTTCTAGCGGCGAGGTCCTGCAACAGCATCAGCGCTTTGAGTTTCTGTTCGGAAACGGAGAGCCTGCGCGACAGGCGCCTGAGTTTTGCGGGGGAAGCTTCGGAAACGAAGGGTTCTTTCGCTATGTTTTCTTCATACGTTCCGATGAGCTCCGGCGTCACGAATTTGAGCAGTCTTTCCATGACGGCGGAATCGCCTTCCGCGCCCGTCATTGCAACGTTCGCCCGAGGTTGAATCTCCGGATTGACGCGGTGAGGACGTTCGCGGCGAGGACGTTCGTATCGCGGAAAGTCTTTTCGGGATTCGTCGCGAATGCCGTCGGGTCTTGCGGGAACGTCTACTCCGTCGGTGTTGTCCGTGATATTATTGTCGTGTGTTTTTCCTCGGTTTTTGCGCTCACTGCCGTAGGGGACGGGCTTGTTGTCGTCTTCGGCGGGGGTCGAGACGGTTTCCGCCGAGGCGAGGGCAAAGGGCTGAACGGTTATGGCGTCCGTGTAGTTTTTGCCGACGTCCAGCGACGATGTCGTGGTTTCGCCGAATGCCGAAGGTTCGTCGTTTTCGGCAATGACGACGGACAGCGCGGAGAGCGCTGCCGCAATCATAAACGCCGCGGTCACGGCGACGGTTGACAAAGCTGTTTTAACGTTTTTCATGGTCACTCCTGAAAGTTATGTGTCGCGGTTCGTCGTCCGACGTCCCGCGTTTTGGGGTAGTTTCCGCAGAAGGGGAAAAAATATGCGGCGGGGAAATCGTTAATTTTTGAACTTTTTTCCCGACGGCTATTGAAATGGATTTTTTTAGGTGTTATAATATTTCGCGATAGGAGGAAAGTATGCAGAAAGAAAAACTCGATTTTTTGAAAGACAAAGCGCTTAAACTCCGTCACGATGCAATCGAGATTATCGGGCACTTCGGTGTCGGACATATCGGCGGTGCAATGTCCGTGATGGATGCGCTTACTGTCATTTATTACGACAAAGCAAACATCGACCCCAAAAATCCCAAAAAACAGGACAGAGACAGAGTTATTATGTCCAAAGGTCATGCGGGACCCGCAATGTACGCGGTGCTTGCCGATTTGGGATATTATCCCGCGGAGTGGACCAAGACCCTCAACCGCAACGGGACCAATCTGCCTTCGCACTGCGACATGAACAAGACGCCCGGCATCGACATGACGGCGGGTTCGTTGGGACAGGGTCTTTCCGCTGCGGTAGGAATGGCAATCGCGGCAAAGATAGACAAGAATCCCGCGACGGTTTATTGCTTTATAGGTGACGGCGAAAGCCAGGAAGGGCAGATTTGGGAGGCAAGCATGCTTGCCGGTTCCAAAAAACTCGACAATCTCATCGTGCTTCTCGACAGTAACAAGATGCAGCTTGACGGACCCGTGGAATCCATCAACGGGCTGGAACCCATCGTCGACAAGTGGAAGGCGTTCAATTTCTTCGTGCAGGACATAGACGGTCACGACCTTGCCGCCATTTCCGACGCCATTGACGCGGCGAAAGCGCAGAAGGGCAAGCCCTCCATGATAGTGCTCCGCACAATCAAAGGCAAAGGCGCGTCCTTTACCGAAGGCGTTGCCAACTGCCACAGCATGTCCGTGCCCGAAGAGGTGTGGAGAAAAGAAACGGGGAGGTACGAATAATGACCGACGAGAAAGAAGTTAGACAAGTAATGGCCGCAAGCCTTGTCGAAGCGGCAAAGAAAGACGACAGAATCGTGGTTCTCGACGCCGACCTCATGAGCTGTCACGCCACGAAATGCTTCCTCGAAGCATTCCCCGAAAGATTTATCAACGTGGGCATTGCGGAAGCCAACATGATAGGTGTTGCCGCCGGCATGGCGGCGTTCGGAAAGATTCCGTTCGCGTTCAGCTTCGCGCCCTTTGCGACGAGACGTTGTTACGACCAGATTTTCATTTCCGTGGCATACAGCAAGCTACCCGTCAAAATCGTGGGTTCCGACCCCGGCGTCATGGCGGAAGCCAACGGCGGCACTCACATGCCTTTCGAAGACATGAGCATTATGCGCGCCATTCCCAAAATGGTATGTTTCGAGCCCACCGACGCGACGATGCTTGCGAAAGCGTTGCCCCAGATTATCGACTATCCCGGTGCGGTTTATATCCGTATGTTCCGCAAAAAGGCGGAGAAAGTGTTTGACGACTCTCTGAATTTCGAACTCGGCAAGGCCGTGAAAATCCGCGACGGCAAGGACGTGACTCTGATTGCTTCCGGCATCATGGTGGACAGAGCGTTGCAGGCGGCGGACGCGCTTGCGGCGGACGGCATTTCGGCGGCGGTGCTCAATATGCACACCTGGAAGCCGATTGACGAAGCGGCGATAGAAGAAGCCGTTGTCAAGACGGGCGCACTGGTGACTTGCGAAAATCACAGCACGTTCGGAGGCCTCGGCAGCGCGGTTGCGGAAGTGGTTGGCACCAAGTGTCCCGCACCAATGGAAATGATAGGCGTGAAAGACAGCTTCGGCGAAGTCGGCAAGCAGGCGTATCTCAGCGAAAAGTTCGGGCTCACCGTACAGGACATTGTCGAATCCGCAAAGAAAGCGGTGGCGCGCAAGAAATAAAACTCGAGAAAAAAAGAAAACCCCGTTCGTCAAGAGCGGGGTTTTCGGTTATTCCGCACCGAAGCCGGGGGCTTTCCGCGCACGGTTGACTGCGGAGCCCATGAGCCGAACGGAAAGCGCGCGGTCACCGGATAGGCGCATTGCGCGAGTGCGTCTTACTCGTGCCGAAAGACTTCGGAGCAGGTTGAGCGAAACGTCGTGCGGCTTTCGTGCAGACGCCGTGCACGGGACAAAACGGGGGTGCGCCATGATTTGTTTTTTTGCTTGACTAATCACCCTGTATAGTTTATATTATATGAAAAATAATAAGGTCATCGGTAATTCTCCGTCGGAACGGTTACGGATGCGACGGAAGTTCGGTTTTTTGCGGTTTTTGCCGCAAATATTTTTTAGGAGGCAGGTGTGAACAACATGAAGAAGAACATCGAAAAGATTCTTGCGTCCGCCGCCATGATTATAGCGCTCGTGCTCATCATCATTCTTTTGGTCACGGCGTTCGGCGGTATCAAGCAGGAAGAGTTCGACAACGACCTTGTCAAAGGTTTGTTCATCACGCTCGGCATACTGTACGCCGTTCTCGCGGGCGGTGCGCTGGCAATGCTCTTTTTGGGAAGCGAGGCCGTCAGGGAAATAACTCTCCGCAGCGAACAGGGCGGCAATTGCAAAGCGACGCTCGGCGTCATTCGCAAACTTGTGAAAGAGACGTTCGCGGACGTGGAAGGCGTGAAAGCCGGAAAGGTCTCGCTCATCGTCAACGAATACGGCGTGAAGCTCAAAGTAGCAGTTCGCATTACGGACCGCGATTTGTTCGAAACAGAGGTTTATCTGCGCACTTTGCTTGAAGAAGTGTTCAAAGGTGCGCTCGGTTTCCGTTTCCACGCGATAGAAATCAAGGTTACGGCGTTGCAGTCCAGGTTCAAGCCCGACAAGGACAAAGTTCAGTCCGCAGTGGACGAGAGAGTTGCCGAACACGAGCCCAACTATGCAAGCCTGCCCAACATGGTGGAACAGATTGCTCCCGAAACCGCCGCACAGGAATCTCCCGCGGAAGAGGCTTCCGCCGGTGAAGCGGCCGACGTTGCTAATGCAGCCGCCGAGGAGGAGAGCTCCGTCGAACTTTACGAGAGCGAGAATACTCCCGCAGATGCCGTGGAACAATTGCCCGAAGACGAAGCATACGTTGAAGATGACGCCGCAGACGACGCCGTCGCGGACGACAAGGACGATAAAACCGAGGAGGATGCCGGCGAGCGCAAAACCGACGCCGATGCCGACGAAGAGTAAGAATGAAAGAAGTTTATATTACCCGCGACGGGTTGGAAGAGCTGAAAGAAAAGCTGGACTATCTCATGTCCGTCAAGAGAAAGGAAGTCGCGGAGAAAATCAAGATTGCCCGTGAATTCGGAGATTTGAGCGAAAACGCCGAATACGACGCCGCGAAGGAAGAGCAGAGTTTCGTCGAGTCAGAAATCAAAGAAATCGAGGACAAAATCATGCACGCCGTCATCATCGACGAAGGCGACATTTCCGTGCACGAGGTTTCCATCGGCAACACCGTCAAAGTGCTGGACGTCGAGTTCGACGAGGAGTTGGAATACCGCATTGTCGGCACCACGGAAGCCAATGCGGCGGAGAACCGCATAAGCAACGAGTCTCCTCTGGGCAGCGCTCTCATGGGAAGAAAGAAAGGCGACAAAGTCGCGGTCACCACGCCCAACGGTGCGGTTGTGGAATACAAAATTATAGAAATCAAGTAGCGTACAGGTAGAATATGAGTCAGGACACGAACGTAAACAACGCCCCCGAGCAGGACATCAGCGAGGTTCGCAAGGTCAGAAAGGCCAAACTCGCCGAACTTGTCGAACAGGGCAGGAATCCCTTTGAAATCGTCTCTTACGAGCGCACCGCAACGGCGGGAGCAATCCGTGCCGATTATGACGCTTACGAGGGAAAGGACGTTTCCGTTGCGGGCAGACTCATGTCCAAACGCATTATGGGCAAGGCCAGTTTCGGACACATCGCCGACAGCGACGGCGGTTTGCAGGTATATTTCAGCCGTGAGGATTTGGGGCAGGACGAATATGCCGATTTCAAGAAGCTGGACGTGGGCGACATAATCGGCGTGTGCGGCAAGATTTTCAAGACAAAGACAGGCGAAATCACCGTTCACGCGACCAAGGTAACCCTGCTTGCAAAATCGCTGTTGCCGCTTCCTGAAAAATATCACGGACTCAAAGACCCCGAGCTGCGTTACCGCCAGAGATACGTCGACCTCATCGCCAATCCCGAAGTGAAAGAGATTTTCGTAAAGCGGAGCAAAATAGTTTCCGCGGTGCGCGAGTTCTTGGACGGAGAGGGATTTTACGAAGTTGAAACCCCCGTCCTCAATACACTTGCGGGCGGAGCAAACGCAAGACCGTTCATTACTCACCACAACACTCTCGACGTGGACATGTATCTGCGCATAGCCACCGAACTTTATCTCAAACGCTGCATCGTCGGCGGATTCGACAAGGTTTACGAGGTGGGCAGAATATTCCGCAACGAGGGTATGGACCCCAAGCATAATCCCGAATTCACCACTGTGGAGCTGTATCAGGCGTACGTGGACTACAACGCCATGATGGACCTCACGGAAAAGCTGGTCTGCCATTGCGCGCAAAAAGCGTGCGGCACGCTGGAAATCACCTATCAGGGACAGCCGATTTCACTCGCTTCTCCCTGGGAAAGACTCACCATGGTGGACGCGGTAAAGCGTTATACGGGACTCGATTTTGAAAACGGCAAACTCGAAGACCTCGTTTCGGCGGCCAACGGCATGGGACTTGACATCGCAAAGGACGCGAGCTGGGGCGACGCGCTCTATAAAGTGTTCGACGCATTCGTCGAAGACAAGCTCACCGGACCCGTGTTCATCACGGATTATCCCGTGGAAGTCAGTCCGCTTGCAAAGAAGAAGCCTTCCGACAAACGTCTGACGGAAAGGTTCGAACTGTTCGTCACGGGCAGGGAACTTGCCAACGCGTTCAGCGAACTCAACGACCCCAACGACCAGCGCGAGCGTTTCGAGGCGCAGATGCAGGCGAAAGCGAAAGGCGACGAAGAGGCGCAACCCTACGACGAGGATTTTGTCACGGCTCTGGAATACGGCATGCCTCCCACGGGAGGACTGGGTATAGGAATCGACAGACTCGTCATGCTGCTGACCGACAGTTACAGCATAAGGGAAGTGCTGTTGTTCCCCACGATGAAGCCCTTGAAATAATACGCGGTTTCAACGCGGAGAAAGCGAAGCACGTACCGCGCAAACTACAAGACAAAAACAACCCCGTCTTTTTGACGGGGTTTTCTTTTCGGAAACAGCTCTTCGCGAATTTTGACGCGGGAGGAAAAGCGTCAGGATTTTTTGACGGGATATCTGCGGTTGTACGCGCGGATATTCGCGAAAGTTTTTCTGTTCTTGCGGTAGATACGCTCGTAAACCGTGTGGTAAAGAGTCATATACTGCTCGTGGTTTTTCATGTCGGGGGTGTAACTCTTGCCCTCGTGCACCATGTGTTTGACCGCATCCTGCGGAGTTTTGTAAACACCCATTCCCATATAGGTGAGCATGGCGCAACCCAAAGCGCTGCATTCGTAAGTCTGCGTCTTTTTTACGGGCAGTCCCATGACGTCGGAGAGAATCTGGCAGATTTTGTCGGACAAGGAACCTCCGCCCGACACCATTATGCATTTGATGTCGTAGCCTGCGCGCTTCTGAATGCTGGTAAGCCCTTCGTAAAGCCCGAAGCAGATGCCTTCTATAATTGCACGGTAGATGTGAGCGCGGGTGTGGACGTCGGAAAAACCGAGAATGGAGCCTTTTGCGCAAGGCGTTTTGATTTTGGGAGACCAATATGGTTGCAACACGAGGCCTTCGCATCCGACGGGAGCCTCGTCCAGCAGTTTGTTGAGCAGTTCTTCGGGAGCGCATCCGAGTTCTTTGGCGCGCGTGACTTCCTTTTCGCCGAACTGTTCCTTGAACCAGGTTATCATCCAGCAACCGCGGAAAATTTCGACTTCGGGGTTGTACATTCCCTTTATTACCGCGGGATAGGGAGGCATGAACAGTTCCGGTTCGACGTATTTTTCCGTGGCAATCTGAATTGTTGCCGTCGTGCCGAGGCTTATGGACGCCTTGTCGTCGCCCAGGACGCCGCTACCGAAAGTTTCGCAGCCTTTGTCGGAGCCGCAGGCAATCACGGGAAGCCCCTCTTTCAGGCCGGTTTCTGCGGCGGCTTCCGCCGTGATGTATCCTATGACGGAAGTGGAATCCACGATGTCGGGCATCATATCGGGCGTCGCGTCGGTGGCGCAGGCGGTGAGAGCCTTTGCGTCCAACCAGCACTGTTTCTTGTAATCGAAAGGAATGTGTCCTATCTGTGAGGCGACGCTGTCTTTGAGAACGCCCGTGAGTTTCAAGTTGATGTATCCCGAAACCTGTATAATCTTGTGTGTATTGTTCCACACTTCGGGTTCGTTCTCGTGCACCCAGTTGAGTTTTGTGGCCTTTCTGATATTGCAGAAGGGCTCGTACATCCGCGCGAGTTTCAGCGCGAATTTGTTGGATGGAGGAATGGCCTCTTCCACACGGGAGCACTCGCGTTCGTCCAGCCATACAATGAACGGACGGAGAATTTCGTTGTTTTTGTCGATGAAGGTGATGGTGTCCCTGATGGTGGTGACGCCAACGGCGACGATGCGGTCGAAACCCAGGGGATAGGATTCTTTCAGAATTCCTATGGCTTTTACGAGGCTTTTCCAATAAACTTCGGGGTTTTGTTCCGCCCAGCCGCTGTTGAGTGAAAAGTAAGGGTTAAAAGGCACTTTCGCCTTGCAAATCTCTGCGCCGCGGTCGTTGTAAATAATCGCGCGAACGCTCTGTGTGCCGAAATCGATGGCAAGCACGTAATCGTTACTCATTTTTTTCTCCCGCTCATAAAGAGGCACAACCTCTAATGATATAACTATATCATTACGGACAATTCCGTGTCAATAGCGGTAAATTGACAGATGTGTCGATAAAATAATGTTTGGGCAAAATTAAGGGCTTAACCCGAAATTCGGTTGAAAACTTGCGGTTGCCTACAGACGGATTTTGTCGGGAGAGGGTATCCGTGCGGGTCCGACGCGGAGAAGAGGGTGGAGAGCAGGGCGGAGAATGACGCGGAAAAGAGGGCGGAGAGAGCTCGCCAAAAGCTAACGAGACAAAAAAAGAGCGGCGTCTGTGCGCCGCTCTTGAGAAGAAGAAAGGGAGAGCGTGAACTTCTTCTCGGATGGGTATTGACAATTATTGCGCGGGAGCGGGCTCTTCCGTTCCGAACAAATCGTCGAAGATTTGGTTCCATGCGGTTTCGTCGGTGATTCTGTATCCGAAGACGTGTTTGCCTTCTTCCGCGTTCTCAACGGCCCAGATTTGCACGCCGGCTTCCAGTTTGCCCTGACGAATGTGAGCGTTTATGATGTTGCGACCGTTTTCGGACTCTCTGTCGTAACGGATGGTGGTGCCCAGCCACTCGTCAAGCAGTCCGCTGCCGAAGGAGGTGGAAACTTCGAGTTCCTCTTTTCCGTTTTCGTGCTCGAATTCGATGGAGAAGGAGTAGATTTTTCTGTTTGCAATCCAGAATTCGTAGTTGAGTTCCTCTTCGATTTCGCCGTTTTCAACGCCGAACTCCTGTTCGAATTTGACCTTGCAGCCCGTGACGGGTTCGGTGGCGACGAAAGAGAAGCTCTGTTCGTTCTCGTTGAGTTCGGTCTCGACTTCCATCTCGCCGACGAGTTCGAACTGTTTGTCGCCGCTGTTCATGATGCCTTCGATGACAAATTCTTGTTCGTTGTCGATTTCCCATTTGTCGTCGTCATCGTCATCGTCGTCCTCTACTTCGGCGGTGAGGTTGTAGTAGAGAGAGTAGCTTGCCTCTTCGCCCGTGAGTGCGCTGACGGAAGTGATGTTCATTTTGTAGGCGTATTCGGGTATGTCGGAGACGGCCTCTTCCACTTTGACGGAAGCACGGTCGAGGAAGTTTTCTACAACCGTGAGCTGTTGGGCTATGGTCTGGAACATCTTGTCTTTGCTGTCGATGGAGAACTCACCGGTCAACGATGCGGAAAGGGTGCCCTCTGCCATTGCCGCCGCGCTTGCGGAGTAACCCGTGTCGAGCATTGCCGCCGCAGAAGCCACGGAGTAGCCGACTGTGTAGTGGTTGCTTTCCATTTCGCTTGCCGTGGTTTTGTTTTTACTGTTGTCGCACGCCACAAACAGGCACACGCTCAAACAAATTACAAGCACGAGCGAAGTTGCTATCAATATCTTTTTCATAGGAAGACCTCCCGGTTTTAATTGCTTTCACATATATAACAACCGAAAAACGCGTTTTGCCAACGGGAACGCAAAAATTTCGAAATTTTCTGATATGGAGAAGTTTTTGTCGTCGGGACAACGGAAAGAGCTGCATCAAAGAGTGCAATGCGTAAAAAGATTGTCCGCGCACGCGAATGCGCACGCAAACGTATGTGGGTGAGCGATGCTCACGCGCCGTCGGGTCGGTCGTGCGCCGTGATGAGCGCTTGCGTATACTGTACAGTCTTGCAAGACAAGCGCGTGCATTGTTGCGGATTTTCCGCATTAAAGGTTGTCAGAGGTTGTTTTATGCCGTGCGCGTCGGAGCACACACAAAAGATAAAGTGCGCTTTGCGGACGCAAAACGCACTTTATCGGTAGAAAGAGGGTATAAAAACAGGGATTATATGCAATATCAGTCGTCAAAGACGTCTTCGAGGAAGTCTTTTTTCCAGTTGTCGATTTCCTCTTTAAGGTCGGAACCCAACGCGTAGATGGAGTCCTCGATTTTGTCCAGTATGTCTTCGAGCAGGTCGGCTATGTTGTCGTAGGCGTCCTCGATGTCCTCCGCGAATGAGAATATCATTTCGAGCAACTTGTCGAGAGCTCCGTCGAGGTTGAGGTTGGGATGAGAGAGCAGGTCGCGGACTTTTTGCCGTTCCTCTTCCGTCAGGTATCCGTCGCTGTCGTCCAGAATTTCCAGCACGGCTTCTATGTCGGCGATGAAGCGTTCGTGCTCCTCTCTCAGCTGTTGCAGCTTGTCGTAGCTGTCCTGCAACTGGCTGTTATTCTGCCAGGACTGTTCGAGCGCGCTTTCCACTTTCGCCATCGATTCCTCGTTGTAGTCCGAAATAAGTTTCAGCATGCTTTCGGCGCTGAATCGTGAGAAATAAGACGCCGACTGACCCGTCTTTTCCCCGGCGCGCTGTGTGAGCAGGGTGTATCCCACCGACAGAGAATTCCTGCCGAAGTCGAATTTGAAGCGGTACGACGACGAACTGCCGCCGTTGTTTGCGTAGTCTGCGTTTTCGCTGTTGACCGTGGTCTGCCAGTTGTTCTTCGCCATGAGCGCGGTCAGCGAGAGGTTGAGTTTGTTTGCGACGGCGGTTTCCTTTTTGCCGTTCTCGTTCACGGCGAGGAAACTCATTGAACCCGTGCTTGTGGTGTCGAGATAGCCGAGTTCGGCACTTTCGGTGACGATTCTGTCCGCAGCGTCGGAAACGGACAATCCCACAAGATTCATTCCGTACAACACCACTGCGGCGTCTTCGTTGAGCGCCGTCACCGACGTAACCCTGTCGTTTGCGTCTGCGGTGATGCCGAAAGACGGATTGATGTTGATGCTGACAAAGGTGTCCGACACGGCGACGGGAACTTTCGCAAGCGCGAAGTAGCACGACATTCCGATGACAAAGCACACGATGAGAGCAAGTGCCACGACAATGGCGAAACGCTTGTTGCGGGAGAGCGGAGCACGACCCGTTTTCGTCGTTCCAGCGGTTTCGGCGACAAGTGCGGGCTCGGCGACTTCTTCGAAAACGCGGTCGCCGAAGCATTCGCTTCTTATGCGTTCTTTCAGGGTGGCGTCGGGCAACATTGTCCTGGCTTCCCGTTTCAGTCTCCTTTCGATTTTATTCATCATCCACACCGTCCACAATCCGTTTCAGCTTTTTGAGAGCCGTTGTATATCTGTGAGTCACCGTCGATACGGGCATATCCATCAGCTTTGCCACTTCCCGTCGTCGGTATCCCGCTATCGCGCACATAACCACGATTTCGAAGTCCTCAGAGGAGAGTATTTTTTCTGCTTCCGCAATCAGTCCCATCGATTCGGCGGAAGGAAGCTCCGTGCTTCCGTACTTTTCGCCGTCCGTCTGAAAATCCGTCGGTTTTTCGCGCTTGTTCCTTTTGTATGCGTTCAGTGCCAGCCGTTTGGCTATCGTCGTCAACCAGGCCAGCGTGTTTCCTCCGTCGAATTTGTCCATGTTTCTGAACGCGGTTATGTATACGTCCTGAACCACATCCTCCGCGGTCTCCCGCTGACGCACAACGGAATGCACCACGAAAAATACCACCTTGTAAGTGCTGTCGTATATGTAATCGAATGCTCCCTTGTCACCCGATTTCAGGCGTGTTACCGCTTGTTCAAGCGATTCTTTCGTCATAGGCTCTCCCATATATAAAACAACCGGAATTGCCGTTTTGCCAACGTAATCCGCAATTATTTTCAATAATATAGAAATACTCCCGCACTGTCAAACCCAACTGACCCGTTGACGGAGAAAATCCGCGCGTCTGCCGCTGTTTTTTGTGCGGCGGGCTCCCGTCTCGCAAAAGGATTTGTCGGACGCCGCGAAAAGGAGCAGAGTACGACCGTCCTTTCGTCCGCTGTCCGCTTTCGCTTGACAAACGCCTCGCCTGCTCCTAAAATAAAACCGCCCGAAACCGTGTTTCCGTAGCTCAGTAGGATAGAGCGTCCGCCTCCTAAGCGGAAGGCCGTGGGTTCGACTCCCGCCGGGAACGCCAGAAAGGAATAATGCGAACCCGAGTGAAATCGAGTCCGCATTATTTTTTATCCGCGACTGCTTCGGCATAAAGTTTTCTCTCCGCTAATCTCCGAATTTGTCAGCCTTTTCGCCCGCCGAGTGTGGCACGGAGAGGCGGCTGTCCAACGGGAGAGGAAAACCATTGCGTTAAAGGCGGACAAAATCATTCGCAAAATGTGCCTGACCGAAGGCGAAAAAGTCGTCCTCGACTGTTATCTCTGCGGAATGGGACACAGCGAAATCGCCCGCTATCTCAATGTAAACCGCACCACGGTCTGGAATCGCCGCAACAAACTCCGCGAAAAATACCTAGCCGCAACGGCAATGTAAACATTTAATTTCTCTTGCAGAGGAAATACTATAATGAAAGCACCTTATAAGCGGGCCTTTATTTGTGGCAAATGATAACCATTTTACATAACTTTTGTGTAGACTCAGTAATCCAATGGGAAAATGCTATTTTTACAACAAGATAGGATTCAATCTGTAGTTGTTTTTGTACATTTTTGATCTCATTTGATACACTGGAATATTTTTCTCTTTCGCCATTGCGATAATCATTCGGCGAGAGTACTCGTGCATTCTTTCTCCTAAATAAACTGCTTTTGCAACAATATTTCCTATTGCCATATGAGAATCTTTAGGATTGCCAAAATACAAGTTTTCATTGTGCGTAAATATCCTCCATTCTTGTTCATAACGCCACTCTTTATTTTTACTGCAAAGCATAGTGGGGGTTACAAAACGATTTTCTTTCAACTGTTCACGTATTACATTCAAGTTGTCTAACACAGTTTCACAACATGCCTCTGTTTGTGAAACTCCGCAAGATAATTTATCGAGATATTCGAAAAAGAGAGGCAGCACATTAATAATTTTGTCTGTTATATTGATTTTCGTACCATTATAAATTACAGGCATAATGGAAGGCTGATTGTCAAACTCGGAAAAATCCACATCTAAAGAGCTGGATTCTCTAATTCGATTGGCAATTTTTTGTGAACATGCCGCAGCGGCATTCATCAAAGCTTGACTATCATACGCAAGGCAAAAACCTTTTGCTGAATCGGCGTAATGAGCCCACATAATCTCACTGTCATTGTATATAGAAAAACAAGCAACGCAATATTGCTTTCTGTAATTATCACAGTCTATTAAATTACGTGTTATGAATTCCGCAATGTCCGACTTTTTTGTTGTTTGGGGAAAAAGCTTATAATTTTCTATGCGTTGTTCTGTAAGATTTTCCTTGATAAATTTGTTCACTTTGTTTTCGGAGTAGCATACCGAACTATCGTATGGGTCGTTAAATGCGGCAGGCACAGTTCCCCAAATTTCGTCATACTCAAAATTGTGCAAACTATATTCGCTAACTGGTTGATATTTGTAAAGAGTCGGGAAAGAGTGTATGCTTATTTTTGCGACACCGTTCTCTTTTTGCAAGGTATAGAAGTCCGATGATAAAATTTTCCTACCCATAGTCACCTTCCCATATATAAGCGTGTGAATTTTGCAAAGCAGAATTTATTTGTTTTTCAATTTGAATCTGAATTGAAGAGCGAGCTTTATGTAGTATTTACCATCCGATTTTTTATAAATATCCATGTACTTGTGTCGCGAACAAGAAGGAGCCTCGAATTTCAGTTTGTCAATCAAAAAATCTTTGAATTCATCGGCAATACAAGAGTGAAATGCCACCACATCTCCATCTCTTTTTACTACAATGTATCCTCCATTTACATCGGAACGCCCCGACCAAGGTTTGCTGAAACGCAAGCCGGTGAACATAGCATACAAAAGGTTCGCAATCTTTACCCTGTATGTTGCGTAAAGGTTGTCGAATTCGTAACCGACGAAATCATTCTCGGCGAGATAATTTATAGCTTCCTCGATGCCGGTAGATGCCCCTGCACATTCGAAATAAAAATATTTGAGCAATCCACCTACGATTTTGGGTGTTTCCAATCCGCCACACCTTATAAGATTTTGTCCCGCAACATCCTTTGTTGGTTTAATGAACCTCAAATCAAAACCATTGGATTTGAGGAAACGCATTCTTTCTCCGGTTGCCACCTCATATTTTGCTTCGCCCTTTTTTATGACTTTATGATACATGGCATTGAATGTTTTCATGATATCATCGGTCATATTTCCCACAATTTCGAATTCGAAGTTAGTATTATCCCCGCTTGCGTTGAAAAGAGTGGAAGCGGCATCTATGTCGGATTTACACGAAAACCCCATTATTTGGCTGACACCCGAACGATAATCCATTGTGTCCAGAACTATATCGGCAGTGCCGCCAAAAAAGTGACTTTTTTTCTGGGCGGGCGAAGAAATATTTTTGATGAAAATCGAGGTTAGAAAATTTACTATTTCGCTATCGGAAAAGGTTGTATCTTTTTTGGATGTAATCAAATTCCATACGCGTCGTGCACTTTCTGTAAATTTGGATACATCCACTTCCGCGACTTGTTTTCCGTTCAAAGTTATTTTTACGATATCTCCGGTGAAGTATCGATACTCATAGCCTTTGTCTTCTTCCCGTATGATGCTGATTATATTGAGAAAGACATCTTTCAAACGGTTCATATCCTTATCCGCAACATATACTTTGCGGTCGGACATCAATTTAAAAAATATGTACATTTCCGACCATTCGCCGATGTTTTTACCTTTCTTGTCAGACATTATCCAATACCTCTTTTATTTTTTCCGCAATTGCTTTTATCACGGGAACCGTAACACTGTTGCCCAACTGTTTGTAAGAATGAACATCGGCTAGCGGCAAAGCAAAACTATCTGGGAATCCTTGCAATCTTGCCCATTCGCGCGGAGTCATTTTCCTGACACCTTCATTGTTGATGTTGCCTTTTATATGTGTTGTTGGGGTAAGATTTTTTTGCCTCGTATCGACAATGAGGTTGCGTTCCCGTCCCATTCCGCCACAAACAATGGCTCCGGCGACAGCATCCCATGAGCGTATTTCATAGCCGAATCCGTGACCTTTTGCCTCGTGGCGGGCTTTGTGTTTTCTCAAAGTATCGAGATAGCACTCGCTTAAATAATATTTTGCGGGAACGGGATTTTCTTCGATAATATCTCTTATCTTTTTTCCGTTGTCCGTTGGGGTGGGAAATTCGAACGACTCGGGCGCAATATCATTGCGGAAAGCGACAATATAAATTCTTTCCCTGTTTTGAGGAACTCCGAAATCTTTACTGTTTAGTACACGATAGAATACCGAGTATCCTATTTCACGCAAAGTTGCGACTATTATTTCGAAAGTACGCCCCTTATCGTGCATGGTAAGCCCTTTTACATTTTCGCAAAAAATGACTTTCGGCTTATGTTTTTCGCAAATGCGCGCGACATCGAAAAACAAAGTTCCTCTCGACATTCCTTTATAGTCATCTTCGAAGCCTTTTCTTTGTCCCGCAAGACTGAAAGCCTGACAAGGAAATCCGGCGAGACAAATATCGAATTCGGGAATTTCATCCTCGGAAATTTTCGTTATGTCTCCCGCTATTTCGAAATTATCTCTGAAATTTGCCTTATATGTTTTTTGCGCCGGTTCATCCCACTCGCTGACAAAAACGGTTTCCAAATCGTTTCCGAAAGCCTGTTCGAACCCCAGTCTTATTCCACCTATTCCGGCAAACAAATCAATGCTTTTTATCATTTTTCGAAACCGCCTCTTCTATTTCCCGCACACAGCCATCTAAATCATTTCTTATTTCTTTGCCCCAAAATCGCAGTACAATCCAACCTTCCGATTGTAACTTTTGAGTCACTTCTATATCCCTTTGGATATTTCTTTCTATTTTCGGAATCCAGAAGTCTCGCCTAACTTTGAAATCTTCTTTTCTGTGTTCCCAATCATATCCATGCCAGAATTCGCTATCGCAAAATACGGCTACTTTCTTACCGATAAAAGCGATATCGGGATGCCCGAAAACGGTCTTCACATTTTTTCTGTACCTATAACCTTTACTCCAAAGAGCCTTGCGCAAAGCGACTTCGATTTCGGAGTTCTTGTTACGAATGTGTTGCATATTATAATGCACTTGTTCGGGAGTTTTGCTCATATCAATCGTCAACGCAGATACCGTTTTTATTGCACAAAGCGGCAATGGCTTTTTTAGCTTTCATGTTAGGTTCGCTTTTGCCTGTTTCCCATCTGCAAACCGTAACCGCATTTACTCCTAATTCGACAGCAATTTCACGTTGTGTCAAAAAAAGTTTTTCGCG
Organism: uncultured Clostridia bacterium; assembly: GCA_944349635.1. Classification (GTDB taxonomy): domain Bacteria; phylum Bacillota; class Clostridia; order Christensenellales; family CAG-917; genus Limadaptatus. The sequence goes on along the minus strand of CALVNH010000001.1, from coordinate 366,575 downwards.
GATGTGTTTTATTTGTGCCGAATAATTCAAGGGAATTGTCCTCTTAACATCTAATTAACAAAATGTTAACATATTTTATTTCGATGGTCAATGTCGCACAGATTAATTTTGGCTGTTAGGCGTGTGCTTGTCATAGACAAGTGGCGGTGCGCTGACGCGCTCCGCCAGACAAGCACACGCCTTTTCTTTTGATTTGAATTGAGGCAAATCAGGCGCGAAGATTGTGCGCTAAATAACAATACTACTTTGCCTTAACAAATGCCGAAAGGCGGGCGGCGATGTATATTCTCGGGCGCGGTTGCAAAGCAACGGGCGAGAAACAACAGGGGACGGAAGCGCCGTTGCCCGCTGAACCGCTCGGGCAATCGGCCGCTTTATCCGTTTCCCCGTTGTTGTATCCGTTGCCGTCTGTCCGCACGCTCCGTTAAGGGGCGTTCTTCTTTTCCCGTCAGTTACCCACAGCTTACCCGTAACTTACTCAAAGTGACCGAAATACCTACCGTTACTTACCCGCAGGCTTCTCGCAGGGAAGGTGTTCTTTGTTTTATACTGCCATCAATCCTCAACGGGAGACCGTTCGGGAAATAAAACGCAGGAGGTAGCAATGAAACAAAAGAACATCACCGTTGTAAACATCGGTGTTCCGGATGTCGGCAGGCTTACGCAGGAGGAACAAAAGCGGTTCTATGCGGCAATGCTTGCGCGAATACTGGAACAGCGAATGCGGCAACTGTCCGAGGGGAGGCGCAACTGATTCCGAGATGCGTAGCTTGTCGGGGTTACCTACCACGGCCTGTCGGGGGGAACAAATGCGCGTTCGATGTTGCGGAAACCGATTTTGCGAGTTATAATTCATGGCGAATTCAGACGTGGATTTGCCGCATGGGAGGACGCCGTGAAAAAATGTACAGTTACCGTTGTCAGAAAAGCCTGCTATCCCGATTTGTCGGAAAAGTACGAAAACCCTTTGGAGCACGCCTGTGACCTTGAAGAAGGGCAGGTGTTCGTTTCCGAAAACGGTGCCAGACCGGACGGACTGTGCGAGAGCGCGTGGGGAGTTATGCAGCCTTTTGTGGCGGCGTTGGCGCGGGGAGAAGGCAATTTTTTCGACGGGTGGATGAAAAATCCGTTTTCGGCGATGATTTCATGCAACGACGGATTTCGCCCCGTCAGTTTTTACATCGAAGCCACGGAGGAGTAGAACGCACGGAGGAATTACGCTCCGTGTGACGGAACCGCCGCAGACGCAGTTTCGCGCGGAACGGAATAGGACAAACGGCTTCCCGCGAGGGGAAGCCGTTTTCGTACGACGCAGCAGCGCCGCATGGTTGCGAATTTTATCCGCACAGCGCGGGCGGATTCAGTTTTTCAGGAAGCCGTCTGCCCAGGCTTTCAGCTCTTCCGCAGACGCGGAGGCGCGAAAACGCTTGCCCTCTTTCACGTCGGCACCGGGGCAGGACGGAGCAAGCTCCGCCGATGTTCTCCCCATTCCGCTGCTTCCGGAAGTGGCGAAAGGAATGACGGTTTTGCCGTGCAAATCGCATTTTTCCAAAAACGAGTTTATTATTGTCGGAGCGACATACCACCAAATCGGGAAGCCGACAAATACCGTGTCGTAGGCGGAGCAATCCGCGGAAACGTCGTCGGCGAGTGCGGGTCGGAAGGATTTGTCTTTCATTTCAATGCTGCTGCGGCTGGCGGAATCCGTCCAGTCGAGGTCGGCTGTCGTGTAGGGAACCGCGGGTTTGATTTCCCTGACGTCCGCGCCCGTTGCGGTTGCGAGTCTGCGGGCGAGTGCGGCGGTCACGCCGCTTGCCGAAAAATAAGCTACCAGAATTTTGTGCATAACGTCTTTCTCCTTTTTTTGCTGTTTTGCGCTTGCTCGGAGCCCTGTGACGGCGCGGCGCAAAGCGTCAGAAGCCGCGCAACCCGACGTAATCCACTTTTTGCGAGGCGATTTCGCAAAAACGGAGAGCCGTGACTTTCGACGGTGCCGTGAACCCGTGTTCGAAGCAGGTGTCGGCGTCTTTGTATTTTTGAAGAAAATATTTTTTTGCGCCCGCGATTCTGTCGGCGATGTCGGCGATATCTTCCTCCGTGTGCAATTCCTTTATCACGGTGGTACGGAACTCGTAGTCGGGAGCGTTTGCCATGATGAGCCCTATGCTTTCCGAAACGGCGGAGAAATCCACACCGGTGCCCGCCGTCATGGAATATTTTTTGCGGCTGTTCTTGACGTCCATGGCGACGTAGTCGAGGAGATTGCGCCCGAACAGCGTGGCAAGTACGTCGGGGCGGAGTCCGTTGGTGTCCAGTTTTACCGCAAGACCCGTTTCGCGCACTTTCTCGACGAAAGGAATCAAGTCTTTTTGCAGGGTGGGTTCGCCTCCCGAAATCACAACTGCGTCGATGAGCCCTTTGCGCTTTTCGAGGTAGTCGAAAATTTCCGCCTCGTCCAACGCGTCTTCCGGCGTTGCCAGCACCAGTTCAGCATTGTGGCAGAAAGGGCAACGCATGTTGCAACCGCCCGTGAAAAGCACGGCGGCAATCTTTTTGTCATAGTCCACAAGGGAGGCTTTTTCCATTCCGCAGATTGTCATGATTTTATTATATCACCTCGTTGCAACGATAGAAAGTCTTTTGTCAAAGACTGTGGTGCAGGACTCTCCCTGCAAACTGCCCGCACGCGGTGTGACGAATGCAGTTTTGACAAATTCGCACATTCAAAGACCAAAACCGAGGATTAAACCTCGGTTTTGTGTAAATTCAAAAGCGCGGTTGACGTGTCCGTGAGAAGTGCGGTGAAATCAGACGGTTTCGTCGATGTACTTGCAGGCGGCTAGCGAGGCAACGGAGCCGTCCGCCGCCGCGGTCACCATCTGGCGCACGGCTTTGGTCCTGCAATCGCCTGCGGCAAAGATTCCGGGGCAGGAAGTCTTGCAATCTTCGCCCGCGACGATGTAACCGTATTTGTCGAGTTCCACAATGCTTTCGAATGCGGAGTTGGAAGGAATCTGTCCTATGCAGATGAACGTGGCTTTGCAATCCAGGTGGAAAGGTTTGCCCGTGACCGTGTTTTCGAAGTCCAGTCCGTCGAGTTCGTCCTCGCCGCAGAAGGTGCGGAGATTGATGTTGTGATAGATTTTCACGTTGTCTTTCTGCTTGTCGAGCAGTCTGTCCACGAGGGCTTTGTCGGCGAAGAATTTGTCGAACAGCGTGCAGACGTGCACGGTTTTGCAATACCCCGCAAGCAACAGGGCGTATTGAAGGGCGGTGTTGGCGTCGCCGATTACGGCGACTTCCTCTCCGCTGTAAAACGCACCGTCGCAGAGAGCGCAGTAGCTCACTCCGTTGCCGACGAGTTCCTGCTCGCGCGGGACGCCGATTTCGCGGTGTTTCACTCCCGTTGCCACGATTACGGACAGACATTCGTGTTCGCCGTAATCGGTAAAGACTTTGAATCCCACAGGCGTTTTTTCTATTTTTTCCACGCGTTCCAGTTCGACGGCTGCGCCGAGTTCGGTAATCTGGTCGTACAGTTTGTCCATAAGTTCGCTTCCCGCGGCCTGTTTGACGGTGGGGAAGTTCTCCACGCGCGGCGAAAAGGCTATCTGTCCGCCGAATGTTTCGGCTTCGAGCACAAGCACGCTTTTGCCGTAACGCAGGCAGTTGAGAGCGGCGGTCATACCCGCGGGACCCGCCCCTATTATAATTACGTCGGTCATATCGTTCCTCCGAAAAACGGGGTATGCGTTCGGCATACCCCGTCGTCGTTTTTGGTTTCCGTCAGGCGTTGACGGTCTCGATGTACTTCTTGATTTTGCTTGCGTTGTCGTAAGCGTCGTAACCGTTTCCGTTGGGGACGAGCAGGGTGGGAGCCTTCTTGACTCCGTAGCTGGTCGTGACGGCTTTTTCGTCCTCGGCGTCCACCACGGTGTAGGGAATGCCCGCCTTGTCCAGCATGGATTTCGCCAGCTTGCAGTTGGGGCAGGTCTTGGTGGTGAAGATTATGGTGCCTTCGATTGCGGGAGCGCACTTTTTCTCTTCGGGGACGGAATAGGCTTCCTTGTCGGAGACGGGTTTCTTTTTGAGACGGGAAGAGGCGATGTCGTAGGTTTTGCGCTCCTTGAACTCTTCCAGTTTGCCGTCGTTCCAGTTCTGGACGGGACGGTAGTATCCCGTTATGCGGCTGTAAACCTCCGCTTTTCTGCCGCAGATGGGGCAGGTGTACTGTTCGCCTTCGAGATATCCGTGCTGCGCGCAGATGGAGTAAGTCGGAGAGAGCGTATAGTAGGGAAGCTTGTAGTTTTCGGCAATTTTCTTGACGAGGTTTGCCGCTGCCTGCCAGCTTTCCAGTTTCTGACCGAGGAAAGCGTGGAAGACCGTGCCCGAAGTGTAGAGAGTCTGCAGTTCGTCCTGAATGTCGAGGGCGTCGAAAATGTCGGACGTGAAGTCGACGGGCAGGTGAGAACTGTTGGTGTAATAGGGAGCGGCGTCTTCGCCTTTGCCCATGGACGCGGTGATGATGTTGGGGTACTTCGCCTTGTCGTGTTTGGCAAGTCTGTAAGACGTGCTTTCCGCGGGAGTGGCTTCCAGGTTGTAGAGGTCTCCGTACAGCTCCTGATAGTCGGACAGCTTGTTGCGCATGAAGTTGAGGGTCTTTTTGGTGAACTCCTGAGCTTCCTTGTGCGTGAGGTCCTTTCCTATCCATCTTGCGTTGAGGCAGGCTTCGTTCATGCCGACGAGACCGATGGTGGAGAAGTGATTGCTGAAAGTGCCGAGATAGCGTTTGGTGTAGGGATAGAGCCCCTCTTCCATGAGTTTCGTGATGACGTTGCGCTTGATTTTAAGGCTTCTGGCGGAGAGGTTCATGAGACGTTCCAGATTCTGGAAGTATTCCTCTTCCGTCTTGGCTTCGTAAGCGATTCTGGGCATATTGATGGTGACGACGCCCACGGAACCGGTGGACTCGCCGCTGCCGAAGAAACCGCCCGCCTTCTTGCGGAGTTCTCTGAGGTCAAGACGCAGACGGCAGCACATGCTTCTGACGTCGCTGGGCTCCATGTCGCTGTTGATGTAGTTGCTGAAATAGGGCGTGCCGTATTTGGCGGTCATTTCGAACAGCAGACGGTTGTTTTCCGTTTCGGACCAGTCAAAATCGGAAGTGATGGAGTAGGTGGGAATGGGATACTGGAATCCTCTTCCGTTGGCGTCGCCCTCAATCATGATTTCGATGAACGCCTTGTTGACCATCGCCATTTCCTTGACGCAGTCCTTATATTTGAAGTCCATTTCCTTGCCGCCCACGATAGCGGGAAGTTCGGCGAGGTCGTTGGGGACCACCCAGTCGAGCGTTATATTGGTGAAAGGCGCCTGCGTGCCCCAACGGGAGGGAGTGTTGACGCCGTATACGAAGGATTGCAGGCACTGTTTGACTTCCTTGTAGGAGAGATTGTCCACTTTGACGAAGGGCGCGAGATAGGTGTCGAAGGAAGAGAACGCCTGCGCGCCCGCCCATTCGTTCTGCATAATGCCGAGGAAGTTGACCATCTGGTTGCAGAGAGTGGAGAGGTGCGACGCGGGGGACGACGTGATTTTGCCGGGAATTCCGCCGAGACCTTCGACGATGAGTTGTTTCAGCGACCAGCCCGCGCAGTAACCGGTGAGCATGCTGAGGTCGTGAATGTGGATTTCGGCATTGCGGTGGGCGTTGCTGATTTCGTCGTCGTAGATTTCGGACAGCCAGTAGTTGGCGGTGATTGCGCCGGAGTTGCTGAGGATAAGTCCGCCCACGGAGTAGGTGACGGTGGAATTTTCCTTAACGCGCCAGTCGTTGATTTTGAGATAGTTGTCCACGGTGTTCTTGTAGTCCAGCATCGTGGAGCCGACGTTTCTCAGTTTTTCGTGCTGTTTTCTGTAAAGAATGTAAGCTTTGGAGACCTCGACGTAGCTTGCCTGAATGAGCACTACTTCGACGGAGTCCTGGATGTCCTCAACCGTGATGGTGTCGCCCTGAAGCTTGCTGTTGAAATCCGCGGTCACGCGGAGCGCAAGCATATCGATGATGTCGTCGTTGTAATTCTTGCCGACGGCGGCGAACGCCTTTTCTATGGCGACCTTTATTTTGTTGAGGTTAAACGGAACGATACTGCCGTCCCTTTTTTTGACATTGAGCATCAAAGTGACCTCCCTTGGATAATTTGCCTTTACATTATATATGCGCCGTATATGGCTGTCAAGCTAAAAAGCGGAAAATATTGATTATTTTCTGCGCCACGACCACAATATATAGTGGTGGTGTCGAAATATGGGGTTTTGTGCGCATTATGCTTCGATTAACGTATATTGTGTGCGAAAATTCTGTAATGTTGCTTGATTTTCCGCGTTCGTGCACGTGATGCACGAAATGGATATGCGACGACGCGACGAGCAATTCTTTGTGCGGGAAGGGGGAATCCGTATTTTTGCGAAGACTTGAATCGCCGTCGGTTTCGGGTTATAATACTCTTTGCGGGGCAAGAACGCGGAGAATCCGAATCCCGTCCCGTGCAGGAGGTTGAAATGGACGGCAATTCTTCTCGTCGTGCAAACGTCAAACGCATTGTTGCGGATGTTGCGATGTTGATAGGGTATGTGGTGTTGACGGCGGGCGTGGGGCTTTTCCTCGGCGTAAACCGCGATGTGTTTTTCAGCACGGCGGCAATGGCGGTCGTTTTCACGATAGGACTGCTCATTCTTCCCGCGGGGTATTTCTTTCTCCGCAACAAGAAGGCGCAGGGAAAGGTTGCAACCGGGATTTCCTCCGCATGCATTGCGCTCGTCGTCGTTTTTTTGGTGTTGTGCATTCTGTTTTCCCTCGTTGTTGAGTTCGTACAACCTCTCGCGCTGAGCACGGTTTCCAGCATACTGCTGATAGCGGGCTGCGTCGTTCTGCTCTTGTCGGCGGTGGTGCAGATTCTTTCCGGCAGACAAATCGTCGCGGTGACCGTATGCGTGATGCTTTGCGTGCTTATGCTGACGGGCGTGATATGGGTGAACGTGCAGGACTACGGCGAGTTCAACCGCGACGCCATAGTCAGAGACGGTTTCATCTTCAACAACGGCGAAGGCGGTTACGCAACGTTCAGAATTCCGTCGTTGGTTGCTCTCGACAGAAACGTGCTCAACGAAGAATACGGTTTCGGGCTGACCCGCGACCCGTTGTTCGCGTTTGCGGAGGGCAGACGCAATTCCTCTCACGATACGGGCAGTATCGACATGGTCTACAAGTTTTCTCTCGACGGCGGGGAGAATTGGAGCGATTTGCACGTGCTTTTGAGTTACGGCACGGAGAACATCGGCAAATACGGCAACCCCACTCCCGTTCTCGACGTTGACACGGCGAAACTTGTGTTTCCGTACATGACTGGTACGGAAGCCAACGCCTATGACTACGATACCTATATGGCGCAATTTTCGTTCAACGCCGATTACACGCTTGAGCAGGTCGGAGAGGCAATCGACATCAATCCCGACAAAGTCGCGGATTCTTCGGGAGGCGGCAGCGACGGCGTCAGAGAGCAGACTCTCATGATAGGTCCGGGCAAGAGCATTCAGATACACGGCGGCAAGTACGACGGAAGGATAATCGTTCCCGCAAGCGGAGGAGGGCATTCCTTCGTGCTTTACAGCGACGACCACGGTGCGACATGGAAGAGAGGGGAGTCCGCAGGCGTCGGAAACGAGTGCGAAGCGGCGCAACTTTCCAACGGCGAAATCGTAATGGTAATAAGGGACATGACGGGTTGCAGCATGCCGCACTACGAGCAGTATCAGCGATTGTCCTATTCCCGCGACGGCGGCGAGACATGGTACGAACAGACCACCGACACTTCCCTGAAAAGCCCCATTTGCATGAGTTCGCTTGCGATGACCGCGGACGGCAAACTGCTTATGTCCTATCCCGATTCCTTCCTGACGAGAGCCAACCTCTCCGTTGCGGCAAGTCTCGACGGCGGAAAAACGTGGGAGAGCACCCGCGTTTACAGCGGTGCGGCGGGATATTCCTGCCTGACGGCGGATACCGACGGCAACATTTATCTGCTTGCCGAAATCGGCAAAGTGAACTATAACGAAGTGTTGTATTTCGCGTGCGTGAATGCGTGAGCGTGAAAACGGCACTCCAACAGCAAAGCAATATCCGCCGCGTTTGCGGCGGATATTTTCGTAAAACGCCGTGATTTCGGTTGCGGTGTTGCAATCGGTTTGCAAGGTATTTGTATTTTGACGCGCGGACAGGCGCGCGGGGCGGCGTGTGTGCGCTATGCGTGCGCGGGCGTTTGAGCGTCACGACAAAGTGCGCAAGCGGTTTCGGCACAAACTGTCGATATTGACTTTTCACGGTCGTCATTTTATACTGTAAACAGCATAAACTGCCATTAAGTAACAGGAGAGAAACTTATGGACAAAAAATTCGAGCCGCTGTTTACCCCGTGGAAAATACGTGACGTAGAAATCAAGAACAGAATAGTCATGTGCCCCATGGGCGGCACATCGCTTTTCGGATGGATGGAGCCGAACCACTTTGACAAGGTGGCGGCGGAATTCTTCCTCGACAAGGCGAAAAACAACGTGGGTCTGATTATCCCGGGCATTGCTCCTCTCCGTGACACCATCGGAGGAAGATGGCTCTACCAGAACAAGGGAATGTTCAGAAAACTGAAAGCCTTTATGGAGGAAATTCACGCGACGGGTGCAAAACTGTTCGTTCAGCTGACGGCGGGTTTCGGACGTGCCTTCGCAATCACGGACGACCTTGCCATGCTGCACAACAACAAATTGCTTGCCGCGCTTGCCAAGCCCATTGTCGACATTTCGGCAATCTGTGCGTCGCCGAGCGAGTTGCCTTCCCGTTGGGCGGAGAACGTCACCTGTCGCGCACTCACGCAAAAGGAAATCAAGAAGATGGTTTACGCTTTTGCGCAGACCGCGAAACTCTGTAAAGAGGCGGGAGTGGACGGCGTCGAAGTGCACGCCGTGCACGAGGGATATCTGCTGGACCAGTTCACGCACAAGTACACCAATCACAGAACGGACGAATACGGCGGAAGTTTTGAAAACAGATACCGCTTTGCCGTCGACGTCGTCAAGGCAATCAAGGCGGAGTGCGGCGAAAACTATCCCGTTTCTCTCCGCTATTCCGTGGTAAGCAAAACCAAGGACTTCTGCGTAGGCGCAATGCCCGGAGAGGAGTTCGTGGAAATAGGCCGCGATATGGAGGAGAGCGAGAAGGCCGCCAAATATCTGCAGGACGCGGGCTACGACATGCTCAATGCGGACAACGGAACTTACGACGCCTGGTACTGGGCACACCCGCCGGCCTATATGCCGCAGAACTGCAACCTCGACGACGTCGCCCACATAAAGAAATTCGTCGACATTCCCGTCGTCTGCGCGGGAAGAATGGAGCCCGACGTGGGCGCTCAGGCGGTCAAGGAAGGCAAAATCGACGGCGTGGGTATCGCACGTCAGTTCCTCACCGACGGCGCGTGGGTCACGAAACTCATGGAGGGACGTCTCGAAGACATTCAGCCCTGCATCTGCTGTCACAACGCGTGTTTTGCAATGGCGCATTATAAGGGCGTTGCCAACGACGAAACCATGGACGACGCCGCGCACATGGCGCGCTGCGCCCTCAATCCTCAGACGATGCAGGGTCACAAGTACGACATCAAGCCTGCAAAGAAAGCCAAGAAGATTGCCGTCGTCGGCGGTGGCGTGGGCGGTATGGAAGTCGCGAGAATCGCAACTCTCCGCGGGCACAAGGTCACCATTTACGAAAAGACGGACAAGCTGGGCGGCATCTTTATCGCGGCGGCGGCGCCTTCGTTCAAGGAGAAAGACCGCGAACTCATAGAGTGGTACCGCAGACAGATTGCCAATCTCAAAATCGACGTCAAGTACAACACGGAGGTCAAGGACATTTCCTCTCTCGACGCCGACGAAATCATCATCGCAACGGGCGCGAAAGCCAGGAAGGTTCCCATTCCCGGAGTGGAGCACAGCATGGAAGCCGTCGAATATCTCAACGGCAAGCCCGTGGGTGACAACGTCGTCATCATAGGCGGCGGGCTGAGCGGGTGCGAAATCGCTTACGACCTCTTCCTCAAAGGGAAGAAGCCCGTCATCGTGGAAGCCAAGAACGACCTCATGGCAATCAGAGGGCTCTGTCTTGCGAACTCTTCTTATCTGCGCGATTTCTTCAACTACAAGAAAGTTCCCGTGTATCTGGAAAGCAAAGTGAAGAAAATCAATCCCGACAGCGTTGTGATAGCGGGCAAGGACGGCAAGGAGCTCACCGTTCCCGCCGACAGCGTTATAGTGTCCGTGGGTTACGTTCCCGCCCCGCTTATCAAAAGCGCTCCGCACGTTCACCTCGTCGGCGACGCCAACGGCGTGGGCAACCTGCGGACGGTGGTCTGGCGCGCATGGCAGGTTGCAATCAAACTGTGATGACACAAAAAGCGCATAAAACAGAAACGGCACTTAAAAGTGCCGTTTCTTTTAATTAAACCACGCAATATTGTCAGCAGAGGTTGTTTTCCGCAAATTCGGCAAACGCGTCGAACAGGGTGGCGAACACGGGAGAAGCCGCGGCGAGTTCGTCGTAATTGACGGTTGAGGACGCCGTATAGTCGTAAATGAAAAAGTCCTGCGTGTCGGCGTCGTAGCCGAAGCCCACGCCCGAAGTGGAAGCGATGCTGTAATTCTTGCAGTAGCAGATTACCTTTGCGGTACGGTTGCCTGCGATATCGGGAGCACCCGCGACGGTCTCAATCAGAATGTCCGCACTCTTTATGAAACGGCAGGACTTTTTGCGTTTGACGACAAGTTTCGGAAGGTTTGCCGCTGCTTTGAGGGCAGAGGCGAGGGCATCGAAACAGTCGCCGCATTCGGTGCGTTTGTTGCGAGCCGCGCCGTCGGTTTGCAGAAACTCCGACATTGCCGCGGAGCAGTCCGCGCCCGCCGCCGTCAGGAATTTGTACGGTTTGCCGAACAGAACGTATTTGCGGTTGTCGTCGGACATCGAGGACGAGGGAGCGGGCAGAGGACAAAGCTTGTACCTTATCTTTTTGTCGTCCTTTCCGCGGGATTTGTTCTTTGCGGTGAAGTATGCGTTGACGGCGTCCGCCGCTTTTTGTCCGAAAGCAAAGACGGAGAGTTCGTCCTTGAAGTCCTGCGTCAGGGCTTCCGCAATACGGAAAAGAGTGCCGTCGAGTGTTTCGGCGGAGAAAGCCGTGCCGTTTTCGCCCACGGCGGTGACGAATGCGTTGGACAGCCTGAAAAGTCTGATGGCTCCCCCTGCCGCCGAGGCGTATTTACGACGGGCAAACGCTTTCGGGAAAGTGTAGTCGCCGTCGATGCGCAGGGATTGTGCGGATTCGTCCGCGGGGACGGACTCCGCGAGTACGAAAACGACGGGCAAATCGTTCCAGCGTTCGGAGAAGAAGTCTTCGTCGTTGAAATCGAGGGAATGTTTGCCGAGACAAAAATCGGGGTTGATTTTGTCCACGCGTTTTTTGATGCGTTTCAGGGTTGGTAAATCGTTCATAATTTCCTCCGTATTCGAAGTTGCGCTCCGCGCCGTGGGGGCGCGCGAACGCGTCCCCTCGCTTATACAATAACACAAATCGGAATTTTTTCAAGAGCGCAAATGAAGGGCGTCTCTTCCGAGACGCCCTTTTCCGCGGCCGCGCGGAAGACGGTTTTTTCAAAATTCGGGTTCAGCAATAGTAAGGATAGTAGCACGAATAATTTCTGCACCCGCACCCTCTGCCGTAAAATGCCGTGACGGTAAAGCAACAGGGATTCTGCACGGGGCGACACCCGCAACGACGGTTGCATAGCAAGGCGCACAGACAAAGCGCGGAAAGGGCGCACCCTCCGCACGTCGTGCCGACGCAGTCGCATGCGCGCACATACGGAGTTACGACCGGCGGCACGCTCACCGTGGTGGAAACCGTGTTGCTGCTTGCAACCTGCGCACCGCCCGACAAAACTTCGGACGTGTTTTCAATGACGTAGGAATCGAAATTTGTTTTTGCGATTTTCATATCAGTTCACCATGGCTTTGAAAGTGACGGTAACGCTGCCGGAGGGTGCGAGGTCTCCCAAGGGGAACCCCGTCGTCGGGTTGAACCCCGGTTTAGGCACGCCGTCAATCAGGACGCTGTCGGTCACAAACGTCGTCCCGGCGGGCACCGCGTCTCTGAACACCAGGTTGGTCTGTTGCAGCGTGCCGTTGTTGGTGACGGTGGACTTATAGGTCAGGACGTCTCCTTTGGAGGCATACGCCTTGTCCACGGATTTGACCACCGACATGGAATTTCTGACGACGGGAATGGTGACGAGATTTGTTCTTTGCAAAAAACTGACGGGACCCTGCACGGGGTCTTCGACGGAGAAGTTCAGCGTGGCGTCGTTGGCAATCAGCGCGGACGGAGTGATGGCTCCCGAAAGTATCAGATAGGTGACAACGGCGCTCTCCGTGGGATTGAGGTCGGGCAGGGGAATGCCCGCTTTCATATCGTACAGGGGCATGGAAACCCCGTTCACGGTGACGGAACCGTCCACGTGTTGTGCGCCTTCGGAGAGGAAGTCTTTGAGGAACAAATCCGTCATTTTGATGCCGGAGTTGTTGGTCACGTTGATGGTTTGCATCGCCTGTTCGTTCTCCTGCACATAGGCTTTCGAGGAGGATTTGAGGCGTGAAACCGCGTCCGTCAGATTTTCGGTGGTGACGGGGTTGCTCGTGCTCTCCGCCGAAACGGTGGACTGGTCGGGGAGAGTGTAGTCGTAAGTGACGTTCGAAGTGTTTGTGATTATCATACGGATTCTCCTTACCGAATCGTTACTTTGAATGAAAGAGTCACGGTCTGTCCTTCGCCGAGTGTGCCGATGGGAATGCCGTCGGCGGGATTTGCGCCCGCCAGGACGGCGCCGTTCAGCGTCACGGAATCGGGAACGAAAACCGTGCCCTGCGGGGGAACGTCCGTGAATACGGCGTTTGTCTGCACGGTATTGCCTAGATTGGACACCGTGAAAGAATAGGTGAGCTCGTCTCCTTTTTCCGCCACGGTCTTGTCCACGCTTTTTACCACCCGCATATTGTCGCTCACTATGAACAGCGGAACTTCGTTCGAGTCCGCTTTTGCCGCCACGGTCATTCCCGCGAAAGGAGAAAAATAATATCTCGCGGACGCCGAATTTAGCGTGGGATTGACGACGGGCAGACTGTCGGCAATGACGTCGAAGCGTACGGTTGCGGTTTCTCCCGACGCAAGCGAAGCGATGTTTACGGGGAAGCCGCCCGCATAGGGCGCGCCGTTCAGCGTGACGGAGCCCCCGACAAGCGAAAGTCCGACGGGCAACGGGTCGGTGACGGAAATGTTGTTTGCGGTGATGTCGCCCGTGTTTTCGAGGACAAGAGTATATTCCGTTTGCCCGCCGACGGGCACAAACGATGCGGCGGCGGACTTGGCGACGGTGACGTTTGCGCCCTTGCTGTCGATTTGAAGGGCAAGCGCGTTGGCGACGTACAAGTCCCCCGAAGTCGTCAGCCTGACGAGCGCGGTATTCTGCGAGGTTTCGAGATAAGTCGAAACGTTCGAGGCGGTTATGTCCCATCCCTGGCGGCAAGCCGAGGTGTTTTGTCCCGCCGAAGCGAAAGCGTTCCGCGTGCCGAAAGTTCCGCTTGTGTCCGTCTGTCCGTCGGAATCGTTGATTTGCGAGCAGAAGAAGTTGGCGACGGGATTGTTGGGAGAGGAGAGTTCGTGCAAAGACGCGGCGTTTTTGCCGAAGAGCATTCTGTCTCCGCCTATGACGGCGTCGCCCTCTTGCGCGGATACGAACAGTTTTCCGCTCACTGGGGCGGCTTCGGGTGTGATGAAGCCGGATATGGAAAAATCTGAGCTGCCGCGGTCTATGGACACGGCGGCGGCACCGCACCACAAAGTCAGGTCGCGCAATGGTGACGACGGGCTCTCGTATATCACCGCAAGAGTCCAGCCGGCGTGATTGGTGTCCGATGAAAGAGATGACGGAGAGGCGATGAGCGCGGGAACCGCGGACAGGGAATACCTGCCGGATTTCGCGGCTTTGACAAGCGCGGTGACTTCCGCGGAACGTGTGTAGAATCCAAGATTGTAACTGCCTGCGCCGCCTGTCGGAAGAAGCAGATTGTTTCGTGTTGCGGCGGCCCCCGTGACGGACGTCGTCTGCAACGGTGTGGAAAAGACGACGGCGTTGTCCGTCAGAGCGGAGATATCGGACGAAGACGATTTGTAAAGTCCGCCCCACACCAGTTCGGCGTAGACCACCGTTGCGTCGGCAGGCAGATTCAGTACGGCGGCTGAACCGTTGCGGGTATAGTCGAGTGTGGTTCCCGCGGGAAATCCCGTGACGCGGTTGGACGTGTCGAGTGAGGTGAACACGGCAATCGAGCCCAAAGACGGATTGCTTCCCGCCACCGCGGGCGCCAGCCCCAGTGTGTTCCCCGTAAAAACGATTGCCCCGCGGCGTATGGCGGAAAATCTCTGAATCAAGGACATGGTTCCTCCTTTTGTCGCACGGCAGTGCGGTGTATGTAGAAAGGTTCCGCCACTAACAGAATATGCAAACCGCAACAAAAAGTGACACCGTGGCGTAAAGTCGTTTAACGGCCAAAAGCGCATTTTAACAATAAAAAACCGCACATAAAGTGCGGAAACGGTCAAAAAACAAAATTAAAACGATATTGAATTCACGCGCCTTCCAACAGCATTTTGTCCGCAACGAGGGCAATGAATTCGCCGTTGGTGGGCTTTTCGTTGGCGGAATAGATTTTCATTCCGAAAATCTGATTGATGTTCTCGATTTTTCCTCTGTTCCACGCCACCTCTATGGCGTGACGTATGGCACGTTCCACTTTGGAGGCTGTCGTGTTGAACGTGGCGGCAATCGAAGGATAGAGTTTTTTCGTGATTGAGTTGATGATTTCGGGGTCGTCCACCGTGATTTTGATGGCTTCTCGAAGGAACTGATACCCCTTGATGTGGGCGGGAATGCCGACGGAGATGAAGAGATTTGCGATTTTTTCGTCCAGCGAGCGGTTGCGTCGGGGTTGTTGCGCGGGTTGTCTGGTTGTGACGACGGGTGCGGACTCTTCGCCGGAAAACTCGTCCAGGGTTTTCAGAAGGACGTCGAAGTTGAATGGCTTTGCAAGGAAGTATTTTGCGCCGTAACGAAGGGCTTTCTGAACAAAGCCGTCGGTATTGAGTTGGGACATCATTATGACGGTGGGACGCTTGCTCTTTATGGCGGACAACACGCCGAATCCGTCGAGTTCGGGCATGACTATGTCCAGCAGCAGAAAATCGGGGTCGAATCGTTCCACCAAGGAAAGGGCGACGACGCCGTTTTCGGCGATGCCCACCACTTCGTAATCGCTTTTGCTGTCGAAAAATTCTTTCAGGCTCAATGTGAGACCGGCGTTGTCGTCGGCAATAACAACGGTTTTTTTCATTTTATCCTCCAAAATGTTGTATTTTTATTGTAGCACAGATAAAATTCGTACATTAAAGCAGAAAACCTCGCTTTATATGCCATTTTGTCGAGTTTTCGGGATTGATGTCTTATGTATAGGGAATGCAAAAGAAACTCTTTCCGCCCTTGCACGGGTATTATTACACCGTTTTGCGACACTTTTCAACAATTATTTTCACCAATTTTTATTACGGTATATTTTGTTGAAAAAGGCGCAACCTTCCACCATATCTAGAACGGCGGGGGAAAACGAACGGGGAGAGACGGAAGCTTATGCCGTAAGGCAGTCGGTCGCTCCCGTCGAACAGGGGCGACGGTCGCTCAAGAAATTTCCGTAAATTGCAAAAAACAGTTTACATATCACCGTAGTATAAATATAATATATGAAACTTCCTTAAAATTTCAGCGAGGAGACATAATGGGAAAATACAAAAAATGCCCGCGTTGCGAGCTCAACTGGATTGCCGTCGAAGAAGACCTCTGCGAGGTCTGCAAAGCGGAACTCGGCAAAGCGAGTTCCATAAGCCTCATCGAAGAGGACGACGAAGCCGGTTACGAAGAAAGAATATGTCCCGTCTGCAAGGTCAACTATCTTGCCGACGACGAGGACATCTGTCCCGCGTGCAAACTCGACCAGGCCAACAAAAAATCCGAAAAATCCGACGAGGACGACGACGAAAGCTGGAAGGAGTTTGTGGAGGACGACGCCGATTCCGCAATGGACGAAAACGACGAGATTTCTCTCTCTCTGTTGCAGGAAGAGGAAGAAGAGGACGAGGACGAAGAAGAGTCCGTCGACGACGTCGACGATTTCGACGAATCCATTACGGATTTCGACGAGACCGATTTCGACGAGGACGAGGACGAAGAGGAAGACGACGACGAAGACGACGACCGCAAGAACTGAGTGACCCGTTATGAAGGAGCAGCGGCGTTTGCCGTTGCTTTTTTATTGATTCGGTGATAGTATAGTGGTTGAATCGGAGAGGTTATTATGCAAAAGGACAATCAATTTGTGAAAGAAATCGCCGACATGACGAAGGATTTTCCGCAGTGGTATACCGACGTCATTTTGAAAACGGAGCTGGTGGACTACGGCCCCGTCAAGGGCACCATGGTCATTCGCCCTTACGGCTACGAAATCTGGGAGCACATTCAGGAAGAGCTGAATCGCCGTTTCAAGGAAACGGGGCACAAGAATGCGTATTTTCCGATGTTTATTCCTTTGAGTTACCTGATGAAAGAGGCGGAGCACGTCGAGGGTTTCGCTCCCGAAGTCGCGCTGGTGACTCACGTAGGCAATACCGAACTCGAAGAAAAACTGGTCGTGCGCCCCACGTCCGAAACCATAATCTGCGATATGTATGCGAAGTGGGTGCAGAGCTACCGCGATTTGCCTCTGCTCATCAACCAGTGGGCCAACGTCGTCAGGTGGGAAAAAACCACCAGACCTTTCCTGCGCACCAGCGAGTTTTTGTGGCAGGAAGGACATACGCTTCACACCACCGAAGAAGAGGCCCGCGGCGAAGCGCTCAAAATGCTTGAAGTTTACCGCGAGTTCATGCAGAACGTGCTTGCCATGGACGTTCTCACCGGCATCAAGACCGAAAAGGAGAAATTCGCGGGTGCCGTCGAGACGTATTCCATGGAAGCCATGATGCTGGACGGCAAATCCTTGCAGTCGGGCACCACGCACTACCTCGGCAAAAACTTCGCTTCCGCTTTCGAAATCAAATACCTCGACCGCGACGGTCAGTTGAAAAATCCTTATCAGACCAGCTGGGGCGTTTCCACACGTCTCATCGGCGCGCTCATCATGGCGCACGGCGACCAGCGCGGGCTGAAACTGCCGCCGAGAGTCGCCCCCGTTCAGGTCGTAATCATTCCGATAGCCTCTCACAAAGAAGGCGTGGTGGAAAAATCCTACGAAGTCGCCGAAATCCTCAAAAAGGCGGGTCTGCGCGTGGAAGTGGACAACCGCGACCAGTCTGCGGGCTGGAAGTTCAACGAATGGGAGATGAAGGGCGCGCCTCTGCGTCTGGAAATCGGCCCCCGCGACATCGAGAACGGCGTGGCGATGTACTCGCGCAGAGATACTCACGAAAAGGGCAGCATCGCTCTCGGCGACCTTGCGACGGCAATTCCCGCGTTGCTCGACGAAATCCACGAGAATATGTACGAACAGTCCAAAAAGTTCCTGCACGGCAACGTTGACGTGTGCGCCGATATGGACGAATTCAGAACCGCACTCGACAATCAGCATTTCGTAAAGACCATGTGGTGCGGTTGCAGAGAATGCGAGGACGCAATCAAAGCGGAAACCGCGGCAAGCGCGCGCGTCATGCCTTTCGACCAGACTCCCGTCGGAGATAAGTGCGTCTACTGCGGAAAACCCGCGACCAAAGTCATTTACTTTGCAAAGAGCTATTGAGCCGATTCAACGGTTAATAACAACTGAAAACCGCTTCCTTTCGGGAAGCGGTTTTTGTTTGCCTGCGTCGAGTTACGGAAGAGGATTTCCGTCGGACAGCGGTCATTCCTTATCGCCCGTGAGCCCTTGTCGGTTGACTTCCTGTGAAACTTCCTTTTCCACGGTGAAAACGATGGATTCGTTGACGGTCAGCACAATATTGCCGTTGTTGTCCGTGCGGTATATGGTCATATCTTCGGCAACAAGCCTGTCGAGAGTTGCTTGCCGCGGGTGATTGAAATTGTTGCCGGAAGCATTGCAACTGATGACGGCATATTCGCAGTCGATACATTTGAGAAATTCCGCGGTGGAAGAAGTTTTGCTGCCGTGGTGACCTACTTTCAGCACGTCGCAGTCCACATAGCCGCCGACGCGGTCGACAAAGACGGGTTCGTTGATTTCGTTGCTGTCGCCCGTCAGCACGATTCTGAAATCGTTGTATTCCAGAACGCCTATTGGCGAAATGGCGTTTTTCTTCTCGGGACTTCCGAGATTGGTGGTGTCGTAGTATTCCTGCGTGGGACAGTAGAACGTCAGGCGGTATGTCGCGTCGGCGTCGGGATTTTCGGGAGTTTCCAGTCCGTCGTCCGTAATTACGATGGAATTGGTGCTCTCGTCGGGGTCGACGTTGAGATAAACGTTGCAGTCGGGCTCCGTGAGTGCCGCGATGAAGAAATCCGCATAGCAAGCCGTGTTCACGGTGTCCTTATCCGTGAATCTGCCCAGTTTTTCCTGCGGGATTCCCGCAGAAGAAACTTTGCTGTGAGTTGCGAGGACGTTTGGCATAAAAACGTTGTCCACCTGATACTCTTGGAGGATTTCGTCCATGAAGTAAACGTGGTCGCTGTCGCAGTGAGTGAGCATTAAGTAATCGAACTGTCCGTCGGTGACGTAATCGTCGATGTAATCCAGCGTCTCCGTGCAATATTCGGAGGAATTGTTGTAGTTGGCACAGTCGATGAGCATATCTTTTCCGTCGGGGAAGAGAATCAGAATGCAGTCGCCCTGACCCACATCGACGAAGTGAATCTGCAAATCTCCTTCACCGCGTTGCAACGCGCTTCCTCCGCCCGGATTTTCGCCTTTGTTTTCGTTGCTTTGGGTAAAGAATGCGGCAATGCGGTCAAACACGGAAGGTGCGGCGAAATAAATCACCGTGAGCGCAACGGCAAGGATGAGGATTATCGCAATGACTGCTATGATTACGTTTTTGCTGAGTTTAGCGGATGATTTTTTAGCCATATACGCATTATATAACTTTCCGAAAAGCCTTGCAACCCGACATATAAAAGAGCGGTGTCGGGTTATCGCGACACAAAAAAGCAAAAATGCCCACCTAGCAGAGGCTTTTCGGTGCGCGGAGCGCTGCGAAAAATTTTTTGCAAAAAAAAAGCTCCCGCATTGCGGGAGCTCAACCGTTTTAACGTCAGTCTGCTTTGTAGGGCAGGAGAGCCATGACTCTTGCACGCTTGATTGCGGTGGCAAGAGGACGCTGGTGTTTGGAGCAAACGCCGCTCATTCTGCGGGGCAGAATCTTGCCTTTTTCGGTGATGAATCTGCGCAGCTTGGCAACGTCTTTGTAATCGATGTCTTCCACGTGGTCAACGCAGAAAATGCAAACTTTCTTTTTGGGCGCTCTCTTGGGAGGACGCGCGTTTTTGACTTCTTCGTTCATTTCAATAACTCCTTAAATCAGAAAGGCAAATCGTCGTCGATGGGAGTGAGGTCGTCGAAATCGACGTCGTCGGACTTGCCGTCATCGTTTTTGGTGGAGAGGAATTGCACCTCGTCCGCGGCGATTTCCGTCACATAACGGCGGGAACCGTCTTGCGTATCGTAGCTTCTGGTCTGAATAGAACCGCTGATTGCCGCCTTGCTGCCTTTTTTGAGATAGCGTGCGCAGTTGTCTGCCTGGGCTCTCCACACCACGACGGGCAGGAAATCGGTCTCGCGTTTTCCGTCCTTTGAGTAGGAGCGGGAAACGGCAAGAGTGAATCTGCAGAATTTGACGCCGCTGTTGGTGGTGGACAGTTCGGGGTCTCTGGTCAGGTTACCAATCAAGAAAACTTTGTTCATAACAATCTCCTCGGCTTATCACTTTTTGATAATCATTCTTCTCACGACGTTGTCGTCGATGCCCATCTGTCTGTCGATTTCCGCTTGCGCCGCCGTATCGCACACGACGTTCATGAGAACGTAGTAGCCTTCGGTCTGCTTGTTGATTTCGTAGGCAAACTTTTTCATACCCCATTTGTCGAGGGATTCCAGCGTGCCGAGCTGACCTGCGAGCGCTTCGTACTTTTCGACAACCTGCTTTTTCTGGTCATCGTCGATGTCGCAACGAATAATGTAGAGAATTTCGTACTTATTCATAGCATACCTCCTTGTGGACTTTTGCCCCTTTCGGGGAAGGATAACAGACCGCAACCCGTGCGGAATGCTTGTTTATAATAATATATAAGGAAATTAAAGTAAAGTATTTTATCGATAAATTAACCCGAAAAATTTATATTTTGTCTTTATTGTGCCGTCATGGTGCCGCCGCGCCGCCGCAAAAGCACTCGGTTTTGCTTTCGGACGGCAACAAAATTTTCCGTCAGCCTTTCAGAGTCCTTATGAGAGAGGACACTTTTTTCTTTGCCGAATACAGCGTGTTGTCGACTTTTTTTGCGGTGATGCCGATTTTTTCCGAAATTTCTTTGTAGGACATTCCCGCGATGTAGAGCATAAGCACGTCGAAATCGCGTTGACCCAACAACGTACGCAATGCGTCGTAAAGAGCGGTTTCCGCTTCTTTCTGCAAATAGATTTCCTCGGGAGAAGGAAACACGGTTGCGTCCTTGTCGTCCTCGGGTTCCGACTCCGTACCGTCGCGGGAGAGTTCGTTGTCCAGCGTGCGGCGGGCACTCTTTACCGTGTCCAGCGCGCGGTTTTTGATACAGACCGTGGCATAGGTCTTGAACTCCGCGCCCTTTTCGGGGTCGTAAGTCATAATGGCGTTGAGCAGGGCGATGCGCGCCGTCTGCGCCACGTCGTCCTTGTCGATTCCGGCAACGGAAAAGGAGCGCGCAATCACTTTCACCAGGCTTTCGTATCTGTCGAGAAGCACGGATTGCGCTGCCTTGTCGCCCTTTTGCGCCGCCGCGGTCAACACGGCGTCGCTTGCCGAAATCAATTCTTTTTCCGTCATCAGTGTCTTTGTCTCGCCGCTTCGTAGAGCACGACGCCCGTCGCCACGGAAGCGTTAAGACTGTTGATTTTTCCGTATTCGGGAATGGTGATTGTGTCGTCGCACAGTTCTTTCGTGAGACGTTTGATTCCGCTGCCTTCGTTGCCGACGACAAAGGCGGTTCCGCCCTTGAAATCGGCATCTTTCGGGGCTTTACCGTCGAAATCGCACGCATAAACCCACACATTGCGTTCTTTCAACTCTCTTATGGCGTCGTTGATGTTGGTGACTTTCGCGATTGAGACGTGTTCCGTCGCGCCGCTTGCAACCTTGACCACGGTTTCGTTGACGGTGGCGCTTCTGTGCTTGGGAATGACTATGCCGTGCGCTCCGAAGCATTCCGCGCTGCGGATAATCGCACCCAGGTTGTGGGGGTCGGTTATTCCGTCCAAAAGGACGAGAAGAGGTTTCTCTCCGCGCTCTTGCGCAACGGCGAGAAGATTGTCGAGAGAGCAGTATTCGAAGTCCGTTATTTTTGCGAGCACACCCTGGTGATTGCCGCCTCCGCTCAGTTGGTCGAGGGAATATCTGTCCACAAAACTTATTGGTACGCGGTTTTCCTTGGCGAGTGCGAAAATGGGGCTCAGCTGCAAATCCGTTTCGCCTTTGACGAAATAAATTTTTTCCACGGTTTTGCCGGCGCGGAATGCCTCGCGCACGGGGTTGCGTCCGAATATAATCATAGGTTATCCTCCGCAGTCATTTTCAGAAAACGGACAAGACGTTCGGTGTTGCCCGTGAGATAGAGGTACCCCAGCACGGCTTCCAGCCCGCTGGCGCGGCGGTACTCCGCGCGTTCGGCGTGTTTTGCCGAGGTCTGAATGTGACAGTTGCGCGCTCTGCGGAAAACGTCCGCTTCCACGTCGTCGAAAAGAGCGCTTATTTCCTCGCTTGCCGCCGCCTGCGCCACGGCGGAAACGCAACCCGTCACCTTTTTGTGTAAGGCTCCGGTTTTAACGTCTCCGCTCTGCACGGTGACTGCCGTGCGGACATAGAGAGAGTGCACCGCGTCGCCTATGAACGCCAGCGACATCGGGTGAATTTTCAGCACTTCTTCCGCAGGAAGAGGGGACAGAAGAGCAAATTCCGCATGAGTTCGTTTCATAGGAAAAATATAGCACATTACGCGGTAGTTAGCAACCGAAAAGAGACCTTCCCGTCCGTCGCCCGCCGTCTTGACAAAATCCTTGCGCGCACGATAAAATGAATTACGGTATCCGCGCAGGCGCGAGTGCATCGCAGACGCGGGTGAAGGAGCACGGAATGAAAGATGCCCGTTGTCGCAAATACGCGTTCCGCACGTTAGCCGTCCTTATTCTTACGACGGCTCTCGTGTGTCTGCTGTCGGCGTGCAGCATGCTGGGGTTGCGCGGCAAGGTGACGTCCGTCACGGTGGAAAGCGTGTCGGGGCTGGAACTTGCGGACGGGGAATATTTTGCCGTTTCGGACGAGCCCTTTTCACTCCGCGCCGTGCTCAATTCGGACGCGCCGCTCAAAGCGACGTATTCCTGGTACGTCAGCGAGGACGGCGGAGAAAAGCGCTTGCTTGAAGGTTATAACGACAAAAAAATGTCTTTTACCGTTTCCGCGGGCAGTGCAGAAACGTTGGTGTTTTACGCCGTTGCGGACGGAGTGGAGAGCGACGGGTTTTCGGTAAAAATTAAGTATGCTTCCCTGAAAAGCGCATACGTCGTGGGTGAAAACCATTCGGTAAGCGGCGGCACGGTCACGCAAAATCTTTCCGACCCGAAACCGGTCGTGCTTCTCGCGAAGTGGAATTCCAACATCGACCCCGACACCGCGGTTGAGGTGACGTGGTATGTCGAGGACTCGAAGGGCAATCGGACAAAGGCGGGCGAAGGAACGAGGTTTACCGCCGACGAGACTGCCCCCGACGGCACCGCCACCACCGTAACAGCCGTCGTGAGGACGGGCGACGGGCAAGAACTCGAAGCCCGTGTCAAAATAGTTTACGTTTCGCAATTCCTTGCTCCGGACAGCGTCGAAGTCTCCGTTTCGGGAGAGAACGAGACGCTCAACGGGCAGTATGTCGTGTTCTCTTCGGGAGGGAAGTTTCCGTCGCTCACGCTTTCCGCAGTGAGTTATCCGCTCGAAAGCACGGATTCTTCGGCTCCCGTGACGTGGTCTCTGCGCGACGCCGATTCTTCGACGGCGGATGTGTTGCCGTCCGCGGACAGAGAACTGACGTTCACTCCGACGGAAGGAGAAAATTACGTTACGGCGACGATAGGCGGGGTGCGCAGTCTGCACGTTGCAATCATCGCCGTGAGCGAAAGCGATTTCAACCGCCACAAGAGCCGTTTTTCGTACACGTTCCGTTGGTACGGCGGCATTTACAACGCCTATATTTCCGACGAAACCGACCTGAATGCCGTGGTGGGGTATGCAGTGTCCAGGAAAATTGCGGGAGAGGGCTCCGCGATAAACTGGTATCTCGCTCCCGAGGAATGGAAAACTTCGGACGGCCGCGACGTCAGCAAAGTCTTTTACAGCGGTGACAAGGCCTCTCCCGGCGTGTTAGACAGGGTGATTTCCGAGGGTGACGCGGCAGGATATTATTCCTTCTCCTTCACGCCCGAAAAATTCATGTTGACGACGGGAACCGTTTTCGGCTCTCCGCAGAAAACCTATCCTTCTTCGTATAAAGTCACGCAGACGGACGGGGTGGTCACTTATCACACGGACGGAGCGGTACGCAGAACGGAATTTCACATAGACGGGGTGAGTGAAACGGCTCTTGCCACGGACAGCGATATGCTTTACCGCATTGCGGAGCTCGGGCTTCGTCCGGTCTTCGATTCGTCGGCGGGTTCCGTCGCGGCAAAGAAAATTTACGATGCGGCGAGAACGGTGCTCGGCAGTATAGCAGACGACGGAATGACGGAGTTCCGAAAAGTCGTTGCCATCTACGAATGGCTGATTGAAGAGGTGGATTACGATTACGCACTTGCCGAAAGCACGGAGGGTGCCCTCGAACAGCTGCCTTACAACGGTTTTTACCTCGAAGGTGTTTTTTCGGACGGCAGGGCAGTGTGCGACGGCAAGGCGAAAGCCTTTTCGCTGATGTGTGCGATTGAAGGGATAAAAGCCGTGCGAATAACGGGCGTTGCCGGCGGCGACGGTGAAAGAACCGGGCACGCCTGGAACAAGGTCCTTCTGGACGTCGACGGGAACGGTGTCAAGGAGTGGTACGTCGTGGACACGACATGGGGAGATTATGCCGCGACACTGGGCAACGGAGCCGTGAGGGAAACCCTCTCGTATTCCTATCTGTTGCTTTCGGACGCAGACATAGCGGCGACTCATCTCGCGACCTCGACAGTCGACCCTGCTGCCGTGACGGACGTCAACGTCTTTGACGTTCTGGACTTCGGCGGAACGTGGGATTTGTACATAGACACCGAAGAGGAACTCGAGGCGGTCGCCAGATTCCTCGAAACGCAGGACGGGAAATATCTTTGCGTAACCGTTTCTCCCGCCCTCGGCGTCAAAAACGCCATGGCTCTCATGTTGAAACTCATCTCTTACGGTTTTGCCGACACACCCGTTCCCGTGACGCTCGGGGAGGGAGTCTTTGCTGTGTCCGTAGGATGACGGAACTCTCGTGCCGTAAAACTCCGAATTTTATGTGAAAAGCTCCGCAAAAGCGGAGCTTTTCGGGTTTTTGAGGTACTCGTCCTTGCAATCGCGCGCTCAGAGATAGCTTCTCAGAGTTTTGATGTGTTTGTCGTATGTCTTTATCAGCTCTTTTGCGATTGCGGGAACCTCTCCGTTGGATTTCTCCATTTCGTTGACGCATTTCTGCATGCTCACGATTCCCGTTTCGTAGCCTTCTATGAGCATCTGCGCAATGTGGGCCGTGTCGTTGTTCATCATGGCGGAAATGGACGCACCCGCTTTAAGCATGGTTTTGGAAAACTTGGTGCCTTCGGCGGCGGCGATTTCCGTTTCCGTCAATTCCTCTCTGGCTTTTTCGCCGTAGCTTTTGAGAATTTCTTTTTGCTCCTTAATGGTTTTTACCAGCGCGCAGTCCTCGACGTAGGGCAGAACATTGTCGATTGCCTGAATGCCCATTGACGTGCTGCGCACGGCTTCGCGTAAAATTTTCATGCTTCCTCCCGTTTTCGGTTTTTGTTATTTTGCGTAAGAATCGGAGGGTTATGCGCGGTTTTTCAACGCGCGAATATTTCTTCCAGCTTTTCCTTGACCCAGGATTTGTACACCACGTTCTCTCCGTCGCCCGACGGAACGAAACAGAGCGGCGGAAAAGCCACGCACCACCAGTTGTCTCCCACGCCTTCGCCGAGCAGTATAAGCAGCGCGTCGTATCTCCCTTCCGGGAAGGTGTAGCCCTCGTAATTTCTTTCGGGGAAAACCTCGTTTGTCAGCACAACGCGGGCTTTATAATCGAATCCGTTTTCGTAAAGTACGGTTTCGGCAATTTTATCCAGGTCGGCGCCGTCTCGCGAAAGCCTTTCCAGAGCATCGGATTTGTCGCGGCAGTCTTTGAGCTCTTCCGTGAGATACTCCGTCACGGCGTCGCGCACTTTCAGTTTGACGGACTGGTCTTCTTCGGAATTGCTGTTGGCGCGGATATGTATTCTCACCACCTCGTCGCGAAGGTCAAAATCCTCTTGGGGAAGAACCAGTTCTCTCAATCCGTCGCAACCCGCAAGCACTCCCGCAAGCGCGGAAAGCACAAAGACCGACACACACAAAAACAAAATCTTTTTTTTCATAAACGCCTCTCACGGATTGTTGCCCCGAGCAGGGAATTTTATACCGCATAAAAAGGAGGTGCGGTTGCACACTAACGCCGTGAGGTGACCATGAAACTTGCATACAGATTCTTTTTTCTGTTTCTTGCGACGGTATTTCTGATTTCCGCTTGTATAGTCGCCGTTTTTTGTGCCGACGACGTCGCCGAGGCGGCAACGCTCAGACAGGGCAGCAGCGGAGAGCAGGTAAAGACGTTGCAGCAAAAGCTCAAGAACTGGGGGTATTACAGCGGTTCCGTGGACGGGATATTCGGCTCGGGAACGAAATCCGCCGTTATGTACTTTCAGCGCAACAAC
This sequence comes from uncultured Clostridia bacterium, assembly GCA_944349635.1. Taxonomy (GTDB): domain Bacteria; phylum Bacillota; class Clostridia; order Christensenellales; family CAG-917; genus Limadaptatus. Next base: position 340,219 of record CALVNH010000001.1, on the reverse strand, counting down.
GGGTTGACCGCCGACGGTATCGTGGGCAACGCCACGGCTGCGGCGCTGGGGATGAGTCTTTCGGCTTCGTCCTCCGTGCAGACGGGCGGTTCTTCTTCCGTTCTCAAACAGGGCAGCAGCGGAGAGCAGGTAAAGACGTTGCAACAAAAGCTCAAGAACTGGGGATATTACAGCGGTTCCGTGGACGGAGTGTTCGGTTCGGGAACCAAATCCGCCGTTATGTACTTTCAGAGAAACAACGGGCTGACTGCCGACGGTGTTGTGGGCAGCCGCACGGCGGCGGCGCTCGGAATGACGTTGGGCACGTCCTCTTCTTCGGCGGGGAATTCCACGTCATCCGACCTTGCTTTGCTTGCACGCGTGGTGTACGGAGAAGCGCGCGGAGAGCCCTATACGGGACAGGTTGCCGTTGCGGCGGTAGTACTGAACAGGGTGAGGAGTTCCAGCTTCCCCAACACGATAGCGGGTGTGGTATATCAGTCGGGCGCATTCGATTGCGTGTCCGACGGGCAGATTAACCTGACGCCCGACAGCAACGCCTACAAAGCGGCGCAGGACGCCATGAACGGGTGGGACCCGACATACGGATGTCTGTTCTACTACAACCCCAGAACTGCGACTTCGGCGTGGATGCTGTCGCGTCCCGTCAAGCTGGTCATAGGCGAACACAATTTCTGTTGACAGGAGGGATATATGGCAAAATCCAATCTCAACAACAATAAAGAATGCACGGGCGTGTGTGCGGCGTGCGCGGAGAACGGAGCGCAGGAGGCGCCGTCCTCCGTCAGAAAGAGCAAAAACAGGAAAAAGGCGCGCACGGTTTTCATGGGAACGGTGATAGCGTTGTGCGCGGGAGCGCTGGTCGGACTTTCCGTCGCGCTGTATTACAGCGAGGACAAGAGCAAGCGACAGGACAGCTATATCCGACAGATGGAAGCGGTCTATTCGCGCAACTACTACGATTTGCTGGACAGCGCCAACGATTTGGACGTTCAGCTTGCCAAACTCCGTGCGGCGTCAACCGCGGAAGCGCAACAGTCGATACTTTACGACGTGTGGAGCGCCGCAAATCTCGCGGGCAACAGTCTTGCCGCTTTCGAAGGCGGAAGGGACGGAGTAATGAAAGCGACGAAGTTTGTGGGACAGCTCGGAGACTACGCACATTATCTTGCCGAACGGATGCAGGACGGCGAACCGTTGACCGCCGAGGAGCGCACCACTCTCGGCAAACTCCGCAAAATGGCGGGGGTGCTGAAATCCGCGCTCAAAACCACGGGTGACGGACTCGGAGAGGGCAGACCGTTCATAGGCGACAACGGAATGTTGGAGAACTTCACGGGCGCCTTCGACGCGTTTGTCGAGCCCGACGTCGAGTATCCGCAGATGATTTACGACGGACCCTTTTCCGACGCGTTGGAGCACAGGGAGTGCAAGGCTCTCGAAGGGCTTTCCGAGATAAGCCCCGAAGAGGGAGTCGACATCCTCGCGAAAATTCTGCCCGACGCCGAAAATCTGGTCTATGTGGACAGCACGGACGGCGACGTGAAAACTTTCAATTATTCCTTTTCACAGGAGGGCGGCAGCGGATTTGCACAGCTCTCCGTCAAGGGCGGAATGCTGATTGCCTACAACGTGGACTACGGTCAGGCGGCGGTGTCGGGGAGCTATCCGGAGCACTGTGCGGCAGCGGTGGGTTTTGCCCGCAAAGCCGGTTTCGGCGATTTGGCCGTGGTGTGGTGTTCCGCGGCAAACGGGCTGGTGTACGTCAATCTTGCTCCCGTGCAGAACGGCGTGATACTGTACCCCGACCTTGTAAAAGTCAAGGTTGACGAGGTCAGCGGAAACGTGACGGGATTGGATGCGATGCACTATGCTTTCAACCATGTGGAGAGAGAGTTGCCTTCTCCGTCCGTGACGGCGGCGGAAGCGGCGGCGGCAATCACGCTGCCGTGCGTTGCCGAACCCGCGCTTGCGCTCATTCCCGTCGACGAAACGAAGGAGGTGCTGACTTACGAATTCGAATGCGAGTCGGAAGGCACTTATTTTGTGTATATCGACGCCATGACGGGTGAAGAAACCAACATTCTTTACGTCATAGACAGCGCGCAGGGCAGACAGTTGATGTAACGCGGAAGGAAAAACGACCGCAAACGGGCAAGTCCGGTTCTTTGCAAACGACACAATCGCGAATGAGTCGCGAATGCGTCAAGACTAAGGTGCCCGCGGAGCGCGGACTACGGTGTGCCCGAAACGCGGAATATGTCAAAAAAAACGCCGTGACGATTTCACGGCGTTTTTGTTTGACAGGTTGAAGAGAGTCAGGCAATTTTTTTCTTCATGCTTTTGAGGAAAATCAAAGAGCAGATGAAATTGATAAAAGCCAGTCCCACGGGAACGAAGATGAAGTAAAATCCCTGTTCCAGCAACGACATAAAATAGTCGGCGATGTTTCCGCCTGCGGCACTGATGATGTAGGACGCGGGGTTGAACACCACTATGCACGCCGTGAGCGCCAGCATGATGAGCGCAAAGAGAACGTTCAACAGGCGGGAATACTTCTTGACGATGAAGCCGATGATTGCAACGACTGCGACCACAAGCGTGAACAGGAAGAATACCGCGGGCAGAACGTAGGACAGCGTCAGCATGGCGTCTTCGCCGACGGGAATGGAAGAAGCGTTTTGCAGCACGGTGATGCCGTCGAAGAATGTCAGTCCGCCCAGGATGTCGACGGAGATTGTGCCGGAATAGAGCAGATAGCCGATTACGGCACAGGCGAGGAAGAGCAGAGAGAAGATAAAGACGGTCACGTTTCTGCTTCTGCCGGATTTTTTGGCGACGGGAGTATTTGCGAAAGTGCTTTCGCCGCTTGCGACAGCTCCGGCGGGAGCGTATGCGTTGGGACCGTAAATGGGTTCGCCGGAAGAATACGGAGCGCTGTTCTTTTCCGCCGCAATCACGGGTTGACCCGTCGCGGTGCGGTTGGGCAACTTGACGCCTATGGTGACGCCGCAGCTGGGACATTTGATTCTATGTTTGTAGCCGTCGGGAAGAGAGGCTGCATCGGCAGGCGGCTCGAAACTGATTTCCGCTCTGCAACTCGGACATCTCGTATACATAGTCAAACAACTCCTTTACAGGTTATTATACAAATTGATTATAGCCGTATATGACGACAAAGTCAATTGCAAACGTCTTTTTGCAAAAATATAATTTTGGCTATATACCGTTTTGCGGGTTGCGCCGCAAAGAGCAAAAACGCAGTTTTTTTCACATCCGTGCGCGTGTCTGCGGAAGTGTCGACGCGCTAAAAGGAATGCGGAAAGCGTTTCGGAAAGAATTTTGTCCACGCGGGAGGATTTTAATGCAAAGCCGCGAAAAATATGTTATTATGACCGTATCGGGTGCGACGCAAGTCGAGAATCGGGAAGTCGGGTGCAAATCCCGCACAGCCCCCGCTACTGTAAGGCGAACGGAGCAACGCCACCCGCAAGGGGAAGGCGCCGCGGCGAAAGCCGGCCGAAGTCAGGAGACCGGCCCGACAAAAATACAAGCAGTTGTTTCGGTGGGAGACGACGGCAGGTTTTGTCGTGCCTCCCTTGAAAGAACGGGAGGTTTTTTTATGAAACGGCAAACAATTAAAAGAGCGGCGGCATTTTTACTCGTCGCACTCGTTGTGTGCGTGCTGGCGGTTGCGCTGGTTGCGTGCGATTCCTCTCTCAAGGACCGTGTCAAAGAGCTGGAAAACGAAGTCAACGGCATCAAGGAAGAGTACGGCATCAAAGACGTCACCATATTTATCGGCGACGAGGAGATAACTTCCACGACCAACGGCGTCTACGTCATGGACACTCTCAAAGAACTGTTCGGGAAAAAGAAGATTGCCAATCTAAAGTACACCGAAGGCGAATACGGTGCAATGATTTCGGAGCTCGGAACTCTTGTTGCGGGCAGCAATTCTTACATCGCTTTTTACCACACCGTGGACAATGAAAGCCTGAAAGGAACGGACTGGAAAACGGGAGAGACAATCACCAAAAACGCATTCGGGAAGACCTTTTATTATGCCAATCTCGGGGTGTCGTCCTTCCCCGTTTACGACGGCGCGTCTTACTGGTTTGTTGTCGAAACATTCTAGTTTATTGTACGAAAACGCCGCGTAAAACGCGCGTTTTGACGGTTTGGTGTTTTGTGGAAGATAAGAAGTTCGACACAGTGCCCGAGCGCACGGAAGCGGAGGCGGAATTCGCGGAAAGCGGCTGTTGCGACACGGTAAAAGCCGAGGGGGAACCTGCGGGAGAGACTCTTTGCGTCGGCAAGAAGAAGGGAGAGCGCATACGTCTGACGGCACAGTACGTCGTAAAAGTGGCGATAATGGCGGCAATGCTCACCTCCTTCAAGTTCGCGCTGTCCTTCGTTCCCAACGTGGAAGTGGTAACGGTGCTGATTGCCGTTTACGCTTCCGCGGCGGGAGTGGTCTACGCGCTTCCCGCCGTGCTGGTTTTCTGTGCGGTGGAAGTCGCGCTTTACGGTGCGGCAAGCTGGGTGCTGCTGTATTTTCTTTACTGGCCCCTTCTTGCGTTGTTGTTTTCTCTGCTTTCAAGAAGGCGGAATCTCGTTGCCGCGGTTGCGATTGCCGTGGTGATGTCGCTGTTTTTCGGAGTGCTCTCGGCGTGTTGCGACACGCTCTTCGTCGCGGTCGGAGTGTCGGACGGATTCAACATAGGGCAGTACTGGCTGGCATACTATGTTCGCGGGCTGTATTTCGACATCGTGCACACGGTCTCCAATTTCTTCGTGGTAGGGGTGCTTTATCTTCCTCTCTGCTCGGCGGCGGACAGAATTTTCGGCAAAAACGTCGCGAAATCCGCGCGAATCAACTCGAAATAAATCGCATTTTGTCTTGTTTGGGCGATAGTCTTTTTCCCGTCGTTTTTTATGTTAATATGCCGTCGGAGGCGCAGTATGGCTAACAGCAGACACGGAGCGTGCGCAATCAGAACTCTGGCGGCGCAGGCGAAACGCAGATTGAAGGACAACCGTTACAAAGAAGAATCGGAGTGCAATCTCCCCAGGGGAGTAAGCCCCGCGCAAAAGCAACTGTACATAAAACTCAAACAGTTGCTGGACAGCGGCGAGGAAGTCGTGAATCCCATTCAGCAACTTGCCGACAAACGTCTCATGGAGTCGCTTTCCCACGAGGAAAGACAGAGGTACGTTTTTCAGCTTGCCGCCGATTACGTCGCGATGAAGAAGGAACTCGACGGTCGCCTTTCCGGAGGAGAGAACGACTGAACGAGGTCTTGCGTCCGTCGCGCGGGTCAGCCCTGCGGCGGGCGGGTTTTCTGCGCAAATCGCCGGAAATGAAGTTCGTATCCCCGGAGGGGCGGTCGTCCGCCTCTTTTTCTTTTTTACGGGCAAGCGGAAACGAGGTGAACATCTTGCGCAGTTTGCCCGTCACGACGTGCAGTTTGTCCGAAAAGCCGGCAAATTTCCGTCGTGCCGAGGACAGCAGAACGCGAAGTTTGTTCACGGTGTTTTCGCGCAGTTTTTCCAACGCCCGCCAGAACGCCGTGCCTTTCAGCGCGGCAAGCAGCCTGTCGGCGAGCTTTTCCGCAATCCACAGCCCCGAGAGGAAACACAACGCACAGTAAAATGTCAGTTGTCCTTGCGCGCAGACGTGCGCGGAGAGCAAAAAGAGCGCACCCGCCGCGCACACCGCGAAACAGTCCGTCAGGAACTTTTCGAAACCTTCCGTTCTTGCCCGTATCGCACGGAACGGAAGGGCGGCCAGCGCGCCGAAACCCAACGAGCCCAGCGCGGCGGTCAGCTGCATTATCCAGGACGCGCCCGTCATTTGAAGATTCGTTTTATTATGGAGGATGGCGCAATCGCCGTGGAGTAGCGCATCGACGTGACGTATCCCGAAGCGTTGAGCACGCCTCCGTCCAGGTCGAGACCCTTGACAACGAGGTCATGCCCCGTCACGGTGAGCGTTTCGCCTTCCAGTTCCACCTCTATGAGCTTGTCGGTGAAAGTGGGCACGGATTTCACGCCCGTCACGGCGAGCAATCTGTGTTCGGCGAGCTGAACGGAATGGGCTTTTGCGGGTACGGTGGGTGTACCGTCCTGTTTCTCCGCCGGTTTTGCGTTCGTGTCGGCGGGTCGGAACTGAAGCTTGTTTTGCATAGAACACTCCTTTCTTTTTACGCAATTATATGCGCGTCGGCGGAGTTTATGACGCGGAGTGTCGGGGCTTGCGTTTCTTTGCGTCGTCGGGAATGCCGCGCGGCCGCGGTTTGAAAGGAAAGGTTGTCTTTCGCAACACGTATTGCCCGCAACGCGATTGACAAGTTATATAAAAGATAATAAAATGGCTTATAATTGAGCACACGCGCTTCCGCGCGGTGACGTACGGAGAAAGGTATGCCCGAAAAGAAGAATCCGCCCAAAAGATACAGACTGGACGTTTCGTCGCAGTTTTATCCCATAATGTCCACAAAGAAGGCGCAGAGCCTTTTCAGGGTCGTTGCCGTTCTCGATTCTCCCGTGAATCCGGTTTTGCTGCAACAGGCGGTGCGCGCATCGCTGGAAAGATATCCCACGTTCAAGGTCAGACTGAAACGCGGTTATGCGTGGTTCTTTTTCGAAGAAAACGACGGGGAGTTTTTCGTTCGCCCTTCCGACGGCAGACTGCTTCGCCCGATAACGTCCGAGGAAAACAACGGATATCTGTTCAGGGTATGCTATGAGGACAGAAAGGTGGAAATGGAAGTTTTCCACGCCGTGAGCGACGGGTTGGGTGCCGTGGAATTTCTCAAAGACGTGCTTTGCAGATATGCTTTGCTTTGCGGTCGCGAACTGCCGCAAAACCTGCTCGACGCGCTTGCCGCAAAACCTGTCGAGGAGGAAGCGGAGGACGCGTTTTACAGATATTACCGCCCGATAAAGTTCGGCGAAATCAACTTAAAAGGACTCATGGGCGACAAGCCGTTGCTGTTGGAAGGCACGAAATCGGAGACGGGATATCTCTCCTCCGGCGGCGAAATCGGAACCGTTGCCGCCGTGGAGTGCGCGAGAGCCAAAGGAACTACGTTCACCGCGTTGATGTGCGGGGCAATGGCGTACGCCGTGGCGAAGGTTTCCCGCAATGCGCGCCGTCGCGACATAGTGATGATGGTCCCCGTCAATCTTAGAAAAATGTTTCCGTCCGTCACGATGAGAAATTTCGTCAATTTCGTAAGGTTGGTTTTCAAACATAACGCGTGCGAAACCGTGGATGATTACATCGCGGAGGCGGCGCGTCAGTTACGCGAGAAAGCGACGAAAGAAGAGATGGAGAAGTTCTTTTCCACCACGGTGCGGACGGAGAAGTCGTTGCCGTTGCGCATGGCTCCGCTCTGGTTCAAAATCGCCGCTGCGCGCTTTTTCAGGATTTTCCTGAAATCCCGCCAGACTGTGATATTCAGCAATATGGGCAAAATCGACATTCCCGCCGCTTGCGGAGTGGAGAGCATACGTTTCAACCTGAACGTGTCCAAAAACTCCAAAGTCAACGTGGGTGCCATATCCGTCAACGGAGTCACCAGCATTTCTTTTACGCGGTACGTAAAGGAGCGTAAACTGGAAGAGGCGTTCTTCCTCACCCTGGAAAATCTGGGCATATATCGCACCGCACGGTTCGGCGATACTGGGGAGCGGAAGGCGTCGGCGGCAGGCGCGGCGTGCGCGGGCGTCCCCGTATGACGCATAAGCGCACCGATTAAAATGCAAAAAAAGGAAGTTAAACTACTCAAAACGTATTTATAAAGCGAGGGTTTATGAAAAAACTCAATTCAGTTGAACTCAGAAAAGCATATCTGGACTTTTTCAAAGAGCGCGGACACGCGGTCATTCCGTCGTCCTCCCTCATTCCCGAGAACGACCCCACGGTGTTGTTCACCACGGCGGGAATGCACCCGTTGGTTCCCTATCTTCTCGGAGAGAAACACCCTTCCGGAACCAGACTTACGGACGTGCAGATTTGCGTGCGTACGGGCGATATCGACGAGGTGGGCGACGCGTCGCATTGCACTTTTTTCGAGATGCTCGGCAACTGGTCCCTCGGAGACTATTTCAAGAAGGAATCCGTGACGTGGAGCTTTCAGTTTTTGACGCAGGTGCTGGAGATTCCCGTCGATAAGCTGGCCGTCAGCGTTTTCGGCGGCGACGAGGACTGTCCGCGCGACGAAGAAACCGCTTCGATATGGAAAGGTCTGGGACTTCCTGCGGACAGAGTGTTCTATCTGCCCAAAAAGAACAACTGGTGGGGTCCTGCGGGAACGACGGGTCCCTGCGGCCCCGATACGGAAATTTTTCTGGACACGGGAAAACCCGCCTGCGGTCCCGACTGTTCGCCCGCCTGCGACTGCGGCAAATACCTCGAAATCTGGAACAACGTCTTTATGGAATACTACAAGGACGCGGAAGGCAAGCTGTCGCCCATGCAGCGAAAGAACGTCGACACGGGTATGGGGCTTGAGCGCACGTTGGTGACGCTCAACGGCCTGGACAGCGTTTACGAAACCGACCTTTTCGATTATGCCGTGGCGGAGCTAGAAAAACTTTCCGGCAAGAAGTACGGCGAAAACAAAGACGACACCGTTGCGATGAGAATCATCGCCGACCACACCCGCACGGCAACCTTCCTGCTCGGGGACGTCAAGCCCGTGTCGCCCTCCAACGTGGACCAGGGATATGTGTTGCGCCGCCTCATCAGGCGTGCCATGAGATATTGCAGACAGCTCGGCGTGGGCTTCGAGGCGTTGCCCGCTCTTGCGGAGCTGTATGTCGGCAAATACGGCGAGGTCTATCCCAATATCGCGCGGGCAAAGGACAGAATTCTGGACGAACTCGCCGCGGAAAAGGACAAGTTCGCAAAGACCATAGAACAGGGGCTTAAAGAGTTCGACAAAATTCTCACGCACATTCCCGTGGGAACTTTCCCCGGAAAGACGGCGTTCAGACTTTACGACACTTTCGGATTCCCCATCGAGATGACGGAGGAACTTGCCCGCGAACGCGGTTATCAACTGGACCGCGCGGGCTACGACAAGGCATTTCACGAACATCAGGAGAAGTCCAAGGCCGGCGCGGAGCAGAAGTTCAAGGGCGGACTTGCCGACGGAGGTGAAGCCACGGCAAGACTGCACAGTGCGACGCACCTTTTGAATTACGCTCTCAAAAAGGTGCTTAACGACGAATCCATTATGCAGAGAGGCAGCAACATCACGCCCGAAAGACTGCGTTTCGATTTCAGTTTCGCAAGGCCTTTGACGGAAGAGGAAATCAAGGCCGTGGAGGACGTCGTCAACGGCGAAATCGCAAAAGCGGCACCCGTGGAGTGTCGCGAAATGACGGTGGACGAGGCGAGAGCGGAGGGCGCGGTCGGCGTTTTCGGCGACAGATACGGCGAAATCGTCAAAGTTTACACGATTGGCGGCTCCAAGGAAATTTGCGGCGGACCTCACGCAGCCAATACGGGCGAACTCGGAAAGTTCCGCATAGTGAAAGAGCAGAGCTCTTCCGCGGGAGTCAGAAGAATAAAGGCGGTGTTGGAATGAAACCGGTAGATTCCCACGTTCACACCAGGCATTCGTCGGACGGAAGAGACCCTGTCCGCGACATCGTTGCGGAAGCCGAAAGCAAAGGGCTATATTATCTCGCCACGACCGACCATCTGGATTTGGAGCTCAAATTCGGCGGCAACAAGACCCCCATTCCTTGGAAGCACATCGATTTGGACGCATACTACGCCGAATGGAGCGAGCAGGCGGACGCGCTTGCGGCAAAGGGAAGCCCTTTGAAATTCCGTTTCGGAATCGAGGCGGGTTACGGCGAGAACGTGTGCGGACACTATGTCGAGACGTTGGCGAAATATCCTTTCGACGTCGTTATCAACTCCGTGCATTTCGTGGACGGCTGGGACGTGTATTTTCCCAACGCTTTCTTTTTCAAATCGAGACGCAGAATGTACGGGGGATACCTCGACAACATTCTGAAAAGTCTGGACGCGCCCTACGAATACGACATCGTGGCGCACATAGGCTACGTGACGCGCAATGCGCCTTACATCAACAAAAAACTTTCCTATTCCGACTTTCCCGACAAGTTCGACGCCATTCTGCACGGAATAATCGAGAGGGACAAGGCTCTGGAAGTCAACACGCACACCACGCTGTTTCCCACGGAAGAGATTTTGCGCAAATACTACGAGTACGGCGGCAGAAAGATATCCTTCGGGTCGGACTCCCACCACGCGGAACTTTGCAAGGACTATGCGAAAACCTGCGAATTGCTCAAAGAGATAGGGTTCACTCATTTTTCCGTTTTCACACGGCACTGCGAAGAAAAAGTGCCGATAGAATAGGGTTTTTGTCGCAAAATGTCGGATTTTGTCGGACGGAGGCAAAGGATGAACAGCGTAAATACGGGCGCGAAAGTCAATCTTTCTTTGCACATCACGGGCAAGCGCGGAACAATGCACACGCTTGAAATGGAAGTGTGCGGCGTGAGCCTGTACGACGAAGTCGTTTATTTTTCCGAGGGCGTAAAACCCTTTGAAGGACGTATAGCGTTCGGAGATTGCATAAAAGGTTTTTTCCCGGAGAAGTTTTTGCCCGTTGTGCAACGTGCCGTTGCCGCTCTCGACGAAAAATGCGGCGCTTTGCCCGGCGGTTTTCTGATAAACAAGCATATTCCCTGCGGCGCGGGGCTGGGCGGTTCTTCCGCAGTCGTCGCCTCGCTTGCGAAAATTTACGAAAAAGAGAAAAATATAGCGTTAGATGACGGCTTTTTGCTGTCTTTGGGCTCTGACGTTCCGTATATGCACCGCGGCGGCAACGCCGTTGTGAGCGGGACGGGAGAGGTTGTCCGCTCCGAACCGTTCGTGCCGTTGAACGTAGTAATCGCCGTGCCCGAAGGTGCGGTTGACACGGCGAGCGCATACGAGCTGTACGACGACGGAGTGCGAGGGAGCGTTGCGAACGGCAGCCCTCGCGAAAACGACCTTTATGCCGCAGCAATCCGCCTTAATGCGGGTGTCGAGCGGCTTTGCGAAGATTTCCGTCGCGCGGGAGCGGAGGATTTTGTCATGACTGGCAGCGGTTGCGCCGTTTGCGCGTTTTTTGCCGAAAAGAAGGAAGCGGAGAAAGTTCTGAAAAAAATTCAAAGCGGATATTTGACTTTTTTGACCGTCACCGTTCCGAAAAATTGATATTCTAACCGCGTGTATTTGTGTAAATTTCAGCAAAAACCGCACAAGTTTGCGCTTTTTGCAACGTTCTTCGGGGCAATTTTGTAAAAAACGGCGTTCAGCCTATTGAATGTCGCGGAATTATTTGTTATAATTTATTCGTTAATTTAACGGCAAAGTCCGGTTTGCGAGGAGAGCGATGTCAAACAAGTTCGACAGTTACGCCACTTATCTCTTTCACGAAGGAACAAATTATCAGACACAAAAGACGTTTTCCCCGTCGCCCGCGTGCGAAAACGGGGTGGACGGCTGGCGATTCGCGGTCTGGGCACCCAATGCCAAAGCCGTTTCCGTTGTCGGTGACTTCAACGAATGGAACGCGAACGCGAATCCCATGGAGTGCGACGACGGAATCTGGTATGCGTTCATAGGCGGTTTGAAACAGTACGACAACTACAAATACGCCGTGACCGCGGCGGACGGCAAAGTGACTTTCAAGTGCGACCCTTACGGACTGCATTTCGAGACGGCTCCCGCCAACTCTTCCAAACTTTACGATATTTCGGGATACCGCTGGAAGGACAAGAAGTGGATGAACGAAAGGAAAAACTACAATCCTTACGGCTCTCCGATGAACATCTACGAGGTACACGCGGGCAGCTGGCGCCGCTACGCCGACGGAAATTTCCTCAATTACACCGCGCTTGCGGAGCAACTCATTCCTTACGTCAAGAAGATGGGCTACACCCACATCGAACTCATGCCCGTTACGGAATATCCTTTCGAGGGCAGCTGGGGTTATCAGGTGACGGGAATGTTCGCACCCACTTCGCGATACGGCACGCCCAAGGATTTCATGGAATTCGTGGACCGTTGTCACCGCTCCGGAATCGGCGTCATTCTCGACTGGGTGCTGGCGCATTTTCCGCGTGACGAGCACGGACTGGCAATGTTCGACGGCACACCGCTTTACGAGTACGCCGACCCTAAGAAGGGCGAACACAAGGAGTGGGGCACCAAGGTTTACGACTTCGGGAAGAACGAGGTCAAGAGTTTTCTGATTTCCGCGGCGATGTTCTGGTTCGACACTTATCACATCGACGGAATCCGTTGCGACGCCGTTGCGTCTATGCTATATCTGGATTACGGCAGAAAGGACGGGGAGTGGACGCCCAACGTCTACGGCGGCAACTACAACCTGGAAGCCAAGGAGTTCTTGCAGAAACTGAACACCGCCATTCTCACCAAACATCACGGCGCGCTTTCCATCGCGGAAGAGTCCACGGCTTTCCCGATGGTGACTCTGCCTTCCTATCAGGGCGGTCTCGGCTTCAATTTCAAGTGGAACATGGGCTGGATGAACGACTGTCTGCACTATATTTCTCTCGACCCGTTTTTCAGGAAAGACAATCATAACAATCTGACTTTCGCAATCACCTACGCCTATTCCGAGAACTATATTCTGCCGATATCTCACGACGAGGTGGTGCACGGCAAGGCGAGTATGATAAACAAAGTGCCCGGCGACTACGACCAGAAGTTCGAGGGGCTGAAAGCGTTTTACGGTTTTATGACGGGGCACCCCGGCAAGAAACTGACGTTTATGGGCAACGAGTTCGCGCAGTTCATCGAGTGGAACTACGCGCAGGAGCTGGACTGGTTTTTGCTCGACTATCCGCGTCACCGCACTTTCCAGAAGTTCATAAAGGATTTGAACGCGTTTTATCTTGAAAACAAGGCACTCTGGCAGCTGGATTGCAGTTACGAGGGATTCAAGTGGATTGTCGTCGACGACAACCGACAGAACATTGTGTCTTTCATAAGAAAAGCAGCCGACGGGGAATACGTTATATGCGTCGTGAATTTTTCGCCCGTCGCACGGCATAAATACGTTATGGGCGTGCCCGAGAACCGCGTTTACAAGGCGGAACTCACGTCCGCTCTCAAAAAATACGGCGGCGACGAAGAGCGTCGACCCAGTTTCCGCGCGGTCAACAAGCCGTCGCACGGACTGCCTTGCAGTATAAAACTGAATATACCGGCCAATTCGGTAATGTTCCTTAAACCGGAAAATAAGGAGGAAAAATAATGAAAAACAACACCAAGAAGGAGTGCATCGCAATGCTGCTCGCAGGCGGTCAGGGAACCCGTTTGGGTGTGCTCACGAAAGACGTGGCGAAGCCCGCCGTGCCTTTCGCGGCGAAATACCGCATCATCGACTTCCCTCTGTCCAACTGCATCAACAGCGGTATCGATACCATCGGCGTCCTGACGCAGTACCGTCCTTTCGAACTTCACCAGTACATAGGCAACGGTCAGCCCTGGGATTTGGACAGGCTGAACGGAGGCATTTTCGTTCTGCCGCCCTTTATGAGAGCCAAATCCGGCGAATGGTATAAGGGCACGGCGAACGCGATATATCAGAACATCGAATTCATCGACGATTACAATCCCGACTATGTGGTGCTGCTTTCCGGCGACCACATCTATAAGATGGATTATGCGGATATGCTTGCCGCTCACAAGAAGAACAAGGCGGATTGCACGATTGCCGTGCTGGAAGTTCCCATTCAGGAGGCAAGCCGTTTCGGCATTCTCAACCTCAAAAAGAACAACGAAATTTACGAGTTCGAGGAGAAACCGAAGAACCCCAAGAGCAACAAGGCGTCGATGGGCATTTACATTTTCACGTGGAGCGTGTTGCGTCGCTATCTCGTCGAGGACGAAGCGGACAAGACGTCGGAAAACGATTTCGGCAAAAACATCATTCCGAAGATGCTTGCCGACAAACAGAGAATGTTCGCCTACCAGTTCGACGGCTACTGGAAGGACGTTGGCACCATCTCTTCGCTGTGGGAGGCCAACATGGACGTGTTGCGCGGCGGCACGGGGGCGGAAGACCTCGACCTCGACGACGACAGCTGGAAGATTTACGCCAGGAACATGGCGGAACCCCCGCAGTACATTTCTCCCACGGGCAGGGTGCAGAACTGCCTGATTTCCGAAGGTACCGTCGTGCACGGCACCGTCAAGGACAGCATAATTTCCCATTCCGTGACCATAGGCAAGAACGCCTACGTCGAAGGTTCGATTATAATGCCGGGCGCCACAATAGAAGAGGGTGCGGACGTGCGTTACTCGATAGTCGGCTGGAACGCGGTCGTCGGAAAGGGCTGTATGGTTGGCGAGACTCTCGCCGAATGCAAGCCGGGCGAATGGAAAATAAGCGTCATCGCTCCCGGCCACAATCTGCCCGACAATTCCGTGGTCGGCGCAAACGAAATGATAGGGTAAGGAGGGAATTATGAAAAATAACGCAGCCGCGGTGCTTTTCGCTTCCGACGAAGACAGCCATCTCAACGACCTCACCATTCACCGTACTACGGCGAGTCTGCCGTTCGGCGGAAGGTACAGGCTCATAGACTTCGTGCTGTCCAATCTCGTGCACGCGAACATCACTAAAATAGGTATAATCACCCGCAACAATTACAACAGTCTCATGGACCACATCCGTCAGGGCAGAGACTGGAACCTCAATCGCAAGAACAGCGGCATATCCGTCTATCCTCCTTTCGTGTTCAATGCCGCTCACGAGGTCTACAAAGGCAAAATCGAAGCCCTCTATATGTTGCGCGGCTTCCTCATGAACTCCAACGAGGAGTACGTCGTCATCTCCAACACCAACATCGCATTCAACATCGATTTCGACGAGGTGGAGAAGTTCCACGAGGAGAAGGGCGCGGATATCACGATGCTCACCTATACCACGGCGGACATCACGTCCCGCAAACTGCTTGTCACCACGGATAAGAACAAACGAATCACGGACATACGCTTCCCCGTGGCGTCGGATACCGGCAAACGGCTTTGCAACCTCAACATCTATTACGTCAAGAAAGACTTGCTCATCTCTCTCATTGACAACGCCTATGCGCACGGCGCGTACGACTTCGAAAAAGACATTCTCCGCGCGGGGCTGGACGAACTGTACGTTATGAGTTATGAGGTGGACAACTACGTCGCCGTCATAGACAGAATTCCGACCTACTTCAAGAGCAGCATGGATTTGCTCAATCCCGAAGTCCGCGAGGATTTGTTCTACAATCATTCTACCATTCTGACGAAGGTCAAGGACAGCGTCCCCACGAAGTATAAAGAGGGTGCAAACGTTCACAATTCACTTATAGCGGACGGTTGCGAAATCGACGGAACCGTGGAAAACAGCGTGCTGTTCAGAAGCGTCAAAGTGGGCAAGGGCGCCGTCATACGCAACTCCATAATCATGGAAAACGGCATCATTATGGAGAACGCGCAACTGGATTACACCATCACCGACAAGGACTGCATCATTCAGTCCGGCAGACGTCTCAGCGGATACGAAAGTTATCCCATGGTCGTGGTGAAAGGCAAAGTCATCTAACCGGCTTCAACGCCGACCAAATTAAGGAGAAAGACTATGAAAATTTTGTTCGTCACTTCGGAAGCGGCTCCTTTCGTTCGCACGGGAGGTCTCGGCGACGTCGCCGGCGCCCTGCCGAAAGCTTTCAAAAAGCTGGGGCACGACGCGAGAGTTATTCTCCCGTTCTATAAAGAAGAAATCAAGGACGCCTTCAAAAACAACTTCCGCTTCATAGGTTCCACGTTTGTGGACTTGAGCTGGAGACGGCAGTATGTGGGGGTTTACGAAGCCATTTACGACGGAATAACCTATTATTTTGTCGATAACGAGTTCTATTTCAAACGCAAGGGTCTGTACGGACACTTCGACGACGGAGAGCGTTTCGCGTACTATTCCAAGGCGGTGCTCGAAGCCATGCAGCTCATCGGATTCTATCCCGACGTCCTGCATTGCAACGACTGGCACACCGCGCTCACGCCCGTATATCTCGACGTGTATTACAGATTTTCGGAGAATTTCAGGAACATCAAAACCGTGTTCACCATTCACAACATCGAGTTCCAGGGCAAGTACGGCACGGAGATTCTCGGCGACATAGTGGGGCTTCCCGAATGGGCGAATTCCCTCGTCATGAACGACGGTTGCGTCAATTACATGAAGGGCGGCATAGAGGCGGCAGCCGCCGTGACGACAGTCAGCGAAACCTATGCTACGGAGATTCTCGACCCCTTCTACGCTTACGGACTCAACGGAATTTTGTCGGAACGCAGGTTCAAGCTGCACGGCGTCGTCAACGGCATAGACACCGACGTCTACAATCCCAAGACGGACAAGGCGTTGTTCCAGAACTACACCTTGCGCACGGTGGCGAAAAAGTCTCTCAACAAGAAAGCACTGTGCGAAATGATAGATTTGGGTTACGACGAAAACCGTCCTCTCGTCGCCATGATAACGAGACTGACGGAGCAGAAGGGTATGGACCTCGTTGCCGCGGTGATAGACGAAATCATGCGCGCGGACATTCAGATGGTCGTGCTGGGCACGGGCGATTGGAAATACGAGAACATGATAAAGCGCGTCGAGAGTCAGTACCCCACCAAATTCCGTGCCATACTGCAATTTTCCAGCGACATCGCAAGCAAGCTTTATGCGGCGTCGGATATGTTCCTGATGCCGTCCAAGTTCGAGCCCTGCGGGTTGGGACAGCTCATCGCCATGACCTACGGCTCCGTGCCGATAGTCAGAGAGACGGGCGGGCTGAAAGACACCGTCGTGCCGTACAATCCCACGGACAAGACGGGCGTCGGCTTCACGTTCAAGACCTACAACTCCTACGATATGCTCGACGCGGTGTGGAGAGCCTACGGAATGTTCTTCGACAAGGAGAACTGGAAAGCGGTCGTTTCCAACGCCATGAAACAGAACTTCGGTTGGGACGTTTCCGCGAAGAAGTATATCGACATATACAACGGTATTTAGGAGCGCGGCTCCCGCGCGGAGAGTGGTTCCGCGCGATTGCAAATCACCGCAGAAATACATATTTTGAAAGTACCGATGAAACCCGCTCTGCGGAGCGGGTCGGAAAATACTACCGCTTGTGCGGCGGAGCCGCTTCGTGCGGCTGAAACGCGCAAATAAATACACTTTCTTCCGACGGGGGGACGGGGGAGAAAAGAGGTAAAATGTCTTCATTCAATGTTTCCGCAAAAGAGTTCAAAAGTCAGGTGACCTCCGTGCTCGCCAAGTTCTTCGGGGTCAAACCCGAGGACGCCAGTAAAACACAGATTTACAGAGCCACGTGCATGTGCGTGCGCGACCTTCTCACTCAGACGCGCGTCAATTTCAAGAAGCGCGTCCGTGAGCAGAACGCAAAGCAGGTTTACTATATGTCGATGGAGTTCCTTCTCGGCAGGTCCCTGCGAAACCACCTTTTCAATATGGGCATAACCGAACAGGTTGCCCAGGCAGTCAAAGAGCTCGGCATGGATATGGAAGAACTGTATTCATACGAACCCGACGCCGGTCTCGGCAACGGCGGTCTTGGAAGACTTGCCGCCGCGTATATGGACGCGCTCACTTCCGAAGGCTATGCCGCAAGCGGCTTTTCGATAATGTACGATTACGGCATCTTCAAGCAGGTAATCGTGGACGGCTGGCAGCTCGAACAGCCCGACGAATGGCTGAAAATGGGCAACGTGTGGCTGGCACCCCGTGTCGAGGAAACCTACGAAGTCAAGTTCGGCGGCGCCGTCGACGAGAGCTGGGAGAACGGCAAACTCACCGTCCGTCAGCGCGATTACACCACCGTGCTTGCCGTGCCTTACGACATGAACATTTCGGGCTATGACAGCAATGCCGTCAACAGAATCAGACTGTGGTCGTCCAAGGCTCCCGTTGACTTCGATATGTCGATGTTTTCCAGAGGCGAATACGTCAAGGCAATGTCGGCAAAGGCAATGGCGGAGTCCATCTCCAAGGTTCTTTATCCCGCGGACGACCACATCGAGGGCAAATCGCTGCGTCTGAAACAACAGTATTTCTTCGTGTCGGCGTCCATTCAGAGCATAATCAAACGCCACCTCAAAGTGAATCCTTCACTCGACAACTTTGCCGATTGCGTGGCAATTCACATCAACGACACTCACCCCACGCTGTGCATTCCCGAACTCATGCGAATCTTCCTGGACGAGTACGGAATGAGTTGGGAAAAGGCGTGGGACATCACGACCAACTGCATTTCCTACACCAATCATACGGTCATGGCGGAGGCTCTCGAAAAGTGGCCTCAGGAGCTGTTCAGGAGTCTGTTGCCCAGAATTTATCAGATTGTGCACGAGATAAACCAGAGATTCTGCAACGAACTTTGGCAGTTCTATCCTTCCAACTGGGGCGCGGTCACGCACAACGCCATTCTCGCCGACGGACAAATCAAAATGGCGAATCTGTGCCTTGCCACGTCGCACACCATCAACGGCGTCAGCGCGCTGCACTCCGACATTCTCAAAAACGACGTGTTCCGTGACTATTACCGCATGCATCCCGAAAAGTTCACCAACGTGACCAACGGTATCACGCACCGTCGCTGGGTTGCGGAAGCCAACCCCGAACTTGCCGCTCTCATCAACGAGCTCATCGGCGACGGCTGGCTCAAGGACGCGGACAAACTCAAAGAACTGATGCGCTTCATGGGCGACAAGGACGTGCTGAAAAAACTCGCCGCCATCAAACGAAGCAACAAAGTCAGGCTTGCCGCCTATATCAAGGAAAACAACGGCGTCGACGTAGACCCCGACTCGATTTTCGACGTTCAGGTCAAACGTCTGCACGAATACAAACGCCAGCTTCTCAACGCGCTCAACATCCTCGACCTTTATTTCCGCATAAAAGAGAATCCCTCTCTCGACGTCATGCCGCGCACCTTCATTTTCGGCGCCAAAGCGGCGTCCGCCTATTATATGGCGAAACAGATAATCCGCTTTATCTGCACTCTCGGCAAGGTCATCAACAACGACCCCGACGTCAAGGGCAAAATCAAAGTCGTGTTCCTGGAAAACTATCGCGTGAGCCTTGCCGAAATCATCATGCCGGCGGCGGAAGTCAGCGAACAGATTTCCATAGCGGGCAAGGAAGCCAGCGGCACGGGCAACATGAAATTCATGATAAACGGCGCGTTGACCATAGGCACCATGGACGGCGCCAACGTCGAGATTCACGAGGAAGTCGGCGACGAAAACATCTTCCTGTTCGGACTGCTTGCGGAGCAGGTGCAGGAGATGTGGCGCAACGGCTACAACCCCACGCATTACTATCAGACCAACCCGAACATCAAACGCCTCATAGACACTCTGAGACACGGCCTCGGCGGAGTGAACTTCTCCGAAATTGCCGACAGTCTCACCATAGGAAGGGGCGGCACCCCCGACGGATTCATGGTGCTTGCCGATTTCGAGTCATACCGCGAAGCGCAGGGCAGAGTTGACGCGACGTACCGCGACGCGGAGAAATGGAACAGAATGTCTCTCGTCAATATTTCCAAGGCGGGGTTCTTTGCGGCGGACAGAGCCGTCAAGGAATACGCGGACAGAATCTGGGGTCTCAAGCGCATCAAATAGAGAGCATCGCCAAGCAAGAGAGTATCGCCGTCCTCCCGCAGGCGGGCGTGCGACGTGTAAGTTATGTTCAATCCTCTTTTACACAAGACACCATACGGGGCGTCCGTAGCCGGACAACCCACCGAATTCGTCTTCCCGTTGCCGTGCGACACGGCGGCGGAAAGAGTTTTCGTCGTGCTGAGAAAAGGGGAAGAGGAAGTGCGCGGCGAGCTTTCCGACCTGCGAACCGACCGCGGCGAAAAGGAGTTCCGCGGCAGCGTCACGCTTTCGGCGGCGGGGGTCTGGCATTACAGATTCGAGGCGGAGACCCGCGACGGAAAACTCTACTTCGGCAGGGATTGCGGCGGGAATGCAATCTGCGGCGAATGGTTGCCGGAATGGCAGTTTACCGTTACGGAATGCGACTATAAAACACCTGATTGGGCAAAACGAGGCGTCATCTACCATATATTCGCGGACCGTTTCGCGAGAGAGGGTGCGCCCGTCAAGCCCGATAAAGGCCGTTTGCACGAGGACTGGTACGAGTTGCCCGATATAGCCGAGGACGGCAAGGACTACAAGGCGGACGATTTTTTCGGCGGCAATCTGAAAGGCATAATTTCCAAGCTGGATTATCTTTGCGCGATGGGTGTTTCCACCGTATATCTGTCGCCGGTGTTCCGCTCGTTCAGCAATCACCGCTACGATACCGCGGATTATCTTTCCGTGGACAAACTTCTTGGAAGCGACGACGATTTGCGACGCCTTTGCCGCCTCGCGGCGGAAAAAGGAATCCGCGTGATTCTGGACGGAGTGTTCAATCACACGGGAGCCGACAGCATATACTTCAACAAGTTCGGCACTTTCCCCGCCAAGGGCGCGTATCAGAGCAAAAATTCCGAATACCGCGACTGGTACTATTTTTACGATTTCCCCGACGATTACCATTGCTGGTGGGGTTCCACCGTTGTTCCTACCGTGAACAAATCCTCCGCGGGCTACCGCAAGCTTATCTGCGGCAAGGACGGCGTAATCGAGAAGTGGAGCAAGGCGGGCATAAGCGGCTGGCGGCTCGACGTGGTGGACGAGTTGCCCACCGATTTTACGCAGATGCTCTGCGGAAAAATCAAGGACACTGATTCCGACGCCCTCATAATAGGCGAGGTGTGGGAGGACGCTTCCGACAAGGTCAGTTACGGCACCTGGCGCCCTTACTTTATGGGGCACGAGTTGGACGGCGTGATGAACTATCCCTTCAAGCGCGCCATCTTCGGACTGATTACGACGGGTGACGTGCGCGCTTTCCGCGACGCGGTGTCTCTCATTGCGGAGCATTATCCCAAGCAGAGCCTAGATGTATGTATGACGCTGTTGGGCTCTCACGATACCGTGCGCGCTCTGACGGCGCTTTCGTGTGCGGACGTACCGTTCGAGAAAGAGGAGCGAAGAGTTTTTCGTCTTTCCGACGAATACTATGCGTTTGCGAAGCTTCGCTTGAAAGCCGCCGCCGTGCTTCAATATACCTTGCCCGGCGTTCCGTGCGTATACTACGGCGACGAGGCGGGAATGCAGGGGTTCGAGGACCCGCTCAACAGGGGGACTTATCCTTGGGGAAGAGAGGACGACGACTTGATTGCCCACTACCGCGCGCTGGGAAGATTGAGAAAGCGTCACGAGGACGCTTTCACGGGAAGAATCGCGTTTGCGGACGACGGCGAACTTGCCGTGTACGACAGAATCGCGGATTCAGGAAAACGAGTCAGAGTGTTCTACAATCCGTGCTTCCACAGCGTGGTACGCGAGGTCTACGCAAAGGACGCTTTCACGGGGGATAAGGTGGACGTGCTCACCGTTCCGCCGCTTTCCGCCTGCGTAATCGAAATCTGACAAATTTTCTCAACCGTTTCCGTCAACCGCCGAAAGGCGGTTTTTTACATACTTTTTACAACCTGCGGGCGTTAAGCGGGAAATTCGGGCTTTACACATAATACTCGCTTATTATATAATACTAACGGCGGTTTGTTTTGCCGCGTTTTACGATTAGGAGGGATATTATGTCAGACTTGCCCAACGTTTCCGAAGGCGTCGAAGAAAACCTTTCTCCGCCTTCCGTCCCGGATGACGGAATTCAGGAGAAAAAACCGCTCAGACTGGACTACAAGCAGACGTTCAAAGTCGGTTTTGCGTTTGCGATAATCATGATTTTCTGGACGGCTTACGATTTTGTCGTGCCGCTTTTGTTGGAACACGCTTACGGTCTTTCCAACACCGTCCGAGGTCTGATTATGGGTCTTGACAACCTGCTTTCGTTGTTTATGTTGCCTCTGTTCGGCAAAATCTCCGACAACGCGAAAGGCAAACTCGTGAAAAAGTGGGGCAGAAGAACGCCGTTTATCGTTTTCGGAACCATAGCTTCCGTCGTGCTCATGGTGTTCGTGCCCGTCGTCACGTTGGGACAGCAGGAAAAAGCGCAGAATGTCGAGACGGAAATCAAAGCGCAGATAAACGACGACGCTTTTATGAACGACACCCTCGCGATGTTCTGGAACAAGCGCGGCGATTACTGTGACAGAAATTACGTCACCGGCAAAAGCGCGGTCGGCGGCGACGGGGACGGGCTCACTTACGAGCAGTATCTCGAAATCCGTTATGACGCGAATTTCAAGGCGACGAAAGCCATTCTCGGTATGTTGGGAGCGGAAACGTACACCTACAACGGCGAGACGGTTGCCCTCACCGACGAAGTGGCGGCGGGAATCGACGGTTACGACTGGAACAACGACGGCAAAATCACTTACGCCGACATCAAACAAGGCAACGACTATTACAGCAGATACGTCGAAGCGGGAATGAGTTCCTACATCAGCGACCTCGTTTACAAAAGCGAGACCAACACCTCCGCGGGGCACAAGAGTCTTGCAATATATATGGTCATTCTGTTGCTCGTCCTCATCGCCATGGCGACGTTCCGTTCGCCTGCGGTTGCGCTCATGCCCGACGTCACGCCCAAGCCTCTGCGTTCTCAGGCAAACGCTGTCATCAATCTCTGCGGCGGCATAGGCGGCGCGATAGCTTTCTTGATATATACCGTCGTGCTGTTCGGTCAGCGTCTGGAAAATTACGTCATCATCTTCGCGTCCGTGGCGGCGGGAATGCTGCTGTTGCTTGCGGGATATCTCGCATTCGTGCGCGAAAAGAAGATGGTGGAGCGTTGTCGCGAAATCTGCCGCGAATACGGTCTGGAAGACGAGGAAGAGGACACCGCTGCAATAGGCGTGTCCGCCGACGAATCCGTTGTGGATTGCGACGCGGCAATGATGCCTCACCGCGCAGAGGACGGCAATGCGGAGAAAGAGAACGGGCTTTCCGCGGAAACTCTGGCTTTCGCGAAGGCAAAGATTGCCAAAATCCGTTCGCCGAAAGAGTGGTGGAACGACAAGTCGAAAGAAGAGAAAGCACGCTTCAAGAGCTTCATTCTCATTCTCGGTTCGATATTCATGTGGTTCATGGGCTACAACGCCGTTTCGTCCAGCCTTTCGATTTACACGACAAAGGCACTTAATCTCGACGCGGGCGTGGCGTCCATAATTTCCGGCGTCAGCATGGGATTCAGCGCGATTGCGTTTATTCCCGTGGGATATATGGCGGCGAAACTCGGCAGACGCAAGACCATCATGATAGGTCTTGCAATGGCGGTTGTGGCGTTTGTGCTGATATTTGTCTGCGTCAAGCCCAACTCAAACGCGCTTATACCCGCCGTGCTGTTCGCACTGTTCTATCTGATAGCGGGCTTCGGACTCATCATCATCAACGTCAACACTCTGCCTATGGTGGTGGAACTTTCCACGGAATCAACGGTGGGTCAGTATACGGGTTACTACTATGTCGCAACCATGTCGGCACAGGCGATTACGCCCATGCTCGCGGGGCTTGTCATGGACAACATCAGAAGCAGCGGACTGTTCGTTTACAGCGCAATATTCGTGGCGTTGGCGATAGTGCTCATGGCGTTCGTCAAGCATGGCGACAGCAAGCCTATCGGCAAGGGCAAGAAACTCACGAAAGAGGAGAAAAAACAAATCAGACTGGATTCACTCGGCGACGCCGACTGATGGCGGGAGTTCTTTGTCGGAGTTCTGCAAAAAGACCGAATCCGAAACGACCAAACAAAAATACGCAAAAGAAAAATCCACCGTTCGCGGTGGATTTTTCTCAGACGGACTGTCGCTTACTTGCAGTTTTTGCAGTTCTTCGCGTTCTGCGCGTTGACGTCGCCTTTGGATTGTCTGGCATCGGAAGATGCTTTGCTGTCTGCGGCTTTGGAGCCTGCCTTTGCGTTTGCTCTGGATTTGGTGTTTTCCATATTCACTCCTTTCGGGGGTCCGCCCCGTTTCAGGGCGTTCGCCCTTTTGTCGTTAGTATGCCGTAGAGAAGATGTTTTTATACCTTGTCCGCCGCGGATTTTGTGCTATAATCGAATTATGGTTAACATAGGAAATTCCTGGGACGAAAAGCTGAAAGACGTGTTTGCTTCGGAAGAGTACGCGCGCTTGCGCGCCTTTCTGAAAAGCGAGTATTCTTCGCATACGGTTTACCCCGATATGCACGACATTTTCAACGCCTTGAAGTATACCCCTTACGAGGACGTCAAAGCGGTGATAATAGGGCAGGACCCCTATCACGGCGAGGGACAGGCGCACGGACTCTGCTTCTCCGTAAAGCCTGACAAGGAAACGCCGCCGTCGCTTGTCAACATCTTCAAGGAAATCAAGGACGAGACCGGCATAGACAACACCTCTCCGTATCTTGTGCCCTGGGCAAAGCAGGGCGTGCTTATGCTCAACGCCGTCCTCACCGTGAGAGCCGGGCAGGCAAATTCGCACAAGGGCAAGGGCTGGGAGTTCGTGACCGATGCCGTCATACGGTGCCTGAACGGCCGCGAACAGCCCGTGGTGTTCTTGCTCTGGGGCGGAAACGCGCGCTCCAAAAAGGCGTTGATAACTTCCCCCCGTCACCTTGTGTTGGAAACGGTGCACCCCTCTCCGCTTTCCGCATACGGGGGATTTTTCGGGTGCGGGCATTTTGTCAAAGCCAACGAGTTTTTGCAAAAGAACGGAGTTAAACCTATTGATTGGCACACTTAAACGTTATGAACGCGAATTAGGCAAAGAGGAGGCAACATGGCACTGAATATCGGACGCATAAATGAACTTGCACGCAAGGCAAAAACCGAAGGGCTCACCGAAGAGGAAAAGGAAGAGCAGAAAAGGTTGCGCCGCGAATACATCGACAGCGTTGTGGGGAATCTCCGTTCCCAGCTTGAAAACACCTATGTCAAGACGGAGAGCGGTGAAATGGTGAAACTTTCGGCTCGACCCGCCGACGACGCGGACACGGAATGAAAGGTTGCCGTCGGCGATAGCACGGACGGTTGAAAGAAGATATAAAAAAGCGCGGACGTGCCGCGCTTTTTTTGCGAAAATGTTTGAGGCAGATTATTTTCTGACTTCGAAATAGGCTCTGGGGTGCGCACAGACGGGGCAGACCTCGGGAGCTTCGGTGCCGAAATGGATGTGTCCGCAGTTGCGGCATTTCCATGCCACGATGCCGTCCTCTTTGAAGACCTTGCCTTCTTTGATTGCTGCGGCAAGGCGGAGATATCTCTCCTCGTGCTCTTTCTCGATTGCCGCGACTCCGCGCATTTTCTTCGCGATTTCGGCAAATCCTTCCGCGTCGGCTTCGTCCGCCATCCAGTTGTACATATCCGTCCACTCGGCGTGTTCGCCCGCGGCGGCGTCGATGAGGTTTTCCAGAGTGTCGCCTATGCCGTGAAATTCCTTGAACCAGAGTTTGGCATGTTCCTTTTCGTTGTCCGCAGTTTCGGTGAAAAGTGCCGCAATCTGCTCGTAGCCGTCTTTTTTTGCTTTGCTGGCGTAGTATGTATATTTGTTGCGTGCCTGGCTCTCTCCCGCAAATGCCGCCATAAGATTCTTTTCGGTTTTACTTCCTTTCAGTTCCATTTTTACACCTCCTGGTAATGTTTAGCAAATTATACCCCAAGCCGGAGCATTTTGCAATATGCAAAGCAGTTTTCGGAAATGATGAAAAACGTTTGACAAAACCCGAAGGCAATGCTATTATTTTTTAGCATTCACTTGGGGGTGTAGCTCAGTTGGTAGAGCGCTTGATTTGCATTCAAGAGGTCCTCGGTTCGAATCCGTGCATCTCCACCACACCCGCAAGGGACGAAATCGGGGTTGTAGCTCAGTTGGTTAGAGCACGCGCCTGATAAGCGCGAGGTCGATAGTTCGAGTCTATTCAACCCCACCACGCAAGACACTCTAAACGGAGTGTCTTTTTATCTTTATCTTGGTTTTTCAGACGGTTGATGTTAAAATTGTTTCGGAGTACGGGCAGGAGGTTTCCCACGCTACATTCAGGCAGATTTTTGAGTGAAACAAAACAATTCGTGCGGCTTGCAATGTTTTATCGGGCGATAAATGGAGAACACCGTTTGTTGCCGCAAGTCGTGAAAGCTTGTCGGCGGCATATCGCTTTGTCGGAGTATCGTCCTCGTCGTTGCCCAACGCAAATTTTCTGCCGAGTGGCAAAGAAAATTCTTTTGATGCCTGTGTCGGCGCGGGAATTTTTGGCGGGTATAGAAAGCTTTACGACGGGTCGACCCGAAATCAAGAACGGAAATGAAAGAAATTCAGCTGAAAGACAAGAGAATCGTTCCCGAAAGGCTCACGCCGTTCGGATTCAAGAAAACCGGTGAGGAATATGTCTTCAAAACCGATATACTCGACGGACAGTTTGTTCTGGAATTGCATGTCTGCGGGCAGTCCGTCGTTCGCACTCGCCTTACGGAGAAAGCATCGGCCGAAGAATATTTTTTGCATTTGGTCGAGGACGTTACTGGAGCATTCGTGGGCTCGGTCAGAGAAGAGTACAACGCCGTGCTGGACAGTTTCGCTGCCGATTGCTGTACGCCGGACGTATTCAAGGAGAGTCAGACCTTGCGAGTTATGGATTATGTGGCGAAAAAGCACGGTGACGGTCCTGAATATCTTTGGGAAAAAGCCCCCGGAAATGCGGTGTTTCGCAGGAAAGACGTCAAAACCTGGTATGCGGTGCTGCTCACCGTGTCAAGAAGGAAACTCGGCTTTGACTCGGACGAAATTGCGGAAATTCTGGATTTGCGGATGCAGCCCGAAACTCTTGCGGAAGTTGTTGACGGCAAAAAGGTTTTTTCGGGTTACCACATGAACAAAAGGCATTGGATTACTGTGGTTTTGGACGACACTCTTTCGGACGGAGAAATTTTCGGGTTCATTGACAACAGCTTTTGTCTTGCAGGCACGAAAAAGGCAAAATGAAGCAGTTCAACCGAATTGCGACGATTGTTTTAGAAGGGAAGGGAGTTTTTTTGTGACTTCGGCACGGAACTTTCGGGAGAATAGGTTAAAATGATAAAAAAGGAGGTCTGCCGATGAAGGAATACGTTTGTACCATATGCGGTTATATCCACAAAGGTCCCATGACGCCGGATTTCAAGTGCCCGGTCTGCAAACAGCCGGCAGATAAGTTTGTCAAAATAGAGGACGCTGCGCCCGCCAAGAATCCCTATGCGGGAACGAGGACGGAGCAAAATCTCAAAGAAGCGTTTGCGGGAGAGTCACAGGCGAGAAACAAGTACACCTATTTTGCCGCCGTGGCACATCAGGCGGGGTACGAGCAGATTGCGGCGTTGTTCTTGCAGACCGCCGACAACGAGAGGGAACACGCGAAACTGTGGTTCAAAGCGTTGGGCGAACTGGGCGACACCGCGGAAAATCTGTTGCACGCTGCGGAAGGCGAAAGCTACGAGTGGACGGATATGTATTCGCGCATGGCAAAAGAAGCCGACGAAGACGGTTTCCCCGAACTTGCGGCACAGTTCCGCGCGGTTGCCGCGGTGGAAAAGCGTCACGAAGAGAGATATCGTGCGCTTCTCAACAACGTGGAAACGAAACAAGTTTTCGAAAAGAGCGGCATCACCGTTTGGGAGTGTCGCAACTGCGGGCATATCGCAATGGCAGTCAAAGCGCCCGAAGTTTGCCCCGTGTGCAAGTATCCGCAAGCGTTTTTCGAAGTTCATACCGACAACTTTTGATTTTTCTCGGAAAGAGGAAGAAAGGGGATTTGCAAAGTGCCGCACATATTGTGCGGCACTTTGCGTCCGTGCGCGCCCGCGTTGCGCGTTTTCAATCCGGTTCTGCGCGTTTCGGAATTTGTCCGTTGAAAACACGGAAAAGCCATGTATAATTTAAATTGAAAAAAGGAGAAAAGGTATGTGTCAGCTGAACGTTTTTTGCGTTTCCGAAAACATCGCGCGGGATAAGGTGCTTGCACTGATGAAAGAGCATTTGGGTTTCGGCAATGCCGAGTGTATCGACGACGAAAATCCCGTTCCTGCTTTGAAAGGAAAGTTCGGTTTTTTCATCTCCGGCGGTATGCGTTGCAATTGCGGTTCCGTGGTATCCTTGCTCAGTGACGGCGACTGCGGAAGTTTCGAGCAATTCGTGACGGACAACGTGCGCCGCAATGTGGAACGTCTTGTTGCCGTCAAAGAAATTATGTCGAGGCGCGGTTACAGAGCCAAAAAGAAATCTTTTCAAAGAGAGTACGACAGGCTTGTTGCGGAGAACGAAGCGATGTTCGGCAAGGTTGCCGAACTCGAAACAAAACTTACCGAGCGAATAATGAACGACGAGTCCCTTTCGGAGGAGGAGAAGGCCCGCAGACTGCATTCCGACGTATATCCGCTTGTCGAACAACTGAACAGAGAGATTGACGACAGCGAGGCGATGAGAGAGTTCCGCGAAAGGTTTGAGAAGTTTATGAATAGCGACGACAACGACCTTTTGCGCGACAGCTGCGCTTATACTCTGAAAAAAAGAAAGCCCCGCAAGATGACGTTGATTCCGTTGTGCGGCGACGAAAGCGAAGAAACGGAGATAACCTTGCCGTCCGACAACATAGACGACGTCATAGAAAACGCAAAGAGAGATGCCCGAAGCCAAACGCTCAGAGAAGAGTATGACGAAATCGCGGCTTTTGTCGGGGCGGTCACGGCTCTAAGGGGACAAGTAAAACTGTTTTCATTCCGGCAGGAGAACGGAAAGCCCGAAATAACGGGCGAAACGGCGGTCAATGTCGCCGAGATGACAATAGACGATATTGCCGGGCTGCCTTATAACGTGCTGATGTCGTTTGAAATCTGACGTCATTCGGATTCTTTTTGTTTGCAGACGTCCACCCAGCCCGACGCGGAGGAGAGAAGTTCCAGTTCTCCGACGGAGAGTTCTATCGCGCTGTTGGAACTGCCGCAGGCGGGGAATACGGTGCGGAACCGTTTGAGCGATTCGTCGAGATAGACCGTGACGCCGTCGTTCACCGCAAAAGGACAGACGCCGCCTACGGCGTGTCCCGTCAGGGACTCCACTTCGTCGAAAGAGAGCATTTTTGCTTTTGCTCCGAAACGGGCTTTGTACTTCGCGTTGTCGATTTTCGTATCGCCTGCCGTGACTATGAGCACGGGGTTCCCGTTCAGGGAAAGGGAAAGCGTCTTTGCTATACGGCAGGGTTCGCAGTCAAGAGCTTGCGCGGCAAGTTCCACGGTGGCGCTGGAAACGTCGAATTCCATCACTCTGTTTTCGGCTCCGAAACGACGGAGATATTCTTTCACCTTATCAATCGACATAATAATTTAAGTTAAACTGCGGGTGGGGCGTTCCCGCCCGCCGTCAGGCTCCGCCGTGCGGCGAAAGCGTTCTGTCTTGTTTTCCGTAAAGGAGCGGGAAGACAATCCCGCTCCTTTTCGTTTGCTGCGGAGGCGTGCGAAATTCAGGTTGTCAGAATGTCGTCCACGGTGACCATAATCTGATTTTCGGCAATGGCGGTTGCCACGCACTGTTCTATCCATTCCGAAACCGCCTTGGTCTTTTTGGAAGTGCCGAAGAGCGCAAGCACTTCCTTGACTATGTCGGAGCGCATGAGATTCAGCCTGCTTTCGATTGCGCACTTTGCGGCGGCAACGATTTCGCCGGGGTGCACTTTGGTCAGGTCGCGAGACACCTTGACGTCGTTGGGACGGAAAGTTTCCACGGGTTTGTCTACGTAGAAAACCTTGTCTCCGAACTCCTGACGGAAGCTCGCGAACTCTTCCGTATACTCCGTGAGAGCGGCGACGGCACGTTTGCTGGTGCGCGGCACATTGTACAATACAAGCAGTTTATCCAACAAAACGGAGCTTTCAATGGGCGATTCCGTTTCTATGATATCTCTTATGCGCTCTTTTATCTTTTCTTCGTTGACGAAGTTGAGCACATAGTCGGGACCCGCTTTCAGCATGGGTTTGCAGTAATAACTCTTGTATGCCGTGCGGTAGCGGTTGGTGATGTCCTTGACCATTTTTTTGCTCATCACCTTCTTTTCGGTGAGCGTGGTGATGTAGTCCTTGATTTTGGTTATCTCGCGGCGCGTGTTGTTGAAGAAATTGACCGTCCACAGTTGATAAGTATTCCAGCCGAGTTTGCGCAGAATTTTGGTCTGCATTGCGACGCGGTCCTTCACGCCTTTCAGTTTGCAGCTGCTTTCGCTGTCGCAGATGATGGCGAGGATATACTTGTCCTTGTTGCGCGGGTCGACGACGGCGACGTCGATTTTGAAGTCGGACACGCCGAGGTTATAGTCGCAGATGATGCCTTTGTCTTTGAGTTCGCGGGCGACGAGTTCGCCTATGCCGCCTTTTGCGGAGGTGATGTCGGTGTTTGCGATTGCCAGCATATCTCTGCCGCGTTCGGCGTATTCGAGGAAGGCTTTCAGTCCCGCGACGCCCTTGCTGTCCGTCCTGTTGAGGTCAATCATATTGCCCGTTATGGCACTGAAAACTTTCATTTCGTTGCGTGCGCGGGTGACGGCGACGTTCAGGCGTTTGTAGCCGCCCGCCTGGTTGATGGGACCGAAGTTGAGCGACAGTTTGCCCGTGCTGTCCGGGCCGTAGCCGACGCTGAAAAGAATGACGTCGCGTTCGTCGCCCTGGACGCTTTCCAGGTTCTTGACGAAGAGGGGCTCTTCGCAATCGTACGCGACGGAATCCAGGTTGTTGTCGTGAATGGCTTTGGCAAGTCCGTTTTCTATGTAAGTCTGCTGTGCGGTGTTGAATGTGACGATGCCGATGCTCTGTGTGCGCGTGGTCGGGTCTTTCAGTCTGCGAATGACTTCCGCCACGAGTTCGTCGCCTTCCTTCTTGTTGCACTTGCTTCCGCCTCTTTCGTACACGCCGTCGACGTATTTGAAGGACACTTTGCTGTTCAGCTCGTTGGGAGAGGGGAAGGTGAGCAGCGTGTTGTCGTAATACATGGCGTTGGAGAAAGCAATCAGGCTCTCGTGATTGGAGCGGTAGTGCCACAGCAGGTGGCTTTCCGGCATGCCGAGTGCCAGACAGTCGTCCAAAATGCTTTCGAGGTCCTCGACTTCGTAGTGCTCGTCGTCCTTGTAGTCCGAACTGAAAAACGTGGTTGGCGGCAGCTGTTTGGGGTCGCCCACGATGATGACGTTTTTGCCACGCACGATGCTGCCCACGGCTTTGCAGGTGGGCACCTGCGACGCCTCGTCGAAGATTACCAAATCGAACTTGTCCATATCGATGTCGAGGAACTGCGTTACCGACGTCGGCGACATCAGCATACACGGACAGCAGGCTTTCAGAATGTTGGGAATCTGCGAGAACAGGTTGCGCAGGGTGGTGCCCTTCATATTGGTTTTTTCCGCGCGCATGAGAATGACGCGCTCCAGATTGTGGTCGCCCGTCGTATCGGCGCGGGGCAGGGTTGCGACAAGTCGGCGGTAAAGCTCAAGCCTGGTGAGACGTTCGTATTCTTCGGTGAGCACCTTGAACTTGTTTGCCGCCTCTTCGAGGTTGAGCCCGGAGAACTGGCAGAGCACGTCGTCGAGATAGAGTTCGCTGCGGATAAAGTTGTGATATACGCACTTCTTGAAACAACGCAGAATGTCGTCGGCGGAGATTTCGCCCATGTTCAAAGGCTCGAGAATGAATTCGAACCCGCTGTTACGGCACTTTCCCACCATTTCCTGATAGCGGCACCAGTTGGGAATGTAGTCTATGTTTTTCTGAACGGTGGAAACGTATTCGATTGCGGAGTTTATGTCGTCGCCGCCCAGGAAGTCGCCCGTGTGGAAAATATGGCTGAAATCCCGTGCCGCCTTGGAGCAGTTGTCGTATGCGGCGATAAAGAAGTCGACATAACGGTGCACGCCGTAGCGGGTGAGCTCTATGCAACTTTCGTTGAAAAGATTGATGTCGAAGTCGGCGTAGAGCTTGTGCGCGCATTCGAAGAGTTCGGTGAGCTTTTCCACGCGCCCGTACACAGCCTCGACGTCCGCCGACGTCATGGCAAACAGCGCGGAGAGCTCGCTCGTGCGCTTGGCGAGCGTGCGGCGGTTGGACTCGCATTTTGCGAGAAATTCCAGGAAGAAGCCGCGGTCCTTCTTTTCGAGAGAAGCGGGGAAACAGCGTTTTACGCCGCGGCTGTAATTGCACGTTTTCATTGCCGCATCAAGCTCTTCGAGAGGAACTTCATAGGGGTACGCGCCGTATTTCGACACGTATTCTTCCGTCAGAACACGGTTCTTCTTGTAGGCTTCGCGGAAGGAATCCAGCATGCCTTTGGCGTTGGTTTCCAGTTTGCAATGCGCGAAATACTCCCGCACGCATTCCTCTTTGAGCAACTGACAGATTTTATACAGCGCGTCGATTTTGGCGCGGGTGAGAGCCACCGTCCGCATATTGAACAGCGGCAAAAGGTTGCGCGCGTACTGACGCAGGTGTTTGAGCTCTATCGTGAAGATTTCCAGAATGGATTCGCCGTCCGCGCGCCAACGGTCGTTGTATTCGAAATCGCCTATGTGCCTGAAAGGCGATTTTTCGATGTTGCCGCATTCCTTTGCGCGCAGAGAAAGTTCGGTGAGAACATCGAGATAATTGTTGAATGAGCTCTCCGTCAGCTTTTCGTAAAAGAGACTGTCGATGTTCAGACAGTCGGGGGCGTCCTCGTTTTCGAAGTAGTTGAGAATGGCCTCGTACAGCGAGAAACCGAGATAGCGCTTGCGGTGCATTGCGTCCAGCTCTTTCTGTAATTTGTCGAGAGGCACCGCGATTTCCGCCGCTTTGTCTTCGAGTTCCTGCTCCGACGTGTTTTCCGTCAGGGACAGCGTGTTGATGATGTGGTTGAGCACCAGGTTTTTGTTTGCCTTGTTGGAGTGAAGTTCCAGGCAGAAATCACCCAGCCCTATGTTTTGCAGTCTGCGGTGGACGACGGAGAGCGCCGCCATCTTTTCGGCGACGAACAACACGCGTCTGCCGCGAACTATATTGTTGGCGATGATGTTGGTGATGGTCTGCGACTTGCCGGTTCCGGGAGGTCCGTGAAGGACGAAGCTCTTGGAAAGGCTGTCGTAGATTGCCGAATACTGCGAGGAGTCCGCGGAAATCGGCAAAAACATTTTTTCCGCTCCCACATAGGCCTCGTCGCTGCTGCGGTCGGAGAGGTCGAACGCGTTTTCCGGCAATTCCAGACGGTTGTTGATGAGCGAACGCACGATGGGATGTTCGCGGAAACGGTCAGACTTGTACTTGACGTCGTGCCACAGCAGATAGTTGGCAAAGGACAGACTGGCAAGAAAAACGTTGTTGTAGATGTCCCAACCCTTGAAACGCACCGTCTCGCGCTTGATTCTGGCGAGAACGGACAGCACGGCTTGCGGACTGTTGAGCTCCACCGTGGCGAGTCCGCGCATATCGAGGTCGAACTCCTGATACAGGAATTCCAGCAGAGTGCTGTTGACGCGCAAGTCCTCGATGTTGACCTCGATGGAATAGACGGGCGTGGCAACGCCCTTTTTGGAGATTGTGACGGGGTAGAGGAAGAGAGGAGCGAATTTCTCTTCGGAGTATTCCTGCTCCTTCCATTTGAGGAAGCCCGCCGCCAGATACAGCGTGAGGGTGCCCGTTTCTTCCTGAATCGACTTCTCCTTGCGGAACAGACGGAGCAGAGTGCTCTCGTGCTCTCTTGCGTCGTAAACCGTGCGGAGATGGCGGTTTTTGTATTCGTACAGCATATAGTCCGCAAACGGTTTCAGGAAGGAATTTCTGTCAAAGCCGTTTGGCATTTTTTCCAGGCTTTCAAGATTTTCTTTGGGTTTGCTTTCCAGAGTGAACGTCTTGTTTTCCGCCATGCACTCTATGAAATCTTCCAGACTCGGAACCAGCAGCTTGACGACGGCCTGCGAAACCTTGAAGTTGAGCAGGGAGTTGCGCATATCCATATCGAGCAGACGGCGCTCCCACTGGGTGACGCGGCTGATTTCCTTTTCGCCGACTATATCTCCGCCGTATTCTTTGAGCTGTTTGGGCGCGAGGTCGGTGTAATAGTCCTTGCTCTGGCGCAAATCGTAGCCGCCCGCTCCCTTTACCCGTTGAGGCAACGGGAAGATGTGCATTATGCGTGCGCGTTTGATGTCGATGATGAAATCGACGTCCTCGTCCTTTTTGAGTGCGCTTTGCGCGCTCTTCTCCGCCTTTTCGAAGGATACGCCCTGGAAGATGTCGTCGGCGGCAATCATGCTGAGGTCGCCGACGCCCTTCTGCGATTTCTTGCGCAGCATGTCGGCGTCGTCGTTGATGAGGTTGGGAAGGCATTCGTTTGTGAGGAAGCATCCCGTGTACCATTTTTTGCCTATGTTGGCAATCAAAGCGTTCTGTCCGTTGGCTTCCACGAGGGAGGCAAGCAGCAACGCCAGCTCCAACGGGGAGGCGATTTTGGAAATCAGCGTCTCCTGATGGTCGGAAACGGCGGTGAATTCCTCGTCGGGCTTATGTTCAGCGGCTATGAATTTCTGGTCGGCGAGCACGCTGTAACAGGCGGCGAAATAGTTGCGGACGTTGTTGCGCGTGCCGGAATATCCCGTACATGACGCGAGGTCCCAGCTCTGAACCTTTTTTCCGGCAAGACTGACCAGCTTGTTGACTTCGGGTGTGCGTCTCACGAAAGCGGCGAGACTGCCCGGGTCCTCGCGGTAGTTGCATTCGTTGAAGGCGAGCAGAGTGAGCTTGAACCTCTGTTCCGCGATTACGGCGTCGTCTTCGCGGACTTCCATGACGATTTCGCCCTCCACGCTCTTGTCGAGCGCCACCATAAAGAGGGGCGAAAGCTGAACGCCCGTCTCGAATTTGGCGGTGGTGCGGCGGGGAAGTCTGACGTCCGTTATTTCGCAGGGAATGAGGAACTGCGGTTCGGAATAGATGTTGATTTTTACGTTTTCGCGCTCTTCGTCGGAAGAATTTTTGACGTAAAGACGTTTGACCGGAGATACATTGTTCTGCAAGTGAAAATAGCCGACAACCCTGGAACAGCTTGCCGTGATTTCAACATTGCTTTTTTCTGAAATTTCTTGTGCCATAATGTCGACTCCTTGCAAAAAAGTATATCACAATAAAACGGGTATATCAAGTACACCTGCGGGAGTGCGTATTAACGGAGATATCTAGACTGGAATGAAACCGTACAACAGGACGCCGCCCAGGGCGGAGATTAAAATGAGTGCTATCGGCGGCAACTTTTTGCCTTTGATTTTGACAAAGGACAGCGCAAGTACGCCGAGGAAAAGTCCTATGCCTATGAAATCGGCGCTGAACGACGCGGCGTCAAAAATGCCGCTCATATTGAACAGCACCAGAATGCCTATCGTGAGTGCCACGGAAAAGAGCAGTCCCGTCACCGCGCCGCTCACGTTGTCGAACACTTCCTGAACCTTGGGGCGGTTCATGTAGCGCGAGAAAAATTTTGCTATGACGATTATGATGATGAGCGAAGGCAACACAACGCCCAGCGACGCCACCACGGCTCCGCCGACATCCGCCACCTGAAAGCCCGTGTATGTTGCAATATTGACGGCAAAAGGTCCGGGCGTGCTTTCGGAAATTGCGATGAAATCCAGCAATACCTGCTGGTCCAGCCAACCGCGCGCAACGATTTCCTTCATGATGAGAGGAATCATGGCGTGCCCGCCGCCTATCGTGAAAAGACCTATTTTGAAGAACGTCCAGAGGATTTCCAGATAAATCATTTTCGGCTCTCCTCCCCGTTGCTTCCGTCCGCTGCGTCATGGTTGCCGTCGGGAATGCCGACGTCGCCGTTGCTGTCCGCACCGTCGGTTTCTGCGGAAAAGTTTTCTCCGTTCTCGTCGGCGGGGGCACTCTCGCGCTCCGCCTCGTCGTCGGATTCCGCTTCCGATTTCTCTTCGTTGGCCGACTCGCTATCGTCCGTCAGATTGCAAATCAGCAGATTTTCGGGACAGGGCGTTTCCGCGAAGTGCTCCGCGTTTCTCGAATACTCGGGAGTGCCTGACGTAAGGAGTGCGAACATCTTGCGGTTTTTCGCGAAATGCGTGACGACGACGGCGATTACGGACAGTCCTATTGCACCCAACATCAGATATATGACGCTGACTTCCGTAAACGTCGCCAGCAGGAACATCGCCGCCATCAGTGCGAAAGCCACGACGGTACGTTTCATGTTCTTGACGAATTTCAGCGCCGCCTGAACGATGAGTACGACAACCCCCACACGCACACCGCGGAAGAGATAGTTTATCCACTTGTTGTCGCGAACCAGGTCAATGATGTAAGAAAGTGCCAGAATCACCAGAAAAGAGGGCAGCACGACGCCAAGGGTGGTGATAATGCCGCCCAGCACGCCTGCGCGTTTGGTGCCTATGAATGTGGCGATGTTGATGGAAATTGCACCGGGAGTGCTTTCCGCAATGGCGAAGATGTCCATGAGTTCGCCGTGCGTCAGCCAGTTGCGTTTTTCGACGACTTCGTGTTCAATCATCGTGAGCATGGCGTAACCGCCGCCAAAGGAAAACAGCCCTATTTTGAAAAACACGGCAAACATTTTCAGACTTTCGAGCAGCGTTTCGGACAATTTCCTTTTCATAACGGACATAATATTACTATATAGCTTGCCAAAACACAACGGAAAAAAACAAAAAAGCGGGTTAACCCGCTTTTTTGCAATCGAACTTTTTTGAACGCTTCGTTGCTTACGCTTCGGAAATCGCTCCGACGGGGCAACCGTCTTCGCACGCTCCGCAATCGATGCATTCGTCCGCATTGACGACGTATTTGCCGTCGCCTTCGGAAATCGCTCCGACGGGGCAGGTGTCTGCGCATGCGCCGCAAGCAATGCATTCGTCGCTGATAACTCTGGCCATAGTTTCACTCCTTATATAATTCGATATTGGTCTTGCAACCTACTACATGATAGCACACCCGAAATGGTTTGTACAGTAGTATTTTTCAATAAAAACACTTGCAAACGGCTACCACCCGTTCCGTGCTCCGACACCGCAAAGAGCGGAACAATCATTCTTCCGTGTCGGGCATTGCGTCGATTTCCGCCGAGGACTGGCGCTCTCCGATTCCCAGTTCTTCGAGTTTGTAGGTGCGAACGTCGTAGTTGCCGTCTTTGAGCAGCACGCGAACGCGCGTCGTCTGTTTGATGAGGTCGTTGGATTCCACCACGCCTTCGCCGTCGGCGGTCTTGACCTTGCTCCCCACCTTGGGCATGAGCTTGAAAACTTCGCTGTAATAGGCGTTTTCGTATTTCAGACAGCACAGCAGTCTGCCGCAGACGCCGCTGATTTTCTGCGGGTTGAGCGACAGCCCCTGAACTTTTGCCATTTTTATGGACACTTTTTCGAAATCGGACAGGTGAGTGGTGCAGCAGCACGGACGGCCGCACGCAGCCAGCGCTCCGCGCATTTTGGTGTCGTCGCGCTCATAAATCTGCCTGAGTTCGATTCTCACTTTGAAAATGGACGCGAGAGTGCGCACCAGTTCGCGGAAGTCCACGCGCCCTTCGGCGGTGAAATAGAAAATCAGTTTAGAGCGGTCGAAGGTGTACTCCGCGTCGACAAGCTTCATGCCGAGTCCCAGTTCGGCGGCTTTCTCGCGAATGACCTGCAACGCGTGCGTGCGGTCGGCGAGGTTTTTCTCCACCTTCGCGATGTCGGCGTCGGTGGCTTTGCGGACGACGGGTTTCAGAGGACTGACGATTTCCTTTTCGGAAACGTCGCGGTTGGGAATGGACACCGTGCCGAATTCCAGCCCGCGGGCGGTTTCGACAATGGCGCCGTCGCCTTCGGCGAAATCTATTCCCGAAGGGTCGAAATAATAGACCTTGTTGCTGTTTCTGAACTTTATGCCAACTATGATTGCCATTTGTGTTTGACCTCCAATACGGAGAAGAGCAGGCTGTCCGTTACGGCAGCGGCATTGACGCCGTAAAACAGTTTCTCCTGCGCTTCGTTTATGAGACCGACGGTGAGAGCCAGCGCGCGCACGGAAAAAGTTTCCGAAATGCGGTTTATTCGCGCGGAGGTCTCTCCGTCGAAGAAAAGCGGATTGCCCATCTTTGCGGAAAGCAAATCACGCACG
Organism: uncultured Clostridia bacterium; assembly: GCA_944349635.1. Lineage (GTDB taxonomy): Bacteria > Bacillota > Clostridia > Christensenellales > CAG-917 > Limadaptatus. The sequence goes on along the minus strand of CALVNH010000001.1, from coordinate 301,931 downwards.
GCGACGGTGAGTATTTTGAGGAAGTCGCCGGGATTCTTTTTGAGGGACTGCGTGCCCGACACGGGCAACACGTCGGGACTCTTTTTGAGGTTTTCGAGCAGAGAGAGCGCGTCGGAGTAGTATTCGGTGTATTCGTGCGAAAAGGCAATCCGTCGCGCTTTTCCCAGCTGTCCCTCGCAACAGGCGGCGGCAATCGCGGCGGATTCGCCATCGCAGTTCAAGGCAATCAGCGCGTCGTAGACCGTCTCGCGGTCGAAGATGTCCATATACACCTTGCGGCAACGCGATTTTACCGTGTCGAGCAGTCCCGATTCGTTTGCGACACCCAGAAAAATCGTCACGCCTTCGGGCGGCTCTTCCAGAGTTTTGAGCAGTTTGTTCTGCGCATCCGCCGTCATGAGGTCGGCGCGGTGAACGAAATATATCTTTCTGCCCGTCAGCGATTTTATGGACACGGAGGATATCATGTCCTTGATTTCGCCCACCTTGATTTTTTCGCCCGCCGTGTTGACGTTGAAGACGTCGGGATGATTTCCCGTCAGCACTTTGTGGCACTCCGCGCATTCCATGCACGCTCTGTGCGTGGTGCAGAAAACGGTAGCCGCCACCAACGTGAAGAAATCGCGCACGGTGTCGTCGTCGGGAGATACCACCATGTACGCGTGTCCCAGTCCCAGGCGCATGTCCTTGTCGACGAGGGCAAAGGCACGGCTCTGTTTAAGCGTGTTTTCGAAGACGGGTCCGTTCACTTCAACGCACCTCTTTCGCGCAGAGCGTCGACAATCTTTTTTTGCGTTGCATTTTTGTCTTTTTCGGGTTTTATCATCACAAAACGACCGTTTGAAGCTTCGGATTGTGCAATAAAGCCTTCATACACTTTATCGTGAAAATCGCGTGATTCGCGCTCCATTCTGTCGTTGCGGCTGGTGCTCCTGAACGATGCCGACGGGCGCAGGTCTATGAACACCGTCACGTCGGGCGTGGCGTTTTCCAGAGCATAGCAGTTTATCTTTTCCACAAAGTCTCTTCCCAGTCCGCGGGCATATCCCTGATACGCGACGGAACTGTCGATGTATCTGTCGCAGATGACCGTCTTTCCCTCGTCGAGAGCGGGTCGTATGACTTCCTTCACAAGTTGCGCGCGGGCGGCGGCGTAGAGCAGAGCTTCCGTCTCCGCGCTCATTTCCGTGTTTTCGGGGTCGAGAATGATGGCGCGGATTTTTTCGGAAATTTCCGTGCTGCCGGGCTCGCGAACGTAGACGGCGTCCTGTCCCGTGTTTTTCAGATATTCTTTGAGCATCGCCAGCTGAGTGGATTTCCCGACGCCCTCGCAACCCTCGAATGTGACAAACATCTTAGCCCCCGTTTTCGGGTGACGTACACCCGCTTTTTCAAATCATTATACCATACCCGCCGCACTTTCTCAACGCAAATAAAAACTTTTTGCCAAAATGGACCCCCGTTCTTTTTTATGCGGCGGAGTGCGGACGGCGGAGTCTCCGCGCGCGTATTTGCGCCCGTTTGTGCGCCCGTTTAATTGACAGTTTACAAAAGCGGTATTAAAATACTATATAAGTTTTGTTTCAGGAGATAACTTTTAGTCAATGGACCTCATCAAAGTCGAAAGCAAATGGCAGAAAATCTGGGCGGACACGGGGCTTTACAAGTTTCACCGCGACAGAGTGGACAAGAAATGGTATGTGCTGGAAATGTTCTCTTATCCTTCCGGAGCGAAGCTCCACGCCGGGCACTGGTACAATTACGGACCTTCCGACACCTATGCACGCTTCAAGAGAATGCAGGGTTACGAGGTGTTCCAGCCCATGGGATTCGACGCATTCGGTCTGCCTGCCGAAAACTACGCCATAAAGACGGGCATTCACCCCCAGGACAGCACGATGAAAAACATCGCCACCATGGAGGAGCAGCTCAAAAAAATCGGCGCAACATACGATTGGGACTACGAACTTTACACCTGCGTGCCCGAATATTACAAGTGGACGCAGTGGCTGTTTTTGCAACTCTACAAGAAGGGACTTGCCTATCGCAAAGAGGCTCCCGTCAACTGGTGTCCGTCGTGCAACACGGTGCTTGCCAACGAACAGGTGGTGCAGGGCGAGTGCGAGCGTTGCGGAACCACGGTGATAAGAAAGAACCTCACGCAGTGGTTCTTCAAAATCACGGAGTACGCCGAGGAACTGCTCCGCGACCTCGACAAGCTCGACTGGCCGGAAAAGACCAAACTTATGCAGAAGAACTGGATAGGCAAGTCTTACGGCGGGGAAATAGAGTTCGCAATCAAAGGAAGGGAGGAAACTTTCCGCGTGTTCACGACGCGTGCCGACACCGCGTTCGGCGTGACCTACGTCGTGCTTGCTCCCGAAAATCCTCTTGTCGACGTCATTACCACGCCGGAGCAGAAAGCCGCCGTCGAGGAATATAAGCTCAATGCTTCCAAAGTCACGGAAATCGACCGTCTGGCTTCCACCCGCGAAAAAACCGGTGTTATGACGGGCGCTTACGCCATCAATCCCGTCAACGGCAGAGAAGTTCCCATTCTCGTTGCCGATTACGTTCTGGCAAGTTACGGCACGGGCGCCGTTATGGGCGTTGCCGCGCACGACGAGCGCGACTACGTTTTCGCGCAGAAACTCGGCTTGCCCATCGAACGCGTCGTAAAATCCGCGGACGGTGGCAGCGACGACCTGCCATACTGCGATTACGGCGTTATGATAAACTCCGGCGAGTTCGACGGCATGACTTCGGAAGAGGGCAAAATCGCCGTTATTCGCAAACTGGAAAAAGAGGGAAAAGGCGCACTCAAAACCAACTACCGCCTGCGCGACTGGCTGGTCAGCCGTCAGCGTTACTGGGGCGCGCCCATTCCCATGATACACTGCGAGCACTGCGGCGTGGTGCCCGTTCCCGAAAAAGATTTGCCCGTCAGGCTGCCTTACAACGTGGACTTCACTCCCGACGGCGTCAGCCCCCTTGCCAAGTGCGAGGAATTTATGAACGTCACGTGTCCCGTGTGCGGACGTCCTGCCCGCCGCGACCCCGATACGTTGGACACTTTCGTGTGTTCCAGCTGGTACTATCTGCGTTATCCCGACAACAGAAATTCCGAAAAGGCGTTCGATACGGAATGGATAAACAAGATGCTTCCCGTCGACAAGTACATCGGCGGAGCCGAACACGCGTGCATGCATCTGCTTTACGCGCGTTTCTTCACGAAAGCCCTGCGCGATATGGGGTATCTCAATTTCGACGAACCCTTCCTTTCTCTGGTACATCAAGGCACCATACTGGGTTCGGACGGTTTCAAAATGTCCAAGTCCAGAGGCAACGTGGTGTCGCCCGACGACAGCATTTCCAAATACGGAGCGGACGCTTTCAGGGTATATCTGATGTTCGGTTTCAGCTATGTGGAGGGCGGTCCCTGGAACGATAACGGCCTGGACAGCATCAGCAGATTCTTCGACCGTGTGGAAAGACTGGTCACGAAGTGTTACGGCATGAACTTCGGAGACGCTCCCATGCAAAAAGCGGAAAAGGAACTTAACTATGTCAGAAACAACACGATAAAGTCTGTTTCTGCGGATTTGGAGACATTCTCGTTCAATACGGCTCTCGCAAGAGTCATGGAATACGTCAACGCCATTTACGCTTACGACTCGGCGGTGTCCGCCAAGACGTCTTTCTTCAAGGATTGCGTCAGAGACCTCGTTTTGCTTATGGCTCCCTTTGCGCCGCATTTCTGCGAGGAACTTTGGGAGATGCTGGGGCAGCCCTATTCCGTGTTCAATCAGGCGTACCCCGTCTGCGACGAAAAAGCGCTTGTCCGCGACGAAATTGAGCTTGCCGTGCAGATAAACTCCAAACTGCGTGCAAGAATAACCGTGGCAAGCACGGCGTCCAAGAGCGAAATAGAAAGCGAGGCTCTCAAAGCGGTGGAAGCGCAGCTGAACGGAGCCGCCCCCAAAAAGGTCATCGTGGTTCCCGGACGACTTGTGAACATCATTGCCTGACAAAGAATTTAATGCGCCCTACGGCGGAAGGTGAATATTATGCTGGATATCGTCAGAATCAAACAGAATCCCGAAGAGGTTGCCGCGGCTCTTGCGAAAAAGGGTTGCGAAGTGGACTTCACGGACGTTATCGCATGGGATAACGAAAGAAAAAGCATTATCTCTCAGGTGGAGCAGTTGAAAGCCCGCCGCAACAAGGTTTCCGCAGAGATACCCAAACTCAAAAAAGAGGGTAAACCCGTCGAACCCATATTCGACGAGATGCGCAAAATCGGCGACGAAATCGCCGAAAGCGACGCGGCCGTCAGCGCGCTGGTGGAGAGAATCGCGGACTTTTTGTCCAGACTGCCCAACATTCCCGACGCGGATTTGTTGCCGGGAGAGAAGGAAAACAATCAGGTTGTCAAAGTGGTGGGCAAGGTGCCGGAGTTCTCTTTCCCGATTAAGAATCACGTCGATTTGTGCACGTCGCTCGGGCTCATAGATTACGAGCGCGGCGTCAAACTCGGAGGCAACGGGTTCTGGATTTACCGCGGACTCGGCGCTCAACTGGAATGGGCGTTGCTCAACTATTTCATCGAGGAGCACCTGAAAGACGGTTACGAGTTCATTTTGCCCCCTCATCAGCTCAATTACGCCTGCGGATACGGCGCGGGTCAGTTCCCCAAATTCAGCGACGAAGTCTATTGGCTGGATTGCGACGAGGACAGACATCGCAACAGATTCATGCTTCCCACCGCGGAAACGGCGCTGGTCAATATGTATGCGGGCGAAATCATAGACGAAAGCAAACTGCCCATGAAGTTCTTTGCCTACACCCCCTGCTACCGCAAGGAGGCGGGAAGCGCGAGAGCGGAAGAGCGCGGCATGATTCGCGGACACCAGTTCAACAAGGTGGAAATGGTGCAGTACGCTCACCCCGACCACAGCATGGAAGCTTTCGAGGAACTGGTGAACAAGGCGGCGGCTCTCGTCGAGAATCTGGGGTTGCATTTCAGAGTGTCCAAACTCGCCGCGGGAGATTGTTCGGCTTCCATGGCGAGAACCTACGACGTCGAACTTTGGATTCCCAGCATGGGCATTTATAAGGAGTGCAGTTCCGTTTCCAACGCCAACGATTACCAGGCGCGCAGGAACAACACCCGTTACCGCGATTCCGCGACGGGCAAACCCGCCTATGTGCACACGCTTAACGGCAGCGGACTGGCGACGTCGAGACTCATTCCCGCGATTGTGGAGCAGTTCCAGAACGAGGACGGCACCGTGACCGTTCCCGAAGTGCTTCGCAAATGGATGGGCGGAAGAGAATATATCGGAAAATAATGCGGATTTCCGCTGACCTGCCGCGGACAGCGCAGGACTGATTTCCCGCAGTAGAGGAGGAATTTTATGAACAAAGACACAAAACCTTATGCCGACGAGGCTTACGGCATCGTACAGACCGCCGCAAACGAAATCGGCTCGCGCCTTCCCGGCTCCGAGGGCGAGAAGAAGTTTGCCGAAATGATGGCGAACAAGCTTTCCGACATCGGAATCAAGCCCGTCACAGAGAAGTTTCTCGTTGCTCCGAGAGCCAGCATAGGCGGCATTCCTTATGCCGGTTGGATAGGCATTGCCTGTGCGGTGGCAATGTATTTCCAACAGCTTTACGGGCTGGTCTTCTTTGTCTGTCTGCTGACGTGGGTATGGATGGTTTGCAGCGTATTCCTTTACAAAACGTGGTTTGACTTCGTTTTTCCGCAGGAGTCCTCGCAAAACGTTTACGGCGAACTGCTTCCCAAAAAAGGTAATTACGATTACACCATAATGCTGTCGGCTCACCTCGACACCAGCTGGAACTGGAAGCATTCCGCGCAAAAACCTGCGCTTGCTTTCGTGAAAATGGGCTGGGGCATACTTTCCTTCCTGTTTTTGACGGTCGCGTCGCTTGCGATGTTCATAATTTATTGCAAGTACGTTTACGTTTCGCCCGATTACAGCACGATGACGGCGGCCGAACTCATCAGAATGAACGAAATTCTCGACGGCGCAGCCGATTTCAGAATAGCGCTTTACGTTCTGCTTGCGGTTTTCGTCATTCCCGGGTGCTATTTCATCACGATGTGGGCGGACAAGAATCCCCGCACCGCGTCTCCCGGTGCAATGGACAACGCCACGGGGATTTCTCTTGCCTATGCCGTTACGAAGTATTACAAGGAACACCCCGACCGCATGCCCGCAAATTGCCGCATCATCGACATGAACTGCGGTTCGGAAGAAGCGGGGTTGCGCGGCTCCATCGCTTTTACCCGCAGACATAAGGGAGAGGACATATTGCGCAACTGCTACAACATCAACATCGACTCAATCGCCGACAAGGACCATTTCGAGGTCATCAACGGCGACGTGTGGCAGTTCACCAGATTTGACAAGGAACTGGAAGACATGTTCTTCGAAGCAATGAAGGAGAGCGGAATCGAGAAGCCTTCCAGAATGAAGAATCCCGTGGGCGGTTGTGATTCCACTCCTATGACGAAAGCGGGTGTGAAGAGCATAACTTTCGCGGCGCAGAACCCCGTGCTCACGCAGTATTATCACACCTTCTACGACGTGCCCGAGAGATTCGACGTCGACGTTATGCATCAGGGTCTGGACGTGATTCTGCGCGTCATCGACAAAATCGCGGCAAAAGAGAACGCCAGGTCCGAAATGATGAGGCAGGCAAACGAAATCGCCGACCGAAACGAAGAATTCGAGGAAATCGTGATTTCCGAACCGGTCGAAACGCAGGAAGAGTGATTCCCGTCTCGTGCGCGCAGACTTTTAATGTGCTTTTAATGCGGGTTTAACGTGCGCGCGGGTATATTGAAGTGAATATAACGGAAACTAATTTCCGAAAGGCGTCGAGGGGAGGGAGATTTGCTCTCTTCTCGGCAACTTTCGAAAGGAACTTATGAAAAAAGTCTTGTTGGTTATTTTGGTTGCGGTGCTCGTCGCCGTGGTTGCGGTGGCATTTGTCGCTTGCGACAACAAAACCGGCGGCGGTTCTACGAACGGCGGCAGCGGCGGAGAGGGCAACAAGCCCGAAGGCGCCACTTTCACCGTGACGTTCAACGCCGACGGAGAGCTGGATTTCTCCCAATACACTCTGACGGGAGTACTTTACGGCTCCACCGTCAGACCTCCCGTGAACTCCGCGACGGGCGAACACGCGATTCCCTACAAAAAAGGATACACGTTCAAGTTCTGGTCGGCGGACGGCGAAAAATCGTACGATTTTTCCACTCCCGTGACGTCCAATCTCACGCTTACCGCCGTTTTCGAAGCAAAGAAGTATTCTCACAATCTGGCGGCAATCGACCCGAACAATCCCAACAACACATATACGGCCGAACAAATAGTGATGGAATACGACACGCTGACCACCACTTTCGATTCGGACGCGGTAACCGTCTCCGCGTTGCCTTCCGTCAAAGACGCATCGGGCAACCCCGTCGAAACGGATTATTTTCTCTATTTTTACTATTACGACAAGGACGGCAAGCGCGCCGCGCTCACGCAATCGCTGAAAGCGGGAGCGGCGGCGTCTTCGCTCAAACTCAATTCCAAGTTTTCTCTGGACGAAACCCTGACGCTTTATCCGATGTTTTACAGTCAGTTGCCCGTCTATGAGGTGGAGTTCGCCGCGGATAAGGACGGTGCGTCCGATATTCCCGCGACCATCGAACTCCGTCAGGGAGACACGATAGACAAGATAGCCGTCAATCCCACACACCCCGATTACGATTTCCTTTACTGGTATTACGAAAAGGAAACGGAGGACTCCGACGGGAATACCGTGACGCGCGAGGTGAAGTTCGTGTTTTTCGACACAGCGGAAGGCGCCGACAATTCTGGTGCGTCCGCCGTCACGGAGAACATAGTGAAACCTTCCGATACTTCCGACGGCAAACTCGTGCTCAAAGCCAAATGGGTGCGCAAGATAACAGTCTCTTCCGCACAGGAATTCGAGACATTCGCACAGACTCTGGCGACGGTGCTGAGCGGCGACGACGAGACTGCGAAAGCGGAATATCTCAATGCCAACATTCACATCGAATCCGACCTTGCGTTGACCGCCGTATCCCCGCTTTATAACAAAGAAAACGCATTTAACGGCACTTTATACGGCGGAAATCATACGATTAACATGGCTTTTGTCGCGGGAAGTGAAATTGCATTGTTGGGTGCGAACTCCGGCACGGTGAAGGAACTCAACGTCGTCGTCACCTCGGTGGAAGGTTGGAGTGCTTACGTTTCGGGTGCGGACTCCGCGGATTCCGTGCGTATTGCAGGCATAGCGGCGTACAATTATGGCACCGTGGAAAAATGCACCGCGACGCTTACCCTCGGGTCTTCCGTTCAGCCGTTGGACGCGCACGGCAAGAGCGTGTACGCGGGAGCGTTGGTCGCAACCGCGGGCAAAGGAAGCAATATATCCGGGTGCACGGCGGAAACGGCCGTCGCGATTGCCGGCGCCGAAAGGGCGTATGTCGGCGGAATGGCGGGTACGCTGGGTGCGGGCACCGTGAACGGTTGTGACGTGAACGTCGGTGCGGGCGGAATCAACGTCGTCGCGACGGCGGAAGCGTATGCGGGCGGTGTGGCAGGCAGAACGGACAATGCCAAAATCACTTCGACGGGAGTGTCGCTCGGAGGAGCTGTCCGCGCAGAAGGATACGAAGCCTATGCGGGCGGCGTGACGGCGAGAGCGGGAGCAAGCACGTTGGAAAGCGATTTCGTGCTTGAAAACGGAAGCAATGCCGCAATTTCGGCAAGCGGAACCGTTGTCCGAGTCGGTGGCATCGTCGGCAGAAACGAAGCCGCCGTGTCCAACTGTAAAGCTTTCGTGAACGTCGTGGCGGAAAGCTCCGCGACGCGCGGAAGCGTGTATGCGGGCGGCGCGGTCGGATATACGATAAATACGGGCGGTACCACGTCGGGGAACGTGGCGGCGTGCTACTTCAAAGGCACGGTGACGGTCACGGTTGCGGACGGTTCCTCCACGGAAGTCAATGCCGGCGCGGCAATCGGCAGAACGGCGGGCGGCGTGAAATGCGGCAGGTTGTTTGTCAACGGCAACGTCGTTGTCGTCAACAAAGACGGCACCAACGAAACGGGCGTGCTGGTGGGCAGGTTCGACAGTGCGAAAGACGAATACACCAAGTGTTACGTCGCGGAAGGCAACGGCGTGACGCTCAACGGGGCGGCATACGTTCCCGGTGAGGACACTCCCGTAATCGAAGCGTTGAAAACCACCGATGCGTCAAATTACGACAACTGGGACTGGGTGGGCAAGACGGACAACCTTGCTCTCGACGGCAATCTCTGGGAAGTCGTTGACGGCAAACTCATTCTCAAAGCGGAAAAGACGGAAGCCTGAAACATATCAGACCGTATCCGTCTTGAACGGGCTCTCTTTCGACGGGTTACTGCACGCAAAGGGTTGCCTTTTGAAAAAACATATAATATAATCGAATTGCCACTCACGGTGGCAATTTTTTTACGCGAGGATTCCAATGGCGAATTTCGACATCGAACTTGTGGGCAAGATTGGCTCGATGGCGCTCATCGACCGCGAGTATCAGGATATGAACTACAACATCATAGCCCGTCTTTCGCGCGAGTTGCGTCCCGGGTACATCTGGGTCACTTCGGGAGCCACGGAGATAGGCAGGCTTGATTACATCAAACGTACAGGCAGGGATTTGCACGGCTCCGACGAGGACAACAAGACAGACTATTCCGCGCAGGGACAGTCCATTCTCATGCAGACGTACAGGCAGTTCATAGACAGCCGTTTCAGCGTGAGGCAGATTCTTGTCGAACATCAGCACTTCAACGACGCGGAGAAACGCGAACACCTCTTTGAAATGCTGTGCCGTTGCCCAGGGCAGAACGCCATTCCCATCGTGAACTACAACGACCCCGTCAGCGACGAGGAGAACCGCAAACACGAGATTGTCAAAGTCCGCGCCGAACGCGGTAAAGCCATCGAATGCGTGGACAACGACGAAACGGCAAGCCAGATTGCCTGCCTTGTCAAGTGCAAGACTCTGCTCATTCTCACAACCACGGAAGGAATTTATCTCAATCCCGACGACGAAGGCTCTCTTATCGAAAAAGTGAGCGGCAAGGACGTTTACGAGCTCATTTCCAATGTGGAGGAATTGCAATCGCACTGTTCGGGTGCTTCCCGCAAAGGAGCGCACGGAGCGCGTGCCAAGCTGGAATACATCAAAGAACCGCTGAAAAACGGAACGCGTGTAATCATTGCAAGCAGCCGTTACAGCATAAAGGACATTCTCGAGGGCAAAGTGCCCGCAACGAGGATAGGCCTCGATCTTTGATTTGACGGTTTGCTTCGGAACGGTGCGTTCAGGTAAAAGCAGTGCGGCAAAACTGAAACAAATCAAACCCGGAAAATCAAAACCCCGTCCGAATCGGACGGGGTTTTCGTGTTTGCTTGACCGACAGGCGTAAGCGCTTATTTGCCGGGTTTCCAGTTGGATTCCGCCTTGCGGGCGTAGAATGCGCGTTTGACGGCGGCGTCGCGTTCGTTCTTCGCGAACAGCACCTTTGCGGCGTCGGGATTCTGCTTGACGAGGGAAGCGTAACGCACTTCGCCCATAAGGAAGGACTGGTAATCTTCCGTGGGTTCCTTGCTGTCGAGGAAGAAGGGATTCTGCTCCGTGTCGACGAGTTCGGGATTGTAGCGGAAGAGCTGCCAGTAACCGGTGTCTACCGCTTTCTTCATCTCGAGTTGAGACTTGGTCATGTTGATACCGTGGTTGATGCAGGGGGCGTACGCAATGATGATGGAAGGTCCGTGGTAGGCTTCCGCTTCCGCGAAGGCTTTGACGACCTGATTCATATCCGCGCCCATGGACACCTGCGCAACGTAAACGTAACCGTAGTCCATGGCGAGCAGGGCAAGGTCTTTCTTCTTCGTGCGCTTGCCGGTTGCCGCGAACTTCGCGATTGCTCCCGTGGGGGTGGACTTGGACGCCTGACCGCCGGTGTTGGAGTAGACTTCCGTGTCGAGGACGAGGATGTTTACGTCTTCGCCGCTTGCCAGCACGTGGTCGACGCCGTTGTACCCGATGTCGTACGCCCAGCCGTCACCGCCGATAATCCAGATGGACTTCTTGATGAGGCAGTCGTGTCTCTTCTGAATGTTGAGCAGGAGGTCTCTCGTGATGCCGTTGGTGTTCTCGATTTCCGCGGGGAGCAGTTCGAGAATCTTCTTCGCGGCGATTTCGGAGAGAGGGCCGTCGTCCTTGCCTTCCAGCCATGCGTTGAGGGCTTCCTTCATTTCCGCGGAAATGGTGTCGAGACCCAACACGTTGGTCATGATGTTGGCAAGCACGTTTCTTCTCTGCTGATATGCGAGATGCATGCCGAAACCGAATTCCGCGTTGTCCTCGAAGAGGGAGTTAGCCCATGCGGGACCCTTGCCTTCGTCGTTCTTGGTGTAGGGGCAGGTAGGTGCGCTGCCGCCGTAAATGGAGGAGCAACCGGTTGCGTTGGCGATGACCATTCTGTCGCCGAAGAGTTGGGTGATGAGCTTGACGTAAGGAGTCTCGCCGCAGCCTGCGCATGCGCCGGAGAACTCGAACAGAGGCTTCTTGAACTGGCTGTTCTTGACCGTTGCGACCTTGTCCGCGGGAATGGGAGCGGAGGTCTCTTTGAGGCTGACCGCGTAATCCCAGTTGGCGGCGTCCTTGTCCAGGGATTCCGCAAGAGGAATCATGGAGAGAGCCGTCTCTTTCGCGGGACAGACGTTGACGCAGTTGTTGCAGCCGGAGCAGTCGTACGGGCTGACCTGCATACGGTATTCATAACCCTTGAAGCCGATTGCCGCTTTCGTGACGAAACCTTCGGGTTTGTCGGCGAGTTCTTCGGGAGTGGCGAGCACGGGGCGGATTGCCGCGTGAGGGCAGACCAGAGAGCAGCGGTTGCACTGAATGCACTTGGAGGCGTCCCATTCGGGGACGGACACCGCAATGCCGCGCTTCTCGAACTTGGTGGTTCCGGTGGGAACGATGCCGTCGGGAGAGAACGCGGAGACGGGCAGTTTGTCGCCTTCCTGCGCGGTGATGGGGGCGATGAAATACTTGTAGTAATCGTCATCGGGAACGGGCAGGGGGTCGGCACCGGAAGTGGTGGTTGCCCAGCTTTCGGGATAGTTGACCTCTTTCAGACCGGCGATGGCGTTGTCGATGCAGTCGCAGTTCATTTTCACGACGGCGTCGCCCTTCTTGCCGTAGGTCTTCTTGATGGCTTCCTTCATGTATCTTTCGGCGTCCTCGTAAGGAATGACGTTCGCGAGTTTGAAGAATGCCGCCTGCATGACGGTGTTGACACCTTTGGACGCGCCGAGTTTGGTGATGACGTCCAGACCGTCGAGGGTGTAGAACTTGATGTGCTTTTTGGCAATCTGGTTCTTCATGACGGCGGGGAGCTGTTTGTCCATTTCATCGGGAGACCAGATGCTGTTGAGCAGGAACGTGCCGCCCTCTTTGAGGTCGGACAGCATGTCGTAACGGAGCACGTAGGACGCATTGTGGCATGCCACGAAGTCCGCCTGGTCGATGAGGTATGTGCTGCGGATGGGTTCGTCCGAGAAACGCAGGTGGGAAATGGTGATGCCGCCGGATTTCTTGGAGTCGTAGGAGAAGTAACCCTGCGCGTATTTGTCGGTGTGGTCGCCGATAATCTTGATGCTGTTCTTGTTCGCGCCGACGGTGCCGTCGGAGCCCAGGCCGTAGAACTTGCAGGAAATGGTGCTGGGAGACGCGACGTCGATTTTCTCTTTGACTTCGAGAGAGGTGAAGGTGACGTCGTCTTCGATACCGACGGTGAAGTGGTTCTTCTTGCCTTCGTTCATGTTGGCGTAGACGGCGTTGACCATGGAAGGATTGAATTCCTTGCTGCCGAGGCCGTATCTGCCGCAGAGCACTTCGGCTTTGACGTTGTTTTCGTCGAGCGCCGCCATGACGTCGAGGTAGAGAGGTTCGCCGAGGGAACCCGCTTCCTTGGTGCGGTCGAGCACGGTGATTTTCTTCGCGGTCTTGGGAAGAGCGGCGACGAATTCGCGGGAGGGGAAGGGACGGTAAAGCCTGACTTTGACAACGCCCACTTTCTGACCTTTTGCGTTGAGGTAGTCGACGGTCTCTTCAACGGCTTCCGCACCGCTGCCCATAAGGACGATGACGCGGTCGGCGTCCTTGGCTCCGTAGTAGTCCACGAGATGGTACTGTCTGCCGGTAATGGTGGCGACTTTGTCCATCATGGTCTGGACGATGCCGGGGACGGCAAGATAATATTTGTTGGCGGCTTCTCTGTTCTGGAAGTAGATGTCGGGGTTCTGCGCCGTGCCGGCCTGATGAGGATGTTCGGGGTTGAGGGAACGCGCGCGGAAACGGTCGATGTCGTCGAAATCTACGAGGGATTTGATTTCGTCGTAGTCGATGACGTCGATTTTGCTGACTTCGTGAGAGGTTCTGAAACCGTCGAAGAAGTTTATGAAAGGTACGGAGGATTTAAGAGTGGAAAGATGCGCGACAAGGCTCAAATCCATAACTTCCTGTACGGAGTTGGAAGCGAGCATTGCAAAACCGGTCTGACGGCAAGCCATGACGTCGGCGTGGTCGCCGAAAATGCTGAGCGCGTGAGCCGCGAGTGCTCTTGCCGAAACGTGGAAGACGCAGGGCAGCAGTTCGCCCGCAATCTTATACATGTTCGGAATCATGAGCAACAGACCTTGGCTGGCGGTGAACGTGGTGGTCATCGCACCTGCCGCGAGAGAGCCGTGAACGGCACCCGCCGCGCCTGCCTCGGACTGCATTTCGGCAATCTTCAGTACGTTTCCGAGAATGTTTTTTCTGCCTTGACCCGCCCATTCGTCGCAGTTTTCGGCCATGGGAGAGGAGGGCGTGATGGGGTAGATAGCCGCAACGTCGGAGAATGCGTACGCAACGTGCGCCGCCGCGGTATTACCGTCGATTGTCATCTTTTTCATAGAGACCTCCAAGAACTTGTAATCGAAAATTTCGCCGTAAAACGGCTGTGCAAAGTGGATTATACTCTTTATACTCTGTTTAGTCAATCATTGAAAGACAAAATTTGCGCGCGCGCATTTGCGTGCATACGTGCGGTTTCGGCGTCGGATTGTTCCGCGAACGGCGCCGCCGTGCCTTTACCTTTCCGTTTTGTGTGCGTTTTACTTTTCATTTTTGCGGCTTTATGCTAGAATATCCGCGTATGTCGCAGATAGAATTGTCCGCAGTCAGTTATTCGTACCGCTCCGGAGACGGTCGGGCGTTGCGCGCCTTGCGCAACGTCTCTTTCACCGTGGAAAAAGGCGAGTTCGTCGTGCTTGCGGGCATGAACGGCAGCGGAAAGAGCACACTTGCCAAACTGCTGAACGGGTTGTACGTTCCGTCGTCGGGCAGCGTAGTGATAGACGGCATGGATACCCGCGACGAAAACAACACCTTCGAAATCCGGAAAAAGGTCGGTATGGTGTTCCAGAACCCCGACAACCAGACCGTGGCGACCATTATCGAAGACGACGTCGCTTTCGGTCCCGAAAACATCGGCGTTCCGCGGGAGGAGATTGTCGAGAGAGTGAACTGGGCTCTCGACGTCGTGGGAATGTCGGATTACCGAGGCCGCAGCGCAAGCAAACTTTCGGGCGGACAGAAGCAGAGAGTTGCGATTGCGGGAGTGCTCGCGATGAAGCCCGAGGTGCTAGTTTTCGACGAGTCCACCTCCATGCTAGACCCCGAGGGAAGACGGGAAATAATGCAGGTCGCCGAAGCGCTCAACCGTTCGGGCATAACCGTCATTTCCATCACGCACAACATGGACGAAGCCGTGTTGGCGGACAGGATAATAGTGCTCAAAAAGGGCAAAATCGCGGCGGACGGCACCCCGAAAGAGGTGTTCGCGTCCTCCGTTCCGGAAGAGTGCGGACTCTGTCTTCCTCCGGCCGCGGCCGTCGCAAGGGAACTCGGCGAGGCGGGATTCGTCTTTGACGATACCGTAGTCACGGAAGAAGAACTGGTGGAGGGCTTATGTCGGCAATTAGCATAAAAAATCTGACTTATGTCTACTCCAAGAAGACGCCGTACGAAAAGAAAGCTCTCGACAACGTCAGTCTGCAAATCGAGGAAGGCGAATTCGTGGGACTTGTGGGTGCCACGGGTTCGGGAAAATCCACGCTCATTCAGCATTTCAACGGTCTTATCAGGAAGCAGGAAGGGGAAGTCGTTGTCGACGGGCTCGACGCTTCTAAGAAGAAGTCCCTGAAAAATCTGCGGTTCAGAGTGGGAATGGTTTTTCAGTATCCCGAATATCAGTTGTTCGAAGACACCGTGGCGAAGGACGTTGCTTTCGGTCCCAAAAACATGAAACTCCCCAAAGACGAAATCGACCGCAGGGTGCGCCGCGCCATGGAAGTCGTGGGGCTGCCTTACGACGAATTCGCAGGCAGAAGCCCCTTCGAACTTTCGGGAGGAGAGAAGAGAAGAGCGGCGATAGCGGGCGTAATCGCCATGGAACCGCGCATTCTCGTGCTGGACGAACCCGTCGCGGGACTCGACCCCGCGGGCAGGAGAGAAATCCTCGAACTCATCTTGAAGCTGAAAGCCGAAGTCAGTCCCACCGTGGTAATGGTCTCGCACTATATGGACGACCTTGCCGAAACGGCAAGCAGAATCGTTGCGTTGAAAGACGGCAGAATAGTCGCGGACGGCACACCCGAAGAGGTTTTCGGCGACAGGGAAAAGGCGGCGGAAGCCGGGCTGGATTTGCCCACCGCGGCAAAAATCGTCGACGCTCTTGCGGCGCGCGGAATATCACTCGAAAAAACCGTCGTCACGAGGCGCGCGTTGGTGAACGGACTAGTGAAATACCGCAAAGACAAATCGGACGGAAATACAAAGGCGGGGGACGAAAATGTTTAAGGACATAGCTTTCGGACAATACTATCCCGTCGATTCAGTCATTCACCGTCTCGACGCAAGAATCAAACTCGTGCTCACGGTGATGTTCGTCGTGGCAATATTTTTCGTCAACACCTATTTCGGCTTTATGCTGACGGCGGCATTTCTGCTCCTTGTCATTCTGCTTGCGAGATTGCCTATGCTCTCCGTTCTCAAATCCGTGAGGGCGGTGCTTTTCATTGTGGTATTTGCCGCGGTAATAAATCTTTTTATGATTAACGAAGGTACGGTTTTGTGGAGTTGGAAATCTCTTCACATCACCGATACGGCAGTTCATACCACCATAAAGATGACTTTAAGGCTCGTTTTGTTGATTTCGGGAGCATCATTGCTTTCGCTGACGACCACGCCCGTGGAAATCTCCGACGGCATGGAAAGCCTTATGAAACCTCTGAAGTTCATCAAGGTTCCCGTGCACGATATCGCCATGATAATGAGCATAGCACTGCGGTTTATTCCCACGCTCTTCGAAGAAACGGGCAAAATCGTTTCCGCGCAGAAAGCACGCGGAGCGTCTTTCGACACGGGCGGACTCATTGCCCGCGCGAAAGCGTTGCTGCCCGTGCTCATTCCTCTCTTTGTCAACTCTTTCCGCCGTGCCGACGAACTGGCTTTCGCCATGGACGCGCGTTGTTACAACGCGACGGACAAGCGCACCAAGATGAAAGTCATGAAACTTCGCGTTGCGGACGTGATAGCGTTTTTCGTCGTTACGGCGTTTTTTGTCGCCATACTGTTGGACCGATATTATTTTGTCGGTGCGCTTGACAAACTCATGTTCGGAGGGCTGGTGTGAGATACCGTGCGGTGATTTCCTATTTCGGAAAAAATTACGTCGGCTGGCAAAGACAGCTCAACGGGCTCAGCGTTCAGGAAGTGCTGGAAAACGCGCTGTCCCGCGTATTCGGCGCGCCCACGCAGGCGACGGCAAGCGGGAGAACGGACGCGGGTGTGCATGCCGAAGGACAGGTGGTGCATTTCGACGCGGAAACTTCCATTCCGCCCGAGAAGATACCTTTTGCCGTCAATACGGAGCTGCCGCAGGACGTTTCCATGCTGGAATGCCGTCCCGCCGACGACTCGTTCAACGCCAGATTTTCCGCAAAACGCAAGACGTACCGCTATTCCGTCTACGTTTCCCGCCACCGCAAACCGATACTTGAAAACACACGCACCCATGTCGTGGTGCCGTTGAACATAGACGCCATGCGCGAGAGCGCAGCTCTCATAGAGGGAGAACACGATTTCAGGTGCTTTGAGGCGAGCGGTTCGGCGGTGAAGAGCACGGTGAGGACAGTCTATTCCGTGCGCATAGATGCCGACGGGAAGTTCGCGGGCGGAAAACTGCACGAGGGTACCGCGGACATATACGTTACGGGCAACGGATTTTTATACAATATGGTACGCATAATAGCGGGGACGCTTGTGTACGTCGGGTGCGGAAAGCTCACCGCGGACGACGTGAAGCGCATTCTTGAAACGGGGGACCGCACGCTGGCGGGCAAAACATTGCCCCCGGAAGGGCTTTCTCTCGTCAGCGTCGAATATGACGAAGGCGGGGAAGGGGGGAACAGACAATGCTGACGATCAACTTCGAAACGGACTGCGCGGTTTTGGGAAAACTCTACGCGGAACTGAAAATTGACATTCCCGTGAGCGGCAGCAATTTTCTTTTGCGCGAGGACGGGAAACCCATAGGTCTGATGAGGGTGGAAATCGGTGATTTTGTGCGAATTACGCACTTTATGTTGCTGAAAGAGCATCTTAACTATGAAAACAGGGAGTTTTTCCTTCGTGCAATGATGTTCAAGTTTTCGCTCAACACCTATCCTCTCGCCGCCGACGGCGACGTGGAAGAACTGAAAAAGTTCGGTTTTGTTTTCGACGGAGAACGCACGGTGATAAACTCCGCGGACATAAATCTCCACGGGGAGTGCGAAGGAAAAAAATAGGGACGGGTTCGTATCCCGTCGGAGTGCGGCGCGGTGCGCCGCTTTTTTATGCCGTGCCGAGTGCGGCGCGCGTCGTGCCCGCGAACGCATACGCACCCGCTTTGGTGCGTATGCGATTATATTTCTCATATTCTTTTACTTGTCAAAATCACGCGTATGGGATAAAATAATTTTGTATAATCTTTTCGGCAAGGACAGTATATGGACGAAAACAGAAATCAGTCTTCCGGCAATTTCATAGAGGACATCATAAACGCCGATTTGGCGGAAGGCAAACACACCAAAATCATCACGCGTTTTCCTCCCGAACCCAACGGATACCTGCATATCGGGCACGCGAAGGCGATATGCATAAACTTCGGCATGAAGCAGAAGTACGGCGGCGAATGCAATCTCCGTTTCGACGACACCAACCCCGTCAAGGAGGACGTCGAATACATGGAGAGCATCAAAGAGGACATTCGCTGGCTGGGATTCGAATGGGACAGAGAGCTCAACGCCTCCGACTATTTCGGGCAGATGTACGAATATGCCGTCAAGCTCATCAAGGACGGAAAGGCGTATGTCTGCGACCTCACGGCGGAGCAGATTCGCGATACCCGCGGCACTCTCACGGAGCCAGGCAAGGAGAGCCCTTACCGCAACCGTTCCGTCGAGGAGAACCTGGATTTGTTCGCAAGAATGCGTGCGGGTGAATTCGCCGACGGCGAAAAGGTGTTGAGAGCCAAAATCGATATGGCGTCGCCCAACATAAACATGCGCGACCCCGTCATTTACCGTATATGTCACGCGGAGCACCCTCACACGGGCACGGAGTGGGTGATTTATCCTATGTACGATTTCGCGCATCCTCTCGAGGACGCCATAGAGGGTATCACGCATTCCCTTTGTTCGTTGGAGTTTGAAAATCACCGTCCGCTGTATGACTGGGTCACGGTCAACTGCGGTTTCGACCCCCGTCCCCGTCAGATAGAATTCGCACGGCTCAATCTCACGCACACCGTGATGAGCAAACGTTTTCTGAAAAGACTTGTCGACGAAAAAATCGTCTGGGGTTGGAACGACCCGCGTCTTTCCACGCTGTCGGGCATAAGAGAGAGGGGTTACCCTCCCGAAGCCGTCCGTGATTTCTGTGGCAGAATAGGCGTGGCAAAGGCGGACAGCGTGGTGGATATCGCCATGCTCGAGCACTGTGTGCGCGAGAATCTGAACAGAACCGCAACCCGCGCAATGGTTGTCACGCGTCCTCTCAAAGTGGTGGTGGACAACTATCCCGAAGGCAAGACGGAAACGGTGTTTGTCGAGAACAACCCGCAGAATCCCGAAGTGGGCGTTCACGAAGCGACGTTCTCCCGTGAGCTTTACATCGAGCAGGACGATTTCTCTCTGAATCCTCCTCCCAAGTATTTCAGATTGAAACCCGACGGCACGGTCAGGCTCAAAGGCGCCTACGTCGTGCGCTACAAGAGCTGTGATTTCGACGCGGAAGGCAATCCCGAAACCGTGCACGTGGAATACGTCGAAGGAACGCGTTCCGGAGAAGAGGGAGCGAACATCAAGGTCAAGGGTACCGTGCATTGGGTGAACGCGGCGGATTGTCTGGACGTCACGCTCAATATGTTCGACTATCTCATCAACGACGGCGACGGCGACTATATGGAGCGCATAAACCCCGATTCTCTCACGGTCCTGCACGGCAAGGCGGAGAAGTTCCTGGCGTCCGCGGCGAAAGGCGACAGATTCCAGTTCCTGCGGGAAGGGTATTTCGTGTGCCGCGGCGGAACGGAATACAACTGCATTGTCGGGCTGAAAGACAGTTTTAAGGCATAAAGCGAAACATTCCGCGTTATTCGACTTTGCCCGCGAGTGCGGGCGAGTGTACAATATGCGGTGCGGAAGCAACGTACGAATTTTCGGCGAGGTGAAATATGTTTACTTGTAAGGTATGCGGCAGCGAGGTCGCGCAGGGGCAGGCGTACTGTTCCACGTGCGGCGCCGAAGTCGTGACCGGCTACGAAGTCAAGTGTCCTGCCTGCGGCACCAAGAACAGTGCCGGCAGCAGATTCTGCGCGCATTGCGGCGGCATTCTCGGCGTGTTGCGCAAACCCGTGTGCGCCATTTGCGGAGCGCAGAATTTGCCCGGAGCCAAGTTCTGCGTCGTGTGCGGCGCGCCCGTGACGGAGCAGGACAATCCTCTCACCGAAGAGGACGTCATGCAGTTGCGCAAGAACAAGATGGGCGTCGACCTCATGATTAAAGAGCGCATGAAAAACGCCGACCGCGAAATAGAGGGAATGAAGAGACGCGTCGCCGAGGACAAAGCCAAAGCCATGAAAGAGGTGGAGGACTACCGCAAAAAGACCAACGACGAATTCACGAAACAGGCGCGCATTCTGGACGCGTATCGCGAAAAAGTCAACGAACTCGGTTCCGAGGACGTTGCCCAGATTAAGAAGCTGTCCGTCGCGCTCAAACATTATTCCGCGTTTTACGCCGACCCGTATTCCGAAACGGACGACATCGACGAGATGAAAAATCCTTTCGTGTGTCCCGTTTGCGGCGCGGTAAACGCTCACGATTCCGTGAAATGCACGCGATGCGGACGTTCCCGCGCGCGTTCCATGCTGTTGCTGGCAAAAGGCAAAATAAAGCAGTCTCCGCCCGTGAGGAAAAAGAGCGTGCTGCTGGAAGCTCCCGAAGAGGACCTTTCCGCAAGAAAGACCCCCACATTCGACGAATTTGCGGGGGCGGCCTTCGAAGAGGCGCAGAACAAGCCCATCGATATGCCTTCCGACGACAAGGGCGAACCGAAGTTCACCGGCGGGTTCCCGTCTTTCGGAGGGGGATATTATCCTTATTCTCCGTACGGACCCGTTCTGTACAACAGAGAGACGGGCGAGCCCTATCAGATGCCGCCCATCGTTCAGCCCGTGGCGTTCGTGCCCTATGTGACACAGGAACAGCCGCTCATGCAATACACGCCCACGGGAGAGTTCCCGACGGATAACAAACCTCTATGAAACCGACAGTGACGTCAATACCTTCGAAAGTCGACGAGGCAGGCATCAGACTGGCTCCCGTTCCGCTTGCAAAGGATGCGGTCAAGTCCATGCCCGCCGTAAAACAGGAACTCGTCATCATTCCCAAATTGCAGGCAGCGCCCGGGACGGGTGCGCAGCCTTCCAACGTCTCCACGGCAAAGGACTATCAGCCGAAAGCCAGAGATATAAGCAAGCGTTGGAAGCGCACGGCAAGAAGCAAGAACTTCGTTTCGGGACTGATTATGCTGATTGCCTGCGCTGCGGTTTTCGTACCTTTTATTCTTGCCGCGCTGTCCGTTAAGGCGGATTCCGTGCCGTTTAAGCTGGTGCCGGAACGGTTTGACGTGGTGAACACCTGGATTTCGGTTTTCAGAAGTTCGGCGGAACTCGGGTGGAATGGCGAAGCCGTGCGCGACGTATGGCTTGCGGCGGTGCCTTGCATGATACTTACCGTCGGACTTCTCGGCGTGTTAATCAATTTCGTGAAAGCCGTGTTCGGGGTATGCGGAGCCATCAAACCCAAACATTACCTTCCGGGTGCCATCGTGTTTGTGTTGGGCGTTCTTGCTATTTTCATCGCCACATTGGTGGGTGCGGAGAGCATAGGAATAGAAAAGACGGATTTCATGAACGACTTTGTCCGCGGCTGGCAGTCCAGCGAACTTTTTACGTTGCTGGTCACAGCCGGCGTGCAGATTGTGTTTGCGGTGGTGTGTTCGTTCATTACGCCGCAAAGAACGGGGTATACCCGCTGACGGCGTTAAACGCCCGATGAAAGCATAAAGCATAATTCCCGATGCGCTTCGGCGCGTGGAGGTCATATGGCAAAGAAAGAACACAACGAGGTCACTTTCGTTCCCGAAGAGAGCGCGGCAAAGGACGTCGCGCCCGAAAAGGAAGAGCCTCTTTACGAGAGCGAGGCTTACGGCACTCCTCAGCCCGACGAGGGCACCAAGACCACGGTAACCAAGCCCGTGGGTCTGGGCGGTCCCGTGCCGATAATCGCTCCGAAGCACAACACAATTCAGCTTCAGCCCATCGTAGTTCCGTTGGCGTTGGTGCCCTACATGACGCAGGACAGCGACGTTTTGCGCACGGACGGGACTCCGCAACGCAGCGACCGCGACGGAGGTTCCGCCGTGGATTTCACGGCGGCGAGGACGGAAGAAGAGGCTGTTTTCAAGAAGAAAAAAGCGGGTTATTCCAGAATTTTCTCACTCATAATCTTCATAGTATCCGCGTTAATGGTGACGGGATTCCTGCTTGCCAATTTCAAGGCGGAGTTCGAGGGTATGATATCCTTCGCGCAACTCAATGCGATAGGTGCAATCACGGCGTGGGCGCAGGGCGGTGCTCCCGCTGACCTTGCAAAAGCAATAATATCAGTCATAGCGGCGGCGGCTTTCGTCGTCGTGCTGGTGCTCTCCTTCTCGGGACTGGTGTTCGGCAAGTTCCCGCGGAAGCTCATCGTAGCGTTCTCGTTCGTGGGCACAGCGGCACTTGCGGCGCAGATAATTTACGGCGTCGTCAGCGCGCACTTCACCGCGAGCGAGCAGACCGGGCTTTACAGTATGCTGGGCGTCGGAGCGGCTTGTCTGGTGCTTGCGATAGTCTTTGCCGTCATCGCGGTCAGAAGAGAGGACAAGGAGGAAGAGGCCTTGCTCCGCACTTACGACGAAATCTGATTTACGCTGTACGGAGGCGAGCTCATCGCCTCTTTTCATAATAGTTTAATTCGAAGCAATAATAATGTCGTTGAAATTAGTGTCGCTTGCCAGCGGCAGCAAAGGAAATTCCACTCTGATTTTGTCCGACTCCGCGGCTCTGCTTGTGGACGCAGGCATTTCCTTTTCCCGTCTGACGCAGGAGCTGCGTCGTTTCGGGCTGTCGCCCTCCAAACTGGACGGCGTTGTGATAACGCATGAGCACACCGACCACATCTGCGCGCTTCCGAGATTGGGGAAGTGCACCCGCGTTTTCGCGCACCCGCTCACGGCGCGCGCGATTTACGAGAGGACGGGGGAGCTCTGCGGCTATTGCGAACAGGAGTTTTACGAGGGCGGTTTCACTGTGGGCGACATCGAAGTGGTGCCGTTCAGAATTCCGCACGATGCGGCGTATCCTCTGGGCTATTCTTTCCGCTTGGGAAACGGCGCGCAGGTCAGCGTGGCGACGGATATGGGCAGACCCACCGTCGGGGTATTCAACAACATACGCGAGAGCGAAGTCGTGTTGCTGGAATCCAATCACGACGTGGACATGCTGAAAAACGGTCCGTACCCCGAAAGACTGAAAAGGAGAATTCTGGGTGACAACGGTCATCTAAGCAACGAT
This sequence comes from uncultured Clostridia bacterium, assembly GCA_944349635.1. GTDB lineage: Bacteria > Bacillota > Clostridia > Christensenellales > CAG-917 > Limadaptatus. The sequence goes on along the minus strand of CALVNH010000001.1, from coordinate 278,547 downwards.
ATGGCGGCCGTGTTTGCGGAAAGACTGGCGGGCACGGCGGTAAAAAATCTGGTTCTCGGTCACCTCAGCCAGCAAAACAATCTTCCGGAACTTGCCGTGGGTACGGTTCAGGGAAGGCTGCGTCAGCGCGGCGCGGACGAAATCTGCGTCGGGCTTGCGTTGCAGGACTGTGTGAGCGAGGTTTACGAGGTAAAATGAGAAAGAATTTAATTGCGGGCGAAGGCGGCAGCGTGTATCTTCTCGCGCTGTGCGGAGTGTCCGTGCTCAACAGCATCTTCTTCTATATCATGAGAGGCAGAGTGGGCAGCTTTGCGGGACTCAGCGTCGCCGACTGGGTGGGCTACGTCGTCACGCAAATCGCAATCGTACTCGTGGTGTATCTCTTTTCCGTGTGGCGCAAATACGACATCGTCGCGGTGAGCAAGTTCCGTCCGTTCAGAAACGTAAAACAGGGGCTTCTGCTTGTGCCGATTGCGCTGTGCAGCATTGTGGCGTTTCTTCCTCTCTCTCTGCTTTTTCAGGCGTTTTTCTCGGCAATAGGGTTCAAAGGCGGCGTTGCGGCGGGAAACATAGACTTCTCCAATCCCGGCGTATATTTCCTCGCTCTTCTGGTGATAGCGGCACTTCCCGCCATAGGCGAAGAATTTTTGATGAGAGGCACCGTGTTGCCTGCTTTCACCACGAGGGGAGCCACTTTCGGCGTTTTCGTTTCGGCACTGTTGTTTGCCCTGATGCACTTCAATCCCGTGCAGACGGCATACCAGTTCGCTTTCGGAGTGGTGCTTGCCGTAGTGTTTCTGCTTTCGGGGTCGATTGTGCCGTGCGTGATACTTCACTTTCTCAACAACTTCATCACGTTGACAATCACGGCGTACATTCCGCAGATTGACGCCGCCATTGCCGACCTCGGCGCGTACAACTGGCTGACGGGAACGGTAAGTTTCGCGGTGGGCACCGTGGTCCTCGTGATACTGATTTACGCTTATTACCGTGCGGGACAACCCAAAAAGACGAACGAGGGTTACCGCGTCGTGGACAACGGCGTGGTGTTCGAGGAGTATTCCATTTACGCCTATGCCGACAAACCCGCGGAAAAGGCTTCCAAAGCTATGCCCGTTGCGGAGTTTTTCAAATCGGCTTTCAGGTTCTTAGCGTCGCTGTTCACAAAACACGGCATTGCCGCGGCGGAACGTGAACTCACGGTTGCAAACCTCGACATCCCGTATATGGGCAAGCGTCAGCCCATGTTCAGCGTATGGCTCGCCATAGGCTTCGCCGTGGTGTACTGGGTGATTTCGCTCTTGCAGGGGTTGCTATGAAAAGCAGATATGCGGCGGGACTGGTATACTTCCTTTCCGTGGCGTTTACGCTCCTGCTGCGCATATCGGGTTCGCTGTGGTTTTACGACTTGCCGGGCTACGAAAACTTTTTTACGTTGGTAGGGCAGATTCTGTGCTTCGGAGTGCTGTCCGTGGCAGGCTACTTTATCGTGGGCAAACAGTGTCGTTTTGACCAAATAAAGTCTTTATGTGACGAATTTAACTTCAAAAAGTGCTCTTTGAGAAACTTCGGGTTGACTTTGGCGATTGCCGTACCCGTGGTTTTTCTCAATTTTCTGGTGGCGTCGGTGTGGGCGAACCTCGTTGTGCTCATCGGATACGTTTATCCCTCGCCGGAGGCACACGACGTCACGGTTGCGACTTTCTTTGCGGACGTTGCGCTGACTGCGGTACTGCCGGGAATATTCGAGGAAATATCTCACCGCGGACTTTTGTTTGCGGGATACCGTGATTCCGGTTCCAAGGTCGTTGTCGTGTCCGCGCTGCTTTTCGCGCTCATGCACCAGAACATAGCGCAGACGGGTTACACGTTCTTTCTGGGATTGATTCTTGCGGCGACGGTGTATTACACGGGCTCGATTCTGCCCGCGATTTTTCTGCACTTTTTCAACAATTTCGTGAGCGTTGTGATGGATTACAAGACCCTGAATCCGCTTTTCGGGGCTTTTGCGGCGGCGGATAACTGGTTGTATTCCACCACAGGCGGCACCGTCGTGCTTATTCTGGGTGCGTTGGCGTCGGCGGGCATTCTCGCCGTTTGTCTGGACGCCATGCGCAAGCGTGCGGTGCATGACGGAATGATTCCGCAGGGAGCGAGAGAGCGTGCGGCGGTCGGCGCGTTGCCGTTGCGCAAAGACGTCTTGCTGTGGATAACCGTTGCAATGGGTGTTGCGGCAACCGTGTTCAGTTGGGTGTGGAGGAGTTGATTGTGCGCATAAATATCGTTGCCGTCGGACGGCTCAAAGAAAAATATTTTGCCGACGCCGTTGCGGAGTATGCAAAACGCATGGGCGCGTACTGCGATTTCCGCGTGATTGAAGTGCCTGCGGCTCCGCCCGCAAAATCCGCAAATGAGCAGAAGGAAACGGAAGGCGCGGAACTGCTGACCAAAGCGTCCGGTTGCGTGATTGCGTTGGACGGCAGGGGCAAGAAACTGTCCAGTCCCGCGCTGGCGGAACTGATAAAACGCAGATGTTCGGCGGGAGATTCCGAGTTCAGTTTTCTTATCGGCGGCAGTCACGGGCTTTCGGACGGCGTGCTTGCGCGTGCGGACGAAACGGTGTCCTTCGGTGAGATGACCTTTCCTCACCAACTGTTCAGGGTTATGCTTGCCGAACAGCTTTATCGTGCCATGACGATAAACGCGGGAACGCCCTATCACAAATAGGCAGAGGCGGAAAAGGAGGTTTTATGTACGACGAAATCTTTATGGCGAGAGCACTGGAAATCGCCGCGGAATGCGCCGAGAGGGACGAAGTTCCCGTCGGTGCCGTGGTCGTGAAAAACGGAGAGATAATCGCCGAGGGCGGCAACCGCAAGGAGTCCGAGAACAACGCGCTCCGTCACGCCGAAACGGTGGCGTTGAGCGCGGCGGCGGAGGTCGTGGGCAACTGGTGGCTGGAAAACTGCGACGTTTACGTCACGCTGGAACCCTGCGCCATGTGTGCGGGAGCAATGATAAACGCCAGAATCCGCAGTCTTTATTTCGGCGCGTACGACGAAAAGACGGGTGCGGCTGGAAGCAGGATAAACCTTTTCGAAAAGGGGCTTTTCAATCACGACATCGAAGTTGAAGGCGGACATCTGCGCGAAGAGTCCGCAAGACTACTGGGAGAATTTTTCAAAAAAAAGCGCGATGAAAAGAAAAAGGGGAGCAATGCAGAGAGCTGACTTCCCTTGCTTTCCTTCGGCATTCGGGCGGAGCGTCGCATTCCCGCGGTGAACGGTTTTGAGCGTCGGAGCACGCCGCGGACAGACGGACGAGGTGCGCTCTCTTTTGAAGTTTGACATAATTTCTGCCGTTTTCAACAATTTTCGCTTACTATTTTTTTGCCGACAGACTGTCTCGTAACGCAAATAAGAAAAAGGAGACAGAGTCTATGAGCAAAAAGAAAATAGTTGTCATCGTTGTCACCCTGATTTCCGTTGCGGTGTCCGCAGTGGCTTGTGCGCTCGGCATTCCTTATACGCCCGTGGAAATCGATTACGAAGAACTTGCGGGAGAGGACGCGGCGGTCGTTGCCGTGAATGCAACCGACGTCGCCGCGGGGATATGTTCCGCACTTTCTCTTTTCGGAGAGGAAGAGCAGAGTCCGCCGGTACGGTTTGCGGCGGACGCGGAACAGGCGCCGTCGCCGTAAGGATGTCTGAACGCCAATCGGGAATTCTTTGCTCCGTGTCTCCGTACCCACGGTACGAAGACGGCGTGAAAATGTCGGCAAAAAAGGACGCGGAAATCGCGTCCTTTTTTCATTGTGATTTCCGCAAAATTTCCGATTATCGGTTTTCGGGCTTTACGTTCCGTTTGTTATGACGTAAAATATAGCCGATGCGGAGGTTATTATGACGCTTGAAGAATTCAGAGAATTTATGGCGGGACAGCCTTACGTCGAGGCGGGTTCCGACGTGCACGAGTTCTTTCACGCCTATGCCGACGAGGCGAGAAAAATCACCGCCGAACTCAACGGCAGATACCACACGGCAGAAGAAATCGTCGAGCTGTTTTCCCGCCTGACGGGCAGAGAAGTGCCGTCCTCGTTCAGGCTTTTTCCGCCGTTTTACACCGATTGCGGGAAAAACATCGTGTTGGGCGAAAACGTTTTCGTCAATTCGGCTTGCTGTTTTCAGGACCAGGGCGGCATCGAGATAGGAGACGGTGCGCTCATCGGTCATCAGGTCGTCATTGCCACACTGAATCATGCGCTTGACCCCGAAAAGCGCGGCGATATGAAAGCCGCTCCCGTGAAAATAGGAAAAAACGTCTGGATAGGCTCTCACGCCACGATTTTGGCGGGCGTAACCGTGGGCGACGGCGCCGTTGTGGCGGCGGGTGCCGTGGTAACCGGAGACGTTTCGCCCCGCACGGTGGTGGGCGGAGTCCCGGCAAAATTCATCAAAAACGTGTGAGCTGCGTCAAAACTCTCTTTGCAGACGCTCTGTGTGACGCGAAAACGTGCGAGGTTTCACCGTTTTGCGAAAGACCGAATCAAAAACAGAAATTAGAGTAAAATCCTTGCCAAATCCGCCGATTGTGCTATAATAGCAATGCTAATCGGCACAACGGGGGCGTGGCTCAGTTGGTAGAGCGATGCGTTCGCAACGCATAGGCCAGGGGTTCGAATCCCCTCGTCTCCACCACAAAACGCATTTGGAAATCAAATGCGTTTTTCTTTTGGACGTGGGCATTCTCACCCGAGGCTGACGCGGCACGGACGGCGCGTGGGAATTGACCTTGCAACGGCAACCGAAGCGAGCATTGCGGTTTGAAAGCGAAAGTATGTTGACAGAGAATGCGTTGCCGTCTGCTGTCCGCTATTCCGTCGCATTGCTCCTTACGAATCCCCTCGTCTCCACCACAAAACGCATTTGGAAATCAAATGCGTTTTTCTTTTGGACGCGGGCATTCTCACCCGAGGCTGACGCGGCACGGACGGCGCGTGGTAAGGCGAATCCCGAAAGGGCGGAAAACTTTTTGCGAGGAGAGTGAATACGTCTTGGAAAAGGTTTTAGACAGCTGTTCGGATAGGCTTTTCCGTGTGAGGAATTTTACAAATCCGTTTCTTATTTTATGAAAATATCATTAAAAAACGGCGGTTCTGACGTCTTTTTCTCTTGCGCGTGAGCGTGCGCGTGTGTTATCATTTATTTGATTACGCGCAAGGGAGAAGGATATGTCCAAAAAGGCTTCCGGAAAAACGAAAGACTTATCTTACAAACAGTCGCCCGATTACGTGCCCGTAAAAGAAAAGCTGGCTTACGGCTGCGGAGCGTTCATGGACGGCGGCGGTGTTGCACTGATGTCCTGCGTCATGTTGAAATACATGGAGTACGGATTGGGAATCCCGATTGCCACGGCGTCGACCCTGATGATGATTTCCAAAATCTGGGACGCCATTACCGACCCTCTTATGGGATTCATAAGCGACAACACGAGGGGCAGATACGGCAGACGAAAACCTTATATGTTTGTGGGCGGCATACTGTTGCTTGTGGGAATTTTCCTTCTTTTCCTGCCGGTTACGGAATGGGGAATCATCGCGGCGGACAACATCCCCGGTCTCGTCGCCTGGATATTGATAATGTATTTGTTGTGGAACACGTTTTCCACGATTACAATGGTGCCGTACTGTTCGATGGCGAGTGACATTTCGCCGTCGTTCAGAGAGCGCAACAACGCCAACACGGTCAAACTTGTTTTCAATGCGGCGGCAAGCGGACTTGCCTACGTGCTGCCCCTGCTTTTTATAGAAGCTCTGATTTCCGACGACGGTTATATGTTTGTGCCTCATATGTCGCACACGGATTTCTGGCTTGCAATTTGCTTGATTTTCGGCGTGCTGTTCGGCGGCGGTCTCATTGTTACGGGACTGTTCGTGAAAGAGCGCATCAAGGTTTCCGCGCCGAAAGAGAAATTCGATTTCAAAAAATTCCTCAAAAATTACGCCGAGCCTTATAAAAACCGTTCTTATCGCTGGCATATCGTTATGTATGTTTCGGCGTTCATGTGCATGGACATGATTTCCGCACTTGCCGTTTACTACGCAACGGACGTATGGGCGGGACAAAAGGTGTTCGGCAGCATGGATATGTCCTCGCTCTTCATCATCGCGCCTCTCATGGTGGCGGCATTCCTCGTGTTCCCGCTTGCGCGTTACGTCATGGACAAGAAGAGCAAACAGTTTGCGTTCCGCATGGGATTGCCTTGCTACATTGCGGCGGGCATAATGCTTGCCGTCATGGACCCCTCCTGGACGCCTTCCTGGGTTGTCCCCGTCGTGGCGTTGGTCATGGGCTTCGGCTTCGGCGGAGCGCAGATGATGCCCTGGATTATCTTCCCCGACACCGTGGATATCGCGCAGATGGCGACGGGCGACCGTCCCACGGGCACTTACAGCGGAATGATGACTCTCGTGCGCAAAATCGCGGGAGCTCTGGGCGTCGGCATTGTGGGCTGGATTCTCGGTGCCGCAGGTTACGTGGAGCGCAGAACTCCCGGCGACCAGTCGGACGAAGCCTTGCTTGCAATCAAACTGGTGATGGGACTTGCCATCGTGGTGCTCATTTCGATAGCGCTTTTTGCGTCTTTCCGTTATAAGATAAACAACAGGAAACTCTCTCGTGTGCGCTACTTCATCGAAGCACGCAAGGCGGGCACCGTTCTCACCGAAGAAGAGGAAGCCGAAAGGACCGCGCTGGTGCACGAACTGTACGGCAAGACCGACCCGGGCGGTTATCCCGCAGGCACTGCCGACGGAGAAGGTGGTGCGGATGTCGACGGAGAGCGCGAGCAGGGCGACGTACCCGAGGCGGCGTTCGAGGCGGTTGAAGGAGAACCCGAAAAAACCGACGCGGAATGAAAGATATGTCTAAAGCGGAATTCATAAGACATGACGGCTGTACCGTAATAAGAATGGCGGAGGGAAGACCTTTCCGCATTCTGCAACTCACCGACATTCACATCGGCGGCGGGTTTCTGAGTCGCAAAAAGGACAAAATGGCTCTCGAAGCCGTGGCAAAAATCGTGCGTGCCGCCGACGCGGATTTCGTGGTGGTGACGGGCGACATGGTGTATCCGTTGTTTATGTTTTCGGGAACGTGCAACAATCTCAAAGCCTCACGCAAATTCGGCGAGGCAATGGAGAAACTCGGCGTTCCCTGGACGTGCGTTTTCGGAAATCACGACGAGGAAATAGTCGCGTTCTACAAAAAGGACAGACTGGCCGAGTACTATTCCTCGCTTGAAAACTGTTATTTCGACAAAGGCGACCCGTCCGTTACGGGAGTGGGAAACCACTTTTTCCGTTTGGAGACGGCAGACGGCAAGCCCGTCAACCTTTTGATGATGCTTGACAGCAACAGTTACGAAGGGAAGAGCTTTTTCAGCGGGTTCGACGTCATTCACGACGACCAGATTGACTGGTACGAAAAGACGGTGCGGGAAAATTCTCCCGAAGGGAAACTGCTTCCGTCGCTGGCGTTTTTCCACATTCCGCCAAAGGAGTTCAAGGAAGGCTGGGAAAAGTGCTACCGCGGCGACCCCGAGGCAAAGTATTATCTGGGCTTTGTGGGAGAGAAAGACAATTATTTCGGCTATCCGAAGACCAAAGAGGGGCACTTCTTCCGCAGAATGGTGAAGTTCGGCAGCTGTAAAGGAATGTTCATGGGGCACGACCACCTGAACACTCTCAGCATCGAATACAAGGGCATCAGACTGACTTACGGAATGAGTATAGATTATCTGGCTTACGTATCAATGCTTGGGCAGATTCCCACGGCAAAAACGCATTCGCAGCGCGGGGGAACCGTAATCGACATATCCGAAGACGGCACTTTCGACGTGTCGCTTCTGCCGCTCGACGACATAGCGGAGCAGAGCTCCGAAAAATAAAGGAACACGTCCGCGCACGTGCGCGGATTCAATATTAGGTCAAATGGAGGAAACAATGAAAATCGGTTTTACTGAAACTGTGTTGCGCGACGCAAACCAATCTCTGATTGCAACGCGTCTGCCTTACGAGAAGTTCGCCGACATACTGCCCGTGATGGACAAGGCCGGCTATTACAGCGTCGAGTGCTGGGGCGGAGCCGTGTTTGACTGTTGCCTGCGCTACCTCAACGAGGACCCGTGGGAAAGACTCCGCAAACTCCGCAAAGGTATGCCGAACACGAAGTTGCAGATGCTGCTTCGCGGACAGAACCTGCTGGGATACAAGCACTATCCGGACGAAATAGTGAGAATGTTCGTAGCGAAGTCCGTGGAAAACGGTATCGACATCATCAGAATTTTCGACGCTCTGAACGACCTTCGCAACATCGAAGTCGCCACCGACGAGGCGTTGAAGCGTGGAGCACAGGTGTCCGGCACCATCAGCTACACGCAGTCTCCCGTGCACACAATCAAAGCCTTCGCAAAACTTGCCAAGGACATGGAAAGCATGGGCGTGTCCACCATTTGCATCAAGGATATGGCAGGCGTCATGAGTCCTGCGGAGGCGTACGAGCTGGTCTCCGAAATCAAGAAGAACGTGAAACTCCCCGTCGTTCTGCACACTCACTGCACGACGGGCATGGCGTTTATGACATACCTCAAAGCGGCGGAAGCCGGCGTCGACGTCATCGACACCGCAACGTCCTGTTTCAGCGGCGGCAGCTCTCAGCCCGCGACCGAAACTCTCAACTTCGCGCTCGAAGGACTCAGATACGAGACCGGTCTGAACGCCGACGTCTTGAAGCAGGTCAACGATTTCTTCAAGCCCGTTCGCGACGAGTTCCTGAAATCTGGGCAGCTTGACCCCAAAATGCTTGCGACCGATACGGACGCTCTCAACTACAAGGTTCCGGGCGGAATGCTGTCCAACCTCGTCGCACAGCTCAAAGCGCAGAACGCCATGGACAAGTTCGACAAAGTGCTCGAAGAGACGCCGAAGGTTCGTGCGGACCTCGGATATCCTCCGCTTGTCACCCCCATGAGTCAGATGGTCGGAGTTCAGGCGACGGCAAACGTACTGGCAGGGGAGAGATACAAGAACATCTCCAAGGAAGTCAAGGCGTATTGCAAGGGCGAATACGGCAAGGCTCCCGGCAAAATCAATCCCGACGTGCTCAAACTCGTGCTCGGTGACGAACAGCCCATCAAAGGCCGCTACGCCGACACACTCGAACCGCTGTTCGAAAAGACCAAAAAGGAACTCGAAGGCGTCGCGAAGAGCGACGAAGACGTATTGTCTTACATCATGTTCCCGCAGGTGACGGAAAAGTATTTCTCCGCCCGCAAGGCAAAGGAAGAAAAAGTGGTTCGTTACACCATCGCCCCGATGGACTGACGGAGGTAGGGTATGGGAATAGGAACCGGTGAAATAAGCATTCTGGACGCGCTTATAATTTCCGCGGTCGGAATCGTCATCGTTTTCGCGGTGCTTGTCATACTGATGGGAATCATAATGCTCATGGGGCTCATCGCAGACAAGTCTCCCGCGATTGCCGCAAAACTGCCGAAACTGCCTAAGTTCTCTTTCGGAAAGAAGAAGGAAAAGGCGACGGAAAGCGTCGGTGCAGACGCGGACGCGGAACCCGCTCCCGGCACCTGCGGCGAACTGTTGCTCGTCAGGACGGAAGAAAGAGACGCGGCAATGATTATGGCAATAGTTGCCGACACCCTCGGCACACCTTTGAACGAACTGCGGTTCAAGAGCATTAAAAGAGTTGACGGGCAGGAGAGTCCCACCGTCGAGAAAGCGGAGGAATGACAATGATTTACAAAGTTACGCTGAATGGCAAAGTATATGAAGTCGAAGTAGAGAAAGGCGAAGCCGTCATGCGCGCCGAATACGATGCGGCGGCACCCGTCGTCGCACCCGCGGCACCCGTTGCCGCTCCCGTAGCGGCTCCCGCAGCACCCGCACCCGCGGCGACACCTGCTCCCGCAGCGGCAGGAGAGGGCGTTGTCAAGGCGCCCATGCCCGGCAACATCAACGCCGTGAAACTTTCCGCGGGTCAGACCGTCAAATCGGGGGACGTTATCGTGGTGCTCGAAGCCATGAAGATGGAAAACGACATCGTCGCCCCCAAGTCAGGCACGTTGAAAAACGTGTTCGTGCAAAAAGGCGCGACCGTCAACACGGGCGACGCCCTGTTTGAAATAGCATAACGAGAGGGCAATTATGAACTGGGGCGAAACCTTTGAATTTTTGTGGAAGTCGACGGGCTTTGCAAACATGACCTGGGGAAACGTGGCCATGATTGCAATAGCTTGCTTCTTCCTCTTCCTCGGAATCAAAAAGAAGTTCGAGCCGTTGCTCCTCGTCGGCATTGCCTTCGGCATGCTGATAAGCAACCTGCCCGTTGACGGCATCACGTCCACGCCGCTCTATCACCCCGAGTGGTGGACGGTGCAGGAAGTGGATTACGTCAACGTGTTGCAACACGGCGGACTCATAGACATACTTTACATCGGCGTCAAGACCAGCGTCTATCCCTGCCTCATTTTCCTGGGCGTCGGCGCAATGACCGACTTCGAGCCGATGCTCTCCAATCCGAAATCGCTCATTCTGGGCGCGGCGGCACAGTTCGGCATTTACGTTGCGTTCTTCCTCGCGGTGTGCTTCGGTTTCACCGGTCCCGAGGCTGCGTCCATCGGTATCGTCGGTGGGGCAGACGGTCCTACCGCGATATGGCTTACCAAGTCGCTTGCCCCTCATCTGCTTGCGGCAATCGCGATTGCGGCGTATTCCTATATGGCGCTCATTCCCGTCATTCAGCCCCCGCTCATGAAGCTGATGACCACCAAGAAAGAGCGCGCAATAGTCATGAAACCCACGCGCAAGGTCACCAAGTCCGAGAAGATTCTGTTCCCGATTGTGGTTATCATTGCAACGTGTCTGTTCCTGCCTTCCGTCGCTCCTTTGCTCGGCTGCCTCATGCTCGGCAACCTGCTCAAAGAATCCGGAGTGACGGCGCGTCTGTCCGACACGGCACAGAACGCCATGATGAACATCGTCACCATACTGCTCAGCGTTTCGGTCGGCGCAACGGCGCATTTCAGCACCTTCCTGACCGCGGAAACTCTGAAAATCGTCGCTCTCGGTCTGCTGGCGTTCGTGTTTGCCACCATCGGCGGTCTTGCCATCGGCAAACTGCTGTGCTGGCTCTCAAAAGGCAAAATCAATCCTCTCATCGGTTCAGCAGGCGTTTCCGCCGTTCCCATGGCGGCGCGCGTTTCCAACACGATGGGACTCAAGGAACGTCCCGGCAACTACTTGCTTATGCACGCAATGGGCCCCAACGTGGCAGGCGTCATAGGCTCCGCGGTTGCGGCAGGCTTCCTGATGGCTGTGTTCAGCTGACGTTGAATGAAAACCTTTTACACAAAAAAATACGCAAAGCAGGGCAGGCAACTGCCTTGCTTTTGTTTTCGCAGTGTGGATTCCACCAACACCGTGGCGCGGGCTTTCGTTGCGGAGCGCAGTCGGGACGTTTTCGCCGTGATATCGCGCGAACAGACGGCGGGCAGAGGACGTTACGGCAGGAAGTTTCTGTCGCTTGCGGACAGAGGCACGTTCGTGACCTACGTGCGCCCCGTCGGAAAGGACGCGGACGCCGCGCCTCTCGGTGCGTTGTGCGCTCTTGCGGTAAGGCAGACTCTTGCGGAATTCTTCGGGATAGACGCCCTTTTGAAATGGCCTAACGACGTGCTTGCCGACGGCAGAAAAATTTGCGGAATATTGCCCGAATGCGTCTTCGGCAAAGACGGGGTCAGATTTGTTTTCCTCGGCATCGGCGTCAATCTTTTCTATACGGAAGAGGAACTTGGCGATTTACACGATATAGCAACATCTGCGACTTTACTCTGCGCAGATAAAGACTTAAAGTGCCGTTATTGCAAAAACAGAGCAAAAACTCTTATTGACTTCGGCATTCGTGTCGCACAGCTTTGCGACGAACTTTGCGAGCAGTACGAATCCTCTCCCGAAGAGCTGTGGGAAAGATATTCGGCGAGTCTTGTCACTTTGGGGAAAACGGTTTCCTTCACCGCGGAGGACGGAACCCGTTGCGTGGGTAAAGCCGTCGCAGTCCGCAACGACGGAGCGTTGGCAACGGAGTGCGTGGACGGGGTGCATTTCGTGCGGTGGGGAGAGGTCACGCAGTGCTTTCCCGAAGAGTCGGAGAGCGGTGCGGAGTGATACGTATTGTCTTTGAACGGGGTATGCGTTATAATGTAGTTGCGGTTTTATCCGTAAGGGGGGTAATATGAGGAAAAAATGTATTGCCGTATTTGTCTGTGTCGCCCTCTTGCTGACCTGTGCGACAGCACTGGTCGCTTGCGACAATAATAAAGGCAACGGCGTCGAAAACAAAACTTCCATTGTCTATCTGGGCGATTCCATCGCGGAAGGAATTCTGGGGGCTTCTCCCGTTTCTCTCCGTCACGAGTACGCCTATGCCAACATCGTCGGCAGACGCAACGATTATCGTTACGTCAATCACTCCGTATCGGGGCACCTCACGGCGGATTTGTTGGCCTTGCTCAGCAACAAAACTGGCTATGACGGAGCGCGTATGCTCATTTCCAACGTGCGCACGGCGGACATAATTCACATTTCCATACTTGGCAACGATTTGTTGCAGGATATGAATATGAATCAGGTTGTGCTGGAAGCCGCCGAAGACACCTATTTCACGATTGACCGTATCATCAGGGAAGCGGAATACAACATTGCCGACATCGTCACCAAACTGAAAGAGCTGAATGCCGACGCCACCATCATTTTCCAGAACGTGTACAATCCTCTCAGCGAGAATTCCACTCTTGTGGACGCGCCCACCCGCGAAGCGCTGCGCACGCAGTACGGAGTTTATCCCGAAGATTACCGCGAACTCGGCGGCAAGATTCTTTCCAGGCTCAACGGTGTGTTGACGAATTATCTCGACGAGCACCCGGGTGCATTCCACATCGTCGACGCGCAGGCGGAGTTCGACAGAATTTACGAAGCCGACCCGGAGCGCGGCAAATCGCTCATTTATCCCGATTATATTCACCCGTCCAACGAAGGACACGCCGTGCTTGCCGACGCTACGCAACGGAAACTCGAGGAACTCAAGTTGGCGAACGCGGATTTTGCCTTGAAAGAGTACAAGACAATGAGAGTCAATCTTCTGAAAAACCATTTTGCGAAAGCCGTGTCCGACATCGACGTTGCCGTTGCTCAAATCAATGCCATGACGTCATGCGAGGCGGTGACGGAAGTATTTTTCCAAATCACGGACGGCAAAATCCCGGAATACAAAAACGAATTCAAGCCCACGTCAACCCCCGACACCGTAGTGGAAACCACTTACAAACTTAGTGACGAATCCTCTGTCTGGGGGCTTGTGACAGGACCCGTGCTTTCGCTGATTGTCGACATCGACAAAAGCTGCGTGATACTCCGCAACAACGGCACGATGACGCTTCGTCTGATTGTCCGCGACGACATTATGGACAACCTCGGCAGTCTGGAAAGTCTGTTCCCCGATTTGAATATAGATTCGATGCTGGCAACTTTCAACGTGACTTATCTCGTGGACACTTATCTAAAGAATCTGTTCCCCGGTTTCGTGCAGAGCGACATCAGCGGGTCGTTCGGATTGATGGATGACAGCTTCGGCGCGCATTTCCTGGGGCTTGAAGACAAGACCGACCCCGTTGTGGCAAACCTGATAGACGCCTTGCAACAGGGCAGACTGCCTTCGCCATTGCAACTGCCTGCGGGATTCGGCGTGGAAATGAATGCGACGTATGAGTACAGAACCGTTACGGACGTGGACGACAACACCTATCAAGCAGTCTATCTCACTCCCTATGACAGCGATACGCAGCCTTACGTCGTGATGACGGTTTCCCCCGTGACGGCGGAAAAGGCGGAGCAACTCAGGTTTATGATAGACTTCATCAAACTCGACTTCATTGCCTATAAGGTATGACGTTGAAATGACACGATAAAGCAAAGTAACGCAAAACGGCGCAATGCGCCGTTTTGTCTTTTGTTTGTCTTTCGGGAACGAGAGCGCGGACACGTTCTTTAAAAACGGTCGCAAGGCGCGGTTGCGCGACGGGGAAGGAACCCCTTTCCGTTTTGCGGGTAAAACATAATGGCTTTCCGTGCAGAGTGCCGCATTCCGACGGTGATTTCGGCGCCGATGACGGGGCAGAGAAGCGGAATGCTTCGCCGCAATCCGCATTTTGAGCCATACGCACAAAACAATTGACACTCAATGCTTGCTGTGCTATTATAAGCAAGCAAAGAAATCGGCACGGAGAAGTACCCAAGAGGCCGAAGGGGCTCCCCTGCTAAGGGAGTAGTACGAGTGAATCGTAGCCAGGGTTCAAATCCCTGCTTCTCCGCCAAACAGAGTCGCGTTTGAACCCGCGGCTCTGTTATTTTTGTATCAAGGGTGTCGCCGGCATCATAATCGACACCGAAGTTTATGTTCCGCAATTATCAGACTTCTACTTGACACAGAAAAGAGATGCCCACGGCAACTACACAAAATAGGCGGTAAGTGCCGCCTATTTTTCTCCAAATTTTGCCGTTTCGTGGTAGCCATCGTAGCACAGATTTCGCAGAAGTCAATGCGAAAAAATATCGCTTAAAAATCAAATATTTTTAACTCCGAAGCCGGGAAGAAATTTCTTCTCGGCTTTTTCTTTTGCTTTGAAAATCTAACAACTCCAACTCAATATTTTTTCTTGATGCGTTGACTTCTGTTTTTCATCACTTCCAATGAACAGACCTATGCTCAATCAATGCTACCTCTGCCTCTCCCGAAAGGCAAAATAAATTTGGAGGTAAATCCTATGGAAAACAAAGTTTCCCAAATTCCTGAATTCAAGAGGTATTATCTCTCGGAATTCGAACTCTACGACGGTGAAGAATTCATCACCTTCAACATCATAGGAATCGATGCCGCCAAGAATGAAATCCGGATAGCCGTTACCAACAGAGGCAAAATAAGCGTTATCACTTATGACCTTCTGAAAGATAAAAACGGCAGACTGTATTTCGAGTACGGCGCTATGTTTGAACACGTCCATCTGGACGACTTCGAGGAGGTGGCGTAATGGAAAACTGCAAAAAGAACAGCAAGCTTATCTGCTCTCAATGTAAACATTACGACTATTGCGACAGAGCAAAACGATGTGACGGAAAATGTTACTCCTGCGATATTACCGATTGCGAAAACAAACCCGAATACAAGGAGGAATCGAAATGAAACTTACCCTCGCAAGCATCAAATAAATCAAACGTAATTCCGACAGCCCGGGATGAATTTTCCGCTGACGTACTAAGGTGAATTCATTTTGGTGGAGATGTGTCTTGAAATTACATTACGCAGGTGCGTAGTTATTGCGGAATGGGCTTCACAACCTCCATAGTCGGTTTGCGGATAGAATTAAGTAAGTCAACGACGACGGAAAAAAGAACGTCTGCGTCAAGCTGTATGCGAATGACGGCGGGACAAAACCATATTCCCGCAAGGGGCGGGAAAGCGGCGCGTAGCGTTGCCGTTACACACGGACGCCGTCGTTGCTTTCTTCGAGTCTGCCGAGGAAGGTGGTGGGATTTTCACGTCGTTTGCAAGATTCGGTGAATTTCGACGTGAAGAATAGATAAATGCAGTAAATTGCGGGCATACCGAGGTTAGTTTCCATAAGCGAATTCACGACGAGGGTCTTTATCTGTTCTGCGACGCTCATTCCTCCGGAGCGTATGCCGCCGATGAGCAAAGTGAATTCCCACCCGAACTGAACAGCCACACCTATGATGAACAGCCACAGAATCCTGAAATGTTGCTTGGGATTCTTGCGAAGCAGATTCCAGATGATGACTGCCATATAACTGACGACCATAAACAGCGCCATAAACCAGTGGTACTCGCCCGTTTCGCGCCAGATGACGATTTGGGGAGCGTTTCCCGAGAATGCGTCGTCGAGTATGGGGCAGACCAACCACCATACGAAGATTAGCAGGGTCCATTCTGTCAACCGCTCGTCCTTGCGCAGGCACAGCCAAATCCATGCAAAATTGGTGATTCCGTAGCTGAGCGACATCCACAGAAGCACCCAGAAAAGATTTGCGTTTTCAATGTGACGCGAGTGTGTCAACAGATGGAACATGCAGTAATCCACCAAGAAATAGAGCACTCCGCCGAACAGAGCAAACAACAACGTTTGCCTGCGCTTCGTAACAAAGAGCATAATGCAGAAGAATACAATGAAAACCGAGTCAAGAATTATGTAAGGCAATCCGAACGTTCTTTTCGCGATTACTTCTATTATTCCGTCCATATACATCTCCGGGATGACGTGATGCTTATTATTAATTATACATTATAAGATATGGATAATGCAAGCGCAAGTACTGATGCAGGTATAATGGCAGCCCGGAATTGAGGTTTGCATCCGAACTCGAAAAGTGCTAATATTAAGACAATCCTGTCACAGTACATACGGAAGATGACGTTTGAGCATATATGTCAGGGGAAGTATCATTCTGCGGAGTATAATCGGAAATGTGCGCTACGGCAGGGTACGGTGATAATCTGCTCGGAAGGGAGTTGATTTGTTGAGTGCGGAGGAAGCGGCAGAGATGATGTTGAGTGAAACAACGGTTGAAAAAAGATACGTATACGAGGGCAAAATTCTGAAAGTGCGGTGCGACGCCGCACGGCTGCCTGACGGCAAGCCTTGTGTGCGCGAAATGGTGGAACACCCGGGCGGTGCCGCGGTGCTTGCGGAGTGCGACGGCAAAATCGCATTCGTAAGACAGTTCCGTTACCCGTACGGAGAGGAGATTCTCGAACTGCCCGCCGGCAAACTGGAAAAAGGCGAAGCCCCCGTCCGCACCGTCGAGAGAGAGCTTTCCGAGGAGACCGGGCTTGTCGCGGACAGATTCGTTCCCGTCGGGGAAATATATCCCACACCGGGTTACACCGACGAGAGGTTGTATCTTTTCAGGGCGGAGGGCGTGCGCCGCGGGGAGCGTCATCCCGACGCGGACGAGTTCCTTTCCACGGAATGGTATACGCCCGCCGAAGCACTCGGAATGGTGCGCGACGGAATAATCAAAGACGCAAAAACCGTGATTTTGTTGTTGAAATGTTACGGTCAAACACCCTGATTGTGTAAAATACGTGCGTGGAACGTCAATGAAACGCAAAGAACTCCCGCCTGCCGAGGCGGGTTTTGTCTGTCGCTTTCTCCCCGTCGGATTTTTGTGTGGAATTGGACGCGTTTCCCTAGTGCAAACCGTTTTCGGTGCGGGCAGATTTCGGAAGAGGAGTGCACTTTTTCCTGAGTTGCGTCCCGAAAACGGCAAGTTTGGACGTAGTGTGAATTCTGCCTCACAGAAGCATTGCTCCGTCTTACTGCCGACCGGAAAACTCTGACAAAACATCGCAACGGTTGCTGTCGGACAATCAAGCGTCCGATATTTCTCGGATGCATTTTCGTTCGAAAGGGCTTTGATTTTTATTATCGTTGCAGTTTGTGTTAGACAAAATTCCCTGGGGAAGGAATCGCACTCCGCAGTCACGGCCGCAAAGAACGCCACGATTTTATGTGATGCACCACAGTGCCGAATCCGGACGGAATCATTTGTCGCAAGGCGTCAAGTTGAGCGTACATATATTCCGCGCCCTCTTCGAAGAAGGTGACTATATCTTCGTTTTCTCCCGTTTCAACGCCGAGATTCAGGGTTTTACCTATGCTTTCGGCATACAAAACCTCTTCTTTTGCACAATCGTAAATTTTATCCGCGCTGTCGCGGTAGCTCATTACCGTGACGCGGGAGGCGTTGTCGATGACGAAAGCGTAGGCGGGTTTGCGCTCTCCGTTCATTTCGATTTCGTCGTCCAGCCAGAACGGAATGTCATATTCTATGAATTCTTCGGGAAAGTCTCGACGAAGGTTTGCCGTGAGTGTAACGAACGCGGAAATCAGTCGTTCGCGCTCAGTATCGAAATCGGGATGTTGATGAGGTTCGATGTCGAAATGCACCCCTGCGAACTTGTATTCGGCAGCTTGTTGAAACGCACGGTATTCCGCCATTTTTCCGTAGAGGGAGGTCGGGTCATCTATCCATTCGTATTTGCCCGCAAGCCAAAAAACCTTGACGTCGTGTGCGGCGGCCTTGGACAAAAAAGCGGATGTTCTGTCTGAAAAGGCGGAAGCGTAAAGGTAAATTTCGTTCACTCCCTGTTCCAGCGCAAAATTCAGATAACTTGCGTCGAGTCGGTTATCCCACCACCATACCCCGAAAGGTCTTTCCGAAGAGAGGGTAGGAGCGTCGCCGCCGCCGTCGGAGGCGCCGGGTTCGGACTTCGAGAACACGCCTTTACCTGCCAGCACTCCGAAAACGATTCCCGACGTCAGGACAACGAGAACAGCAACAACCGTTAAAAGCACAACCGTTCTTTTTTTCATACCGTCATTATACTCCGCGGCAAGCGTCGACACAAGAGCGGCAGGCACAATTATTGACGCAATCCGCATAATTCCGCAAGGTGCTTCAACAATCGGAAAGACCGAGAACAACGCTGAAATTCCATAGGGGCGGGAGTGAAGGTTTTTGCTTTACGCAACAAACGGATTTCGGGAAACTATAGAGCGTGCCCCGACACATGGATTTTCATTTATTGCTATATAAACAAATATTTAATTGTATTGAATATATGATGTTCACGCACAGGCGCGACCTCGGCTCGTTTCGGGTTTTCAAATTTTGTTGAAATGCGAAATTCCCGCTTTCTGCCAGATCGCTCCCGAAGGTGAAACCGTTGCCGAAAGCATGAAGTATTTCGAGGAAATGGTCGATTATATCGGCAAACTCCAGAAAGGGCACGGCGATATCCTTCCTCATTCACGGTCCCATGCTGGATTTGCTGCAAAAGCCGACAAGAAAACTGTTTTCGAAAATCGGCATAAGACCGCCCGCAACCGCCATGAACGACGAAACGGAGTTCGTGAGGGTGCCGCGCGGATAGCGCGACGGCGGCGCAGACGTCACAAAGAGCATTTCAGTCAAGCTGCATAATTTTCTCCTCATCTTCCCGCACAGGGATAAGATGAAGCGGTTCATCTCTTCCTAGGTAAGCGAAAGGCGGACGTTTTGTCCGCCGTTCGCTTTTGACAGGATGTCGCAGACGGTGAGGCAAGGCCGCGACGGTGCGAAAAAAAGGCACCGCTAAGCGGAGCCTTTTTTGATTTGAGATTTTGTTTCGCGTCGGAAACGTTGTTTTTATTTGCCGAACTGTTCGTCGAACTTTTCCAGGCACTTCACGCTGATTGCGTAGCAGTCCGCGAGGCAGTCCTTGTTGAGGTTGTCATAGGAGTCTTTGAGGGTGTGGTAGTAGTCTTCCAGAACGTGGTTGAGTGCCGTGATACCCGTGACTTTGTAGCCCGCCTGTGCGAATGCGGCGGAGTCCGTCGCGCCTCCGAAGGGAGGAACCCAGGTCTTGTTGCACTTGATGCCCAGTTCCTTCGCGCTTTCCATAAAGCAGTCGCTGACTTCCTTGTCGGCTTTGACCGTGCCGTTGAGGTCGCGGTAGTTGACGCCGAGGAACTTGCCGTCGTGAATGGTGTCGTAGGAATAAATCCAGGTGGGGACGTCGTCGAATTCGCCCGCGTGCTGTTTACACCACGCTTTTGCGCCGCGCAGACCCGCTTCTTCGGAGCCGGAGAGAATGACGCCGACTTCGGTGTGTTCGAGTTCGATACCCGCGTCTTTCATGGCTTTGAGAATGGCAATGCCCATATAGCAACCGGTGAGGTTGTCGTTGGCGCCGTCGACGATGGTCTTGGGGTCCCACATATAGTACATGCCGAGCAGGAAAGGCGCGAACACCAATACGGCGATTCCGCACCAGAAGAGAGCGTCGCCGTAGATTGCGGTGTAGTCGGCAACGGCGAAAGCCGTCATGTAGGAGCCGCCCAGTCTTACCGCCGCTATGATGTTGAGCACGAGTGCAACGAGTGCGCCGAGAACGCTGACCACGATGTGACCTTCGTAAACCGCGCCGCCGAATTTATTGTTGACGGGCCAGTTCCACGCAGCATCGGGGTGACCGTTGAAGAAGATTCTGGCTTTCACTTCGCCTTTGCACTTTTTGATTGCGGTGACGTTGTGTCCGGTTTTCTCCTTGAAGAAGAAGTCGATGAATTTCTTGTACATGCCGAACTGAACGAACATGATGAGGAAGCCGAGGGCGATGAGAGCCGCACCGAGAGCAGGCAGGAAGAAGAACATCACCATTCCCGCAAGGGCGAAAGTTATGGTGAAGTAAATCCAGCCGAGGAAGGAGTGGGGGTTTTCCTTGAAGGATTCCACGTCGGCACGTTCGCAACCGCAATCCTTTTTGAGCACGTCCGCCATGTACTCGCAGGCGATTTTCTCGCCTTCGTCGCCGGGACCGCGCTTGGGAATGTTTTTGCAGATATGGGTGATTTCGTCAACCATATACTGGGCGCTTTCGGCTTTGTTGTCGATAAGTTTTTTCAAATCAGCCATAACAATCTCCTTTTATTGTTATTCAGAATGAAAACATTGTAGCATGCGCACGCGGGGTTTTCAATAAGCTGAACGAAAAACGGTTCAAAAATCAACAATTTTTCTTCGATGTATGCTTATGTTTTGTTTGACGCGCCGATTTGCGGTGCGAACACACCGCAACACTCCGCCGTTGACTTTTGCCTGCGGGAGACGACAAAATGTGTTGTGATTGTCGCGGCAAGATGATATAATGACTGAGAAAACGGTTTGCAACGGAGCAGAGTATGGAAAAAGTCAAAACCGTGGCGCTCATTGCCCACGACAACAAGAAAGCCGAAATGGTGAGCTGGTCGATGAAGAACAAGTCCGCTCTCGAAAAGTTTTCCCTGTGCGGAACCGGCACGACTGCCGGACTTGTGGCGGACGCGACGGGGTTGAACGTCACCAGGTATCTTTCGGGGCCTCTCGGCGGCGACCAGCAGATTGGAGCGAAAATCGCGGAACGCGTCATCGACGCCGTGATATTTTTCTGGGACCCGTTGCAGGCGCAACCCCACGACCCCGACGTCAAGGCACTTTTGCGTATCGCCGTGGTGTATGACATTCCCATTGCCACGAACAAAGCCACTGCCGATTGTGTCATAAAAGCCATGAGGGAGTAAGAGCCTGTACCCCGAACGACGACGCACCGTGAAAACGGTGCGTTTTTTAAGCTCCGTCCGACCGGATTTCCCCGACGTGTCACTTCGACCGAAGCAAGGGGCTCTTGTCTTTTGCAATACGTTTCGGGTCGCCGTAGTTCGCAATCCCGACATTCCCTGCATTCTGCAAACTTTTTACAACGCCTTTACAAGATTCCGCACGGTTTTTGAAAACGCGGAGCTTTAATCGTATTGTCGAAAAACATCGGGAGAACAGCTATGAAAACTCAGAAAATCACGATGCAACAGAGCCGTTCCTGCGGCAGAGTTTACGACATTTCCGCCATTGCTCACGCGGTGTTTGCGTTCATCGTTTCGCTTGCCGGTGTGGCGTCCGTCACGTTCGGGTTCTGGTTGCTTGCAATCAGGGAGAAAAACCTCGGGTACATCAACGTCACCGTTGCCATCGCCGTAATCGCAGGCGTTGCTCTCATAACGGCGGGAGTCGTCGGCGTCGTCCGCAATCTTATTCCCCGCAGAGATACGGAAAGGAGAACCGACGTTCGGGCGTAAAATGGAAAGGACAGTCAAAGGAAAAGAAAAGTTTGCCTACGGTTTCGCCGCCGTGGGCAGTTATATGGTTGCGAACATAGTTTCGTCATACTCGCAGTATTATCTCACCAACATACTGATTGTATCGCCCGTGTTCATCCTCGTGCTGATGATTGTGGGACGAATAATCGATATGTGTACCGACCCTGTGATGGGTGTTATCGTGGACAAGACGAACACCAAGCACGGCAAGATGCGCCCTTATGTGAGAATAGGCGCTTTCGTTATCGGGCTTGTGACTATATTTATGTACTATCCCGTCGGCGGGTCGATAGAATGGAGAAGCGTGTTCGGCGCGTTGATGTACATAGGCTTCGGACTGGCATACACTTTTGTGGACGTGCCGGCAATGGGTATGCTCAGCGTGGCAACCCCCGACAAGGACGAACGCGCGTCGTTGTTGTCGTATTACGTCACGGTCGGCTCAGTGGGCGGTCTGTTGCCTGCGGCAATGCTCTTCGTGTTGCAGCTTTTCGTGCCCGAAAGGTGGGTGTATTTCGTGATTTCCGCCATCGTGGGCGTGGTGACTTTCTTTGCGTATTCCTATCTTTACAAACACAGCAAGGAGAGATTTTCGACGTCAACGGAGCATATCAAGGTCAAAGACATGCTGAAAGTCGTGGCGAAGAACAAGCCCATGACGCTTGCGCTTCTGACGTCCATGCTGGCGTCACCCAGATATATGATTATGGGTGTTGCGATATACATAGCGACATACGTCGTCGTCATTCCAGGACTGACGTCGGGCACCGTGCTTTTGCTGCTTTATCTCGTCGTAGGCGCGGGTATGTTCGCGGGCATTCTGCTGACGCCCGTGGCATACAAACGCATCGGCTACAAAAAGACGGGGCTGCTGTTCGGAGCAATCGGAGCGGTTTTTCTGGGTGCCGGCTTCGGAGTGGGACTCGTCAACATCTATGCCGCCTTGCCTTTTATGACGATAGGCGGGCTGGGACTCGGCGCATACAACACTCTGCCTTATCCCATGGTGGGAGACAGTCTGGACTATCTGGAATGGAAGACGGGCGAGAGAATGGAGGGCATCTGTTTCAGTCTCAATTCCTTTGTCACGAAGTTCAACAACGCCGTCGGCGCGTTCGGTGTCATGCTGGGACTCATAGTGTGCAACTTCGTGCAACCTTCGACGCCCGGTGCGGTGGAGGCGCAGTCGGAGTTCACGGTGAACGGAATGTACGCTCTCGCCACGCTGATACCCGCCGCAGGATTCCTGCTTTCGCTGATACCCATGGCGATTTACGATTACACGGGCAAGAAAAAGGAGAATATTCTGCGCGAACTGGAAGAGCGCAGGGCGGCAAAAGCCGAGAAGGGCGACATGGTTCCCGATGAAGATTGACGCCCGTCACGGTGCGGCGAATGCTCACGTTTGTACGGATAAAGCGCTTGCCCGCACGCGAAAAGCAAAGTATAATTTAACCGAAATGAAATTCCACACGGACAAGAAGAATTTCGCGACGGAAGGAAGGTTGCGGGTCGGCATAATGTCGGACTCGCAACTGTCTTGTTTGCCGTGGCGGAAAGACAGCGTTTACGAGAGAAACACCCGCAGGGCATTCGAAGTTTTCGCAAATCTCGGCTGCAACGTGATTCTGTTTGCGGGCGACATCTGCAACACGGCGGGAGCGCACGCCTACCGCACTTTCGCAAGATGTCTGGAAAGCGCGTACGGAGAAAAGCAACCTGTCGTGCAACTCATAATGGGCAACCACGATTATTATCTCCGTCCGTTTGCGCGCAGGCTGTTCCGCGGGGAAACGGGACAGAGTCCGTTCACTCATTACGTCGTGAACGGCTACCACTTCATAGGCGCGTCGCCCGACTGCGCGAGTATGCGGAGAGGCTACGCAAAAACCGCGCGTTGGCTGGACGCAGAGCTTCGCGTCGCCTGCGAGGCGCACCCCGACAGACCGGTGTTCGTTCTTGCGCACAACGCGCCGAAATACACGGTGTACGGCAGCGACGACTGGGGGGACGAAACGCTGGACGAAGTGCTGTCGAAATATCCCCGCGCGGTGGTGTTTGCGGGACACTCGCACTATTCTCTTTTGGACGAAAGAAGCGTTTATCGTGGCAAATATACGGTATTAAACACTCAATCCGTATCTTACGTGGAAATGGAGAGAGGGAAGGCCAACGGCAGCGTGCCGCCTGCGGCGCACTCCGCACCCATGGGCTACGTGATGGATTTGGACGATACGGGCGCGGTGGTTTCACGCTTTCGTCTTTCCGACGGGAAGGAAATGAAAGCGGACAGGCGCATTGTGCTGACGCCGTGCGCGGATGACGCGGAAAACAGAGCGGCGTGCACCGCCGATGCAGACGGCGCGCCTTCCATGACGGAGGAGCGGGGAGGGTTCCGCATTTCCGACGACGGCGTGACCCGTCTGGCGTTTGCCCGCGGCAGACACGCGGACTTTGTGCATTCTTACAGGGTAGTTTTTTCCGACGGAACGGAGCAGACGTATTTTTCGGATTTCTACCTCGGCGACGACAGCGCGGCGGATATTGTGGAGTTGCCCGTATACGGGAAAGCCGCGGGAGTGTACGATGTCAGAATTTATGCGTTGGACAGTTTCGGAAGACGGAGCGCGGATTGCACGCGGATTGACGGCGTTGCGGTTGCGCGCAAGGTTGACTACAAACGGAAACTGGCACCCGATATAAGATATTGAAAACGACGGATAACTTCAAAGGTTTCATATTCGATTTGGACGGGACGCTTCTCGACTCAATGGGGTTGTGGGAAGAAGTCTACGCGCGCACTCTCGAATCTTTCGGGAAGAAGATACCCGAAAGCTATTTGCCCGCGATAAATCACTTGAGCGTGTCGGACGGGGCGGAATACACCGTCTCCGCTTTCGGACTCGAAGCTTCTCCGCAGAGCGTTGTGGAGAGATGGAAATCCTTTGCTGCGGATGCGTATGCGCACAACGTAACTTTGAAAGACGGTGCCGCGGAATTGCTGGAAGTTCTGCGCGCCGCAGGAAAGAAAATCGGCATAGCCACCGCGCTTGACAGAGGATTGTTCGAACCGTGTCTTGCGCGTTGCGGCATTGACGGATATTTCGCCGCCGTCAGCACCGTGCAGGAGACGGGCAGGGACAAAAGATTTCCCGACGTATACCTGAACGCGGCGGAAAAGATGGGGCTGTCACCCTCGGAGTGCGTCGTGGCGGAGGACAGTTTTATCGGTATGCAGGGGGCAAAGAAGGGAGGATTCTTCGTTGCGGGGGTCTATGACAAAAGTGCCGCCGACGATGCGGAGAATGCAAAACAAGTGTGCGACGTTTACGTGCACGGTCTGTCCGAGTTGACCGTGCGCTTCCGTTGACGTCGGCAAGGCAGGAGGCGGAAAGTGAAATCGGATTTTCTCAAAGGCGGTTTGATTGCAAAAGCGATGCTCCTTTTAAGCACTGTGATATGGGGGAGCACCTTTTTCATAATAAAAAACGCCCTGGACGAAATTCCGCCCTTTTTTCTTTTGTCGGTCAGATTCTTTTTCTCCGCTCTGTTGCTCGGCATTATCTGTTGGAAGAAGTGGAAACTTTTCAACAGGGAATATCTTTGGAAAGGCGCGCTCGCGGGCGTGTTCCTCGCGCTCGCGTACATATTTCAGACGGTGGGTTTGCAGCACACAACACCCGGCAACAACGCGTTTCTCACCACGGTCTATTGCGTCTTGGTACCGTTTATGTTCTGGGGGGTAACCCGCAGAAAGCCTTCCGTCTTCAACATGGCGGCGGCGGTCGTCTGTGTCGCGGGCATCGGACTCGTCTGTCTTGACGGCGGCGGAATGAAATTCACGTCTATGGGCGAGGGAATGACTTTGCTGTGCGGCGTATTCTTCGCCCTGCAAATCGTGGCGGTGGGGGTGCAGGGCAAAAAACTGGACGTCATGCTTTACACCGTCGTGCAGTTCGGCGTGGCATTCGCGGTATGTTTCCTTCTTTTTCTCTGCACGGAAAAGTTTCCGACGTCGGTTTCTTCCTACGGGGTGTTCTCTTTGAGCTACGTGACGGTGGTCGCAACGTGCCTGTGCTTCGTCATGATGAACGTCGGCATAAAACGCACGTCGGCGGCTTCCGCGGCGTTGATTCTGAGTCTCGAAGCCGTGTTCGGCGTGGCATTTTCCCTCATGTTCTATCACGAGAGACCGGGCGCGCAAACGTGGGTGGGTTTTGTCGTCATCTTTGCGGCTGTGTTGCTCAGCGAGGCGGTTCCCGCGTTTTACGCAAAAAGGAAAAACGCCTTCTTCCCGTCTCTGGACGACGTGCCTGATTTGCCCGTTTACGCAAGGGAAACGTATCCGCGCGGGAGTGCGGAAAACGCGGGAACGGAAATGTCGGCTTGACGCTCTGTTTTTCCGCGTCGGAGAGACAGATTGCGCTTTCGCGAATGAAACACCCGGTTTGCGTCGTCGGCACGCAACGACCGTGCCGACGACGGCGTCGGAACGTCCGCTTCCGTACGGGCTTTATCGGAGCGCACGTTGCAATGCCGTTGAACTTCGCGCACACGTTCGGCCGAAAAACAAAAACCGCCCCGAAAGGGACGGTTTTTTATTTCGCGGCGTACGTTCAGTCGGCGCGGTAAGAAGCAATGAGTTCCTTGAACGCGGGGAGAGAGCGTTTTATCATGTCGTAGCTCACGCAGTACGATATGCGCACATAGCCCGGCGCTCCGAAATCGTCGCCCGGAACAAGCAACAAACCGAGAGCTTTGGCACGTTCGGCAAACGCGTTTGCGTCTGGTTCGAGGGCGCGGACGAAGAGATAGAAGGCTCCGTCGGGGTGCACGCAGTCATAGCCCATTTCCGTGAGCGCACCGTAAATCAAATCGCGGTTCTTGCGGTATGCCGAGATGTCGGGCAGAGCGTTCACGCATTTCGCCGCCACTCTCTGGAAGAGGTTGGGAGCGCAAACGTATCCGAGAGCTCTTCCCGCGCCGCATACGGCGGCGTAGATTGAAGCGCCTTCCGTTAGGGAGGGAGAGAGCGCGATGTATCCTATGCGTTCGCCTGGCAGGGAGAGAGATTTGGAGTAACTGTAACACACGACGGTGTCGGCGTATTCGTTCATGAGGTAGGGGACCTCTATGTCGTCATAGACGAGTTCGCGGTAGGGTTCGTCCGCGATGAGGAAAATCGGTTTGCCGAATTTTGCGGAAGCGTCGCGGAGCATGTCGCACAGTTTCTTTACGGTGTCCTTTGTGTACACCGCACCCGAGGGGTTGTTGGGAGAGTTCACGATGACGGCTTTCGTGCGGGGCGAGAGCGCTTTCGCGAGGGAAGCGAAGTCGGGTTGGAAATCCTTTTCGTCGAACGCCGCCACCACGGGTTTTCCGCCCGCCGCAGTGACAAACACCTTGTATTCGGGGAAGTAAGGAGCAATCAGCACGAACTCGTCGCCGTCTTCGCACAGAGCGTTGAGAGTGATTGTGAGCGATGCCGCGGCTCCGCAGGTCATATAGACGGCGTCGGGAGAAACGCCTGCGCCGAATCTCGCGTTGATGCTGTCGGCAATGGCTTTGCGCACGCCCGCGTCACCTTGCGCGGAAGTGTAGCCGTGAATTATCGTGCTGTCGGGCAGGTCGGCAAGCTCTTTGATTGCAGCGCGCACGCATTCGGGTGCGGGCACGTTGGGATTGCCGAGAGAGAAGTCGTAGACTTTGTCCGCACCGACTTCCGCCATGCGCTTTTTGCCGAACTCGAAAAGTTCTCTGATGACGGAGCGGTGACTGCCGAGCTTGTACATTTCCTGATTGAACATATATCCTCCGTGGCGGTTGCCCCCGGGATTGCGGGCATGACCTCGATTTGAAAAGTCCGAAAAACGGTCGAAGTGTCGACATGCGGTTGCCGTCCGCCGTTTTCCGATACAGTTATATTAAATCTTTATCGCCCGTAAATCAAACGATTTGCCGAATTTTCGGTTTTGACGAGGAGGTTTACGTTTATGCAGACCGAATGTGATGCGATTGATGTTGACTAAACGGCGCGGTTTTGGTAAAATATGCAGGAAGAAAATTTATTCGGTTCGCCCGTCGGGGCGTACCGTCGGAGAACGTTATGTCAACAACTACCGAGATTGCAGAAAGACTCAAAGGTTTGCGCGAAATGATGGAAATTTCCTCTGCGGAAATGGCGGAGGTTGCCGGTATGGACGAAAAAACCTACCTCGAATACGAGGCGGGCAAAAAAGATTTCTCCGTCACCATGCTTTACAACTGCGCGGGAAGATTCGGCGTGGACGTTACCGCGTTGCTCACGGGACACACCCCGACTCTAAGCTCATACAGCATTGTCCGCGCGGGGCAGGGCGTGCTCACCGAAAGACGTCATTCTTTCAGCTATCAGCACCTTGCGCAGAACTTCCGCGGAAGAACCGCGGAGCCCTTCTACGTCACCGCGCCCTATATCAAAGGTTCCGAAAACAAGCCCATTCAACTGTCTTCCCACAAGGGACAGGAAATGGATTATATCCTTTCGGGAAAACTGATGGTGAATATCGGCGGCAACGTCGACGTGCTTGAAGCGGGTGACACCGTCTATTACGACAGCGGACAACCTCACGGAATGATAGCCGTGGGAGGAGAGGAATGCGTGTTCCTCGCCGTGGTGCTCAAACCCGAAGAAAAGTAGCAATTCAAACGGAAATCCGCAGTTTTTTGCGGACTTCGTAAGGAGATTGAAATGTCAAGATTCGGCATAGTTTGCCCGAAGACCGCGGAGGAATGCGTCTACGTGACGGACGACCTCCGCTTTTGCGTTCTTTCGGAAAGAATTCTGCGCGTGGAGAAGTGCGCGGGCGGCAGATTCGTCGACGAACCCAGCCAGGCGATATTTTGCAGAAATTTTGCAAAACCGCACTTTAATGTGACAGAAAACGGCGATAAAGTGTCTGTCATTACAAATTCGACAGAGTTCGTCGTGGACAAAAAGACGCTTGCGACGGCTTGCGTCATCGACGGAAAGCGTGTTGTACCCGACGCCCGCAAAAACCTAGGAGGTACGGCGAGAACGTTGGACGCCACGGCGGGCAGAGTCAAAATCGGGCAGGGGATAATGTCGTCAAACGGCGTCGCCGTATACGACGATTCCAAAACCTGTCTGCTCGAAGAAGACGGTTCGCTCCGTCTGCGCGAGAAGGGCTCCAAGGACATTTACGTTTTTGCCTTCGGTAGGGATTTCGCGGGCGGACTCCGCGAGTTTTTCTCTCTCACGGGATATCCTCCCGTGCTTCCGAAATACGCTCTCGGCAACTGGTGGTCGCGCTACCACGCTTATACTGCGGAAGAGTATCTCAACCTCATGGACGAATTTGCGGCAAAGCGCGTCCCGCTGACGGTTGCCACCGTGGATATGGACTGGCACATAGTGGACAACGTGCCGAAGGACTGCAAGTCGGCAAACCCTTTTCAGGGTGCAGGCTGGACGGGATACACTTTCGAAAAATCTCTCTTCCCCGATTACAAGGCGTTTTTTGCCGAACTCAAAAAACGCGGGCTGGCGATAACGCTCAATCTCCATCCCCGCGACGGCGTCCGGTATTTCGAGGAGCAGTATGCGGACATGGCGAGGGCAAACGGCATAGACCCCGCCACCCGTCGCACCGTGGAATTCGATTTGACGGACAGGAAGTTTCTGGAAAGTTATTTCGACATACTGCATCATCCTTACGAGGATGCGGGCGTCGATTTCTGGTGGATTGACTGGCAACAGGGCACTAAATCCAAAATGAAAAACGTTGACCCGCTTTGGATGCTCAATCACTATCACTTCCTCGACGCGGGCAGGAGCGGAAGGACTCCGCTCATTCTTTCCAGATATGCGGGGATTGGTTCGCACAGATATCCTCTCGGATTTTCCGGAGATACGTTTGTCTGCTGGAAGAGTCTGCAACTGCAACCGTGGTTTACGGCAACGGCGGCAAACGTCGGCTACACCTGGTGGTCGCACGACATCGGCGGTCATATGTTCGGGAAGGGCAACCGCGAACTGTATTTGCGTTGGCTGCAATTCGGAGTGTTCTCCCCCGTCAACAGACTGCATTCCACCAAAAAGGACTACTATTCCAAAGAACCGTGGCTGTACGGGGAAGAGACCGAGGCTCTTGCGGAAAAATATCTGCGCCTGAGACACAGACTGTTGCCTTATCTGTATACCGCAAACAGAATGACGGCGGAGCACGGCGTGCCGCTTTGCAGACCGATGTATTACGATTACGACACCGTGCTTGCCTATTCCGCCCGCGACGAGTATATGTTCGGCAACCTCGTTGCCGCGCCGGTCATAACGCCCGCCAAGAAAAGCGGACTTGCGGAGACGAAAGTATGGCTGCCCGAGGGCGAATGGACAAACATTTTCACGGGAGAAAAGCACGTCGGTGAAAAACTTTTCATCGAAAGAAGCATTCCCGACACAATGCCCGTGTACGCAAAAGCGGGAACGATAATTCCTCTGCTTGCCGGAAGAGAGGGCAATTCCACACAGTTCGACGAACTGGAAGTGCTGGTGTTCAAAGGAGACGGAAAATACATTTTGCTTGACGAAAAGGGAAGCGTGGAATTTGCCGTCCGAACGGAAGGTGAAAGAGTCGTTTTCAGCATAAAACCGAGCTCAGACTGCGTTACAAAGACGATAAAGGTGCGTTTCTGCGATTTGAAATCGCCCGAAATCGTTGCGAAAAACGCTATCGGTAAGGATGCCGACAGCGTCACCGTAAAGTGTTGCGACACGGAAATCACGGCAACGGAAAGCCCCGTTGCAAGCGTCGGCGAAGCGTCTGCGGAGACGGACGAAAACGCGCCGAAGATTGCCGCCTGGTTTGCGGAAACCTGACGGACAGATGTATTCGAAGGAGTTTACGGCGGCGGTTTTGCCGCCGTTTTCCGTTATGTAACGGGGTTTTATCGGAAGCTTTCACAAAAAATTGTGGCGACGTGTTCGGAAAATGTGGAAAAATTCGCTTGACAGATTCGGCATTATTTAATATTATTATCAAGCATCTTTTGAGAAAATTGTTGCACCGCGAACTAGCCCCTCGCCTTGCAGTCGATATAAAGCAAAAGTAAAACATTCATTTTGGAGGTCTGTAATGGCTAAGGATTTGTCCGCAATGGCAAACAACAACAAGTCTTACATGGCAAAACCCGGCGAAGTGGAAAGCAAGTGGTACGTCGTCGACGCCACCGATATGGTGCTCGGACGTCTGGCTTCTCAGGTCGCGGCTATTCTCAAAGGAAAGAACAAGCCCGAGTATACCCCCCACGTCGACTGCGGCGACCATGTCATCATAATCAACTGCGAAAAGGTGGTTCTCACCGGCAAGAAGCTCGAACAGAAATACTACCGCTATCACACCGGTTTCATCGGCGGTCTGAAAGAGGTCCAGTACAAGAAACTTATGAGCGAAAAACCCGAATTCGCCGTTTACAAAGCGGTGAAGGGTATGCTTCCCAAGAACACCCTCGGCAAACAGATGCTCAAAAAGCTCCGCGTTTACGTCGGAAGCGAGCACAATCATCAGGCTCAGTGCCCCGTCGCTCTCGAGCTTAAATAGGTGAGGTTGAATCATGGCTACGAAAAAAACCGTTAAGAAAAAAGTTCAGTATCTCGGCACCGGCAGAAGAAAGACTGCCGTCGCAAGAGTCCGTCTTATCCCCGGTGAAGGCAACATCACCATCAACAAGCGCGCATTCGAGGATTACTTCCCCCTCGATACCATGCGTCTCATCGTCAACCAGCCTCTCGAAGCCGTTTCCGCGACCGACAAGTTCGACGTCATCGTCAACGTCTACGGCGGCGGCATGACCGGTCAGGCGGGCGCAATTCGTCACGGCATTGCCAGAGCGCTCTGCGTGTGCGACAGCGAAGCCTACCGCGCAATCCTCAAAAAGGCCGGCTACCTCAAGCGCGACCCCAGACAGAAAGAGCGTAAGAAATACGGTCTGCACAAGGCACGTAAGGCTCCTCAGTTCAGCAAGCGTTAACAATTTCGCGCTGTTTGGCGTGATATATCGTCAACACAAAACCGTGAACGGTTATGCACGACAGTGCACGCTGTTCACGGTTTTTCAGTTTTTCCGACTCATTGAAATTGCGGCTTCGTACAGTACTGGTACGGCAATGCCGTGACTTAACGCAAAACAAAACCGATGCAGGCGCATCGGTTTTTTTGTTAATCCGTTTTCGACGGTTGAGCAAGACGTTGCCTATACATAAGAATGCGGAGGCGTGAGGTATGCCGACGCAGCGGCTGCCGCTCTCAAAAATCTTTCAGACAGAGAATGTAGTCCACAGAGACGCCGAAGCGCTTGGATATGGCAATGAGAAATTCCACCGTGGGAATGCTTTTGCCCGTTTCCCAAAGGGATACCGTGTCCTGCGATACGGAAAGCAGGGCCCCGAACTCTTTTTGCGACAAATGATTGTCCGTTCTGATTTCTTTCAATCTCGAAGCTATTTTGGTTGCATTCGTCACATTTACAGTTTACGAAAAAAATTCGTAAAATATTTGACATACGAGAAATTCTCGTATAAAGTTAAATCGAGGAGGATTCATACTTATGAATGAAATTTTTGACGAAAACGGAGAGATAAAAGGAGAAAACACGGAAAACAAATCCGAAGTGAGCGCATCGGAATCCGATGTCGTTTCCACGCCGACCGAGGCGGAATCCGAGAGCGGAGAAAGAGTGAATCATACCGATTGTCCGAGCGAGTCGCAGGGGAGCGCAAAGGTCAAGACAAAGAAAGAAGAAACAATAGAAAAAATTTTCAAATATCTGAAAAAACCTTACGTCGCCATTCCGCTGGCACTGGTGTTTGCCGCAATAGTCGTTGCGATTTTTTCTCCGTATTTCGCCGGCAACAAGCAGAGGGCGGAAACCAACTGTTATCTCAACGAAATGTGTGTTAGCAACGATTTGAGTCTGCAAGTCACAAGCGCGGAGTATGCAGACAGTTATCTGACGGAGTCGGGGGAAAAATACAGTTCCAAAACAATAATACGCGTGTACGGTGCGGTAATGAGCGACAGCACCAAATCCAAGACGGTGGATTCCGACATCTTGCGTCTGGAAACCGCCGACGGCAAAGAAATAAGACCCAAAAGCTGTGTTTTTACGGACACCAAAACGATAGATTTCGACAGAGTCAGTCTTTATCCGAAATCCGGCGTGATATTCATGGCTTATTATCTCGTGGACAGCGACGTGTATGTGGAAGATTGCAGATTGTTGTTTTTCGACAACGCGATTGCGTTTACGGAGAGACCGCCGTCGATGTGAACGTAATATAACGGAAAGCGTCCGAAATTCGGACGCTTTTTTGCGATTTTGGGGTACCGCTGCGGTTTATACCAGCAAAACGGTGACGTAAGCGGCAATTGCGTTGCCCTCGCCGATGTCGCCGACGCTCTCGTTGGTGGTGGCGGTGATGCCCACGTTTTGCGCGGGCACGTCGAGAATCCGGCTCATGCGGGTGCGCATTCTGTCGATATACGGCGCAAGCACGGGTTTTTCCGCGATTATCGCGACGGAACAGTTCGCAACCGAACGGTGTTCGGAACGCATGATGTTCAGCACGCCGTCGAGCAGTTCGACGCTGTCGGCTCCGTCGTATTTCGGGTCGTCGACGGGGTAGAGATGTCCGATGTCCTTTTTGCCGAGGGCGGACAGCACTGCGTCCATGAGCGCGTGGATTGCGACGTCGCCGTCGGAATGGGCGACGAAAGAGTACGGACAGGGGATTTTTTCGCCGAGAAGTCTGATTCCGTCGCCGTCTTTCAGTCGGTGAATGTCGTAACCGCAGCCGACGAGAGATGTCTTCAAATCCTCTTTCACGGTGATTTTGACGTTGGAGCGTTCGCCGTCGACAAGCTTGATTTTGCCGTGGCGATGCGCTTCCACGACGGAGATGTCGTCGAGATAGTCGCGGGTGCAGGCGTCGTAGGCTTCCTGCAGGCGTTTGCGTTCGAATCCCGCGGGAGTCTGAACTCTGCGAAACGGCGTTCTGTCGGCGGCAAAAACCTCGTCGCCTTCGGTGCGCAGTATATTGTCGGTGAGAGGAAGCACGGGCACACAGGCTCCGTGCGACACCGCGCCGTCGATGACTGCCGATATCAAAGAAGCGGAGGCATACGGACGCGCGCCGTCGTGAACGAGCACGACGTCGCACTCGTCGTCGAGAGCGGCAAGACCGAACTTGACGGTGGAGGTGCGGGATTTCCCTCCGCGGGTCAGAATGACGCGCGTGTCCTCGTCGAGGTGTGCGGCTTCCAGCTTGTCCAGAAATTCGTCGGCGGAGTCGGAGTCCACCGCGACGATGACGCGTTTTACCTCTCCGAAAGAAAGAAAAGGCTTGATTGCTTCCACAAGAACGCAGGTGGAGCGACAGGGTTCGAGAAGTTTGTTTTCCTTGCCGTAACGGAGGCTGCTGCCTCCTGCGGCGATGATTACGTTTACGTGCGGCATATATACTCCGATGTCGGGCGGCGGAACGTCACGAGATGATTCTGTACATCTCCGCGGCCGTCTGTTTGGTTTGCTTTTCGTCGGTGGAGAGTACTTCGAAAGTCAGAGAACTGTTGCCGAAAGACACGGTGACGACATCGCCTTCCCGGACTTCCTTTGCGGGCTTGACGGGTTTGCCGTTGATTTCGATGCGACCGCCGGAACAGGCATCGGCGGCAACGGTGCGCCGTTTTATGACTCTTGAAACCTTCAAAAATTTGTCTATACGCATTTTTCACCTTTTTTTTGCGGGAATTCCCGACAGAGCAATTATACATTTCCGCGGCGGAATTTACAAGGCGGAAAAAGGCATTTTCCGCATCTGAAACGCATCAAGAAATTATGCCGAAAATATTCAGGCGCACACTTGACAGACTTGCAATATGCTGATACAATAGGAAAATGCGCAATAATGCTTAATTCTACCCTCAAAAACCCGTGTTTTGGGGGTAGGGGGTTATATCTAGTAGTGTCAGTATAGCGCAAAGTATCAAAAAAAACAACTGCTTTCCGCAGAACGTAAAATTTTTTCGGATTTTTTTTGCGGGAACAAAATCGGTAAATTTTAAGGAGTAGAACATGTCCCAAAGATTTCACAAGGTCATGTACGGAACCACCGAACGTCAGGATTTCTCCAAGATAAAGGACGTTCTGGACATTCCGTACCTCATCGAGGTGCAGAAAAATTCCTATGCGAATTTCATCGGCGACGGAATCATGGAGGTTTTCAGAGATTATTCCCCCATCGAAGACTTTGCCGGCAAACTCAAACTGGAATTTTTGTCCCACTCGCTCGAAGGCGAGCCCAAGTACTCCGTCAAAGAGTGCAAGGACCGTGACACCACCTATGCGTTGCCTCTCCGCGTAAAAGCGCGTCTCACCAACAACGAGACCGGCGAAGTGGTGCAGCAGGAAGTGTTCATGGGCGATTTCCCGCTCATGACGGAAGCAGGGTCCTTCGTCATCAACGGCGCGGAACGCGTTATCGTCAGTCAGCTTGTCAGAAGCCCCGGCGTGTACAGCGAGATGTCCCGCGACAAGAACGGTACGCCGCGCTATAAGACCACCGTCATTCCCAACAGAGGCGCGTGGCTGGAGTTCGAGCAGGACCAGAACGACGTCCAGTGGGTGCACGTCGACCGCACCAGAAAGATTACCGCCACCACGTTGCTTCGCGCACTCGGCTACGGCACCGACGATGAGCTGAAAGAGCTGTTCGGCGACGACGAAATGATTGCGGCAACCTGTGACAAGGACGTCAACTGCAAATCCGAAGAAGCCGGCAAGATGGACCTCTTCAAGAGATTGCGTCCGGGCGAAGTTCCCACCATCGAGGGCGCGGACATTCTCATCAACAACACGTTCTACGAATACAAGAAGTACGACCTCGCGAGAGTCGGCAGATACAAGTACAACAAGAAGCTTTCCATCGCCTCCCGTATCGAGGGTATGGAACTTGCCGAGGATGTCGTCAGCCCCGTGACGGGTGAAATCCTTGCCGTCAAGGGCGAGAAAGTCGACGCCGCAAAAGCCAAAGAGATTCAGAACAACGCCGTCAACGTCGTTTACCTTGCGTACAAGGATGCCGAAGGCAACGCCAGAAAGTACAAGGTCATCGGCAACAACACCGTCGACCTCGACGCGTTCGTGGACTGCAAGCCCCGCGAACTCGGCGTGACCGAAAAGGTCTATTATCCCACCTTGCGCAGACTTCTCGACGAGTTCGACGACATCGACGAGCTGAAACTCGCCATCAAAGCCTCGCTTGACACTCTGGTTTACAAGCGCATCACCATCGACGACATCGTGGCGACCGTCAGCTACAACCTCGGTCTGCGCTACGGTTTCGGCACCTGCGACGACATCGACCATCTGAGCAACAGACGCGTCCGTCCCGTGGGCGAACTGCTTCAGAATCAGTTCCGCATCGGTGTTTCCAGACTGGAAAGAGTCATCAAAGAGAGAATGGCGTCCGCGCAGGAGAACGCGGAAATCACTCCTCAGACGCTCATCAACATCCGTCCCGTCACCAGCGCGATAAAAGAGTTCTTCGGCTCCTCGCAGCTGTCCCAGTTCATGGACCAGCCCAACCCCATTGCGGAACTCACTCACAAGAGGAAACTCTCCGCACTCGGCCCCGGCGGTCTCAACCGCGAACGCGCAAGCTTTGAAGTCCGTGACGTGCACCACTCTCACTACGGTCGTATGTGCCCGATTGAGACGCCCGAAGGTCAGAATATCGGTCTGATTTCTTCGTTGTCCACCTACGCCCGCGTCAACGAGTACGGATTCATCGAATCTCCTTACCGCAGAATAGACAAAGAGAACGGCGTCGTCACCGACGAAGTCGTGTATATGACCGCCGACGAAGAGGACAAATACGTCGTCGCGCAGGCGAACGAACCTCTCGACGAAAACAGCCGTTTCGTGCGTGACCGCGTCACCTGCCGTATCAGAAGCGACATTCGCGAAGTGTCCAAGACCCAGGTCGACTATATGGACGTTTCGCCCAAGCAGCTGGTCTCCATCGCGACGGCACTCATTCCGTTCCTGGAAAACGACGATACCAACCGTGCGTTGATGGGCTCCAACATGCAGCGTCAGGCGGTTCCGCTTCTCAAACCCGAAGCACCCATGATTGCCACGGGCGTCGAGCACAGAATAGCTTACGACAGCGGCGCGCTCAAACTCGCAAAACGCGACGGATTCGTCAAGTACGTGGACTCCGACAAAATCGAAGTCGAGACCGAATCGGGCGAAATCGACACCTACGTGATGTCCAAGTTCGAGAGGTCCAACCAGTCCACCTGCATAAATCAGCACCCCATCGTCAGCAGAGGCGACAGAGTGGTTGCCGAAAAACGCGACGAGAACGGCAAAGTCGTCAACGAGGCCACCGTGCTTGCCGACGGTCCCGCGACCGACAAGGGCGAGCTTGCTCTCGGCAGAAACATTCTCGTCGGCTTCATGAGCTGGGAAGGCTATAACTACGAGGACGCAATTCTCATCAGCGAAGACCTCGTCAAGAACGACGTGTTCACCTCCATTCACATCGAGGAACACGAAATCGAGGCGCGTGATACCAAACTCGGCGAAGAGCAGATTACGCGCGACATCCCCAACCTTTCCGAAGAGGCACTCAAAAACCTCGACGAGGACGGCATCGTCCGCGTCGGCGCGGAAGTCAGAAGCGGCGACATTCTCGTCGGTAAAGTCACTCCGAAGGGAGAGACGGAACTCACTCCCGAAGAAAGACTGCTTCGTGCGATATTCGGCGAAAAGGCGAGAGAAGTCCGCGACACATCTCTGCGCGTTCCCAACGGCGAAGGCGGCATCGTCGTCGACGTCAAGATATTCACCAGAAAGAACCGCGACGAACTTAGCCCCGGCGTCAACAAACTCGTGCGCGTCTACATTGCCCAGAAGAGAAAAATCTCCGTCGGCGACAAGATGGCGGGTCGTCACGGCAACAAGGGCGTCATATCCCGCGTGCTTCCCAAAGAGGACATGCCTTTCCTCGCGGACGGCACTCCGTTGCAAATCGTTCTGAACCCTCTGGGCGTGCCTTCCCGTATGAACATCGGGCAGGTTCTCGAAGTTCACCTGGGACTGGTTGCCAATCTGCTGGGTTGGAAAGTCGCGACGCCCGTTTTCGACGGCGCCAACGAACAGGACATCAAACAACTGTTTGCCGACTGCAACCTCGTCAACAAAGAGGGCAAAGTGGACGGTAAAATCCAGCTCTTCGACGGCAGAACGGGCGAGCCTTTCGAAAACCCCGTCACCGTCGGTTACATGTACATGCTCAAGCTGCATCACCTTGTCGACGACAAGATTCACGCCAGAAGCACCGGTCCTTACAGCCTTGTCACGCAACAGCCTCTCGGAGGCAAAGCGCAATTCGGCGGACAGCGTTTCGGCGAAATGGAAGTCTGGGCTCTCGAAGCCTACGGCGCGGCGAACATGTTGCAGGAAATCCTCACGGTCAAGTCCGACGACGTGGTCGGCCGTGTCAAGACCTATGAGTCCATCGTCAAGGGCAACAACATCTCCGAACCCGGCATTCCGGAATCCTTCAAGGTTCTGGTCAAAGAATTGCAGAGCCTGGGTCTCGACGTCAAGGTGCTCACCGAGGACAGGGAAGAGGTCAAACTGCGCGATTACTCCGACGAGGAACTCGACTTCGACACGCCGGTTGTCAAGAAGGACGACGAGCTCAAAGAGGTCGACATCTTCGGCGCGGACGGCATCTTCAAGAACTTTGCTCCCGAGGATAACGGAGTGGGCGATTTGATTTCCGCTCCCGCGGACGACGAGGACATCTTCGGCGCGTTTGCGGCACCTTCTTCCGACGATATGTTCGATATTTTCGGAAGCAAGTCCGACACCCCCGCCGACGACGATGACACCGACGAAATCCACGACGAAATAGCCGATATGTTCAAGAACAGCATAGTCGACGACACTGCGTTCTCCGGTAAATCGGACAACGACGCGGAATAAGACAGGAGGTCTTTATGTACGAACTCAGCAATTTCGATGCTATACAAATCGGCATTGCTTCTCCCGAGAAAATCAGAGAATGGTCCTACGGAGAAGTCACCAAACCCGAAACCATAAACTACCGCACTCAGAAACCCGAACGCGACGGTCTTTTCTGCGAAAAGATATTCGGGCCCACGCGTGACTGGGAATGCCATTGCGGACGCTATAAGAGAATCCGCTACAAGGGCGTCATCTGCGAGAAGTGCGGCGTCGAAGTCACAAAATCCAAGGTTCGCCGCGAGAGAATGGGACACATCGAGCTTGCAACTCCCGTTTCTCACATCTGGTATTTCAGAGGCGTGCCTTCCCGTATCAGCCTTTTGCTGGACATCTCTCCCAAGGACCTCGAACAGGTGCTGTACTTCGTGGCGTTCATAGTTCTTGACCCCGGCATCGTTCAGAACCTCACCAAGAAACAGGTCATCACGGACAAAGAATACCGCGAGTTGCTGGAAACCTACGACGCAAAGGATTTCCGCGTCGGTATGGGTGCCGAAGCCATCAAGGAACTCCTTATGGAAATCGACCTCGACAAGGACAGCGCGATGCTCAAGGACGTCATTGCCAACAGCGTGGGACAGAAACGTCTCCGCGCGGTCAAACGTCTTGAAATCGTGGAAGCTTTCCGCATCAGCGGCAACCGTCCCGAATGGATGATTCTGGACGTGCTGCCCGTGCTTCCTCCCGAACTGCGTCCCATGGTTCAGCTGGACGGCGGAAGATTCGCAACCTCCGACCTCAACGACCTCTACCGCAGAGTCATCAACCGCAACAACCGTCTGAAAAAGCTCAAAGAACTCGGTGCTCCCGACATCATCGTCCGCAACGAGAAGCGTATGTTGCAAGAAGCCGTCGACGCGCTCATCGACAACGGCAGGAGAGGCAAGGCGGTCAGCGGCCCCGGCAACAGAGAACTCAAATCTTTGTCCGGTATGCTTCGCGGCAAACAGGGACGTTTCCGTCAGAATCTGCTCGGCAAACGCGTGGACTATTCCGGACGTTCCGTTATCGTCGTAGGACCCGAACTCAAACTTTATCAGTGCGGTTTGCCCAAAGAAATGGCACTTGAGCTCTTCAAGCCCTTCATTATGAAGAAATTGGTGGAGCAGAATCTGTGCCATAACATCAAGACGGCAAAGCGTTTCGTGGACACCGGAAAGAACCAGGTATGGGACATTCTCGAAGAGATAATCAAGGACCATCCCGTGTTGCTCAACCGTGCTCCCACACTGCACAGACTGGGTATTCAGGCATTTGAACCTGTGCTGGTCGAGGGCAGAGCAATCAAATTGCACCCTCTGGCCTGCGGCGCGTTCAACGCGGACTTCGACGGCGACCAGATGGCGGTACACGTGCCTCTGTCCATCGAATCACAGGTGGAAGCCAGAATTCTGATGCTGTGCACCAACAACATCCTCAAGCTGTCCGACGGCAGACCTATCGTGTCGCCCACGCAGGATATGGTCATAGGCTCCTATTACCTCACCATAATCAAGCCGGGCGATAAGGGCGAAGGCAAGATTTTCAGCTCCTTTGACGAAGCCGTCATGGCATACAACGACGGTGACATCACATTGCAGTCGCTGGTGTATATCCGTACTCCCTACACGAAGGAGGACGGCACCACGGCAACGAGAATGCTGCACACCACGGTTGGGCGTTGCATCTTCAATCTCAATTTGCCTCAGGACCTTCACTTTGTGGACAGAACCGATTCCGACAACCTCGGCATCCTGGAAATCGACGGAATACTCGGTATCAACGCCGTGCTCGACAACAAACAGTTCGTCGCGCTGACGCAGTTGCTCCGCGGCGCGGAAATCAACGCGGAAATCCGCGACAAGGTACGTTCCGTCGTCCGCAACGCGTCGCTGTCCGACGCCAAAATCGATAAGATTGCGGAAGCCGTCAACGCTTCTTCCGCCGACGTGGAAGGCCCCGAAGTCCGCGAAAAGACGGAACTGCGCAAGGCCATTCTCAAGGTTCTCGGCGAGAAGGCAATGGCAATCGGCAAGAAACAGCTGTCGCTCATCGTCGACAACTGCTTCAAGTATCACGGGGCCACGGAGACGGCCGCCGTTCTCGACAAAATCAAGGCTCTGGGTTACAAATACTCCACGATAGGCGCCATCACGGCAAGCGTTTTCGATATGCACATCCCCGGCGACAAGAAGAAAATCATCGCCGAGGCAGAACAGAAGGTCATCAACATCGAGCGCAACTTCGCAAGAGGTATCGTCACCGACGAAGAGCGTTATCAGACCGTCGTCAAAATCTGGAAGGACGCGTCCGACCAGGTCGAGAAAGAACTCGTCAAGGGTCTGGACGACTTCAACCCAATCTGGATGATGGCAAACTCCGGCGCCCGCGGCAACATGGGTCAGATAAGACAGCTGGCAGGTATGCGCGGACTTATGGCGGACCCCTCCGGTCGTACAATCGAATTGCCCGTCCGCGCCTCCTTCCGTGAAGGACTGTCCGTTCTGGAATACTTCATTTCCTCTCACGGCGGAAGAAAAGGTCTTGCCGACACCGCATTGAAGACGGCGGACTCCGGTTACCTCACCAGACGTCTTGTCGACGTTTCGCACTCCGTCATCGTCCGCGAGCAGGATTGCGGCGATACGAAGGGTATGGTCATCACGGCAATCCGCGACGGCAAGAGCGAAATCGAAAGTCTTGCCGACCGTATTGCGGGCAGGTTCACCATAGAGCCCATCGTGCACCCCGAAACGGGCGAAATCATCGTCGACGCCGACACCATGATTTCCACGGACAAGGCAAAGGAAATCGAACAGGCCGGCATCGAAAAGGTGCTCATCCGTTCCGTCCTCACCTGCAAGACCAGAAACGGCGTCTGCGCCAAGTGCTACGGCAAGAATATGGCAAGCGGCAATCCCGTCAAACTGGGCGAAGCGGTCGGTATCATAGCGGCACAGTCCATCGGCGAACCCGGCACGCAACTGACGATGAGAACCTTCCATACGGGCGGCGTCGCAACGGGCGACGACATCACACAGGGTCTGCCCCGCGTCGAAGAACTTTTCGAAGCGCGCAAGCCCAAGGGACAAGCCGTCATCACGGAAATCGGCGGTGTGGTGCACATCGGCGAAGGCAACCGCGAGATAGTCGTCACGGGTGCGGACGGTGAAAGCGTGACTTACGCAATCGCGTTCGGTGCCAAACTCAAAGTCGAGGAAGGCGACGTCATCGAAGCCGGCGACCCCCTCACCAACGGTTCCATCAATCCGCAGGATATGCTTCGTGCGAAGGGCGTCAAGGGCGTGCAGGAATACCTCGCGAAAGAGGTGCAGTCCGCTTACCGTCTGTCCGGCGTCGAAATCAACGACAAGCACATTGAAGTCATCGTCAGGCAGATGTTGCGTAAAGTAAGAATAGAGAACCAGGGCGACACGGATATGCTTCCCGGCTCCCTCGTCGACATCTTCACCTACGAAGAGGAGAACGAGAAGGCTCTCGAAAACGGCGGCAAGCCCGCCAGCGCAAAGCGCACGTTGCTCGGAATCACTAAAGCCGCGCTCGCGACGGAATCCTTCCTGTCCGCGGCGTCCTTCCAGGAGACGGCAAGAGTGCTCACCGAAGCGGCAATCAAGAACAAAGTAGACCCGCTCATCGGTCTCAAGGAAAACGTAATTATAGGTAAGCTCATCCCCGCAGGCACGGGCATGAAAATCTATAAGAACATCACCACCGTTCCCGCCGAAACAGGAGGCGACAACAACGGTGCGGCAAACGAAATGCTGTGATTGATATGCAAAAAAAATTCTTTACTTCGGAAAGCGTTACCGAAGGGCACCCCGATAAGGTGTGCGACCAGATAGCCGACGCCGTTCTCGACGATATCTTTGCGGAAGATTCTTCCGCAAGAGCCGCCGTCGAGGTTTGCGCGACGACGGGCGTCGTTCTCGTTTTCGGCGAGGTTTCTTCCTCGCATAAGAGCGACATAACCTCAATCGTGCGCAACGTCGTGAAAGATATAGGTTACGACGACAGTTCCCTCGGCTTCGATTACAAAACCTGCGCAGTCCTTACGGCTCTCGGAGAGCAATCGCCCGACATCGCTATGGGCGTCGACGAAGCCGCCGATTATATCGGAACCGACGAGTACGACAGGACGGGTGCGGGTGACCAGGGAATGATGTTCGGCTATGCCACCGACGAAACGGCGGAGTATATGCCTCTGCCCATTATGCTTGCGCACGCGTTGACACGCAGACTCACCGAAGTCAGAAAGTCGGGCGAACTGTCCTGGTTGCGCCCCGACGGCAAGAGCCAGGTGACCGTGGAATACATCGACGGCGTTCCCGAAAGAGTGGACGTAATAGTGTTGTCCGCGCAACACTCCGAAGACGTCGACGCGGAGACCATCGAAAAGGAACTCACGGAAAAGGTCATCAAAGCGGCCATTCCCGAGGAGTATCTGGACGACGACACAAAAATTTACATAAACCCCACGGGCAGATTCGTCAAGGGCGGCCCCGCGGGCGACAGCGGGCTGACGGGCAGAAAGATTATCGTCGATACCTACGGCGGGTTCTGTCCTCACGGCGGCGGGGCGCTGTCCGGCAAGGACCCCACGAAAGTGGACAGAAGCGGCATCTATATGGCGCGCTACATCTGCAAGAACCTCGTCGCGGCGGGAGCGTGCAAACGCGTCGAATTGCAAGTGGCGTATGCAATCGGCGTCGCGAAGCCCGTGTCCGTTTACGTCAACAGTTTCGGAACGGGAAAGGCGGACGACGAAACGCTTGCGAAAATCGTATCGGAAGTGTTCGACCTGCGCCCCAAAGCGATAATCGACAAACTCGGTCTCGACAGACCCATTTACCGCGCCACTTCCAATTACGGGCATTTCGGAAGGGAAGAGTTCCCCTGGGAACAGCTCGACATGACGGACGCGGTCAAGGACGCGTTGAACAGATACGCAGAATGACAAAACGGAGAAAAAGCAAGGAAACAACCTTGCTTTTCCTTTAACGGGAGGAAGCCGACAAGGCGGTGGAATGGAATTAAAAGGCGAAATCAAAAACCTTATATTCCGCAGTGAGGAAACGGGATACACCGTGCTCGACTTGCGTTGCGAGGACGGCATATTTACCGTTGTCGGAACAATGCCTCCCGTGAGTGAAGGACAGAATCTGCGCGTCGAGGGCGATTTCAAGACGCGCAGCATGTACGGCAGACAGTTCACCGCGGAGAAGGTGTATGTGAGCGCGCCGTCACGAGTGGACGGAATAGTCAAGTTCCTGGGCAGCGGTCTGATTCGCGGAATGGGTCCGGTCACTGCGGCTGCGGTGTGCGACTATCACGGAGTGAATGCTCTGGAAGCCATGAAATACCCCGTCGAAATCGCAAAAGTCAAGGGGATTTCCCTCAAACGTGCGACGGAGTTCTGCCTGGAATATCTCAAATTGCAGAAAGTGCAGTCCGCAGTCATGTTTCTGCAAAGCCTGGGAAT
The DNA here is from genome assembly GCA_944349635.1 of uncultured Clostridia bacterium. Lineage (GTDB taxonomy): Bacteria > Bacillota > Clostridia > Christensenellales > CAG-917 > Limadaptatus. Next base: position 234,152 of record CALVNH010000001.1, on the reverse strand, counting down.
TACGGTCAACACCGCGTTGAAAATTTACAGGTCGTACGGCGAATCCACGGAGCAGAAGGTGAGGCAGAATCCCTATATGCTGGTGGAGGACGTGGAAGGAATCGGCTTTCAGACGGCGGACAGGATAGCGGGCGAACTCGGCATAGGTAAGAACAGCGATTATCGGATTTGTGCCGCAATCACCTATGTGCTGAACGAAGCGTCCAACAAGAGCGGCCACAACTATTTGCCGGAAAACATACTTTACAACTCCGTTTTGGAAGTGTTAAGACTGGATAACGAAGATGCCGAAAGCCGTGTGCGCGACAACGTCGAAGATATGATAATGCTCGGCGACCTCGTGAGATACGACACGGGAGAGTGTGTGGCGTTGCTGACGCGCAAGAATTTCAACATCGAGAAGAGCATTGCTTCACGCCTGGTATCTCTGCGCTCGGAAGCGGAGGACCTCAAAGTCAACGTGGATTACGAAGTCGGAAAGTTTGAGTCGGAGGCGGGCTTTGCTTTGCACCCCAATCAGAAAGAGGCCGTACGCGCCGCAGTGGAAAACGGAGTGCAGATTGTCACGGGCGGACCTGGTACGGGCAAGACCACAATCGTCAAGTGCATCTTGCACGTGTTCCGCAACCTCGGGCGCACGGTTGCGCTGTGCGCTCCCACGGGAAGAGCGGCAAAACGCCTCGGGGAAGCCACGGGAGAAGAGGCAAAGACCATTCACCGCCTGCTTGAACTTGACTGGAAGGACGGCACGGGCAGATTTGCATACAACGAAACAAGACCTCTTCCCCTCAACGCCGTGATTGTGGACGAAGTCAGTATGGTGGACGAATTTGTTTTCAATGCCTTGCTGAAAGCGTTGCCGCGGGGCTGCCGCCTGGTAATGGTGGGCGACAAGGACCAGCTTGCTTCCGTCGGAGCGGGCAACGTGCTCAGCGACCTCATCGGTTGCGGAGAGTTTCGCGTGAGCCAACTGACCCAGATTTACCGTCAGTCCGAAGACAGCATGATTGTCCCCAACGCTCACAAAATCAACCGCGGCGAGATGCCCGACCTCGACAACAAGAGCAAGGACTTTTTCTTTGAGGAAAAGGACGACGCCGAATCCGTGGCGCGCACCGCCGTCGACCTTGTCACGAGGAGATTGCCAGCCTATCTCGGCATGAATCCCAAGGACATTCAGTTGCTCTGTCCCATGAAACGCGGCAGCGCGGGGACTTTCGCTTTGAACCGCGCGTTGCAGAACGCACTCAATCCTCCCGCGCGCGACAAACGTGAAATAAGGCAGGGCGACTCCGTCTTCCGCGAAGGCGACAAAGTCATGCAGATGCAGAATAATTATCAGCAGGAATGGACGCAGACCGTCGGCGGAAGAGTGGAAAAAGGAATGGGCGTTTTCAACGGAGATATCGGCATTGTCGAAAGCGTCAATCCGCAGATTATGCAGATGAGCGTGCGTTTTGATGACGATAAAGTGGCTGTTTATCAATATTCCGACATAGAACAGCTTTCGCCGGCATACGCCGTCACCATACACAAATCACAGGGCAGCGAGTTTGATGCGGTGGTCGTCGCACTGGACGCCAACTTTATGTTGCAGACGCGCAATCTGCTTTACACGGCAGTAACGCGCGCAAAAAAAATTGTCGTCATCGTCGGGTCGCGAAAGAACGTCGCGCGAATGATAAGAAACAACGAGACGGCAAGGCGATATTCTCTGCTAATCAATCTGATAGCGGAGGAGTGCGCCAAAAACGTCTTCTGACGGGTGAGAATGAAAAGACACGGGAAAAGAGACGGAGAGGGAGCGTTGCGCTCCCGCATCGCGGGCGCTTTCGGCAGACTGGGCAGGGCTTTCGGGCGCGCCGTGTATCCGCCCGACGTTACCTGCGACCTTTGCGGTGCGGAACTTGTTGCGGACACGAGGTACAATCTCTGCGCCCGTTGTCTTTCGGAAATGCCGTTTACCGGAGAACGCGTATGTCTTTGCTGCGGGGCGCCGCATACGGACGAAGCGGATTATTGCCTCAGGTGTCAGCGCACGGACAGCGTGTTCAGGCACAACCGTTCGCCCCTCGTTTACGAGGGTGCGGCGAAACAGCTCATTCTCGATTTGAAATTCGGAAAGAAAAAGTATATTGCGAAACTGCTCGGAGCCATGATGAGCGACGACTATCTTTCCCGCGGAGGCGACAGCGAAATAATAGTGTTCGTGCCCATGACGGCAAAGGAAAAGTCCGCCCGCGGTTTCAATCAGGCGGAACTGCTTGCCCGCGAAGTGGGCGCAAGGCTTGAATTGCCCGTGCTGCCGGCATTGGAGAAGATAAAGGAGAGCCTTCCGCAGAAAGAACTTTCCGCAAAGGAGAGAGCCGAAAACCTGAAAGGGTGTTTTTCGGCGGCGTACGGAGAATATATCAAGGGAAGAAAAATTCTGCTGGTGGACGACGTGTTCACCACGGGTGCGACGGCAAACGAATGCGCTTCCGTTCTGCTGAAAAACAAAGTTAAAGAAGTTTGCGTTCTCACGGCGGCGGTGGCAAAGCCCGCGGAGAAGAGCTGACTGCGAATGCGTAAAACGGTTTCCGCCCGTCAATGTGATTGCCAAAGGGCGGAAAAAGTTATATTATTCTAAATAAGACAATTCACCGCGGTACGCGCGCTGCGTGCGCACATACCCGAAAGGACGTAATATGTTTTCCATTTTCAACGAAAACGAAAGAAAATTGCGCAAGCTCCGTAAAATCGCAGACGAGGTCGAGAAGCTGGCGCCGAAATATTCCGCAATGTCCGACGACGAACTCAGAGCCGTCACGGACGCGTTAAAAGCCGAACTCGCAAGCGGCAAGACGACGGACGACATTCTCCCCGACGCTTTCGCGGTCGTGAGAGAGGCGTCGGACAGGGTTTTGGGAATGCGCCCGTTCTATGTCCAGGTCATGGGTGCCGTCGCTCTTCATCAGGGCAGAATCGCCGAGATGGGCACGGGCGAAGGCAAGACTCTTGTCGCCACCATGCCGTCCTATCTCAACGCGTTGGAAGGCAAAGGCGTGCACGTTGTCACCGTCAACGATTATCTCGCTCAGCGCGACGCGCTGTGGATGGGCAAGGTGCACCGCTTCCTGGGACTTACCGTTGGCGTGGTCACGGCGCAGATGAAGCCCGAAGACAAGGTGAAGGCGTATCTGTGCGACATAACGTACGCCACCAACAACGAGTTGGGCTTTGATTTCCTGCGCGACAATATGGTCGTCAAAAAGCAATTCAAGGTCATGCGCGAGCTGAATTTCGCCATCATCGACGAAGTGGACTCCATTCTCATCGACGAGGCGCGAACTCCTCTCATTATTTCGGGCGCAAGCGGAAAATCCAACGACCTCTACAAACGGGCAGACGCATTTGCGAGAACTCTGCGCGAAGAAAACGATTTCACCGTGGAAGAAAAGGAAAAGACGGTCATGCTCACCGACGACGGCATTGCAAAAGCCGAGCGCTATTTCCACGTGGTGAACCTCACCGACCTTGAAAACACGGAACTCTATCATCACATTCAGCAGGCGTTGAAGGCGCACGTGATGATGAAAAAGGACCGCGATTACATTGTGTCCGACGGTGAGATTCTCATCGTCGACGAGTTCACGGGGCGCATCATGATAGGCCGCCGTTACAGCGAAGGGCTGCATCAGGCAATAGAGGCGAAAGAGCACGTCGCGATTAAGGGTGAAAACAGAACTCTTGCCACAATCACCTTCCAAAACTATTTCAGAATGTACAAAAAGCTCTCGGGTATGACGGGCACCGCAAAGACGGAAGAGGACGAATTCAAGGACATATATTCTCTGGACGTCGTTACCATTCCGCCGAACAAACCGTCCATGAGGAGAGACGAGAACGACAAGATTTACACCACCGTGGAGGGCAAGAACCGCGCCGTCGTTGCGGACATTGCGGAATGCGCGTCAAAAGGACAGCCCGTGCTGGTGGGCACCGTGAGCGTAGAGAAATCGGAAGAGCTCAGCAAACTTCTCAAACAAAAGGGCATAAGACACAACGTCCTCAACGCGAAACATCATAAACAAGAAGCCGAAATCATCGCGCAGGCGGGCAAACTCGGCGCCGTGACGATTGCCACCAATATGGCGGGACGAGGCACCGACATCGTTTTGGGCGGTAACGCGGAGTATCAGGCAAAGGAAAAAATGGAGCGTGACGGTTACGCTCCCGAAGTCATAGAAATGGCGACTTCTCCCCACGAGTTCGACGATGAGGGTGTAAAGGAAGCGAAAGAGGTCTTCCGTCACCATTACGACGCGTTCAAGGAAGTCTGCGAGGAAAACAAACAAAAAGTTCTCGAATTGGGCGGTCTGCGTGTCATCGGCACGGAAAGGCACGAGAGCAGGCGTATCGACAACCAGTTGCGAGGCAGAAGCGGACGTCAGGGAGACCCGGGAAGCACGGTGTTTTACATTTCGTTGCAGGACGACATAGCGAGAATTTTCGGAGGCGACAAAATCAAGGCAATCGCCGATTCGTTGCACGCGTCCGAGGACGAACCCATATCAAACGCCATTATCAGCAAGCAAATCGAACGCGCACAGAGAATGGTGGAGAGCAGACACTTCTCCGTGAGAAAGCAGGTTCTGAGTTACGACGACGTCATGAACGCCCAGCGCGAACTCATTTACAAAGAACGCGGAAAGGTTTTGGACGGACTTGACGTTCACGACCAGGTGCTGGAAATGATAGGCGACCTCGCGGAAGAAATCATCGGCTACTACGCGGATTATAAAGTGGACTACAACACCTGGGACTACGAGGCTTTCAACCATTCACTGGAACAGCGCATGTTGCCGGAGGGAACCAACCTTATGACGCCGGAACTGTGTTCTTGTTACGACGTGTACAAGCTCAAAGACGCCGTGCTCAAAATCGCCGTGGACGAATACGAGAAGAAACTGGACATGTTGCGCAACGAGCTTGAACTCGACCCCGGCGACCTGGAAAGAACCGTGCTTTTGCGCACCGTCGACAGAAAGTGGGTGGACCATATCGACGCCATGGATTCTCTGCGCCGCGGCATAGGACTGCGCGGTTATGGGCAGAGAGACCCCGTCGTGGCATACCGTCAGGAAGGGTGGGAGATGTTTGAGGACATGGTGTCCCGCATTCATTCGGAAACGGCAAACATTCTGCTCAAAGTGCGTGTCGAAAAGCGCGAAGGACAGCAGGCGTCGCTGTCGCAGAGCATAGCGGCAACCAGAAAGAACATGGTCAACAGCGATGTGAAAGTCGGCAGAAACGACCCTTGTCCCTGCGGTAGCGGGAAGAAATACAAAAACTGTTGCGGGAAATAATATGCTGGATTATCAGGACAAACGAAACGAAATCAAATCGCTGAAAACGGAGTTGACGCACGCTTTCGAGGGGATAAACCCCGAAAAATTGCGCGCGCGCATTGCCGAACTCGAAAAAGAGCAGAACGCGGAAGGCTTTTGGAACGACGTTGAGAACGCTCAGAAGGTTTCCAAGGAAATCAGTCAGTTGACGAGCAAACTCGGCAAGTTCGAGAAATTGCTGGGAGAGCTGGACGACGCTCTCGACACGGTGGACATCGTCGAACTCGAAAACAGCGAAGAAGAGGACGAAGCTCTCGTCAAACACATCGCGACGCTTTCGGAAGAAGTGGAGAAGCTCACGTTGTCCACGTTGCTTTCGGGCAAGTACGATTCGCTGAACGCCATTCTCACGTTGCACGCCGGTGCTGGCGGAACCGAGGCGCAGGACTGGTGCGAAATGCTGTACAGAATGTACACGCGTTTTGTGGAGCGGTCGGGTTGGAGTTATACCGAACTCGACAGCCTGGCGGGCGACGAGGCGGGGCTCAAAAGCGTCACTTTCCGCGTGGAAGGCGACAACGCTTACGGCTATCTCAAAGCAGAAAAGGGCGTGCACCGTCTGGTCAGGATTTCGCCTTTCGACAGTCAGGCGCGCAGACACACTTCCTTTGCGTCTCTCGAAGTCATGCCCGAAATAATCGATACGTCCGAAATCGAAATTCGTCCCGAGGACCTCAAAGTAGATACCTATCGCAGCAGCGGTGCGGGCGGACAGCACGTCAACAAGACGGAATCCGCAATCCGCATCACTCATCTGCCCACGGGTATAATCGTTGCCTGTCAGAACGAACGCAGCCAGATTCAGAACCGCGAAGTCGCCATGCAGATGCTGCGCAGCAAACTGATTGAAAAGCGTGAGCGTGAGCGCGAAGAAGAGGCGGCGGCAATCTCCGGTCAGCTCAAAAAAATCGAATGGGGCAGTCAGATAAGAAGCTATGTTTTCTGCCCTTATACGATGGTGAAAGACCATCGCACAGGTTACGAAACCGGCAACGTGCAAGCCGTAATGGACGGCGACCTCGAAGGATTCATCAACGAGTATCTGAAGATGTCCTCTCGCGGCTGAGCGTGCTACCGGGCGTAACACCGCGTCAGACACACAATCCGTAAACGGTCACGCGTGTCAGATATGCTCACGTCGGAGTAGGTGGCGGCATTCGGAGAAACTCCGACCAAACGCGAAAACAATTCCGAAGGAATTCTTTTCGGTCGGACTCCGTTCCTTGCGCTCACCGCGCGTCGTCACAGCGGGCGCACTTGTTCGAGGCGGCTCTTCACAAGTGCATGAGTATAGAATAAAACACAAAATGCAAACGCTTCTGTCGGAGTAGGTGGCGACGTTCGAAGAAACTCCGACCAAACGCGAAAACAATTCCGAAGGAATTCTTTTCGGTCGGACTCCGTTCCTTGCGCTCACCGCGCGTCGTCACAGACAACGGAAAAATGTTTTAGATAAACAGGGAAACGGTGGAAGAGACGTGCGCTCTCTATGACAAAATCACTGTCGAAACGGAGAAAATACGCGTTTAGAATATCGAAAATGAAGATTTTGGCCATTGAAAGCAGTTGTGACGAAACAGCGGCGGCAGTCGTCGAAAACGGACGGCGGGTTTTGTCGAACGCCGTTGCGTCGCAGATAGAAATTCACCGCAGGTTCGGCGGAGTCGTTCCCGAAATCGCAAGCCGCAATCACATCCTTGCAATCGAAAACGTGGTCAGGCAGGCGCTGGACGAGGCGAACTGCACCGAAGACGACATCGACGCGGTTGCCGTGACTTACGGCGCGGGACTTCTCGGCGCGTTGCTCGTCGGGGTAAACTATGCCAAGGCGTTGGCTTATGCGTGGGGGAAGCCGCTATACGCCGTTTCGCATGTGCGTGGACATATCGCCGCGAATTATATCGACAGCGACCTCGAACCTCCTTACGTCTGTTTGCTCGCAAGCGGCGGACACACCGCAGTTTTGAAAGTGGAAGATTACTCCACAGTGACTTTGCTTGGACAATCTCGCGACGACGCCGCGGGAGAAGCCTTCGACAAAGTGGCGCGTGTTCTGGGGTTGCCGTACCCGGGCGGACCGGAGATTCAGAAACTGGCGTTGCAGGGAAAGCCCGTTTTCAAAATGCCGCGCCCCGTGTTCAAATCCGACGAGGCAATCTTCTTTTCTTACAGCGGGTTGAAGACGTTTGTGATAAACCTTGTCCACAACCTGGAACAACGCGGAGAAGAAATCCCCAAAGCCGACGTGGCATGCTCATTTCAGGAGTGCGCGGTGGACCAGCTTTTCCACGCAGCGGAATGCGCCGTCGGGAGAACGGGAATGAAAAAGGTTGCCGTTGCGGGCGGAGTGAGCGCGAACGCGCTCTTGCGCGCCCGTTTCGACGAAGCGGAAAAGACGCGGGGTTGGGAAGTGCATTATCCGCCGCTGCGTTACTGCACGGACAACGCCGCAATGATAGGCGCGGAGGCATATTTTGCCGTACAAAGCGGTGCCTCTCCCGCGGGGTTAGACCTTGACGCAAAAGCCACGGTAAGGCTTTGAGGCGCGGAGCCTGAGCGTGCCGACTCCCGCACAGGGCAGTTGCGCGGCAAGCGGCGGAAGGGAAGCGCGCAGAGAAAAATCCGAGGCGGTTTACGTGCGCGTTGTGCTTGTGCGGGCGCTTGCGACACTACATCTTGTTATATATTATTTATAATAATTTTTTTTCTGAAACGGGTTCATTTCGTTTGACATCGGAGTGGAATGTTGATACTATTATTAGGCTTGCGGAAACGCGAGCAGTTTTTAGCTTAGAAAAAAATGAGCAAGGAAAACGAAATACTCGATTTGCTAGCAGTCTCTTCGAAACTTGTCGGTTCCAAACAGGTTTTGAGGGGTTTATCCGAAGGCACGGTGAGGTGTGTCATCGTGGCGGAAGATGCCGATTGCGTTCTGACGGACAGGATAGTTTCGGCGGCGGAGATTTCGTCGGTGCCGATAAAGCGGGTACCTTCAATGGTATGGCTGGGGCGCGCGGCGGGTATCGAGGTCGGCGCGGCTGCCGTGGGCGTCACGGCGCATGAGGACTAGATTCTGATTGCACTTGCATTAGGGTTGAAGCAGGTACATTCGAAAATAACACAGGAGGAACAAGAATGCCAACCATCAATCAGCTTATCAGAAAAGGCAGGGAAAGACAGGTCAAGAAATCCATGACCCCTATTATGGGACAGTGCCCCCAGAAACGCGGTATTTGTCTCAGCGTGACGACGACTTCCCCCAAGAAGCCTAACTCCGCACTCCGTAAGATTGCGAGAGTTCGTCTCGTCAACGGTCAGGAAGGTACCATCTACATCCCCGGCATCGGTCACAATCTGCAAGAGCACAGCGTGGTTCTTATCAGAGGCGGCAGAGTCAGGGACTTGCCCGGTGTGCGTTATCACATCATACGCGGAACCCTTGATACGGCAGGCGTTGCGAAACGCAAGCAGGCAAGGTCCAAGTACGGCGCGAAACGCCCCAAATAATTTTTCGAATGTAATTTTTCCCTAAGGAGGTCAATATGCCCAGAAGAAGCGGCGTGCCCAAAAGAGACGTTCTGCCCGATCCCGTGTACGGAAGCAAAGTCGTGACGAAACTCGTCAACCAGATTATGCTCGACGGCAAGAAGGGAACCGCGCAGACCATCGTCTATGAGGCTTTCGATATTGCAGCAAAGAAATTGGGAGTCGAAGCTATAGATGTCTTCAACAAGGCTCTCGAAAACGTTATGCCTCTCCTCGAAGTCAAAGCGAGAAGAGTCGGCGGTTCGACCTATCAGGTTCCTATGGAAATCCGTCCCGAACGCAGACAGACCCTGGCCATTCGCTGGATTGTTCTGTTCGCGAGAAAACGCGGCGAGAAGACCATGAAAGAAAGACTGGCAGGCGAGCTCATGGACGCTTACAACCTCACCGGCGGCGCGGTCAAGAAGAAGGACGAAATGCACCGTATGGCAGAGGCGAATAAGGCGTTCGCGCATTACAGGTGGTAGTCTTTATGCAGCGCAACTTTGCACTAGATTCGGTCAGAAACATCGGCATCATGGCTCACATAGACGCCGGCAAGACCACAACTACCGAGCGTATTCTTTTCTATACGGGTATGATTCGCAAGCTCGGCGAAGTGCATGACGGCGCAGCGGTTATGGATTATATGGTGCAGGAACGCGAGAGGGGGATAACCATCACTTCCGCCGCCACAACCACCGTATGGAAAAACCATCAGATAAACATCATCGACACTCCGGGTCACGTCGACTTTTCCGTTGAAGTCGAACGCAGTCTGAGAGTGCTGGACGGAGCGGTCGCGGTGTTCTGCGCCAAAGGCGGCGTGGAACCGCAGTCCGAAAACGTGTGGCGTCAGGCCAACACCTACAAGGTTCCGCGCATCGCGTTCGTCAACAAAATGGACATCAACGGAGCGAACTTTGACAACGTAGTCAAAATGATGCACGACAGACTGCATACCAACGCGGTACCCGTCGTTCTGCCCATCGGAAAAGAATCGGATTTCTGCGGCATCGTCGATTTGATTTACGGCAAAGCCATTTACTACAACAGCGATGACAACGGCATTTCCGTGACGGAAGCCGAAGTTCCCGCAGAGATGGAGGAGACGTATGCAAAAGCGCGTGCCGTCCTCATCGAGGAAGCCGCAAATTACGACGACGCGATTTTCGAGAAGTGTATTTCGGACGAAACCGATTCCGTGACGGAAGAGGAGCTGATAAAGGCAATCCGCAAGGGCACAATCGAAATGAGCATGACTCCCGTTCTTTGCGGAAGTTCCTACCGCAACAAGGGTATTCAGCGTCTGCTCGATGCCATAGTGGACTTTCTGCCCGCACCTACCGACATAGCCTCGATTACGGGAAAGAACCCCCGCGTGGACAGGGAAGAAGTCAGGCACCCCAGCGACGACGAGCATTTTTCCGCTCTCGTGTTCAAGATTCTGACGGACGAATATGTCGGCAAGCTGGCATTCATCAGGATATACAGCGGACAGATTAAGACCGGAATGATGGTGTTCAATCCCGTCAAAAACGAGAACGAGCGCATCGGCAGAATTCTCCGCATGAACGCGGACGAACGCGAGGACCTCACGGAAGCCGGCGCAGGCGACATAGTCGCTCTGGTCGGGCTCAAAAAGAGCACCACGGGCGATACGCTTTGCGACAAGTCGCACCAGATTGTTCTGGAAAACATGGTGTTCCCCGAACCCGTCATCAAGGTTGCCATCGAGCCCAAGACCAAAGCCAGCCAGGAGCGCATGAACACGGCAATCCTCAAATTGCAGGAGGAGGACCCCACATTCAAGGCGTACACCGACAAGGATACGGGACAGATTATCATTGCGGGTATGGGCGAACTGCACCTGGAAATCATCGTGGACAGAATGTTCCGTGAATTCAGGGTGGAAGCCAACGTCGGCAAGCCGCAGGTGAGTTACCGCGAAACAATCACGAAGTCCGCAAAGGCAGAGGGCAGATTCGTCAGACAGACGGGCGGCCACGGACAGTACGGACACTGCGTCATCGAGTTGGAACCCAATCCCGGCAAGGGTTACGAGTTCTCCAACGAAACGGTGGGCGGCGTCGTGCCCAAGGAATTTGCCAACGCGGTCAGCGAGGGCATTCAGGAAGCGGCGAAAGCAGGCGTCATGGCCGGTTACGAATGTGTTGACTTCAAGGTCAGACTGGTCGACGGCAGCACCCACGAGGTGGACAGCTCCGAAATGGCGTTCAGGATTGCCGGTTCCATGGCGTTCAGAAGCGCTGCGGAAAAGGCGGCTCCCATTTTGCTCGAACCCATCATGAAGGTGGAAATCGACGTGCCGGACGAATATGTCGGCGACGTCATGAGCAATCTCAATTCCCGTCGCGGTTCCGTCCGCGGCATGGAAATCAAAAACGGCGTGCAGGTCATCGACTGCGACGTGCCGCTCTCCGAAATGTTCGGTTATGCCACGACGCTGCGCAGTCTGACGCAGGGAAGAGCAACGTTCACGATGTTGTTCGACCACTACGCCGAAGTGCCTCTTTCCGTTGCCGAGAAGGTCACGGGAAGAAAATTCGCAAGGTAGAAATATATATTGTTATTTTAATAGTAACACTATATATTCTCCGATAAACAATAAAACAAAACTCAAACAAAACCAAAATTGGAGGAATTCAAAATGGCAAAAGCGAAGTTTGAAAGAACTAAACCCCATGTCAACATCGGTACCATCGGCCACGTTGACCACGGCAAAACCACCCTTACCGCTGCTATCACCATGTACAGCGCGTCCAAGGGCAAGGCGCAAGTTATGAAGTATGACGAAATCGACAAAGCGCCCGAAGAGAAAGCAAGAGGAATCACAATCAACACCGCACACGTTGAGTATGAAACCGACAAGCGTCACTATGCACACGTTGACTGCCCCGGCCACGCCGACTACGTCAAGAACATGATTACCGGTGCTGCACAGATGGACGGCGCAATCCTCGTCGTCGCCGCTTCCGACGGTCCCATGCCTCAGACCCGTGAGCACATCCTGCTCGCAAGACAGGTCGGTGTTCCTTACATTCTCGTCTTCCTCAACAAGTGCGACCAGGTTGACGACGAAGAGCTGCTCGAACTCGTCGAAATGGAAGTTCGCGAACTGCTCAACGAGTACGGTTTCCCCGGAGACGACACCCCCATCATTCGCGGTTCCGCTCTGAAAGCCATGGAAGCCGGTCTTGCAGGCAGATGGGACGACCCCGCTCTCGACTGCATCCGTCAGCTTCTTGAAGCCGTTGACAACTATATCCCCGACCCCGAACGCGACACAGACAAGCCCTTCCTTATGCCTGTCGAAGACGTCTTCACCATCACCGGCCGCGGCACCGTTGCAACCGGCAGAGTGGAGCGTGGTATGCTCAAACTCGGCGACAAGGTCGAAATCGTCGGTCTTTCCGATGAAAAACGCGAAACCACCGTTACCGGTATCGAAATGTTCCGCAAGCTGCTCGACTTCGCAGAAGGCGGCGACAACATCGGTGCGTTGCTCCGTGGCGTTCAGAGAAACGAAATCGAACGCGGACAGGTTCTTGCCAAGCCCGGTTCCATTCATCCTCACACCCACTTTACGGCTCAGGTTTACGTCCTGACCAAAGAAGAAGGCGGACGTCATACTCCCTTCTTCGACGGATATCGTCCCCAGTTCTATTTCAGAACGACCGACGTTACCGGTTCCATCAAACTTCCCGCCGGCGTGGAAATGGTTATGCCCGGTGACCATATCGATATGGAAATCACCCTCATCACCCCCATCGCCATCGAAGAAGGTCTCCGTTTCGCTATCCGCGAAGGCGGCAGAACGGTCGGTTCCGGCGTCGTTGCAAAGATTATCGAGTAAGTGTTCTTTCAAACTAGCGTTATCCTGCGCGGCAGCATAGCCGCGCAGGGTATGCCGGTGAGCCTGAACACTTGGAAAGGAGGCTATCAGTATGGCTCAAAAAGGAGCAAGAGTCAGAATTACGCTCGCTTGCACGGAGTGCAAACAGCGCAATTACAATCTCAAAAAGAACAAGCAGAAGCACCCCGACAGAATGGAGCTTCAGAAGTATTGCAGATTCTGCAAAAAGCACACCTTGCACAGAGAAACCAAGTAAGGCATAGAGGGAGGCTATATGGCTAAAAAATCGTTCGATAAGACCGAAGTCGACTCCGAATTGCAGACGCCCGTCGTCGACGAGCCCGCTAAGGACAAGTCTTCGAAACCTTTCAAGGCCAAAAGCAAGCTGAACGGCGAGTTGGAAAAGCCCGTCGTATCGTCTGTCGACGATTCTTCGGCTGCAAATCCCGCATCCGACAAGAAGGCAAAAAAAGCCAAAACCGCACAGAAAAACCCCGACAAACCCAACATCTTCAAGAGAATGGGAAAGGGCATCAAGGGCATTGTCTCCGAACTCAAAAAGGTCACCTGGCCGAAGGGTAAGGACGTTGCGAAGTCCACGGCAGTCGTGCTTGTGGTCGTCATCGCGTTCTTCATCGTGCTTTTCGGCATCGACTATGTTCTGACCGGACTCTTCAACCTTGTCGTCAAGGGTCAGTGGGCGTTCATCTTCATTTCTTAAGGAGCAATATGGAAAACAAGGAACAAGCGCAATGGTATGTAATTCACACCTACTCGGGTTACGAGGCGACGGTGGAGAGCAACCTGCATAATATGGTGGAGAACAACAGCTTGCAGGACTATATCTTCGAGGTCAAGGTCCCCGTCGAGGACGACGTCGTGGAGAAAAACGGCAAGCGCAAGGTCGTTCAGCGCAAGAAGTTCCCCAGCTATGTTTTCATCAAGATGATTTACACCAACCACATCTGGTTCATGGTGACGAACACCCGCGGAGTTACGGGTTTTGTCGGACCTGCCGGACGTCCGTTGCCGTTGCGCGACGACGAAGTCAAGCGCATGGGGTTGGAAGCCATCGATTTCGAAGACCTTGACATCAAAGTCGGTGACAGCGTTAAAGTCATCAGCGGCGCGCTTGAAAACTTCGACGGCGTCATTGAGTCCATCAGTGCCGAGCGTCAGAAAGTCAAGGTTGTCATCTCAATGTTCGGTCGCGATACACCGGTCGAACTCGACTTCTCGCAGGTCGAAAAACTGTGAGTGGACATTGTCCGCGCGTAAGCGCAAGTGGGAGGAGATAAATCCTTTCTGTCTCCGCAAAACCACATTAGTCAGGAGGTATTATGGCTAAGAAAATCACCGCAGTGGTCAAACTGCAACTGCCCGCAGGCAAAGCAACCCCCGGTCCTCCCGTAGGTTCTTCCCTCGGTCCTCACGGTATCAATATCCCCGCATTCACGAAGGAATTCAACGAAAAGACTTCCAAACAGGCAGGTCTCATCATTCCCGTCGTCATCACCATCTATCAGGACCGTTCCTTCACGTTCATTCTGAAGACTCCTCCCGCGCCCGTCCTCATCAAGAAGGCTTGCGGCATCGAGAGTGCGTCCGCGCGTCCCAACCGCGACAAGGTTGCGACAATCACCAAGGCGCAGGTCAAGGAAATCGCCGAACTCAAAATGGTCGACCTCAACGCAGGTTCTCTGGAAGCCGCGATGAGCATGATAGCAGGAACCGCCCGCAGCATGGGCATCCTCGTCGAGGAATAAGGAGGTCTGTATGAAACGCGGTAAGAATTATATCGATTCCAAAAAACTCATCGAAAACAACAAACTTTACGACAGCGAAGAAGCAATGGCTCTCGCCATTCAGACCGCAAAGTCGAAGTTTGACGAAACAATAGAGCTTCACGTCAAGCTGGGCGTCGACCCCCGTCACGCGGACCAGCAGGTCAGAGGCGTCGTCGTGCTTCCCAACGGCACGGGCAAAACGGTGCGCGTTCTTGTCATCGCCAAGGGCGACAAGGCAATCGAGGCTGAAAAGGCCGGTGCCGATTTCGTCGGCGCAGAGGACATGATTCAGAAAATCACCTCCGAAAACTGGTTCGGATTCGACGCAGTCGTCACCACTCCCGATATGATGGGCCTGGTCGGTCGTCTGGGTAAAATTCTGGGTCCCAAAGGCTTGATGCCTAACCCCAAATCCGGCACCGTCACCATGGACGTCACCCGTGCTTTGCACGATATCAAAGCCGGTAAAGTCGAATACAGAGTCGACAAGACCGCCATCGTGCACGTTCCCATCGGCAAGAAGTCTTTCGGTCAGGAAAAACTCATGGAAAACTTCAATACCGTCATGGAAGCTCTCGTGAAAGCAAAACCCGCGGCGGCAAAAGGACAGTACTTCCGTTCCGTCTACATTGCCTCCACCATGGGTCCCAGCATCAAGATTCTGTACAAAATGAACTGACGGAGTTTCCGCGCGCGGCATATCCGCGCGCGGATTCCGAACGATTTCTCTCTCATGGGCGAAATCGGTTGACATCGAGCCCGCGCTTTGCTACAATAAGCGCGTTCCTGAGACAGCAAGTGGCTTCGGCCGTAAACGCAGTGCTTGCCGAGGATTGAATTCAATACCGCTCCGGTATTCGTCATTCCGTGTTTCAGGGTGGCGAATTTTATTTTATAAGGAGGTAACAATGGCATCCAAAGAAGTTCTTGCGGTAAAGCAACAGCAAGTCGAAGAAATCAAAGAGAAAATTTCTGCGGCGAAATCCATCGTCATCATTGACTACATGGGTCTCAACGTTGCCGAAGACACTGCTTTCAGAAAGGACATGCGCAATGCAGGCGTGGATTATCAGGTCCTGAAAAACCGCCTTGTCCAGCGCGCTTTCAACGAACTCGGATACACCCAGTTCGACGAGGCTCTGAACGGCCCCACCGCAGTCGCTTTCTCCGATAAGGACGCCGTGGCCCCCGCAAAGGTCATTTTCGAGAACATCAAGAAGTTCAACAAGATGAAGGCCAAATGCGGTATGGTCGAAGGCGATTTCCTCGATGAGAACGGCGTGAAGCAAATCGCAACCATTCCTTCCAGGGAAATTCTTCTCGCAAAAATGCTCGGCAGCATGCAGTCGCCCATCACGGGTCTTGCGGTGTGCCTGAACAAAATCGCGGAAAAAATGGAGCAACAGGGTTAATCATCACCCGAAGACAATTCAACATTCAAAAAATAAATTAAACGGAGAATACAAAAATGGCAGATATTCAAAAACTTATGGAAGAAATCAAGAGCATGACAGTCCTCGAGCTCTCTAAGTTCGTGAAAGCTCTCGAGGAAGAGTTCGGCGTCAGCGCGGCCGCTCCCGTTGCCGTCGTCGCAGGCGGTGCCGCAGAAGCTGCTCCCGCAGAAGAAGAGAAGACGGAATTCGACGTCATCCTCAAAGAAGTCGGCCCCAACAAGGTTCAGGTCATCAAGGTCGTCAAAGACGCAACCGGACTCGGTCTGGTCGAAGCGAAAGGCGTTGTCGACGGTGCCCCCAAGGCAGTCAAGGAAGGCATTCCGAAGGACGCCGCGGAAGCTCTCGTTGCCAAGTTCAAAGAAGTCGGTGCAACCGCAGAAATCAAATAATGTCGATGTGCCTGTCTTTCGACAGGCACATTTCATATCGATAAGGACGAGTATGCGCCCGTGCGCGTATTCGTCCTTTTGACTTTTTCACGCTTATTTTGCGTGACGTCGGGAAGGGGACTCGGCGATAACAAAAGATAAAGGGATTATGAGGAAGAGCAGATTTTCCGGCAATTTGACTAGGATTGCCGTCATTGCCACCGCACTTGCAGTTGTTGCGGTGTTTTCCGTTGCGGGTACGCTTGCCGCTTTCAGTGCAACGTACACCTGGAATTCCGATTATGCGGAAACGGACGGTTTCGGGTATTCCGACACTTCGTACAAATTGGACATTTTTGCAAAAGACGCTTTGCTCGCGCCGGGTGACAGCGGAAGAAGCGTGCTTCGCGGACCGAATTTCGGGACGGACACCGTCGTGTGGACTTTTGCTGAGAGCAACGAAGATGTCATTCCGCTGATATTTTACGTTCTCGACGAAAACGGGTCGCCCGAAAGCGGTTCCTTGTATTCCGCTTACGACTACGCCGCGCTTGGCGCGTTCGGGACTGAAACGCCGGACGGAAGAATAAATTTTGCCGACGTGTCGTCGGACGCTTCCTCCATTGCGTCTTATTTGTTTGTTGGAGGCACTCTGTGCTGGGTTTGGCCGTCCGCAATTACTGACGGGGACGGCGTCGTTGTCGCAGGGGAAGCCGTGGATAACTATAAATCCTTCTGTGCTTCGCTGAGCGAGGAAGAAAGCGGATTTTCTTCCTCACTTGCGGGAATTCTCGACAAGTATGTCGTTGCTTACGCCGTTCGCGCGGTCGGAGGCAACTATGCGGTCGAACTGATTTCTTCCGCTTCCGGCAAGTGGAGCGTTTCGGAAGGTCTTGTCGGTTACGACGGAAACATTATTCCCGTATGCGAGGGAGAGTTTTTCACTACGCCTTGTTTATCAGGCGATTTGAACGCGTCATCTTCGCTTTATGTGTTTGTTGCGGAGACATACGCGGACGAATTCGCCTCGGAACTTGCGTCTTCCGGAACGGAGGCAGTGGTGACCGAAGGGAAGTATATCGTCAGCCCGCAGGGAGACGGAAGCTATTATATGTCACGTGACGACGGCGCCGCCGTCGCCCGCAAATTGTTCGCAGTTTTCCCGGATACCGTAAAAACGGCGGCGCGGATTTCCGTTACGGTCACCGCCGTGGTAACGGTATGAGTCGATTGTGCGGATTGAAGGTAACACGGGTGCAACCGTGAAAGTGTTTTCCGTGATTGTCGTTGCGGTCATGACGGCATGCATTATAGCGTGCGTGTGTTTTGTTGCGTTCTCTTTCGGGAACGGCTTTCCCTCTGTGTCGAAACATGAAGGGTATTTCATCTGCGGAAGCACTCCGTCGGCGGAGTATCCGTCGGGCACCCTTCTGACGTTTGCGGTTTGCGCCGCTGCGGAACTCGACGGAGGGGAAATTGCCGTTTTCAGGGTGCGGAGAGGAATGAGTGCCGCCGAGGTTGTCAGAACGGATACGGAGCGTGGAACGGTGATTGTGAGGTTCGGAGACGGAGGCGTTGCCGCAGTTCCGTTCGGGAACGTGGCGGGCAAAGTGACCTACGGTAACGTCACTGCGGGTAAAGTGCTGGCATTTATGGCGCAGATGCGGTATCTCGGAATAGCCGCGGGCGGAGTGGTGGCCTTGCTCACGCTGTTCGGTCTGTTGAAGAGTACGTTCGGCAAGGGCAGATTCCATTATGATAGCGAATACGCGAGGGAATCGGAAGGGCGTTCGGTGGGCGCGCTTGCGACGGAGTGTAGCGGGGAGGAAGACAGCGTAACGACGGTCGACGGAACCTGCGGCGAAAGCGCGTGTGACGCTTCGGCCCGTGCGCGGAAGCGTGAAGATGATGAAAATGCCGTCGTAAGAGACGGCACGGAAGAAGCGGGAACGGATTAGGGGCACGGAGCCGGATTTTCAGTAGCGGCGCAGAGCGTCGAACCAGATTGTTTTGTCAAAGCGCGGATTGGCGGGACTGGTGGACGGGAGCAGTACGGCGCAAGGTAGAAGTTCGGGGAAGGCGGTTTTGAAGATTTCAAAGGCCGTTTTGCCGTTGAGCAGTATTTTTTTCACGGGATGACGCGCTATAAAATCGGGAACGTCGGCGACTTCGCTGTTGCGGATTGTGCTGTCGGCAGAGCCCACGATTTCGCATTCCGTAACTATGTCCCAGAGCGCGATGCGGTGCTTTCGGAGCAGAGACTTTTTCTCTTCCGTCGTGCGCGGAAGAGGCTCGCCGAAAAATTCCGCAAGCACTTTCCAGAAACGGTTGGAAGGATGTCCGTAATAGAAGCGTTGTTCCCTGGATTTGACGCTTGGGAAGCTGCCCAAAATCAGAATGTCGGCGTTTTCGGCGGCGTAAGGTGGAAATCCCGTGACTCTCATACGGACAGATTACTCCCCGCGGACAGGTTTGTCAACGGTTTGCTTCCGCGCGGAGACCGTAGGCGCATAAACGAACGCGCAAGTACGCAAGCGAGTCCGAACGGAGATTCTTGTGCGGGTGCGGGGTTACTCCTTGGTGGGGACTTTGGATTTGCACTTGGTGCCGAAGACGGCGTCTTTCACGGTTATTTTGTCGGAAGAACACACACCGTTGCTGTTGAAAGCGCAATCCGCAGAGCATTGAACGATGCTGTCGTTGCGGCTGCCGAAAAAGTCTTCGCCCGCTTCGACGTCAGCAAAGGACTGAGCAAGCGCTCCGCCCTCTCTCTTGATGCGGCTCAGACATTTGGCCGATTCGTTGACTGAGATTATTCCCGCCATGCAGCGGCATTTGACGTTGTGTTCGCAGTTGGACGTTTCGCATATAATTTCTTTCATATTTACCTCCGAATATAGTTTTGCCAAAAGCCGAGGTTTTAGACCGCGCAAAATGATTTTTGATGTTGTTTTTGAAATGCCCGTATGCTATAATCACAAAAAAGGAGAAAACCATGAAAGTCATACTTGTACAGGACGTAAAAGGCACCGGCAAAAAAGGCGAAATACACGAAGTCAACGACGGATACGCGCGCAATTTTTTGTTGAAGAAGGGTCTTGCAATCGAGGGCACCGCGCAGAATCTTTACGTCGCGGAACAGCGCAGAAAGGCGCACGAAGCCAAAATCGCGGCAGAGAGAGCGGAAGCCGAAGAACTCGCAAAGAAGGTAAAAGGAATGGTGCTCACCGTGAGCGCCAAAGCCGGAGAGAACAACGGTAAAATGTTCGGTTCCGTCACGGCGGAAAACATTTCGACGGCTCTTGCCGAACAGGGCATCGCCGTGGACAAGAAAAAAATCGAAATCAAGGAGAGCATTCGGGATTTCGGTGATTTCGAAGTGCTGTTGAGACTGTATCCCGAAGTTTCGGCGCAACTGAAAATCCACGTCGTGCGCGCCTGACGGACGGTGTTTGCGGGAGGACATGTGTCGGAATATTGCGTTTCGTTGGGAATGGACGACAGAAAGGTCATTCAGAGCACCGAGGGCTATGCGTTTTCGCAGGACTCGGTGCTTTGCGCTAACCTGATGAAAGCGGGCCCGAAAGACAGGCTTGCCGATTTGGGTTGCGGCGGCGGAATAATGGGGATTCTGGCACTTGTCAAAAAGGGCGTAAAAGAGGTTGTCGGTTTCGACAACGACCCGTACGCCGTGAATCTTGCCGTGCGGAATACGAAGCTCAACGGACTTTGCGACAGAATGCGCGTCGAAGAGGTTTCCGTCACGGAACTTCCGCGCAAGAACGAAAGCGGTACTTTCGACAAGATTGTGTGCAATCCGCCTTATTACGACTTCGACGACGGCAATGCGACCTGCAGAAATTTTGCCGCCCGCAGGGAAGGGCAGGCGTCTTTGGAAGATTTCGTGCGTGCGGGAGCCGGTCTGCTGCGCTTCGGAGGCGATTTCACGTTGGTGATGAAAGTCACGCGGCTTGCCGATGCGGTTGCATTGTTCAGGAAATATTCGCTGGAACCCAAAACCGTGACGTTCGTGCTTCCGAAACCCGACCGTGCCGCCGACATATTCGTTATGACGGCGAAAAAAGGAGCCGCCGCGGGACTCAAAGCCGAAGTGCTGGTTGTCGAGGACGGGCAAGGGAACAAAACGGAAGCATACAAGGAGCTTTACAGCTGATGGCGAAACTGTACGTCGTGGGAACACCCATAGGAAATCTGAAAGACATCACTTACCGAGCGGTGGAGATTTTGCAGAGCGCGGACGTCGTGGCCTGCGAGGATACCCGCCACAGCAAACCTCTGCTTGCACATTACGGCGCAAAAGCCAGACTTGTTGCATATCACAACTTTAACGAGCAGGAATGTGCGTCTAAACTTGTCGATTTGGTAAAAAGCGGGCTGAACGTGGCGTTGATAACCGACGCTGGAATGCCTTGTGTTTCCGACCCCGGCGCGGAAGTTGTCGCACTTTGCCGAAGCGAAGGGGTGGACGTCGAAAGCGTGCCCGGACCCACTGCCGCGGCGACGGCGGTTGCCGTCAGCGGCGTGAAAGCCGCGGGATTCGTGTTTTTGGGGTTTCTGCCCGATAAGAAGAGCGCCTTCCGCGAACGGGTGGAAAACGCGGACAAGGCGAGGTTGCCTTTGGTGATTTATTGCGCGCCTCACGACGTGAAAAGGACGGCGGCGGCGCTCAATGAAATTCTGGGCGACAGAAAAGTTTTCGTCGTGCGCGAACTCACCAAACTGCACGAGTGCGTGGAAGTCACGACACTGAACGCTTTCTCCTGCGAGGAGCGCGGCGAAATAGTACTTGTCGTGGAGGCGGCACAGGAGGACGTCAACGGATTTTCCGAACTTTCTCCCGAAGAACATCTCCGCCGTTATCTGGACGCGGGAATGGACAAAAAGGAAGCGGTGAAGAAAGTGGCGTCCGAAAGGGGAGTGCCCAAAAACGATATTTACCGTTTGATTTTCTGATTCGCGGGGCAACCGGCGGAGCGGTATCGACAAATATAGCGGCGGACGGGAAACCTCCGCCGTTTTTTTTGCGCCGTGAGATGTTAGTCTGTTGTGCGGAGGAAAGTATGGAACTGGTTCTGAACACGGCGCTGAAAGCCGTTGCCGTCAAGGGCGGCGCACAAGTGTTTTCGGGGAGGGCGATTATACCGTCCCTGTCCGCTACGGTGGCGGAAATTCTGGAAGGGGGCTTCGTTCAAATCGTTTTCGAGGAAGAGGCTTCGTTGCATGCCGCGCGAGTCGCGGAGGAATTGGCAAAGAACGGGTACCGCGTAAAAAGCGGAAAACTGTCGGAAGAGGGAGAAACGGCAGAGTATACGCGCCTGGTTGTGGGGGTCGGCGGTTGTGCGGCGGCGACAGCCGCCAAAAAGATTGCGGCGGAACTCGGCGTGGAATGTGTGCTGGTGATTGCTTATCCCGACGGGAACTCGTTCTTGCAAGGCGGCGGTGTGACGCAGGTTTACCTCGACGAGGACATTCTGGACAACTGTTCCGACGACAGGCTGGCGGCGGGCTGGGGCTTTGCCTTCTCGGAACCTTTGAAAAGGTTCGAGGACGGGTTTCGAGAAAAAGTAATGGCTGAACGTTTGCCTCGCAGACCCGCACTGTCGCTTCCGCCCGCCGACGCCGGCGCACTCGGACTGGCACTTTGCCTGCTGGACTGCGGGGCGGGAATGAGAGAGGACGCGTATCCTTGCGACATTATGGCGCGTATTCTTTCTCTCATTGCCGAAAAACGCGGAAAAAAGCCGAGACTGTTCGGGGAATATCTCTTCCCGGCGGCGTGCGCGCTCAACGTGTTTTATTCCTCTTTTCTGTCGTCTTTGGCAATCGACACTCTGCCGCCTCCCGATTGCGACGCCCTTTTGGACGAGATGAAATCCCTTACGGGAGAAGCGCGCGAAAACCTGACTCATTCGTTTGACTTTTTCGATACTAACAGTTATTTTAGAATAAACTATATATTAGGGGAATACCGCCTGGATTTGCTGGAACGGCTCAACGCCGTCGATATGCGTTCCTGCGAAAGAAGATGGCGTCGCATTTATGCCGACGCCGGCTACTGGCTCAAAAGGGCGTTCACCGTGCACGATATGTTGTGCGCGATGAAACTCGCGGGAGCAACCTGCAAAGGACTGCTGCATTACGTTTCGGCGACGGGGTTCTGCGAAAGAATGCTTGCCTGAACACGGCGTGACGGGCGCGGGATACGACGGATATTCGGAGCACTATGGAAAAAAACATCAAAGACGTAGAACTTTTTCTTTTCGACCTCGACGGCACCGTGTATATCGGCGACCGCGAAATCGAGGGTTCTTTTGCCGCTGTCAACCGCTTGCGGGAAATGAACAAGCGGGTATGTTTTTTCACCAACAATTCTTCCAGAATGCACACCGATTATATTGCGCGGCTCAACAACATGGGACTGCGCGTTTATGCCGACGAAATCTATACCAGCGGGCAGGTCACTTGCGAATATCTGCTCGACCATTACCGCGGGAAAAAAGTGTTTCTGCTCGGCAATGACAGACTTCGGGCGGAGTTTGCGCTGTACGGGATACAGCTAGAAGAGGAAAATCCCGACCTTGCCGTAATCGGTTTCGATACGTCCCTGACTTACGACAGACTTTACAAATTCTGCAAATTCGTAAACGCGGGGCTGCCTTATATTGCCACGCACCCCGACTATTTCTGCCCCGCGGAGGGTTGTCCGATGCCCGACATAGGCGCTATGACGGAAGCCATCCGGCTGACCGTCGGGCGAACTCCCGACCTCATTATGGGCAAGCCGCACATCACTGCGGGGGAGAGAATCGCGATGAAATACAATCTGCCGCCGCACAAGATTGCGATGGTGGGCGACAGGCTTTACACCGACGTGGCGTTCGGCGTGAACTGCGGTTTCGTGTCCGTGCTGGTGCTGACGGGCGAGACCACGGCGGAAGCCGCGGAGAAATCGGCAGTCAAAGCCGATTACGTGATAGAAGCGGTGAGAGATATTCCGGACATGCTCGTCTGATTTTTCGTTTGCACGAAAGCACAGATGAACATGTGTTTTTTTCGGATAAAACATCGATACCGCCGCATCTGAACATAATTGCAAATGTACAGGGACGGAGATGTCCTTATGCGCAACCGTGCGTTGCGGTGTTGGGAGAGAAGTTGCGGACGTATGCGCCGATGAATATATGCGCCTATGTCCGGAGGTGAGGAAATGCCCTTGATTTTATCGGCAACGGAAAATACCGTGTGGCCGCAGTGGCTGATTTTCGGTGTCTATATGGCGGTCATTCTTGCCGTCGCGCTTGTCACGCGCAGAAAGAGCGTGAGCGTGGAAGGCTTTATGTTTGCCAACAAAGGGGTGGGCGGCTGGTTGTCCGCTTTCGCATACGGCGCCACATATTTTTCCGCCGTTGTTTTCGTGGGATATGCGGGCAAGTTCGGTTGGAATTTCGGTCTTTCCGCCGTGTGGATAGGCATCGGCAACATGCTCATCGGCACGCTTGCCGCGTGGTTGCTGTTGGCAAGGCGAACCAAGGCCATGACTACCGCGTTGCAGGCGCGCACAATGCCGGAGTTCTTCGAAAAACGCTATGAGAGCAAATACATCAAGCTCGTGGCGGCGCTTATAATATTCGTGTTTCTGTTGCCTTATTCCGCATCTGTGTATCAGGGAATGGGCTACATTTTCGACGCCGCTCTCGGCATCGGAGCCGACTGGTGTATTTTCATTCTCGCCGCGCTGACTGCGCTCTATCTGTTCCTGGGCGGATATTTCGCCACCACCATCACCGATTTCATACAGGGCATGATAATGATTGTCGGGATTATGGTAACGGTGTTTATGTTGCTCGGCAGCCCGCAGATGAACTGGGGGGAGGGACTCGGCGCGCTCTTCAACGACCCGTCGCTGACTCTCGTTCCGAATCCTGTGACTCCCGAAGGCGGCACTTTCCTCAACAACCAGATGTTCAGCGTGATTGTGTTGATTTGCCTCACCTCGTTCGGTATGTGGGGGTTGCCGCAGTCCATTCACAAGTTCTATGCCATAAAGGATGACGCCGCCATAAGGAAAGGCGCGGTGATTTCCACCGTCTTTTCCGCGATTGTCGGTTGCGGCGCGTATTTTATGGGCAGTATGATAACCCGTTTCGTGGACACCGTCCCGGACGGCAATTACGACAAACTCGTGCCGGAAATGCTGGTCAACAATCTTCCCTCGGCACTTTTGGGATTAATAATCGTTCTGCTGTTCTCCGCCTCGATGTCCACGCTTGCGGCACTCAGTCTGTCGTCCAGTTCCACGGTGACGGTCGACTTTTACAAAGGTTACATCAGAAAATCCGCTCCCGAAAAAAATCTGAACATTCTCATCCGCGTGCTGTGCTTGGTATTCGTTGCGCTGTCGGCGGTTCTTGCAATTGCCGAAGTGGACGCTATTGTCAGCATGATGAGTTTGAGCTGGGGCACGATAGCGGGCTGTTTCATCGGACCTTACGTCTACGGGCTGTATTTCAAAAAAGCAAACAAGGCGGGAGCGTATGCCTCGATGGCGTTCAGCATTGCGTTGACGTTCTCGCTGATAATAGGACTTGGATATTACGTCCTGCGTTCCGCCGGCGGCGACCCGACTTTCGGTGAGGCGTTCAAAGCGGGCATAGGACAAAGCCCGTTCATCGGTGTGCTTGCAATGGCGTCAAGCATGATAGTGACGCCCGTGTTCAGTTTGATTTTCGATAAGCAATGCAGGGTGAGTGCGGAATTGATTTCCACGGTGTTTCCCGACGTCGACAAGGACGAATACGTGCGTCGGAGCAGAGCGGGAGCACAAGCCGTCGGAGACGTCGCAGGAGAAGCGACGGAGCCCGTGGCGGAAGAGAGCTGCGGAGTGTGCGCGGAAGCAAGCGCGGACTGCGGCTCGGAGAGAAAATGAATTGTCGGAAATGCGAACAGCTGAAAACCGAAAGACGCGGCGATTACGCCGCGTCTTTCGGTAAGGGGGGAGATTATTTCATCATAGGTGGAATCGGATGAAATCATGGTGTTTGCTTTGCCGTGTTTTCCATGCCGCAGGAGCGGCGGTGAGAGACAAAGATTATTTCTCTTCGAGAATGAGCACTTCCAGGGGGTTCACGGTCTTGCCGTCCTTGCTCATTTCGAAATGCAGATGGTTGCCTGCGAGACTTTCTGAACCGCGGGAGGCGGACATTGTGCCGAGGAGTTGTCCTTTCACCACGGTGTCGCCCTTTTCCACTTGCAAATTCTCGTCGAGAGAATAGTAACGTGTCTGATAGCCGTCCTCGTGGTCCACCGTGACGTAGTGACCGTTGAGATAGTCGTAGCCGACTTCGCTAACGGTACCTTTTTCCGATGCGAACACGGAGAGGTCGTCGGCGACGAAGTCAACACCGGCGTGCACCTGGAACTGTGCGAGAGTTTCGTTCCAGACCAGAACGGTGTCACTGTACTCCTGCGAAACAGTACCGTTCACGGGGCACTGGAAGGAGAGAGTTTCCTTGTCGGGTGCGGGGTCCTTGTCGGAGTCGTCGGGGTCGGTGTCGGTGTTCTGTCCCGAATCGTCGGGAGAAGGATTGATTACCGGGGTGCCGGAGTCCGAAGGACCGAAATCTCCCGTGGCTGCAAGCGCAATGACCGTTGCCACCGACGCTATGCAGAGCACGATGAGAAGATAAAAAGCGTTTTTCTTCATAAATGCGCCGACTTTTTTTGCGGCAGCTGTCATTTTGCTCATAGCATTACCTCCATTTGCCACGATTATTGACATGCCCGCAGGGCTTTATACATTGAACAAAAACTTTTTTTTGTGGCGTTATCCCGAATTGACGGGCATTTGCGTATTGACTGGCATTGCGCGCGCGAATTATAATTGATACGTATGATAACGGAGAAAAACACGATTTTCGATTTTATGCGCGCGTATCGCCCCGACAAGAGCGGAGTGGCGTTTATACGCGGCGCAAAGAAGTTTTCGTATCCCCGTTTTTTCAAGGAAACAGACCGCGTTGCGGCGGGACTTGCCGCTCTCGGAATAAACAAGGGCGATGTCGTGATGATAGCGTTGCCTACGATTGAGCAGGGTATAGTTGCGTTTTACGCGGTGTCGAGGATAGGCGCCGTCGCCTCTATGATTCACCCTCTTATGGAGAGAGGCGAATTTTTGCAAGCCGTGGAGGAACAGAAGCCGAAAGCAGTTTTTCTCTCCGACGTGAATTTCGCAAAACTCGGCAAGGGGCTGAAAGGCGTGCGCAAAATCGTGTGTCCTTTCGGTGCTTACGGTTACATCGGATTGCCACGCGGAAGAAAGTTTTCCGCGTTTTCGGGCGACGGTTCGGAGCCTGCCGTGTATATGCGCTCCGGCGGGACTTCGGGAGTGCCCAAAACGGTGGTGCTTTCGGCGGCGGCCGTCAACGCGCTCACCAAGAATCTTCTGGAAACCCTCTCAGAAAACAACTTCGGGCAGAAGGACAGAATGTTGGTCGTCATGCCCATGTTTCACGGCTTCGGGCTTCTGGTGGGGTTGCACTCCTCGATATGCACGGATATGCCGCCCGTGATAATGCCCGTGTTCAAGGCGGAAAGGGTGGTGAAGGCGATTGCCCGCCACAGAATCACAACCGTGATTGCCGTGCCGAGAATGATAAACAAACTGCTGAACACCAAAGGTTTCGAAGGCAAAAACGTATCGTGTCTGGAAAACGTGTACGTCGGCGGCGACGCCGTGGACGCGGAGTTGGAGAAGCGGTTCGACAAACGCATGAAAGAGGCGGGTTCGTCGTGTGTCATGTCTCCCGGGTACGGGTTGACGGAGACGGGCAGCGTGTGCGTGCTTTCTCCGCGCAAGGTCGGCGGTGCGGCGGTGGGCAAGCCTTTGCTCAACATGAAATGCAGGATAGTTCTCGACGACGGCAGCGAAGCCGCTCCCGGAGAGGTGGGAGAACTTCTGCTTGCGGGCAACCAGATGATGACGGGATATCTCGGCGACGACAAAGCCACGCAGGACGCCTTCACGGAAATCGACGGAGAAAAGTGGCTGAAAACGGGAGACTATTTCAAAGCTTCCGAGGACGGCGTGTTGTATTTCGCGGGCAGGAAAAAGAGACTCATCAAAATTTCCGGGATGAACGTGTTTCCGTCGGAAATAGAGCGCGTCACAACGGAGGAAGGTTTTGCGGAAGTGTGTGCCGCAATCGAAGTCAAAGTGCAGGAAAAACCGTTTATCGCGCTTTTTATAGAGGGTAAATTGCCTGATGCGCAAATCAAAGCCCTGAAAGAGCGTATCGTGGACAAGCTTTCGAGGTGGCACGAACCCCGTTTCGTGATATGCCTGAACGAGCTGCCGCGTACAAATATCGGCAAAATGGATTATGTGAGGTTAAGCAATGAATTTGAAAGCTGTTGCAAAGAGAGTTCATAAGATTCTGCCCTCCGCGAAAGTCGAGGAGTACCGCGGTTGCGTGCGCCTGACGGGCGAGGCGGACAGCTGGGACGTCGTCTACCGTTGCGGAGTTGCGGCAGTCGACAAGGGCTCTCTGGGCGTGCTCAACGACATCAGGCTCAAAGGCTTTTGCGAAAAGGTCAAGGCTCCGTCTTTGCGCGACGGCGCAATCGACGGCGCCACTCCCGACGTGCTGGTCATAGGCGGCGGAATCATGGGTTGTGCGGCGGCGAGGGAACTCAGCAAACTGAACGTCGACGTGCTTCTCGTCGAAAAAGCCAACGACGTCGCCACGGGCGCCTCGTCCAGAAACGACGGTTGCATTCACGTCGGCATCGATTTGCACAAGGGTCAGCAGAAACTGCATTACGTGCTTCGCGGCAACGAGTATTACACGCAGCTTGCCGAGGAGTTGGGGTGCGACCTCAAACGCTGGGCGCAGACGTTCATGTTCAGCACCGTGTGGGAAAGACGTATAATCGCGCCGCTCATGTTGCTCAAAGGCAGATTGCTGGGCATTCCGCGTATGCGCTTCGTTACGCCCGAGGAAATGAAAAAACTGGAACCCACGCCCCCGTCCTGGCTTACGGGTGCCGTGTATATGGCGACGGGCGGAGTGGTTTCTCCTTATAAGGTTACCATAGCTCTTGCCGACAACGCCGTGGAAAACGGCGCGCGCATTTCCCTCAACACCATGGTGGAGGGTATGGACGTGGAAAACGGCGTCATCAAGGCCGTCAGAACCAACCGCGGCACGGTTTATCCCAAAATCGTGGTCAACGCCGCGGGCGCTTTCAGCGACATTATAGCGGATATGGCGGGCGACAGAACCTTCACCATTCACCCCCGTAAAGGGACGGACCTCATTCTGGACAAGAAAAAGGCGTATTATGCGCTGTCGTCCTTTGCGAGGAGCTATTTCGCTCCATTGCCCGCAAGTGCGCGCGAAGACAACAACGCGGCGGTGGGGCATACCAAGGGCGGCGGCGTAATGCGCACAGTGGACGGCAACGTGCTTGTCGGTCCAAACGCAATAGAGCAGCCGTACAGAGAGGACACCACGACCAATCTGGAAGACATACTCGCCATCATCAAAAAACAGAAAGTTGCGGCGGAAGAGCTCTCAACTGCGGACATCATCACATATTTTTCCGGCGTCAGGGCGGCGACGTACGAAGAGGACTTCGTTGTCCGTCGCGGAATCTTCACGAAGAACATAATAGAGGCGGCGGGCATTCAGTCCCCCGGCATTACCGCGGCACCCGCCATTGCCTGCGATATCCGTGATTGGGTAAAGGATATGCTGGGCGCGACGGACAAAGCGGACTTCAATCCTTACAGGAAGCACACTCCGCGGCTTGCGGACGCCGACGACGAAACCAGGGCGCGGTACATTGCTTCCAACCCCGATTACGGCGAAATCGTCTGCCGTTGCGAGGAAGTGAGCAAAGGCGAGATAATCGACGCGCTGGAGTCGCCTCTCAAGGTGTGCACCGTGGACGGAAT
The DNA here is from genome assembly GCA_944349635.1 of uncultured Clostridia bacterium. Lineage (GTDB taxonomy): Bacteria > Bacillota > Clostridia > Christensenellales > CAG-917 > Limadaptatus. Next base: position 204,775 of record CALVNH010000001.1, on the reverse strand, counting down.
CAAACGTCGCGTGCGTCCGGGTATGGGCAGATGTCAGGGCGGATTCTGTTCTCCGCTGGTCGTGAAAATCATCGCCGAACACGAGGGAATCGCACCCGAACAGGTGCTCAAAGGCGACGAAGGGAGTTACATTCTCTTCGGCAATACCAAAAACAACGGGGAGGGCGGTGTCAAATGAAAGAATACGACGTCATCGTCATAGGCGGCGGACCTGCCGGGCTTGCGGCTGCCGAAAGCGCTCACAACAAGGGCGCGCACGTCGCCGTTCTCGAAAGAGAAGCAAGGTTGGGCGGCATTCTGAAACAGTGTGTGCACGACGGATTCGGGCTTATACGCTTCGGTGAAAAACTCGCAGGTCCCGAATATGCCGAAAGATACATAGACACCGTGAAGTCGCTGGACATCGATACATACACGCTCACGTTCGTGACGCGTATGCGCAGGAACGGAAACGTGTTCGACATCGATTGCGTGGGTAGGGACGGTATGAGCAAATTCCGCGCGAAAGCCGTCGTGCTTGCCACGGGGTGCCGCGAGAGAACGGCGAAACAAGTGCTCATTCAGGGCACGCGTCCCGCAGGCGTGTTCACGGCGGGCACGGCGCAGAATTACGTCAATCTCATGGGCAAATTGCCCGCGAAGAAATGCGTGATTCTGGGCAGCGGCGACATCGGACTCATCATGGCGCGTCGTCTCACCCTGGAAGGTGCGGAAGTGGAAGGCGTTTACGAAGTGAAGCCGGAGCCCAGCGGACTTACGCGCAACATTCATCAGTGCCTTCACGACTTCGACATTCCGCTTCACCTTTCCCACACCGTGACAAGGGTTTTCGGTGCGGACAGACTGACTGCCGTGGAAGTAGCGCAGGTGGACGACAAGATGAAGCCCGTCAAAGGCACGGAGAGAATAATCGAATGCGACGCCCTCATTCTGTCGGTGGGATTGATTCCCGAGAACGAACTTGCCGAAAGCCTCGGTGTGAAGATAAATCCTTTCACCAAAGGACCCGACTGCGACCAGACGTATATGTCGTCAGTGGAGGGAGTGTTCTCTGCGGGCAACGCGCTCAACGTATTCGACCTTGTGGATTACGTTTCCGAATGTGCGGCGGACGCAGGCGCGGCGGCGGCTGAACGTAAATCTTCGGGGGAGTGTGTGCGAATAGAGCGCGGGAAAGGGCTTTTGTCCTTTGTGCCGCACCGCATAGACCTTGCAAAACCTTGCGACAGAGTGGTGTTCTTCTTCCGCTCCGTAAAGGATATGGACAAGGGCACTCTGAAAATCTCGGTGGACGGAAGGGAAATGTACAAAAAGAAATTCGCTTTTCTGCGTCCGCCGGAGATGCAACGCGTGGAAATCGATTTTTCCGCTTTCGGTCTGAAAACGGATTCCGCCGTTTCTGTCGAGTTGGAGGAGAACTGATATGGAACTTGTGTGCATAGTATGCCCGAAAGGTTGCAGAATGACCGTCGAAAACGGCGTTGTGAAAGGCAATACCTGTAAGAAAGGAGAGGCTTTCGCGCTTGCGGAAACCACTTGCCCGATGCGCACCGTATGCAGCACCGTCGCAACGGTGTTCGACAGCATGCCTGTGCTTCCCGTCCGCACCGACGGCGAAATACCCAAGGCGAAGATAGGCGAACTGATGAAAGCCGTCAACGCGGTTACGGTAACAGAAAAACTCCGTCGCGGCGACGTCGTTTTGTCCTCCGTTGCGGGGACTGACGTCAACTTAATCGCCACGGCGACAATTTATTGAATACAAATAAGGAGAAGATTATGTCAACCAAACCTTACAAAGAATTCGAACCCGAATGGATTACGGAGCCGCCGGTTGAAAAAAGTTTCCGCTCCGTTATGAAATGGGGCGACCCCGCCGCCTACAAGAGACCCAAAGAAGGGTTATACAAGCTGATTAAAAAGCAGTTTCACCTGACCGACGACGACTTCAAGAAGATGGTAGACGTCGGCAACGAAGTGGCGCAAATCGATACGCCCAGTCGCCTTTCCGACGCTCAGCTCAAAGAACTTGCGGAAATCGTCGGCGAAGACAACGTGTCCGTGGACGGATTCACCCGTTTGCAGGTCTGCTACGGAAAAACCATGATTGACATCATGCGTCTGAGAAAGGGCATAGTGGAGAACCTGCCCGACGTGGTAATTTATCCTTCCACGACGGAAGATGTCGAAAAACTCGTCGCTTTCTCCAAAAAACACAAAGTTTATCTGTATGTCTATGCCGGCGGTTCCAGCGTGACGCGCGGTACCGAGTGTATGAAAGGGCCGAACATGATTCTCGATTTGCGCAAGAACTTCAACAAAGTCATCGCGTTCAACGAAATCAACCAGACCATCACCGTTCAGCCGGGCATCAGCGGTCCGCAACTGGAAGAAATCCTCAACAACGCACCCGAAAACTTCGGCGCTCAGCACAGACTGACCTGCGGACATTTTCCGCAGTCTTTCGAATACAGCTGCGTCGGCGGTTGGGTGGTTACTCGCGGCAGCGGACAAAACTCCACTTATTACGGTTGCGCGGCAGACCTCGTGCTCTGTCAGGAATATGTCACACCCGTGGGCAGAATCCGTACCGATTCCGCCCCCAGAAAAGCCACCGGTCCCAACATCGACCAGATTATGATGGGCAGCGAGGGCACCTTCGGCGTGCTCACCGAGGTCACGCTCAAGGTGTTCAAGAAATCCGCAAAACACCGCAAGTTCTCGTATATGTTCCCCACATGGGAGGACGGTATGGCGGCAATGAGGGAAGTCATGCAGGGTGAGTTCGGCTATCCGTCCGTGTTCAGGCTCTCCGACGCGGAAGAGACCGATATGATGATGCATATGTACGGCATCGCCGACAGCCCCCTGAATGCCTTGCTTTCCGCAAAAGGATTCAAGCCCAGTCAGAGATGTCTGTTGCTCGGTTTCGCCGACGGCGAGGACGGTTTGCAGAAAAACATCGTCAAAAACGTCCGCAAAATCGCCCACAAATATAACGGAATGTCGCTCACCGGTTACGTCACCACGTCCTGGGAGCACGGCAGATTCTCCGACCCGTATATGCGCGATACCATTCAGGACTACGGCATTATCATCGATACGCTGGAATGCGCGGTCAACTGGGACAATATGGCGCAGGTGCATCAGGACGTCCGCAAGACCGTCAAACAGTGGCCGGACGCCATCTGCACGACGCACATTTCGCACTGCTATCCGCAAGGGGCGAACCTCTATTTCATCTTTGTCATCAAGACGACGGACCTCGACGCATTCAAGAAGTATCATTCTTCGATTCTGGAAGCAATAATGAAATCGGGTGCCGCACTCAGCCATCACCACGGCATAGGAAAACTGTTCGCACCGTTCCTGCCCGGTTCCATAGGCGAAGAGCAGATGAAGCTGCTCAAGGCCCTGAAAGCCTATTTCGACCCGGAAGGATTGCTCAACGCGGGAGGCACGCTTGCGCTCGACAAGCACCCCGACAACTTCTGAGCTTTTTCCGAGAAAATTTTCAGAAAAAAATACGCCGTTTCCACGGCGTATTTTTTTTCGTGAAACAAGGCGCTTCCCGCGGCGGAGTGCACGACAATGACGAGAACGGGGAGAGAGAGCTCCTTTCTTGAGAAATTCCGTTGCGCGGTCAGGCAGAGCAAAACAGAGAAAAGCGCGCTTTTCCCGGGTGTGCAGTGTAGCAAGTTCGACAAAAAAACAACCTGAGGTGCGACGATATCGTCGTACCGGGAGGTCGTTTTTCTCCGAAAAAGGCGGAAAGAAAATTATTCTTCCGCGGCGAGTGCGTTCCTGTACGCGGCGAGAATTTTCTCGCGCAAAAGTTCTCTTGTCTCCGTGTTGATGGGGTGGACGATGTCCTTGAATTCCCCGTCGGGAGTTTTTCTGGAAGGCATTGCTATGAAATCGCCTTCGGCTCCGCTGATGATTTTGATGTCGTGGACGGCAAAGCAGTCGTCGATAATCACCGAAGCCACGGCGCGGAGTTTTCCGTCGTCGCGTTTGACAAGCCTGATTCTGGTGTCTGTGATGTTGAGCATAATCATCCCCTCTTTCGCTTTCACTTAAAGCTGTGTCTATATAATACAACAGTTTTTCCGTTTTGACAATACGTAAAATTTCCGTTTGCCCGCAAGCAGTCGGAATCGGACGGAAAAGCGAACGGGAAAACAGGCTCGAAAAGAAAGGAAGCGGGGTCTGGATTTGACGTATGCGGGAAAGCAAGGGGACAAGTACGCAATTTTTTTTCACGGCATATATTTTAGTATGCTCGGCATGGAAGGTAAAAGGATTCATTTCATAGGCGTGGGCGGCGTCAGTATGTGTGCGCTTGCCGAATTCTGCCTGTTGAACGGCGCCCGTGTGAGCGGCAGCGACCGAGTGTTCTCGAAAAGTCTGCGTGAGTTGAGCCGAAAGGGTGCGGAGGTTTACGCCGGCACCCGTGAGGACATAATTCCCTTTGCGGACGAAGTAATCTATTCTTCCGCCGTGCCCGAGACGGACGGTGAGTTGTCCCGTGCGCGGCGAGAAGGAATAAAAGTCACGGAGCGACAGGACTTTCTCGCGCGTGTCGCGAATTGTTTCGACACCGTGGCGGCCGTGGCGGGAACTCACGGCAAAACTACCGTTACGGCGATGACCGCGCATATCCTGAAAGAATGCGGCATGGCTTTCGTCGCGCACATAGGCGGCGAACCCGCCGACGGGGGCAATCTGACCGTGTTTCCCTCGGACGGAAAGATTCCGTGCGGAATTTTTCTGACGGAGGCCTGCGAATACAAACGTCATCTTCTGGCGCTTTCGCCCGATATTGCCGTCGTCACGAACATCGAGTGCGACCATCCCGACAGCTATTCGGACCTTTCGGAAGTCAAGGAGGTTTTTGCGAAATTTGTCGAAAAATGTCCTCTTACCGTGATTCACGGAGCGGATTCCGAGTTATGCACGAATGCACATATCGACATATATGCAAACGAGAGCACCGACGAAACGGAAACGGCGGAAGGATCAGGTCCGTGCGAAGGGAAAGTACGCTCGTATGAAAGAAGAGACATCTGTTCATACAGAGTTACGAGAGTTCTCGAATGCACGGAGGGGCAAACGGCGACAGTCGTGTCGGGAGAGCGCATACTTTCGCTGTTTCTGCCCGTGCGCGGACATCACAATCTGGAAGACGCCGTGTTTGCTCTGGCTCTTTCCGCGGCGTTGGGAGCCGACCCGACGGAAGCCTGCAAAGCCTTGTCCACGTTTGCGGGAGTGCGCCGCAGATTCGAATTCGCGGGCAGACTTTCGGGCGCGCAAATCGTTTTCGACTATGCACACCATCCCACGGAACTGAACTGCGCGCTGAGCCTTGCCGACACATACGGGAAGGTGCTTGCCGTTTTTCAGCCCCATACATATTCCAGAACCGCGCGGTATATGGACGATTTCACGGCGGTTCTCGGCAGCCGCGACAATCTCGTGCTGATGCCTACCTATGCGGCGCGCGAAAGTGTTTCCGCAGGGGCGGACACCTCCGCGCTTGCGGAAAATATCAAATCAAAATTTCCGAAATGCAAACTTTACAATGCAAAATCGACGGAAGAAACTGTCGATTATGTCAAAAAACACGCTTCAGCGTTTGATATGATAATTTTCTTGGGGGCGGGAGACATATATGCGTTGAAAGACATTCTGGGAAATCGGGTCAGATGATGTCCGCCACGTTGAAGTCCAGCACGCAGTGAATGTTGTTCGCCATGGTGATGAGCGACTGGCATTTGCTCAGTGCGTTCATGTCGTCGCCGCACTCCAAAGAGCCTTCGGTCTCCGCAAGCGCCACGGAGAAAGCGCGCATATCGGGGGAATAGGTGAACATTTCCAGACCTTTCCTTTTCTTTTCCCACCAGTCCGTAAGTTCGGCAACCTCGTCGAGAGCGTCGTCCTCGGGAGATTTTATGGCGACTTCCAAAGCCGACAGACGGTCGTTCAGTTCGCCGAACACTTTGTCGATGTAGACCGTTTCCGTTGCGCCTGCCGCCACTATCACGGCAAGAATGACAAGAGCCAAAACAAACCTTTTCACAATTTGCCCTCCGCCGCGGCTTCCGTTTTTTCCTCGCTGTTTTCCCGTGAATTGAAGAACACCGTCATGCTGTCGCGTTTGTAAGGTTGAACGAACACTTCGTCGCCCGTTACCAGCATGAGCAGCACGTCGTTCTGTTCAAGACCTATGCCCGACAGCAGTTTGAGAACGCGCTGTTTGTAGACGTTGTCGAGTTCGACCAGGTTGGAGCCCATGAAGTTGCCTTCCATAATCACGGTCACGGGAATGCTGGCGGGTTCGGGTTTCATGTTCATGTCGGCGGGCGTGAGCGGTTTGTTGCCCGATTTCGGCATAACCGTCATAGTGCCGTTGGTTTCCACAATCGCGTATTCTACCTCTCCCGGATTGAAATAGCCGTTTCCGCGCAAGGCTTCCAGCAAGTCGTCTATCGTCATATTGAGCTCTTTGAGGACGTCGGGCAGAATGTTGCCTTTTTCGATGACGATGACGGGCTTGCCGTTGAGCACCTTTCTGAAACGCAAGCTCTTGACGGCAAGTTTTGTCATTATGATGTGCACGAGGAAAAGCGTGAACACGGGAATTATTCCGTAAATTATCGGAATCGTCGGGTCGCCCATGGGAATACAGGCAAGCTCGCTTGCCACCAAGGTTATTGCAAATTCGAAGGGTTGCAGCTCTCCCAGTTGGCGCTTACCCATCAGTCTCATCGCCACCAGCAGGAAGAAATATATGACAATACACCTGACGAACAAACTCAGCATACGCATATTTTGATTAAAGTACGTTTTTTTATGCGCGGCGGAGTGAGTTTCTGTGAGAATCGGGGTTCAGCGGCGTTCTTTCTTCCCGTGCGGGCCGGTGGCATTTCCCTTGCGTGAACGTGCCGAGCATTTTTCGGACGTCGGTTTCCGTTCGGGGCGTCGGCGCGTGAATATTCCCGCTCCCGACGAGGGCAGAACGGCGGCGGAGAAGAAAGCTTTTATGTCGACTATCCCGAAAGCGGACACGAACACGAAATAGAAAAACGCCACGTACACCCCTAGCACAAGCACGGTGACCATGTCGCCGAGATACGGAGAGACCAGTTTCCCCGTAAAGAGCCCCAGCAACGCGAGCGGAACGGAAAACGCGCACACGCCCGCCACTTTGCCGAATCCTTCGGGTTTTCCGAGTTTTTTCGAAATCACGGCGAAATTGATTACGGCAGTGACCGTAAATGCCAGTCCGCTGGCGACTCCCACGGAATATATGCCGATGACTTCTGGCAAGAAGAAAATGCATGGCAGCATGCACACGAGTCCCGCAATGTAACTTGCAAAAGAGACGCGTTCCATCCCGAGAGAATTGAGTATTGGCGTTGTCACCTGACAGAGCGACAGAGGGAAAATTATCGCCGCCGCGTAGGAGACGAATTTGCCCGCCTCCGCGTCACCGAAGAAAAAGGCGCCGAGTTCCCGTCCCAGAGGAACATACACGGCAAAGAAGAAGGAGGAAACCAGCGCGGCAAACAACAACGACGTCTGCGCTTTTGCGCGTATTCTGGCAAAATCGCCTTGCGAAGCCAGAGCGGCGATGTCGGGAATCATCACCACGGACAGTGCGGAAATCACCGTTACGGGTGCCATTATGAGAGGAAGAGCCATGCCCGCAACTCTTCCGTACTGTGCTGTGGCGAGAGCCACGCTGAGACCGCCCGCGACAAGGCGTTTGGGAATGACAAGTGCGGTGAGTGAGGCGGAGAGGGAGGTGAGAATGCGGATTGACGACAGCGGCACCGTGGCGGAAATCAGTTCCTTTGCGCCTTTCGGTGCGGCAATCCGTCCGCCCGCTTTGAAGAACATCACGGCAAGCACAATCGTGCATACCGCGTCTGAGAGCACGAAGGCGAGAGCCACGCCCTGTGCTCCCGAGAGAGAGGCGAAGATGCCGCCCGCAAAGAGCAGGGAAAAGCCTATTTTCAAGACTTCGTCCAGAAGTTCCGCCGAAGAAAATGAGAGAAAGTTTTTTCTTCCCCAGAACCAGCTGCGAAGAGGAGCGTAGATTGCGGAAACGATGAGGGCGGGGAGCATGGCAAGGAATATCGGAATGCACCTTTCATCGGCAAAGATTCCTCCCAGAAATCGTGAGCAGGCGTAAAACGCCGCACATATCACGACGGAGACGCCCAGTCCCATCAGGAGCGACGCCGTGGTCAGGGAGTTCTGACGCGCGATATCGCCTCGTGCCGCGCATTCCGCCACTTTGCGCGAAAGTACCGTCGGCGCGCCCGCGGTCAGGGAAAACAACAGCAACAGCACGCTGAGGGCAATCTGGTACAGCCCGACGGCTTCCGCGCCCAGGCTGCGGGACATCCATATCTTGAACAGAAAAGAGAGCAGTCGCGTAGCAACCGAAAAACCCGTGACTATGGAAAAAGATTTTACAGTACCGTTCAATGTTTCGCCTCGAAGGGAGTATATGCCCGCAAGGCGGAGATAATGAGCGCGCGCGGCGAGTGTGCGGAAAAAATCCGACATTTCTTTCCCGTGAGGGAAGTCTGTTCCGACAAAAAAACCGCCGTCCTTTAAGAACGGCGGTTTGTTGCATTCGGCACGTTGTCCGAAACGGTTTTTACCTTACTCGTTGAAGTCGTCGTATTCGTTCTTCTTTCTGGAGAGGTTGTTCTGCGAGGAAGCGTCCGCAACCACGTCGTTGGAAGCCTTCTCGGCCTTCTTTCTGTACTTCTTGACGAAGAATACTATCACAACCGCGATGACGGCTATGGTGAGCAGAATAGTGGGAATCATCCACCACAGATTGTCGAGATTGAACTTGTTGTCGGGGGTTTCCGCCGTAGCTTCGTCGTCCTTGTCGGTGTCGCCCTGAGAAGACTGTTCGGGCAGGATTCTGATTGCCGCCGTACCGGTGGTCTTGTCGAAATCGGCGTCGTCACCCTGAGAGGCGTACAGCTGGTCGAATTCGTTGTAGGTGATTGTTTCGACCGTCACGGCGTCGAAGAAAGCGTATCCGCTGACCAGTTTGCTCTCGTCATTGGCGTCGTAGAGTCCGAGACCGAGTCTGAGTTTAACGCCCGTGACGTCCGTGTCGGGAGCCAGCACATAGAATGTGTACGTCGTCCATGCTCCCTCTCTCACGGTGCCGATGCCGTCGAGGCGCATGGGACTGTCGCTTTCGTTGGCGGTGCCGAGATAGAGTTCGGCGTACGCGCCGCCGGTTGTCGCCGCGGTGAATTCCGTGCCGTTGAGGTGCCCGATACCGTATGCGCGGACGCGCACGGAAATCTTATACGCCTTTTCGGCTTTCAGCGTGTAAGAAGAGGAGGCGTAATAGAACGCGCTGTCCGCCGTGTTGTTGATTGCAAGGATGTTTTTGCCGTCGAAATTTCCGTTGCCGAGGATGGCGGTGAGAGTGGTCATTCTGTCCGCCTTGGCTTTGGCAAGCTTGTCGGCTTTGAGGTCGGCAATCACGACGCTGTCGTCGACGGATTCGGGATATTTGTCGGGGTTGTTCTTTCTGGCTTCCGCGATTTCTTCGGGTGTTACGGTGAAGTCGTCGGCTTTGAGTTCGGGGCCGAAGAGAGTGAGATAGCCGTCACTGTCCGTTTCGAGATATTCCTCGTCGGCATACAGCACGCCGTATTTGGAATTTTTTCTTTCCTGGTCGGTGCCGACGGTATCTGTCCATCCGTTGGGAGTGGTGAGCTCGCTGCGGTCTTCCGCGGTGTCGGAGGCGGGGTCGAAGCTGTCGGTGTTGAAGGAAATCTTTCTGGTATATTCCTTGTTGTCGTCGTTGATTTCCACCGCTTCGAAATCGGATTCCGTCATTTCGCGTTTGGACACGCTGTCGAAGACGACGATGCCGGAGGACTTGAAGGAGGCGGCGTTGTCGGTGTTGGCGGTTCTTCCGGTGATGTCGCCGTTCTCACCCAGCCACAGACCGAGTTTGAGCGAGACGGAGGAGAGTCCAACCTGAATGTTGAAAGTGTACTGATGCCAGTTGCCGTCTCCCGTGAAGGAGAAGTAACGGGTGAGTCCGAGTCCGCTGATTTCGTTGCCGCCGGGTTCGCCTTGCAGGAAAATCATGGCTTTGGTGCCGGCTTGTGCCTTTGCCCACACGCTCACCGTGTAGCAGGTGCTTGCGGACAGCGAGAAGCTGTCGGAAGTGTATCCCGCGACGAAGTTGTCGCCTGCGTTCTTGCCCGCGAGCACGAGCACGTTGGGTGCGCCGTTGGCAAGAGCGGGAGCGCCGTCGTACAGAGTGTTGAAGAACGAGAGCGCGTCTGCGTTGCCTTCAAACACGGAGGAAATCTGAGCGCCCGCTTTCCATGCGGAAGAGGAGTCGTCATAGACGAGTTCGAGTATGCCGCCGACGAGATTGTCGGTTGCGGCATCGTCGGGCTGCTTGTTGTCGAGGGTCCAACCGGAGGGAATTCCGGGTTTTCCGGACTGTTGAAGTGTGCCGTCGGGATTCTCGCTTGCACTCAGAGCTTCTTCCATTTTCTCGAAATCGATGTTGTCGAAGCCGCCGTTGGTGAAGCCGTAGGATTTTTCGGAAGCGAGGTTGGCTTTTTTGAGGTATGTGCCCGCGGTGGAGCCGTTATAGTCGGAATAGGTGATTTTGGTGAGACTCATGTTGCCGATGTAAGCCGTACCCTTTGCGAGAGTGGAGGACGTCCACTTGGTGCCCGTTCCGAGAGTGATGACGAGATAGAGATTCTCTGCTTTTTCGGCGCTTCCGCGCACGACGAAGGTGAGTTCCGTCCAGCCGTTGTAATCCTTGACTTCGGAAGTGTTGACGGCGCTGAAAGCGGCAAGCTCCTTGTCGTCCTCGTCGTCGGTCTTCACCTGCATGAGTTTTGCATAGATGCCCGAAGTGGACTGCACGTCAACGGTCTTGACCCACAGCGAGATGCGGTAGAAACTGTTTGCGGGCACTGCGAACGAGTCGGTCTTGTAGCCGAACATCGTGTTCTCGGACGCGACGATTTCTATACCCTTGTCGCTCACCGTGTCGTAGGGAGTGTCGGGGAGAGTTTTGACGCCCGCTTTCACGATGTCGGGGGAAACGACGGGAGCGGAAGCTTCGGAATCGGTGTAGACCTTGAAGCCCGCGGGAGTGCCGTCGGTGGAGTTGTCGTAGCCGTTGCTGAGTTTCTGCACCACGGTGAAGTCACCGCTGATTCCGTGGTTGAAATCGGTTGCGGTAAAGAGATTTTCCGTGGCAAGGTCGACTTTGAGCTCCGTTTCTCCGCCGGAAGCGTCGGCGGTATAGGCGGGAGTGACGGTGACGGCTTCGTAAGCCGCGGCGTCGATTTCGTCGAGTTTGAGTTCGTCGAAGAAAGCCCAGCCCGTGGAGAAAGTGCCGTTGGCTTTATACGTGGTGGTGGAGGTGGCGGTGCCGGAGGAGCTGTATTTGTCGAATTTGACTTCCGTGTTGTCGGAAGTGCCGTCCGTGCCGAGCCAGAACTCCATGTTGTAGGACATATCGCGATACTGATTGCCGTGGATATAGAAGGTGTACGTCACCCAGCCGCCGGTGGTTTTGCCCGTTGCGGACTCGTAATCGGAAGAGGTGACGTCCTTGCCGTAGGCAATCGTGGCGTCGAGCAGGTTGCGGGAAATTCCTTCGATGACGATGTCCTCTCCGGAGCCCGTGAGCAACAGATTGACACCTGCGCCGAAAATGTTGAACGTGAAGACGTTGACGGAAAGGGCGTAGAACTTGTTTTTCTCGATGACTATCTGGCGGGATGAATGTATACCCTGCGAGGTCATGAGCTGCTGCGACATCATATAGACGTTGGTGCCGACGGTGCCCTCGGGAAGAAGAACTATGTCGGAAACTATTTCGTCCATATAACTGGCGGGATTGAACGAGGTCTTGTCGGAAAGGTAGTAACTGCTTGCAAAAGAGGTGTACTGCGACGCGAATTGCGCGACGTCGATGACACCCAGCTTGCGTTCCGCGGAAGTGGGAGCGCTGTCGGAACCGGTGGAGTTGCCGGTCTTTCTGGTCCAGTTGTAGGGCACTGCGGTGGTGGAAACGGAGCCGATTGCCGTAGATGTATAATCAAAGCGGCCGTTGGGAACTTTTAGCGTGGTGGTCTGGAGAGCGTCGTTGTTTTCCAGTTCGTCCGCGACGGCTTTGTCGTATTGCTGTTCGGCGGTGAGTCCGCCCTCTTCGTCGGTGAGTTCGGTGAGCGTCACGTTGTCGAAGAACGCATAGCCCGTGGTGAGTCCGTCGTCATAAGATGAAGTGTATTTGCCGAGGGAAAGGTTGACGGTGAGGGAAGAGGAGGAATTTGCCGCCGCTTCGAAATAGATGTCGTAGGTTTTCCATTCTCCCTTGGTGTCGATGCCGCTGAATTCGGCGTAGGTAGAAGAAGAGACGTAAATTCTCGCGCCGGGGACGTTGTCTTCCACGGGTTTGCCATCCTTGTCGAGAACGCCGGCGATGTTGTAAGTCAGAACGTCGACGGACAGTTTGTAATATTTGCCCTTGTCGAGATTGAACGTGGCGGAAGTATAGCCGTAAGCTGTGGGACCGTAGTTGCCGTTGCCGTCCGCGAATTTTTCCACGGGGGCGTAAATCATGAGGACGTTGTTGAGAGCGACGTCGCTGTCGAGCGTGCGTCCCGCGGTCAGAAGAGAGTAGAGCGTGTTGCCGTTGCCGTCCGCAGCTCCGTTATCGTTCCAGAACTTGCGGTTGGCGTCGTAAAGAGCCTTGTCGAGGCTGATTGCACCCGCCACTATGTCATTGGCCAGATTGGAGGAGGAGTGCAGTTTGGCACCCGTCCAGTCCGTAATCGTGCGGGGATAATTTCCGGAAGTCGAGATGACCTTGAAATCCGAGTTGGAAATCAACAAGTTTTCCGTCGCGGTGATTTCCGTTTTGGAGGAATCGTCGTTTTTGTTGTCGTCGCAGGCAACGAGCAAGGTTGCGGTGAAAGCGACGACGAGGCACAAAACCAAAGCTAAAATAGAAAGTCTCTTTTTTCTGTTCATAATTACCTTTCCGTAACTTAATTTCAAGACAATGCGCGTTTGCGCTTGCGCGTATATGTGAAAATATAGGCTTGATTATTCTATAACATAAACCGTCAATTTGCAAACGTATTTCATAATTTCACGCAAATTTATAAAACTATACCCGAAGACGCAGAGAAACCGACGCGAGCCGCATCGGTAAAGGAGACGGAATGCAAACTTACTCCGTAAATTTGTTGACGGCGGGCAAATACGCCGTGAAAAGCAAAAAGGAAAGAACGCGCGCGGGCGTTTTGCTTGCTTTGGCGGGAGCCGTCGTGGGGGCGGTGAACGGATTGTTCGGCGCGGGAGGCGGAATGCTTGCCGTGCCCGTATTGACCTGGGTTGCGGGGTTGCCGCAGAAAAAGGCTCACGCCACGGCAATAGCCCTCATTCTTCCGCTGTGTGCGATTGCATCCGTCGTTTACGCTTTCAAGGGCGGATTCGACGCGTCGGCGCTGCCGGCAACGGTTGCGGGTGTGGTGGCAGGAAGCGTGCTGGGCGCGCTCTTTCTCAAAAAGATTTCCGTGGCGGCACTGGACTTTCTGTTTTACGGTCTGATGCTTTTCGCGGGGCTTAAAATGATGTTGTGACGCAAAGATTGTATTTGACATATAAGCGCATAAACGTGCGTTTATAAAACAAAAAATATTGATAAAACGTCTGTTTTGTCAAAAAACGGTTTAAAAGCAAAAACGGCGGAGGTTGAAGAATGAAGATGTTGTGGCTGTTTCTCGCAGGGCTTTGCGGCGGTATCCTGGCAGGTATGGGAATGGGCGGAGGAACGCTCACCATTCCTCTTTTGGTGTTGGCTCTCGGGGTGGGGCAGCTCACGGCACAGTTTGCCAACCTCGTGGCGTTTTTGCCGGCAGGTGCGGCGGCTTTGGCGGTGCACGCGGGCAACGGACTTGCGGACTGGAAATCTCTTGTTGCCGTCTTGCCTGCCGCCGTTGCCGCATCGGCGGTCACGTCCGCTTTCGCTGCGGACGTTTCGGGCGAACTTCTGGGAAAACTGTTCGGCGGTTTTCTGGTGGCGATTGCCGTGATTTCTCTCACGGCAAAAGCTCTGCGGTTGACTTCGGGCTGATTTTTCGCGATGCGGGTCAGCGCGTTGTGGCAAAGAAAAATATTTTTTCGCGACGTCAGAAGCGCAAAAAAGGACTTTCTCCGAAATATTCGGTATTTACTTTATAATGATTATGCCTTATAATTATTAAAAATCCTTTATCGGTATGTTTGCCGATATCAGTTCAATACGGAAATACGGTTCAGAGGTTATCACTTGAAGACATTCAGACACGGAACGCACCCTCCCGCCAACAAAATAACGGAGGACAGGCAACTCGTTGATTTCGAGGTGCCGGAAATTTTGTATTTCGCCCTGTCGCAACACATAGGCGCACCCGCCAAACCCGTGGTTGCCGCAGGCGACACCGTGAAGGAAGGACAGCTCATCGCCGAAAGCGGCGGTTTTGTATCCGCACCGGTGTACAGCTCGGTGTCCGGTACGGTCAAGGGTATTGTTTCCTTGCCCACGGCAACGGGCGGCAAGTGCGACCACATCGTCGTCGAAAACGATTTCAAATACGAAAAGACGGGGTTGACTCCTCTCGAAAATCCCTCCAAGGAAGAAATCGTTGCCAGAGTCAAAGAGGCGGGCATTGTCGGCATGGGAGGAGCCACATTCCCCACGCACGTCAAGCTTTCGCCGTCAAAACCCGTGGACACTCTCATCATCAATGCCGCGGAATGCGAGCCTTACATAACCTGCGATTACCGCTTGCTTGTGGAGTGTACGGACGAAGTGGTGAAGGGCGTGCTTTTGCTGATGAAGGCGTTGGGCGTGGACAAGGCGTACATCGGCGTCGAGTCCAACAAACCGCTCGCAATCAAAGCGCTTGCCGAGGCTTGCCCCGAAAGCGTCGAGGTCGTGAAACTCAAAACCAAATATCCGCAGGGCGCGGAGAAACAGCTCATTTACGCAGTCACGCACCGCAAAGTACCTGCGGGCGGGTTGCCCATGGACGTCGGTTGCGTGGTGGACAACGTGCATACCGCGTATTCGACGGCGCGTGCCGTGCTTCTCGGAGAGCCTCTCTATATGCGTGCCATGACGGTGAGCGGCGGCGGCGTGGAACACATCGGCAACTATCGGGTGAGAACGGGCACGACATATTCCTTTGTATACGAAAAGACCAGGGGGTCCGTTCCCGAAGAGGAGACGGGCAAGGTTATAAGCGGCGGTCCCATGATGGGATTTTCGCAGGCGGACCTTCGTGCCTGTTGCACAAAGGGGACATCCTCCCTTCTTTTCCTCACGAGAAAACAGTTCAATATGATGGAGCCCACGCAGTGCATCAACTGCGGACGTTGCATTCGCAACTGTCCCATGTTCTTGTTGCCGCGCGACCTGGAAAGGGCAGTCATCGCCAAGGATTTCGAAAAGGCGGCTGCGCTCGGCGTCGCGAATTGCATGGAATGCGGCGTGTGCAGCTACGTGTGCCCCGCGAAACGTCCTCTCGTGCAGGCGTTCAGACTTGCCAAAAAGACAATCCGCGAAAGGGGGATAAAGTGATGGGCAAATACATAGTTTCTTCCTCTCCCCACATCACTTCGCCGTCCACAACGCGCACCATTATGCTGGACGTCATAATCGCGCTGTGTCCCGCAGTGCTGGCGTCGGTGCTGATATACGGTTTTTATCCGTTGTTCGTCACCCTGCTGTGCGTGGCGTCCGCGGTGTTTTTCGAGTGGCTGTTCAATGTGATAACCAAGAAAAAGCAGACGGTGGGAGACCTGTCGGCGGTGGTGACGGGAATAATTCTCGCACTCAATCTGCCGCCCGTTGTGCCGTTTTACGTGCCCATGGTGGGAGCGGCATTCGCCATAATCGTCGTCAAAATGCTGTTCGGCGGCATAGGCAGGAACTTTGCCAACCCCGCAATTACCGCCCGAATCTTTCTCATGCTGGCATGGACGGGCGTTATGACAAGCTTCGTGAAGCCGATTGACCTTTCCGACGGAGCGAATCTGTTTGCTTACTTTACGCAGGGCGTCAACATCAATCTTCCCGACGCGATTACGACGGCAACTCCTCTCAAAGGCGTTAAGGACGCAATCGCGAGCGGCGCAAACCCCGCGGAAGGACTCAACGCGCTGGATATGTTCCTGGGAAGAATAGGCGGAAGCGCGGGCGAGGTCAGCACTCTTGCCGTGCTTATAGGCGGCATATATCTTGCCGTGCGCAAGGTCATCGACGTGAGAATCCCACTCATCTATCTTGCGTCCACTGCTGTGTTCACCGCGATTTTCTTTGCGGGCAGCGAATACGTCGGCGAGTATGTCTGGACGTACATGCTGGGCGGCGGACTGGTGTTCGGTGCCGTCTTCATGGCAACGGATTATGCCACTTCTCCGAAATCCGCCGTTGCCGTTGTCATATACGGTCTGGGATTGGGCTTCCTTACCGTGGTGATAAGAAAATTCGGCACAATGAGCGAAGGCGTTTCGTTTGCCATTCTTCTTATGAACGTGGTCACGCCTTTGCTCGAACGTATAAAAGTCAGAACTTTCGGTGCTCCCGAAAAATCCGTCAGGGATATGTTGAACGGAATTAAGGAAAAAGCCGCCGCCAAAAAGGCAGCCAAAGCTGCCGTCGCGGAAGGAGGTGAGGGGAATGAGTAACATACCCGATTTCGTGCCCGAAACCGTGCTTTCCTCCGAATCCGCGGAAAAAGTTTCGTCGCCCGAACTGAAGAAACCGAAGTTCGTCACCAAAGACGTCGTTATGTGCGTCGTGGTGCTGGTGCTCATTGCCGTCGTCGCCGGCGTGCTGTTGGGCGTTATGAACTGGCTGACTTACGTCGACCCCGACGCCATGATAATTTCTCAGGTGGCGAAGTATTACGGAGTCGATTCCTCGCTCGTCGTCAAATCCGAGGAGCGGCTCGTCAATTCCGGCGGAAAGGACGAAGTGCTGGGCTGCTATGTCGTAAAGGACGCGGAAGGCAACGACGTCGCCTACGTTTACCGCGCTTCCGGCAGCGGGGCGAAGGGCGGTACCGTCGAACTTCTCGTGCACATTTCCGCGGAAGGCATAATCAAAGACTTGGAAGAGTATTCACAGTCCGAAACGGCGGGATATTTCAAAAAAGTAATGGATGCGAACAAGGCAAAGTATATAGGCGTCGACATAACGAAAATCCAGAATTTCGAGTTGAACGGCAAAGGCGAAAACGGCGTGGACGCCGTAAGCAACGCGACGAGAACCTCAAATGCCGTCAACAACGCCGTCAACGCCGCGGTGTATGCTTTCAATAATTACGGTGCGGGGGTGAACCAATGACGCGTGAACTGAAATTCGACGCCCGTGCAAAGGGCAAAATAGTTGCAAACGGCATTCTGGCGTCAAACCCCGTGTTCCGCCTGGTGCTGGGAATGTGTCCCACTCTTGCCGTGTCAACCAGCGCGTTCAACGGACTGGGCATGGGGCTCGCCGCGACGGTTGTTCTGGTGTGCTCCAACATGCTGGTTTCCATGTTGCGCAACGTCATTCCGGACAAGGTGAGAATTCCCGCATTCGTGCTCATCATCGCCACTTTCGTCACGATTGTGGAAATGCTTCTGCGCAAGTTCGTGCCCGCGCTCTACGACGCGCTCGGCATATACCTGCCGCTCATAGTCGTCAACTGTATAATACTTGCGCGTGCGGAGGCTTTTGCCAGCATCAACAAAGTGGGCGACTCCGTTCTGGACGGCCTGGGAATGGGACTCGGTTTTACGTTTGCGCTCATGCTGATAGGTTTCATCAGAGAGTTCCTGGGGTCGGGCACGTTCTTTGTCGGGTCGTTGGGCGACGTGGAGTTCGGCGTCGAACTCGGCAACCTACCCGATTACGCAATGGGAGTGTTCGTGCTTCCCGCGGGCGGTTTTCTCACGCTCGGCATTCTGATGGCGGCAATCAACCATCTCTCCGACAAGGCGGCGGCAAAACGTGCCTTGCGCCACGAAGAGGAGGGAAAAGTGATTGACAGTCTCATCGAAGGCATCGTGAAAGAGGACGAGGAAAAGCGTGCGGCTGAGGACGCGGGCGTGTCCGACGCGGCGGTATCTGCCGTCGCGAAAGGTGAGGAGGCGGACAAATGACATACTTTCTTCTCATTATAGGTGCGGTGTTCGTCAACAACTTCGTGTTGTGTCAGTTCCTCGGGTGCTGTCCCTTCCTCGGTGTGTCCAAAAAGACGGACACGGCTCTCGGTATGGGGCTCGCCGTTATATTCGTCATGGGCATAGCGTCCATATTCACGTGGCTGGTTCAAAAGCTGCTCGTGGCGGCGGGAATAGAGTATTTGCAGACCATAGCGTTCATTCTCGTCATAGCCGCGTTGGTGCAGCTGGTCGAGATGATTCTCAAAAAATTCATGCCGTCGCTTTACAGCGCGCTGGGTGTGTATCTGCCGCTCATCACCACCAACTGCGCGGTGTTGGGCGTCGCCATTCTCAACGTGCAGAGCTACGGGGTGGCGGCTGCGGAGAGCCTGTTGCTATCCTTCCTGAACGGTGTGTTCAGCGGAGTGGGCTTCACGATAGCCATACTGCTGCTTGCGGGTATACGCGAGAGAATGGACGTGGAATCCATTCCGAAGCCTTTCAGAGGCTTTCCGATTACACTCGTCACGGCTTCCATCATGAGCCTGGCGTTCACCGCGTTTTCGGGAATGATTTAGGAGGGACGCAATATGTCGATAATCTTATCAGCCGTCAATCCCATGACCATTCTCTATTCGACGCTGGCGCTTCTGGGACTTGCGTTGGTGTTCGGCGTGCTGCTTGCGGTGCTTGGAAAAAAACTCGCGGTGAAAGAGGACGAAAAAGCGGTGGAAATCCGCAAACATCTGTCGGGAGCCAACTGCGGAGCCTGCGGTTATGCGGGGTGCGACGCTTTTGCAAAGGCTCTGGCAGAGGGTAAGGCGGACATCAATTCGTGTTCCGCGACTGCTCTTGAAGAGAAACGTGTCATCGGAGAGATTCTCGGTGTGGCCGTCGACGTGGAAGCCACGAAAATCGTCGTTGCCTGCAACGGCGGAAACGCCGCCGTGGACAAATACGAATACATGGGCTACGGTGACTGCCGCAGTATGGAACTGCTGGGCGGCGGAAGAAAAGTGTGCCCCTGGGGTTGCCTGGGAATGGGTTCCTGTACGGACGCCTGTCCCGAACACGCAATCGACGTCCGTGACGGCGGTTATGCCGTTGTGGACAGAGAAAAGTGCATAACGTGCGGCAAGTGCATCACGGCTTGCCCGAAGCGGCTCATCAAACGCATTCCCGCCACGGCGAAGTATTACATTGCCTGTTCCAACTGCCTGAGAGGAGGCAAGGACGTCAAGGCGATGTGCGCAAACGGGTGCCTGGGCTGCGGACTGTGTGCGAAGAACTGTCCGGAACAAGCCATAACGCTTGTCAACAATCTGCCCGTCATCGACTATTCGAAGTGTTCGGGCTGCGGGCTGTGCGCGTCGAAGTGCCCGGCAAAGTGTATAAAATCCTGCGACTGATTCCGACAAAGCATGAATGACGGTTGCAATCCGCGTTTGCGTCTTCGGTATTCCCCGGGCGCAAACCGTAAACAAATATTCCGCAAGGAAAGGAGTAAAGTATGGAAAAAATCGCTGTAATCGACCTCGGTTCAAATTCGGCAAGACTTGTGTTGGTCAACATCCTTGAGGGGGGATATTTCGTCGTCTTCGACGAACTCAAAGAGACGGTAAGGTTGGGACAGGATATGGACTGGGACGGCATTATCAAGCCCCAGCGCATAGCACAGACGATAAAGACGCTGACGATGTTCAGGCGGCTTTGCGACGCTAACCACGTCGACAAGATTTTCGCGTATGCCACGGCTGCCGTGCGCCGTGCGAAAAACCAGAAGAGTTTTCTCGACGAGGTTGCCATGACCTGCGGCATCAAAATCAAGGTGCTGAGCGTGGAAGAACAGGCAATGCTCGTATATCAGGGCGTCATCAATTCCATGGACATTCCGAAAGGTCTGATTATGGAAATGGGCGGCGGCTCCACCAATCTCATTTATTACAACAGAAGGAACCTAATCCATTACGAAACCCTGCCGTTCGGCACGGTGACTCTCACCGATTTGTTCAAGAGTTACAGCAACGAGCCCGAAACGCGCGCGGCGAAGATAGAAGAGTTCATCGGCGAACAACTCGACAAGATTTCCTGGTTGGACAGCGTGGAACCCGACACCAACTTCGTGGGCGTCGGCGGTGCTTTCCGCAATCTCGGAAGAATCAGCCGCATGGTCAGGAAATATCCTTTCAACATGACTCACGGTTACGAAATCCCCGTGCAGGAGTTTGACGGAATCTATTCCACCATACGCAAACTGGACCTCGATTCCACGATGAAAATCAAGGGGCTTTCCAGCGGCAGAGCGGACATCTTCCCCAGTTCGCTTGCCGTCATAAAAACCGTGCTGTCGCGCTTCGATTTCCAGAAAATTACGATAAGCGGCTGCGGCCTGCGCGAAGGTGCGATGTTCAGATATGCCGTTCCCGGCGTAAACGAAAGACCGTTGACCGATGTTCTCGGACACGCCCTTCACACACAGATGAAGTACTACGACGTCAACGTTCCTCACGCAGAGCACGTCTACAACTTGTGCATACAGCTTTTCAAACAACTCAAGGTTTTGCACAAAATGCCCAGAATGTATGTCAGGGTGCTGAAAATCGCCGCTCTCATGCACGACACGGGAATGAGAATCAAATATTATCATCACGAACAGCATTCCTGCTACATCATTTTGAACAGCAACCTCTACGGCGTGCCGCACAAGGATTTGGTGCTGGCGGCATTCGTCGCCGCGGGACACCGCAAAAACGAAATCGTCAAAGAGGACATTATAAAGTACAAGGATATGCTCACTCCCGAAGACGTGGACGCCATGCGCAAGCTCAGCGTGATTCTGCGTATTGCGGAGAGTTTCGACCGCAGCCAGAGCGGCGTAATCACGGGTATTACCTGCGACGTGCTGGGTGACAGCGTCATAGTCAAGACGGAGACGGAAGGCGATTGCTCGCTCGAAGTCAAGGACGCTCTTTCTGCCGCGGCGGATTTCAAGGCTGCCTATGGTAAAAACCTGGAAATACTCTGAGCCCACCGTTCTGGCAAGCGCTTCGCCCCGAAGAAAAGAATTGCTTGCAGAAATCTGCGAATGTTTCGAAATTCTGCCTGCGGACATAGACGAAAGTGCGACGAAAGCATTGACTCCGCGCGGACTTGTGCGGAAGCTTTCGAAGGCGAAAGCCCTCTCCGTCGCAGCGCTGAAAGACAGCGGGGAGAAAACGGTAATAGGCGCCGATACCGTGGTTTATCGCAGGAAAATATACGGTAAACCTCGAAACCGTGCGGAAGCTATCGAAATGCTTTCCGCACTCAACGGCAAAACTCATCACGTTTTCACCGGCGTTACGGTGATAAAAGGCGGACGCGTTCGAACGTTTTCGGTGAAATCCGCGGTGAAGTTTCGCAAGCTTGCGTCGGAGGAAACGGAACGCTACGTCGACGAGTACGAGCCTTACGACAAGGCGGGCGCCTACGCCATTCAGGAGGGCGTCGTCGTGCAAAGCTACAAGGGCAGTTATTCCAACATTGTGGGGTTGCCCCTGGAAAGGCTGGCAAGAATACTGAAGAACACAGAGGTGTAGAATGACGACAATAGAATTGTCAATCGACCTTGGAAGTAAATTCGTTACGATATATCAGCGAGGCATAGGACTTGTGTTGCGCGAGCCCGCAATAGCCCTCGCGCAGAAAGTGCGCGACCGCTACGAAATAAGAGAGGCGGGTTACCGTGCGGAAAGCATAATTTCCACATCTTTGGGCGGAGCGAAACTCATCGCCCCGGTGAGGGAAGGGCTCATTGCGGACGACGAGATGTTCGTGCTTTTGATGAAACATTTCCTGAAACGCATAATTCCGTCCTCAGTCGTTCCGCCAAGAATCAAGGCAATCGTCAGCATCACCTGTTCCATGACCAACAGCGACAGAAAAGCCGTGGAAAAGTGCCTCGTCAAAGCGGGAATAAAGGAAGTCACTCTTGTGGAGTCTCCTCTTTCTCTGCTGGCTTATACGGGGAGTATCGGCGGTTTGTTCGTCGACATCGGCGGCGGAAAGACCGAAGTCGCGGCAGTGACAAATCACGGGATTGCCTGCGGCGTTTCCGTCAACATCGCGGGCGACGCTTTCAATGCGGCAATCATTGACAAAGTCTATATGCTTTACGGCGTCAAACTCGGCGAATACACCGTGGAAAAACTCAAAAAGAACGCGTTGTCGTTCTATCTCAACGACGAAGGCAGTTACGCCGTCAGCGGCGGCGGAAAGGACGGCACGCCAAAGAGCGTGTGTATCACCGCGGCGGATATGCGTGACGCCGTGTTGCCTCTCGTGGACGACATAATCGAAGTGATTATGAACGTGCTCAATCAGACTCCGCCCGAACTCGCCGCGGAAATTCTGCGCAAAGGCATATTCGTGACGGGCGGTTCCAGCCACATTCCCGGGCTCATCGAGTATATGGAACAGGCGTTCGAACTGCCGCTCACTCCGCTTTACGACGGGGAAAACTGCGTGGCGATAGGGGGCGCGAAATTTCTGGAAGACAGAGGACTTCTGAGCGACCTTCTGGGAGTCAGACTGGATTGACGTTGTCGTGAATAGAAATTGTCGCGAGAGTGATTGCTTCGCTCACGCACGCGACAACGATTTCCGGCGGCAACTGCTTCGGTTGACGGAGAACAAGCGAAACGGTTCTCACAACAATGCAAAGCGATAAATAACAATGAAAAGCCATAAACAAACGCCGCGGTTGCGGCGTTTTTCATTGCGTTTTGAAAGTTCGCGGCTCGTTGTGCTCAACAAGTACCACGGTAACGGATTGAAGTGCTCAGTATTTGGCTTCGTCGGGGTCGCTGCCAATCCTGCCGATACCGTCCATCGAGTCGATGAGAGCCGTTTCTTCTGCCGTCAACGCGAAATCGAAGATTTCCGCGTTGGAGCGTATTCGTTCGGGCGTCACGGATTTCGGTAAGGGCAGAATCTCCTTTTGCAGGCACCAACGCAAGAGCACCTGCGCCTGCGTCTTGCCATGCGCTTCGGCGACGCTCACAAGCTCCCGTCTTCCGAAAGCGCGCCCCCGACAGAGAGGCGACCAGGCTTCCACGACAATGCCGTTCCGCTTGGAAAACTCCACGGCTTCCGTCTGCATTATTCCCGGGTGAAACTCTATCTGGTTGATTGCGGGGACAACCTTGCATTCGTCTAATATGACGTTTAAGTGGTGCTTTTTACAGTTACAAACCCCGATTGCGCGAACTCGTCCGTCCTCGTAGAGTTTTTCGAAAGCGCGCCACGTGGCGAGGAACTGTTTGGGATAGTCCGCAATGAAATCTTTCGCCATGGGCCAGTGAACGAGGTAGAGGTCCAGAGTTTCCAGCCCCAGTTTTTTCATGGATTCGTCAAAGCGGTACAGCGTGCTGTCGTAGCCCTGGTGGGTGTTCCAGAGTTTCGTGGTGACGAAGATTTCATCGCGGGGAATGCCGCTTTCGGCAACGGCTTTTCCGACGCTTGTTTCGTTCGCGTAAAACTCCGCGGTGTCTATGTGGCGGTAACCCGATTGCAGAGCGGTGATTACGCTGTCCACGCAGACGCCTCCTTCGGGCGTCAGGTAGGTGCCGAACCCGAGGCATGGAATACGTACTCCGTTGTTCAGAGTAAAACAGTCTGAAGGAGAAAGAAACATAATGCGCTTCCTTTCGGGCAAAACGTCCCGTGCGGCTTTATTTCGTCAGTTTGGCGGGCATATTGATGAAACGGGGGCGTTCTCCTCCGCAGAAGAACACGGCAAGCGCGCCGGGTCCCGCATGAGAGCCGACCAGATAATTTACGTTGCAGAATCTTATCGGTATGTCGGGGAGCAACTCCGTGATTTTGGCGGCAAGCACCTTTGCGCCTTCGATGTCGTCGCCGTGCTCCACGAGGATAAAATCGTTTTCTTCGGGTTTGCAGTATTTTTCCACCTGCTCCGCTATGCAGGCCAACGCCTTTTTCTTGCCCATTACTTTCAGCAAGGGCATTATTTTACCGCTGTGATTGAGTTCCAGCAAGGGTTTGATTCCGAGAATGGTTCCCACTGCCGCTTCCAGTTTGCTGAGTCTGCCGCTTCTGTAAAGGGTGCCCAAATCTTCTACGATGAAAAAGTGGTTGAAGTTCATTCTGCGTGCGAACAGCCAGTCGTAGATTTCCGTAATCGACTTGCCTGCCGCCCGCATTTTTACCGCGTAATACACCATCAGACCTTCGCCGCCGCAACCCGAAAGGCTGTCGAGCACGAGCACGCGTCTGTTGCGGTATTTGCGCATAAGTTCCTTTGCGGCGTTGGACACGTTGTCGAAACTTCCGCTCATTCCGGAAGAAAAAGAGATGTGCAGGACGTCTTTGCCTTCTTTCAGGTGTTTTTCGAAAATTTTGGCTGTCTCGAATGCCGAAGTCTGGGACGTGCTGGGCACGGCACCTGCCCGCAGTTTGTCGTAAAACTCGTGGTATGTGGGCAGATTCTCCCCGCAGTAGTCCACGCCGTCAAGGACGAAAGGCATGGGCGCAATGTCGATTTTTTCGTCGGCGAAATATCCTTCGGGCATATCCGCCGTCATGTCGGTGGTAATTGCAAATGATTCCATAAAACCTCCTTGTAAGGGTGTCGGGGAAACCCCCGACAGCCTCGGATTGTTTAAATGATAGCACTTCGGGACGGGTTATTCAAGGCGCGGAGCGCGTTTGACAAAAAAAGCCGTAATTTTTCATATTATCCGCGTCATCGCGCGAGGGCACACGTTACACTCGCATTATGAGAAAAATCGTGGTTACTTCCGGGAAAGGCGGAGTCGGAAAGACCACCGTCACGGCCTCTCTCGGCAGAAAACTCGCCGACATGGGATTCAGAGTGGTGCTGGTGGACGCCGATGTGGGGCTCAACAATCTGGACGTCGTAATCGGCATCGAGAGCAGGGTCGTTTACGACATCGGGGACGCGCTGTCGGGCAAATGTCGCGTGTTTCAGGCGCTGGTACCCGACAAGGACAGCACATTGAGGGTGCTGCCGTCGTCGCGTGACAGCAAGCTGATTTCCGCGCAGGCGTTCAGGGGAGTGGTGGAAAGCCTCTCCGATTTTGATTTCGTGATAATCGACTGTCCGGCAGGGATTGAAAACGGCTTTCACCGTGCGGTATCCGCGGCGTCGGAAGCCATTGTCGTGACAACGCCGTCGGCTTCGGCAATCAGGGATGCGGACAAGGTGGTCGCGCTGTTGTCGGGTTACCGTCTCGACGACGTTTCGTTGGTTGTGAACAGAATGCGTCCCGACATGGTTGCCAGAGGGGAGATGATGCCCGCAGAGGACATCGCAAGACTGTTGCATCTTCCCGCCATAGGCGTGATTCCGGAGGACGACTGTATCACGCTCTATCAGCAGTTGGGCAGAGTGCCCGACTTCGCGCTGTCCGAAAAAGCGTATGCGTTGCTTGCGGACAACGTCGCCAACCGCACCAAGAACTATGCGGAAATCAGATATCCCCGATTCCGCAGAAGGAGGTGGCAATGAGGGCGTCCAGAGAGATTGCCGACAGAATGAAAGCCATTCTCGCCCGTGACAAAATGGGAATTCACGCAGGATTTATGTCGGCATTGAACGGAGACGTTTCGCGTGTGTTTTCGGACTATTTCGACCTTGCCGCGCCTCCCGTCGTGGGCGTGAAGCCGGACGACGACGGCAATTACGAAATCACGGTTGCGGCTACCGCCGTCCGCGTAAAGCGGTTCGAGACCACCTGCGATTTGCCGAAACCCGATATCTGACGGGAGTTTTTTCGTATAAATTTAAAAAACGCGATTTGTATCCGCGTCGCGGCGGCGGGACTTTGTTCGGGCGCATAATTCGTGCGGTAGCGGCATAGGGTTTATGCGAGGTGGATTTATGGATTTTGACCAGACAAAAAAAATCGATGTCGAAGTAACCGAAAACAATATCGTATGCAACGAAGTGGGACACACCCGCAAGCGCATCAGACGTCCGTTGCGTTCTTCGGAAGGAAAACGCGGCTGGGACATTCTCGACGTAGCTCTCGTGCCCGTTACCATCGGCGTGTTCGTGTCGCTGGGATTTTTGTTTGCGGGACTTTTCAGAGCAAGCACCGTCACGGAAACCGTGGGACAAATCGGTAATGTCTTAGCGTCGCTGTTCTGATGAAATTCAGAATACATCCGCTCTTTTTCGCACTTGCCCTTGTGCTGGTTGCACTGGGCAGGGCGCAGGCTTTTCTGTGCGCTTTTGCCGCGGTATGCCTGCATGAGGCGGGGCACGCGCTTGTCGCGAGAATCAGGGGCTACACGCTTGGCAGTGTGGTTCTTTTGCCGTACGGAGCAATGATGAGCGCCGACGACGAGCTGGATTCGGTTTCGGCGATAGCCGTGGGCATTGCAGGTCCGCTTGCGAACCTTTTTTTCGCAGTCGCAACACTGGGGTTGTGGTGGCTTGCACCGTCCGTCTATCCTTATACTCGTCCCTTTCTTTACGCGAATCTTTCGATTGCGCTCTTCAACCTTTTGCCGGTCTATCCTTTGGACGGGTCGCGCGTCGTTCTCGGACTCGCACGCAACAGACTGAAAGCCGTAAAAGGCATGCAGATTGCAGGCACGGTGACGGCGGTGGTGTTGTTTGCCGGCTTTGTGGTGTCGTGTTTCACCGTGTTCAATCCCACTCTCGGAATAATTGCCGTTTTCCTGTTTTACGGCGCGACGAGCGGTTCGGCAAACGAAGCGTATCGCAGCGTGCTTGCCTACGCATCCAAAAACTATGCTTTGGGCGTCACGGAAAAACGGGTGTATGTGTCGTCGGAAATTCCTCTCGCGCGACTGTTTCATCACGTGAACAGCCGTTCCGTCACGGTGTTTTGCGTCGTTTCCGCCCGCGAAGGAGTGATGTCTTCGGCTCCGCCCGAAATTCTCTGCGAACTCTCCGAAGAACGGATAAGAACTTTTGCGGCCGGACACAGACTGTCTGCGACTCTCGGGGAGTGCCTTGCGGAAACCGCCAATCCGAAGTCCGCGGTTGTCGGCGGAACGGCTTTGTCGGGCAGAATCGGAACCCGTGTGAACGAGCGAGGAAGGGGGCGCGGACGCCGTTCATTCAAGTGACCGTTTCCGAGCAATGACATTTTTGCGCTTGCTGATTTTGCGTAACAGCGCTGTTTGCGCGCTGTCCTTGACTTTCCCGTCGGTTTGGGATAATATTACTGCATAAATATGCTTTCACGTTCGCGCGTCCGACGCGCGACTTTGCGGAGGAGTTATGCGTTACATCGGTGTCGACATTGGAGGAATGTCCATAAAGGCAGGCATTACCGACGAGAATGGGCACATTTTCGCGAAAAAGACCGTTGTCACGCAGGCGCGTAAGCCTTCGGAAGAAATCGTCGGCGACATAGAACGGCTTATCCGCGGGCTGTTGGAGGAGCAGGGACTTTCTCTTGCGGACATCTGCGGAATAGGGTTGGGTTCGCCGGGTTCCGTCAACGACGCGGAAGGCGTTGTCAGATACTGTTGCAACATCAATTTCGCGGATACCCCCGTTGTGGGCATTCTGAAAAAGAACCTCGGCTTCGAAAACATCAGAATAAGCAACGACGCCAACTGCGCCGCGCTTGCCGAAACTCTGTTCGGCGCGGGCAACGGCGCAAGCAACAGCGTGACCGTGACATTGGGCACGGGATTGGGCACGGGTATCGTTGCGGACGGCAGGCTGATAACGGGCAACAAATCCGCAGGTGCGGAAGGCGGGCACATTCAGATTGGAATCGGCGGTGCGATGTGCGGTTGCGGCAAACGCGGTCATTACGAGGCGTACGCCTCTGCAAGCGCTCTCTTGCGCCAGACTGAAACGGCGATGAAAAAGCACCCCGAAAGTCTGCTCAACAAGGTTGCGGCAGAGCAGGGATTTGACGGCAAAACCGTGTTTATCGCGGCAAAAATGGGCGATAAAGTGGCGAAACGCGTGCTTGACAGATATATCAAGTACATCGGAATGGGGCTTGTGAGCCTTGCCAACCTGCTTTATCCCGAAGTGTTTATCATAGGCGGCGGAATCTCAAAGGAAGGGGATACGCTCATCAAACCTTTGCAGGAGTACGTCGCACGGAATATTTACGGTGCGGAGTTCAATCCGCCCATTCGCGTTGTCGCCGCCACTCTCGGCAACGACGCCGGTATCATAGGAGCCGCCGCTCTCACGATGAAAGACTGAGGCGCGCTTCCGTCCGTACGTTGTTTCGGGCGTAATCGAGATGAAAAGTTTCAGAGATAGATTGATTTCGCTTCTTCCCGAAGTGGAAAAGCCTGCCCGTTACACGGGCGGCGAGTGGAACACACCCGAAAAATCCGGCAACGTCAAAGCCAGATTCTGTTTTTGTTTTCCCGATTTGTACGAAATAGGAATGAGCAATCTCGGCTTGCAGATTCTCTATTCCGAAATCAACGCGCACGAAGATTACGCCGCGGAGCGTTGTTACGCGCCGAAAGCCGACCTTGCCGAGAAAATGCGCTCGAACGGCATTCCTCTGCTTTCTCTCGAAAGCGGCACTCCGCTCAAAGAGTTCGACGTTGTCGGATTCTCATTGCAGTTCGAATTGTTGTATACAAACATTCTTTATATGCTCGACCTTGCGGGCATTCCGTTTTATTCCCGCGACAGAGGAGAGGATTTCCCTTTGATTATCGCGGGCGGTCCCTGTGCCGTAAATCCCGAGCCGTTTGCCGATTTCTTCGATTGCGTCGTGGTAGGAGAAGGCGAGGGCGTGGACTTCGCGCTTTTGCGCCTCGTCGAGGAGGGAAAAAGCAAAGGGTGGAGCAAAAGGCGCGTTCTGGAAGAAGCAAAAAAGATTGGGGGCGTGTATGTTCCTTCCCTTCACGAGGAGGGAGAAACCGTGGTCAAGGCCGTGGTTGCCGATTTCGAGAACTCCGTGTATCCCGTCAATCCTCTCGTGCCCAACGTCGAGGCGGTGCACGAACGCGTGACGTTGGAACTTTACCGCGGTTGCGCAAGCGGTTGCAGATTCTGCCAGGCGGGGTACTATTACAGACCAATAAGAGAGCGCAGTGCCGAAAAATGCGCCGAATACGCAAAGCAGGCGGTGGAGTCCACGGGATACGGCGAGATTTCCATGTGTTCTTTGTCAACGGGGGATTATTCCGGGCTCAAAGAGCTTATGGACAGACTGCGCGGTTTCGTGCACGACAAGCATGTAAATCTTGCCTTGCCCAGTCTCAGACTTTCCAGTTTCAGCGGCGAAATGGCGCAGGAATCAAGAAGAAGTTCGCTCACTTTTGCGCCCGAAGCAGGCACACAGCGGTTGCGCGACGTCATCAACAAGAACGTCACCGACGCGGAAATCGACAACATCGGAAAGGCCTTTGAGGCGGGATACTCCAACGTCAAACTCTATTTCATGCTCGGTCTTCCCACCGAAACGGACGAGGACATCGCGGGTATAGCCGAGATATGCCGCCGTCTGCGCGGGCTGTACGTCGCGACCACGGGCAAAAGGAATCTCACCGTGTCCGTAAGTTGCGCGGTGTTCATTCCCAAGCCCTGCACGCCGTTCCAATGGGAAGCGCAGATTTCCATGGAAGAGATGTTGAGAAAACAAAACTATCTGCGCGGATTACTCCGTGCGATAAAGGGCGTGACGTTCTCCTGGCACGGTGCGGAATCGTCCGTTCTGGAAGCGGCTCTTGCCCGCGGCGACCGCAGCCTGTCCGCCGTCATAGTCCGCGCCTACGAGTCGGGAGCGCGTTTCGACAGCTGGACGGAGCAGTTCGACTGGAATGCCTGGACGCGGGCTTTTGCCGACTGCGGCGCGGATATAAACCGTTTTACGGGCGCCATCGACCCGGACGCCGATTTGCCGTGGGATTTCATCGATACGGGCGTAAGCAAGAAATATCTCAAAGCTCAACGCGAACTCGCCTACCTCGGCGTGACTACGAAGAATTGCCGCGAGGGTTGCAACGGGTGCGGCGCAAACAAGCTTGGGAGGTGCACGATAATATGAAAGTTCTGAAATATCTGCGCCTCGGCAACGCCCGTTTCGTCTCTCACATCGACGTTCTGCGTCAGGCGGCACGAATTTTGAGACGCGCGGAAATTCCGGTTAAATATTCGCAGGGGTTCAATCCTCACGCTCTCGTGTTCTTTTCTCCGCCTTGTTCCGTGGGAGTGGGCTCTCTTGCGGAGTACGTTGCCATAGACACGGATATGTCCGCGGAAGAGGTGATGGAGAGATACAATGCGGCGGTGGGTGCCGATATGCGTGCGGTGAAAAGCTTCGACGTGGCGGGCAATCCCAACTTGGCGGGCAGAATAGTTGCCGCAGACTATCTTTTCCCGTGTCCGGTGGGCAGTTACGCCGCGGAGAAAGGACTGCGAATCGAGTTTAGCAAAAAGGGTGAAACCGTATGTGAGGACGCAACCGAACGCATTTTCGGCGTGTCCGAGAAGGACGGGTTGACGGTGCTGACTCTGGCGGCGGGCAATGTGACTTTGCGTGCAGACAGGGTGTTCGACGCATTCCGTCGCGAAGGACTGTGCGCGGGAGCGCTTCCCGACACTCTGAAACTTGCTCAATACGTCCGCGCGGAGAACGGCGTTTTGCGGGACGTCGACGACTATCTGTCGTCGTTTCCGACAGTTTGAGAACTGCGGGCACGGGCAGCGGTCGGAGCGTTTTGCGTCTTTTGTGCGATATAAAATTTTAAGGATATAGATTCGGAATGAAAAGTTTGTTCATCGATTACAATCCTTTCTTCGTGCGTGCCGCGCTTGTCGAAGACGGGGAACTCGTTGAATTTCTGGCGGAGCACGTTTCCGCTCGCGGACACGTCGGCAACATCTACAAAGGAAAGGTGGAAAACGTGCTGGGCGGAATGAAAGCCGCGTTCGTCAACATCGGACTGGAAAGAAACGGATTCCTTTACGTGGGTGAGGACGGCGACGAGAAGAAGCGCGCGTCCGAAAGTCTGCCTAAGCTGTCGCCGGGCGACACGGTTATGTGTCAGGTGGTCAAAGAACAGTTCGATATGAAGGGCGCAAGACTCACTCTCGACATCACATTGCCGGGCTATTACACGGTGCTGCTGCCGAAGAACCGTTTCAGAGGCGTATCCCGCAAAATCGAGGACGAGGAGAGGCGTCGCTATCTGGAAGAACTGATTGATTCCGTTTGTCCGCAAAACATGGGGTTTATCGTGCGTTCTGCGGCGATAAACGCGGGAGATTGTGATATTACCGACGAGATTGCCGTGCTTGCCGAACAATGGAAAGCCGTTGAAAGGAGTTACGATTCTGCGCTTCCCACTTCCGTTGTTTTTCGCGAAGCTCAGTTGCTGGAAAGAGTTGTGAGGGATATTCACGGCGAGAACATGGACAGAGTCGTCGTCAACGAAGCGGAACTAGCGGATATGCTGGCGGGCAGAGTCGGCGACGCGAAAATCGAAATCTACGGCGGGGACAGAAACATTTTCCGCCATTACGGCATTGCGGCGCAGGTTGACAAACTTGCGGAACGTCGGGTCGAAGTGGAGGGCGGCGCGTACATCGTAATCGACAAGACGGAGGCCCTTACGGTAATCGACGTCAACACAGGGCGTTACGTCGGCTCCAAGGATTTGGAGGACACCGTGTTCAGAACCAACTGCGCTGCGGCGGTGACCATTGCCAAACAACTGCGGTTGAGGAACATCAGCGGTATCGTCATCATTGATTTCATAGATATGCAGCAGGACGAACACAAGCGTGCCGTCGTGGAGCTTCTGCGCGCGGAACTGAAAAAGGACAGATTGAAAACGTCGGTCGTGTCCATGACCAACCTGGGGCTTGTGGAACTCACGCGCAAGCGCACCCGTCTGCCTGCCGACAGCTTTATGCTGGACGCGTGTCCGGACTGTATGGGCGGGCGCGTCGTGTCGGGGGCGCACCTTGCGCTGAATCTGCGCGACGAATTGATAGATTATACGCTGGTGCACAGACATTCCGCATATACGGTACGCCTGAACCCGTCCGTGTGTGACTGTGTTTTCAATTACAAAATAATGGTCAGAGAGACGGCGGGACTGTGGAAGGGCAAGCGCATTTATATGATTCCCGACGAATCCGTCAAGCGGGACGCTTTCGAAATTCGCGGGCTCGACGACAAAGTGCTCACGTTGCCTTCCTGCGCCAGGTTGCTGTATTGAGCGTGCGCACTTGCGCAGAACGGCGATTTGTGTTAAAATTATTTCCGTCCGGACAGGAACGCATGTGCCTGCGGCGCCGTGCGGCGTCGATTCCGGAAGGGCGAGGTGAATATGAAGTCCTGGCATATCGAGTGCCTTGAACGCATCAAACTTGTCGAGAGCGTTCTGCACAAGTCCGACGACGAGGTCAAAGTCAAGCTCTCAAAGGTGGCGATTTCTTCCACCGATTTTGCTTATTTCGCTTCCGATTCCGTTGACAAGAATCCCAATCTTACCGTGCCGGGACACTCCGCAATAGCCTATGTGTCGGAAGATTACGACAACCTGGGTCTGAAAATGGGCTCACGCGTGGTGGTCAGTCCGTTCGTCAAGTACGAGGAACACGGCGTGAAACGCGTGCGTGTGTTGGGCGTGGATACGGACGGACTGCTCAGCGATTTCGCTTCCGTTCCCGCCGACAACGTCTATGCGCTTCCCGACGGCATTCCGGATGACGAGGCGGTGTTTGCCGAGTATGTCGCTCTTGCGAACAATGTGCTCAACAGCCTCGAAGTCGACAAGGGAGACTTTGTCGTCATAGTCGGCGCAAGCACTCTGGGGCTTATATTGTCTCAACTCACTCTTTACTATCAGATGATTCCCGTGTTGGTGGACCTCGACGCCGAAAAACTTGCGCTTGCAAGCAGCTGGGGCGTGTATTACGCGCTGAATCCGACTTACGACAACCTGGAACGCCGCGTCGAAGAAATCACGGGGGGACGCATGGCGGAGGCATCGGTGTATGTCGGCGACGGAGTGCCGTTCAACTGCGCTTTCCGTCTGGTCAAGGACAAAGGCGAAGTGGTGATAGCGGGCTATTCCGTGCGTGCGGGACACAACATCGACGCCGGCGTCATTCTTTCGAAACAACTGAGGCTGATGGGCGTTGCCGACGGATACGGCGAAATGTCGTCCGCAATAAATCTGTTGGCAAACAGAATAATCAAAACCAACGGACTCATAAATTCCCGCATAGATTTCGAGGATGTGCCCGAAATGGTGGCACAGTGTGCGAAATATCCCAACCAATACAACAAGATAGTCGTTTCCGTGGACTGAGTGTCGCAAAGCATCCGTGAGCACTCGTAGCCCGCGGCTTTACCCTCGCGTTCCTGACGGCGACATCGACCGAACCCGAAAACCGACCGGACCCGAAAATTTTTCAGACAGACAAAAAGCTCTTCCGCAAGGAAGGGCTTTTTTTCGTTGTCGCTGACGCCGTGTCGTCATACGTTGGACGCCGCATTGCTTTGCGCACTCGCGTGTTCCGCTGTGCGGCTCGTCGGGAAAAGCCGTCGAGCGTCCGCCGCGAGCTGCTTCCGCGACCGGACTCGCTCCGTGTCGAGCGTGGAATTTCAAGAACGTTTTTCCGCAGACGTTTCGAGCTTTCGTTATGCGTCGTGCGGATTGCCGACGCCTTGTGAGTTCCGTCGGTTTTCTCCTGTTGACGTTCCGTGCGCGATTTTTTTTGTAAAAACACGATTTGTGCTCTGCGAGGGTGTTTTGCGGTTCTTCTCGGCGGAACACGATAAGTGTGTCGGTAAGTGTGTCGGAATTCTGGGTTGTGTGTGGGAAAACGCGGTTGACTTCCGCGGAAGCAATCAGTCCAACAAAGTGTCGTGAATAAGCGCGTAGGTCTGTGACGCCTTATCCACCCAGCTCTTATACAGATATTTCGCAAGTTGCCTGTTGGCGACGACCAGTTTCAATTCCATCAGCGTTGCGATGTCGCTGTTGATTTTCATAATCACGGTGTAAGTGCCGTCGGCGTTCTTGGAATAATCGCAGAAATAGGATTGACGCTTTTTGAAACGCATTCTGTTTTCGCGGGCGTAGACGTTGATGTCGTCTCTTATGGAGGAAGGAATGCGTGTGAAGAAAAGCGCGAGACAGCCTATGCCGTCCTGCGTTATGTTGATGCAGTCGCTTTTGGGTACGCGGTAAAGAAGGTTGGTTTCGATGAGCTCGTTCAGGTACTGTTTGCAGTCCATATAGCTCAGCCAGTTGTTGTCGGAGGTGCAAACGTCCAAAAGGGTGGCTTCCGACAAAGGAATTGCCATCCTGTCGAATACAAACAAGATTATCAGCTTCTGAACTTTGCTGTCCAGGCGCGCGGAAACGCCGTCCTGATTGTAATCCACTGTCCCCTCCTATTCTTCTTTCCGATTATTTCCGACGGGAATAGGATTTTATCATTATTTGTATGACAATTCAAGACTTTATCGGAAATTTTTTGACGGGCACAAAGTGTTGCGGCTGACGAAAATACAGACACTATTTCGGTTGGCAATCCGAGCGCATTCGGGCTTTAATTCCGTTTGGGGGTTCGGTTTGTCGGTTTTGTGCGTCTTTCGTTTTTCCGAGTGTCTCGGTGCTTGTGTTATCGGCATCCGCGGGCATCGGCATTTTCACGATGTGCGTAAAAAGAGCTTGCGCAACATAAACAACAGGAGAGCCGAAGCCCTCCTGTCATCGTGTCGTTTTGTGCGTCGTTTATTCCGCAAGCATTCTGTCAAGGCACTTCACGAAGAACTGTGTGGCTTTTTCCAGCTGGTCTACGTGCAGTCTTTCGTTGATACCGTGTATTCTCGACTGGTCGTCGAGCGTGTTGATGAAAGGTCCGAAGCGGAAGACGTTGTCGGTGAGCGGATTGTAAAAACGCGCGTCGGACGCCGCGATGAACATGTAAGGAGCTACGACGATATCGTCGAAAGTTTCCGTTATCGTGTCGCGCAGCCTTTCGTACGCCGTGCAATGAACGTCGGCTTCGGGCGACGGGTCGGAATAGGACAAAAGATTGACTTCCGCTTTCTTTCCGACGAGTTTTGTAAGATAGGCTTTGACGTCGTCGGCGTTTTCGCCCGTTATCATGCGGTAGTTTATGTTGGCTCGTGCCTCTTTGGGAATGACGTTGCGGGCTTCGCTGCCCCAGAGCATCGTGGGGGCGAATGTGGTGCGGACGAGTGCGTTGGTCATGGGAGCGACTTTGGTGAACACGAATTTGAGCAGGGGAGCAAAGACGTCGCGGTTGGTGAGCACGAATTTGAACGCGCCTTTGCAGTACGGCGACAAGGCTTTGAAGGTTTCCTTCGTCATGGGTGTCCAGCGGGTTTTCATGGGGTGTGACTCGACTTTCGCCACGACTTCGGACAACAAGCCTACCGCCGTGGGAGGCTTGGGATTGGACGCGTGCCCGCCCGACTTCCTGACCACGAGTTCGAGGTCACCGTTGCCTTTTTCGCACGCGCCGACGAGCGCCACGGTGTGAGGAATTCCCAACAGTTTTCCGTCAAGCACGGTGCCCCCTTCGTCGATGACGAATTCCATTTCAACCCCCTGCGCTTTAAGATGACGGACTATGTTGGCGGCGCCGCTGGTGGAGTTGCCGGGTTCCTCATCGTGACCGAAGCAGAGATAGAGGTCACGTGCGAACTTTCTGCCATGTGCCAGATGGTATTCCACGGCTTCCAACAAAGCAATCATGTGGCTTTTCATGTCTTGCGAACCTCTGCCGTAGATGTAGCCGTCGTCCGTAAGCACGCCTTCGAACGGCGGATGTTCCCACCCGTCCGCAGGCGCGGGAACCACGTCGATGTGACTGAGATAACAGCCGCCTTTGAGGGAAGAATCGGTGCCCTTGATTTTGAAAATGAGGCTGTACCCTTCTATGATTGTGCGCTCTGCGGCGGCGTGCAGAAGGGGATAGGTTTTTTCCAGCCAGTTGCGGTAATCGATGAAGGGCTGAACGTTGTCGGCGTAATCCTCGACCATGGAAACGGTCGGTATTCGCACCGCTTCGCGCAGGTGTCGCACGGCGGCGTCCTTGTCGATTTGCGGCAAATCGGAAGCTTTGCCGGGAGCCTTTTCGGGACGGTTTGCCAAAGTTCGCAAAACGAGAACGAGGAAGAAAAGAACAATCAGCGCGGCAATGCAACCGCCTGCGATTGCGCCTATAACGTCGGAAGACATAAGCACCTCCATGATTCGGGATAAATTGCAAAGTCTCGTAAAAAAGAAGGGTAAAACGCAATTTATCTGGTATTCCGTATATAAGAGATTATAACTTTGTTTTCGCACTTTTTCAAGATGCAACCCAAGAACGGCGGCAAGGAAGAAAGCCGTGCGTGCGGAAAAGCGCGCGCGAGTCTCGAAACGGCGAAAAACCGCACGAACGACGGCAAAACTTTCCGATTGGAGAAATAAGAGAAAACAGACGGACAATGGGAAATAAAAGAAGAAAAAGGGCATTTTGCGAGGACAATATATGAAACAGTGCATTAACAAAGGACGTACCGTTCCAAAGGTCGGCAAAAAAAGAAAAAACATCCGACTGATTACATAACAGGCTTTTGAGACGACGTTTTCTGTTCGATTGGGTTCAGGAGACCGAAAAGAAGCGAAGCGTGAATGCGGGAAAATTCGAGAGCGAAAAAAACCGGTCAAGTATTATTGTTTTGATTTGTTTTTGTAAAACATTTTCGAAAAGTCCTCTGAAAAGAGCGGATAAAATATAATACTTCTCTAAAAAGTTCCGAAAAGCATAATACTTCTGAAAATGCGTAATGCCAATTTGTTCTGAGCCGCGAATTCGCATTTCTGCACGGAAACGCCGTATTGGTGCCCGAAGTCTTCATGAAACGCAGAAAACGGCGGGAGAGCATGATATGCGTCTGTTTTGACGCAATAAGTGAGAAATGAGCGCATAGCCGTCCGCAGAGAGAAAAATCGCGCCGAAAGGCGTAAAACCGTCCGAAAAGGAGCAACAACAAGGGTTTTTCCGGTTAAGTTTGGGCAAAATGCCGGTTTTTCGTCGATTTTTCGATGTTATATGACAATTAACACTCGAAAAGGCTTTGTTTTATGCTTTATCGATGACTAACAATCTTTGTGTTTGCGGCTTTCATTGCCTATTTGTCTTTCTCGGCTCGCATCGTCGTGTTTTCGTCCGCTACGTTGCACGAATCCGCGCCTTTTTTTTTCGGGGGAACACGGAATGGCTTTTTCGGAGAGGGCGATATGTTTCAGCGAATGTCGATGTTTCTTCCCGGTTTACGGCAACGTTATCGGAACTTTTTTCGGTTGACACATTATTGCTTTGGTTGTATTATTTATAAACGATGCGGCACACGGGAGCACGCGTGTGTGTCCGAGCCCGTCTGCGATTGTTTTACGGTGCCGACTCGGTGTCGATGCCGAACCGCGGAAAGCCGCAACGCTTTGAAGGGGTTTTCCCCTAAACGTGAAATTACATTTTGCGGACACCGTCCGCATTCGGAGGTAATCATGAAATTTGACAACAAAGGAGTTCAGAAGTTCGTGGACGACAGCGTCGCGCTTTGCACGCCCGACAAGGTCGTTCTCATCGACGGTTCCGAAGAGCAGCTCGAATCCCTCAGAAAAGAGGCGATGGCTACCGGTGAAATGATTCAGCTCAATCAAGAGTTGCTGCCCGGTTGCTATCTCCATCGCACCGCCGTCAACGACGTCGCGCGCGTCGAGGGTCGCACTTTCATCTGCACCGAGAAGGAAGAAAACGCAGGTCCCACCAACAATTGGATGCAGAAGGACAAGGCGTACGAACTTCTCAAAGGTATCTACAAGGGCGCAATGAAGGGCAGGACTATGTACGTCATTCCTTTCTCCATGGGCGCAATCGGTTCTCCTTTCTCCAAAATCGGTATCGAACTGACCGACAGCATTTACGTCGTTCTCAATATGGCAATCATGACCCGCGTCGGCAGCAAAGTTCTCGAAACGCTGGGCAACAGTGACGATTTCGTGCGCGGCCTCCACGCAAAAGCGGACATCGACGAAGAAAAGAGATACATCTGCCAGTTCCCCGAAGACAACACCATTATGTCCGTCAACTCCGGTTACGGCGGAAACGTGCTTCTCGGCAAAAAGTGCTTTGCTCTCCGTATCGCTTCCTATCAGGGCAGAAACGAGGGCTGGCTTGCGGAACACATGCTCATTCTCGGTCTGGAAAAACCCAACGGCGAAACCAAATATATCGCGGCGGCATTCCCCTCCGCGTGCGGCAAAACCAACCTTGCCATGCTCATTCCTCCCAAGGAATTCGCTGACAAGGGCTACAAGATTCATACGGTCGGCGACGACATCGCGTGGATAAGAGTAGGCAAGGACGGCAGACTTTATGCCATCAACCCCGAAAACGGTTTCTTCGGAGTCGCGCCCGGCACCAACGCGAAGTCCAATCCCAACGCGCTTGCCACGACGAGAAAGGGCACCATTTTCACCAACGTCGTGCACAATCTCGAAAACAACACCGTTTGGTGGGAAGGTCTCGACAAGAATCCTCCGAAGAACGCCATCGACTGGAAGGGCAATCCCTGGACGGAAGAGGACAGAGCAAACGGCGTGAAGGGCGCACACCCCAACTCCCGTTTCACGGCTCCCGCGAAGAACTGCCCCTGCATTTCCGACGAATTCGAAAATCCGCAGGGCGTCCCGCTCGATGCAATCATCTTCGGTGGCAGAAGAGCCAAGACCGCACCGTTGGTGTACGAAGCCAGAGACTGGGCGAACGGCGTTTTCGTCGGCTCCATTATGGCGTCCGAAACCACGGCGGCGGCAAGCGGAGCGGTCGGCGTCGTCCGTCGTGACCCGATGGCAATGCTGCCTTTCTGCGGCTATCACATGGGCGATTACTTCCAGCACTGGCTCGATATGGGCAAAAAAGTCAGCAAGAAACCCAAGTTCTTTAACGTCAACTGGTTCCGTACCGACGAAAACGGCAACTTCCTGTGGCCCGGATTCGGCGACAATATGCGCGTGCTCGACTGGATTATCCGTCGTACCGAAGGCACCGTCGACGCGGTGGAGACGCCCATCGGTTATGTGCCCCGTCCCGAAGACATCGACCTCGAAGGCACCTCGCTCTCCACGGAAGACGTGGCAAACCTGCTCACCGTCGACAAGGAACTCTGGAAAGAGGACGCGGAGGGCATCGAACAGTTCTATGCAAAATTCGGCGACAAACTGCCCGCGGAACTCCGCAAGGAACTGGACACTCTGAAAGCAAACCTCGACTGACAAAGAGAAAGCGGTTGACCGCATAATGCGTTTTTTCAATCCTTGCCGCCGCGGCGGCAAGGATTGATTAAATATCCAGACAATCTCCTTTGAGTACACGCGCGAGCGGTTCGGGCAACGGAGAATCGAGTGTGTTATTTGCACGGGTTTCGGACCTGTGAAGAAATACATTCCGGTTTTAATAATCAGTCATCAAATTACGGGCAAAAGCCCAAAGGAACAACATAAATGGAACTGTACCAAAGATTTCTGACCGAAAAAGTTGATGCAAACGGGATGTTGGAAGGAATAGACTTCCATGCCCCCGACAACTTCAATTTCGGCTTCGACGTGGTCGACTACTACGGCACCGAGGAGCCGGATAGAAGAGCCATGATTTGGGTGTCCGCAGACGGAGAAGAAAAAATCTTCACTTTCGGCGATATGATGCGCAAATCCGCACAGACGGCAAACTATCTGAAATCCCTCGGCATTATTAAGGGGGACAGAGTGCTTCTCGTTCTCCGTCGCCATTGGGAATTCTGGCCCATCATTGTAGCCCTCCACAAACTCGGTGCGATTTGCATTCCCGCAACGGACCAGTTGAAGGAGAAAGACTTTGTGTACCGCTTCGACGCGGCTGGCGTCAAAGCCATAATCTGCACGGCTTCCGGCACCGTGATTGACGAGGCGGAAGCGGCGGCGAACCGTTGTCCGCAACTCAAAGTCAAAATCGTCGCCAACGGCACGAAGGAGGGCTGGCATTCCTACACCGACGAAGTCAAAGCCTTTTCGGAAGTGTATCCTCGTCCTACGGACGAGAGCTGTCCCATGCGCGACGAACTGATGCTGATGTATTTTACGTCGGGCACCACGGCTTATCCCAAAATCGCCGCTCACGAGCACACTTACGCACTTGCGCATTTCCTCACCGCGAAATGGTGGCACAACGTGCGCAAGGACGGCATTCACTTCACGGTTTCCGAAACGGGTTGGGGCAAAGCCGTATGGGGCAAGCTGTACGGACAATGGATTTGCGGAGCGTGCATTTTTACGTACGACTTCGAGAAATTCGACCAGGAAAAGTTGCTCGGAATGATTGAAAAGTACCGCATAACCACATTCTGCGCACCCCCCACCATTTACCGCTTCATGATAAAGGCAGACCTCAGCAAACACGATTTGAGTTCCTTGGAGTATATCACCACGGCGGGAGAAGCCGTGAACCCCGAGGTGTTCAATCAACTGAAAGCCGCCACGGGACATACCCTTATGGAAGGTTTCGGACAGACGGAAACCACGCTTACCATTGCAAACCTTGTCGGAATGACGCCGAAGCCCGGCAGTATGGGCAAGCCCACGCCCATATACAAACTGCGCCTTATTGACGCAAACGGAAACGATATCCCCATGGGAGAAGCGGGGGAGATATGTGTGGACGTGAGCAACGGCAGACCTTACGGTCTGTTCCGCGAGTATTACGGTGACGAGGAGAACACCCGCGCAGCAATGCACGACGGGCTTTATCACACGGGCGATATGGCGTACAGGGACGAAGACGGATACCTCTTCTTCGTGGGGCGCACCGACGATATAATCAAGTCCAGCGGATACCGCATCGGGCCTTTCGAAATCGAGAACGTGCTCATGGAACACCCTGCGGTGCTGGAATGTGCGGTCACCGGCGTGCCCGACCCGACGAGAGGGCAGGTTGTCAAGGCAACGATTGTGCTTGCAAAAGGTTACACCGCAAGCGAAGAACTCAAAAAAGAGATTCAGACCTTCGTGAAAAACCTTACCGCGCCTTACAAATATCCGCGCGTCATCGATTTCGTGGACGAATTGCCCAAGACCATTTCGGGCAAAATCCGCCGTACGGAGCTGCGCAAAAGCTGAGTGCAACTAACTCTGCCCATTGTCGGTTTTCCGCAATCTAACCACATTAAATTTGCAGGAGCCTCTGTCGTGCAAAACGCCGGAGGCTCTTTTTTTCGCTTCCTTCCGGAATGAAACGAGGGCACGTCGCACAAACTGAAAGGGGAGCGTGACGGCGTTTGTACGGCAGTTAAGTTAAAATATACTCCATTATAAATTAACAAAAATTAACAGTTGAAGAATGACGGAAATGCTGTGATAATATAATTACGAATAATTTTCGCTCGTGAGCGCACACGCGCGTATGCGTGATGTACAAGAGCGGGCGACAGGGATTAAGAGGTGGGATTATGAGAAAAACTCAAAGCAGCTCCAGGAACTTCTTTGTTTCCACGACGCGCTTCGTTCTGCTTGCCATTTGTTTCGCGGTGGTCTTCTCCGTGATAATTGCAGGCGGCGTTTTCGACGTCGGCGCCAACGGGAGCGGTAATGTGGCATTTGCGGTCGACGCCGGCGGAAGTGCCATTATGGCGGGCGATACGGAATTGTCCCCCGCAAATTTCAAATTTCAGATGAATTCCGCAACGAGTTGGACCCTGACTGTCAAGTACACGAATTATACGACCAGCAATGTCAGTGCTCATGTTCAGGGCAGTACCTCGGTATCTGCGGAAATCGCGTCGGCTTCAAACAACGAGGTTTTTGTCAGGTCGAACGATTACATAACCAAAACGCCTTACGTTGTTTCCGGCGCCGTCAATTTGACTACTTCGCCGTTTGTTTCCACTCTGTTGCAGAATGACAACATTTCCGTTAAGGCAAAGGCTACCGCCGAGATTTACAAGGGCTATGTGGGTAACTGGTCCGGCATGGGAGCTTTCGGCACTGCACAGGCCTATGACGCAGAGGCAATGTGGGGCAAGTCCGCAGCCGATGACAGAACCGTAGGCTACGAAGATTGCGACGGGTCTGGCGGAGACGAGAAGTGGCAGAAGTTCACTTCCGAAACTTCTCTTACCAAGGATTATCCCAACCTTCTCATTGCGTTTGCCATGAGAGGCACGAGCTCAATGGGCTGGTGGTATAAGGGCGAAGTAAAGATGAAAAATCTTACCGTCACTTATACCGTTTCTCTCAAATCCTTCTCCGACAGCGCTTCTTTGTCGATAGCCGACGGTGCTTCTCCTCAGGTCACCTCGTTTGGCACCACCACTCCTTACAGAACGAGTTCAACGAGCGGGGATTGGCCCGTTTCCGGGAATCTTTCGGATACCAACACGAACAATCTCATCAACAATATTCTGAAAAACGCAACCGATTCGGAATTTGTCGGTGCGCAGAATCCCAACTCGATTTCCAACATCAAACTCGCTTCGTATACTTCGACGCCGTTGCAGGCGAGCGGAATACCCACGCACTATAAGAGCACTTCCGTCACCTTGACGGATTACATGAATTACTTTACGTTGGGTGCCACGTCGGGAACAGCGAATACCAATCTCGCCTCAGGTATCAAGACAATCAAGGTGGGCGACACGACGTTCAATCTGTACGGTTCGACGTTGGCGGGCGACTTCTACGTTGACGGAGCAAAAGTGGGCTATGCAAAAATTTCGAAAACCAACAGAGTACAGTCCACGCTGAATCTCTATTTCTACCAAAACGCCACCGTGCCCGTAACGGTTACGGACTACGGCAACAGCTCAAAGGCGTTTACTTATACCGTCAGCGGTATCGATACGAACGGAGGCAGTGCGCCGACCTATTCGATTAACAACAATTACAGCACAAATCTCTCTCCCGACGGTTTTGCCTCGGCGGATTTCTTCTATAATCTCACCCAGTCGTTGAGCGCCAGTTCCGCCAACGTGGACGGCGTGCCGCAACTGTGGTTCTTCGA
This sequence comes from uncultured Clostridia bacterium, assembly GCA_944349635.1. Classification (GTDB taxonomy): domain Bacteria; phylum Bacillota; class Clostridia; order Christensenellales; family CAG-917; genus Limadaptatus. Next base: position 161,481 of record CALVNH010000001.1, on the reverse strand, counting down.
CGTGAAGTATTCCGCGACGTTGCCTTCCGCGGGAGACGGATTCTATACTCCGAACACCTACAATGCCGCAACGCTGAAGACGAAACTTCCTTTCGGTGTGGGCACTACGGTCGCAAACTGCAAATTCGATTACGATTTCCAGACCGGAAAGGCGAAGCTCACGGGTCAGTCCGATTATACGGTGCCGAGTCTTTCGGGCAATGCCGTAAGCGGGTCCGGCTACTATATGTTCACATTCTATGTGCTGGACTTTGCAGGCAACGCGGGAACTCCCGTCAGCTATTTGATGAGAGTGGACAACGGCACGCCCGACGTGACGTTCAAACTCGCGTTCGGCGAAAAGGAGATTCTCTCTTCCGCAAACGGTGCATGGGCGAACGACATACTCAAACTGACAGTCGATTTGGCGGTGAACAACATTTCGGGTAATATCATAGGCTTTACGGCGCCCAAGAGTTCGGGAACGGGCAATGCTCAGTACAGGGTGTTCCTGAACAGCGACGGAGAGATTGTCAAAGTCACCATCGACGGAGCGGAAGTCGCGGACTACAATTCCTACGGTAACGGTCTCACTCTGACAACGCAAGCGGGCAATCTCATTGTGTCGGTGGACCCCCGCGATACCATAATAGACTTTGCGACGGCGATAAACGTCTGTGCGGGTAACGATATCAACCTGTATGAGAACACGTCCTCGTATGCTCACATCAACGCAACGGACAGCGATTGGGTATATCAGGACACGAAGCAGGTTGCATTGCGCGTCGACACTACGGCGCCTGCCAACCCCGATTTCGGCGGACAAACTGCGGAATTCGTCAACGGCAAAGGCGCTGATGGTACGGTTGCCGTCCCGACAACGTGGTTCACGGACGCGTGGAATGCGGATTATTACATTTCCGGCTTCCTCGATGACGGTTCCGGAAAATACAGTGACCTCATCAAGTTGTATTTCGGCGTCAAGAATTTCGCTACGCAGGAAGAAGCCGACAGCTTCCGTGCCGCATTCGAATCGGGACTGGCTTCCGCCACCGATTACGCGGCCTTCTTCAACGGACTGGGCTTCGACACAAATTCCTTTATCAAAAATGCAGCCGCTTATTCCGGAACAGTCATCGCGAATATGGACTTCTTCAACACCGCGGGGCTCAAAGGCGTGTTCATGTTCGTTGTGGACCAGGCGGGCAACGTGAGCGCGACCAGCATTTATACGCTGCTTGTCGACGCGAACAACTATGTGTTGCTTCCTTCCATCGATTCCGAGTACGTCGAGCACTTCTCGACCGGGTTGCCCGAGTTCAGCGGATACGAGGGAAGTTACAAGAGAGGAGAGAGCGTCACGCTGTCCGTAAATCTCAACGGCTTTGCTCCTTACGAAATTTTCGTCGGAACCAAGGACACGGCAAACAGAATCTATTTCCAGAACAACTCGTCGACAAGCAACGACTTGCACATAAGTTACGATTCGCATACCCACTTCCATACCAATTCGGTCGTGAAGGAAGGTGTGTTGAAGTTTGCCGACCAGGAAGAGAGCAATCTGGTTTACGCTTTCGGCAGCACGGGATTCGGTGCTTTGGGCACTCCCGGTGAGGACGGAAACATCACTGCGTCGCTCATCTTCACTTTCCGCAAGCCCGAAACCGCAACCATCAGCGGCAACTCTTTCGATTATACGGGTGAACCCGTCGTCATGACGTTCACCGCCGGTTCTTTGGAACAGTATCTCGAAATGGCGTTCTATGCAGGGCAGACCGAGGACGCCGAGGAAATCGGGCGTCCCGTCAATGCGGGCACCTACTATGTGACTCTGAGATTCAAGGACGAATATAGTGATTATACTAAATTCTATGTTAATACTATTCCTATAAGGAAGACGGCGTTTAACATCAAAAAAATCAGCCTGACCATAAAAGCGTCCGGAACTTCCGTTTACGGCTTTGCGGTAGGCAGCACCGTGGAAGGCGGACGCGATTCGCACCTCACGTTCGAAATCAGCGGTTTTGTGGAAGCCGACAGACAGTTGTGGGAGGCGGGCAGAGAATCCGAAATCGCAGGCTATAAGCCCGGCTTTTACAAGATTAAGGACCCCGTCATCAAAAACGGTTACGTTCAGGTCGGCAGCTACGCGATAGCGAGAGAGAGAAACGCTCAGTTCACCAACTACATACCCGTTTACGACGAAGGTAAAGGCTATGTCATTACGCAGAGAAAAGTGACGGTCACCGCGTCCGACACGACCAAAGTCTACGGCGATGCCGACCCTGTCGTTCTGTTCACTTACGTCGTGGACGTTTCGGACGGCAACAATCCTTCTTTCGAACTCGGTCACATTTTCGCCAACGCCGTCGAGTCCGGTGACGCTGCCTCCGTGGCGGCATCCGCATTCGAACGCGTTGCCGGTGAAAACGTGGGCAGATACGTCTACAATCAGGCGCACGCAGACGTGCTCGGATTCGATTCCGCCAACTTCGTTCTCGAATTCAACGGCGAGGGCGGAGCGCTCGTCGTCACGCAGCGCACCATTTACGTCAAGCCCGATGAGGGGCAGACGATAGTTCGCCAGACGGACGTCGACGGCATCAAGTTCACGACGTACGAAAACGATACCTTCTCCGCCGTCAAGGCAGGCGACGCCGAGTATCTCGAAGAACTCAAAGCCGCGGGACAGAAAGCGGAAGTAGAGAAAGTCGTCGACCCCGACGTTGCGTATTACATCAGGAAGGGTACCATTGTCGGCAACGACAACATCGCGGTCGTATTTGACGAGAACGTGACAGTTACCGTCACGTATGACCCCACCAAGAACACTATTACCATTACAATCAAGGACAGTGCGATTCTCGACGCGGTGTTCGGTAAGCAGTTTGATTACGAAACCGTTCTCGCTTACTCTTCTGGCAATTTCGATGTCGTCGAGACGCAGGGTGAGGGCGGAAGCAATCCCATAACGTGGAATCCCGCCACCGACACCGTCGAATGGACGGTTGCCGTGGACGGTTACAACAGACTGTCTCCCGTCAAGGCGGGCGGCTATGCCGTGACTCTTACCGTCGACAGAATGACGGTGGGCGGAACCGAAATCACGGACATCGGCAACTGCAATTACAACGTCGTGCTTCCTTCGCTTGCCGTCAACGTCAAGCCTTGCGAAATCACGGTTGTTCCGTCCGTCAACGAGACCTCCAAGGTATACGGCGCAACCGACGCTTTCGTGTTCAGCTACGAGTATCGGGATATTCCCGAAGGGTACAGCTTCGACGAGGGCACCGTCAGCGGCAGGATGGTCAGAGCGCTTTACGGCGATTCCGGCTTTATCCGCGTCGGGGCGTACAACGACAATGTCAATGAGCTTCTCGAAGTAGGTCAGTACTACGGAGCCTATGTTTCGACGGCACTCACCAGCACCGACAAGAACGTTACTCTCAAAGTCGACGGCGCCGCGCTTGACGGAATTCGCTTCACCGTTACTCCCAAAGAAGTCAATTTCGACGAAATCGACGTCAAAGGCAGAGACAAAATCTGGACCGAGGACAACTCCGAAGTCATTTACAACAGCTTGTCCGAGAAACAGGGCGCAATGCAGATTGCCGAGTTTGTCGTCACCGGCGACGTGCACGGAGAGGGCGGTGACATTTACATCGACTTCAACGGCAATTACGTTGTCAAACAGGGTGACGCGTATGTGGAAGTTGGACACAGAAGCTCCGGACTCTGGATTCGTTTCACCAATATCCGCCTCGAAGGCACCAAAGCAAAGAACTATAGTCTTGTCGGCAGCAATCTCGTTGCCGAAAGCGACGGCTCTTACTCTTACGTGCTCGAAGGCGATTTCAAAATTTACATCAATCCGATGAACGTCACCAAAGACGACTTCGTGCTCACGAAGGCGTATGACGGAAGCAGCGACATCAACGTCTACGAAGGCGACTTCCGTTTCTCCGAGACGTCGCAATTCGACAGCGAGATGTATCTGCTGCACATCATCACCACCGATTTCCCGTCCGCCGACGCTTTGACGTACAGCATGGAAATCAAACTGATTATGCCTTACTTCGTCGCGACGAACGAAATCATACCCGGCACGGGCGTTTCCGTGGCAATGGAAGAGTACGAGGGGCAGAATTGGGTGGTCATCACCATTCAGGACTTCCCCGCGGTGATTACTCCCGTTGTCATCGACAGCAACGATGTCACGTTCACTTATCCCACGGAGCGCTATTATAACGCTTCCGCTTCCGTCGACGTGCAGTATGCGGTTTCCGAAAGCGTCTTTGTCGCGGGCGACACTGCGGAATCTATCGGAATAGTGTTCGAACTTACCGCAAAAAGTCCGAACGTCAACGTCGACGGCAACGCTGTCGGTACGGTCGGTCTGTCCTTTACGAAGGCTGAGATAACCAGCCCCAACTATGTGTTTGCGGAAGGTTTCCTCGACGCCATCAACGAGTCTGCGGCGACAAAAGAATTCAAGATTCTGCCCATACCGCTCAACCTCAGCATCGAATTCCATTCCGCAACCTTCGGACAGACGGCTCCCACACTCAAAACCGCTTATTTCTATGCGGACGGCAAATACAGCTTCGAAGGTCTCGACGCACAGCTTGCGACGTTTGCAATCAAGGACGGCGCGACGTATGTGTACTACGACATCGCAAACAACAAGGAATGGAGATTCGTTCAGGTTCAGAACGGTACGGACGGCGTGACGTACATGCACGACGTCAAATACTCCAACTTCAATCTTGTCCGTGTCGGTGACTACAGCGGCGTCAGCGCAAGCAACTTCACTCTCAACGGAAAGATTCTGAGCATCGACTTCGCGTCGGCGCGCGAAGGCACGCTGGCTCAGGCGGCGGAACTGTTGCCCAGAAGCGTCGAAATCACCATCAACGACTTGAAAGTCGAGAACAAGGTTTACGACGGAACCAAGAGCGCGACAATCGCACCCGTCGATTTCGGCGCAATCGTCGGAACGGACTACGGCAAGTATCTTGCAATCAGCTGTTTTGTCGAGTTTACTTCCGCGAACGTCGGAACTTACCGCAATCTCAGCGCAAGAGACATAGCAATCGGTCTGAGACCCGAATACGCTTCCGATGCGACCGCGCAAGGAGTGCAGAACAGCTTTACTTTCGAAATCAAGGATAAAGTTATCAGCGGACTGTCCGCTTCGATTACTCCCGCGCCTCTTACCGTGGAGCTTTCGTTGCCCGACAAGAACTATACCGGCAGAACCTATGACGGCATCACCTACAAAGGATATTACGACAACGGCAAGGGCTATGTCCTGAGCGGCTTCGTGACGGATGCGGATAAGGCTCTGTACGGAATCGAGGTTTACGCCGCGGCGTATGACACTCTCTCGGGTGCGAACGGCAAGGCGGGCACCGCTTACGGTAAAGGTTTCGGCATCAGCCTGACCACCAAGAGTGTCTGCAACTACGAAATCACGCAATTTGCAAGCTCCGTCAAGCTCGGACAAGGCTATACCCTGGTAAAGGAAGAGGACGGCAAATTCATCTACGAACTGGCGCAAAGCACCCTTTACGCGGTGTCTTCCGTCAATGCCGCAGACAAGGCCTCCGTGGTGGCGGTTGCCGCAAACGGAGAGTATCTGCTGTCCGCGAAGCCCTCTTCCGGCACCTCTCAGGAAAGAAAACTCAATACGGTGACCGCGGTCGGTAACATCGTTCCCGTCAAGGTGGTGTTCACCGTGGCAGTCAACGGCACCGGCGGCATGTACGAGAAGAGCTATGACGACAGTCTGTTCGTCAACTTCAACGATGAAGACTTCACCTTGACGTTGCAGGGCAACTACGGATTCGTAATCGGCAGTTACACCGTTATGTTCGATACTCCCGACGTGGGCACCAACAAGTCCCTGCAGTTCACCGTGACTTCGCTTAAAGTCATGACGGCAAGCGGAGAATTCGTCACCGTCGATTCCTCCAACTATACCGTCGAAAGCGTGCTCATCAGAAACAAGGGCACCATCACTCCCGTGGAACTCGACGTGGTCATGAATCCCGCAAGTGCGGACAACGCTTTCCACTATACCTACGGCGGAACCGGCACTTATTCCTATAAACTGGTCTATAACGGCGTCGAAATCATCGTCGATGCGGCAGGCTACGGTTATATGGACGTCGCGGATTACGCAACTGCCTTCAACATGGCAGCAGTACCCGTCGGCAGACTGTATTCTTACGAAAACGGCACCTTCGTTTATGACGACGCAGGAAATTACGTCAGGCTGTCCGGCACTTTCGGCAAGGTGACCGTGCTCACGCAGGCGGGCTCCAAGTCTCCCGTCGGCACCTACACCATAGACGGCGTTGAGGGCACCGCAACCAACTTTGTGTACACTTACGCGCAGAGCGGAGTAGGAATCGTCGTCGACAAGGCCAACCTCACGGTCAGCTTCGTTGCAAAAACCGATGCTCCTTCCGGATACGGCGCACTCGTCGAATACGGCAATACGACTCTGCCTGCCATGCAGTTCGCTTACAGCGGATTCGTTGCAGGTGACAGCGCGAAGACAGTCACCATTACGGCCCCCGCATTCGGATTGTATTTCTTCGACGGTTCGGCATACAACCGTGTCGCCGACAACAGACCTACCAAGATAACGGACGATTTGGCTGCCGGACAGTACTATGCGTTCAAAGTCCAGATTGACCCCGAAGCTTCTTATGCGGCAAACTACAACCTTGTGGAGAACACTTCCGCGGTGTGCAAAGTCTTCGTGAAATTGCCCGTGCTGTCGGGATTGTCGCTCTCGGACAAGGCGCCCAGTCTGGTTTACAACGGTACAGTAAACGACAGAGACTTCGCGTTCTCCGTCATCAACGGTCTCAAAGAAGAGTACACAGACGAGTACATCTTCAACATCAACTGGACGCAGGGTGTGGAAACTGTGACTTCCGCAAAAGACGTCGGCACCTACGGCTTCGTCATCGAAGTGGTCAGAAGATTCGACGAGAACTACAACATTTCCGCAGTGGTCGAAGCGGGTACGCTCACCGTCACCCCCAGAACGCTCACAATTTCCGTCGGCGCGACGTTCACCTATACCGGAAACGAACTCTATATCGATATGGACAGCCTGGTGTTCGACGGTGTGGTCGCAGGTGAAGAAGAATCCGTTTACAACGCGTTGCAAATCGCTCTCGCAGATGGTGCAACGGCGATGGTCAATGCGGGCGATTACAACGTAACGATGCTGTACGATACCGCGGCAGCACCTCTCAACAACTATCAGGTCATCGACAAGGTTTCCGGCAAAGTCACGGTCGGACGTGCGGTAATCACGATTACGGGCGTTGAAAACAAAAAACACAATTACGTCGAAGGTGCGACTTACGGTGTCAACTATACCTACGTGGCTCCCGAAGGCGTGCCCGGATTCAATGCGTCGAAACTGTCCGTCGAATACTCCGCAAACGGCAACAAGTACACCAGCGTAACTCAGACGGGCGAATACAACTACAACATCGTTTACGCAGACAACAACTTCACCGTGAGCGGCGGCTCCGGCATAATGACCGTCGTGATGTCGAGCGTGCAGGCCAAGGACGACAACAACGTCAATGCAACCATAAATCTCGGCGGAGAGACGACCGTTCCGTACAAACTCACTTATCTGGAAATCTATCAGTCCGGAAACGCAAATACGTCCAAAGACGCAACGTGGGCAGATGCGCAGGCATCCGTCGACAACACTGTCAAGACGGACAACCAGAAAGCCACTCTGGGCGGATATGTCGAAATCAAACTTACCAACGGCTTCAAGCAGGTATACACCACGGGCAACGCCGTGACCATGAGCGTCAGGATTCCCGCTGCGGTTGCAGACATGGAAAACTGCAAGGTTTATTACGTCAACAACGCAAAACAGCTTGTCGAAATCACGGATTACGAGGTTGTGAACGGTTATATCTACTACACCACCGAGTATCTCGGCGACTTGTTGTTCGTGAGAATCGAGAGCCTCAACCTTCTTGCGGGATTGCCTTACTGGATTTGGGCGCTCATCATCATCGCGGGCGTGCTGGTATTGCTTGCAATCATTCTTGCTATTGTCGCCGCGAAGAAGCACAAGAGCAAAGAGCCCGACCCCATCGTGGTGACGGAAGACCTTGCCGCGGATTATGCGGGCGATATGAGCGATGTGGAAACCATTGAAGAATCCGTGCCTGTAAACGAAGCTCCCGCAGCGCCTCCCGTGTCCGACAGACCTCGCGTCGTGGGCAAGAAGAAGAAACCGCCGATTATCGGCATTCGCTGATATTAGCGACTAACAAACGGAACCCCGTCCGATTGCACGGACGGGGTTTTTTGTTCGCCGAAGAGCCGTTTATACGTTGTAAGAGAGCGGTAATGCGGAAACGGACACGAGGAATGCGTGTTTTGTCCGAAAACCGCACGAGCATATACAGAGCAGAAGACAAGCCGCAGACGAATTGGAAAATTTGAGGGATTCCAAACAAACGATTTGGTCCGCAAATGCAAAATTTCGGTTTGTTGCGGAGGGGACCTCCCGTTGCCACTCCGAAATCCGTGCGAAGCGTTGTTTCGGGCGGCGTCGGTTGTTTCAGAATGCGGAATCGCATTGTGGTCGGAAGCCGACGGACACCCCTTAAAGCGGGTGTTCCTATTTTGAAATTCGTATTGCACACGCGCGCATAATACTGTATAATATATATAATACGTTCGGGAGGATTATCCTAATGAAAAAGATTGCCGTCGGTTGTGACCATGGCGGAATAGTTCTCAAACCCGCAGTTGTCGCCGCGCTTGAAGCACTCGGTGCGGAAGTGGTGGATTTCGGTACTTACGACGAGTCCTCCGTGGATTATCCGGTCTACGGTTTGAAAGTGGCGGAGGCAGTGGCTTCGGGCGAATGCGACGCGGGCGTTCTGATGTGCGGCACGGGAATCGGCATTTCCATATCCGCAAACAAAGTCAAAGGCATCAGAGCCGCCGTCACCACCAACGTATTCATGGCGGAAATGACCAAGCGTCACAACAACGCCAACATAATCGCGTTGGGCGGCAGAGTAATTACTCCCGAAGAAGCACAGGATATAGTAAAAGCATGGTATAACGCGGAGTATGAAGGCGGTCGTCATCAGAAGCGTCTGGATATGATTGCCGACATAGAAAACAAATACTTCAAATAAGAGGAAATATGATTGAAGAAGTATTGCGCGAAATAAGCGAAGCGGAAGCCCGCGCGGAGGAAATAAGAAGGGAAGCCTTCCAAAAGGGGAAGGAAATCGTCCTTGCCGCCGAAGCGGAAGCCGAAAAACAGAAGAAGCTGACCGCCGAACTTTGCAAAGAGGACATGAAGGCCGCCGTTGCCGCTGCGGAAAAGCAGGCGGAAGCGCGGCGTGCGGAGATTCTCGAAGAGGGCGCGAAAAAGGCAAAGGCACTTGCCTCGTCCGGAAAGAAGCGTATGGAAGCCGCGGCGGACGAACTGCTCACGGCGTTTTTGAGTAAGTATTGATTTATGATTGTTGAGATGAAAAAGCTGGTGCTCGTAGGACACCGTTCCGACAAGCACAAACTTTTCAAGGCTTTGCACAAAAGCCGTTTGACCGAGGTGGTTTCCACCGAGGATTTGCCTTACACCGAAAGGCTCAACAATTCCGCGAACATAGAGAGTTACAACGGAAAAATGGCGCGTCTCGACGACGTGTTCGCCTTCATGCGCGAAGCCAAACGCGCGGCGAAGCGTATGGAGAAAAACACACGCAAGACGGAGGAGCACTTCGATTACACGCCGCCGAAGAAACCGCTTGTGGGACCGTCCACGATAAGACTCGACTACGACGAGTTTATGGGCGTCGCTTCCCGCGAGTACGATTTGCTCGCTCAGGTGGAAGAAATCGAGGCGTTTGTCGCGCGCGGAAACGAACTTGACGCGATGAAAACGAAACTAGCGGCTTCCATTGACAGATTTTCGTTGTATTCCGGCATAAAAGAGCCGTTTTCCGCTTTTGCGGATACCGTGACGACAAGCGTTGCGTTGGGGTACGTTCCACCCGTCCGTCGTGCGGAGCTGGACAAAATAGCGCAAGATTTTGACGATTGCGCATATTTCGAAATTTACGAACCGACGAAGTTCCTGCCTGTTGCGGCGGTCGTCGAAAAGGACAGGGCAGACGAAGTTTTCGCCGCTTTGCAGGAATTGGATTTTTCCAAATGCACCTGCACCGACAGCGTCACTCCGTTGCAGGCAATAGCCGCCGCGGAAGAGGAAATCAAGGCGCTGGACGCAGAGAAGACCCGCATTCTTCACGACGCGGTGCAGAAAGAGAATCTCATTGACGAACTGAAAGTCCTGTACGACTACTATATGTATCAGGTGCAGAAGTTCACCGCCGTGGACAATTTTGCGGCGACGGAGCGTTGTTTCGTCATGGAAGCATGGTTTCCCGCGGAGCAGGAGGAGAGAATCGCCGCCGTTCTCGACGAGATTTCCACGGCATTCGTTTACGAGTTCCGTTCCCCCGCCGAAAACGAGATTGTGCCCACGCTCATTCGCTCCAACAAAATCGTGGCGCCTTACGAGGACGTCACCAATATGTACAGTATACCCAATTACAGGGAGGATATAGACCCCAACCCCGTAATGGCGTTCTTCTATTTCCTTTTCTTCGGAATAATGATTGCGGATGCGGGTTACGGGCTTTTGCTTGCAATAGCGGGATTTGTGCTTTATAAGCTCAAAAAACCCGTGCCGGGCAAGGGTAGACTGTTGCTCATCATCGCAATGGGCGGCATTTCCACGACGGTGTGGGGCATTCTGTTCGGCGGTTGGTTCGGGCTTACTTTGACAGAGGGCGGATTCCTGGATACCGTCAAATGGTTCAGTCCGCTCGACGAACCGCTCATCATGCTGATTCTGTGTCTCGGGCTCGGATTTTTCCAGATTGTCTGCGGTATGTTCATTTCCGCAATCAACAAAATCCGTCTGCACCGCGTCGGCGACGCGATTTGCGAGGATTTCAGCTGGATTGTCGCGTTCATAGGTATCGGACTGTTGGTGTTGTCGCTGCTTGTGGTCAAGCACGACGCAATGAAATACACGGGCATTGCCGTAATAGTGCTTGGACTCGGCACGTTGGTCATCGGCAACGGCAGAAAGGGCAAGGGAGTCAAAGGCAAAATCAAGGGCGCACTGAGCGGCGTCGGCAAACTCTACGACGGCGTAAACATCCTCTCCGACATGTTGAGTTATTCGCGTCTGTTCGGATTGAGTCTGTCGGGCGGCGTCGTTGCACTCGTCATCAACAGAATTTGTCTTACCCTCATGGATATGCTTCCTTCCTTCGGCGGAATTCCCGTGCTCGGAATTATCATTTCCATACCGATATTCGCGATAGGACATCTTTTCAACATCGGCATTTCCACGCTCGGTGCGTACGTCCACAACTGCAGATTGCAGTATATCGAGTTCTTCGGAAAATTTTATACCGGAGCGGGGCACATGTTCATTCCCTTCGGTTCTAAATCAAAATACACTTATGTTGATATGCAGGAGGTAACAAAATGACACTAGGTACTTTCCTTGGTATGCTCGGCGCGGCTATGGCGGCTCTGCTTGCCGGCATAGGCTCGGCAATCGGCGTCGGTATGGCAGGTAAAGCGGCGGCGGGCGTGACGGCGGAGGACCCCGACAAGTTCTCCAAAGTGCTGGTTCTGCAACTTCTCCCAGGCACGCAGGGCATTTACGGCTTGCTCATCGCATTCCTCGTCTTTATTCGGGTCGGACTGTTCGAAGGCATGAAGGCGTTGACGACGGAAGCCGGTCTTACGCTGTTTGCGGCGTGCATGCCCATTGCCTTTGTCGGATTGCTCAGCGCAATCTATCAGGCGAAGGTGTCCGTCAGCGGTATCGGTCTGGTTGCAAAGCGTCCCGAAGAAAGCGGCAAGGCAATCATTCTCGTGGTTATGGTCGAAACCTACGCCGTTCTCGCGCTGCTGGTATCCTTCCTCGGCGTTATGATTCCCGCTTACGCATAATATGTCGAAAGAAGCCATCATAGAAAAAATCATTTCCGAAGCGGAAGCACAGGCCAAAGCCACGGTTTCGGAGGCGGAAAAGAAAGCCGACGAAATCATTTCACTTGCGGCGGAACAGTGCAAAAGCTATCTTGCGGCCAACAAAAGCGACATCGACCGCGCCGTAAAGGACGTGGCGGAGCGTTCCGCCACGGTTGCGGAACTGGACGCAAAGAAGCTGTTGCTCGAAACCAAATCGGCAATGCTTGACGAAACATTCCGCATGGCGCGCGAAAAGGCGGCAAACCTCGACAAAACCGCATACAAAAAACTGATATGCGGAATGTTGCAGTGCGCCGAGGACGGTGACACAGTCACAGTTTCCGCAAGAGAAAAGGGAATAGTCACAAAGAAGCTGATTGACGAAATCGCAGGGAAGAAGGGCATAAAACTCACGTTAAACCCCGAAATCGGCGATTTTGACGGCGGGATAGTGCTTTCGGGCAACGGTGTGGACAAGAACCTCACCCTCGAAGTGGAGTTCGATTTGCTCCGCGACGAAAAAGAGTCGGAAACGGCAACGAAACTTTTCGGTTGATATGTCGGATAAATTCATCTTTCAGAACGCCAGAATAAAATCCATGGAGTCGCGGCTTCTGGGGCAGCAGCAGTTACAAAGGCTGACCGAGGCTGCCTCCGTGCGTGATTTTCAGAAGATTTTGGCGGAGTCCGGTTTCGGAGCGTCGGCGTCCGGCGACAACGTGAGCGCGGACAGACTCATCGAAGCGGAGGAAAAAGCCGCTGCGGCGCTCTTGCGCGAGTTCAACGTCGACGGAGCTTTGGACGCTTTTCTTCTTGTCTACGACTATCACAATCTGAAAGCATTGCTCAAAGCCACGGTCACGGGTGCCAAAAGTCCCGTGCTGGGCGCGGAAGGACTGTTCGACGTCGAAAAACTGAAAGAGGGCGCGGAGGGCGATTACACCTCGCTCCGTCCTCTCATGGCGGAAGCCGTCCGCTCCGTGGAAAAGAGCGTTGCGGAAGGAAGAGTTACGCCTCACGGTATCGACTGCACCGTGGACAAGGCTATGTTCCGCGACATTGTCGCCGTTGCACAGAAAGGCGGACAAGCTGTGGCAGGTTATTTCGTGTTCAAAGCCGACTGTGCCAATCTTGCCGCGTTTTTCCGTTGCAGGAAACAGGGGTTGTCGGAAAAACTGTTCCGTGAAAATTTCGTGGACGGAGGCAGTCTCGACGAGGAATTTTTCCTTTCGTCGTTCGAAATGCCGACGGAGGTTTTCCGCGACAAATGCAAGTTCACGCCGTACCGCGTTCTTGCGGAGAAGGCGTGTGACGAAGGGCTGATTGCTTTCGAGGTAGCGGCGGACAATGCGTTGCTTGCGTATTGGAAAAAGGACCGCGACGATATGTTCTCGTGCGCGCCCGTCGTCGGATTCTATCTTGGCAAACTTGCCGACATCAAGGCAGTCAAGCTGGTTTTCGCGGGCATCAAAAACCGCGTCGAACCCGCTTTAATCAAAGAAAGGATGCGTGATATTTATGGTGCGTGAAGGTATTGCGGTTGTCGGTGACAAGGACTCCGTTCTCGCCTTCAAGGCGATTGGGCTGGACGTCTTCCCCGTGGAAGGCGAAATGGAAGCGCGCGAGAAGGTGAAAAACCTTGCCCGCACGTATTCCGTCATTTTCGTCACGGAGCAAATCGCCGAGCAAATAAGTTCGCTGTTGATGAGATATAAGGCGCGTCCTTATCCCGTCGTCGTGCCCATTCCGTCCGCGGAAGGGAATTCGGGCTTCGGTATGAAGGGCATAAAAGCCGACGTCGAGAAAGCAATCGGCGCGGATATTTTGTTTGATAGAGAGGATAACTAATGCAAGTCGGTAAAATTGTTAAGGTTTCCGGACCGTTGATTATCGCCGAAAACATGGCGGACAGCAAAATGTACGACGTCGTGCGCGTCAGCGAAAAGCAACTGATTGGCGAGATAATCGAGTTGCGCGGCGACCTTGCGTCCATTCAGGTCTACGAGGAAACCAGCGGTCTTGGTCCCGGAGAAAACGTATATTCCACGGGTTCCGCGCTGTCCGTCGAACTTGCCCCCGGGTTGATTGAGGGCATCTACGACGGGATACAGCGTCCGCTTTCCAAGCTGCGCGAGGTTTCGGGTGACCGTATCGCCCGCGGCGTCACCGTCAGTGCCGTCGACCATGAAAAGAAATGGGAGTTCGTGCCTACGGTAAAGAAGGGCGACAAAGTCGTGCCCGGAAACGTCATCGGTACCGTGCAGGAAAACGTGCTTGTGGAGCACAGAATCATGGTTCCCGTGGGTGTCGAAGGCACAATCAAGGAAATCAAGAAGGGCAAGTTCACCGTTGACGAAACGGTCGCAGTCGTGTCCTCTCCCGACGGCGACAAAAATGTCTGTATGTTGCAGAAATGGCCTGTCCGAAAGGGCAGACCCTATGCCGAGAAACTGGCTCCCGTGGCGCCCCTGGTGACAGGACAGAGGGTCATAGACACGTTGTTCCCGATTGCAAAGGGCGGCGTTGCGGCGGTTCCCGGCCCCTTCGGCAGCGGCAAGACCGTCGTTCAGCACCAGCTGGCGAAATGGGCGGACGCGGACATCATCGTCTACGTCGGTTGCGGTGAACGCGGAAACGAGATGACGGACGTTCTCAACGAGTTCCCCGAACTTATCGACCCTCACAGCGGACAGCCTCTGATGAAGAGAACGGTGCTCATCGCAAACACGTCCGACATGCCCGTTGCGGCGCGTGAGGCTTCCATTTATACAGGTATAACCATTGCGGAGTATTTCCGCGATATGGGCTATTCCGTTGCGATTATGGCGGACTCCACTTCGCGTTGGGCGGAAGCGTTGCGCGAAATGAGCGGACGTCTTGAAGAGATGCCCGGCGAAGAAGGTTATCCCGCATACCTGAGCTCCCGTCTTGCGGAGTTCTACGAGAGAGCGGGGCTTGTCAAGGTCTTGGGCGGAAACGGCAAACAGGGCGCCATTACTGCAATCGGTGCGGTTTCGCCTCCCGGCGGCGACCTTTCGGAACCCGTGGCTCAGAGCACGCTCCGAATCGTCAAGGTCTTCTGGGGACTTTCCGCTTCGCTTGCGTACAAGCGTCATTTCCCCGCCGTCGACTGGCTCACCAGCTATTCGCTTTATGCGGACCGCCTCGGCGGGTGGTACTCCGAAAACGTCGGCGACGAATGGGTGGGACTGCGTTCCGCGGCAATGCGTATTTTGCAGGAGGAAGCCTCTTTGGACGAAATCGTCCGACTTGTCGGTATGGACGCGCTGTCGCCTTACGACAGACTGACGATGGAAACCGCCAAGTCCATAAGAGAGGACTATCTGCACCAAAACGCGTTTCACGAAATCGATACGTATACTTCTCTCGAAAAGCAGAAACTCATGCTGAAACTCATTCTGGAATACAACAGGTTGGGTCACGAGGCGTTGGAGAAGAACGTCGACATCGAAGATATCCTCGATTTGTCCGTCAAAGAGCAGATAGGCAGAGCGAAATATATTCCCGAAGAGGAAAGCGCGAAGTTCGACGACATTTTCGCGACGCTCAAAAAGGAAATGCTGGCACTCTCCGACGAAGGAGGAATGTGATATGTTGAAGGAATATAGAACCATAAAAGAAATAGTCGGACCTCTTATGCTGGTCGACGGAGTGGAAGGCGTCAAGTACGACGAACTTGTCGAAATCAGACAGGAAAACGGCGAAATCAGAAGCGGAAAGGTGCTGGAAATCAACCGCGACAAGGCTCTCGTTCAGCTGTTCGAGCCGTCGCAGGGCATAAAGATGTCCACATCAAAAGCCAGATTTCTCGGCAAGAGTATAGAACTTGCCGTGTCCGAAGAAATGCTGGGCAGAGTTTTCGACGGTATGGGACGTCCCCGTGACGGCGGCGCGCCCATTATCCCCGAAAAGAAGATGAACATCAACGGTCAGCCCATCAACCCCGTTGCGAGAGACTATCCCAACGAGTTCATTCAGACGGGCGTCAGCGCAATCGACGGGCTCAATACCTTGGTCAGAGGGCAGAAGCTTCCCGTGTTCTCGATGTCGGGTCTGCCGCACGCGGAGCTTGCCGCGCAGATTGCGCGACAGGCAAGGGTCATAGGCTCCGACAGCAAGTTCGCCGTGGTTTTCGCCGCGGTCGGCATAACTTTCGAAGAGGCGGACTTCTTCATCTCCGATTTCAGAAAGACGGGTGCAATCGAAAGAGCCGTCATGTTCGTCAACCTGGCAAACGACCCTGCAATCGAGCGTATCGCCACGCCGCGTATGGCTCTCACCGCCGCGGAGTATCTGGCATACGAAAAGGATATGCACGTGCTGGTCATAACCACGGATATCACCAATTACGCGGAAGCGTTGCGTGAAGTTTCCGCCGCGCGAAAGGAAGTCCCCGGACGTCGCGGATATCCCGGATATCTTTACACCGACCTTGCGACGATGTACGAAAGAGCGGGACGTATCGTCGGAAAGAAGGGCTCAATAACGCAGATACCCATTCTTACCATGCCCGAGGACGACAAGACGCACCCCATTCCCGACCTCACCGGTTACATCACGGAAGGGCAGATTCTGCTTTCCCGCGAACTGTACAAAAAGGGTTTGACGCCTCCTATCGACGTTTTGCCGTCGCTCAGCCGACTCAAAGACAAAGGTATCGGAGCGGGCAAGACCAGAGAGGACCACGCCGACACGATGAACCAGCTGTTCAGCGCGTACGCGCAGGGCAAAGAGGCGAAGGAGCTGAGCTCAATTCTCGGCGAAGCCGCCCTGACCGAAACGGACAAGAAGTTTGCGCGGTTTGCGGACGAGTTCGAAAAGCGTTATGTGTCGCAGGGCTTCAACGTCAACAGAACCATTGAGGAAACGCTTGATTTGGGTTGGGAGCTTCTGGCTCTTCTTCCCAGAAGCGAACTGAAACGTATCCGCGACGCATATCTCGACAAATACTACAGGAGCGCGCCCGGTGCGGACGCGAAATCCGAACAGTAATCTGTAATTATGGCAAAACTCAACGTTAATCCCACCAGAATGGAGCTGAGACGTCTCAAAACCCGTCTCAAAACAGCCACTCGCGGACATAAACTTCTGAAAGACAAGTCCGACGAGATGATAAGGCAATTTATGCTCTATATCCGCGAGAACAAGCGCCTGCGCGAGGAAGTGGAAGGCGAGCTTTCGCAAGCCTTGAAGGAGTTTATGCTTGCCCGTGCCGTGTCCAGCGATTCCGTGATTGAAGAGGCAATCGCCATGCCCGGCGTCAAGGTGGAACTGAAAACTTCGGAGAAGAACGTCATGAGCGTGGGCGTGCCCGAGTTCGAAATCGCGGAGCAGGAGGGAGGAGACCTCTATCCTTATTCCTTTGCAAGCGTGACTTCGGAGCTGGACAATTCCATTTCCACGCTGTCCACGTTGCTTGCAAAACTGCTCAAACTCGCCGAAGTGGAAAAGACGTGCAATATGCTTGCGGACGAAATCGAGAAGAACCGTCGCAGAGTCAACGCTCTCGAA
Source organism: uncultured Clostridia bacterium (assembly GCA_944349635.1). Taxonomy (GTDB): domain Bacteria; phylum Bacillota; class Clostridia; order Christensenellales; family CAG-917; genus Limadaptatus. The sequence continues at coordinate 143,895 of CALVNH010000001.1, read as the reverse complement.
TACGTCATGATACCGCAGCTTGAAGAAACGATAAAGTACATCACCATGAAACTTGACGAAAACGAGAGAAGTGCGACGATACGCCTCATGAAAGTCAAGTCGATGATAGAGAACCGCTGACCGTTGCGGGGACGTTCCCGACAAGACGGGCGGTTGCGCCGTAAACAAAAATCCGCCGTGCGGCGGATTTTCTTTTTCGTTCCGTTTTATGTTTGCCCGTTGCCGGTCTTTTGTATTGCGAAATCACGTGCGGGGTTGCGTCGCGGGCGGAGAAACGTCCCCGTCGTGCCTTGCGGCGGAAGGGAATCCGCACCCGCAGTATGTCTGGCGGTAAATGCCGTATTGTTTGCAGAGTCTTATCGACGTGAGGTATCCGTCGTGTTTTTTGAAATCCGACGAAAGATATTTCACACCGAAATTTTCTGCCGCAAGTTCTCCCGCGGCGTTTACCGCGGCGGCGTCCTTATGCGGACTGACCGTAAGAGTGGTTGCGAAAAAGTCGTATTCGTCACCGTGAGCGGCAAGGTATTCCGCGGTTTCTCCGAGGCGCATTCCGAAGCATTCCGCACAACGGGCACCGCCTTCGGGAAGAGATTCCAGGCCTTGCACAATTTGCAGAAAGTGTTGCGGGTTGTATTCCGCCACGATTAGTTTTACGTCCGTAAAATGCGTCAAAAGCAGTTTCAGGGCATCTAAACGTCTTATAAACTCGTCTTTCGGGAGAATATTGGAATTGCAGAAGTACAGCGTCACGTCGAAGTGCGGCGTCACGCGCGGAAGAACTCCTGCGGCGCACGGACCGCAACAGACGTGCAGAAGCAGCCTTTTGCGGATGCCCGTCGAAAGGCTTGACTCTATCTCCCTGTCGATTGCGTTTGTCGGTTTTTTCATACGCGGACAGTATAGCACTTTCGGCGGCGTGAGGCAAGATTACCTTCGTTTGAGGGGTGAACTTTCATTTTGCGCAAGACTAGTTTTTCCTTTGTCTTGTACGCGTGTCCGTGATATGATATACTTATAAAAACTACGGATACAGGTAAAATATCCGTTGAATTCCCGACACGCGGACCGTTTGGGAGGTATTTATGAGCAACCGCATTCTGCAAGCGGAAAACGTCAAGAAAAGTTATGTAGCCGACTCCCTCGTCACAGAGGTGCTGAAAGGGGTCAGCCTTTCCGTGGACGAGGGCGAATTCGTTGCAATCGTCGGCGAATCCGGCTCGGGAAAATCGACTTTGCTTTATCTTCTTGCCGGTATAGACAAACCCACGGAAGGCTCCGTCACTCTTTTGGGGAGGAATCTGGCTTCCGTTTCCGACGAGGATATGGCGGCGATGCGCAGACGGGAAATTTCTTTCGTTTACCAGTTCGACAACCTCGTGCCTCATCTCACCGCATACGAGAACATAGTGCTCCCTCTCGTGCTGGACAAACGCAAGGAGAAGGACTACCGCGACAGCGTTTCCGAAGTGTGCGACTTCCTGGGGATTTCCGCAAGGCTCAACAATTTGCCCAAACAGTTGTCGGGCGGCGAGCAGCAGCGCGTGGCTCTCGCAAGGGCACTCGTCACTTCTCCCAAAATCATTTTTCTGGACGAGCCGACGGGCAGTCTTGATAAGGAGAGAGGAACGCAGGTCATGGAACTGCTCAAAAAAATCAACGAGGAAAGAAAGGTTGCGTTGCTTATGGTCACGCACTCCGCGGCGCACTCCGCGTACGCCTCGCGCATCATCACCATAGAGGACGGGCTCATCAAGAAATGATTTTTAACCTTGCGCTGAAAAATCTGAAAGTAAAACCCTGGCGTACGGTTGCGACGATTGCAGTCATCGCGCTTGCCGTTGCCATGTTTTTCTGTATGTTTTCTTTCGGCGACGCGGTTTACGAATACATCTACGCAGTGGAAACTTCCGCCGCGGGCAGCAGCCATCTCTTGATAAAGGGGAGAAGCAACGAGGACAAGCTGGCTTTCGTCGACCCACTGTATTCTCTCGAAGATGTCGAATACGTCTGTCCGTCGCTGTCGCTTTACGCTTTGGCGAAACGTGCGGACGGCGAGTCGGAATACGTGCAGATGCGCGGTTTCGACAGGGACAAACTGCAACTTTTGCAGACCATTGAGGCCGCCGACGGCAACGTGGACGACCTTGTCGCAAACGAGGATAACGTCGCCGTATCGGAAGCCATGGCGGAGAGGTTCGGACTGAAAGTCGGAAGCCGTTTCGAAGTGTCCTCGCTTGCGGGCGGTGGAAAGAGCGTCGGATTTATCGTTGCCGTCATCGCCGAAAGCGACGGATATTTTCTGTCCGACGCCCCCTATTGCGTCATAGGCACGGTTGACGGCGGCGTCGACAGACTGGTGGGCGGATTGCCCGTGTACAACGAAATTTACATCCGTGCCGCCGACGGGAAGAGCACTGACGAACTTGCGGCGGAAATCGCCGCAATGCCCGAATACGCAAATCTTACCGTCGACGTGAGTGCGGATACGGGCTATGTCAAAACCCGTGCGGACGGAATTTCCGCTCCCGTGACCGTTTCCGGTGTCGCGGTTGCGGTTCTGTGCGTGGCGGGCATTGTGCTCATCTTCGCGTTGGGTATTGCCGATAAGCGCGCCTATGCATCGAAACTCACCGTGGCGGGAGCCACGAAAGCGCAACTGCTCGGCATATTCCTGACGGAAAGCGCGATAATAGCTTTTATCGGCGCGGCGGTCGGAGCATTGCTGGCAGGCGGCGTGTTCGTGCTGTTGCTCAAAGCGGTGTTGTCGTCCACGCTCACGTTCTCCGTCAACGGACTGTTGCTTTTCGGTGCGTCCGTCGCGGGCTTTGCGGTTGCGCTTGCGGCATCGCTTTATCCGCTGTTGAAAGTTTTCGGAAGCTCCGTACGCGAGAATCTCGATTCCGTGCAAAAACCCGCCAAGAGCGGCGTTGTGTTCGCGGTTGCGCTTGCGGCGGTCACGCTGGTATTGTTGCTCGTCGAGAATCTCGTTCCCGGAGCAATGGGCGTACTTTCCGTGGTAAATATGATTCTGTTGCTTGCCCTCGGCGGTGCCGTCGTGCCGTTTGCGGTGCGAGGTGCGGCGAAGGTGGCGGGACGTTCCTCTTCTCCCGCGCTCAAAGTGGCGTCGTACTCGGTTGTGCGCGAAAGACGGGCGTCCAGAACCTCGCAGACTCTTGTCGTCGGGCTCATGGTCGTGATGCTGCTGTTCGTCTCGTGGTCGCTCACGACGTCGATATTCGGCGACTACACCAAGGAGTTCGAAAACATGATTCTTGTCACCAACGTGTCCTCGGACGTCAACCTTGACGAGTTCGAAGCGACGCAAGGCGTGAACTCCGCATACTTCACCGTGTGGCGACAGGCGGACATAAGTTTCGCGGGCGGCAAACAGTCAACCACCAACATAATAGGCTCCGACGGAGCGCAAGCTCTGGGGCTTATGGCTTTCGAGTACGTCACGCCCGAGGCGGATGTGCGAAACATTCTGGAATCGGCGGAAGGCGATTCTATCGTGCTGGATTATTCCGTGCACGAACTGAACGGAGTTTCCGTGGGTGACGGGGTAGTGCTCAAAGTGGGCGGCGACGAAAGAGAATTCACCGTGGGCGGCTTCGTGCGGCACAACTTTTTCAACGGCAACTATGTTCTCGTTTCGCAAAGGCTTCTTGCCGAAAAATTCGCACTGAGTCCCGACACGGTTATACTCGTCGCCGATTCCGACGCCGAGTCCGTCGCGGAAGCCGTGCGTTCGGCATTTTCGGACAGGAACTATTACGCCGTGCCGGCGATAGAGGCGTATAAGTGGGACGTGCAGTCGATAGACAGCGTGTTCAATCTCGTCGGTACTTTGGCGTTTGTTCTGACAGCACTGGTTTTCGTGACGGCACTTGCTGGAGTCACCGTGGGGCGTTCGCTTTCGGAGAGGACGCGCGGAACCCTGCTTTGCGCCGGGCTTTCCAAATCGGCTTTGCTTGCGTCCGAAACGGCGGAGCACGCAGTCTCCGTGCTTACCGCGTTCGTGCTCGCTTTTCTGCTGTCGTTGCCCGCCGCGCTGTGCCTTGTGAACGCACTCAGGCTGTTCGGACTTTACTTCGGTTTCATGTATAACTTCTGGGTCGCCGTCACCGCGGGGTTGTCCGTGTCGGCACTTTACGTCGCCGTGCCGTACGTATTCGGATTCCGCAAGCGTTACGGCATGATGAGGAGGTAAATATGCTGGTTTCCGACCGCACGCAATTCAACCGTTTCCGTCGGTCAGTCGTAAGAGCGACGGCACTGTTGCTCATCTTTGCCGTGATTGCGGCGTGTTGCTTTGCGCTGTCCGCCTGCGACAAAAACAAGAAAGCAGGCGACGCGGAAAAGGAGAGAAGCGAGGCGGTGACCGCATTCGGAAACGCTTATCTTTCCGCTTTGAATCCCGAATGGTCGCTGTCGCTTTCGGACGAAGCCTTGCTGACGCGCAAAGATGCGGGCGATTATCTTGTCGCCGCAAATTCCGTGAGAGCGGTTTGCGACGTGTTGCGCGGTTCTCCGTTGCAGACGGCGAAAATAAAGTATGCCGCCACGTTTGTCTCTTCCGAAGAAGGAAAGGCGCTGGTCGCTTCCGTCAAGGATAATTGGAAGAACGTTTTCACTCTGATGAACGGAGCGGGACTCACGTCTACCGACGCACAGTATCTTGCTTACAACGGTCTGCTGGCCGTCATCGCGAACGATACTGCGGTTTACGCCGATGCGGCGGACAAACTGAATTCTCTGCTGAAAAACGTCACGGACGGGGAAGTGCGCACGACCATGACGAAAGCGTTGACGGAGGCGCAGAATACCGTGTCGTGTCTCAATGCCGCGCAACCTTCGGCAAATGAGGTTGCAAATGCGGTGAAAGCCGCCAAAAACGCCATAGAAGCTTTGACGGCGTTCGTCTACGATACGGCGGTGGTTTACGGCGGGGGAGAGGACAGCGCGTCGTCGTTTTTGGACGGCATAGTTTCGGGGGCTCTCGAAGGCGCATCCTCCGCGGACGCGTTTGCGTATCTGGACGCCGCGCTTGGTAAGGTGAGAGATTTGAGCGCGAAACTTACGGCGTCGGCGGCGGACGCTCTGAAAACCGCCATGAAACTTCTGGACGACAGATACGGCGGATTCGATTCGTCCGCGGGCGGCGACAGCCCGATGAGCGTGTTTTCATCCGTGTACTGGGCAAGCGACGTTCTGTTGCCGCTTTGCGATTACGCGCTCCGCGCGGGCAACGTAGTTTACGAGAAGGACGAATCGGGTGCGTACCGTTTCGCTCAAAAAGTGTTGGATTACGCAAAAACAAGGTCCGACGCCGACTCCTCCGCGGAAGCGGCAAACAGAACCATACTGACTGCGGAGCTTGCGGTGAGTCTTTACGATTCCTTCGCGTCCGATTCGTCAGGCACGGCAATGAGCAAAGTCACCGAGATTTTCCGTTCGTACGAGGACGAGACAGACCCGGAAAGCCTTGTCGCTCTGTATTTTCTGTATTTCTTCCGCATGCAGGACGAAAACCCCGCCGCACCGGATGGAGATTACAAGACCGCACAGCTTGCGTTGCTTGCGGTGTTCAATATGCAGCGTGCGGAAAGCATGCGTACGCGGTACAAGATTACGGGTACCGCCGATGCGGCAATGAGCGGCGTAATGAGCAGTCTTGCCAATTATCTAGGGTTGAGTTATGCCGATTACGCCGATGTGAACGTGCTCTCGGACTACTTCTATTCCCTGCTTACGGAGGGCGGGGTGTTGCCGAACGGAAAGAGCGTGCAATCCGTTCATGACAAACTTGCCGAAGATTTTGCGGCGACAAAGAATCTCATTATAAACGACATCTGCGACAAGTTTCTTGCGTTTGAAAGTGACGGTCATGTCGACACGTTGCGCGAACTGGCGGGAAGCCGCATATTGACGGCGAACGACTCCGAGGACGTGACCCGCGTGTTGGATTCGGCGGCGACTCTTCCTTATTGGTCGCGCGTGTTGTTCGGGCTGGTTAAATAAACGGAAAAAGCGCTGTTGCCGTTGACAAAACCGCGCGGCGGTTATAGTATATATACGCAATCCCAAACGATGACTTCGGTCGGAGTGTAAGACGGCGGCAGAAAAGAAGATTGATTTTCCCCAAGCAGTTTTCGCCATCGTCTTAACGGTGGCGATTTTGTTTTTGCGGAAAATCCGTTACGCGAACGGCTCGGCGAAGCACTTTCGCCCGAACCATCGGTTCGTGACGGCGGCGGAAGTCAAAGGCGTTTCGAAAGGAAACGACAAGGAGAAAATATGAAGAGAATAGGTGTGGTGGGCATCGTGCTCAAAGGCGACAGACAGGTCGCTCTCGAAATGCAGAAAGTGCTGTCCGATTTTGCGGACATCATCGTCGGCAGAATGGGGGTTCCGCGTGAGGAAGCAAACGCCATAGCTCTCATCGTGGAAGGCTCTCAGGAGCGCGTTTCCGCGCTTACGGGAAGGCTTGGGAAGTTTCCCGAGTTGTGCGTGAAATCCGCCATGACGACGTTCGAATTGGATTGACTTTGACTTAAAACCGATTTTTTCCGCACAAAATACGGAATAAAGCCAGGATTATGACAAATCACCGCTATCGGCGGTGCGGAGGTTTATATGAAACACAACATCAAAAAAGCATTCGTTGTTTTGCTTGCCGCGTTGCTTTGCCTGGCAACCGTGGCAGCTCTTGTCGCGTGCGACGGCAACAAGGGCAACACAAAAGGAGGCGTGCGCATCGTCATGCCCGACGGCACGCCCGCACTCTCCATGGCAAAACTGTTCTCCGAAAACAAGACGATAGCGGGCAGAAGCGCAGACTATCAAATCGTTGCCGCGGACGCGCTGATGACGGAGATGGGCACCGGCTCCGCAGACGTACTCGTGATGCCTACCAACGCGGGCATCAACGGAATTGTGGCAAAAGGATTCGACTACAAACTCGTCAGCGTCAACGTGCTGGGGAGTCTGTATATCGTTGGACCCGACGCGGACGGAGAAATCACGTTCGACGACCTCAAAGGAAAGAAACTCGGAAGCATAGGCAAAAACAACACTCCCGACTGGGTGTTCGGCAAAATCGTCGAAGGCAAGGGGCTGACTTATTCCGATTACAACGTGACTTTTTATAACGAAGCGCCCATGGTCAAACAGGCAATCACAAAAGGTGAAATAGATTTCGCTCTCGTGGGCGAACCCGCCGCCACCGCGTTCAGTGCAGGTCAGACGGGAAGAATGAACCTTCAAACCTATTGGAAGGAAGTGACGGGGCAGGACAATTATCCGCAGGCGTCCATGTTCGTCAAGAGCTCGCTGTGTAACGACGGGGAATTCATGTCGGCGTTGCTCGCCGCCGTTCGCTCCAACGCGGAATGGCTTGTCGAAAACAAAACCGAAGTCACCGACTATCTCAAAACCTACGGCAGCACCTCGTCTTTCCCCGCCGCAAGCATCGAAAGATGCGCCGTCACAATGCTCCGTGCAAAGGACAATGCGGCTATGATAAAAGAGTATATGAGCGTTATTACGGGCACGGAGTGGAACCGCACCGACGTGCTGTACTGACAACGTCCCGCCGTCGTCCGCTCCGAAACGGAGCGGCGGAGGGCAGAGGTCGCACCGCGACCCGCAGAGCGCCGCGGCGGAGAACTTCCGCCGTGAACGCAATCGTGAGGCAAAATGAAAAGCAAAGGCATTTCACCCGAAATAAAACGTGCGCTGCTCAACGTGGCCTATCCGCTCATCGCTTTCGCCGTAATTCTTGCGGTGTGGGCGATTGCGGCCGCCGCTATGGGCAACACGGTGCTTTTGCCTTATCCGGGCGAAGTAATAAAGCGATTTTTCACCCTTCACGGGGAGAGCGGCTTCTGGCAGGCGTTGGGAATGACGACGGGGCGCATTCTGGAAACGTTTGCCATATCTCTGGCAATCTCGTTGGCTGCGGCTTTGGCAGGCGCGCTGTGGAAGCCTTTCGACAGAATAATGGCGCCCGTAAACACCGTTCTGAGGGCTGCTCCGACAATGGCGGTAATTCTGCTTGCCATGCTTTGGATAGAATACGAACAGGCGCCAGTGCTGATAGGCTTTCTGGTGGCGTATCCCGTGATGTATACGGCGTTTCATTCCGCGTTTACGGGAATTCCGAAGGAACTCACGGAAATGGCGAAAGTCTATGACGTGCCCGTTAAAGACCGAATAACGGGCATATATCTTCCCATGACAATGCCCGCCGTATTCGACACCTCACGCACCGCCGTTTCGCTCACGGTGAAAGTGGTGATTGCGGCCGAGGTGCTGGCTTACGTGCGCGAAAGCATGGGGTTGCAGATGCTTGCGGCAAACCGCGAGTTCGACGTCGCCGCGCTTATGGCGTGGACGGTGCTGGCGATTGTGCTGTCTTTTGTGCTGGAAGGCGTGATTATCGTCGTGAAAAAACTGTGGGAGGCGAGAAGATGAGCGGAAGTTTTCAAATAAGCAATCTCACCGTCGCCTACGACGGAAAGACCGTGTTCAAGGACTTTTCCGCGACCTTCGAAAAGGGGTGCGTCAACGTCATTCTGGGCGGTTCGGGAGTTGGTAAAACCACGTTGCTTAACGCGGTATGCAAACTGGTGCCGTACGATGGAAGCATTACGGAGACGTCGGGCGGGATATCGTATATTTTTCAGAAAGACAGGTTAATCCCCACGATAAGCGTGTATAAAAACCTTGATTTGGTGCTGAAAAGCAAGATTAAGGACAAAACCGAACGAAAGAACAGAATAGAAAATATGCTTGAAAAACTGGAAATCGCGTCCGAGTGCGACAAACTGCCGTCCGAACTCAGCGGCGGACAGGCACAGCGCGTTTCCATGGCGAGGGCGTTCTTGTGTCCGTCCGAAATACTGCTCATGGACGAGCCGTTCAGAGCAATGGACGTGGGACTCAAAATCCGTCTTGTCGGAGCTTTGAACGCTTTGCTTGCGGAGTATCCGCGCACGGTGCTGTTCGTAACCCACGACGTGGAAGAATGTCTGCTTGCGGCGGACACGTACACCGTGTTGGGAGGAAGTCCCGCGCGGATTGTCGCAGGGGGCAAAATTTCTCTGCATCGCGCGGGCAGAATAGGCTCCGAAGAGGAGTTGTCCTCCGTCAGGAAAGAATTGCTGTCCGTGCTTACGGCGCCGCAATGACGGAGATTCGTCTGCGGGATGCGGTTGCGTCGTGCAAAGTGAGGTCAAATCGCTTGACACGGCGGGCGTATGTGCTATAATAAAGAAACTTTATGTCATATTCGCGTGAAAATCGGCGCGTGTGGGCGTAAAAATCAGGAAAAAGGAGTTTATCATGAAAGAAGGCATCCATCCGGATTACCACACCGTCACCGTTCAATGCGCTTGCGGAAATACGTTCCTCACCGGCACCACCAAGAAGACCGACGTTCTCAAAGTCGAAATCTGCTCCAAGTGCCATCCGTATTTCACCGGCAAACAGAAACTCGTTGACACCGGTGGCCGTGTTGACAAGTTCAAGAAGAGATACAATCTCGACTGACACCTATGAATGCAGGCTGCCTCGGCGGTCTGCATTTTTTTACGCGCGCGAGGGCACGGGCGCGGCTGCGCGCCGAGCCTGCCCGCATACGCTGCGCGGACATTCTGATTATGTGCAGGAAAACTCCCGAAAAACCGAAATCTTCTTCCTCTGCCGAAGGGGAAGCGTCTTGCGGCAAGGCCGTCAGACGTACGTCGATTGGCGGACAGGCGGTGCTGGAAGGCGTGATGATGAAGAGCGCCACAACGGTTGCCACAGCCGTAAGGACGGAGACGGGCGAGATTACCGTTGAGGCCAAAAGGCTGAAAGACCCGAAAAAAAAGAGTCTGTTTTTCCGCCTGCCTTTCGTGCGCGGAGTTGTGAATCTTTGCTCCCAGCTCTATATGGGGGTGGGAATACTTATGCGTTCGGCTGAGATATTCGGAGATTTTGCGGAGCCTTCCGCTTTTGAAAAAAAACTTGCCGAAAAATTCAAGATAAACCCCATGCACATTCTGTCGGCGGTGTCCCTCATAATCGGGCTTCTGCTTGCCGTCGCGCTCTTCGTGCTTCTGCCCAACGTGCTCACGGAACTTATTTTCGGGATTCCCGGAGTGAACACTCATCCCGCGCTTTACAGCCTTTGCGAAGCGGCAATAATGCTCGTCATCTTTGTGGGATACATTTTGTCGATATCCCTGATGAAGGACATTCGCCGCGTGTTCATGTATCACGGAGCGGAGCACAAAGTCATCAGTTGTTACGAACACGGGCTGGAACTCACCGTGGAGAACGCCGCGAAAATGCCGACGGAACACAGCCGTTGCGGCACGACGTTCATGTTCTTTGTGGTTGCGGTGAGCATAATCGTGTTTGCGTTCGTGAACTGGATGCTGAACGCGATAGGCTGGACGTCGGACGTCAAGATTCTGAACGCGCTCATCAAACTGGGCGTAAAACTGCTGTTCCTGCCCGTCGTCGCGGGTATTTCGTACGAGATTCTGAAACTGCTTGCTAAGTCCGACAACATCGTGTTCAGAATTTTGCGTGCGCCCGGAATGCTTTTGCAGAAACTCACGACCAGACAGCCCGATGCGAAAATGCTGGAAGTCAGCATCACTGCGTTCAATACGGTGCTCGAAATGGACGCCGACCCCACGTTGCCCGAAAGGGAGTTCAAAGTCGCTGTGCCCGTGAAGTTCGCGCGGGAGAAGATTTCGCAGATTGCGCCCGAGGCGGACGAGAGCGACAAGGACTGGATACTCGTGGAGGTCACGGGCAGAAAACGCAGCGAGCTTGCCTCGTTGCGCACGTTGGACAAACAACAGTTTTTCGCGGCAAAAGCCGTCGCCGAAAAAATGAAGGACGGAATGCCGTTGCAATACGCTCTCGGAAAGACGGAGTTTTACGGACTGACTTTTGCGGTCAATCCTTCCGTGCTCATTCCGCGTCCCGAAACGGAAGAACTGGCGGAGAAGGTCATCGCGTCGGTTGCCTCACGAGGCGGCGCGCGTGTCCTCGACCTTTGCACGGGCAGCGGGGCGATTGCCGTTGCCGTGGCGAAGAATACCGCCGCGTCGGTAGCGGCGTCCGATTTGTCTTCGCAGGCGGTGGAAACGGCGAGAGCCAACGCGCTGAACAACGGCGTGAACGTGGAATTTTTCACAGGGGACCTTTTTGCGCCTCTCGCGGGAAGAGCGTTCGACGTGATTGTCAGCAATCCGCCGTATATTCCGTCCGGAGACATCGCGGCGCTTGAAAACAGGGTCAGGAAGTTTGAGCCCGTTTCGGCGTTGGACGGAGGTGCGGACGGACTGGATTTTTACAGACGCATTGCGGCGGAGGCGGACGGATATCTCGCTGAGGGCGGAGAGTTGTTCTGCGAGTTCGGCATCGGGCAGGCTCTGGCCGTTGCGGAAATTTTCAGCAAATACGACGTCGAAATTTACAAGGATATGCAGGGCACGGAAAGGATTCTGCGTGCGGTGAGGAAGAAATGAAGATAAGCGAAGGAATGCTTGCCAGACTGGAAAAGACCAGAGAGAGGTATCACGAGACGGGAGAATTGCTTTCCCGTCCGGAAGTCATTTCAGATCAGGCACGGTTCAAGGCGTTGAGTAAGGAAAACTCCGACTTGCAACCCGTGTGCGAATGTTACGAAACGTATCTTCTGCACAAGGGACAGTTCGAGGAATGTGCGGAGTTGCTTTCCGCCGAAGAGGACGCGGAGATGCGTGCCATGTTGAAAGACGAGTTGGAAGAGCTTCGCGAGACGCTTGACAAGGACGTCGAGAACCTGAAAATATCTCTTTTGCCCAAAGACCCCGACGAGGATAACAACGTCATAATCGAAATTCGCGGAGGCGCGGGCGGCGACGAGGCCGCTCTCTTCGGCACGGAACTGATGAAGATGTACCGCCATTTCGCGGACAGGAACCGCTGGAAGGTGGAAGAAATCAACATGAATTACACCGAACTCGGCGGCGCGAAGGAGCTCACGTTCATGATAGCGGGCAAGGGGGCGTACGGGAAACTGAAATTCGAAAGCGGTGTTCACCGCGTGCAACGCGTGCCCGAAACGGAGTCGCAGGGCAGGATTCACACGTCCACGGTGACGGTTGCCGTGCTTCCCGAAGCGGAAGACGTTGAAGTCACCATAAACGAAAACGACCTCAAAATCGACACTTACCGCAGCGGCGGCGCGGGCGGACAGCACGTCAACAAAACGGAGTCCGCAATCAGAATGACGCATCTGCCCACGGGTATCGTGGTCGAGTGCCAGGACGAACGAAGTCAGATAAAGAACAGAGAAAAGGCGATGAAGGTGCTGAAATCCCGCCTTTACGATTATTACCGCTCCCAGGCGGACAAGGAGTACAGCGAAACGCGCAGGGCGCAGGTGGGCACGGGCGACAGAAGCGAGAGAATCAGGACTTACAATTTTCCACAGGGCAGAGTCACCGACCACCGTATCGGGCTCACCCTTTACAGCCTTGACAAATTCATGTTGGGCGAAATGGACGAAATGATTGCGGCGCTGCAAATCGCGTTGCAGAATAAATTGCTCGAAACCATCGAGTGAGGGGAGAAAAATGATTATAAAGTACAACAAGAATCATCACGTCATCGAAGAACACGCTTACAAGCCGACCTTGCAGGACGTCAGCCGTCCCAATCTGCACAGACAGATTTTCACCTACGGCGAAATCCCCAAGACCACATTCAATATGCGCCACGTTCCGATGGAATGTCCAAAGGACATCTACATCACGGACACGACTTTCCGTGACGGGCAGCAGGCTTGCGAGCCGTTTGCCGTGAAGGACATCGTGGAGCTGTACAAAATGCTTCACAGACTGGGCGGTCCCAACGGACTGGTGCGCCAGAGCGAATTTTTCCTTTACAGCGACCGCGACAAGGAGGCCGTGGAGAAGTGTCTGGAACTGGGCTACGAATTTCCGCAGATAACCTCGTGGATTCGCGCAAACGAGAAGGATTTCGAACTCGTCAAACAGTTCGGACTGAAAGAGACGGGAATACTTGTCAGCTGTTCGGACTATCACATTTTCAAGAAGATGAACCTCACCAGGTCGCAGGCTCTTGAGAAGTATCTGACCATAATCAAAAAGGCGTTGGAGCGCGGAATCGTCCCGAGATGTCATTTCGAGGACATCACGAGAGCGGATTATTTCGGGTTCGTCGTGCCCTTTGCAATCGAACTGCGCAAGCTGTCGCAGGAGAGCGGCATTCCCATCAAAATCCGCGCGTGCGACACTATGGGCTACGGCGTGACATATCCCGGCACCGCGCTGCCGCGAAGCGTGCAGGGCATAATTTACGGATTCAGATACTATGCCGAAATTTCCTCAGAACAGCTGGAATGGCACGGGCATAACGACTTTTACAAGGCTGTCACGAATTCCGCGACGGCGTGGCTGTACGGCTGTTCCGCGGTCAACACCACGTTGCTGGGCATAGGAGAAAGAACGGGCAACACGCCTCTCGAAGCCATGGCGATAGAGTACACCTCTTTGCGCGGCTCCGACGGCGGAATGAATCTCTCCGTGATTTCCGAAATCGCCGATTATTTCGAGCACGAAATGGGAATGGTCATTCCCGAACGCACGCCTTTCGTGGGCAAGAACTTCAATGTGACAAAAGCCGGCATTCACGCCGACGGCATGCTGAAAGACCAGGAAATCTACAATATTTTCGACACGGAAAAGATTCTGGGCAGACCCGCCCGCGTGGTGGTCGACAGTTTCAGCGGCATTGCGGGAATCGCTTTTTGGCTGAACTCCTATTATTCCGTGCCGCAGGAGATGAAAATCGACAAGCGCGACGAAACCGTGGAGAAGATGAAGGTTCTCGTCGACGAACAGTATGCCGCGGGACGCACCACGGTCATAAGCGACGGCGAACTCGACGAGATGTTCGAGCGGTTGGACCCCGTCCGTCACGCCGAATTCAAGAAGTTCGAATAGAGCGCGAGGGACATTTTGGGTCTTGTATTTCGGCCGCATATTATATAAAATGTAAGCGGAGGTGACTATGATAAAACTCATCACGGGCGCCAAAGGCACCGGCAAAACGAAAATCATCATCGACATGGCGAACGACAACGTCGAAACCGCAAAAGGCGACATAGTGTTCCTTACAGATACGGACAGATATATGTATTCTCTCCGCTACCAGATACGCGTCATCAACACGGACTGTCTGAAACGCGCGGGGCAGAGCGTCGTGGACGAACGCGAGCTCATCGGTTTCATCAAAGGCGTGCTGGCAGGCAATCACGACATAGAGAGTTTCTACATCGACGGCGCGCACAGAATGCTGGGCAGAAAGGTCGTCGAAATGGAAGATTTCTTCACCGACCTTTACGCCGTGGCGAAGAATACGGACACCAGATTCGTGCTTACCGTAAGCGAGAACGAGGAGAACTTCCCTGACTTTATCAAAAAATATCAAGGAGCTTTATGAAATATATCAGCACCAGAGACCGCAACAAAACCTACTCGGCGGCGGAAGCGGTGGTAAAAGGCATATCCGATGACGGCGGACTTATTGTTCCGTCGTCATTCCCGATTATCGACAAAAAACTTTTGGACGAACTGTGCGCGATGGACTATCCCGAGCGCGCCGCCAAAGTGCTGTCCTTGTATATGGAAGAGTTCTCGTACGAAGAACTCTGCGATTATACGCGCAAAGCGTATTCCCGTTTCGACGGCGACCCCTGTCCTCTCGTCAAGGTTGAGGACGGGCTGTTCGTGCTGGAACTCTGGCACGGTCCGACCTATGCTTTCAAGGATATGGCACTCACGGTTTTGCCTTATCTTATGACCGCGTCCAAGAAAAAAATCGGCGACAACAGCAAAACCCTCATTCTGGTGGCCACCAGCGGCGACACGGGCAAGGCGGCGTTGGAAGGGTTCAAGGACGTGGAAGGCACGGAAATCATCGTGTTCTATCCCGAAAAAGGCGTCAGTGCAATGCAGAAGTTGCAGATGATAACCCAGCAGGGCTCCAACGTTCACGTTGCGGGCATCAAGGGCAACTTCGACGACGCGCAGACGGCAGTGAAGGCAATATTCACCGACGCCGACGTCATTGCGAAACTCAAAGCAAAGGGCATAGAGATGTCTTCCGCAAACTCCATAAACTGGGGCAGACTGGCTCCGCAGATTGCATATTACGTGTCAGCATACTGCGACCTTCTGACTTCGGGTGAAATCGAGGAAGGGCAGAAGATTAACTTTGCGGTGCCGACGGGCAACTTCGGCAACATTCTCGCGGGTTACTACGCCTACCGTATGGGCATTCCCGTCAACAGACTCATCGTGGCGTCCAACGCCAACAACATTCTCACGGACTTTTTCAGAACGGGAGAGTACGACGTCAACAGAAAGTTTTTCAAGACCATGTCGCCCTCCATGGACATTCTCGTTTCCAGCAATCTCGAAAGACTGCTCTTCGAGGTTACGGGCAGGGATGACGCCAAAATGCGTGAGATATACGGAGAGCTCAAAAAGACGGGCGTGTTCAGACTCGATATGTCGCAACTCGACCTCGACGTGTTCGAGGCAGGTTGGGCGGACGAGGACGAAACGACGGAGACGATAGGCAATTTCTTCGATTTGGACGATTACGTACTGGACACGCACACCGCCGTTGCCGTGAGCGTATACAACGATTACGCTTCCGACACGGAGGACGACACAACGGCGGTCATCGTTTCCACAGCGAGCCCTTACAAGTTTGCATGCGACGTGTTCAACGCCGTGTCCGACAGACACGAGACGGACGTGGACAAGGCGGTCAAGGGACTCATGCGCAGCACGGGCGCGGAGTGCCCCCAGGGCATTCTGGACTTGCCGCGTATGGAAATCCGTCACAGAACGGTCATAGAAAAGGACGGTGCGAAACAGGCGGTTTTCGATTTCCTTTCGGAATAATCACTTGCGCTCATTCCGCACGGAACCTTTCCGCGCAGTTTTCCGAAGCGACACGCGACAACCGGTTTTCCGTGTTTCCGTAACAAGCGTTCAATCGACAATACAAGGTGTTTATATGTCAGAAATCAACGACAAAGTGACGAATGAAAAAAAACAGATTGTGCTCAGCGGCATTCAGCCCACGGGCACGATTACGCTCGGGAACTTCCTGGGGGCGGTGTCCAACTGGGGCAAGATGCAGGAAGAGTTCGACTCCATCTTCTTTGTGGCGGATTTGCACGCCCTCACCGTAAAGAGGGAGCCCGCGGAGTTCAGACAGGCGTGCATGAGCTTTTTCGCACAGCTGCTTGCCTGCGGAATAGACCCCGCAAAGTCCGTGCTTTACTTTCAGTCTCACGTACACGAACACACCGAGTTGCAATGGATTCTCAACTGCAACACTTACGTCGGCGAAGCCTCGCGCATGACGCAGTTCAAGGATAAAAGCGCGAAACACGCCGACAATATAAACATGGGACTCATGGATTATCCCGTGCTCATGGCGGCGGATATTCTGCTGTTTCGCACGTCACTCGTTCCCGTGGGCATCGACCAGAAACAGCATCTGGAACTGACCCGCGACATCGCCGTGAGGTTCAACAACCGTTACGGCGACACGTTCGTCGTGCCCGAACCGTATATTCCCGCCACGGGAGCAAAGATATGCTCTTTGCAGGACCCCACCGCAAAGATGTCGAAATCCGACCCCGATGCCAACGCGTGGGTCTCCGTCATCGAGGACGAAAGCTCCGTTATGAAGAAGTTCAAACGCGCCGTCACGGACAG
Source organism: uncultured Clostridia bacterium (assembly GCA_944349635.1). GTDB lineage: Bacteria > Bacillota > Clostridia > Christensenellales > CAG-917 > Limadaptatus. Next base: position 127,081 of record CALVNH010000001.1, on the reverse strand, counting down.
CGGCAACGATATTGTCGCGCGTGACGATAAGCCCGGCATCACCAATCTGCTCACCATATACGCAGCCATAGAGGGCAAAAGCGTGGAGCAGGCGGAAAAGGAATTCGCGGGGGTGGGTTACGGCACTTTCAAGACCGCTGTCGGCGAAGCCGTGGCGGAGAAGTTCCGTCCCATAAGGGAAAACTACCACCGTTATCTCGACGACAAGGCGTATCTTGCCGAAGTGGCGAGAGAAGGCGCGCGCAAGGCGTCGGCAATGGGAAGCAGAACGCTTGCAAAAGTAAAACGCAAAGTGGGGCTCGTGTCTTTCGACAGATGACTTGTCGTCGGAAACGGCGCGGCGTTTAACGGAAGTTTAAGTTTTTGAGTACACAATAGAGGTGCAGTGATGTTCGGATATGTGATACCCGACAAGGACAATATGCTAATCAAGGACTTCAACGTCTTTCAGGCGTATTACTGCGGGCTGTGCAAGGCTCTCGGAAAGTCGGGCGCTCCGGCAACAAGACTCTGCACCAATTACGACACCACGTTTTATAACGTGCTGTTGCACTCCGTGGCGGGTACTCCCGTAACGTTCGAGAGAAAACTCTGTGTTTTCAACGGCAAGAAAAAAACCATTGTCAAGACCGACGATTTGACGGCGAAAGTGGCGGACGTTTCGGTGCTTTTGGTGTATTACAACGCCGACGACGACGTGCACGACGGAAAGAAGTCCCGCGCGTTCGTCAAAGCCGTGCTGTTTGCAAGAAAGAGGGCGGCGGCGCGTCGGTTGCCTTTCGCCGACAAGCTGATGAAGGAGAGTTTCGCAAGGCTTGCCGAACTCGAAAAACGCAATTCGGCGGACATAGACGCCGTGGCGGACTGTTTCGCTTCGCTCATGCGGGATTTGACTCGCGGGCTGGTCGACACGGACGACAACGTCGACGTGTTCACATACAATCTCGGCAGGCTGGTGTATATTTTCGACGCCGTGGACGACGTGGAAAAGGACGCAAAAAAGGGGAGATACAATCCTTTGCTTGCCGCATACGGTACCTGCGAAAGCAAAGAGGAGTTTTTGAAGAAAAATGCCGACGAACTCGACTTTCTGCTCAATTCCTCTTATAATAGACTTGTCGGCGCGTACAACGCGATGAATATCGTTGTCGGCGAGGGGGTGTTGTCAAACACCGTGTACCTCGGCTTGAATATGCAAATCAAACGTCTGCTCAAAGGAGAAAAGCAATGCCAAGTGACCCGTTTGTGATTCTGGGAATAGAGAAGGGCGCCTCTCAAAGCGAGATTCTCGACGCGTACAAGAAAAAGCGCGAATATTACGCCGCGCACGTTTTCGACGAGGGCGAGGCAGGGTCTGAAGCCGCCCGTATGTTGGAAGTGCTTGACACGGCATATCAGAGCGCAATGGAGTATTCTCACGAAACGTCCAAGGTGGGAGATTCCAGCGCGAAATTCGAGGACGTCAAAAACGCGATTTCCGAAAAGGATTTCGCAAAGGCGCAATCGTTGCTTGACGATATGTATTACCGCGGCGGGGAATGGCATTATTATCAGGCGATAATCTTCTACGAAAAGAACTGGTTGAACGACAGCAAAAAACAGCTGGAAATGGCGGTCGACCTCGAGCCCGAAAACGAGAAGTATAAAAAGGCGCTCGAGAATATGAAGAAGAAAATCGACGGCACAAACGCGTTCAACGGACAACAGAATGCGGGAGCCGACCCCAACGGTCAACAGCAGAACGGAAACGCGAACAACAATTATTATGCCACGCAGCGCACATATCAGCAACAACAGCAGCCCAGCGCGATGGACGGTTGTTGCACGGCGTGCCAGTGCGCAATCTGCGCGGATTGTTGCTGCGAATGCCTTGGCGGCGACCTGATACGCTGCTGCTGATATGAAAAAGAACAGACTTTCTTCCGGGAAAGCCGCTTACGCTCTTGCGCTGGCGGGCATATCCGCCGCGCTGGCGCTTTTGTTCGTCTGGCTGGGAGTGGTTTTGCGTTACGTCACCGTGGCCATGTTTGTGGCGGCGGGGTGTGCCGTCGCCGTTCCCATGTTGAAAAAATATTACGTTTCGTCCTTGCTTGCATACGTCGTGTCGGCAGGACTTTCTTTTTTGATAGGGGACGTTGCCGCCGTGGCGGGATACGCGGTGTATTTCGGTCCGATGGCGCTCATTTCCGTCTTTATGAACGAAAAGAGGGTGAAGCCCTTCATAACTTATCCCGTCAAAATTGTTATTATAAATGCGGCGCTTGCAGTGCTGTACTTCGCGCTGAAAGCCATAGGGTTTATGGCTCCCGACCTTGCGGACAAATTCCCGTACTGGGCGATTGCGCTGGCGGGCACGGCGATTCTGCTTGTCGTGGACGTCTTTGTGCTGTATCTGATGAAGGGTATACGCGCGGCGCTTTCGAAAGTTCTGCGCGACAAGTACGCCGACAGGGTTACGGAAGATGAGATTGCGGCCCAGGACGCCGCGGAAATGAATCCGTTCGACGACGAAGAAGAACACAGCCCGAAGTCCGATGTCGGGAAGGAACGGGGGGAAGCGAAATCGCCGTTCGACGACGCAGAATGCGGAGATTGTTCCTCGGACGCGAAGGACTCGTCCGACGGCGACGACGGGGAGGACAGCTCCGACGACAAACAATGAGAGACACGTTTTATGCGCAAACGCCATGTTGAAAAGTCAGAATGGCATGATAAACGTACGATAACGGAAAACGCCGAATCGAAACCGATTCGGCGTTTCGTTTGCGAAAAATTCGCAAGGGAGGGTTAGAAAGCGTCTGAGGAGAGAATGTAGCATGCGTCTCGTGCCATGCGCGGGCGTCAAAAAGATTGCAAGGAGCGGGGGACGTGACGAAATATAACGAAGGTTGTTTGTTGGCGGGGTGGGAGCAGAGTTGCAGTGTGTCCGACGGCGCGGCGGTTTTGCGTTTTTTTACAGATTCAGGAATTTTACTCCCGCAAAGAGCACGTCCTCTATTTGTCTGTTTTTCAGAGAGTAGAATATGATTTTGCCCTCGCGGCGTTGTCGCACTATGTCCGCCGCGCGAAGCAGACGGAGCTGGTGCGAACAGGTGGTCTGATTGAGCCCCAACACACGGGCAAGGTCGCCGACGCACATTTCCGATATGGAAAGAGCGCAGATGATTTTCGTTCTCGTCGCGTCGCCGCACGCGGAAAAGAACTCCGAAAGCGTGTGCAAAGTCGCGTTTCGGGGAACGTAATCGCGAATGAGTTCAACGGTGACGTCGTCGAGCAGGGTTTCCATAGCCGCATTATAATTCGGATTCAAACGCGCAATAAGGGATATTTTGAAAGAAAAGGCGACAATTTGGTCGTTTTTGAATAATCCGTAATACTTGCACCGCGATTGTGTCAAACGGAGAACGGACGGCATACTTTGATAAAAAGTGTCGGGAGAAGGGTATGTCGTTCAACGAAAACTGGTTTTTGTTTCTGCTCATCGTGATGGCGGTGTTTGCCTCCGACGGCAACGTATCTGGCACGGAAACGGCGGTTATGCTTGCCATTCTTTTCGCGCTTACCGTGGCGGGTCCCACTCTCACGTCCGTCGACGGCGACAACGATGACGACAACCGCAACTGTTTCTGCAACAGATGAACTGCCTGCGCCGCCGCGGGCGGCAAAGTCAATCGGGGTGCGGAACCGTCGGACGGAATTCGGTGTCGGGGAAGCGGGAGTTTCGTGAGTCGTGAGCCGCGAGAGCAAAGGCGTGCCGAGAGAGGAGCGGCGCAAGCGTGACGCGGATACGCGCGGCACGCGCACTTTTCGGGCAGCGCGCGGTTTTTATTTACTATTCGTCATGAAGAGGGTATAATATACCCGTGGACTTCAAGGCGAAACTGAAAGACGTCCCGGAGAATCCCGGGGTCTATATGATGCTGGACGGCGACGGCGAAATAATTTACGTCGGCAAAGCCAAGAATTTGCGCGCCCGTCTGAAGCAATACTTTTACCGTTCGGGAAACAAAACGGCAAAGGTGATGGCGATGTTGGAACACGTCGCCGATTTCCGTTATATCATCTGTCCGTCCGAAGTGGACGCTCTCGTCACGGAAAACAATCTGATAAAAAAGCATACGCCGCGCTACAACATTCTTCTCAAAGACGACAAGGCGTATCCTTTTCTGCGCATAGACATGAAAGAGGACTATCCCGCCGTGCGGCTGGTGCGCAGACTCAAAAACGACGGTGCGCTTTATTTCGGACCGTATATGCAGTCCGTCAACATCAAGGACATCTTCGATTTGATTCACACGGCGTTTCCTCTGCGAGACTGTTCCCACGACCTTTCCTCTCCGTCGAGACCGTGCCTTTACTATCATCTGGGCAGATGCATTGCGCCCTGCACGGGGAACGTGACTTCGGAGAGATACAAGGAAGAAATCCGAAAAGTCGTTGCGTTTTTGAGAGGCAACGACAAGGAAGTGGAGCGCGTCCTCACGGAAAAGATGAAGAAGTTTGCCGACGAAGAAAACTTCGAAGTCGCCCTGAAATACAAAAACAAACTCAAAGTGCTGGACAACATCGTTCGCAAGCAGGTCAGCGCGTTGCCGAAGGACTTCAATCTGGACATCTTCGCATACGAAACCAACGGAGTGCTGTGCGCCGTGAATATGTTGATTGTGCGCGGAGGAAAACTCGTGGGCGGTGACAACAAGGTTTTCGCCTCCGCCGACGAGGACATCACGTCGTATATTTACCAGTTTTACCGCGCCGTGCCTCCCGTCTGTGACGAAATCGTGACCGACGGAGTGGAGGATTCGCTCTCTCTCGAAAAGGCGGTGAGCGCGTTGGCGGGCAGAACCGTGCGAGTGGTGGAGCCCAAACAGGGCGTGCGTCGTCAATTGCTCGACCTCTCGCATTCCAATGCGTTCGACGCCATGGAGAAGCACGGCACGGCGGAAGACCGCCGCACGTTGCGCACCAAAGGCGCGGTGAGTCAGCTTGCGGAATTGCTCGGGTTGGACGTTCTGCCCGAAAGAATAGAGGCGTACGATATCTCTCACATATCGGGAACGGACAAAGTGGCAAGCATGGCGGTTTTCGTGGGAGGGGAACCGAAGAAGTCGCATTACAGGAAGTTCAGAATAAAGACGGTGGAGGGCAACAACGATTTTGCCTGCATGAAAGAAACGCTTATGCGCAGGCTGGCAAGGCTGGACGGCGACGACGAGAGCTTTTCCGTGCCGCCCGACCTCATACTCATCGACGGCGGAAAGGGACAGCTTGCCTATGCGCTGGAAGCCCTGAAAGAAAGCGGCAGGGAAGACTTGCAGATTCTCTCGCTTGCAAAACGCGAGGAGGAAGTGTTTCTGGGCAGGGCACCGAAGGAGTCCGTGCTGTTGCCCAAAGACTGCGTGGCTTTGCAGATGCTTCAACGCGTGCGAGACGAAGCACACCGCTTTGCCATAACTTATCACCGTACCTTGCGCTCCAAGCACATGTCGGAGAGCCGGTTGCGCGAGATAGAGGGCGTGGGCAAAGCTCGGGCGGAAGCACTCATCAAGAAGTTCGGTTCGGCGGGTGACGTGGCGCGCGCCGATGTTGCGGATATTGCCGCGCTGGACGGATTCTCCGAAAAACTCGCGGAGAAAATTCTCCGCGCATTGAACGTAGAAGAGAATCCGAATTCCGAAGAATGACGGGAGCGAAATTCATATTTTGCTCTTCACGTTTGCCGCGCTTGCCGCGCGCGCGTAAAACGGGTATAATGTTATATCGCTGAACAAAACGGAGCCGCGCCCGACTTGCGGCGACCGTTCGGAGGACTTATGACAAACGGCGAAGCAAACGGCGCGTCGGCGCAGAACAGGACGGACAGAAAAAGATTCGAGGTGACGGCGGAGAAATTCGCGGCGGACCTCAACCTTGTCGTGCTTTACGCTCCGAAAAAGGACTTGTGTTTTCAGTCCACCGCGACCAACCGCCCCGGAATGCTGTTCGCGGGATTCGACGACTTTTTCCCCGCACACCGCATTCAGGCACTCGGCAATGCGGAAATGGCATATCTCAACTCTCTTGACGAGAGAACCCGAGAAAGACAACTGGACAGGCTTTTTTCCAAACGCGTGCCCTGTGTAATCGTTTCGCAGAATCATGTAATCCCCGCGTGTATGACGGAAATGGCGCGCAAATATGACGTGGCGCTGTTTGCCAGCAGTCAGTCCACCTCCGCGGTTGAGAGCGACGCCGTGCACTATCTCACGACGGCGCTTGCAGAAAGCGACACCATTCACGGCGAATTGCTGGATATCAGCGGGATAGGCGTGCTTTTAATCGGCGAGAGCGGAATAGGCAAATCCGAAACGGCGTTGGAACTGGTGCACCGCGGACACATGCTTGTCGCGGACGACCTCGTTGAAGTCAAACGCATCAAGAACAAAATTTACGGCTATCCGTCCAAGACTACGGCGAATCTTCTGGAAGTCAGGGGGGTGGGGCTCATCGACGTCGAGGCTATGTACGGCGTGGGCGGCGTTCTCAACCAGAAACGCATACACCTCGTAATAGAAATGGAAAAGTGGGACGACAGCAAGAGTTACGACAGACTCGGCGACGAAAATCTCACCTACGACATTCTGGGCGTCAAGTTCCAGAGAATCGTCGTGCCCGTGTCGGCGGGCAGAAACCTTGCCGTCGTCATAGAAGCGGCAAGCCGCAACTTCCGCCTGAGAAGCATGGGACGCGACGCCCTCGACGAGCTTTCACTGCGTCTTATGGAGAAAAACAGACCCCGCGACACGGAAATCTGACGTGCCGGGCGACGCCCGCGAACGGACGACGACGGTAAAGTCGGGACAGACGTACTTTTGCCGAATTCCTCTTGCGGAAACGGCATAAACTTCCGTATGGAATACGGAAAGGAAACGGGGAAGGCGCACCCCGGAGTCTGCCGTAAGTGCGGGAGAGAAGGCGCCGAAAAGTTCGAAAAAGCGGCACGCAGCGCGGGAGTTGCCTTCCGCGAATCGGTTGGAGCGGACAGCCTTACCACGTTCGGAGGCGGAGGGACGGTGTTCAGGCTTTACGAGCCGCGCGACAAGAGCGAATTGTGCTCTTTGATGCGTGCGGCGGCGGACGTCGGAATGCAAGAAAACGTCTTTTTTCTGGGCGGCGGGTCCGACACCGTCATAGCGGACGGTACAGTTTACACGCCTGTGGTATCCACGCACAGGCTGAACCGCATAGCGATGCAGGCGGACGGCACCGTGTATGCGGAATGCGGAGTCAGGATTTCGGCACTCACCGTTTCTGCGGCGAAACACGGCAGGGGCGGCTTCGAGTTTCTTTGGGGAGTACCTGCGACCGTGGGCGGGGCGTTGAGACTGAATGCCGGAGCGTTCGGAGCTCAAACCGCCGATTACGTTATCAAAATCGAAAGATTAAATGCCGATTGCGCCGAAACCGAATGGATTGACGCAACGGAGGCCGAGTTCGGTTACAGGCGCGGAGCAGAGGGATTTCTGCTCTCTGCCGTGTTCGGTTTGTCGCCTGCGACTCCCGACGAAAGCCGTGCGCTTGCCGTGCGTTACGCGGCGGAAAGAAGAAAAAAACAACCTGCGCTGCCTTCGTGCGGAAGCGTGTTTGCGGGGGCGGATATGCCTGCGGGATACTATATCGAGCGTGCGGGGCTGAAAGGCGTTCGCCGCGGCGGGGCGCAGATATCCGAGCTTCATGCGAATTTCATCGTCAACACCGGCGGTGCGACGGCAACGGATTTTACGGAACTTGTCAATCTTGCGGAAAGACGCGTCCGTGAATTGTTCGGCGTAAATCTGCGGCGCGAATTCGTGCTGTTGGAATAAACGGAAATCCGCTTTGCGGGGAAAAGATTGCTTATGAAAATTTGGGGAGATTATCACATGCACACCGCTGCCAGCGACGGGCAAGGTTGCGTCGCCGACAAGTATGCCTGCGCGGCTGCAAGGGGGCTGAAAGAGATTGCAATCTGCGACCACGGGTTCGGCAGTATTCTTCTGCACAGCACCCGCAGGAAGTTTGACGTTCAGAACGGCGACATTCTGAAAGCTGCCGCAATGAAATCCGTTACGGTGCGGCAGAGCATCGAGGCAAGCGTGGTGAACGATGCGGGCGACATCGACGTGCCCGACGACATAATCGCGCGTTGCGACGTGTTGCATCTCGGCTTTCACAGGCTTATGCAGTTCGGATACATTCGCAGGGCGCCGCAGTTTATGCTCGTCAACGGTTGGGGCACAAAATCGGCGCGCCTCGACGAAGACCTCGTCGAATACAACACCAGGGCTTTTTCAAACGCTCTCCGCAGATATCCCGTGGACGTGCTGTGTCACCTGAATCACAGAGCGCAGGTGGACGTGAAGCGCATTGCGGAGGTCGCGCTGGAAAGAGGCGTGTACATTGAGCTTAACGAAAAGCATATCGAAACCATGGAAAGCGCAATCGGGATTCTGCTGGAATCGGGAGTGACGTTCATACTGGGTTCCGATGCGCACAGGACGGCGCAGACCGGGCTGTTCCCGCGAGTGACGGAGTTTATAAAGCGGCACGGAATACCCGAAGAGAGAATATGCGGTGTGGGAGCGGAGCCCCGTTTCAAGCCGAAGAAAAACAAAACGGAAGTGTGACATGACGACTTTCAAGGACAACGCCATAACGGAATTGTTGGACATATTGCCGCGCAGCGGCGAGTTCGTGACACCGTTTCTCTGCGCGCTTGCAAAGCAGGCGGGCAGCATAAACATCTGCGGCAAGCGCAAGAATCTCGTCTTTGCGTTGTCATCGTACGCCGAATGCCTTGTCGTGGTGGAAATGCTGAAATCAGTCTATCCCACTGAGTTCGAAATCTCCGCCGAACACGTCAAATCGGGAGTTAGAAAGGGCAGCGTGTCCTACACGGTAGCCGTTCCCACGGGCTTCACCAAACAGATTCTTTTCGACTTGCGCCTCGTCGGTGACGGGGAAAACGAGTTCGACGAGTACATCCCGCCTTTCGTGACGACGGACAGGGATGCCGCCGTGGCGTATCTGAGAGGGCTTTTCATTGCCTGCGGAAGCGTCTATGTGCCGTCAACCGGCGACGAAGAGGAAAAGCGCGAAGGCTATCATTTCGAGTTTATGGTGGAGGACGAGGGCTTTGCCGAGGCGGTGTGTTCGCTCATGGCGTCCTTGGGCATTGCCGCCAAAATCAGCGAGAGGGGACAGAACTTCCTGGTCTACATCAAGGACAAGGAAGAAATCCTCGGTCTGCTTGCCGTGCTGGGTCTCGGCGAGAGCGCGTTGAAGCTCCGCTCCATAATCGACGAGAGGGAGACGGCGAACAGTATAAACAGAGTCACCATCTGCGAGGCGGCGAACCTCGACAAGACGTACACCGCCGCGCTCAAACAGCTGATGGCGATAGGAGAAATAGAGGAAAAATACGGGTTGGATTCCCTTGCTCCCGCATTGCGCGAGACTGCGTGCGCCAGAATGGAGTATCAGCAGGCCAGCATGAGCGAACTTGCGGAAATTCTCGGAGTAACGAAGAGCTGTCTGAATCACAGATTGAGGAAGATAATCGAGATTGCGGGCGGCACGGAGGAGTAGAAACCCCGAAAAAGAGGAGCGTTCACGGGAAGCGGAAATACGACGGAGAGATTTATGAGTGATTTCGTACATCTGCATTTACACAGCGAATACAGTTTGCTTGACGGCGCGATAAGGCTCAGTCAGAGCGTGCTTTCGGACACGGAGCAGGACAAGGTTCTGCACGTTTCTCCGTTGTGCGACGCGCTGAACGCCATGGGAATGAAAGCCGTTGCAATAACCGACCACGGAAATATGTTCGGCGTTCACACCTTCGTGAGCGTAATGCGCGAGGCGGGCATAAAGCCCATTATCGGAAGCGAGTTTTACGTCGCCGACGATTTGCACGTCAAAACGCCAGAAACATTGCACCGCAGGGACCACCTCATTCTTCTTGCGAAGAATCTCACGGGGTACAAGAACCTGATGAAGCTGTCCACGGTGTCTTACGTCGACGGATTCTATATGAAACCGCGCATCGACCTCGACCTTCTCGAAAAGCATTCTGAAGGATTGATATGCTGTTCCGCGTGTCTAGCGGGGCGCATTCCGTCGCTTCTGCTCAAAAACGATTACGAGGGGGCAAAACGGTATGCCTTGCGCCTCAAAGCGATGTTTGAGGAGGGCGACTTCTACATCGAGTTGCAGGACCACGGACTGGAGGACGAAAAACGCATTCTCAATTCACTTGTAAAACTGGCGCGTGACATCGGTGTCAAGGTGGTTGCCACAAACGACGTCCACTATCTCCGTCGCGAGGACGCAGACACGCAGGACACCATGATGTGCATCAACCTGCAATGCAAAAAGACAGACGCCGTGGGTGTGCGTTTTGAAAACGACAATTTTTATCTCAAAAGCGGCGAGGAGATGGAGGAACTGTTCTCCTGGATTCCCGAAGCCATAGAGAGCACCAAGGAAATCGCGGACAAGGTGGACGGGGACTACTTCGTCGTCAAATACAAAAAGACGTTCATTCCGCACTTCGAAACCGACGACATGAACGGCAGAGACGCAAAGCAATACCTTTACGATTTGGCGTGGGGAAATATCGGCAAGCGTTACGACGTCATAACCCCGGAAATTACGGAAAGACTGAACTATGAGTTGGGCGTCATCGACCAGTGCGGATTCAACGACTATTTTCTCATCGTGTGGGACTTCGTGCACGCCGCGAAGATGAAAGGTATTCCCGTGGGGCCGGGGCGCGGAAGCGGCGTGGGCAGCCTTGTGGCGTACTCCATAGGAATCACGGACGTCGACCCGCTGAAATACAATCTGCTGTTTGAAAGATTCCTGTCCGTGGAAAGGGTTTCCATGCCGGACTTCGACATAGACTTCTGCTTCGTGCGCCGTCCCGAAATCATAGAATACGTGGTGGGCAAATACGGCGCGCCCAACGTGGCGCAGATTATTGCGTATTCGACGATGAGTGCAAAGGCCGCAGTCAAGGACGTTGCGCGGGTTTACGACGTTCCTTATACGGACGCCAACAACTGGGTCAAGGACATTCCCGTGGGTAAGGTTCTGCTCAAACAGTGTCTGACTCCGTCCAGCAGTCTGTATTCCGAAGACTTCGCAAATCTTTACCGCAGCAATCCCACCGCCAAGAACGTCATCGACACCGCCATTCAGCTGGAAGGCATGCCGAGGCAGACCTCGATGCACGCAGCGGGCGTGGTCATCTGCGGCGACCCCATTGTGGAGCACGTTCCCCTGTCCAGAAACGGCAACGATATCACGACGCAGTTCGACAAGAACATGGTCGAGGCGCAGGGACTGCTCAAAATGGACTTTCTTGGGCTCAAAACCCTCACTGACATAAGCGAAGCCCTGAAATACATCAAGGAGGACAAGGGCGTCGATATAGATTTCGACAAACTGGGTTACGAGGACCCCAACGTCTATTCGCTCATTTCGGGCGGCGACTGCGAAGCCGTGTTCCAGCTGGAAGGCGGCGGCATCAAAAAGTTCATGATGCAGTTGCAACCGAGCAATCTCGAGGACGTCATGGCGGGCATTTCGATGTACCGCCCCGGTCCCATGCAGTTCCTCGACATATTCATTCAAGGCAAACGCAATCCCTCTTCCGTGCATTACGCACACCCTCTTTTGAAGAGCGTGCTCGAAACCACCTACGGCTGTATCGTCTATCAGGAGCAGGTCATGCAGATTGCCCAGAAGATAGCGGGCTACTCCTTCGGCGGAGCCGACATAATGCGCCGAAGTATCGCGAAAAAGAAACTCGACGTCCTGAAAGAGCAGAAGACCATTTTCATAAAGGGCGGCGTGTTGCCCGGCGATACCACGCAGAAACAGATTCCGGGAGCGGTTGCAAACGGTGTGGACGAAAAAATCGCGGACGACCTGTTTGAGCAGATTCTGAAATTCGCAAATTACGCATTCAACAAATCGCACGCCGCGGCGTATGCCGTGCTGGCGTATCAGACGGGTTATCTCAAGTGCTACTATCCCGTGCACTTCATCACCGCCGTCATCAACAACCGAATCAGCAACGCCGACGAAACCAAGCATTACATCAACTATCTGCGCAGAATGGGTGTAACAATTCTGCCTCCCGACATCAACCGTTCCAAGAAGGTGTTTTCCATCGAGAACGACAATGTGCGTTACGGATTGATGGGCATCAAGAACGTCGGCGAGCAGGCGATGGAATTCGTGCTTGCCGAGCGCGAGAAAGGCGCGTTCACCGATTTGAGAAACTTCATCGAACGCTGTTCGGGTCAGATAAACAAGCGAATGATTGAGAGCCTCATCAAAGGCGGCGCGTTCGACGGATTCGGAAAAACGCGTTCCACGCTCATGGCGTCGTACGAGCGCATTATGGACGCCGTCGTCAACGACAAGAAAAACAAAATGGAAGGGCAGATGTCGCTGTTCGACGATTTGATTGAGGACGTCACCGTGAAGTATACCGAACTTCCCGAATACGACAAGATGCACGTTCTTGCGGGCGAGAAGGAAGTGTTGGGAATGTACGTCAGCGGTCACCCCCTCGACGATTATGCGGACACGGCGAAAGAGTTCGATTTCGTGACGTCGTCGCTCTTTGTCAAGGAGTATGACCAAAACGGCGAGGAAGTCACCAGAGTGAATGCCGAACTTGCCAACAGATACGTCCGAATGGGTTGCATCGTGGAGTCTTACGAGCGGAAGATGACGGGCAAACAGCAGCGTTTTGCCGTGGGCAGACTGGAGGACAGAGAAGGTACCATTCAGTTCTCCATGTATCCGCGCGCGTTCGAGCAGTACGGTGCGCTGTTGGAAGCGGACACTCCCGTGAAAGTTTACGGAAAACTCGACCTTCGCGACGAAAGCGAACCGAAAATCAGCGTCGAGAAGATGGAAGCATGGACCAACGGCGCCGCGAGAGAGGAATCCGCGCTCAAATCCGGTGTGATATACGTGCTTGTAAACGACGAAACCGCGTCAAAACTGGTGACCGGCGTGCTTGCCATGTTCCCCGGAGACGTGCCTGTCAGAGCGCAGATAAAAGTCAACGGGAAATCGCAGCTTAAAGAGTTCAGGCAGAGGGTTGTTCCGTCCGACGAGCTCATCAAGAGGCTGGAAAACATAGTCGGCGCGGCGTATGTCCGTTACGACAAAAAATAGGACTGCCGCACGTTCGTTTCCGAAAATGCAGGCTTTGTTACGCCCGAAGAGGAGCACTCTCGGCGGCGCGGAAGGCAAAAAGTATTGTGTGCGGGCACACAGGGCGTCGACGCCCTAAAATAACACTTTACTTTTTAACTATCATTTTATATAATAGACGCAAAGGCGCGTTCGGGCGCAAAAATTTTACTGTTCCTCTCCGAGGCTATGTGAGGTTATTATGGCAAAGAACAAGAACTGCAAAGAAAAAAAACTCGCAATCCTTACCAGCGGCGGCGATTCTTCCGGTATGAACGCCTGCATAAGAGCCGCAGTGCGTTACGCCATGGGCAAGGGATACGAAGTCTACGGTGTGCGTCACGGCTACGTCGGACTCATCAACGACGACATTTTCGAGATGAAGTACAGCAGCGTTTCCAACTGCGTGCACACGGGCGGCACCATTCTGCGCACGGGCAGAACGAGCGAATTCAAGAAACCCGAAGTTTTGCAGGCTGCCATCAATAACCTGACCAAGCGCGACATTCACAACCTCATCGTCATAGGCGGCGACGGTTCTTTCCGCGGAGTAGAGGACATTCATCAGAATTCCGACGTCAACGTCATCGGCATTCCCGGTACCATCGACAACGATATGGGTTACACCGACTATACAATCGGTTTCGACACAGCTTGCAACACGGTGCTTGACGCAATGCTCAAACTGCGCGACACGATAACCTCTCACGACAGAATAATGATTCTCGAAGTCATGGGAAGAGCGTGCGGCGACATCGCGCTTTATACCTCCGTTGCCGGTGGTGCGGAATACGTCATTCTTCCCGAGGCTCCCGTCGACGTCGACGCTATTGCCGCAAGCGTCAAGAAAGGCTTTGACAAGGGCAAGACTTCCACAATCATCGTGCTTGCCGAAGGCAGAAACGATTTGAAAGAGGAGCTTATGGAAAAGGTCAAGGCTTCCACGGGCAGAACCGTCAACCACATTGCGTTGAGTTACATCCAGCGCGGAGGCACTCCCTCCATGTCCGACCGTGTGCTTGCCAGTCGCATGGCGGTGCGCGCGGTGGAACTGATTGAGTGCGGACAGAGCGGCAGAGCGGTGGGCGTCCGCGGCGGCGATCTCATCGACATGAATGTCATCGAAGCGCTGAACTATCCCAAGAAGTTCGACAACCAGCTGTACGAAATTGCGCAGAAGATAAGCAAGTAAAAGGAAAAAGCAAAGGGCGTTTTGCCCGATTAGAACTGCGAAAACAAAACGAAACGGCTTCCTAACGAAGCCGTTTTTCATGCGTTTGCGTTTTGCGGCGGCAAGCTTTGACGCGTCCGTGCGCCCGCAACCCGAGGCGGAGCGGAAGTGCGGCGGAGAGTGCGTCGCCGAGGTACAAATCATTCGGGATAAACGTAGCGTTTATGCCGGGTGAGTTCGTCGAGAAAACGGGCGGTGTGGAACTTTGCCATGCTCAGGTTCTGGTCCAGGAAGTTTCCGCATTCGGCGGCTTCCGCTCCCGGAATTTTGCCTTCGTAGGAAAGTATGAAACGGCACATTGCGCAAACCGTGTCCGCGACGTCCTCCGATGTCAAATCGCCGAACATCAAAAGATAACAGCCCGTTCTGCAACCCATGGGGCCGAAGTATACGATGTCGTCCGCCGCTTCCGAATTGCGGAGAAAGGTTGCGCCCAGGTGTTCTATCGTGTGCAGAGCGGCGGTGTCCATGACGGGTTCGCGGTTGGGCGCGGTAAAGCGGAGGTCAAAGGTGGTGACGGTGACTCCGTCACGCGTGTCCTTGCGAGAAACGTAAAGCCCGGGTAAAAGTTCGAGATGATTTATTGTGAAACTTGCGATTTTTTTCATAACTGCCTCCGAAACGATTGTAACACCGCGCGCGCCGCAACGCAACAAAACCTCGCGTGTTGTCGCTTAGGTTGTCTGAAAACGCTTCTCGCGGCGACGTTTCCCGCTTTTTGCCGCATTTTGGGCGTTTCGCTTGCGAAATTCATAGAAAAAGGCTATTATATTTTCGTCGCGGATATACCGCAAATTTTCACATTCAGGAGTTAGTATGAAAAATTTGAAAGGTGCTTGCATATTCGGTCAAAGCGGAGGACCCACTTCCGTCATCAACAGCAGCGCGGCGGGCGTGTTCATCGAGGCTCTCAAACAGAAAAACATCACCGCGGTCTACGGCGCGGAGCACGGCATCGTCGGCATTCTCGGCGAGAAGTTCTACGATATGTCCAAGGAGGACCCCAAGGAACTCGAACTGCTCAAATACACGCCTTCTTCCGCTCTCGGTTCCGCACGCTATAAGCTCAAGGACGCCGACGTAGACGACACCGACTACAAGCGCATTCTCGAAGTTTTCAAAAAATACGATATTCGCTACTTCTTCTACAACGGCGGCAACGACAGCATGGATACCTGCAACAAAATCAGCAAGTATCTGCAATCCGTCGGATACGATTGCAACGTCATCGGCGTGCCCAAGACCATAGACAACGACCTTTACGGCACCGAC
The DNA here is from genome assembly GCA_944349635.1 of uncultured Clostridia bacterium. Taxonomy (GTDB): domain Bacteria; phylum Bacillota; class Clostridia; order Christensenellales; family CAG-917; genus Limadaptatus. The sequence goes on along the minus strand of CALVNH010000001.1, from coordinate 111,342 downwards.
CATTGCCCCGGTTACGCCAGCGCGGCAAAGTACATCGCCACCACCATTATGGAGTGCAACCTCGACGCCAAAGTGTACAACTTCGGTCTGGTCTGCATTATCGAGGTCATGGGCAGAAACGCGGGCTGGCTCGCCGCTTCCGCCGAACTCGCGAATTACAAGGGACTTGGCGCCGACCTCATCTATCTGCCCGAAATGCCTTTCGAAGTTGACAAATTCGTGGCTGACGTCGCAGCAGTCTGCGAGCGCAACGAAAACAAGTGCATTGCCGTCATTTCCGAAGGTCTCAAAACTCCCGACGGCAACTATGTCGGAGACTTCAAGGCGGGCGCAAACGATTTGTTCGGTCATGCCACGCTCGGCGGTCTCGCGGGCATTCTCGGCAGCATAGTCAAGGACAGACTCAACATCAAGGTTCGTCCCATCGAGCTCAGCCTCATGCAGCGCTGCGGAGCGCACCTTGCCTCCAAAGTCGACGTCGAAGAGGCGTTCGAAGCGGGCGCGTTTGCCGTCAAATCCGCAGTCGCAGGCGAAACCGACAAAATGGTGGTTTTCGAGAGAGATTACACCGCGAAGGAATATTCCTGCAAACCCGTGCTCATGCCTCTCGAACTTGCGGCAAACACCGAAAGGACGGTTCCCCTCGATTGGATTACCGAGGACGGAAAGGGCATAAGCGAAGAGTTCGTCAAGTACGCATTGCCGCTCATTCAGGGCGACGCCAAAGCGCCCCTCGAAGACGGACTGCCCAGATTTGCACGTCTGCGCAAAATTTACGCACAGAAATAAAACCATAAAATGTTATAGTGCGCCGACGCGCCCGCGGTTGCCGCGAGAAGTCGGCGCATTGTTTTTTGAGGGGAGAGCCCGTGCTCAGGACAGGGAGCTCTTCCCGACAACGCTTCTGCGGAGGAATTATGCAGAAAGACCGTTTCAGAAACGGAGATGTCGCCGAAGGCGTGGTGAGCGACTTCGGAATGAGCGGAGAGGGCATTGTGAAGTTCGGTGCCTATCCCGTTTTCGTGCCCTTTGCCGTGGTGGGCGAAACGGTTCGTATTCGTATAGTTCACGCCAAGAAGGACTACGCTTTCGGTGAACTAATCGAGGTTTTAATATCTTCAAAAGACCGCATAAAACCCCGTTGCCGTTATTTCGGCAGGTGCGGCGGGTGTGATTTGCAGCATCTCTCCGCTCCCATGCAGGAGGAAATTAAGCGGCTTCATTTGCAACGCACTCTTCAAAAAGCAGGCATCGACGTCACCGTTCCCGAAGTGTTCAAAGGCGCGGAATGGGCGTACAGAAACAAGCTGGCTCTGCCTTTCGGTTCGCTCGGCAAACACGGGAAAGTGGTGCTGGGTTTTTATGAAAAGAAGTCGCACTGGGTGGTGCCAGCAAAAAGTTGTCCTCTGCACGGGGAGTGGGCGGACAAGCTCATCGCGGCGGTTTCCGCCTGGGCAAACGAAAACGGGCTCCGCGCTTACGACGAAAAGACGGGGAAGGGACTTTTACGCCATCTGGTGGCGAGGAATATTTCCACCCTTGCCGTCGTACTGGTAATCAACGGAGATACGGTGCCGCATTTATCCAACCTCGTTCGCAAACTGGACGAACATTTCCGCGATTACACCGTGTATGTAAGCCCCAACAAAGAAAAGACCAACGTCATTATGGGGAGCGGAGTAAAACTTGTGCACGGAAAGGAATCGGCACAGAATCTCGGCGCGTTTTCCGCCGTGGTATCGCCCGTGAGTTTTCTGCAAATCAACGACGAAGTCCGCGACAAGATTTACGGTGACGTGTGCGCCGCTCTCGACGGTTTCGAAGGAGACATCGTGGAACTTTATTCGGGCGTCGGATTGCTGACTGCGGAAATCGCGTTGCGTCTGCCGTCCGCGTCGGTCACCAGTGTGGAAATCGTGCCCGAAGCAGTCCTCGACGCCGCCAATCTCATGAAAAAATTGAGTCTTGACAACAGAGTGACCGCCGTCTGCGACGACGCATTGTGTTTTATGCAGCGTCTTTGCGCAGACGAAAGCCCCCGTGCAGTCGTGCTCGACCCTCCCAGAAAAGGGTGCGACGCGTCCGTGTTGGAAGGAATAGTGTCGACAGGTTTCCGTAAGGTGGTGTACGTGTCCTGCAACCCCGCCACGCTTGCCCGCGATTTGCGCTTCTTGCTGGACCGCGGTTACGTCCTGCAATCCGTGCGCGGCTACGATATGTTTCCGCAGACAATGCACGTCGAGACTATGGTAGTGCTACGTCGTATTTAGGGCAAAAATACGCCGAAATAGCCGTATTTGAGCTGTTTTATCCCCATTTTATCTTCTGTGCGGATGAGCACGGCTATCGCGAAAAAGTGACAAAGCAGTTCCGTACGGTGAGGATAGTTATCGAACTCGACTGTGGGAACACGTAAATTAAATCAATAATATTACTTATACAATGAGCGGGCGGCGGACTTTATCAAAAGTCCGCCGCCCGTTGCTGTCTTTTATAAAATAATCAGGATATGTAAATAAAAGATTTAAAAATGCTGACAAAGTATTGAAATTTATTATTGTTATGCTATAATAGACTTGTATTATAATTTAACGAGGAAAATTTATGGCTCTCAGCTACAACAAGTTATGGAAATTGCTAATCGACAAGGGGATGACAAAGACGGAAATGCGCCTCAAAGCCGACATCTCTACGACCACGCTCGCTAAACTCGGCAAGAATGAAACGGTGTCAATGGAGGTTCTCCTCAGGATTTGCAAAGTTCTCGATTGCAACGTCGGCGATATAATGGATGTCATAAACGAGGAGGCGGACGATGGCGATAAGTAAGAAACTTGAAATTATCTACCACAATGGTCAGCCCGACGGCATCAGGTCTATAAGGCGGCACCTTTCAACCATGACGACTTATGTCATTCCGCGCCCTCTGCTCGCTGAGGCAAAGAAGATTACGGGCATCAATCGCCCCGGCATTTACTACCTCATCAACGAAAACGACGAAAATAAGATTGCGCAGATTTACATAGGACAGACGCGCAACGGCGTCGCTCGCCTGGACGACCACAACCGCTCCAAAGATTTCTGGAATAAGGCGATTATGTTCCTTGCCGACAGCAAGACATTCTCACTCGATATGATAAGCGGACTTGAAGAATATGCCATTATGAAGGCGCACGAGTCAAACCGCTATAAGGTAGAAAACTCTGTCAAGCCCAAGTATGAAATCGACGAATATGACCTTCCTTCCATTGAAGAGGTATACGAGGAAATACAGTTCATAATGGCAACGCAGGGTTATAAGATGAATGTGGTAAATGTTGAGGAATCTGCGGAGAATTTATTCCATACGACCACCAACGGTATAAAGGCATATGCAACTTACGACGGCGAAGAATTTGTGGTATTAACAAACTCACAAATAGATATTTCAAAAGATTGTCGCCTCGATAAATTGAACAAGCAGAGAGAAACGGCATTAAAAAACAGCGATATAGTTAAACGTGAGAGTGGATATTTCCTCAATAAATCACTTACGTTCACCAGCCCGAGCAGTGCGGCTTGCTTTGTGCTTGGCGGAAGCCGTAACGGCTGGATTGAATGGAAAAATCAGGACGGCAAAACGCTCGACGAAATTTATAGGAAATAATTAAGGGGATAGTATGTCTAAAAAAGTTATTATTTCTTATTCATGGGATAGTGAAGAACATTAGGATTGGGTTGCCAATTTAGTAGAAACACTAAGAAAAATTACGGGGCACAAGCAGATTTTGATGCTTTGGAAGTGCAACATAATTTTTATCCAAAGATGATTAGGTCATATTCTTGACGATATGTGTGGCTGTCGGAGAGCCCAGATTTTAATGCTTATTACAATACTTTAACAACAGGAGATATAAAGTACGGCTTGTCCGAATACGCCAACGAGTCCTCCAAGGAATTTATAGCAGAGACCTTTGCGGAATATATGTGTAATCCCAAAATTCGCCAGATTGCGAGGAGGGTGGGAGAACTTATTGGTATGGTTTATAAAAACCAATAACAACAAAAACCTATTGAAATATTTGGATTAGTGCTTTTAATTCATTGAAATGTTTGGTATAATTAAAAAGCAGATTTCTGAGTAATTACTTATTTAAAAATTTGCTGTTAATAGCCAAAAGTAGTAAGGTGAGATGCAAATGAAACCAATAGTGCCGAGTATGAAATATCATGCACACGATTGGAACATCGTGACAAAATCTGAAAAGGAAATTGAGCGGATAGAAGGATTAGAATTCCTTTCATCTTCAAAATTTATGGGCAGATGTGTTGAATATTATATTTGTGATTACAAGGCAGTAAAAGAATTGACTGATTATTATAATAAAGTCATTAAAAATAGGTGGTTTTTTGCTGTCATTACTGCGAAAAATTTTCAAAGGAAAATAATCATAATATCAAATTTTTATGAATTACAAGAAAAATTAGTAGAATTCAAAATTACGGAACAAACTGAATGTCTTTTAATTGTTGTAATTAATATGATACAAAAAACAGAATGTTGCTGTGCGGGGGTTGTTTTTTCAGACGGCGATAGGAATTTGAGAATTGAGATCTTGCCTGATTCTGTAAATACGAGAGATCTTACCGATGGAACTAAGAGTAGTGATACTATGATTTCTATGGATAGAACGCTTCTTACTTTAGATATAGTTCATGAAGGGGATGGCGAGTATATAAAGACAAAAGAGTTTAAATTTATCGCCGAAGAGCTAATTAGGTATTGTGGGAACAAGAGAGGTTATTATGAATTTATTTTTGGTAGCGACCAAAATTTTAAGTTCCCAAACTTATTTTTCACTTATTACTCAATAAACTCTAGATATGGACTCGACCGTAACTATTTGTGGGATGAATACAGTTAAGGAGATACATATGAAATTCTTTAAAAAACACTTTGTTGCAATAATTACTTTAGTCGCCTCAATCATAGGAGGTATTGTCGTTAATTGTGTTTCAAGCATAACATTGTTTGAAAATCTCTTGTTTAGCATTCTTATTTTGTTGGTTACGACTTTCATTTTTGATTTTGACAAAATGTTTGATAAAATACAAGAGAAACAGGAGGACTTTGCATTACACATGAATCCGTCTAGTATTCGTGACTATCAATCTGTTGATGTGTGTGCCAAAATGGTTGATGCACTTATGGGAGGTGGTAAGCATAAGGTTGATTTTGTTTCGCTTGATACCCAGATAAGGACCCAGGTAAAAGATACTCGTCGTCCTATGGTTGAATTGCTTAATAAGTTTGTGTCAGATAAAAATATACAATTACGATATTTAACTGCTATCAATAGTAAAAATTTTACAACCATACTAAATTTTATGTACATGAGTAAGTGTGCAAAAAGGGATTCATATTACGCTATGTGCGATTCTAATGTGCCTTTTGCATCATTTTACATAATTGATAAAAAATACTTAGTCATTCGTACACCATATGACACATCGATAGAAAAGCATTACTGTATAATTGAAGATGTTACTATGGTTTTGCTATTTCAGTGTTGGTTTGAAATGTTGTGGAAAAATGCGGAGATAATTGACACACAAAGAGAGCTTAAATCCTTATTGTCAGGTATGAATGACTTGGATGAAAATGAAAAGGGTGATATTTGTAAATTAATTGATAAAGTAGTTGCATCTGATAGGAGATGATATGATAAAGGGATGGGCAAACTTCGATTTTCATGTTTCAGGAGAAATAATGAGAGTTAGTGATGTTGTCAAATCACAAGGGAAATGCTATAATAAAATCGTTGTGGTAAAGTATGCGTCCTCTGAGTGCGTTCTTCTATTTAGGGAGGTTGCAGGAATAATAAGCGAAAATGGAGGGAGGCTGTGCCATTTGGCTATTTTATCAACTGAAATGGGTATTCCTTGTGTTGTTGGTGCATCTGAGGCGAAGTATCTTGTAACTGGACAAACAGTGGCAATAGATGCCATTGATGGAGAGGCTATTATAAATGAGAGTTGAACAATATCAATCACTAAATGATATATTAGAAGACTCACGACGTGTAACGCAGTCTCACGATAATAGTGGTATACCATTAAAGGAAATTCCTGATCGTTTAAAAATTTTAGGTATTTTAGCTAACCAATATTATGAACCTATATTGTCAATTTGCGATAGAATTCAAATTTCTGATATTAGAGCAATTGATATAATGCCATCTGAGTTTATTAAGGCAGCACATAATCTTCAATTATCGTATAAATACAAACAAACCGTTAGTGAAGATTTGATTGAGTCAGCATATATAAAATTAGTAAATTGTGGAATCGAAAAAAGAAAAATAATTACAGAACATTTAAATGAGCATTTAGTAGAAAAGGATTGCATTTTTTTTCAATTCAAAAATATTAATGAAAAGAAAAAAGTACTGTATTTTGTGAATTTATTACGTGCCTGTAGCGAAATACTATATTTTGATAATCATACAACTGTTTGTGATAATATATATTCAATGATAACGGGTTGTCCAATCATTTTTAAAATACATAAAAATCTATTCACAGACTACATGTATAAATGTGTCTCAATAACAGCGCCTGATAGGTTCAATATTTATTTGAAATACAAAAAATTTAATGTAGAATTTGACATGATTGGCAATTATAGTTCTACAGACAACTTGTTCGATGAGTTGATTGGATGGAGAGTTGAAGTTGACTCTTTGGAAGAACGTAAAGTACTCGCCTTTGACGAAATGGATGAGTATATAGAGAGGTATGAGCTAATTTTAAAGGATTTCCATTGTAAATATGCATCTTTACCGCAATCAGAATCGTTACGTTTAGTGTTAAAGTGCTTATACCAAGTAAATATGCCAATATTTGAATATTTCGGCATTAAATATGACTTTGATGAAACTATGCTAAGTAAAGTTGTTCAAAATTATTCGGACACTTCTTTGTTGTCCACTGAAGATATTTTTAAAAGATATTCATATCATCAAGCGATAGAATATATTATTAATCCAAAATTCTATTTTAAAGGAGCTAACTAAATTATGAAAATCACTTTTCTTGGAGTATGGATGGCCTCAGATGTTGGCGAAACGGTATCGTTTGTTATTGATGCTGATGATGGCGATAGGATATTAGTTGATTGCGGCACTAACCTTGTTAAGGGATTGCTTGATGCGAAAATTGATCCAATGTCGATTACCCATATTATAGTTACACATTCGCATGGGGATCATATTTCTGGTTTGCCTGGGTATCTCTTTTATAGATACTTCTTTGCTCCAGGGATTTACAAAAAAGAAAACAAACCCTTTAAAATTATTGCATCAGAAAGTTGCATCGATAGTCTAAAGGCTTTTATCGGTGTTCCGTATCCTATGTTAGTAAACGCAAAAGGTATGGAGTATGAGGTTGCAAAGGTGGAAGAAACAATAATGATAGGGGGAATAAATATTAAATTTTTCCAATCAAAACACACGCCTTTGACATTTGGAATAGTTTGCAGAAGCAAGGAGGTTTCTTTTGTCTATTCTGCAGACACTGCATTTGACGAAAATATAGTTTCCTATGCAAAAAATTGTGATTGTTTAATTCACGATGTAGCAGCAACTGACGATTATGCCGAACTTGCAGGGGGACATACATTATGTCAGCAAATCGCACCTTTTTTAAATAAGTATGGAATAAAAAAGTTTATTCCAGTCCATCGCATCTCAGTTTATAAGACAAATATAACACCATATTTGAATGCACTAAGGGCAGATTATAGTGGGGAAATTATTATACCATATGATGGTATGATAGTGGAAATTTAATGTGGTGCTGTATTATATCAAAAATAGAACTACTAGTAAAGCATGTATTGTAAAATGAAAGCAAATAGAGGATAGTTAAAATAGCTATCTTCTATTTTTTGCGAAAATTCAGGGTAAGATTCTTAAAAATTTATGAAATTTTTTTTCAAGCCACAAAAGTGCAACACAAAACATTTGACAAATAAATATTCGCAATGGTTTTCTCCTTTCGTTTTTACTGTATCAGCAAGCTAACATATATGAGATAGTTGTATTAACTATCAATTATAAGGTATTTCAAAGGCAAATCACCGGTAATATCTTTGACTTCCGAGCCAACCTTCTCATAATAGCGATTATATCAAATTGACTCTGCTTTTAGCTGAAAGCCTTGAAAGATTTTCTGAGCTGTGATATAATACGGATATAACTTCGTCGGGAGAATAATTAATGGCTGGAAAAGATAATAAAAATGCGCTGACGGGAGCGTTTAATGAGGTTGTCGGCATTATAGAAAAGGCGAGGGAGAAGGCATATCGGAAGGTCAACGAAGAACTCATTCTCATGTACCGCGACATCGGCAAGTACATAAGCGAACACGCGGAGAATGCAGCCTACGGCGATTCCTTCGTGGACGGGCTTGCCGACTTCTTTGCGAAAAATTATCCCGACTTAAAGGGTTTTAACCGTCGCGGACTGTATAGAATGAAGCAGTTTTACGAACTCTACAAAGATGACGAAAAAGTGTCAACACTGTTGACACAATTGAGTTGGTCTAACCATTTGAAGATAATGTCGAGCTGTAAGTCTGCCGAGGAGCGCCTCTTTTATATGGCATTATGCGTCAAAGAGCGTTATAGCGCAAGGGAGCTGGCTCGTCAGATAGACAGCGGCTATTACGAAAGGTATATGCTCTCGCAAAAGCCAACAACACCCGCCATTGCCGAGGCGAAGAGGGCGACGGGCAATGTGTTCCTCGATACTTACACGCTCGATTTCCTCGACCTGCCCGAAAGCGTATCCGAGCGCGATTTTTCCTCTGCTATTGTCAATAATCTCAAAAATTTCATTCTGGAAATCGGCAAAGACTTTACGTTTATCGGTCAGGAATATCGCGTACAGGTTGGCAACCACGACTATTTCATAGATTTGCTGTTCTTCCACCGTGGACTATCCTGCCTTGTGGCGTTTGAGCTGAAAATAGGCGAGTTCAAGCCCGAATATGTCGGCAAAATGAATTTGTATCTCGAAGCTCTCGACAGAGATGTCAAGAAAGAGAATGAGAATCCGAGCGTCGGCGTTATTCTTTGTGCTAGTAAAGATGACGAAGTCGTGGAATATGCGCTCAGCCGCAGCTTGTCGCCGACATTAGTATCGGAATACAGACTGAAACTCATAGATAAAAAGTTGTTACAGCGCAAACTCAAAGAGTACGTAGAGCTTGCAGAAATTTCAGAAAAAGGCGACGAGGAATAAGTTGCTTGGTAAAATTTAAAACTATTCAAGGGCGCAGGAGCAGTATGCTTTTGCGCCTTTTATAGCTGACGAGAGGAAAAATATATGCTATAATACAAACAAATGTTTGATATTTTGCTGGTATGATATGGCTGAAAAGCGTAAAAGGAGAACTTGGAGAAAAAATAATCAGGGCGAGCCGGGCGATAGAACCGTCCACAAAAATAAGTACGGGTTTATTGAGATAGAGAACCCAATTTACTATAATAACAATCTTTATTTTTCACCGCCTGAATTTTTAATGCGCAAGCCCACGCCCGAAGAGCGCAGGGAGATTGTAATCAACTACATAATAAAACACAGCGGGCAAAAGATTGATATTGCTAAGCTCGCTCAAAAACTTGCCGTATCAAAGCGCACGATACAGTCGCTGTTGAACAAACTTAAAGCAGAAGGGCTGATTGCAATTGAACCGACCTTTGATTGCTGCGGCTATCAGGGGCACAATAAATACAGCTATATCGGTCCGCCCGTTGAAAGATATGGTTCAGGGTTGACGATAGGAATGCTATACGACCCGAAGAACAGGGCGGGGTTCCGCGATTGGGATTGGGATGAATACAGCTTTAAGTATAAGGGACTTTACGACCTCGATGACTTGTATGACGCAAAATATACTCGTCGAATAACGCGGGCAAAGTTCATAAAGTCACGCGGCGGCGACCCTTCGTGTTGCATAAGCAAGCCTCGGTATATCGCCATAAGATACAGTCATTTTATAAAAAGTAAGCCTGAAGAGAGGCAGACGCCTGAGGAATACATCAGAATAAATTATATCACGGGCGAGAAATATGATTGCAGACCGGGCAGTCTGTCCGCGGACGGAACGAAGAAGTTTAAAATAGATTTTAACCGCCCGCTATTTTTATTTGCCTTGTTCGGCATACCGTTCGCCTGCGAACTTGTAGGCAGCGAGGATGACCCGAAGATAAATATTTTCCACGCCAAGACGGAAGAGGAGTACGGGCAATTCTCATATTGGGGCGCAAATACGCTTCATTTTGTGTTGGATGCAGAGGACGGCAGGGACGAGCATCTGAACATAACGGGCGAGTTTACAAGTAAATAAGATTAGACTATGTGAAGCCGCGCAGATGACTGCGCGGCTTCTTTGCATAAAGAATTTAAAAAAATTTACTCAAGATAGGGGTGAAAATTCACGAAGTTATATGAAGGGAGCGAGGGATTTATTCCTTTAATTTTAAAAATGGAGGTGACAAAATGTAAGACCTATCAGGGGCTGCGCCGCAGGGGCCATAATCTTCGGCAAAACAAAATAAGGAGGAATATATTGGAACAACAGAAACAACAGAAACAATTTACATTTTACGAGCTGTACGAGGACATCTTAAACTGCCTGAACGATACGCAGGCAGGTAAGATGGCACACAGAATATGCGCCTATGAGTTCGAGGACGTCGAACCCACGCAAGAGATGACGGACGAGGAGAAATTCTATTGGGAGAATATTTCAGAAATGTTGCGCGAGGTTAAAGACCTTGAAAAAGAGAACAAGATACCCAAGAAGTACAACTATAAAAGCAAGCACTTCACTTTCTCCCCCTCTATTACAGGGCAATGAAACTTCTGAATGTCGCCAAGTGCGGGATATTTGTAAAGGGGATTTGCAGGCATATGTTGCATGACGAACTACCCGAATTCAAAGACAAGAAAGTAGAGGGTTACTTCAACCTTTGCAAGCGGCAGATGGATATGTCGAAGCAAAAGAAGAACGCGGGCAGCAAGGGTGGAAAGAGTAAATCGACGGAAAGGAAAAGTGAGGTTATCCCCACGGAAGAACCAGCCGAACAACCGAGTACACCGCAAGATATGCCGCAACTAACGCCTGTGGAAGAACAGTCAGAACCCACGCAAGGGATGACCTACGAACAGTTCAGAAACGCACATACCGACATACAAGGAACGCTGTACGGTGCCTCGGAGAGGTACATAACCGACCTTGATTGGACAGACGTTGCCGCTAAGTTTGCGGCGGACGAAGAGCTGAACAAGGTGCGGAATATTTACTACTTGGCACGGAACTACGAGCAGAAATATGGGCAAAGTCGGTAAGCAGAACAAACATCGGAAGTGGGACGATTTTGAGGAAAACCGTAGCAGGATAAGAAAAATGCAATTTCGTGTCCCACGTTGCATTTTTGCTTCCTGCCGCGCAAGCGGCAGAAAATATGGGAAACCCATCATTTTTCTCAACGAAAAGATTTGCCGAAGGAAAAGATTTTCGTTGAAGAGGAGGCGCAATGAAGCAATGTTGCCGTTTGACAAAGCCAAACGGCTGAAAGCTGAATTTGCGCCGACGAGGAAACCCGCCATCGGCTTGCCTGCGGCAAGATTATATGAGGAGGACAACTTATAGCAAAACAACCGATAATCTTTAACATCACCTACACGCCGTGGAAAATCAGGAGCAACGCCACGGCGGAGGAGCGCGAAAGGTTCGAAAGGGAACGACCGTATTATGAAATGTCGGACGGCGGCAACAATATTTATAAATATATGACCGCCGACAGAAAGCTGAACGGCGAAAACTCCAAATCGCAGACGCGCTCAATGATTGAATACTTCGAGAAGAACACGGGCGTGTTCAACGGCGACGGCATTATATCGCAAAAAGAGCTGAAAGCCATATAGGAACGAGCCAAGGCTCACAAAAATTTATGGCACGGCTTTATTTCGCTCAATGAAGAGATGAGTTATAAAATTGACTCGCCCGAAAAGTGCATTCACCTTGTAAAGCGCACCTTCGGCGAATTCTTCCGCGACATGAGGCTCGACCCGAAGAACGTGGATTTAATCTGCGCGCTGCACAAGGACAAGCCCCACCACCTTCACATCCACTTTTGGTTTGCAGAGAAAGAGCCGAAGTGCAAGTACAGGAAAAGGGAACTTGAATACAGGCACAAGGGTAAAATTTCAAAACCCGTCCTTGACCGTATGCACGTCAGGCTGAATGCTTTTGTAAGCGAGCGCTATAAGAAGTTGTACATGACGAGGGACGAAGCCCTGCGCGAACTGAAGAAGATAACCTTTACAACGAGCATTGTACAGGAGAACGAAGTGCGCAAAGCGCTTATCGACCTTGCCAAGGTTATCCCGAAGGACGCGAGCTTTGCCTACGGCAAGAAGGATATGGAGCCCTACCGCAAACAGGTGGACGAAGTTGTGAGAAAACTTTTGCTGTTCGATAGGCGGGCGAGGAAAGCCGACCTTAAATTTTCCGACCAACTCTTTGAGTATGAAAAACAGGTCAAGCCGATATTCGCCAAGGACGTGTTTAAAAAAGATGTGTTCAAAAAGGAATTTGTCGAATCCTTCAGCAATTACAGAGTTTCCCCCGACACGGTAACGCTCATTGACGAGATTGACGCCGATTACAAACGCAGGCAGGGCAACATTGTTCTGCGTGCAGTGAAGATGATCAAGCCTGAAATCTATGAGCGCAAGGGACGGCACAAGGTAAACGACAACAACTTGAAAAGGCGGCTCTCTATTTCGCACAGGAAGGTAAGCAAACTCATCGGCAACTTTCTCTCATCGTTCGGGCAGGACAGCGAGTATCTCATCCGCGATATGTCTAATCGCCTTGAAGAGATTGAAAAAGAGATAGAGGCGGAGAGAGCTAAAAATTCAAGTAGCAGTGAGTCGCAGAGTGACGACTATAATGCAAAATAATTCTGCGTGACGTTGCGCAGGGAGAGAAAAATCAAAAAACTTCTGCGGCATACGGTTCAAAAAAGATGCCGAAGTGATATGTTCCGCCAGAAGTAAAAAATTATATAGAAGCGCCGTGAATACGGAAAGGAGAACTATTAGCAAAACAACGAATAAATTTTAAGGGGAAAATATTACGGAAAACAAATGCAATGACAGGGTTGCGCGATACAGCATACAGCTTTCTATGTTGAGAACGCTGTTATCGTGCGGATTGATTTCTAAGGAGGAATACAACGCTATTAAAAAAGATCTTATGAATGATTATGGTGTCAGGTCAGATTTGACCGCTTGACAACTTATGTTTAGTAGTGTATAATACACACTATAAAGTTAATACGATTTTTATGAAAGGTGAATGATGAACGTTGAAGTAATTAAAGGCAATAATCGTGTTTATGCCCGCAGAAAAGGCGGCAACGCAAAGGGAAAACTGCGCGTAGCCGCCTATTGCAGGGTGAGCACGAACGATGAAGACCAGCTAAACAGCTATCGGTCGCAGGTTACATATTATACCGAACTCATAAAAAAGAAAGACGATTGGCTGTTCGCCGGAATCTACGCCGATGAGGGCATTACGGGTACGCAGGTTGCCAAACGCGAGGAATTCCAAAGGCTCATCAACGACTGTATGAACGGCGAAGTGGATATGGTCATAAACAAGTCCATTTCGCGTTTTGCAAGGAACACTCTGGACACGCTGAAATATGTGCGTATGCTCAAAGAGAGGAATATTGCCGTATTCTTCGAGGAAGAGAACATCAACACGCTGACGATGGACGGCGAGCTTTTGCTCGTCGTCCTGAGCTCAGTCGCCCAGCAGGAAGTGGAAAACATATCTGCCAATGTCAAAAAGGGCTTAAAGATGAAGATGCAACGCGGCGAAATGGTCGGCTTTCAGGGCTGCCTCGGATACGATTACGACCCCGTAAGCAAAACCATATCCGTCAACGAAGAGGAAGCGGAGATTGTGCGCTACATTTTCAGAAGATACATTGAAGGTGCAGGCGGTAGTGTCATTTCAAAAGAGCTGAGAAATCTCGGCTATAAAACCAAGCGCGGAGGCACAGCTTGGCCCGAATCTACGGTTATAGGCATTATCAAAAACGAAAAGTACAAGGGCGATTTACTAATGGGCAAAACTTTTACCGTCGACCCCATATCAAAACGCAGGCTTGCCAATTTCGGGGAAGAGGACAGGTATTATCTGGCTGACCACCACGAGCCGATTGTTTCGGAAGAAGTTTTTGAAAAGGCGCAGGAAATATTACTCCGTAGAAGCAATCCTCGCAAGACCGACGGCGGGAAGCGTGAAATATTTACGCGCAAGTACGCTTTCAGTTGTCTGATTAAATGCGGATTTTGCGGCGGAACACTCACCCGCAGATGCTGGCACAGCGGAACTACTCACAGCAAAGTTGTGTGGCAGTGCGTCGAAGCTACTAAGGGCGGCAAAAAATTTTGTCCCGACAGCAAGGGCGTGGAGGAAGTGCAGATTATGAAGGCGTTTGTCGAGTCGTACAAACTGCTCTGCGAAAATGCCGACGGAGTGTTGGAAGAATTCCTTGCACGTGTTGAAAAGAATCTTTCGGAAGATAATTCTTTAAAACAGCTCGAAAAAGCTAAACGCGATGTCGCCGCGCTTGAAGGAAAAAGGGCAAAGCTCGTTGATATGAGGCTGGACGAAGTTTTGAGTAAAGAAGATTTTGAGTTGAAATATTCGGAGCTGTCTGCTAAAATAGAGGTAGCCAAGGGTGAGCTCGCTCAATGCGAGGAGGCGGCAAAGGTTTACGGCAACGTTAGGGAGAGAATAGCGGCATTCCGCAAGACGCTGGAAGAGCACGCCGTGCTTGAAGAATTTGACAGATACGTCTTTGAAAGCATTGTCGAAAAGGTAATTGTCGGCGGCTATGATGAAGAGGGCAACAAAGACCCCGAACTTATAACTTTTATCTATAAATTTGGCTTTAAGGACAGCCTGACATCGCACGATTTCAGAAGTCCGCGCAAGAGCTACGCCGCCCGAAGAGAATCGTATCACTCGTCGAAATACGAGGGCGAAGATGCGTATCAAAAAGGCAGCGGCGACACACGTCGAGACACTGGTACTGCTTTCCAAGAAAAAGCCTGACAGTCATATCGTAGTTGATGTCGAGTTTGGCGAGGGAGAAGGTAAGATTTCATTAAAAGATGCGCTGAAACGTGCCGAAGGGCGAAAGCCGAAATCTAAAACGACATATAAGGATATCCAAAATTATGTTGAAGAAAACTACGGCTTCAAGGTGCATACGGCATATATCGCGGAGGTTAAGCGTAATCTGGGGTTACCTATGTATGATGCTCCTAACGCAGTCGAAGAGTTAAAACGTCCGCGATCGCATCCGACAGAAAAGATGGTTTTGGCTATCAAAGAAACTTTGGCACATTTTGAAATAATATAATAAGGAAAAGCGCATTTTCGGATGCGCTTTTTTTATAGAAAAGAACGTATTAAGAGAAGCAAAAATCACCCGACCATTTTAATTATCATATCCGTATTGCATAATAAACAATAAAATATAAGTATTAAATATTAAACGCGCCGAGTGTTATAATAGAAGCAAAGGTAGGTGATGAACATGAAAGTTCTGATTATCACGGGCAGTCCGCATAAGGCGGGGACATCCAATACGCTTGTTGCTTGCTTTATGAAGGGAGCGGAAGAAGCGGGGCATGAGGTAAAAATTTATGACGCAGCGAGAGGGAACATAAACCCCTGTCTTGGCTGCGACCGGTGCGGCATGGCGGGAGATTGCGTTCAAAAGGATGACGGTAATGGATTATTGAAAGAACTTCTTTCCTCCGATGCGGTCGTGTTTGCCACGCCCGTCTATTACTTTACCATGAGCGCGCAATTAAAAACGGTGATAGACAGATTCTATGCAAGAAATGGAGCGATCACGCGTAAACATATGAAAGCCGTCCTTTTGGCAACGGCTTGGAACAACGACGACATTGTAATGAAGGGCATATCGACGAATTTTGATATTATCTTTGATTATCTAAATTTCATCGACTGCGGAAGAGTGCTTGCAAAGGGCAGCGGCACGGTTTCCATGATGCCTGACCTGTATCGCAGGCAGGCGTATGAGCTTGGCGCAAAGATAGGAGGGTAAAGAAATATGGATAGGATCGAACGAACACAAGAAAAATTTAAGGAGCTTTTTGGCGGTGAGCCTACAAAGAATGAGGGGACAGATCCCGAATTTATGCGCATTTTGCAGCGGTTTATCTTTGGGGAGGTGTGCTATGTCGGTTCCCTTGACAACCGCATGCGCGAACTCATCACGATTACCGTTCTTGCTGTCAATCAGACGTTGCCGCAGCTCAAAGCTCACGTCGGAGCCTGTCTGAATGTCGGACTCACTCCGCTTGAAATACGCGAAACGATCTATCAATGCGCACCCTTTATCGGCTTTCCGAAAACGCTCAACGCAATTTCCGCGATGAACGAGGTGTTTGCCGCGAAAGGCATTGCGCTGCCGCTCGAAAGTGCAGAAACCATATCGGAAGCGACGAGGTATGAAAAAGGGCTTGCGATTCAATCGGCCATCTATGGTGAAGAAATAGCAGAAAGGTATCAATGGCTTCCCGGCGGATTTGCTGTGGAAATTCCCAAATGGCTGACAGAACTCTGTTTTGCAGATTTTTGTACGAGAAAAGGTCTTGACGAAAAAACAAGAGAGCTTTTAACTGTCGTCATGCTTGCGGCGATGGGCGGAACGGAAGTGCAGGTGCGCTCTCATATTTTCGGGGCAATCAAGGTGGGAAACACGGCGGAGGAAATTGTTTGTGCGCTTGCCCACGCCTTGCCGTATATGGGCGTGCCCAGAGTATTTAACGCATTGAACTGTGCGAAAGAAATTTTAATAAAAGGAGAGTAAAATGGAAGAGAAAACATTTGAAGAATTAAACTTATTTGGTAAGGGCGAGGAAAACACGGCTTATGCAAAGTATTTTATAGGTAAGTCCTATCTCAATCCGCTAACATCGGCGGGTGTGAAACCCTTCTTTGCCAACGTCACGTTCGAGCCATCCTGTCGCAATAACTGGCATATACATAAGGCAAAAAGCGGCGGAGGACAGCTTCTCCTCTGTGTTGCTGGAAGCGGCTGGTATCAGGAGTGGGGCAAACCTGCCCGCAGTCTGAATCCTGGCGACGTGGTGGAAATTCCCGCAAACGTTAAGCATTGGCATGGCGCAAAAAAGGACAGTTGGTTTTCGCATATCGCCGTTGAACTTGTCGGAGAAGATACCTCGAACGAATGGCTGGAAGCCGTTTCGGATGAAGAATATGCCGCATTGAACGGTTAAGAGAAAGTAGTTACGGAAGAGAAATAAAAGCCATAGTTTGAAATAGAAAACCTTGCGAGCCGTCTTTGCCGAATATGGCGGACGCTTTTTTGGAAGACGGGTTCTTCTTTTCCCTGGGATTTATGTTATTTACGGCAAAGAGGTGAGTCTGTCGTCGCGGTCGGCGCGGATTGACGCCGTAACCGCGAACGAGCCGTGTAGTGAAATCGCCGCCCGACAGGGCGGCGATTTTTGAATGAAAGTTTTGCGTAAAAGGAATTTGAAGTGTCCGCACGGAAGCAAACGTCGGTCGGCTCAGTCCAGCAGATGCATATAATCTTTGACGAGAGGGGGGAATGTGTATTTCAGCGAGTTGAAGGGCTCGCGGTTGCGGGGTGTGCAGGTTTTCAACCCGTGGGAATCGAAAAAGCCTTTGTAAGAGCCGTGTGCCGCCGCGATGTAACTTCTTACGAAACGGGTGGAAATCAGGGGCATGTAGAGCCGTTTGTAATACATCTCCCCGGGGGTAATCATGTCCAGATTGCTGACGGGGACGAGGGGCACTTCCACGATTTCTTCCACCGTGGGATTGAGCACCGTTCGCAGGGAGGGTATCGAGTGCCTGCCGCAGTCTTCGGAAAATATTTCGCGCGTCTTTCTGTTCTGCGCGCCGAGGAATACCTGCGAGTTGCAGTTGTCCTTGATGATGGCGGCCCTGTCGTCGCCGTAGACGTGGTCGAGCTGGCTGTAAGACTGCAATACTATGTGGAACCAAATGTTGCGCGAGCGTGCGGTGGCGATTTTGTTCTCGAAATCCTTGATGGGAGGGACGTTGGCAAATTCGTCCAGCAGAAAGTGCGTGGGACGGACGTGCTCTCCGCGTTCCGTTTTTTCGATGATTTTTCTGTAAACCCAGTCGATGAAGAGCCCCGCCACTTTGAAATCGCTCTTGTCGTAGTCGCGGGTGATTACGAAAATGGCAAACGGCGAGTTGTCCAGGTCGTCGATGTTGACCGTGTTTCCCGTCGTCAAGGCGAAAATGTGGCTTTGGAACCAGTCCTTCGTGGCACCGTCGAAGACGCCGCAATAGCTCTTCATCGTATTGTTGGCGTTGTTGAGCGCGGTTGCCATGTTGCGAAGAGCGTCCGCGCTCTTGTCCTTGGTTAGAGGGTGAGAGTAGAGCGTCACACTGTCGGAATAGCGGTTGTCACGGGCAAGAATGGGAACCCTCAATGCCTGGTAGTACTGATGCATTGTCTTGATTGTCATCATATCTTCCGTGAAATCTTCACGGTTCGTCGCGTCTTCGAGCATGCACTGCAACAACCCTTTTATGAGTTCTTGCGCTCCGTATTCCCATGTGGGGTCTTTCTGGTTTTCCACGGTGACGAACATATTTGCGAACTGGTTGACGATGCTGGAAATTTCCGCCGTCAGCAAGTCTCTTCTGAAGCTCATGTAGCACTCCAAAGAATCGCCGCTGCAAAATGCCGTTCCGTTGAACTCCACATAATATTCTCCGTTGTAGTCTTCGGGGTCGTCGTATTTTTCCAGATAGTCGGGCACTTCTCCCGTGTGCATTTTAACGCCGTGGTCGAGAGAGTTCAGTTCCATCTGTTTCTCGAACAGTTCGAGAAAGGGATTCCACTTGTCGGAGCGGTCAAGTTCCTTGAAATTGAGCACGAACAGGCGGTACCCGTTGTCTTTCAGGTGTTGCGCGTTGTGCTCGAACAATTCGCCCTTCGGGTCCGTAACGAAAAGATTGGGTTTGTTTTTCTGATACGCAAGAGCGCGCAGTTGCGGCTCCACGCAACCCGTGGTCTTGCCGCTGCCGGTTGCGCCTATGTACATTTCGTGGGTGCAGGGAAGATAGTAATAGCGAAGTTTGCAGGCGGCTCTCTCCTGAGACGACATATGTGCGTAATCGTCGCCGGAATAGATGCGGCCGTCCTCCGTAACGAAGTCGCTCGCAACGGGAAAACCGTTGACGACGGTTTTAGGCAAATCCTCATAAAGGACTTTTATCACTCCGTTTTGTTCGTTTAACTCGGTATAATCGATTTTTTTTGCGCTTTCCAGATACTTGTCGATATATGCGCGACGCGCCTTGTCGACCATTGAAATCTTGATATTGTACATAGACGCCTCCTAAATGAAACCGAGTTTTTCTTTCGGCTTGTTGGAAGAGTTGGTTATGTTTTTCCATTCCTTCTTGTCGAAATTGTCGATTAGATTCATTCTGTCGAAATAATCCAGCGATTTCGACATCAACGCTTCCGTGAAAGAAAAAACTATGTTTTTGAGGTTGTACGCGAAAATGACGTCCTGTTTGATTGAGGAAATGTAGACGTAATAAGTGCAGGCTTTTTCGGAATACTTCTTCTTTGCGCCGGCGGGAAGAATGGTTCTGCCCGTTTTGAGATACGTATTGCAAAGTTCCGCAACCTCTCCGTAGAGAGCGTGTTTTTCGTCGTTGCCTATCAGTTTCCAGGCATAGGAGAGAAAACGCATGGAGGGAATGTCGCCCCAGACGGCGCATTGAAGGAATCGCCACACGGCGTCGTCGCGGTCGACCTTGCAACCTATTCCCAACATCCTGAGAATGCCTGCCTGACGCACCGCGGTGACGTTGCCGGTCGCGGCGGTGGCGTTTATTGCATAAAAGCGCATTTCGGGCTGATAGACGATTGGCCTGCCGTAATTGAACCATTCGGGATTGACATCGTTGTAAACGTTGTTGTCGGTAAGATGCGAAATTTTGTAAATTACGTTGGCTTTTACCGCGTCCAGCGCGTCTTCCGAGGACGCTCCGTGTTCGCCGAAACAATCCTGTCCGTAGGTGGCTTCGCAGTCGGTCAGCAACTTTACGGAGGATATTCTGTTGAGAATGATGTCCGTAAAAAAGTCCGTCTTTTCCGCCGAAAGCCCGTAGGCGTCGCCTATGAAATTTATGATTTTGCGCGCGTCGCCGTCAAATTCGTCGGTGACGCAGTTTGTCATCAAAGCCGTAGACAATACCATGTTGTAAAACGGCTCGTAATCTTTGAAAACGTCTGCCGGTTTCATTTGTGCCCCCCCGTGTCTCTCTTTCCGTGGTGCGTGCCGAACCGTCGGCACGACAATATTATGATACAATACGCGCGCGTACGCTGTCAAGAACATATCGACAGTTGTCTAACAATCGGTCGCCTGTACATGTGTGCAGAAACGGGCACATTGTGAAAATATACCCGTAGCGTCAGAAAATTGGCTCTTCCATTGAAAGGAATTATAGTTTATAATATTATCGTTATTCGATAATGCGGTGTCGATTCCGGGTGTCGAAGAGGGGGGAGGAAAGAGATGACGCTTTACAACGCGGTTGCCGTATTGTGCATAGTGGCTATGGCGTTAATAGTGCTGTATCCCGTCGTGAAATTGTCGTTTTCGGACAGGAGGGAAAGGCTGAAATATCTCAAGGATTTCAAAAAAGGCAAGTTTGCCGCCATTTATACTGTTGCCATTCCTCTTTATTGGATTGCCGGATGTTTTGCGGGCAGTACCGTTGCCGACGGATTGATGAACGCCGTGGGGAGCGGAATAAAACTCGTCGTGTTGGAGTACGACACTTCGTCCGCGTCCGCACTTATGGAGGCAAATCCTGTTTTCAATGCGGCGATGTATATGCTTTTCGTGTTGGTCGCCGTAAACGCCGTCGTGTTTTTCGTGACGCTTTTCGGCGAATGGGTTTCCAATACGGTGCGGACGTTTTTTGCACTCAGAAAGAAGACCGTTTTGCTTGTCGTCGGCAAGGGAGTCGCCAATTTTTCGATTATGGAATCCGCGGACGTGTCGTCCTGCGGCGCGGTTATGCTTGCTGCGGTGAACAAGGAGGAAGAGGACGAGCTTTTCGTGCGAAAGAGGGCGTTCGTAAAATTCGCAGTCGGTGCGAGTCTGGAAGAATTCGTTGCAAAGCGGTTTCCGAAGTTTACCGACAGACGCGTCAACGTCATCGTCAATACGGGTGACGATAAGCTCAACGTGATTTACGCAAAACAGATAGAAAACATAATCGTCAGATTCAATCTCGGCGAATCGGCGGCAAGAAACGGAACGGGATTGTATGCGTATGTCTTCGGAGAGCCCGAGAATATGTCCGCATTCGCTCACTTTTCCGAAACGACTTGCGGTTGCGTGAGCTATGTAAACAAGTATAAACTTGTGGCTTCCGATTTGGAAGACAGATTCCCGCTCACCCGTTTCATGACGGAAGAGCATCTGGATTATTCCACGGCAACTCTTCGCGACGACGTGGACGTAAACGTTTTGATTTTCGGTTTCGGGAAAGCCGGTCAGCAAATTTTCTTGACATCGGTTGCAAACGACCAGTTCATGGTGATGAAAGACGGCAGACCGCAGGCGGAACCCGTGCATTACAGAATTTACGACAGAGAGGATTCCCGCAACGACAAGAACCTGAATCACAATTATTTCCGCTACATTCACGAGTGTGCGATGATGGCGGGGAGAGAAAACGAGTATCTGCCCCTTCCGCCAAAACCCGCCGACGAGAAATTTTACAAACTCGCCGTGAACGACAATGCCTTTTACGACTCGGTGCGGGCGGATTTGTCGCCGAAGAAGGGGAGAAAGGCGTACAACTACGTCATAATCACATTCGGCACGGATTTGCAGAACGTGGACTTTGCCGACAAGATGTACTCCAAAATCCACGAATGGGAGCTTGAAGGTTTTACCAGAATTTTCGTAAAAGTCCGCGACACGGATTTTTCGGAAGAGGTGGTGGAAAAGGAATGCGAGAAGAAAAAGGGGGTGTACGTTTTCGGCAGCGAGAACAGGTTGGTGTACAACGCAGACAAAATCGTCAACGAAAATACGGAGAACATGGCGAAGCTGCGTCACCTGACCTATTTCGCGGCGTATGAGCCGACGTTGTCCGCAGAGGAGCTCAGAGCCGAAGCGTGGAAGGGCTGGTACAATGACTTCGTTCAGGTGCAGCGCGATTCCAACGTGTATGCTTGTCTGAGCCTCAGAATGAAGCTCAATCTTACGGGTTTCGATTTCGTTCCCGTGCAGTCGAAGTTGCCCTCCGCCGCCGCAAAATGGTCGGAACTGTATGAGCGGAATTGTCCCGTGCGCTACTCCGATGCGGTGATAAACGGCAAACGCTCCGTCATTTACGACAACGCGATGTGCGATAAAATGTCTTTGCGCCGCATTTATGCGGAACAGGAGCATCAGCGTTGGAACGCCTGCATGATATGCAACGGTATCGTGCCTTCTTCGATAGAGCAAATTGCACACGATAACCGCGGCAAACGACTCGATTTGCGCCGTCACGGCAATATAACCACGTTTGACGGTCTGGTGCGGTTCAGGGAAATCGTCGCGGAGAATTACGGCAAGACGCAGGAGAGTGCGGATGTCATAAGATACGATTTCCAGCTTATGGACGACGCAGTGTGGTTGCTGGAAAGTTGCGGTTACAAAATCGTCGAGAAAAAGTACACAGATAAAGAATAGCAGGGTGTACGGAAGGGGATTGGATGAAAGAGGAGAAGAAATACGACAGCAAAAAAGAGCGTGAGGAAGCGGCGTTCGTCATGTTGAAGGAGGGGAAACGGATATCTCTCTGCACGCTGGTTTCAAAGTGCGGTTTCGGTTATTCCGAAAGCTGCGGTTTTATGGTTTCTCTGCTGAAAGACAAAATCATCGGCGATGACGGCGAGGGTTTTTTCTCCCTGCGCACGGACGCGGAAGCCTTCCGCGATTATGCCGCGCGGAGACTGAAAGACATCGAGGACACCGAACAAGTTGCAAAACCGTCGGAGGAAGTATGCGACGACGTATCCGTGATGCATCGCGACTACGAACAGAAATTGCAAGAAATTTTTTCGGTTTTCGACGACACGGGCGACGAAGACGAATCGGATGAGAATGAATTGCCCGAGGACACAAAAGAAACGGAAACCTTCAAGGTGATATTCCGCACGCCCAAAGGATTGAGTATAGAAACGAATATAGAAAACGACGAGACTCCCGAGGACGCAGTGGACAATCTGTTGTTTTCTGCGGATATCGGCCGTCTCAAAGGTATGTTTCGCGAAATGGAGGACGTGGTGGATTTCGTATGCGTCGAACGCAGGTTGGATTATACTAAAAGCACGTTCACATACAACGGAGAGAACCTGGACTGGAAAAAGGCTTTCGGAGAGCAGGTGAAAGATTTGTGTGACGGGTGCGAGTTTACGGTGGAATTGTTGTTGGAAGAGAAAAAAAACTGCTGATCCGCGAGGTGGTTATGAACGGGAAAATTGAAAAATGTCTGAAAGC
Organism: uncultured Clostridia bacterium; assembly: GCA_944349635.1. GTDB lineage: Bacteria > Bacillota > Clostridia > Christensenellales > CAG-917 > Limadaptatus. Next base: position 87,622 of record CALVNH010000001.1, on the reverse strand, counting down.
GCTGGACGCCGCGGGCGTCCGTTACACTTATGCCGAACACGCGAAAGCGGACACCATAGATGACGTCGTCGCTCTCGGGATAGAGGGTACGGAGCGCGTCGCCAAAAATCTTTTCGTGCGTGACGACAAGAGACTGAATTACTATGTGCTCACGGTGAGACAGGACAGACACGTTTCGCTGAAAGAGGCACAGGAGAGCATGGGTTCGCGAAAGCTTACGTTCGCCGATGAGGAAGAATTGCAAACCCTGCTTGGACTTGAAAAAGGCTCCGTGACGCCGCTGGGGTTTATGAACGACGCCGCAAAGAAGGTGAAGTTCGTGCTGGACTCGGAGTTCAAAGGAACCGTCATCGGAGTGCATCCGAACGACAATACCGCGACGGTGTGGCTTGCCGCCGACGACATCGTAAACATGATACGCAAGCACGGGAACTTCGTTTATTATCTGAAATTCTGACCGTTTCGCACAAGTCGGGATGGTGCCTACAGGGGGGAATATATGGCACTGACATTTACGGACAAGTTCAAGATTGCGGCGCTGGAATTCTGTGCCAACATCGTTGAGTCCACTTACTATCCGCTGTTGTACAAACATTATGCGGGAATGGAGAAGCAGTGCAAATTGCGCTATGCGGAAGGCAAGCGCGCGTTGCTCGACGTCTTCCGAAAGCGTCCCGCAGAGGGGGAGAGTCCCAAGCCGTTGTTTTTCTACATACACGGCGGCGGTTGGGTTTCGGGGAAACGCAACATAAGGCAGTTTTATTGCATGCATTGGGCGGATAAAGGTTATGTTTGTGCAAGTGTGGGTTACGATTACGCTTTGGACGCAAAACATCCCGAACATCTGAGGCAGATATTCAAGGCGTTGGAATTTGTGCTTGACAGGGCGCGGGAGTACGGCATCGACACGGGCAGAATCGTCGTTGCGGGAGAGTCTGCGGGAGGATATCTTGCAAGTATGATGACCGCCGTTGCCACTCATGACGAACTGTATGACAAACTGGGTATAGATTTCCGTTACAGGCAATCTTTCCGCCCCGTCGGATGCCTTTTGTTGAGCGGCATTTTCGACCCTCCGCGTTCTTTGGACACAAAATTTCCTTTCATCAAAACGTATATTTCCGCATTCGCGGGAGAAAACAGAAAGCACTTCGCGGAATTTTTTACGGAACAATATCGCGTGACGGCGGTTTCGGAAGATTATGCCGATGCCGCGTTTCCTCCGACGTTTATAGTGGGCTCGAAGTACGACAGACTGATTACGGAGTCCGAATCGCTCTACGAAAAACTGAAAAGTTGCGGAGTCAGGAGCGAGTATTACGTATGTACGGGAATCAACGGTATGCACGCGGCATCTCTCGACAGCGTACACGGAAAGAGCGGGAGGGAGTGTTTTGAAAAAGCGTTGGCGTTTATGAATCGGGAGACTATGTCCGCGGGCAATCCGGCGGGAGATGTCTCCGTAGCGGAAGCGGCGGCGGACAGTGCGGAATAAACCATGCGCGTTAGGGCGGTTCCACCGCACGGGAGTGTAAAGAAAAAGTACGGAAAACCGACTCAATAGAGCCGGTTTTTTGTTGCAAAAAAACGCCGCTCGGCGGCAATTTCGTGACAACGTTGCGAAACGCGCAAAGCAGAGGGGCGAATTTTTCGTTTTCGACGTTATCTCATTTGAATACGCACAGGCGGGAGTGCGGGCGCGTGCGCGAATAAACGGGCAGGGCGGTTTTGGCAATCGAATGTCTCATGCGGGTGGATTGTAAGAAAATTGTAAGACTTTTGTCAGTACACGGTAAGATTGGTGTTTTATCTTAAAAGCGTAAGGAGGCGAGCATATGAAAAAAACAATCGTGGCGCTGACCGGCGCAAGCGGAAACATGGGCAGTGAGTGCCTTGCCGAACTGATGAAATCCGACGCGGTGGACAAGGTGAAAATTCTGGTCACTTCCGTTTCCAAGGACAGAAAATTCGCGGCGGACGCGAAAAAGCGTTACGGAGAAAAACTGGTTGTCGTGGTCGGCAACCTGAAAGACAAACGCAGCTGCAAGACGTTAATCGAAGGCTCCGATTACGTATTTCACACGGCGGCTCTCATTCCTCCTCTTTCGGACAGGAACGCCGCAGAGACCTATGCCGTGAACTTCGGAGGCACGAAAAACATGGTGGACGCGGTCTGCGAAACGGAAGGAAAACAACCCAAATTCGTACACGTTTCCACCGTTGCGCTTTACGGGCACAGAAATTATCTGCATCCCTGGGGACGGGTGGGCGACCCTCTGCTTCCCAGTGTGTACGACGTATATGCCGCAAGCAAATTAAAGGCGGAACGCTATGTTCTCGACAGCCCTTTGAACTGCTGGGCGGTCATAAGGCAGACGGCGATGCTTCATTACAACATGATGAAGGACAACATGAGCGACGGATTGATGTTCCACACCTGCGTCAACGTGCCGTTGGAATGGTCTACTTCTCGCGACAGCGGATATCTGGTCAGAAGAATTGTCGAGAAGGACATCGAGGACGGAGCGGAAAAATTCTGGAAGCGCTGTCACAACATAGCGGGCGGAGAGAGCAACCGTGTGACGGGTTACGACACATACGACAAATTGCTCCGCACGATAGGCACGGAAACGGAAAAAGTCATGCGACCCGTGTGGCATTCGGTGAGGAACTTCCACGGTCTGTGGTTTGCCGACGGGGACGAGATGAACGATATGTTCGGCTATTGCCGCGACAACATGGACGACTTCTGTGCGGAGATAGTGAAAAGACACCCTGTTTACAAAATCGCGGGGTTAATCCCATCGAAAGTGATATCTGAAATCGGCTTTAAGCGATTGCTCAAGCATTTCAACTCGCCCATGGAGTGGGTCAAGAAGGGCGACGAGGGCAGGACGAGAGCGTTTTTCGGAAGCAAGGACAACATCAGATTCGCCTATCGTGACTGGGAAGGTTTCCCTGTGCTTGCAAAGGGCGAGATTGCCGACGGAAACATAGATTACGACGCCATAAGAAAGACGGAAAACCTGGGCAAATTCGGTTACCTGCTCGACCACGGTTACGACGAAAGCAAGCCCGACGAAGAGCTGGATATAGAGGACATGCGCGCGGCGGCGGCTTTCCGCGGAGGGGAGTGCCTGAGCCCCGCAATGACAAAGGGAGACCTCTATACCAAACTCGAATGGCGTTGTCATGACGGACACGTGTTCTATGCCTCTCCCTATACCGTGCTGAAAGCCGGACACTGGTGTCCCACCTGTTGTCAGCCCCAGCCCTGGGATTTCGACAGGCTTGCAAAGTTTATGCCTTTCTATGCGCAAGTGTGGTACGACACGCACGCAAAGGGCGAAAATACGGAATATTTTCTCGGCGGAAAGAACGGCGACAAAGCGCTGTACAGGAGGTACTGAATGAAAATTGCGTTTTATGTGTTTTCGGCAAGCGGCAATACGCGCAAAGTCTGCGGCCGCATTGCGGACGAATTGATTGGCAGAGGCAACGAAGTATCGGTTTTTTCCATAGCAAAAAACGCAAAAATACAGCCGCCTGCGGAGTTTGACGCTGTGTGCATCGCTTACCCCGTGCACGGGTTCAATGCACCCGTTCCCGTGCTGAATTTCGCAAAATCGTTGCAATCCGGCAGAGGAAAAGGGTATTATATTGTCAAGACCAGCGGAGAACCGCTCAGTCTGAACGACGATTCTTCGAGAGTTCTACGTCGGATTATGGCGCGGCACGACTACATTTTCAAAGGCGAATTCCATTACGTTATGCCGTACAACATGATTTTCCGTCACTCCGACAAAATGGCGGCATTGATGTGGAGGGCAGCCTGCAACGTCATTCCGTCCGATGCCGGAATCATAGCGGCGAGTGCGGACAAGAGCAAATTCGAGGACGTGGGCGGTGCGGCGAAAGCGGCGCGCAAGGTGTTTGCGGTGGAGCACGTCGGAATGCCGTTGTTGGGAAGGTTTTACCGTGTGGACGAGGCGAAGTGTCTTCACTGCGAAAAGTGCGTGAGGGTTTGTCCCGTGGGTAACATTTCCGTGAAGGACGGAAAGATTGCTTTCGGCAAAAATTGCGTCGGGTGTTCCGCGTGTGCGTTCAACTGTCCCGTCGACGCCGTGCGGACGGGTATTCTCAACAAGTGGAAAGTCAACGGTGCGTACGATTTCGGAGCGGAATCCCCCGACGACGCGACGGAAACCGACGTGTGCGCGTATTGCCACAAGGCGTATATGGAATATTTTGCCAGTCACGGTGTGAAAATTGCACCTGCAAAGGAATGACGTAACGGAGAAACATTTATGAGGAAAATTCTGATTGCGGAAGACAACACGGAACTCAACGACATGATGAGAAATTATCTCATCAAGGCGGGGCACAGCGTGTACCAGGCGTTCAACGGTGCACAGGCCATAGACTATGCGCGGAATATGCGTCCAGACCTTGTTCTGCTTGACATCATGATGCCCGTTGTGGACGGCTACGAAGTATGCAGCACCATTCGCAGGGACATGAACGTTCCCGTCATCGTGGTGTCCGCGATAGTGGGCGAGGACGAAAAACTTAGAATGTTCGAACTGGGTGCCGACGACTATATGACAAAACCGTTTTCCCTGAAAGAAATGGTGGGCAGAGTGAACGCGCAGTTGAGAAGGTATTACGAATTCAACAATCAGGACATGCCCGAAAGAAGCTACGGCGAAATGACGATTTCTTCTTTGCGACACGAAGTAAAGGTGGCGGGAAAACCCGTCGCACTCAATCCCAAGGAGTTCGGAATGCTGGATTGCCTCACCAAAAACCGCAACCGTATTTTCAGCAAACAGCAGCTCATCGACGCCGTATGGGGAGAGGACGAGTATATCGACGAAAATACCGTTGCGGTGACGGTTGCTCGGCTTCGCGACAAGTTGTCCAAAGTCGGCATCGAAAACATTGTCACCGTCTGGGGGCTGGGGTACAAATGGCAGGATTGAAAAAGGCGGAAGAGGTCAAAAAGGCGATAGACAATCTCGCGGAAGGCAAGGTTTACGTGCCGGTGATTCCCGTCGGCGGAACGGAACAGAAGGAAATCATGAGCAGTATCGAAAACCTTCGCCGCGTTTGCATGGAAAAGGAAATAGAGCGCGTCAACGAAACGGAGCGCAACAAGGTTGCCGTTGCGGGCATCGTGCACGACCTGAAAACACCCATAGCGTTGATTTCCGGCTATGCGGAATGTTTGCAGGACGGAATGGACGACAAAGATTATGCGAAACTAATTTCCGAAACGGCGTCCAAGCTCAACGAACTCGTGCTGAAACTCGTGGAAAATTCCAAGCGCGAAGTCGGAGAAATCAAGCAGGTGATAGAAAAAGTGAGCGTAAAACCGCTTGCCGAACAGCTTGCCGAGGCGTGCAACGAGTTGGCGTCGCGCAAACAAATATCTTTCAAATGCCGAAAAATCGAGGACGCAAAAGTTTTCGCGGACAAAAAAGAGCTGGAACGCGCCTTGCAGAACATTCTGTCAAACGCCGTGAAATACACCGACGAAGGCGGCAAAATCAGGTTTTCCTGTCGCAGGTCCTCGCGTTACGTCGTGTTTACCGTGCGGGATAACGGCAAAGGAATAGACAAAGCCGACCTGCCGCACATTTTCGACAAATTCTATATGGCGGACGCCGCACGCACCCGCAACGACAGCTCCGGAATGGGGCTTTATACGGCAATGCAGATTGCGGAAAGTTACGGCGGGACGGTAAAGGCGTCCGGAAAAAAGGGAAAGGGAAGTGTTTTCAAACTTTGTATTCCCGACGCCGAGCACGAATTGCGCACGACGGAACAGTTCGAGAGACTGAAAAGGCCCGTAAAACTGGCAATAATATTTTTCCTTGGATTCGTGACGAGTTGGCTGCTTCGGTTTGTCAGATTCTTCGAAAACCGCACCAAAGCGTCGTTTTTCCGCGCGGTGGCGTCGCTTGCGATGTGGATTTTCCTGTGGCCGGCCGACTTCGTGTGCGAATTGTTCTACAACCGCATTCCGGATTTTTCAATGGATTGAAATTTGCATTCGGAAGCTCGGAACGGTGCCGAAGCGGTTTCACTCAAACCGTTTTTCCCGATTTCGGTTGAAAAAAAGCACATTGTATTATATACTTCCATAAAGAAACGAAATAAAAACGCGCGAACGGACATTGGACTTACGTTTGCGCAATGTCAAGGAGACGTCAATGAAAAAATACGACGCAATCGTCATAGGTGCGGGCAACGGCGGTCTTGTGGCCGCAATCCGCATCCTGCAAAAAGGAAAATCCGTGCTGGTGCTGGAAAAGCATAATGCACCGGGCGGATTCGCAACCAGCTTCAAACGCGGACGCTTCGAATTCGAGGCCTCTCTTCACGAACTCAACGATTTCGGACCCGCAGACAATCCCGGCGACGTCCGCACGCTTTTCCGCGAACTCGGAGTCGAGGATAAAATCGACTGGACCTATGGAACCGAAGCTTACAGAGCCATTTCTCTGGACGGAAAATACGACGCGACGGTCATGTTGGGCAAGGAAAACTACAAGAAATCACTCTTGCGTTATTGTCCCGGTTGTGAGAAGTACATTGACAATTTCTTCGACTTGTCCGAAGAAATCAGGAGAGCGCAGGCGTATACCGCAAGCGTCAACGGCAAGACGGATAAAGAGTACATGAAAAAGAATTTTCCGAACTTTATCCGCTGCGGTTCTTACAGCGTGAACGAGGTTTTCCGCTCGATGGGAATGCCCGACAAGCTCCGCGACATAATGAATGCCTATTGGTGCTATCTCGGCGCGCATTGCGACGATTTGAGTTTTATTCACTATTGCTCCATGGTGTACCGTTACGTCACGAAGAATGCCTATATGCCCAAGATGCGCTCCCACGAAATTTCCTGCGCGCTCGACGAGAGAATCAGGGAACTCGGCGGCGAAATCTGGTACAACACTCCCGCAACGGGTATAGTCACCGACGAAAAAGGCGAGATTACGGGTGTCCGCATTTCCGACGGCACCGTCATCGGAACGCGTAAAATCGTGGCAAACTGTTCGCCCCACGTCGTTTACGGACAGTTGATGTCGCCGGATGCCGTGCCGGAGGCCGCGCTCAAAAACGCCAATGCGAGAAAGTTCGCGGGAAGGGGTTTCTGTATGTTTTTGGGACTCAACAAATCACCCGAAGAACTCGGCATTACAAACCACAGCTATTTCATCTACGACACGCTTGACTCCGTCAAACAGTACGAAATGATGAAAAAAATCGAGACCAACGATTGCCAGGCAACATGCTGCCTCAACAGCGTAATCCCCGACTGTTCTCCCGAAGGCACAACCATGCTTTACTTCACCACGCTCTATATGAGCGACGATTGGGCGAAAGTCAAACCCGAGGATTACGTCAAGACCAAGAATTTCGTCGCAAACCGCATGATTGACGTGTTCGAAAAGGCGACGGGTGCGAAAATCCGCGACAGCATAGAGGAAATCTCCGTTGCGACGCCCATGACTTACGCACGTTATTGCGGTCACCCCGAGGGAACGATTTACGGTTACGAATCGCAGTATTGGGACGGTCTTATGCCCAGATTGCAGATGATGAACGAAGAGGTTTACGTCAAAGGACTGCGTTTTGCGGGCGGCTACTCGATGCGCCTTTCGGGATATTCCAGCGCTTACAATTCCGGCGACATTGTGGGTCGTCAGACGGCGGGCGAACTTGTCAGGGAGGACAATTGATATGGCATACAATTTCAAGAGACAGATTTTCGGATTCATGGATATGTTGCGCTTTGTGAAACTTGTTCCCAAGCGCAGGGAAATTTTTGCGGAGACTCCCGCAACGCCTCTTCCCGCTTCTTACAAGGTGAACGAGACGGCAAAATTTCTGCACCCCGGCAAGCAATTCGTCAAAATAGACAAAATCACGGAGCACTCCTCCGACGTCAAGACCTTCGTATTCGTTCCCGACGGCGAAAAGACGGCGCGCCTTGCTCCTTTCAGAGCGGGACAGTATATCACCGTCACCGCAAACGTGGGTGCAAGCCGTGTTACGCGCGCGTACACCCTCGGCTCCTCGCCCAAAGACGCTCTGGAACGCAACTTCTATTCCGTGACCGTAAAGGCGGCGGGAATTTTGTCAGACTATCTGTGCACGCAGGCAAAAGTCGGGGACGTGCTGGAAATCAGCGAGCCTTCGGGGGACTTCTGCTATGAACCTCTGCGCGACAAAAAGAATGTTGTCGCGGTGGCGGGCGGCGTCGGAATCACATCTTTGCTGTCCATGGCGAAAGCCGCGCACGAGGGCAGCGAAGACTATGACATGACTTTCTTCTACTGTGTTCCTTCCGCGAAGGAAATTCTGTTCAAAGACGAGCTTGACGCCATGGTCGGCGACAGATTCAAGGTGGTTTACGTCGTGGAAAAAGGCGATTTGCCCGGATGCGAGAAAGGGCTCTTCTCCTCGGACCTCGTGAAAAAGTATGCGAAAGTTCCTTTCACCCTCTTCATGTGCGGTCCTGACGGAATGTATGCCTTCGTGAGAAAGGAAATAGAGTGCTTCTCTCCCGAAATCAAGGACGTTCACGCTTCTCCCAACGGAATTGCCGACAGAAAGGTGGAAGAGAAAAAGACCTTCAAACTCACCGTCAAGATGAGAGACAAAGTCTACGAAGTTCCTTGCCGCAACGACGAGACGTTGCTGGTTGCAATGGAGAGAGCGGGAATCACCGCGCCTTCCAAGTGCAGAGCGGGCGGTTGCGGAGTGTGCCGCAGCAAATTGCTGTCCGGCGAATATACGGCGGCTCCCGGCCGCGACAAGCGTCGTCTTGCCGACTTCAAGTTCGGCTGGATTCATCCTTGCTGCGTCTATCCCGACAGCGACGTGAGTCTGGACGTTCCCCAGGGCTGAGCGATGGAAAATCGGCGGGGACGAATCCTTACGGAGTTTTTATGAAAATACTTTTCGTATGTTCCAGCAATGTTTGCCGCAGTCCTTATGCGGAGTACGTCTTTCGCCGTATGGTGGAGCAGAGTCCCGTGCTGTCCGCCGCGGGAATCACGGTGTCGTCGTCTGCGGTGTTCAACAAGAGCAAGGTCATTTTTCCGAAGGCGGCGGACAGTCTGATTCGTGAGGGATTCGACCGCGATTACGTTATGTCTCACAAGCCCACGTTCAAGTGGTGCGACCGAGACAGATTCGAGCAGGCCGACATAATCATCGGTATGTCGCGTTTGCATAAGTTGCTCACCCCTGCGAAATACCGCAAAAAGTTCGTCACGCTGAGCGAGGTTGCGGAGGGCAAATACGTGAAGATTCCCGACCCGTTTTTGTACAAGAGTCAGGAAGATTACGACAAAGTGATGAGCGTAATCAAGGTGTATTTGCAAAAGTACGCGGATTCTCTGGAAAAAAAGTTTGCGTCCGCAAACGGCGGAAACGCCCCTCGAAACTGACTTCCGCGCCTGCGACAAAGGGCAGTTTAACCATCCGAAAACCGCAGTCGGAAAACAGATGTAAATTAAAACCGCGGCACAAGCCGCGGTTTTTGTTCGCAAAAAAGCGCAATTAACTGCATTTTCGGCAATAAATCCTTTTCCGTTTTACTTGCGGGAAGCCCAGAAGAGGGCTTGGCTGATTCTGCTTGCGATTTTTCCGTCTTTGACGTTGGTCGGGACGTTCTTTTCGTTTTTCATAGAGCACCTCCTGAAATAGTCTTGATTTATTCTTGTCCGTATTGTATGATTTATACGTGAAGAATTCATTAAAATTCTGAATGAAATTTTCTCATAAATTGTCATGTTGACGCAGGTTTTGCGTTGGGGAGGGAATATGCTCGCCGAATACGAACTGAACCGTGAAAGGGACGAGAACTTCTACATACTTTCGCACGCCGACGGGATATGCCCCGTGCACTTTCACAGAAAGGTGGAAGTGGTCTACGTTCTTTCGGGCACAAAGTCAATCGTCGCCGCAGGCAAGGAAGTCGTTCTCGGAGCGGACAGCATCTTTTTCGCGAACAGCTACGAAATGCACGGGTATTACGAGAGCCCCGACAGCAAACAGATTATCATTGTTTTTCCCAACAGAATGTTGCGCGACTATTATGCGGAGTTCGGCGACAAAACGCCTCTGGGCAACGTAATCGACGACGGGGAGTTCTGTCGGTCGCTTCTGCCGCATTTCGAAGCAATCGCCGCGGGAGAGGACTGTCAACTGGTGGTTCAGGCTCATTCGGATATGATTCTGGGCAGAATCATGCAGAAGCTGGGTTGGCGAGAGGGCACCAAGGACAGACAGACTTTCGTGGACGCTTTGCTTGCATACATCAACGAAAATTACGCGGAAGAAATCTCTCTTGACAGTATGGCGGAGCACTTCGGGTACAGCAAATATTATTTTTCGCGCATGTTCAACGACGCTTTGGGCACTTCGATTACGGATTACGTTTCGGCAGTCAGAATTCTGCATGCGCTGGATATGATGAAGCGGACGGGGTGTACGGTTTCCGAAGCGGCGTTGGAATGCGGATTTTCCAGTCTTCCCACCTTTTACCGCGTGCTTAAAAAACACTACAATTACAAAAGCGTGAAAGACTTGCTCTGACGGAATATAAGCCTTGAAAAGGGAGCGGAAAGCCGTCGCGGAAGAAAAATTTTCTTCCGCGCTTTTATTTTTAGCGTGCGAACTTGACAAAATCTTTTTTGCGCGTTAATACTTTTTTTGTCGGTTTTCCGACTGTTTGTTTACGGAGGTCAATATGATTATAGATTTTCACGCGCACATTTTTACAGACGCTCTCGCTCCGAAGGCGCGTGCCGTGCTTATGCAGAACTCTCACGGCGCTTACCGGCACTGCACGGATATGACGAAGGGAGGTTTGCTGGCATATATGGACGCTCACGGTATAGACAAGTCCGTGGTTCTGCCCATCGTTACGAAACAGCACCAGACGGCGACCATCAACAAGTGGGCTGCCGAAATCAACGACGACAGAACCGTGGCGTTCGGCAGTCTTTATCCTTTCACGGACGACTACAAGCGCGACATAGACGACATCTGTGCTCTCGGACTGAAAGGAATCAAGTTGCATCCCGAATATCAGCTTTTCGAGGTGAACGACGAGAGATTGTTTCCCATGTACGAATATGCCTTTTCCAAAGGGTTGATTGTCGTCTGGCACGCGGGTTACGACCCCGTCGGAACTCCGCCTTACCGCAGCAACCCCAAAATGTTTGCGGAACTTGCGGACAGATTCGACGGCGCGGTTATGGTGGCGGCTCATCTGGGCGGACAGGAGCAATGGGAGGACGTATTGGAATATCTTGCGGGGAAAAACGTCTATCTCGATACGTCGATGGCGTCCGTATACTGTCCTCGTGAGCTTTTCGAAAGCATAGTCAAGAAACATGGTGCGGACAAGGTGTTGTTTGCTTCCGACTCCCCGTGGAGCGACGCCGCCGTCGAAATCGAGAGGCTGAAAGGCTATTCGTTCACGCAAGAAGAGTTGGACGCCGTGTTCCACGGAAATGCGGAAAGATTGCTGGGGTTGTAATCCGGGCGAAGGCTTCTGTTTGCGGCAGATGCCGACAAACGCCGCTTTTGCGGTGTGGGTATAACGGGTCGGTTGCGGAGCATACTGAAATTATGAGCTTTTACGACAAAGTTTACGAACAAGTGTGCAAGATACCAAAAGGCAAGGTGGCGACATACGGGCAAATTGCCCTGATGTGCGGCTCTCCCAAAGCTTCGCGTGCCGTGGGGTATGCGCTGCATTTCAATCCGCGTCCGGGTGTGATTCCCTGTCACAGAGTGGTCAACCGTTTCGGCGGTCTTGCTCCGGCGTTTGCTTTCGGAGGAATGGAAGTGCAGGCGTCTTTGCTTCGTGCGGAAGGCGTTGAAGTGGACGAAAACTTTCACGTGCCGCTTGACGTTTACGGGATTTAGGCGCGGTTTGGGCGACAGTTTTGGCGTACGGCGGGAGAGTGCGGAACGCGTTTCTTGCGGAAACGTCGGTTTACGGTGATGTTTTCCTTGGCGGCGCAAAGTAAAGGAGTTGTCCCGAATACAGACAGTTTTCAAAGACAACAAAATCAAAAAAGCACCGTGCAAACGGTGCTTTTTCAATCGGTTGGAATTTCAATCGGGTCGGGGTTGTCTAACCCGACGTCGGTTAGTCAAAACGTCATTTCACGTTTTCGGCAAGATAATCTCTCCACATATCGGGGTAGATTAAAGAAAGGTCGTCCACGTCGTAGGTGTAGAGGGTGGTGTTGCTGTAACCCGAAACGTAGCCCGTCGCGGAGTTGTCGCCGACCAGGAAGTTTATCGTGGTGACTTTTCCGTTTTCAGCAACGAAATTGAGTTGTCCGTCGGTGCCGAGGCTGTCGGCGGATTTGACGGTGTACTCGGTTTTGATGAGAGCATCTTTCTTTTTGTGTGCGGTGGCACCGAGTTCGTAATCGAAGATATTGAGCGTGTCCTCGATGACTCTGACGCCCGCGGCGTTGTCGCTTGCGGCAATAACTCTGGAATATGCCATCGTGTTTTCGTCGTACGTTGTGTCGTATTCGTAAGCGGCGACGACGGAAGAATCGTCGAGAGTGCCGTCAACGTATTTGGCATAGCAGTAGATGCCGTCAAAACCGTTGGTGGCGTAGGTGTATTCCACGGTCTTTACCCCGTTACGCTCCGTCGTCTTGACGATGTAGACCGCATTGCCGCTGCCGCTGTTGTCGGAGACGGGCGTAATCGTTACGGTTTTCGACACGGTGTAGAAGCCGTCCCCGTCGGGGTGACGCTCCGTAATGGTGTTGGAGAACGAAGTGTCCTCGGTGGTGTTCCGAATGATGGCCTGGATTTCGGATTTTTCGGGAGTGTAGGTCTCCGTCTTGGTTTTGTCGCAGGCGGTGAGCAGGAAAACGAATCCTACCGTGAGCACCGCAACCAACAATGCTGATAAAAATCTTTTCATATTACTCCTCGACGGCTCAGTTGGGAGCTCCGTCTTTGTCGAAAATTTCCGCCGCTTCGATGGCAATGTCCAGTCCGAGAGCAAAGGTCTTGCGGTCCATGTTGTCGGCGGTGTCTTTCACGTTGTGATAATAGTCTGCGGGAGTTGGGTCCATACCGGCGAGGCAGGTGGCGCGCAGTCCGCATTTGGTGATTGCCGCGGCGTCGGAGGCTCCGAAGAAAACGGAGAAGTGTTTGAGAGGACGTCCGCAGGCGGCTGACGCCTTGTCCAGCAGTTTGACTGCGCCGGCGTCGTGAGAGATGGTACCCGTGAGGTCGCGGGTGTAGATGTTGAGGTGGTCCCAGTCACGGAGAGTTTCAAGACCGATGAACACGGTTTCGATATCGCTGTTGAGGATTTCGTCGCGGTGCTTCTTCGCCCACGCGAACGCGCCGCGCAGACCGGATTCCTCCGAACCGGTGAGGACGACGTCGACTTCCGTGTTTTCGTAGCGGATGCCGCTGTCCTTCAGGCATTTGAGCACGGCTACGGAAGCCAGCACGCCCGTGAGGTTGTCGTTTGCGCCGGGAACCACCACCTTGAAAGTGCAGAAGAAGTAGAGCAGAATGTAGAACGGGATGAATACGGAGGTGACCACCAGGCTCCAGACGGGAGTGTTTGCGGTGCCGAGGTTGACGGCGCACAGGGCAACTGACGCCAGCACGCCCACGACGCACATAACGATGGTGACAATCATAAAGGCGGGCTTAATTTTCATCAGAGTCCACTCGTAGGCGGAGTCGCAGTGACCGGAGAAGATGATTCTTCTCTTGGTTTCACCCGCGCTCTTATACTTGGCATAGACGTTTCCCGAAGTCGTTTTGGGCAACAACGGGTCGATGAAAGGCTTGTACATGAGAAATTCGAGCACGGTGATGACGAGCGCAATCACGGCAAGCACGATGGTGAGTGCGTGGCACACGGTCGCAGCAAGGGCTATGCCCGAGAAATACGCCACGAATTGCAAAGCGGCGGCAAGCACGAGAATCACGGATACGATTTTGGTGAAACCGACCAGCCCGTGGCGGGAAACCGTGAAATCCTCGATTTCGGCTTCGTCTGCCCAACCGTTGGAGAGCAGTTCGTTCTTGAGCCATTCCTGCGCCTTTCTTTCGTTGGGCATACCGGACTCTCTGGGACCGATTTCTTCGCAGATGTACTTGATGGAATCAAGGCTGTAATCCACTGCGGCGTCTCTTACTTCTTTGGATACGTTCATTTTTTATCCCCTCTTTCCAAGCGTCGGAGCGTGATTGCGCCCGCGAGCGCGGATATAATATAATAATATACCATAGCAATACCGATTTTTCAACAATATAAACGCAAAATAAAAGCGAAATAAGCGTAATGACACAATCCCGTCCCGTCGTCGTTTCGTCTGCGGAGAAGGGGTTTGAGCCGATTCCGACGCGTGAAGTTGTTTCGGCGGCTCGATTAAAGCATACACGCAGAGATTTTGGAAACGAAGATTAAAAAATGTATCATAAACGTACTTGTGTCAGTTATGTTGACAGAAAGGGTGTAATGTGACATAATTCAACTAATCAGTTTACGCGGAGAGAAGAATGGAATACAAGGAAGACCTGAGAATAGTCCGCACGAGAAAACTTCTGAGTGCAACGTTGCTTGAAATGATGGAAGAAGGCTCCATCGAGAAAATCAGCGTCATCGATTTGTGCAACCGCGCCATGGTGAACCGCGCCACGTTCTACGCGCATTTCGAGGACAAATATCATCTGCTTTCCTTTGCTTTGGAGGAACTGAAAGACACCATATACGCGAGTTTTACAAGGGATATTCCCGCCTCGACGCCGAAAGAGTTGTTGAGACAGCTTCTCATGATGGCGGTGGAGTATCTGTCCGACAAACAGAATCACGTGGCGAGAGTGGTCAAGCACAACCGCAACGAAAAAGTGGTGCACACGCTCACCGATTCCATAGCGCAGTCCGTGCGCTATCAGCTGGGCAAATTCAGGGATACGCACCCGACGACGGTGCCGCCCCAGATTACCGCAATTTGTTATGCGGGGGCGCTGGTGAATCTTTTGCTGTGGCTGTTGGACAACCCGTCTGTGCTTGCGGACCGCAACCTGGAAAAGTATCTCGACGCATTGATTGAAGAAAACCTCAAATAACGGTCGGCGTATTCCGTCCGCAACAGAAAACCGTCTTGAAGGCAAGACGGTTTTTTATTTTGCAAAATGTTGCGCTTTGCGGCGTTGCGCTCAATGCAAGCAGATAATACATACGGACAGCGTGTATAAACCTGTATTTATGCGATGTAAGGCGTGCGTCCGTCACAGAGTATTGAGTGCGAGCAGAACTATGTAAACAACGTATCCGCACAACATCACGAGGCCTTGCCAGCGGTGAAATTTGCCGGTTATCAAAGCGGGTATGAGGGCGAATGCGGCGACGGCAAGGCAGAAGGGCATATCCAGCGTCAGCGTCTGTGCGGAAACCGTGAGCGAGCCTCCCGAAATCATGGAGCACAGCGGCAGAATGAGAGCTATGTCTATGACGTTCGCGCCTATTATGTTGCCGACGGAAAGTTCCGATTTCTTTTTCGCGATGGCGGTTATGGTTGTGACGAGTTCGGGGAGGGAGGTGCCGACGGCGATAATCGTTACGCCTATTATTCCGTCGGGCACGCCGAGCATTTCGGCAAGTTTCTGCCCGTTGTCGACAAGAAGCTGCGCACCTCCGACGATTCCGCCCGTGCCGAGCAGGAAGAGCACGACGTTTTTGACGACAGTGCGTTTGTCGGGTTTTGCGCGCTTGCCGACCACGGTTCCGTCGGGCAGCACACTGTAAGCGGGATTGTCCCTCACCGTGTGATATTCGTCCACTATTATCGTGTCGGCAATGGTGGGTTTTACGTCGTTGTGTTTTTTCGCGCTGACGACGTTCTCAATCATGAATATCACGAATACGGCGAGCACCAGGAAGGAATAAGCGAAGTGCAGGGAGCCTTTTGAGGAGAGTCCCCATAGCAAAGATATCGCAAGCAACAGAAGGATTGATTTTGCAAGGTAGTCCCTGCGCTTGAAAGCTGCGGGCATGAATATAAGCGAAATTGCCATTATCAGCCCGATGTTGGCGTTCACGGAGCCTATGGCGTTGCCTATCGCCATATCCACGGAGCCTTCCGCCGCCGCCATGGTTGAGACGAGAATCTCCGGAAGAGTGGTGGCGAGAGATACTATCGTGGCGCCGATGATAAAGGTGGGAATGCCGCTGACTTCCGCAATCCAGCTTGCGGCGTCGACGAACCAGTCGCCGCCTTTTATAATAAGAAAAAGACCTATTCCCAAAAGTAGCAGAGTCAGAAACCATTCCATAGAAACAACGCTATCACAAACACACGAGCGTTGTCAACGGAACTTTTCAAACAGAGCGACAAATTATAAGCCGCGGCTAACCGGGAGCACTGTTCGGCGGCGTTCGGCAAAGAAAGTCCGACAGTCGTTTGCGGATTGACTTGACGGGGGCGGGTTGGTATAATAATCGGGCAAGCGCGGCGCTCCGCATGCAATCGGTGAGGAGCGTGCGCGAAGCAATGGAGGAAAAATGAACGACGTTTTGTTGAAAGGCGGCACCGTAATCGACGGAGAAAAGAGAACGGAATTCCGCGCGGACGTGCTGGTGCGTGACGGGGTAATTGCCGAGATTGGAGAAAACATCGCCGCCGACGGGGCGGAAACCGTGAATTGCGACGGACTGTATCTGACCGCCGGGTTTATCGACGCTCACGTTCATGTCGAATCGGGAATGGTTCTGCCGGAAGCGTTCGGAGAGGCTGTTCTGCCTCACGGCACCACGGCAGCTGTAACCGACCCGCACGAAATCGTCAACGTGGCAGGCGCGGAAGGATTGAGGCGTTATCTCGACGAAGCGGAGCTTTCGCCTGCGGACATATTCGTCTGCATACCGTCCAGTGTACCCGCGACGCCTCTCGATACAAACGGCGCGGGAAAGTTCACGGCGCAGGACATGAAACCTTTTCTTTCCGACGAAAGGGTGGTGGGACTCGGTGAGGTAATGTGCTATTTCGACGTGGCAGCGGGCAATCCGGAGATTATGGACAAGATTGCCTTGTTTGCCGACAAAACGGTGGACGGACATACGGCGGGAATGCCCGACGAACTTCTGGACGCCTATGTGGCGGCGGGAGTGAGCAACGACCACGAGTGCTCCGACAGAAGCGCCATGTTCAAGCGTTACGAAAAAGGAATGAACATCTACGTCAGAGAGGGCAGCGCGGCACGCAATGCCGACGAGTTGTTCGCAGGTATAAAAGAGAGGAGCCTGGATGTTTCGTCCTTCGCTTTCTGCACCGACGACAAGCATCTTGCCACGATAGAGAGAGAAGGGCACATCTCCTTCATTTTCGCGAAAGCGCTGGCGGCAGGCTTTACCAGGGGAGAGGCGGCGGCAATGGCGTCTTACAATCCCTGTCGCTTCTACAAACTGAAAAACCGCGGCAATATGCGGTGCGGCTACATTGCCGATATCGTGGCGGCGAACTCCGATTTCACGAAAATAGTATATGTTCTGAAGGACGGCGTTGTGGTTGTAAAGGACGCAAAACTGTGCGTTGAACGCGCAAAAAGAACGGATAAACAGGCAAATTTTGAAAATTCCGTCAAAATGAGAGAGTTGAAAGCGGACGACTTCGCTCTGCCCGAGCGGCTTGAAAACGTAGCTTTGGAACTTGTAGACGGACAGTTGTTGACTCTTGTAAAAGAAGTTAAACCGGAAGAGCGTTCCGGACTCAATCTGCTTGCCACGGCAGAGCGTCACGGCAAGAACGGCAATCTTTCGGTGTGCCTGCTTGCGAATTACGGAATAAAGGACGGCGCCGTCGCAACCAGCGTTTCGCACGATTCCCACAATGTGGTGTGCGCGGGCGACAACGCCGCCGATATGGCACTTGCATGCAACCGTCTGCGGGAAACGGGAGGTGGTTACGTCATTGCTTCCCGCGGCAGGATTGCGGGCGAATTGCCCATGCCCGCATACGGATTGATGTCCGTGAAGTGTGCCGCAGAAACTTCGGCGGAGATAGCGAGGCTGGAAGAGATTGCCCATTCCATGGGCGTCAATTCCGCCGTCGACGCTTTCACGACCCTGTCTTTTGTGGCGCTTCCCGTCATACCTTTTCTGCGGCTTCTCGATACGGGGCTTTACGATACCGAGAAGGGAGAGTTCCTGTAAACGGCATCTTTTCGCAAAGCAATCAGAGCACAAACAAAAAGACTTCCCTGTGGAAGTCTTTTTCTGTTGATGTGCTGTGAGAATGTTTCAACCAGTGTGTCCGCACGGCTGTTTTTTGTCCGAGGAACACGCTGTGCCGGGCGTTTTTCCGGGATGTGCCCGTCGGCGAATATGCCACGGAGTCAGCCTTTGAGCCTGTCCACGGCTTTGAACGCACCGGCGACTATCACGTGGTCGTTCTCTTCGAAAACGTAATCCGCCGTGGCAAGCACCGCCGCACCGCCGCCTTTCTTTACGGCGAGGACGTTGAGGTCGTATTCCTTGCGGATATTGGCGCTGATCATGTCCTTGCCTATCCACTCGCGCGGAGCCTTGATTTCGAAAATGCCGTAGTCCGTACCCAGTTTTATGAAGTCGAAAATGTTGTCCGCATTGTATTTGACGGCGGCTTTGTATGCCATGTCCATCTGCGGATAGATGACCTCGTCCGCGCCGTTGCGGAGCAGGAATTTGCTCTGGATTTCGCTTGCGGACATGGACACCACGTATTTCGCGCCCATGTCTTTGAGCAGCGCCGTGACTTCGAGGGAGGGCTGGAAGCTGTCGCCCATTGTGACGAAGCAGATGTCGAAGTTGTTCACGCCGATTTCCGAAAGCACTTCTTCGCGGCTGCAATCGCCTATTACTGCGTCGACGAAGTAGGGGGAAAGGCGGTTGACGGTCTCTTCGTCCTTATCGGCAATCATTACCTGGTTGCCGAGGGCTGCCAGACGTTTGGCAAGGTAGGTACCGAACCTTCCCATACCTATAACAAGAATAGATTTCATAATATCTCCTTATCCTATCAGAATCTTTTCCGAAGGACGTTTTGTCAGTGGTTTGACTTTGCTTTCCATCATTGCGGCGGCGAGAGTGAGAACTCCGAGTCTGCCGGCGAACATGAGCAGAGTGACGATGAATTTCGAACTCACATGGAGCATCGGGGTTATGCCGATGCTGAGACCGACGGTGCCGATTGCCGATACGCATTCGAACATTACGTCGCGCAGGGCAAACGGTTCTACGGCGCAGATGATGAGCGCTGCCACCAGAATGAATATCAGATATATCGTAAGGAGCGACATCGCCTGTTTGGCAAGCGAAAGGTCCATGGAGCGTTTTCCGATGACGATGTCTCGTTGGTTGCGCATGGAGGAATAGAGCCCGAACAGAATAACCACCATAGTCGTCACTTTTATGCCGCCTGCGGTGGAGCCGCTGTTGCCGCCTATGAACATCAGTATCTGCATCATCAGCACGCTGCTGTCGCTGAGTTCCGCAAGATTCACCGTGTTGAAGCCCGCCGTTCTGGGTGTTACGGACTGGAACAGACACACGAGGAACTGTTCGCCCGCGCTCTTGCCCACAAGCACTCCGTTGTGCTCGAACGCGAGGAAGAGCAGAGCGGGAACGAAAATAAGAATCGCGGTTGCCCACAGGACGATGCGGGTGTGCAGACGGAAGTTTTTGTATCTGAAACGCTTGTCCCAGATGTCGCTCCACACGACGTATCCCGTACCGCCTATGATTATCAGTCCGCAGATTGTCAGGTTGACGATTACATCGTCGCTGTAAGACGTGAGCGACGCGAAGGGGACGCCTCTTGCACCCATCAAATCGAAGCCTGCATTGCAGAAAGCGGATACGCTGTGGAATATGGCGAAATAGATTCCTTTCCCCGCTCCGAAATCAACGCAGAACCTGGTTGCCAGAAGCAGAGCGCCGACCAGCTCGACTGAGAAGGTGAAAATGAGGATTCGCTTTATCAGCTTCATTATGCCGCCCTTTTCGAAAGAGCCTGCGGATTGTGCGATGACCGTTCTCTCAAAAAGCCCGATGCGCCTGCCCAAGGCAAACGAAAAGAGGGTTATGAACGTCATGAAACCTATTCCGCCCACCTGAATGAGCAGGAGTATCAGCAACTGTCCGAACATATTCCAGTAGCCGAAGGTGTCGTAAACGATGAGCCCTGTCACGCACGTGGCGGAGGTCGACGTTAAAAGCGCGTCTATGTAAGGCGTCCAGACACCCTGTCTGTTGGAGATGGGGAGAGAAAGGAAAAAACTGCCCAGCAGAATTATGCCGAGATATCCCAGCACAAGCACCTGAGTGCTGGAAAGTTTGCGCGGGAGTTTGCGTTTTGCGAATCGTACGCGTTTTTCTCCCTCTTCCGCGGGCGGTTCCGAGGGGCAGAAACCCGTGTCGGCGTCGTCGAAACGTAAAGGAGGAGGGTTTGAATTTCGGTTGCTTTCGTTTTCCGTCATAAGAGTGTGCGAACCGCTTCCCGTGACCGACGGGTGCGGGAGTGGTTCCGTGAAATGTATTCTATCACATTTTACGTGTTTTTAACAACAATTTTTTCGTTCGTGCGCGAATCGGGCGGGGGGAACTCGGTTTTTCCGTCTGAACAGAGGATGTTTTTGAGTTGCGGCATTCTTCTTTTTTCTCCAAAAAATTACACCCGCGCATTGAACGCGGGTGTTCGGTCACGTTTTTGCGGAAACAAGAACGGTCTGCGAAAGAGAGGAGAGTTACTGCAACAGCAGCGATTTCAGCCTTTTCTTGTACTCCGTAAAGCGTTGTGTGGTGGTGAAATCCTCTTCCGAACCCCTTTCGACGACGATTTCTTCCTTGATGACGCCCGGTTTGCCCCCCATAACGAGTATTCTGTCGGAGAGGGTGAGGGCTTCTTCCAGACTGTGGGAGATGAACAGCGTTGTGAGGGACAATTCCTTGGATATTTTGACGTACCAGGCGTACATCTCCTGCTTTGTTATTTCGTCGAGAGCGGAAAAGGGTTCGTCGAGAAGCATGAGTTCGTGCCCGAAAAAGTATGTTCGCATGAATGCCGCGCGCTGTCGCATCCCGCCGGAGAGTTGTCCGGGATATTTCTTTTGCGTGCCTTCTATGCCGAACTGACCGAAATACGGCGACACCTTTTCGCGGGCGCTCTTGCGGGGCATTCCTTTTATGCGGTAGGGCAGTGACACGTTGTCCTCTATGGTCTTGAAAGGCAACAGCATATCCTTTTGCAGCATGTAGCTGACCTTGCCCGTTGCGCCGACGACGTTTTCTCCGTTCAGGAGCACGCGTCCTTCAACGGGGACGTTCAACCCCGAAAGAATCTGGAAAAGGGTGGTTTTGCCCACGCCGCTCGTGCCGATGAGACAGACGGTTTCGCCTTTTTCCACGGAAAAACTCACGCCCTCGATGATTCGGGTGCCTTCGTATTCCTGTGTTACGTTTTCGACTTCGAGAAGTTTCATCGCAGTGCCTTTGCCGAAAGAAGGATTATGCGGGCAGGAACTCGTTGGTGAATCCGTAGCCCTTGCTGATGGGGGTGGTGATTTCGTCCACGAGAGAGGACATCAGGGCGAAGAAGTTGTCCCATCTGGTCTGGTCGATGTAGCCCCATTTGGGAGCGTCGGCCTGATATTTCGATTTGAGGAAGTTCATGCTGGCGAGAATGAGAGCTTCGTCCTCGCGCAGCTCGGGATTTTCCTTCATAAGGATTTCCGCGGCTTCCGCGGGGTGTTCGATGGCGTATTTGTAGCCTGCCGCGGTGGCCTTGACGAACTTTCTGGCATATTCGGGATATTTTTTCAGATAATCGTTGTTGGCAATGATGACGGGAGTGTAGTAGTCAAGCACTTCGATGTCGCTCATTCTGAAAAATTTGTGGTCGATGCCCGCAAGTTCCAGTCTGATGACGTCCCACGCCTCATAGCTCCATACGCTGTCGACTCCCTGGGGGTTCTGGAATTCCGCGATGATGTTCGCCACGGTGTTGGGCACCATATCGCTGTCGTTCACGCTTCCGCCGTACTGTTCGGCGAAATATTTGACAATCGCCTGTTCGCCGGGCAATCCCCATGTGGCGTAGGAGTGTCCGGTGATGTCGGCAAGCGTTTCGATTCCTATGCCGCCTTTGACCAGTATGCCCGAGGTGTTTTGCTGAACCACGGCGGCAACCGCCGTGACGTTGATGGAGGACTGTTCGTTGAAAATCATCTGTTCCTGGAAGTCGATGCCGAACTGTCCCACGCCCGTGGACACGTCCACGGAGCTGCCGTCCATTCCGGGCTGAATGAAGCTGACTTCCAGTCCTTCGTCGGCGTAATAGCCGAGATGCTTGGCAACGTAAAGACCCGTGTGGTTGGTGTTCGGCGTCCAGTCGAGCACGAAAGTGATTTTTTCGGGTTTGCCTTTTTTGTTGTCGCAGGCGACGAGCGCAAACAACGACGACATTGCGAGAGTGACGAGCAAAAGAATGCAGAGTAGTTTTTTGTGTTTCATAATTTCTCCTGTTTATTCCAGCGTATTACGCAGATTTTTACGGTTTCGAGTACGAGCAAAAGCAAGAGGCTGAGCAAAATTATCCAGAATATGGTTGCGAACATCACGTCGTAGGCATACATATTCTGCATGCGCAGAATGTAATATCCCAGTCCTCCGAGGGCGCCCACCCATTCGGAAATGACGGCTCCCACTATCGCGTAGGTCGTGGAGATTTTCATCGCCGAAAAAAAGTTGGGAAGGGCGTTGGGCAGTTTGACAAACCAAAATATTTTCAGTCTGTTTGCGCCCATGGAGCGCATCAAATCTATCATATCGGGGTCGGTCTGCGCATAACCGTCGGACAGTCCTATCGCTATCGGGAAGAAGGTGGTGAGCGCGACCAGCAGGATTTTGGGCGCGATGTCGTATCCGAGCCACAGCACGATGAGAGGCGCTATGACTATGGTGGGAATGGTCTGCGTGATGACTAACAACGGTTTGAACCCGTGGCGGCAGAGTTTGAAAGCGTCCATCAGCAGGGCAAGCACAAATCCCGTCGCAATGCCTCCCGCAAGCCCTCCGAAGGCTTCCGCAAGAGTGATTCCCGTGTGCTTCATAATCTGGTCGCTCCGGGAAAAGAAAGCTTCGAAAGTCTGTTTCGGGGTAGGCAGAATCACCGCCGGCACCTTGCCAGACAGGCAGACTATTTCCCATATCAGGAAAAAGCACCCGATGAACGCCGCGGGAACGACGATTTTATATATGATGTTTAGTGACCTTTTTTTCAATGGTAAGAACGTCTCCTTCCGGTCTGTACACCACTTTTATGAAGGCTGCCACTCCCTGATAGGTGGCTTTTCCCGCAATGTGAAGGCACTCTTTCATCACGTCCATGAGAACGTCGATGTCCGCGCCTTCGACGGCGGTTTCGAAAGGACCGACATAACAGTTCAGTCCCGTGCTCTTCATGTAAGCGATGACTTCGTCAACGACTTTTACGGTGTGTTCGTCGTCGAGAGTTTCGGGCAGAATTTGCAAAGCGACACTTGCTAACATTTTTCAATCTCCTTTTCGGCTTTTATGACGGCAAAGACTCCTTCGCCGTGATTTTCTCTGACGGGTTGAGCGACGTTGTCGAGAGTGAACACGGTCTGCACGCATCGGATTACGGAAAAACCTGCTTCGGAAAGCAAATCCGAAATCTCGTCAAAAGACCTGAACACGGCTCCCTTGTAGTAGACGCTGTCCTCCTTGAACTCCTCGTACCGTTTGCCGAGAGGGGTGCCCGCGTCGATGAATGCGACGACGTAGCTGCCGCCGTCTTTCAGAGCGCGGTGCGCCTCGCGGAAAACTTCGGACAAATCTTTGACGAAACAGTCCACGGTTATCATGACAAGACCTTGCGCCTCGCCGTCCGCAAAGGGAAGGTTCTGCGCGGAAGCCGACACTACCTCGATGCCGCGTTCCTTTGCGAAGCGAGCCATGCTTTCGCAAGGTTCGACGCCGCGGCGGATGCCGAGCCGCTGTGCGAAAATGCCGGTGCCGACGCCGACTTCCGTATATTCGACGCCGCTTTCGAGCAGACAGTTCAAAGCGTCGTATTCGCTGTCGAACAGCTTGTCGTTTTCGTAGAACCACGCGTCGTACTCGGCGGCGTGTCCATCAAAACAGTTCATTGTTTTCTCCAAAAAAAACGGACCCGAAAAGGGTCCTGTAAGCAATTCAATCTCCCTACGCCGGCATTATCCGTATCAGGTTAAATGGTTCCCTCTTGCGAGCAATCTCAGCCTTTCAGCACCCATGATTTATTCGGTTGTCGGTTGCATTATACTCTCGGCGGCGGGGCTTGTCAAGCCGAATGTGCGGTTTGGTTGTCCGCAAACGCCTGCCCGGCAGCGGACATCGCTTTACAAATGCGCCGTTGTGAAGTAAAATAGCGGGGAGGTGGATAATGAGAACTCCCGAATCCGAAGAAATGTATCTCGAAACAATACTGTTGCTCAAACAGAAAAAGCCCGCCGTTCGCTCCGTCGACGTTGTGGAAGAGCTGGATTACGCAAAATCCAGCGTTTCGCGCGGGGTCAATCTCTTAATCAAAAAGGGTTATATAACAATGGACCGCGTGAGCGGTGACATCGAATTTACGGACGCGGGCAGAGAGAAGGCGCAACACGTTTACGAGCGACATCGCGTGTTGACCGACGCCCTGGAAAAAATCGGTGCGGATTCCGCCGTGGCGGAAGAGAACGCCTGCCGCATAGAGCACGTCATTTCCGACGAACTGTTTGCCGTCATCAAGCGTTTTGCCGACGGAAAGGACTGACGCGGACTTTGCAACCGAACCCGATACGGCTTGCGGTTGCACGATTCGGAGCAAACCGAAATAAGCAAAAGCGCGTGTTTACGCGCTTTTTTTGTTTGTTTGAAATACGTTTTGGGTGAATTGAGCCCTTAATTGCTTCGGAGTTGACGTGCGAACACACGCAGAACTTTGTCGGTGAGAATCGAGTTTCGGGGCGCGGACAAAGGCGCAGATTCGCGCAGCGAAAATCGATGACAATCAGTCTTTGAGCGGTTTGCCCGTCGTCACGAACACGAACACATTGCCCGATACCAACGTGAAAGAAAACTTTTTCGCCGTTGTCGTGTTGGATATGCCACGCGAATCGCGGCAGGTGAGCCGCAGGTTTTGAAGAGGGTATTCCAGCCCTTCGGAATCCGTTATGACGGCGTCGCCGCCGTGAGGTATTATGGAGACGGTACACCCGATTTCCGCATCGGCGACGAACTTTGCGTCCTTGTCGGCGCACAGCGCCGTTATGTCGAAAAGTTCTTCCTTTGCCGAGGATTTCATCCCCAGACTGCGTGCAAACGCCATTGAGGCAAGATTGCCGAGTGTGTGGTCATATCTGTCACCGCCGGTAATCCCGTAAAATACCAGTTCGTCCGCGCCTGTTTCCGCGGCTTTGCGGACTGCCAGTTCTCCGTCGGTAAAGTCCTTGTGCACGTCGTGAAGTTCGCAGGGTATTCCGTTGCGGGGGGTCGTGACGGAATCGCAATCTCCCACAAAAAAATCGGGGCAAACGGGGCATAAGTTCAGCCCGCCGTCCACACAGATGACTTTGTCGGCGTCGATTTTTCTCGAAATCGGTTTTCCGGAGTTCAATATTATGGCGACTTTCATAGCGGAGTTTGCGGGCGGCGGCGGATTATTATTCGCACTGCCAGGTGTCTTCCTCTTCGGAAGTTTCGTCGTAAAGCACGGTGTAGCGCGCACCTTCCGTCACCGCGTTGAGCACGGCTTTTTCCGTGGCTTCCGTCACGGCAGCGTGAAGGAGCAGAGAGTTGAACACGGGACGGTGTCCCGACGCAAGGCAGAACATCGTGTCGCCGTCGTAATCCGTGTGCACGGGGCGTATGGTGCGGGCGAGTCCGTTGTGGGCGGCGGAAGCCATTTTGTTTGCCGTTACTTTGTCGATTTTGGCGTCCGTGATTATGCAGCCGATTGTGGTGTTTGCGCCCAGCATCGCCTTGACGAGTCCGCCCGATACAATGCGCTTGTGTACGTCGGCGAAAGTGCCGTCGTTGAGTTTTGTTCCCGCGACGATTCTGCCCGTTTCGGGGTCGACGACATCGCCCAGCGCGTTTACGGCGACGATTGCCGTAACCGTCACTCCCGCCACTTTGACGGTGTATGCGCCCACGCCCGATTTGCAGGCGTGTTTCAACCCGCGCAGTTTTCCCACGGTGGCACCTTTTCCGACGCCGTTTTGTCCGAAAACCGGGGTTGAAGAGGCGTCTTCGCAGGCTTTGCGTCCCATTCCCTCCGTGGCATAGTGATACTCTTTGTCGTTCAAATCGAAGATTACCGCGCCGCAGACTATGGGCACCACTTTGCCGGCTATGCCGTAGCCGAAGCCTTTTTCGCGGAGAAAGTCGGCAACGCCCGTGCAAGCGGCAAGTCCGTATGCGGAGCCGCCCGCAAGCACCACGGCGTTGATTTTGTCCATCATTTTTTCGGGACGGAGCAAATCGGTTTCGCGGGTGCCCGGCGCGCCGCCGCGACAGTCCGCACCACCCACGGCGCCTTTTTCGGCGAGAATGACGGTCACGCCCGTGAACTCGTCGTTTGCCTGACCTATTTTGAAACCTTTCGGAATGGTGATAGTCATATCTGTTCTCCGTTTCGGGATAAAATTTCGTGTCTTGCACAACCGGGCGCGTTTCGTCTGCTTCGTTACGGCTTTCATTCCGGTTCGACGGGTGACGAAGCCGTGGCGGAAGCGTTCCGAAGAACCGTTTGTCGTCCGCGTCGCGGCGTAAAGGCGGCTTCCCCTGCAATGCGTACAAAATTATATCATTCCGCCGTGCAATTATCAAGACAAAGCGGGATATTTCCGCAGGGAGTGCCGCGGGTGGGCTTTGCGCGTCCGTCGTCGTGCGGGACCGTGCAACTTGTTGATTTTTCTTCCGTCAGTGGTATAATAAACGTATCGTTTCAAACGGAGGAACTTATGGAAGAGTTTCTGACACAAATCAAAAACGTCTTTTCCAATGCGGGAATCAACATTCTTTTCGGCATTGTGATAATCGTCGTCGGGCTGATAATATGCAAACTGATAAAAGTCGTTCTGCGTAAGATACTGCGCCGCGGAAAACGCGACGAAGCGATGACGGTTTTCGTAGTGTCGCTGGTGGACGTGATTCTCAAAATAATCGTGATGATAACCGCGCTTGCCACCATGGGCGTCAACACGGCTTCCATAATAGCGGTGGTGGGCACTTGCGGTGTGGCGATAGGTCTTGCTCTCAAAGACAGCCTCGGCAATCTCGCAAGCGGAATCCTGATTATTTTCAACAAGCCTTTCAAGAAAGACGATTACGTTTCCGTCAACGGCGTGGAGGGCAAAATCACCGCCATAAATCTGTTCACGACGACACTCGTGACAAACGACAACACGGTGGTCATAGTTCCCAATTCCCAAGCCATAAACAACGCCGTCGTAAACTTCGACGGTTGCGCGTTCAGACGTATTGTCATAGACGTGGAAGTGGCGAAAGGAACGGACATAAGAACGGTAAAGGATTTGCTTTACGATGTTGTGGAAAAAGAGTCTATTGTGACAAAGGAAGTGGATAGCAGTGTCGTTCTTGACAGTCAAACCCTGGATTGTGTCAAATTGAAGCTGCGTGCCTATGCTTCCAACGACGTATACTGGGACGCCACTTACAGTCTTACGGAGAGCGTGTACGAGGCGTTGAGACAGAACGGACTGCTTGCTCCCGACCGAAAGATTGCCGTGCGTTTTTGCGAGAACGAAAAGGACGGAGCATACTGCGCTTTGCCCGTGGCGGAGCGCAAGGAAAGCGCCGTCAAAGAGAGAGAACGGTTTGTCGGTATGCCGGGCGAAAGCGACAGCGACGGCGATGACTGATATGTATTTTGCGGATGTGAATTTAACAAGGCATTCGACGTAAAGCAAAAGAAAACCGCGACTGCGGTTTTCTTTTTTTGCCGTTTGCTTGAGAACCGCAGTCGCGGTAGTCAGTCGTTGCGGCGCTGCCTTACGCCTCCGTAAACTCGTTGTTGGAGCAAGAGGGGCAGGGGGGCAGTTTGTCATATTCACCGACGCTCACTTTGGTGTGGCAGTTGGTGCAGCAGTAGGTGCCTCTGCCGGGCTTTTCACCCGTTTTGCAAATGTGCTTCATAACGACCTCCTTTGCGTTTTTGTTAGTATGCCCGCACAGACGGCGAATATTATCGAGTGTTGTTGGAAATGAAAGGGATTGAGGGCTTTGTGCGAAGCGGAAAGTCGGAGGACGGAAATTCGGAAAACCGTGTTTGCAACCGCCCTACCGCGGGGGGGGGGAAAGACGCATAGCGTAAAGCGGTTGTTCCGCGCGGGGGAAACGAACGGTTCGCGGAACAGGAGCGCGGACGGGGTGTTTCGTGTCCGTCGGCGGAGAAGCATCTTTCGGGAGAGGGTTCGGTTCGGGTGATTTTGTGGGTTCGGTTGATTGCATTTTGCCTGCGCGTGTGATATTATTTTCAGAAAGTTATGCGGGCGCGCACGCAAAATCGGAGCGTCGCGCGGGAAGGAGTCACATGACGAGGAAAGAAATCGCGGTCGGATATTTCAACGAAGGGTATAATTGCGCCCAGGCCGTGGTGTTGGCTTTTGCCGACAAACTGCCTTTCGGAGAAGACGAACTGAAACGCATTGCCGCGCCTTTCGGCGGCGGTATGGGAAGACTGCGCGAGGTATGCGGAGCAGTCAGCGGAATGGTTCTGTTGGCAGGGCTTTCTCGCGAATGGGACACTCTCGACCACAAAAGCAAAAACGAATTGTATGCTTTGGAAAGAAAGCTTGCGGAAGAATTCCGCGACAGAGCGGGCGCGATTGTTTGCAGGGAATTGCTCGTGTCCCGTCCGCACGGCGACGTTCACAATTCCCAAAAGCCCGGGTGCGCCGAACTTGTGGGAACGGCCGCGGAAATAGTCGAGGAAAACGGATTGTTTGGTTAGGAGGAAGTATGCTCAACGGAAAGCAGAGAGCCGCGCTTAAAGCGCGCGCGAACGGACTGACGCCCTATTTTCAGATAGGCAAAGGCGGCATAAACGACAATATGGTTGCCGACATCGTCAACGCGCTGGAAGCGCACGAGTTGGTGAAGATTTCCGTGTTGCGTAACGCGGAGGGGTCTCCACGCGAGTTGCTTTCGGAGCTCGCCGCCGCCACCGGCGCGGAAGAAGTTTCCGCCGTCGGCAACAAGATAGTGATATACAAGAGAAGTTCGCGCGACAATATCGTGCACATAGAGATATGAGAGAGGACAAAACAAAACTCACGCCGCAGAACGAAGTCGCCGAAGAGCCTTCCACTCAAGCCGCAAAACAGGCGAGGGAAGAGCTCAAACGCGCACGTCGGGCGACGCAGGAGTACAAAAAGAAATATTTCGACTATTACGATGACGTGAAAATCTCGCACAGAGAGGATTGGTGAGGGAATGCGTTGGTTCAAGAGGTTGTTCGTAAAGGATTATGAGTCTACCGAAAAGGCGGAAGTGAGATTCCGTTACGGAATCACGGCGGGCATTTTCGGCATAGTCACAAACGCCGTGCTCTGCGCGCTAAAACTGCTGGTAGGTTTTTTGGGCGGCAGCATTACCATAATCGCAGACGCCGTGAACAACCTTTCGGATGCAGGAAGCAGCGCGGTGACGGTTGCGGGGTTCAAACTCGCCTCCCGCCCCGCCGACAAGGAACACCCTTACGGGCACGCCCGTTACGAATACATAACGGCTCTCGTCGTGGCGGTTGTGGTGCTGATAATCGGCGTGTTGTTGTGTACGTCATCCGTCGAGAAGATAATCACACCCGAACAAGTTACCGTCAATGCCTATACCTACGTCGTGCTGGGCGCGGCGATAGTGCTTAAAATCGTCCAGATGCTGGTTTATCTGGATTTTGCAAAGAGCATTTCGTCGGGCGCGTTGAAAGCTTCCGCCATGGACAGCCGCAACGACGTCATTGCGACGACGGCGGTTCTGATTGCCACAATCATAATTCATACCACGGGCTACAACATCGACGGTTATATGGGTGTGGCGGTGTCCGTGTTCATCATCATATCCAGCATAAAGTTCGTTGCCGAGGCGGCGAATCCGCTGCTCGGAACAAAGCCGCCCGAGGAACTCGTGGCGAAGATTAAGGAGATAATTCTCTCGCACGAGGGCGTTATGGGCGTTCACGACCTCATGGTGCACAGTTACGGCGAGGGCAAATATTTTGCCGTGGTGCACGTCGAAGTGCCCGCAAAAGAGGACATAATGATTACGCACGACCTCATCGACAACATCGAACACGACGTCGTGCGCGAGACGGGCGTCAATCTCACCATTCACATGGACCCCGTCGACACCGAGGACGAGGAACTCGGGGAACTGAAAATCCGTGCGAAAAAGGTGATTGCGGAAATGGGAGAGGGGTTGAGCTTGCACGATTTCCGTATCGTGAGAGGCACCACGCACACCAACATTCTTTTCGACGTGGCAGTGCCTTTCGAAAGCAAATATACGCTCAAAGACGTCACGGGCAGAATGAAAGAGGAGTTCGATAAGGACGGCAAGGTCTATTATTTCGTCATCGAAATGGACAGATACCGCGCCTGAACCGGCGGCAGGATACAAAGCATTCAGACGGGTTTTCACCCGAAAAGGATACGTATGATTCGCGAAGATTTGAGAAACGTAGCAATTATCGCGCACGTCGACCACGGCAAGACCACGCTTGTAGACGGCATGTTGCGCCAGGCGGGCACTTTCCGCGACAATCAGCAGGTGCAGACCTGCGTCATGGATTCCGGCGACCTAGAAAGAGAAAGGGGAATCACCATTCTCGCAAAGAACACTTCCATTCACTGGAAGGGCGTCAAAATCAACATCATCGACACCCCGGGGCACGCCGATTTTTCGGGCGAAGTGGAGCGCGTGCTCAAAATGGTGAGCGGCGTGCTTCTGCTCGTGGACGCGGCGGAAGGGCCCATGCCACAGACCAGGTTCGTTGTTGAAAAGGCTCTCGAACTGGGGCTCAAAATCATCATCGTGGTCAACAAAATCGACCGTCCCGACGCGCGCACTCCCGAAATCGGCGACGAAGTGCTGGAACTTTTGCTCGACCTCAACGCCACCGACGAACAGCTGATGAGCCCCATAATTTACTGTTCCGGCAAGAATGCCACCGCCACAAAGGATTACAACGTCCCCGGCAAGGATTTGCAACCGCTGTTCGAAACCATTCTGGACTATATCGAACCGCCGCAAGGCGACCCCGACGGAGCCTTGCAGCTGCTGGTGTCCGCAATAGATTACAACGAGTATGTCGGCAGAATCGGCATAGGCAAGATAGAAAGAGGCGAAGTATACGTCGGCGAGGAAGTTATGGTGTGCGACTACGAGGGGCTTTCCCCCTACAAGAGCAAGGTCGTCACTCTCTTCCAGATAGAGGGCTTGAAGCGCACTCCCGTCGAACGTGCAACCGTGGGCGACATAGTGTGTTTCAGCGGTATCGAGAACATCACCATCGGCAACACGCTCTGTGTGCCGTCCAACATCGAACCCGTGCCTTTCGTCAAAATAGGCGAACCCACCATCGAAATGAATTTCTCCGTCAACGACAGTCCGTTTGCGGGAAGAGAGGGCAAGTTCGTCACATCGCGCCAGTTACGTGACAGACTCTTCCGCGAACTGCTCAAAGACGTTTCGTTGAGAGTGTATCAGACGGAAAGCCCCGACACTTTCAAAGTGTGCGGCAGAGGAGAAATGCATCTCAGCATTCTCATCGAAACCATGCGCCGCGAAGGCTACGAGTTCGGCGTGGGGACTCCCCAGGTCATTTTCCACACGATTGACGGCGTGAAGTGCGAGCCTATGGAAAGACTCTTCATAGACGTGCCTTCCGAGTGCGTCGGCTCCGTTATGGAGCGTATGGGCGTCCGCAAGGGAGAACTTGTCACCATGGAACCCCGCGGCAGCCGCATCAGAATGGAATTCGTGGTGCCTTCACGCGGTATGTTCGGTTTCAAGAACGAGTTCCTCACCGATACCAAGGGCGAGGGAGTCATGAATCAGTTGTTTGAGGGTTACGCGCCTTACAAGGGACCCATAACGCGCAGATTCACGGGTTCGCTCGTCGCTTTCGAAACGGGCGAGGCCGCAACGTACGGGCTGTTCAATGCTCAGGAAAGAGGCGTGTTGTTCATAGACCCGCAAACTCCCGTTTACGAGGGTATGGTGGTGGGAATGTCCCCGAAAGCCGAGGATATCAGAGTCAACGTCTGCAAACGCAAACACGTCACGAATATGCGCGCCGCCGGGTCGGACGAAGCCCTGCGCCTCGTCACTCCCAGAAAATTCAGCCTGGAAGAAAGCCTGGAATTCCTGAACGACGACGAAATGCTGGAAGTCACGCCCAAGAACATCCGCATAAGAAAGGTTGTGCTTTCGGGCAGCATGAGAATGAAACTCCTTTCCAAAGAAAAAGAGGAAAAACAGTCCTGACGGCGGCGGTCGCGTTTTGCGGATAACCGCTTGCGCAACCGATGCAAATCGGACAAGCAAACCGAATAATATA
Source organism: uncultured Clostridia bacterium (assembly GCA_944349635.1). Taxonomy (GTDB): domain Bacteria; phylum Bacillota; class Clostridia; order Christensenellales; family CAG-917; genus Limadaptatus. The sequence continues at coordinate 54,935 of CALVNH010000001.1, read as the reverse complement.
AAACGCACCGCGAGGTGCGTTTTTGTGTGTTGTGTTTTTTGTGTTGCTTTGAAAAGTCGTCGGAATGCGAGCTTATGACGGCGCGGTGAGCGGTTGGAAGCTGCAACGCCTTGCGGTACGCTCCCATGCGCCGTGTTTTCCGACAGAGTGCGTTCCGCTCTTTCGGCAATGTCGTTTGCGCGTCCTCATCTCGGACGCAACCGAGGCGTGAGAATCAGTCCTTTCTCCTTTGCAGGGCACTGCCGCAGTACGGACATTTCGTGCTTGTCCCCGTGAACGTGACCACGGCGCCGCAGTACGGGCAGTCCATGTTGTGCTCCGTGGGGTGGAGAGAGGTGTTCTCGTTGAGAACCAGCCTGTCGCCCTCGCGCAGATATCCCACGAGATAGCCTTTCATTATGCAATCGTTTAGAAGTGCGGACGTGTTGCGCTCGTTTTTGTTGAGTCTCGCAGACAATTCGCGGACGGTGTAGAGGTGTTCCGTTTCAACGGCAGTGACGAGGGTGCATTCCGACTTTGCGTTGCCGACGGCAACCCAAGCGACGGGGGAACCGTAAAAGCCGGCAACCGTTGCCACGATGCCGAACGCCATGAGCACGACGAAGCCCGCGTTTTGTCCTAGACGGGTTGCTCCTATAATTATGGAAGGAATGCCGACTATGAGAGCCACGGTCAGTATTATTGCCGTGATTTGGCGTTTTTTGATTACTTTCAGTATTTTATCCATACAAATTCACCTTTTAACATAGGTTTTTGAGAAGATGCGATTTTGCGATTTACGTTCGGGCTTTTTTTGTCGGAGAAGGATTTGTATGCTATGCGTAAACGACGTATTGCGCCAGCATGAGTATCCCCACGGTGGCGGCGAACAATACCAGCTGAATTTTGCCGCTCCAACGCAACCATTTTGGATAGTTTACGGTGGTCATTCCGAGTATGAGCAGAAGCCCCGCGTTGGTTGGCAGCAGCACGTTGGAGAAGCCGTCGCCGAAAGCGAACGCGAGCACGGCAACCTGACCGTTCACGCCGAGCTGCGAGCACATCGCGCCTATCATCGGCATGAGCAGGAAGGCTTTGGCGGAACCCGACGGAATGAACATCTCGAAGACGAATATCACCAGGTACACCAGCAGAATAATCACCGCGGGCGACTGACCTCTGCACGCTTCCACTATGCCGTAAAGCACGGTGTCCATTACGTTGCCTTTTTCCATGATGTAGCGCACGCCGCTGGCGAAAAGTATCATCGCCACGGCGGGGAGCAGGGTGACGAGACCTTTGCCAAGCTGTTTGAACAGCGGCTTGCCTTTCAGTCCGCACATCACGCACGCACCTATGCCCGCGACGACGTATATGGCGACGGTGATGTAGAGAATGTAATCCGCAAGCGAGAAACCTCCGAGAGCGGGGATGTAGTGAGGCTGAATGAAGATGGAAAGAACGGCAAAGCCGACCACGACGAGCATCCAGCAGGCGAACCATTTGAGAGCCTTGGATTTTCCCGCGTCGTACACGAACTCCGCCGTGCCGAAATCGAAGCCCTTTTTCTTGCGGGTATCTTCCAGATAGACGAGGGATTTGCGCGGTTTTTTCTCTATTTTGCGGGCGTAGGGGAAGACGAACGCCATCAGCACGGCGTATGCCACGACGAAAGTCAGCAGGCGCATTTCTATGCCCGAGAACATCGGAATGCCCATAAGGTTTTGCGAAATGCCGACGTTGAAGGGATTGACAACGCCTGCGGCAAAGCCGAAGCACGCGGCAAGTACCGAGATGCCCAGACCTACCAGCGCGTCCCAGCCGAAGGCGTAACAAAGCAGAATAACCACGGGCACCAGGGGAATGAGTTCCTCGAACATTCCCGCCGAAGAACCCAGGAACATAAATGCAAGCGGAAGTATGAAAAGCAGGGCGTAACGCTTGCCGGAGAACTTGTTGCGCAAGGCCTCCACCATGTAAACCAGCACGCCCGTGTTGTCAAGCGCCGTGAAAACGGCTCCGATGACGAGGAGCAGGGCAATGAGCGCCCATACCATGAGAGAGCCGTCCATTGACGGGTCAAGCACCAGTACGGGAGCAAACACCGCCTGCCACCATTGCAATTTCGGCAGGGTGTCGTCTTCGCGGTAGGAATCCTCGACGATGACGCTGTTGCCGTTGCCGTCGTCGACGCGTTCGTATTGTCCTCTGGGCAGCACCTGCGTGAGCACGATTGCGGCAATCACCAGGACAAGCACGATGACTATGGCGATGACCACCGCACGTTTGGATATTTCTATCGTTCTGGGCGGCGCTTTTGGAAGTTCGCGCTTCGGGGGTGTGGCGTCGGTTCGGACGTAACCCGCTACCGGCGCGGCGGCTGCGGCGACGGCTGCGCTTTCCGTTTCTTTCAATGCTTCGATGTCGGTTTTCATTTCAATCTCCCTGCGGTCTCCCTCCCGTTGCCGACGGTGCGAAAACCTAAACCGCGACTTTTTTGTTGAGTTTCTTGTTCAGGGCAAGGTCGATTTTCTTGTGTGTGTTGCGCATGGCTATGCTTGCCGTCGCATAAATCACGGTAAGCACCGCCCCGATTGACAACATGGCTTTGCCCATTTCCAACGTCACGTTTTTGCCGTTGATGCCGAAGAAGGCTTTGAGGTCGAAGAAAGGCAAATCGACAAGATAACATGCGACGAAAAGACCGACCATGACTATGTATGTGAGTCCGTGCAGCCAGGTGAAGGGCAGACACACTCTGAAAAGATATACGAGCCCCACGAACGTAGTGAGGATTATGTACATTTCGCGCACCTGTTCCGTGGTGATGTTGAGGAAGTGCTTCTGCGCAATCAGAATGGCGATGGAGCCCAGCAACACCGTGATTCCTCCGGGGATTGCCGCGCTGAGCACTTTTGTGAGGAAACGCCCTTTGACCAGTTCGTTATTGGGTTCGAGCGCGATGACGACGGAAGGCATGCCGATTGTTATGCCGCCGATGAGTGTCAGATTTCGCGGTTCGAAGGGCAGAGGCTGACTCACTATCATGAACAGAATGGCGAGAAGCACGTTGTAAACGGTTTTCATGATGTAGAGCGAGGCACTGCGTTCCAGGTTGTTTATGGAGCGTCTTCCTTCCGCGACGACTTTGGGCATGGCGGAGAAGTTGGAGTTCATGAGCACGAGAGAACTGACGTTTTTCGCAGCGTCCGAACCCGACGCCATTGCCACGGAGCAGTCCGCCTCTTTGAGCGCAAGCACGTCGTTGACACCGTCGCCCGTCATCGCGACGGTGTGCCCCGCGGCTTTCAAGGCTTTGACCAACAGCAGTTTCTGGTCGGGGAGCACACGCCCGAAAATGGTGTATTTCGTGGCGGCGTCAATGACTTCTTCGTCCGTTTTAAGAGTGGACATGTCGATGATTTTGTCGCAACCTTCCAGCCCTGCGCGCATGGCGACGGCACGGACGGTGGCGGGGTTGTCGCCGGATATGACTTTGACGTCGACGCCCTGTTTGCGGAAGAAAGCCAGAGTTTCGGGAGCGTCGTCGCGGATTTTGTCCGTGATGAAAACGAAGCCTTCGAAACGCACGCCGTCGGGAAGTGCGACGCCTTGCAGTCCGGTTTTGGTACCTTCCGTGCTTTCGGAAGAATCCGCGTCGGCTTTTTTGTCCGACACGCCCTTGAAGTTTTCGTCGGACGAGACCAGCGCAAGCACGCGGAATCCCTTTTCCGACATCTCGTTGGCTTTATCGTAAATTTCGCCCTCGCCGTGACCGAGAGTGAATTCCACCGCACCGAGAGCGTAACTTTTGCCGTTTATGCGGGCACCGCTCCATTTTCTCGCGGAAGAGAAGGGCACGACATATTCGGCGCGCGCCTGTTCCGCGTCGGATTCGGAGACGGAAAGATAGCCTTTGAGAGCCTGCGCCGTGGCGTTGTCGTCACCCGTTGCGCTCACGACGGATTTCAGCGCGGCAAGGAAGTCCTCTTCGGAGAGACCTTCGCGCGGACATATTCCGTTGACTTCCATGGAGCCCTCGGTGATGGTGCCTGTTTTGTCGAGGCACAGTACGTCGACGCGGGCGAGAGTCTCCACGCAATAGAGGTCCTGCGCCACGGTTTTGTGTTTGGACAGACGGATTATGCTGACGCAGAATACCGTGGAGGCAAGAGCCACAAGACCGGACGGTATCATTCCTATCACCGAACCGATGACCGTGATGACCGTGTCGTTGACGTCGGCTTTTCCGCCCGCAAAGTATTTTATGCAGAAAAGAGCGATGCCCACGGGGACGATGACCAGTGACATCACCTTGACTATGAGCATAAGGGAACGCCAGATTTCCGAAGTGGGGCGCTTGAAATATTTTGCGCCCGAAGAAATTTTCATGACGAAGTTGTCGGCTCCGATGTGGCGGACGCGGCACTTGGCTTTGCCGGACACGACGAAGCTGCCCGACATCACCTCGTCGCCCTCCGTTTTCAAAATGGCGTCCGGCTCGCCCGTGATGAGCGATTCGTTGACTTCGCAGCTTCCTTCGACGATGACGCCGTCGGCGCAAATCTGGCTGCCGGCGGAAAGCTCCGTGATGTCGTCGAGGACGATTTTTTCTATGGCGATTTCTTCCGTCTTGCCGTCGCGGAGCACGACTGCTTTCGGAGCGGAGAGCAGAGAAAGTTTGTCCATGGTGCGTTTTGCGCGCAGTTCCTGGAAAATGCCGACGGCGGTGTTGAAAACTATGAGTATGAGAAATCCGAAATTTCCGATTCCGTCCATTCCGTCAGGTACGAAGAATGCCAGAATGACGGCAAGCCCGATGAAAACGAAGTTGAAAAACGTGAGTATGTTGGAGCGGAGAATCTGCGCCACGCTCTTGGTGCGGACGGTCTGTTCGCCGTTGATTTTGCCGTCCCTGACGCGTTGCTCGACTTCTTCGCCCGTCAGACCCGTGGACGGGTCGGTGACGAATTCTGCGGTTTCGGGTGTCGCCGTTGCGGCGGAAAGTCTTTCGTCTTCCATTTTCCCTCTTTTTATCGATAATCCGAAGTATTATTTAATGGTAACAATATAACATAAACTGACGTATGTTGCAATATTTTATTTTCCGCAGAATGCGCGAGGAGTGCATGCGCGAGGGAAATTCCGGTTTTGCACAGTTGAAAAACGCGCACCGCAGTGCGCGTCGCAGGGTTCGGAAACCTTATTTTTTGGAAATCACGGTCCCGTCGACGGGGTCTAGCAGTACCGCCCAATAGTCCACTCCTTTCCCGATGAAAGCCACGTAATAATAATAGGTTTTGCGGTCGCCCGTTATGAGTTTTACGTAAACTTCGCGTGACTTGTCGCCGTCGGCGCTTTCGGTTGCCGTTCTGTCGGCGAACTCTTTGCGTGCGATGTTGACGGCGTCGGACCAGCCGAGTTTGCCGGCAAGTACGTCGGCAAGGGCTATTTCGCTCTGTTTCCCTTCTTCGCCCACCAGAACTTTCGAAGGAACGAAGTCAAGGGCGATTTCGCTTCTGAATTCACCGAAACCGTTGTCTTTAAGAGTGCCCGAAAGACTGCCGCCTTCGGAAGAAAGGGTGAAAGGAATTTCCGTGAATTCGTTGCTCTTCAACGGGACGACGGTGATTTCGGCGAAATCCGTCACGTCGGTGGCTTTCCCGTCGGCGATGAATGTCTTTTCTCGTCCGCCGGTTTCCACGGAAACCGCGAAATCGGAGTTCTCGCCCGTATAGAGCGCGGTGACGAATCGGGATACGTCGGAACTTTCTTCGGAGCCTTTTTTGTCGCAGGCGGCGAGGGCGCACGCTGCGATTGTAACGATGAGTATTGCCGCAATGATGAGAAGCGATGTCTTTTTCATGGTATAAGGCTATGACGCGGGCGGCGGCAATATTCCGAAAGCGCCGAAAAGCGCTCAAAACACGGCAAAAAGAGTGGAAACCGCAAAAAAATTCTTTTTAATTTATGCCCATAAAGCGTTATCTATGCGCATATTTCCCGCGTATGCGGGCTTTTGTGCGGCGGGGAGTAAATTTCGGGGTTGATTTTTCGGGTGCTATTGGTTATACTTACTGTATCAAACACCGCAGTGTGTGTGTAACAAATGACATTAACCCGAGGAGGTAATTATGAACAAAAACGATTTTATTAAAGCAGTAGCCGGCAAGGCAGACCTTTCCATCAAAGACGCGGCAGCGGCAATCGAAGCGTATGCGGACGTCGTTGCGGACGCACTCAAAGCCGGTGACAAGGTCGCAATCGCAGGCTTCGGCACTTACGAAATCAAGAGAAAAGAGGAGAGAACCGGCTTCAATCCCATCAAGAAAGAAGCAATCGTCATCCCTGCGAGCAATGCTCCCGTTCTCAAGTTCGGAAAGGCGTTCAAGGACATGTTCAACTGACCCTGAACGAGTCCGCATCGGCGGACGATAACAATAGTTGCAGAGACCCGCGGTTTTCCGCGGGTTTTCTTTTTCCGCGCAAGTCCGCCGTGCTTTCGAAACGCGACGGCTTAATTGCCGATATGCCGTAAATACAGAATGTGCGGTTTTGTTTTTTTGGAAAACAAATCGGGAAATTTGTATCGTTTTTTAGGACGATTATACTATTTACAACGGCTTTTTTCGTTGGTATAATGGTATCAATAAATAAATGTATAAGGGAGGCATTATTATGTCCAACGGTTACGCTATTTCCAACTGGCAAGACGCCAAAACCATTTACAAAGAGCTGGCGGAACTCACTTCCAAACCCATTTACTGCATTTCCGACGAAGAACTCAAAAAAGTTCTGGAACACTTCGACACCAAGTGCGCGAAGTCCAAGGAAATCATCACGGAAGCCAAGAAGTTCATCCCCGGCGGCGTTCAGCACAACCTGGCCTTCAACTATCCTTTCCCCATCTGCATGACCAAGGCCGAAGGCGCTCACCTCTATGACATCGACGGCAACGAGTACATCGACTTCCTGCAGGCGGGCGGTCCCACCGTTCTCGGCAGCAACTATCCCGCAGTCAAGGAAAAGGTGTTCGAACTGCTCAACGAATGCGGTCCCGTCACCGGTCTCTTCCACGAAGCCGAACTTCTCCTTGCAAAGGAAGTCAACAAGCACATGCCCGCTTGCGAAAAGTTCCGTATGCTTGGCAGCGGCACGGAGTCCGTCATGGCGGCAATCCGCGTTGCCAGATGCGTTACCCGCAAAAAGAGAATCATCAAGGTAGGCGGCGCCTATCACGGCTGGTCCGACCAGATGGTCTACGGCCTCAAAATTCCCGGAAGCCGCAACTTCCTCGAATCTCACGGCATTCCCGGCGGTTGCTTCGCCAAGACCGACGAAGTCCGTCCCAACGACCTCAACATGCTGGAAGCTATGCTTCGTAAAAACAGTCTCCGCGGCGGCACCGCGGCTGTCATAGTCGAACCCGTCGGTCCCGAAAGCGGCACCCGTCCCGTGGACTTCGATTACAACAAGAACGCTCTCGAACTTGCCCACAAGTACGGCGCACTCTTCATCTTCGACGAAGTCGTCACCGGTTTCCGCGTGGGTCTCGGCGGCGCACAGGGTTATTTCGGCATCAAGCCCGACCTCACCATATTCGGTAAAGTCATCGCCGGCGGTTATCCTTCCGCGGGCGGCGTCGGCGGCAAGAGAGAGTATATCGACCACATGGCGGCGGGCGTTGCCGGTATGGGCAAACGCGCATACGTCGGCGGAACGCTGGCTGCGAATCCGCTCTCCGCGTATGCAGGCTACTGCTGCATCAAGGAAATCGAGCGCACCGACGCTTGCGTCAAAGCGGGCAAAGCGGGCGACCGTATCACCGCGGGGCTCAAACAACTCATCGCGAAATACAATCTGCCTTTCGTGGTGTACAACCAGGGCTCCATCGTCCACCTCGAATGCACGGGCGCTATGAGCTACGATTTCAGCTCCATGAGCCTGCTGGGCTCCGTCATTCCGCTCCTCAAAGCCAAGGACGAGATGTTGGACAGAAAGGTTGCGATGGAACAGATGGGTGCGGCCTACATGGCAAACGGCATCGTCACTCTCGCGGGAAGCAGACTTTACACTTCCATGGCGGACACCGACGAGGTCATCGACGAAGCACTCGCACGTTTCGAAAAGGTCTTCAAGACCGTCGTTCCCGTCACCCGCGCTCTCAACAAGAAAGCGTAACGACGTTTTTTGCGGGCGGACCTTTTACGGTCCGCCCGTATGATATGCGGCGCGACCCGAGAGGCCTGCGCTTTATCTGTTTTCAAAGGGGTAAATATGAATTACATCATTTCTCACGACATAGGAACCAGCTCCGACAAAGCCGTGCTCGTCGATTTCAACGGCACCATCGTGACCACCGTTGCGGAGCCTTATCCCACTTATTATCCGGCTCCCGCTCATGTGGAGCAGGACCCTAACGATTACTGGAAGGCGGTTTGCATCACCACCAAGGCAATCATTAAAAAAGCGGGCATCGCTCCCGAGGACGTCAAGGGAATCGTGTTCTCCACGCAAGCTCAGGGCGTCATTCCCGTGGACGAGAAAGGCAACAATCTGATGAACAACATCACCTGGGTCGACGGCAGGGCGGAGAAACAGGCTCAGAACATCATGAACCGTCTGGGCGGCAAGAAACTGTTCACAATGGTAGTCGGAACTCCCATTATGGGCAAGGACTGTATCGCCAAAATGGCGTGGGTGCGCGACGAGAAACCCGAAATTTTCGCAAAAACGAAATATTTCCTCGACGTCAACGGCTGGCTCAAATTCAAGTGCACGGGCGAGATGTTCGCGGAGCTTTCGGGAGCGTCCTCTTACGGTCTCGACCTCAAAAAGAAAACCTGGATGAGCGCGTTCCCGCTTGTCGGCGTGGATATGTCAAAGCTTCCTCCTCTTTGCAGGAGCACGGACAAAATCGGCAACGGACTCACCGCACAGGCGGCCGCCGAAACCGGACTCGTCAAAGGCACACCCGTGTTCGGCGGATGCGACGACGTGCAATCCGCGGTTGTCGGAAGCGGCATGACGGGCGACGGCGAAATCCACATCTATCTCGGTACTTCCGCCTGGGTTGCGGCGTCCTCCAAAACCGCGACCAAATTCATACACGGCGCGGCGGCGATTCAGTCCGCAGACCCCGAAATGAACCTCGTCGCGGGAATCACGGAAGCCGCAGGAAGCAATATTCAGTGGATTTGCGACCAGTTCTTCAAGCACGAGAAGGACCAGTTGGGCGAGGGTATCTACGAGTATATGGACAACGTCATACACAACGTCCCCGCAGGGTCCGACCATCTGATTTGCACTCCGTGGATGCAGGGCGAGAGATGCCCCGTGTCCAGCACCACGACGCGTTCCACGCTGTTCAACGTCAACCCCATTCACACCCGCGAGCACCTTATGCGTGCGGTGTACGAAGGCGTGGCGTACAACCTGCGCTGGATTTTGGAAAACTATCGCAAGGATTACGGCTTCGAGGGCAACAATTTCCGCATCATCGGCGGCGGTGCACTGGACAAGGGCTGGATGCAGATTATCGCAGACGTCACGGGTTGCAACTTCTCCGTAGTGAAAAATCCCAGAAACGCAGGGGCGCTCGGTTGTGCCATAATCGCGCTGATTGGTCTCGGCGAGCTCAAGGATTTTTCCGCGGCGCGCAATTTCGTGCAGATTGAGGCAAGCTACAAGCCCAATCCCGCAAACAAAGCCATTTACGACAAACTCTTCGACGACTACAAGACTCTGTATGTCGCGTTGAAGAAACCCTATATCAAAGCAAATTCAAGAAGATTCGAGGGAATGGAATGAAAAACGAACAAGTTTACGAAAATCTCAAAAAGTATTCCGAAATGCTGTTTTCGGACGGATACATCGAATGCGGTTACATAGCCGCAAAGGCAGACGGCGGGATTTACATCACCACCTCCGACGCCGATTTCGCGGATTTGAAAGAAGACCAGGTCGCGTTTGTGACCGACAAGGACGTCGAAAGTCTGGAAGGCAACTTCCGTGCGGCGGCGGTGTTGCTCATTTGTGCCATTAAGGCGAAGAAAGACGCGGGCGCGGCGGCAATCGTGGACAGCAAGAGCATACTTGAATTTTCCGCGAAGAAAATCACCTTGCCTCCCGTGCTGGAAGACATGTCGCAGATTAACGGAATCAGCGTGCGCGCCGCGAAAAAGAATACCGCTTCCGAAACGGTGTCGGCGTTGTCGGGGCTCAGGAACGTCTGTTTCCTGCCCGATGCTGGAGCCGTCGTTACCGGGCGTACGCTTGCGGAAATTTATACGGGGACTTTGGTGCTCGACAAGTGCGCGAACGGCTACCTGCTTGCGGAACGCAAGGGCGGAATCAAGCATATAACCGCTTTCGAAGCCGCGATAGAGCATATCGTATACAAGCTGAAATACTCCAAAAAGAACCAGCAGAACCAGAAAGCGGCGGAAGAAGGTCAGGCGGTGGAACTTGCCGAGAAACCGTCCGCAATCGTGACCGACGAGGAGAAGAAAATCGCCGCGGACATCAAAGCCGCGGGAGTCAGACTTCTGGAAGAGAATCTGGTTCAGGGCACCTGGGGCAACATTGCCGTCAGACTCAACGACAAAGAGATGATGGCGACGCCTTCGGGTCTTGACTACGTCATGCTGAAACCCGAACAGATGGCAATCGTCAATATGGAAACCATGGAGTGGAAAGGTTCCAACAAACCCACCAGCGAAAAAGGCGTGCACGCGAAACTTCTGCTTGCCCATCCCGAAAGCAACGCCACCGTGCACACGCATCCTTTCTACGGCAGCATTCTCGCCGCGATGAGGCAACCTCTTCCCGTTCCAGAGAAATACCGCGACATTCTGGGTGACGTCGTTCCCGTCAGCAAGTTCGGACCTTCCGGCACCGGCATGCTGGTCAAGAACACGGCGGAAGCCATCGGCAATTCGCCCTGCTGCTTCATGGCAAGTCACGGCGTCGTCGTGCGCGGGAAAGACCTCGAAGAGGCATTCGTCATCTGCCGCGCGTTGGAGGACGCCTGCAAGGATTATCTGCTTTCCGACTGACGCCTCAGGAAATCGCAGGAAAAAAGGTTTTAAGGTGCCGCGCCCGACTGTTTCGGAGCGCGGCATTTTTGTCGCAGAAAACAGAAACGGTTCTGTATCAGGCGGTCTGAAAGGGAAGGGTGCGGAGAGAGCAGTGTTCCGAAATGCGCGAAAACGGTGGTTGAAACAGTCGAAAAACGTCATAAACCGCCATTTCCTGCAATATCGGAATGTCGGCTGAATCGGCGTGCAAAGACTTCCGCAAACGCGCAAAAGAGCGCGCGGAAATCTTCGTTTTTTGTTGTACTCCCAAGGGGCTAGCGCAAGCGGGCAGGCACTATTTTATTTATAATAATCGTATCTTTTTCGTGCGGGCTCGTGCGCGCGTCCTTAATTGATATGCTCCGTTGCGGCAACGTGTCGGGCAGAGCGGGTCAGAGGTCGGGTTCGGGTTGCGCGCTTTACGAAGGAGCGAGGATGAAACTTTTGGAAGAGCGCATTCTTCGGGACGGGAAAGTCTTTCCCGGGGAGGTGCTGAAAGTAGGCGGTTTTCTCAATCATCTCATAGATGACTCTTTACTTGAGGAAATAGGGAAGGAAATCTACGCCCTTTTCAAAGACGACAACGTCACCAAAATAATGACCATAGAAGCATCGGGGATAGCGATTGCCTGCTACGCAGCAAGACATTTTCACGCCCCGGTGCTTTTTGCTAAAAAGAGCAAAACCGCGAACATTTCTTCCGACTGTTATACGGCTTCGGTGAAGAGCTATACTCACGGCAACGTCAACACCGTGTTTGTGGAGAAAGAATACCTTTGCAAAGGCGACCGCATCCTGATTATAGACGACTTTCTCGCCCACGGCGAGGCTCTCAAAGGACTCATCTCCCTCGTTGAGCAGGCGGGTGCCGATTTGGTCGGTGCGGCGATTGCCATCGAAAAAGGCTTTCAGGGCGGAGGCGACTCGTTGCGTGCAAGCGGCGTGAAAGTGTGCTCGCTCGCCATTGTCGAGAGCATGGCGGACGGCAAGGTGACGTTCCGCAAGCAGGAAATTTAATCAGTCAACAAGCCGAAAGGCATAAAATACGGAGGTATCTATGAAGAAAAAAATCTTGGCACTCGTGCTCATCGTTGCACTTGTGGCATCTCTTGCCGTTGCTCTCGTCGCATGCGACAACACCGACAAAGACAACAATACGGTTGTTTCTTTCAAACCCATAGCGAAAGAAAACATCAAGTTCGGTCTCATCGCGTTGCACGACGAAAACAGCACCTACGACAAGAACTTTATCGACGCAGCCAACAATGCTGCCAAAAAGCTCGGAGTGCAAATTTCCATAAAGAGAAACATTCCCGAGGACAATGCTTGCTACGAGGCGGCCGTTGACCTTGTGAACGAAGGCTGCAACATCATCTTTGCAGACAGCTTCGGTCACGAAGATTACGTGCTCAAAGCGGCCCAGGAATTCCCGAACGTCCGTTTTGCTCATGCCACCGGCACCAAAGCGCACACCGAACTGCTCCCCAACTTCTATAACGCGTTTGCTTCTATCTACGAAGGTCGTTACCTCGCAGGTGTTGCCGCCGGTATGAAACTCAAAGAAATGTATCCCGATGCAACTTCCCTCAAAATGGGTTACGTCGGTGCGTTCCCCTATGCGGAAGTCGTCTCCGGTTACACCTCCTTCTACCTCGGTGCAAAATCCGTTATGAATGAAGGCGTCACCCTCACCATGGACGTCAAATACACCGGTAGCTGGTATGACCCCGTTGCGGAAAAGAGTACTGCGGAAGCTCTCATCAAGGGCGGCGCACAGCTCATCAGCCAGCACGCGGACAGCATGGGTGCACCTACCGCTTGTGCGGAATACTCTCAGAAGAACGGTGTGCTTATCCCCAACGTCACTTACAACATCAGCACGAAGGAAGATATCGTTGTTGACGGCGTCACCTACAAGTCCACCTACCTCATCGGCAGCAAGGTCAACTGGGAGCCCTATTTCGAATATCTCATCAACTGCGTCATCAACGGTGTCACGGCAGTCGGTTTCGACTATGTCGGCACTCTTGCCACCGATTCCGTCCAGGTTCTCGAATTCGGCAACGATGTTTCCGATGCAATCAAGAACGCGGTTGCGGCAGCTCAGGAAGAACTTCTCAACGGCACCCGCAAAGTGTTCGACCTCAGCACCTTCACCAAGGCTGACGGTTCCACCATCACCTCTTACATTGCAGACGTCGATACCGACGAAAAATTCGAAGGCGACACTCAGGTTGTTCTGAACGGCGTGTTCCTCGAATCCGTCTATCGTTCCGCACCTTACTTCGATATCCGCATCGCAGGTATCACCGAACTCAAATGATTTCAGATAAGCCGTTTAAGGCGGAGCGGTTCGCTCCGCCTTATCCGCTTATTTAACAACGCAAAACCCACAACGGAAATTATCGGAGGGTTCCATGGCCAAATCCGTTGCAATTCAACTGAAAGGCATTTCGAAATACTTCGGCGAAGTGGTAGCCAACAAGAATGTCGACCTCACCGTGTACAAGGGTGAGATTTTGTCCGTTCTCGGAGAAAACGGCAGCGGCAAAACCACGCTGATGAACATGCTTTCGGGCATATATTTCCCCGACGAAGGGCAGATTTTCGTGGACGGCGCGCCCGTCGTCATACGTTCTCCGCGCGACGCATACCAGTACGGAATCGGTATGGTGCATCAGCATTTCAAGCTGGTGGACGTCTTTTCCGCAATCGACAACGTGCTGCTCGGAGAGAAAGCCCCTGAATTCGCGCTGAAAGAAAAGTCGGCAGAGCTCAGGGAGCGTGCGGCAAAGGCAACTTACGTCATAGACAACGACGATACGGAAGCCCCCGTAAAGACTGTCAGGCAGACGGATACGGCTTTCGGAAGATTCCGTCTCAACGCCCGCATTGCCTTGTTGCCGCTCGAAAAGGCTCTTTACAAGGCGCGCTTCAACTGGTTGCCCCGCAAACGCGGACAGAAAATCAAGGAAGTCGCCGCAAAATACGGCTTTGAAATTGACCTCAACAAGAAAATTTACGACATGTCTGTCAGCGAAAAGCAGACGGTCGAAATCATAAAAGTGCTTTACCGCGGAGCGGACATTCTCATTCTCGACGAGCCCACCGCGGTGCTTACCCCTCAGGAAACGCAAAAACTGTTCGACGTCATACGCAATATGCGCGAGGACGGAAAGTCAATCATCATAATCACGCACAAACTCAACGAGGTTATGGAAATCAGCGACAGAGTGGCGGTTCTGCGCAAAGGGGAACACGTTGCCACCGTCAACACCGCGGAAACCGACATCAACGAACTCACGGAAATGATGGTGGGCAGAAAGACGGAGCTCAACATAGCCCGCGCTCTTCCCGAAAACGAGCAGGACAGACTGGAAGTGAGCAATCTCACTCTCGTCAATCACGAAAACGTCAAGGTGCTCGACAACGTTTCTTTCACGGCGCATTCGGGAGAGATTCTGGGCATTGCGGGTATCGCGGGAAGCGGACAGCGCGAATTGCTGGAAACGATAGCGGGGCTCAACCGTCCCACTTCGGGCACAATCTCTTATAACGACCCGACAACGGGCAAGAAAGAAAATCTCGTGCGCAAAACACCTGCGCAAATCCGCGAACTGGGAGTCAGACTCTCTTTCGTCCCCGAAGACAGACTCGGCATGGGACTTGTGGGCAATATGGACATCATCGACAATATGATGCTCCGCAGTTACAAACGGGGGAAACTGCCTTTCTTGGACAGAAAGAACCCAAAGCAACTTGCGGAAAACATAATACGCGACCTCGAAGTGGTGACGCCGAGTTCTCATACCCCCGTCAGACGCCTTTCGGGTGGCAACATTCAGAAAGTTCTGGTCGGACGCGAAATAGCCTCCGCGCCCACGGTGCTCATGGCGGCTTATCCCGTGAGAGGCCTTGATATCAACAGTTCTTATACCATTTACAACTTGCTCAACACTCAGAAAGAACGCGGGGTGGCAGTCATATATGTCGGCGAAGACCTCGACGTCCTCATCGAGCTTTGCGACCGCATTATGGTCATCTGCGCGGGCAGAGTGACGGGCATCGTCGACGGAAGAAAGGCAAAGAAGGAAGATATTGGTCTGCTCATGACCGGTTCCGTCGAGATTAAGGAAAAGGAGGGCTGCGCCAATGATTAAAGCGAAGTCGGACAGAGTGCCTCTGTTTCATATTTCCAAACGGGACAACGTGCCAAAATGGCAGGCGTGGCTCATTCGCGGCGGCGCGGTTGTGGCGGCGTTGCTTGTCAGCGCTGTCATCAGTGCCATTCTGACGGACGGCGCCAGCATGGGGCTTTTCTTCAAGAACCTTTTCCTCGGCGTGTTCGGCACACCGCGACGCATTCTCAATCTGTTCCAGAACACTGCAATTCTGCTTTGCATTGCGCTTGCCGTAACTCCCGCTTTCAAAATGAAGTTCTGGAATATCGGCGCGGAAGGGCAGGTGCTTATGGGCGGTCTTGCCTGTGTGGTCTGCATCAAATACTTCGGCGGCAAAATGCCCAACGAACTGTTGCTGGTCGTTATGGCGGCTTTCAGCATCGCATTCAGCATCGTGTGGGCGGTCATTCCCGCGATTTTCAAAGCCAAGTGGAGAACCAACGAAACGCTCTTTACCCTTATGATGAACTATGTGGCAATGCAGATTGTGGCGTGCTGCATATTCGTGTGGGTGCCCAGCGGTTCGGGTGTGCTCGGTGTTCTGAAATACGGTCACATGCCGCAACTGGGCGGGCAGAATTATGTCATCAATATAATCGTGGTCGCCGTTCTTGTCGTGTTGATGTTCATCTACTTTCGTTTCAGCAAGCACGGTTACGAGTTGTCGGTTGTCGGCGAGAGCGAGAACACCGCGAAATATATCGGCATAAACGTCAAGAAGGTCATCATAAGAACCATGGTGCTTTCGGGCGCTCTGTGCGGAGTGGCGGGACTGTTGCTCGTTGCGGGTACCGACCATTCTCTTGCCACAACCACCGTCGGCGGACGTGGATTCACCGCAATTCTCGTGGCGTGGCTCGGTCAGTTCAGTCCCTTCCTGATGTCGTTTACTTCGATGCTTTACGTCTTTATAGACCAAGGGGCAAGTGAGGTTGCTTCCGTGTTCAATATGGGAGGTTCTTTCCCCGATATCATAACGGGAATATTTTTCTTCCTGGTCATCGGATGCGAATTCTTCATCAACTACAAAATCAAGTTCCGTTCCTTTAAAAAGAAGAACGAAATTTCCACTCCCGATGCAGAAGGCGAAGACACCGCCGTCGGCTTGGACAAGAACAGCGAGGAGGTGACGGCATAATGTTCCTTTCCTTCCTTCAGAGCGCAATTCGTTTCAGTGCCATTTTCCTGTTCGGCTCCGTGGGCGAGACGCTGACGGAAAAGTCGGGCAACCTCAACCTCGGCATTCCCGGCATCATGTGCATGGGCGGAGCAGGCGGACTTATCGGAGCTGCCGCATACATTAAATCTCTCGAAAACATAAGCCAGATGAACGGTCCCAGCGTAGTGATAATTGCCATGATTACGGCGATGCTTTTCGGCGGATTGGGCGGGCTCATTTACAGCGTACTCACCATTTCCATGCGCTGCAATCAGAACGTCACGGGACTTGCACTCACGACTTTCGGTATAGGTCTTTTGGCATTCGTCGGAGGCACTGTTGACACGACGGGATTCACAACCGTTGCGGTGTACTTTACCAAATCTTTCCCGTTTGAAGAAAAATTGGGCGGTTTCGGTGAATTGTTCTTTTCATACGGCGCGCTTGTGTATATTGCGTTTATTTTGGCAATAATCTCCGCCGTTGTCATAAAGAAAACCCGAGTCGGTCTCAATCTGCGCGCCGTGGGCGAAAATCCCGCCACTGCGGACGCCGCGGGCGTAAGCGTTACGAATTACAAATACGCAGCAACGATGATTGGCAGTATGATTGCGGGCTTCGGCGGATTGTTCTACATTATGGACTACCTCGGCGGCAACATCGAATATTCCGTCGACGTCTACGGCTGGATGGCGGTAGCACTCGTCATTTTCACCGTGTGGCGTCCCAACTGGGCAATCCTCGGTTCAATCATATTCAGTATGCTTTACCTTGCGCCGAACTATCTCGATGTCAGTTTCGCGCAGAAGGAAGTCATCAAGATGATGCCGTATCTTGTCACGATTGTGGTTTTGGTCATCACCAGCATTGTCAGCAAGAAGGAGAGTCAGCCGCCTGCGTCTCTCGGCGTCACGTATTTCCGAGAGGAGCGATAGCGCGTTTTACAATTTAAGCGAAAATCCCCGTTTTCGAACGGGGATTTTTTTGATGTCTGCGACGTGCATTTTGATTTGAGCCGAACAAAGGCGGATTGAAAAATGCGGGTAAAGCAAAAACGGCGGGAAGGGCAATAAAAAAACCAAAGTCGGTTGACTTTGGTTTTTGGTGGAGACTACAAGACTTGAACTTGTGACCTCTTGCATGTCAAGCAAGCGCTCTAACCAACTGGGCTAAGCCTCCGTAGTGCAAGAGTTATATTACACTAAAAATCCTGTCGTGGCAAGCGTTTTTTACCATTTTTTAATTTGACGGAACCGAAATTCCGTGGTCGGCGTAGATTGAAAGAAGGCGCGCCGCAAAATCGGTTTTTCGTCGGCGGAAGGCGTCGGAATATAACGTCGCGATTGAGGGTAAAATAAGTTTATGATTGAAAAAAAGTCTAAAAGCCGTTTGTATGCGTTATGCTCGGGATTGTGTCTGCGCGAGGCGGGTGTGCCCGTTGCGAAAAGAGACGTGATTGTGTTCTGCGTAACGGGATTCCTGTTCGTGAACGTTCTCGGGTCGCTTTCGCACTTTTTCTACGAGTGGTCGGGAGAGAGCGCGGCGGCAGGCATATTCTTCCCGGTGAACGAGAGCGTATGGGAACATCTCAAACTTGTGTTCTTTCCCGCAATGCTGTTCTTCCTCTGCGGGTTGCCCTTTGCCGGAAAGTTCGACAATTACGCGCTCGGAACGTTTTTGGGCATTCTGCTGCCCGTGCTGATAATCCCCGCGCTGTTTTACCTGTATACGGCGTATACAGGGGAGTCTGTTCTTGCGGCGGACGTATCGGTGTTTACGGTTGCCGTCGCTTGCGGCTTCGTCTGCACGGGGTTTGCATTTCTTGCGCCAAGGTCGGCGCTGTTTTGCGCGTTGTCGGTTCTCGGAATTCTGCTGCTGCTGTGCGCATACCTGACATTCACGGTCACCCCTCCTTCGCTTGCGCCTTTTTGTGACCCGACGGACGGCACCTACGGTTTCGGAAACGGAATTTTCCTGTGATGTAACGGGCTTTTTTGCATTATTTAATTATTAATTAATATAACTGTTTTAGACTGTGAATGTTGACAATATGCGCCGATGCGTGGTAAAATTAATCGACTAGATTAAGTGACGGGAGTTATTTATATGGACGAAAGAAATTATATCAACATTTGCAAAGCTTTGAGCGACAGCAACAGAATGCGCATTTTCAAGATGCTCAAAGGCAAGGAAATGTGCGCGAACGAAATTCTCGAACATCTCAAATGCAGCCAGCCTACTTTGAGCTATCATATGAAACTGCTGTGCGGCAGCGGTTTGGTGAATGCGGACAAACAAGGACTTTGGATGCATTACAGCATAAACGACAAGACCTTGCGTGAATTTACCGATTATTTCAAGTATATGCAGGAAGCGGAAAAGTGATTTTCCGTACATGAATTGCGGGCTTATTGATGTAAACCGCGTTGTTTTGTTTGCATAACGTAAAAACGCCGCTTTTGCGGCGTTTTTGTTTTTGCCGAGTGCTTTTGACAACTGTTGCAAGACGGGACGGACAATGTTAAAATGAGAATATGAAGAAAAACCGGTATGATGTGGTCGTTATAGGCGGAGGAGCCGCCGCTCTTTATTTGTGCGCCCTTTTGAAAGGGCGTTCCGTTGCAGTGTTGGAAGCATCGGACAGAGTGGGAAAGAAACTGCTTGCCACCGGCAACGGGAAATGCAATCTGACCAACGTGAACTGTTCCGCTTCGGCTTACAACGATTCCCGCGTGTCGGATTATCTCGCGGCTTACGGCCCCGCGGAGACCATGCACGATTTTGAGGCGATGGGACTTGCGTTGCGCCGTATCGAGGACAGGATTTATCCTTATTCGGAGTGCGCGTCGACCGTTTCGGACGTGTTGAGAAGTGCCGCGCAAAGGAACGGCGTCGACATCAGGTGTCTGCACGTTGCGGAGAACATCATCCGTCACGGAAAGACTTTTACCGTGCAGGGTACCGCTACTGCGGACGGCAAAAAGACGTCGTTCGGAATGGATTGCTACTGCGTTGTGGTGGCGTGCGGTTCCGCCGCTTCCGCAGGCAGGGACAGCCTGGGACTTTTCCGCGGCACAGGGCATACTGTGAGACCTTTTGTGCCTTCGCTTGCGCCTTTGCGCACCGACAGGGAAAGCGTAAAGGGATTGAGCGGAGTGCGCGTGAAATGCTCTCTGTCTCTCGGCGAACGTAAAGAGAGCGGAGAAGTGTTGTTCAAGGACAACGGCATCAGCGGAATCGCGACATTCAACATTTCCGCCGAGTTCGCGCGAGGAAGAGCGGAGAAGGGCGACACCGTATTAGTCGATTTCATGCCCGACAGAACGGAAGAAGAAATCGTGCGTTTTATCGCCGCAACGGGCGGAAACGCCGTTTCTGCACTGAGAGGAATGTTCCATTCCAGAGTCGCGGAGCGGATTGCGACGCGTGCGCAACGCGATTTCGCGGGGAACGCGGACGCGCTCAATCTGGCAAAGACGATAAAGAATTATCCCATCACGGTGACGGGGCTTTCGGACGCTTCTCAGGCACAGGTTATGTCCGGCGGCTTGTCCCTCGGAGAATTCGACGGGCACTTGTGCTCGTTGTTGTGTGACGGGTTGTTTGCGGCTGGCGAAACTCTGGATGTGGACGGACTGTGCGGCGGATACAATTTGCAGTGGGCGTGGACGAGTGCGCACGCCGTCGCCGAAGGTATCGCAGAAAAATTCTCGTAATACGCTGTTTATTCGCACTTTTATGCTTATGAACGTGCGTTTTTGGCGCAAATGCGGGAATGCACAAAAATTTAGGTAATAAAGTTAACTTTTTATGTTGTTTTTGTTGAAATAAGATTGTTTCAATGGTATACTATTTTTATGGACATAAAAAACGCGGCTTTTTTCTTTTCGGCATATCGCAAACTTCTGCGTTCTTATACCGATTTCCAGCTCAACGCGCTGGAAGATTACGATTTGTCTCCGAACGAAATCGTTGTTCTGAGCAGCATTGAAACAACCCCTACCGCCAGTGAAATCGCTTCGTTGTCGGATGTCAGCAAGGCGTTGGTTTCACGTAGCGTCAGATTGCTGAAAGAGAAAAAGTATATCACCGCTACCGTGTCTGAGGACGACAAACGGGAGCAGGAACTGGCTTTGACGGAAGAAGGAAAGAAAATCGCCGAACTCATCGATGAGGCGAACAGGAGATATTTCGCAACCGCCTTTGCAAATTTCGAGACCAACGAAAAACAGGTGCTGAAAGCTCTGTTGCAGGTGATGATGAGGAATCTCAATATCGGAGGTATGGTATGAGTGTGACGGACCGGAGCGAAATATCGGCCGCCAATGTGGAATTTGTACGTGAAGGCGTGCGTGAAACGGCGGAGGCGTTTCCTGCCCGTATTGCCACGTCGGAGGACGAAAAACTGGCTGCGGAATGCTTTGCGGAAAAGTTGTCCCAACGTGCCGAGGTTTCGACGGAGGAGTTTGTCGCGGCTCCCGATGCGGCAAACGGGTGGATTTACGTTTCGGCTACTCTTGCCGTACTGGCGTTTGCCGCGTACTTTTTCGTGTCTTTCGTATCCGTTGTGCTGCTGTTGCTGGCGGTTGTGCCCGCCGTAGTGCAGGGAGTGATGTGTTCCCGTGCTTTCGATAAGATGTATAAAGACGGTACGTCGCGGAACGTGATTGCGGTGCGCGGCTGTTCGGGCGAACGCAAGCGCCGCATCATTTTGACCGCCCACGTCGATTCCGCTCCCGTCAACAGGCTCAAAACCGTGTTCGGCGGAAAAATCGCCGTTGCCGTCTATGCGGTATCGCCGGTCGGGCTTGTCTATCTTTTTGCGTTGAACGTGGCAAGATGGGCGTATCTGGGGTCTTTGGGCACAGGGCTTGCAAACGGAGCATATCTGATTGCGGGCATTGTCGGCATAGTGTTCGTACCGTTCTGGATTGCCTGTATGTTTATGATAAACAAGAGCAAAGTTTCGGCGGGCGCGTGCGACGACCTTTCGGGTTGTTGGGTTTTGCTGGGTCTTCTCAAAAGTCTTGACGACGGTGGCGTCGTTCTGAAAAACACGGAAATCACCGTTGTGCTGACGGGTGCGGAAGAATGCGGTCTGCGGGGGGCGAAAGCCTGGTGCGACGCGCACAAGACAGACTATTCAGCAGCAGAGACTTCGGTCATCGCGGTGGACAATGTCGGAGAAAAGGGAGGCCTGGTTCTGGAAACCGCCCACTTGAACGGACTTTTGAAAGGCGATGCGAAACTTGCGGAAACTTTTGCGCAAGTCGCGCGGAATACGGGTATCGCCTGTAAGGAGCGCAGATTCTCGGCAGGTGCGACGGACGCTGCGGCGTTTGCGCAAGCCGGTTACGGCGCCGTGTGTCTGACTTCGTCGTCCGGATTTGCGACGGACAGGTCCCATACTCCCGACGATAACGCTGATGCCGTGGATGCGGGTGTCGTCGCCGACAGTTTGACGTTGCTTCTGTCGGTGTTGGAAAAACTCGATGAGGAATGATGCCGCATAATTTGGGAAAATGCGGGATTTTTCTGTTCGGACAGAAGTTGTCGACAGATTGATTTGTAAAGATACAAGAAACGCCGCCATGAAAAGGCGGCGTTTTTTTGTGCAAATATGGCGAGATTGTTTTGGCCGTTCGCCTGGTTTTGAGGAATCGGTTCACGTTGCCTTGTTTCAGGAGTCGAGACAAACTGCGAACGAACTTGCGCGTATTGGGGCGGATTCCGTTATGCCAGACGCAAATCGTTTCCTCCGAAAGTGAGGAAGAGCGCGGCGCGCTTGTCGCACATTCTGGAATAGATTCTTTCGTTGTAGGCGGAAAGTATTTCTTCGGCGGTGAGATTGGTCGTGATTACCGTCGACAACCCTTTTGCGGAGCGTTCTTCCAGAATGAGCAGGAGATACTCGCAAGTGACGTTTTTGTAGTGAGGCTCCGAACCCAGGTCATCGATTATCAGCATATCGGCGTGCATGACGTCGTACAGAATTCTGTCGCGTTCGGGATAGGGTGACGTGTGGCATTTCAGCATCAGGGAGTTGAAGCGGACGGCCGACATGAACAGAGCGCCGTAACCCTTGTTGATTAACGTGCGGGCGAGAGCGGAGGCAAGGTACGTCTTTCCCGTGCCCGTTTTGCCAGACAGCACAAGAACGCGTCTCGTGACGGAAGGGAACTTTGCGGCATAGTCGCTCATAAAGCCGTAGACTTTTTTCAGCGCGCGAGCCTGTACCTTGTCGGCTACTGAACTCTCGTCGAAATCGTCGAGACAAAATCCGGACGGGTCTACGTCGCAGGCAACGCCGAGTTCGCAAATAAAAGCGTCGCGTATGCATGCGCACACCTTTCCGTCGGGCGTAATACCTTTTCCGCCGCATATCGGGCAGGGCGGCGCGGGCTCGAAGTCGGATTCCTTATACCCGTACTTTGCAAGAACTTCTTCGTAACTCCGTTTCAGAACGCGCAGTTCGTCGTTGTCGGGCGAACCGCCCTTCAAAAGCACGGAGTGCAATGCCTTGACGTAGGCGCGCTGTGCCTCCGAAACGGCAGGTACGCCGAAGGCGGCTTCTCTGCGCGCTTCGGCTATCTCCGCGGCGCGGAGCCTTTCCTGCTTGCATTCGTCGGTAAGGCGACGGAGGATTCTGTCTTTCATACGTCAATGTCTCCGAGGTTGTCAATGTTGGTCATCACGGCTTGCAGCTGTTCGTCCGTGTAGGTGCGTTCGGTAAAATTCTTGGCGGTGCCGTGAGAGGACGGAGAGGGCGCGGAGAGCAGACGTTTTGCCTCTTCCACGGAAGTGACGTTCTTGCTCTTCCATTCCGAAAGCAGTCGGTTGACGGCAGAGGTGGGATAAGCCTTTCCCGCGCAGGCTTCGGCGGCGCACAGAATGACGGCGTCGTCGAATCCCCAGGAGGAAGTCCAGGTGCGGTAGTAGTCGCGGTCGGATTGCGTGACCGCGCGCGTTCTGCCCGTGGCGGCGATGATTTCCTTGATGCGCCCGTCCGTTTCCACCTGCGACGCAATGAATCCGTCGATGGCTTCCACGGTGAGCAGTCCTTGCGCAAAAAACTTGTTTATCACGCTGTTCATGCCGTCTAAAGTACGTATTCCGCTGACAAAGCAGTAATGTGCAACGGTGACGAGAGCCTCGTCCGAGAAGCCTTTGTTGGACCACGGTATGGTATAAACTTCGATGACGTGGTCAAGAGATTCGTAGAACACGCCGATGTTTTTGTTTATTCTGACGGCAAGCTCCTGCATCTTTTCGCGGTAGGAGTTGTAGTCGTTCATTTCTTCGGAAGTGAAGATGTTGCTTCTGTAAAATTCGTCCAGTTTTCTGTCCAGCTGTTTGAATGATTTGCCGGATTTCAGGGATTTTGCCGCCGTGATTATGGCGGGGAGACCGAATCCCCAGCTGCGCGTCCATTTCAGCAACATCTGTTTTTCTTCGAGTTCCGCACCCGTCTTCCTGCCGAGGGCGGAGAGCACGCTGCGCATATCGTCGGTCTGTGCTTCGTATTCGCTCAGTTTGTTTTCCACGTCCGCCACGGTGCGCACTCCGTCGGCGACCCAGTTTTTGGCGACGGCGAGAATATAGGGATAGCGCACGGACTGACCTTTGAGGTTGATGCAGTATTGCACAATCATCAGCATCGCGTCGCGTTCCAGCTTGTTGGCGTCGAGGAAAGAGTAGTACTCGTTGTATTCGTTGGGCGTCAGCATCCTTTCGGGGAAGAGCGCCTGCAATTCGCGGTTGAAGTCGTGCCATTTTTCCGATTTGTATTTTTTCGGGGGTTGCATTGCGCGTTTCAGCGAGAGATAGGTGACTTCCAGAGGATTTTCGTTTAGAACGCGGCACAGCCCCGCGTCTTCGAAATCGCGATAGGCGGCGGCAAGTTCGGATTCGCTGACCCCGAGTACGGAGCACATGTTTTCCAAGGAATTGTCCTTTTGAGGCAGACCGCACATATAGAGCCCGTAGAGATAAATCTTTATCTGCTTTTCGTCGCAATAGGGAAGATGCTCGTTGATAAACAGATTATCGACAAGCGTAAAGGTTTCCATAAGGAAATCGCTGGAAAAACGTGCAAATCCCATTTTGTCTCCGTTTCGCGCCGTGCCGAAATACGAGACGGTGCGTGCGTTCATCCTTTATCCGTACGGGCGGCGGTGATAATAAGATAGCACAATCCGAAGCGGAAAGAAAGAGATAATTTTGCGAAAAATTATTTGACTATATATAGTGCCGCAGTCGGAACGAGAGCCGTTCGGAGACTTCGCCAAAGGCGGAAACCGCTGAAAATCGGAGAGGAGAGTACGCGTCACACGCGTACTAACGCAGACCGTCGGCTTCCCGACAGACAAAAGAGCGCGTTGAAAGCGGCGGGTCGGACAAAGAGCGGTTTTGCGGCGCCGTCAGACGGACGGAGCGTCGTCGTTGCCGTCGTTTGCAGTCGCGGATTCGCGCGGGGTGCGGATGTAGACCTCGTCCTTTTTACCCGTATAAAGCGCCAGCCCCGCACGGCGGAGAGCTTTTTCCAGCACAAACGTGAACGGAACGCCGATGAGTAACACCACTATGCATTCCGAGGCGAGTATCAGTCCCAGATTCAGAAAATACGCGGGGTCGGAGCCGTCGACAATCCAGATGAGCGGCACGAGTAGCGCGTTGAGCACGAGGGGAGGAAGCACCGCAAGGATTTTGTTGCGCCGCAGAAAGTAGGTCAGGACGGCGGCAATCAGCGTCGCCGCCGTGCCGAACAGGACGTCGTAAACCGTGGAATACAGGAAGTTGGAGAGGAAGCACCCTGCGGTGACGCCTATCACGGCTTCCGGCATGAACAAGGGGAGCAGGACGAGAGCCTCGGACAGTCTGAACTGCACGGGGCCGAAGGATACGGGTTTCAGAACGGTTGCCAGAGCAAAATAAATTGCCGCAATCAAAGCGGCACGTGTGACGAAAAAAACGGATTTTTTCAAAATTTACCTCGGTTTTTTTTATTGATGGGTGTTGCCGTGACCATCGCCTATATGCTATCATACAATGAGCGTGAAAGCAACGGTTTTCACGAGTCGGGGCCGCTTTTTTCAAAATTTACGGGCGGTTCTCGGAGGAATATGAACACTTTCGGAAATATGGATTTTATGAATTCCGCATTCAACACGGGCGCGTTCGTGTCCGCGGGCGGCAACGTCATGGTGGCAAGCTGGGGATTTGTCGGCGTCATGTGGGGCAAAAAGGTCTTTGTGGCTCCCATACGCGACAGCCGTTATACAAAGGAAATGCTGGATAAGACGGGTGAGTTCACCGTCAGCGTTCCCGCCGCGGGGTCGTTCAAGTCCGAACTGGCCTTTTGCGGCAGCAAGAGCGGCAGGGATTACGACAAGTGGAAGGAAACTGGAATGAACCCCGTGCCCGCGAAAGCCGTGAACGGCGTCGTGGTCGAGGGGTGCGCCCGCTATTTCGAGTGCAAGGTTCTCGGCATGCTTCCCATGGGCGACATGGATATCTCCGCCGTGGATAAATGGTATCCCACGGGTGATATGCACAATTTCTATTTCGGCGAAATCGTGGCGGAATACTGATTGCGGGGCGTAACATGAAGATGTGGCTGAAAGTCATGCGCGGCGACAAGATACTGCGCGACTTGGTGTACGAAGGAAAGGAAAAACTCACCTTCAACGGGTTCAGGGAGGCGTTGCAGAATGCGACGTATGCGTTGGACGTGTCCACGCCCGTGCTTTTGCGCACTCATTTCAGACACTTCGAGGAATTCAGACGCGCCAAATTCACTCCCTCCGATTTCATAGAAGAGGTGGATTTCACCGCGCTTGTCGCCGAGCTTGTTCCCGAAGAGGACAAGCCTTCGAGAGCCTTCCGCTGAATTGTGCGGATTTTGTCGGAATAATAACCTCCCTGTTGCGGACACTACCTAAACAGGGAGGTTTTTTATGACTTTTTGCAACGGGTGCGCCGGCATTGTCCGTCGTATGGACGAGCTCGGCAGAATCGTTATTCCCAAGGAATTGAGAAGGACTCTCAGAATAAGAGAGGGCGACGAGATGGAGATTTTCTCCGACGGAGAAACACTTCTCGTCAGAAAATATTGCAGGCTTGAAAGTTTCGTGCGCACGGCGGAAGTCGTGGCAAAGGAGCTGGCAAGGAAGACGTGTTGCGAAGTGCTGGTCGTGGCCTCCGACAAAATCGTCGCTGCGGCGGGCGAACGGCGCAAGGAAACGCAGGGGAAAACCGTGGCAAAGGCTTTGAGCGACGTCCTTGCGGAAAAAAGAAACGTTGCATTTTCCGTGGACGGTTCTTACGTCGTGTCGGACGGAATTGAAATTGTCGCGGACGGCGTTTCCGCTTCTCTCGTGAATACCGCGGGCGACGTGACGGGATTCATCGTGTGCGTGGGCAAAGGAGCTGTTGCCTATGCGGATTTCGTCATTCTGTCCGCGGAAATACTGGGGACAGTCCTGGTCTGATGAAAAGCCGCGCAAAATCCGTTGCTCCCGTCAGGAACAGACTGATGAACGGAGCGGCGATACTCGCTTTGGGCGGGTTGATAGCCAAATTTCTCGGAGCGTTCTACCGTGTGCCTCTCACAAACATTTTGGGGGCGCAGGGAATGGGAATGTATCAGCTCGTATTCCCGGTTTATGCTCTGTTTATGACCGTTGCCACGGCGGGCATTCCCACGGCGTTGTCGCGCATGGTTGCCGAGAAAAGGGCGCTTGGCGAGGAAACGAAAAAGTACCTCGTGTGCGCACTGTGTTTGCTTTCGGCGGCGGCGGCAGTCGCGGGTATTCTCATTGCGGGGCTTTCGGGTGTGATTGCCCGCTGGCAAGGCAATACGGACACGTCCGTGTGCTATCTCGTCATTGCTCCCGCCGTGTTTTTCGTGGGCGTGATTGCAGGCCTTCGCGGGTGGTTTCAGGGCGAAATGTATATGGTGCCCACGGCGGTGTCCAACATTCTGGAACAGGCGGTGAAACTGGCTGTCGGGATAGGGCTTGCCATTGTATTTGCTCCGCGAGGTCTCAAAGCTTCGGTTATGGGAGCATTGACGGGGATTACGGCGTCCGAAGTCGTTGCCGCGCTCTATCTTGCGATAACTTATGCGGTGAGAAGCAGAAAAGCTCCTTCTGAAAGATTGCGACTGCAAAGGCAGGAAGGGGCGGAAATGTTCAGAGTGGCGTTTCCGATAGCGTTGCTTGGGCTTATGATGCCGCTCGGCTCTTTTTTCGACAGTATGGTCATCGTCAACGCGCTCAAATGGGGCGGAGTGTCGACCGCGACGGCAACCGCACAATACGGTCTGTACAGCGGGCCCGTCGTTTCGCTTGTCAATATGCCCGTTGTGATGACTGTTTCGTTGGCGATAGCCGTTGTGCCTTCCGTTTCGCTTTCCAGGGTGGAGCACGACATCAAAGCCATCATGACAAAGAGCAGATTGAGCCTGAAACTCGTTTATCTCATCGGTGTCCCGGTGGCGTTGTTCTTCATCGTTTTCGGGAGAAACATGCTGTCGCTTATGTATCCCGCGCTGTCGGATGCGGAGATAGCCGTAAGTGCGGGTTTGCTTTCCGTGAGCTCTCTCGGCATAGTCATGACAGGAGCAACGCAAATTTATATTTCGCTGTTACAGGGACTTGACAGAACATATTCGGCAGTTAAAAGTCTTTTTGCGGCAATTATCGTCAAACTGGTGTTGTCGATTGTGCTTGTCAGGTATTGGGGCATAGTCGGCGCCGCGGTTGCGAGTGTGGCGATGTCGGCAACGTCGCTGGTCGCTCTCAATCTCATTTTCTCGTCTCTCACGGGGCTCAGAATGGAAAAAAATATTGCCCAAATTCTCGCAAGCGGTGTTATAATGGCTCTGGTAGGCGTCGTGGTGCGGGAATATGTCCCCACCGACATCGGCGTCATTGCCGCAGGCATTGCGGTGTCCGCCTTTGTTTACGGCTGGCTGACGACGCTTTTCGGGGTATTTTCCGAAGAAGAGTTTTTGTCTTTGCCGTTTGGGGCACGCCTTGTGAAAATCAGAAGAATAGTGAGATTCTGGGAGCAAAACTGAATGAACAGCAACACCGAAAAAAGCCTTCCCGACGTCTGCCGTTATCTTTGCGGCGCGTCGGGGCAGATTTACATAGCCAACGATTTTCTTCCCGTCTGCGTCGACGTCAACAAGCGGATTGCGCTCATTGTTGTCGACGTGACGGAAAACCTTGTCGGCGACGTTTCCGACAGGTTGGTCTCTCTCTACGGAAAGGATAAGCCCGTAAAAGCCGTTGTCCGCGGCAAAGAGGTTGAATGCACCGCCTCAGATTTGCCTGTCGGCGGCGCTGATATGCTTGTGCTTTGCGGCGAGAAGCTCACGGAGCACGGCAAATTCGATTTTTCCGATTTGAAGGAAATCATGGCAAAGCTCCGCGGCGAAGGCGGATGCGAATGGGACAGAGCCCAGACGCACGAAAGCATCAGAATAAATCTCATCGAGGAGGCGTACGAACTGGTCGAGGCCATCGATTGCGCCGACAAAGCCATGATGTTGGAAGAGAGCGGCGACGTGCTGATGCAAGCGGTTTTTCACACACAGATTGCGGCGGAGGAAGGCGATTTCGACTTTTCAGATATGCTGACCGCACTTTGCAGGAAGCTGCTGGACCGTCACACACACATTTTCGGCGACAACCATGCCGAAAACGCGGAGCAGGCTCTGGATTTCTGGAACGAGGCCAAGAAGAAGGAGAAAAAGTACAAATCCGCTTCCGACGCCATGGACAGAGTGCCGAAAAACCTTCCGTCCCTGCTTTACGCGGAAAAGATTCAGAAAATCGCACGGAAAAACGGTTTTGACTGGAAGGACGTTTCTCCCGCGGCGGAGAAAGTCCGCGAAGAGTTGGAAGAGTTGCTTTCCGCACCTCTCGAAAGACGTTCGGAGGAAGGCGGCGATTTACTGTTTGCCGTCGTAAACGTGTTGCGCATTATGAAGACGGAGGCGGAAACCGCGCTTCGCGAAGCCAACGCGAAGTTTTTTGCCAGATTTTCCGAGGTGGAAAGGCGCGTGTCGGAAAGGGGCAGGCAGATGACAGATTGCACTTTGGAAGAACTCGACGGAATTTGGAACGAAGTCAAAGCCGACGAAGGAGAACCCGATTGATTGAGATAGGCGGAGTGAAACCGAAATCTTCCGTGTTTCTCGCGCCTCTTGCGGGGTTTACCGACGCGGGGTTCAGAGGGCTCTGTGCGCAGTACGGGGCGGGTTTAACGTATACGGAAATGGTGAGCGCAAAGGGAATGTGCTACGGCAACCGCGGCACGGACGCGTTGCTTTACACCACGCCTGCCGAAAGTCCGAAGGCGGTTCAGCTGTTCGGAAGCGAACCCGAATTCATGTACAGAGCCGCAAAGGACGAACGTATTGCGAAATTCGACATCGCGGACATCAATATGGGCTGTCCCGTGCGGAAAATAGTTTCCAACGGCGACGGAAGCGCTTTGATGGAAAATCCCTCGCTCATAGAAGAAACCGTGCGTGCCGTGAAAGAAGGATTCGGCAAACCCGTCACTGTAAAATTGCGCGCCGGAGTCAGGCAGGGAGAACCGCTTGTGACGGAATGTGCCGTTGCGGCGGAGAGAGGCGGCGCTGACTGCGTGACGGTACATCCGCGCTATCGCGAACAAATGTATGCGGGACAAGCGGACCATGAACTGACGGCAGCGGTGAAATCGACGTTGAAAATCCCCGTTATTGCAAACGGCGACGTCGTCGACGCATTGAGTTTCTGGCGAGTGAAACGCGAAAGCGGCGCGGACGCCGTGATGGTAGGCCGCGGAGCGCTCGGGAAACCCTGGATTTTTTCGCTGCTGAACTGGGCGGATTCGCTTGAAGACAGTTTCGTTTACGACGGAAGCGGTAACGTGCGTGAAGATGCCGTGCGTGCCGCGGCTGTCAAAGCACACGAAATAGCCTCGCATTTCGACGCAAAGCGTGCCGCTCGCGAACACGTGAGCACGCTTCGCGAATTTTTGCCCGACAGAACGGTGGTGAACGCGATGAAACTTCATCTGTGCCATTACGCCAAGAACACTTCCAATGCAAAGGAAGTCAAACTGGCGGTCGCGGCTTCGTCGACGATTGAGGACACTTTCGGAATCATAGACGACTTGTTGTAGGAGCGCAAGTATGTTCAACATAGTTTTGGTGGAACCCGAAATTCCGCAGAACACGGGCAACATAATAAGGACTGCCGCCGCGACGGGGTGCAAGGTGCATCTGGTGAAACCGCTGGGATTCGATATCTCCGACAGGGCGTTGAAACGTGCCGGACTGGACTACTGGCACCTGACGGATTTCACCGTGTACGAAAGTCTAGACGAGTTTTTCGCAAAAATTTCCGCAGACGGAAAGAATTGTTGGTTCGCATCAACAAAAGCCGCAAGGCGGTATGACGACGTGCACTTCGAAGAAGGGGACTACATTCTTTTCGGCAAGGAAACCAAAGGCTTGCCCGAAAAACTTTTGTTTGAAAACTACCAAAACACGATACGTATACCCATGATAGAGGAGGCGCGTTCACTCAATCTCAGCAATTCCGTGGCGATAATAGTTTACGAGGCTTTGCGCCAGCACGGATTCGGTGCATTGAAGGAGAGCGGACATCTGACACAGTTCTGAGAAGTTTGTTTTTCGACGTTATCGTCGGCATAACGTGTGACGCATTCAAAACACGATTCGTATAATATAATTGCTTGCACTTTTGCCGCGCGGCAAAATAAAACACGATTTGTGTTTTCTGCGGTGCATATTGCGGCACAATCGGGAAAATTTGCATTTTGTTGCGCTGTGTTGCGCGCTTTGTCGGGAGTTTTGTGGAGGCGTTCTCTTTGCGGTACGGACACTTCGGGTGCACGCCGCAAAGGCAGACTTTTTCCGTCTTTTCCGTCTTTTGCTTGCTATGCGCGCGGGCGTATGATATAATATTTGCCGTTGGATGTCCGTTTCGGCGCGCGCGGAGCGGCCTGCGGACCTGAAATTTCGATATTCATTCAAAGGAGACTTCTTTATGAGTAAAATGACAATCAGAGACATCGACGTCAAAGGCAAAAAGTGCCTGACCCGCGTTGACTTCAACGTTCCCATGGTCGACGGCGTCATCACCGACGAGAACCGCATCAACGGTGCGCTTCCCACCATCTCTTATCTGATGGAACACGGCGCAAAGGTTATTCTTTGCTCTCACCTCGGCAAACCTCACAACATTTTCACTCCCGGTTTCGGTCTGACCAAGAAAGAGAAAAAGGCGGTGGAGGCTCTTCCCGCGGAGGAACAGGCTGCCGCAAAAGAAGAATACATCGCAAAAGCTCTCAAAAACGACCCCAAGAAGTTCTCTCTCAAACCCGTTGCCGACAGACTGGCGCAGATTTTCCCCGGCAAAGTCACTTTCGCCACGGATTTGGTGGGCGATGACGCAAAAGCCAAGGTTGCCGCGCTCAAAGACGGAGAATGCGTGCTTCTCGAAAACACCCGTTTCGACGCGGGCGAAGAGAAAAACAGCGAAGAGCTCTGCAAAAAACTTGCGGAGTTCTGCGACATCTACGTAAACGACGCGTTCGGAACCGCTCACCGCGCTCACGCCACCACGGCGGGCATCGTTCAGTACGGGTTTGCTCCCGTGGCAGTCAGCGGCTTCCTCATCGAAAAAGAACTCAAATTCCTCGGCGGCGCGGTCGAGAATCCCGCACGTCCCTTTGTCGCCATTCTGGGCGGCGCAAAAGTTTCCGACAAAATCGGCGTCATTGAAAGCCTCATAAACAAGTGCGACGCGCTCATCATCGGCGGCGGTATGGCTTACACTTTCCGTAAGGCGTTGGGATTCAACGTCGGCAGCAGCCTGCTCGAAGAGGACAAAATCGACCTCGCCAAAAAACTCATGGCCGACGCTGAGACGAAGGGCGTCAAACTGATGCTTCCCAGCGACAACGTGATAGCTGACGCTTTCTCCAACGACGCAAACATCAAGGTCGTCGAAGGCGACATTCCCGAAGGATGGATGGGACTCGACATCGGTCCCAAGACCATTGCCGCTTATTCCGAAGCCGTCAAGACTGCGAAAACCGTTGTCTGGAACGGTCCCATGGGCGTTTTCGAAATGGAAAACTTCGCAAAGGGCACCAAAGCCATCGCGGCGGCACTTGCGGAGACGGACGCCATCACCATAATCGGCGGCGGCGACAGTGCGGCGGCAGTCGCGCAACTCGGTTACGCCGACAAAATGACGCACATTTCCACCGGCGGCGGCGCTTCTCTCGAATTCCTCGAAGGGAAAGTTCTTCCCGGTATTGCCTGCCTCAACGACAAACAGTAACGGGACGTTTTGTGCAAAACACCCCGTCAGATGCTGAAAAACCGCGCGTGCCGTGATTGAAGCGGCACGGCGGAGATACGGAAATCCGTCCGAATTTTCGGACTTTCGATAAGACAACGAATTGTAAAGGAGATTTACTATGCGCAAACCCATCATTGCCGGTAACTGGAAAATGAACAACACCATCGCCGAAACCAAAGCTCTCGTCGCCGACCTCATCCCCCTTGTGAAGGACGCCGCCTGCGACGTGGTCATCTGCACGCCCTATACGGACCTTGCCGCCGCGGTGGAAGCTACCGCTGGCACCAACATCAAAGTCGGTGCGGAGAACGTGCACTGGGCGGAAAAAGGCGCTTTCACCGGTGAAATCAGCGCAAAAATGCTTGTCGAACTCGGCGTGGAGTACGTTATCATCGGTCACAGCGAAAGACGTCAGTACTTCGGTGAAACCGACGAAACCGTAAACGCCCGCATGAAAGCGGCTCTCGCGGCCGGTCTGAAACCCATCGTCTGTGTCGGCGAGCTTCTCGAAGAGAGAGAGTCCGGCAAGACCGAAGAAGTGGTCACCCGTCAGACTGTCGGCGCGTTCAAGGACATCGACAAGAGCGAACTCGAAAACATCGTCATCGCTTACGAACCCGTTTGGGCCATCGGCACCGGCAAGACCGCTACCGCGCAGGACGCAAACGACACCATCAAAGTCATCCGTGACACCATGGCGAAGCTGTACTGCGAGAAGTGCGCACAGGAAAAGGTCCGCATTCAGTACGGTGGAAGCATGAACCCCAAGAACGTTGCCGAACTTATGGCGATGCCCGAAATCGACGGCGGTCTCATCGGCGGTGCGTCTTTGAAAGCGGAAGACTTCTCCAAAGTCGTCAACTACTGAGAATGAGCCGTCCCGTTCGTTACGATGACGGGATTTCCGCAATCTAAACGCTCGGAATGCAGTGCGGCGAATGCCGCACCGTCATTTTCGACGCACGCATAACGGAACTTCCGCGTGCATTTTGCGTTCCGTGCGCCGTGTCCGATTCGTATCGTCGCGGAAATGGTGTGAAAACGCTTTCTGCAAGACAGAACGCGGACTCTTCCGCATTCTGACGAACGTTAAGAGTAGACAAAACGAAATTTTCATGCGCCTGCAACGGCGCAGGCAGGTATATTATGTACGCATTGATTATAATGGACGGCTTCGGCATTGCCAAAGCCGGAAAAGACAACGCAATCACAACGCAAGGTACTCCCAACATCGACAAATTGTTGGCGAAGTATCCTCACACCACGCTCGGCGCAAGCGGTCTTGACGTCGGTCTGCCCGCGGGACAGATGGGCAACAGCGAAGTCGGACATCTCAACATCGGCGCGGGAAGAGTGGTCTATCAGGATTTGACTCACATTTCCAAAGAGATAGAAGACGGAGGCTTTTTCCGTAACGAAGTGCTGCTCAATGCAATGCACTCGGCGCGCGACAACGGCAAGAAACTGCATTTCATGGGTTTGCTTGGTCCCGGAGGAGTGCACAGTCACATCGAACATCTCTTTGCTTTGCTGAAAATGGCAAAAGCGGAGAAGGTGCCCGAAGTTTATGTGCACTGCTTCCTTGACGGACGCGACCTGCCCCCCGAAAGCGCAGCGGGTTACGCTCGCGAGTTGAAAGATTTTATTGCGGCAAACGGCGTGGGCAAAATCGCGACCGTTTGCGGAAGATATTATGCCATGGACCGCGACAACCGCTGGGACAGAGTGGAGAAGGCATACGATATGCTCACGCTCGGCGAAGGTAATTTCGCTGTCGATGCAGTGGAAGCCATCGAAGAAAGCTACCGCAGCGGAGTCACGGACGAATTCGTGCTTCCCACCGTCATTCTGGAAAACGGCGCGCCCGTTGCAAAGGTGGAAAAGGGCGACAGCGTCGTGTTTTACAATTTCCGTCCCGACCGCGCAAGAGAGATGACGAGAGCGCTTTCCCAGGAGAACTTCGAAGGATTCGAGAGAAAGACAGGTTTCCTTGCTCCCGTTTACGTGTGTTTCACCCGCTACGACGCAAGTTTCCAGAACGTGGAAATCGCGTTCAAGCCGAGAGTGCTGGTCAACACGCTGGGTGAGTATCTCGCAAAATGCGGAAAGACGCAGCTCCGCATTGCCGAAACGGAAAAATACGCTCACGTCACATTCTTCTTCAACGGCGGAGTGGAAGCTCCCAACGAGAAAGAGGACAGAGTGCTCATTCCTTCTCCGAAGGTTGCCACTTACGATTTGAAGCCCGAAATGAGCGCGTACGAAGTGAAAGACAAGGCGGTTGAACTTGTCAGGAGCGGGAAATACGACGTTATGATTCTGAACTTCGCCAACTGCGACATGGTCGGACATACGGGCGTGTTCACTGCCGCGGAAGCCGCAGTCAAAGCCGTGGACGAGTGTGTGGGTGAGGTGGTTGCCGCCGTGCTCGAAGGAGGAGGCAAAGTGTTGCTTACTGCCGACCACGGGAACGCCGACCACATGTTCGACGCGGACGGAACGCCTTTTACCGCGCACACGACAAATCCCGTGCCGCTGGTGCTCATCGGCGATACCGACAAGAAGCTCGCGGACGGCGGAAAGCTGTGCGACATCGCGCCTACGTTGCTTGAACTCATGGGAATGGAGATTCCCGCGGAAATGACGGGACGCAGCCTGCTTGTGGGTTGATTGAGTAAAAAAACACCGTTTGCAAAGAAAAACTCCGCGGTTTCGCGGAGTTTTTGTTTTGTTTGGTTTTGACGTTTATTGTCGGGTTTAATCGGTTTGATTGTTTGGTTTGTTTAATTCGGTTAAAAACGGACGAGGTTACGCTTTGTTAAAGAGCAGTGTCGACAAACAAAAGGTCAGTGCTGCCGCAACGTCCGCTCGTAAGTGTCGGCGTCGGAAGCGAAACTGTCCGTTGCGTT
Organism: uncultured Clostridia bacterium; assembly: GCA_944349635.1. GTDB lineage: Bacteria > Bacillota > Clostridia > Christensenellales > CAG-917 > Limadaptatus. The sequence goes on along the minus strand of CALVNH010000001.1, from coordinate 19,232 downwards.
GAGCTCCGCGGGGGGAGTTATGCCGCCGCCGTCCAGAGGGTGAAAGTCGTCGGTTTCCTTGCGATAGGACAGTTTGAGAATGAGGGGCGTGAGCAGGGTGGTGACGATTATCAGTATGAGTACGAACGGCACTATACCCGGGTCAACAAGCCCCGAATCCACGCCTTTCTGCGCACAGACCAACACGACTTCGGCACGAACCATCATGCCTATGCCGACGCGGAAGCTGTCTTTCCAACCGTATCCGCACATGAGAGCGCCCGCTCCGCAGCCTATCAGTTTGCCCACTATGCCGGCAAGAACGAAACAGAATCCGAAGCCAACCATCGTGGGGCTGATGTTTCCGAACGAAGTGGCAATGCCGATGTTTGCGAAGAACACGGGAGCGAAAATCATGTAGTTGCTGACTTCGATTTTTTTGTCCACGTATTCTGCTTCGCTTATACCCGCGAGCAGCAGACCGGCAACGTACGCGCCCGTGATGTCGGCAACGCCGAACCAGGTTTCCGCGGCGTATGCGAAGAAGAAGCACATCGCGAAACTGATTATCGGGATACGACGGGTGTGAGGGTGACGTTTGGAAACGAATTTTATAATCAGACGGAGCACGATTCCGACCGCAACCGCCGCAACGAAGAAGGCAATCATCATGCCTATGGATTCGCCGATTTGCCCCGCGCTGCCGCTGGTGTCCAGCCCGATGAAAAGGGAAAGCAGTATGACGCCGATTATATCGTCGAGAATGGCGGCGGCTATTATGGACATTCCGACCTTGCTGTTGAGCTTGCCGAGTTCTTTGAGGGCGGCAACGGTTATGCTGACGGAAGTGGCGGCAAGGACGACGCCGTAGAACAGAGCGGAAATGAGTTCGTGCTGAGTGAGTCCGCTGAGACCTCCGAAGAGGAAACACGCGGCGACGATAAATCCAAGGACGAGCGGGCATATCACACCCAGAACGGTGATTATCACCGAGGGCAGTCCCGTCTTTTTGAACTGCTTGATGTCGGTGCCGATGCCCGCGGAAAACATTATGAGAATGACGCCGATTTTTGCGAGGAAGGAGAGTCCTTCAAGAGCGGTCTCCGTAAAAATTGTCTGATTTGGAATAAGCTTTATGAGACCGAGCAGAATGCCCGCGACAATCATGCCTATGACTTGCGGAAGTCCGAGTTTTTTGCCTGCAATGGAGAGCAGTTTCGAAACCAGAAGAATCAATGCGAGCGGTAAAAGCATTTCGTCGAAGTTGAGTTGAATGTTCATAAGCACCTCCACCGAATGTACCGAAAACAGCGTCAGACGCCTTGACTGTTATACAACCAAAAAACCGTTAAGTCAAGCGTATTGGGAAAAACGTACGCGTGTGAAGGATGGGTGTGTGCGGGCAAAAGTTACGAAAAACGGGTAAAGAACGGCGAAAACATAGCATGAAACCTTAAAGCGGATTGGGAAAACGTCGAACGGAAATCCTGTGTCGTCGCGCGCATACGCACGCCCGTTTCATCGTGAAAGACAGCCGTAAGGCGCATACGGGAGCCGCATTACGGAAGGTGTGAAACACACTTAAAGCGCAAAGATATAAATCGCAAAACAAATTTTATGTTGCAAAACGATGCGATTAAATGCCTGTTTTGCACAAACATTAAGCAGAAAAATACGTATTGTATTTTGTTTGACACGGCCTTTGCGAAATGGTAAAATATAGCTGACAAAAGCGATTTTGTCGTGTGCTTATGTTTGATGTAATCTCGATAGTCATCGGCGTCGTCGGCGCGGTGCTCGGCATAGCGGGAGTGTTTCTGCTTGCGGGGACGGTCATATTGCTTGCGGCGCTGGCAAGAAATCTTCCAAACGGAGTGAGAGCGGTCATTTCTGCGGTTGCCGCATCGTTGGTAGCCGTAACCGTTTTCAAACACCTCGCGTCGGAATATGCGGACGTCATGACATTCCGCATATTGCTTGGTCTTTCCGTTCAACTCGGGATTTGCGGCATCTATTTTATATCAGAAAGCGCATCCGCCATCGACCGCGCAAAAATTTTGCTTTCCTCTTTCTTTTCGCGTACGACGCGCGTCACGATGGAAAGTTTTTCTTCCGCTCCGTCGGACAACAGCAAGAAACTTTCTTCGCCTTCCTTCCGTTTGAAGGCGCTTTCCGTAATGCTTCAATAGAATACTCTCCCGAATTTCGGGTTTCCATATTTGCGCGCGGGCGCAATTTTTTTGCTATGCCGCGTGTCACCGCGCCTATGCGCACAAAATAATATCAGGAGAAATTTTATGCTTACCATCAAAAATTTGAAAAAAGTCTATCCCAAAAGCGACCGTGTCGCCGTTGACGATATATCCATCGAACTCCGCCCGGGTGAAATTTTCGGCTTCCTCGGGCAGAACGGCGCGGGCAAATCCACAACGATAAAGTGCCTTACGGGCATTCTGCCTTTCGACGGCGGAACAATCGAAATCTGCGGCTACGACATCCAGAAAGAGCCCATCAAGGCAAAGATGAACATGGGTTACGTTCCCGACAACCATTCCGTTTACGAAAAACTGACGGGCAGGGAATACGTCAACTACGTTGCCGACCTTTACCGCGTTTCCAAACAGGACAGGACGGAAAGACTGGAAAGGTATCTCGACCTGTTTAAACTCCGCTTTGCCATCGATAAGCAAATCAAATCTTATTCGCACGGCATGAAACAGAAAATATGCATCATTGCCGCACTCATTCACGAGCCGCGACTTTGGGTTCTCGACGAGCCCATGATGGGTCTCGACCCGCAGTCCACGGCGGAAATCATCGCATATATGAAAGAGCATTGCGCGAAGGGCAACACGGTTTTCTTTTCCAGCCACAACCTGGATTTGGTCAAACGTCTTTGCCACCGCGTAGCCATCATCAACGACGGACATCTCATCGATTGTTTCGACCTTGCGGGCAACGAGGAGAACAAGGCCAACCTCGAAGAGAGATTCTTCAAAATCACGGGCACTTACGAAAAGAGACTTTTCGAAGACTATATCGCGCAGGAGCAGGCGGAAATGCGTCCCGTCCTTGTTGAAGACGACGACGCGGAAGCCGCAAATTCCTCCGAAACGGGTGCGGAGCAGACCGGCGATGCACCGAAAGCCGACATGGGGGGAGAACGCAAATGAAAGATTCTCTGTCCTGGGCGAGCATAAAATCGCTGTTGCGCCTGGAACTCCGTGCGAGATTCGGCTCCAAAGTCGAAATCAGCACGAAGGATAAAATCATGAAGGGCGTGAACATCGTCTTTACGCTTGCGATTTACGCGGTGCTGGTGACGGGCATATATTTCCTCACGGATATGTTCGTCAAGAGGTCGTCGCTGAGATTCGAATTCCTGGTGCTCGCAACCCTGTTCACGATGTCGGTGTCCACTCTCGTGGCAATCGGCAACGTCGTAAAGAACCTGTACATGAGCGGCGACAACGAATTGCTCTTGCGCTTCCCGGTCAGCGGTACGGAAATACTTATAGCGAAATCGTTGTACTGCTTCATTCACAACGTCATCATCAACGCCATGCTCACCTTGCCTTTTTACATCATATTCGGCATTGTGACGTCTGCGGGTGCGGGGTTCTATTTTGCAAGTCTCGGCATAATGATTCTGGGCGTGTTCGTGCCTTATTTCATAGCCAATCTGCTGGCGATTCCCGTCATGTTCGTGGTCAACCTCGTGAAGAATCAGTTTCTGCTGGTGCTCATATTCCTTATTGCCGCACTGTGCGGAGGATTCATTCTTTATATGACCGCGCTGACCGGCATTCTGGAATACCTGAGTTCCGAAAGGGTGGGGCTCTTCTCTGCGGAAATGATTGCGCGCTATCAGGCGTTTGCTCATGCCGCTTATCCTTTCAAATGGTATGCCATGCTGTTGAACGGCAAAATAGCGGGCGGATTCGGAGCGCAGGACCTCGGTCTGGCTTTCCTTTACATCTTCCTGATGACGGGCGTGTTGGGAATCGGAGCGTATTTCGTCACCACGCGCACCTACTATAAGACCATTCTCAAGGGCATAGAAACTGAGAAAGTTTCTTTCCACAAGAAACTTCCCAACGTCTGCCGCTCGGTGTTCGGAACTCTGGTGCACCGTGAATTCTATCTCATTCTGCGTTCGTTCAACTATTCCTTCCAGTATCTGGCCATGGCGGTTGCGGCGCCCGTAATGGTGTACTTCTGCAACAACCTCGCGGCAACGATGGGCAAGAACACGGTCGGTGCGGCAATAGTTCCGGGACTCACGCTGCTGGTCATTACGATTTTCGTCACGATAATCGTTTCGTTTGCGTCGACATCCATTTCGAGAGAGGGCAATGCGTTCTACCATACTAAAATAATTCCCGTATCGTTCACGCATCAGATTCTCGTCAAACTGTTCCTGTACGCCTTGGTTGGTACTTGTTCCGTGGTGCTTTGTTGTATCGTCGTGGGTGCCGCTTTCGCGACGGAGAAAGCGGGCAGACTGCTGACTCCGCTCGATGTGGGTTGCATTTTCTGCATAACCGAAATGGCGGTGCTTTCGCTCACCTGTCTGTCCATCTGGGCGGACGTCAAGTCGCCCACGTTCAACGTGTCGGGTGACGGCGAACTGGTTGCCGCCAACAAAAACGTTGCATTGTCGCTGCTGGTCGGCATAGTGCTTGCGGTAGTCTACGGCGTGTTCTCGATGGTGTTCAACTTCGTTCCGCTTCAAATCGGCGAAACCGTGCTCATCGACAGCATGAGCGACATCTACATCGCTCTGTCGGTGGTGACCGTGCTCATTCTCATAGCAAGCGTGTGCACGCTGTTCATCAATCTCGACAAACGCTATCTGAAAATAACTCCCTGACGCGTCGGGGCAAGGACATTCGGCAGGGCGGAAGCGGCGGTTACACCGCACGACGCCTTCCGCAAAACCGGAACCGACGCCCTGCGCGGGGTTCCGACGGACGAAGTGTTCCGCCGCAAGCGGCGCACCGCTCCGTTCAAAGCAACTCAGGAGATTCTTATGAAAAAAGTAATGCTCGGAATTTTGGTGCTGATTCCAATAATCATAGTGTTGGTTGTGGGGTTGGTCACAAGATTCGTTTCCGTTAAAACGGATATTCCCGTGGAGTCCATAAGTATAGACAAACCGGACTTGTCTCTCAATTATTCCGATTTGAAGGTGGACGTCCAGACAAATAAGCGCATCGTCAACCTCAACGATTATCTGACGGTGACGGTCATGCCGGAGCGCGCCAAGAACAAGACGGTCACCTGGTCGATTACGGGCAAGATTACATCGCTCGACCCGGATATCGATTCTTCCGATACGGAGCTGGCGTTTCTCGTCGATGACAACGGCTACAAGACGAACACCAATTCCACGGGATTGATTCAGATAAACGGTTATTGCACGTTTACGATTACCGTCGAGGCGGAAGGCTTCAAGGCTTCCTGCTTCGTCAGCGTCGGCGACAGCGATATTCAGTCCGTCACTCTGAGCGGTTCCGCGACGATGAGCACGGGAGACAAAGCGCTGTTTACGGCGTTCTACCGTCCCGTCAACAGCATTGTCACAAAAGGCAGCTGGGCTTCCGATAACGAAAGCGTTGCCGTGGTGGACGCAAACGGCGTCGTCACCGCGGTGGGTGAGGGCACGGCAAACATCACGATGACGGCGATTCCGTCGAATCCCGAAAGTGAACCCGTCACAAGCGCGCCTTTTGCGGTGAGAGTGAACAAAGGATTGACATACTTCGGCTCCGTGGTCTATACGCACGAAAAGGCAGTGTCTTTGTCCGCAGTCGGATTCACGGGTTCCGTGGCAAGCGTCAAGGACGGTGCCGTGAGCGGTGACACGCTCACGATACTGGAAGGCAAGAGCAGCGCGGTGATTACCGACGCTTCCGGGGCGACGGTCACTTTCGTCAAATGCGAAGAAAACGACATCGCCATTGCAAACGCTTCGTTGCTGGCGTTCGACGATGCCTCAGACAATCCGTATGTCATTTCTTCCGACGACATGCCGCTGGTGCTGTCCGCCGAATGGCTCTCCGATTTCAAGGACGGCGCGCCTTCCGTGACATGGAAATCCAGCGACACTTCCGTCGTTGAAGTCAACGCAAACGGCGTGGTGACGCCCGTGGGAAACGGACGTACCGCAACCGTTACGGCTACGGCAGGCGACAAGAGCGCAAGCATTAAGCTGTTTGCGGCAAAGAAGATAGCGGTTTTGCAGATTCAGACCACCGACGAATCGCTGGCTGTCGGACTGGCAAGGGAAACCGTCTTTGCCTCTCAGAGGCTCGACCCCAATCCCGAAATCTCCATTTTCGACAAGGAGTATGTGCCGAACAGCGTCACCATAGAGTTCGGTTCGTCGATGCTGCCCGCAAACGAAGCGGAACTCGAATATTTCTACGATGCTTTCATTTTCACCGCCGATAAGCCCGAACTTGTCACCATCACCGACAACGTGGTGACTTTCGTGCCCGAAGCCATAAAGGAAAAGACGACGGTGACCATTACCGTCAAGGCAAAATATCCCAAATACGCCGGCATGACGGAGCTCATCACGCATCACGTCACGTTGAACGTGGTGCCGGGCGTCGCGGTGGGTTCCTATGACGAACTTGCCCGCGCCGGTAAGGATTCCAAGAACTATCAGGAAGTAAACGGCGTCAACGAGTATGTGGAACCCCTGATTGAAAACATCACGCTTTATGCCGATGTGGAGTACGGTGACGGCTTCAACACCTTCCAGCCTTCTGCCACCACAATCGAGATTTACTGCAATCTGTACGGCAACTACAAGAGAATTTATTCCACCAAAGCGTATATGGACGCGCACAACGCGACAATGGTCTGCGTGCGTCACAGCGGCGACTCGCCCATTGTGGTGAGCAACGTCATCGTGTCGCCCAACAACGACATCGGCGACGAGATTACCGACCTAAAAGGCGCACAGGGACTCAAAGGCTATTGCTTCGCGTTCTCGTCAAGACACGGCGAGAACGAAAAAGAGGAGTTTCATCCTACCGATATGCGCCTTGAATACAGCATAATGCAGAATACCAGCAACGGTATGAACGTCGAAAGTTCCGACGTCACTCTCAAAGGTTGCGTGGTCAGGAACATCAGCGGTATCGGTCTTTACGTTAAGACGTACATGAACGACGCGGGCGGCGTGAGATACGGCAAGGTGACAATTCACAACGTGGTTATGTCAAACATGATTGGCACGACGATGAACTTCCATTACACCGGATTCTCCAACACTCCCGAAAAAGCGGTAAAGGCGGAGCAGGCGGTCAAAGAGGGCAGAAACTCTTCGCTCACCGTCAAGGGCTTCTTCGACATCTACAACTGGAAGGACGTCAACAATCTGTCGCTCATAGATTCCAGCATGGTCGGTGAAGAGAACTATTACCTGATAGAAGCACTCATGGTCATGATGGAAAGCGAGTTTTCCAAACCCACGTACTCCTATCTCACCGCGAGATACAACGGAATGCTGTATATGCACGGCGGACTTATGAGCACGGGTATTACGGAAAAGAGTTATTTGGAATTCAACGACGAAAGATTCGCAATGATAACTTCCGACGCGTTGATGGAGATACCTTATCCCATCAAAATGTGGTGCTATTACAGCAACGAAAAGAGTGTCAGACCCGGACAGACCTATTCGATTACTCCCGCATTCATAGACAGACTGCACGAGGAGTAAGCCGGTGTGCTCAGGCACTTGTCAATGCAAATCAGGCGAGAGCGTCTCCTGCGGGAGGCGCTTTTCCTTTGTTTTCCGATGTTCGCGGGCTTTCAAAACGCAAAACACGCTTGACACGACAAACATAATTGTTTAACATAATTTAATAGAATTATAATTTTATAATCGGCGTAAAAGCCGTTTCAGAGGGGTATATGGCGGATAAACACATAGGTCTCGTTCTCGAAGGCGGAGGTGTAAAGGGCGCATACGAACTGGGTGCGTTGATTGCTCTTTCGGAGTACGGCTACACTTTCCATTCTGTCACGGGCACGTCAATAGGTGCGCTCAACGGCGCGGTGCTGGTGTCGCAAAGTCTGGAAAAACTTGCCGAATACTGGGAGCAAATCAAGTATTGTCCCGTGTTCGATTTCGACGACGACACGGTTCAGCGCTTCCGTCAGAAGGACTTTGACCTCGATTTAATCATTGCCACCGGCAAAAAACTGCTTTCCGCACGCGAAATAATCAGAGAATCTTACGAGAGGTCTTTGCATTTCGTTTACGAGAGGCTCAACGAAGAGGACATCAGAAAGAGCGAAATCGACTTCGGTTGCGTTGCGTACAACATTTCGGACATGGAGCCTTTCGAGGCAATGAAAGCGGACATTCCCGAAGGAAAACTCATCGATTACATCGTGGCGTCGGCATGTTTTCCCATTTTCCCTCCCACGGTAATAGACGGAAAGAAGTTTATCGACGGCGGCGTTTACGACAATATGCCCATCAATCTGCTTGCCCGCACGGGGTGCAAACGCATGGCGGTAATCCGCACCAATCCCGAATCCAAACAGCCGAAACGCAGAATAGAGCAGAAGGACCTGGATATAATTTACATAATGCCCGAAACCAATCTCGGCAGGGCAATGGCATTTTCGCCCGAGCGCATAGAGAACCTCAAACAGCTCGGCTATAACGACGCGAAGAGAGTTCTGGAAGCTCTCGAAACCGCGGCTTCAGACGAAGAATGACGGACAGGAGCAGAAATGGCACAAAAAAAAGCGCTTCTGATTGACGCCAACAGCCTTATTCACAGAGCCTACCACGCTCTGCCCAATCTCAAAACCTCCAAAGGGGTTTATACGGGCGCGGTTTACGGCTTTCTTACCTTGTTTCTCCGCATAATAAAGGAGCAGAATCCCACCCATGTGGCGGCGGCTTTCGATTTGAAAGCACCCACTTTCCGACATCTCATGTACGACGGTTACAAGGGCACCAGAAAGCCCATGGACGCGGAGCTTGCGCAACAGTTCGACCCGCTCAAACGCATCCTCAATCTCATGGGCGTGCGCACGGTGAGCGCGGAGGGTTACGAAGCGGATGACATCCTGGGTACGCTCTCGCGCATGTTCGGCGGAGAGAGTATAATTCTGACGGGCGACCGTGACAGTTTTCAGCTGGTATCCGACAGGACGAAGGTGTTCTGGACCAAGAAGGGCGTGAGCGAAATCGAAGTTTACGACACCGGACGTCTTGCCGAGGACGGGTTCACTCCCGAGAGTTTCATAGATTACAAAGCGCTTCGCGGCGACCCCAGCGACAATATTCCCGGGATACCAGGCGTAGGCGAGAAAACGGCAAAACAGCTGCTTGAACAGTACAAAACGCTTGATGAAGTGCTGAATCATGCAAACGAGCTGAAAGGAAAGTTGGGTGAATCCGTTTCGAACGGCAAGGAATCCGCACTGCTATCCAAACGGCTTGCCACCATAAAATGCGACGTCCCGTTGGAAATAACGGAGGACGATTTGGCTTTTAGCGCGGAGTATTCTTCCGAAGTCAAAGCGTGTCTTTCCGAAATGGAACTCAATTCTCTGATTCCGAGAATGAAGTTCGTCGACGACGCGGACGCGCCGCGTGCCGCAACCTTCGAAAAGAAATCGGAGGAAGTTTCGTCGGAGCGGGAAATCTCCGACGCGTTTGCAGGCAACAATACGGTTGCGGTTCTTATAGGCGAAAACGTCACGTTCTCCTTTGACGGAGATACGGAATATACGGTGCGTTGCGTCACCGATTTGTTCGGCGAGGGCATGTCGTTCGACGATGCGGTTGTGTTGATTGCAGAACTCTGTTCCGCGCGCAAGACCGTATGTTACGACTACAAATCTCTGATTCGAAAATACGGTTTTTCGCCAGAAGGCGAATTCTTCGACATCATGATAGCGGCACACCTTGCGCGTGGCAGCGCAACAATCAAGTCCGTGGAAGCGGTTCTCGGCGCGGAGGGCTACGATGTCGGTGCGGCGGAGATTTTCCGTTATGCGACCGTTGTCGCAGACTCCATGAAGAAGCAGAACCTGCTTGATTTGTTCGTCAACGTCGAACAACCCCTCGTGCCCGTTCTCGCCGCAATGGAGCAGAGAGGCGTCGGGGTGGATTCCGAAGTGCTGGGAAAACTCAAAGTCAAGTACGAAAACGTCCTCAACGACCTTTCTTCCAGAATTTACGAAGCGGCGGGACAGAACTTCAACATTGCTTCTCCGAAACAGTTGGGAGAGATTCTGTTCGACAAACTGGGGCTCAGACACGGCAAAAAGACCAAGACCGGCTATTCCGTGAGCGAGGACGTGCTTTCGGCGCTGGCGGACAGTCATCCCGTTGTCGGGCTTGTGCTGGAATGGCGGCATTTTTCAAAATTGCTCGGCACTTACGTCACCGGAATGCAGCCTCTCGTGAACAGGGGCAGAATACACACCGATTTCAATCAGTGCATCACCGCCACGGGAAGACTGAGTTCCACAAATCCCAATTTGCAGAACATTCCCGTGAGAGGGGAAGAAGCAAAGGACGTCAAGAGCGCGTTTGTGGCGAAAGAAGGCTGTGTGCTTGTGTCCGCGGACTATTCGCAGATAGAACTGCGTTTGCTTGCTCACCTCAGCGGCGACGAGAGACTCATAGACGCTTACGTCAATTCCGAGGACATTCACGCGCTCACCGCGTCAAAGATTCTGGGCATTCCGCAGAGCGAGGTCACTCCTTCGCAAAGACGGGAAGCAAAGGCGGTAAACTTCGGAATCATATACGGAATGAGCGGGTTCGGCCTTGCCGAAAACCTGTCCATTCCGCAATACAAGGCAAACGAATTTATAAATAAATATTTCGAGAACTATCCCAAAGTGCGGGAGTATCTGGACGGGTGTGTGGCTTTCGCAAGGGAAAACGGCTATGCCGTTACCATGCTGGGCAGACGCAGAAATTTGCAGGAAATCACCGCGTCCAATTATCTTCTCCGTTCGTCTGCGGAAAGAATGGCCAAGAACACGCCGTTGCAGGGGTCTGCGGCGGACATCGTCAAACTTGCCATGATTGCCGTCGAGAAGCGGTTGAAAAACATGCGTTCGCAGTTGATTCTGCAAATACACGACGAACTCATCGTAGAGGCCGCCGAGGACGAAGCGGAGACCGTCGCACGCATTCTCAAGGAGGAGATGTCCTCCGTTGCGGCACTCAAAGTTCCTCTCATAGCCGAAACGGCGGTTGCGCGCACCTGGGGAGAGTTGAAGTAGAGGTTAATATGAACATTGCTATAATAGGCGGTATCGGGAGCGGGAAATCCGAGGTGCTCAAAGTTGCACGCGAAATGGGCATTGCGGCTCTTTCCGCAGACGAAATCAACGCGGAACTGCTCAAAAGTCCCGACTACATCGCAAAAATATCCGAGCGTTTTCCCGACTGCGTGGTGTGCGGCGTGGTGGACAAGAAACGGCTTGCCTCGCAGGTGTTTTCCGACAAGGAGAAACTGAAAGCGCTCAACGGCATAGCTCACCCGGAAATCGCGAAAAAAGTTGCGCAATGCACCGCGAATCCTCTCGTGGTCGAGCTTCCCCTCGTGCTGGAAAGCGGAATGGCGGGAATGTTCGACGAGATTATCCTCGTCACGGCGCCAAAACGCGAAAGATACAAAAGATTGTGCAAGCGCGGGGTTGCACTGGCAAGAGCGCGGGCGATAATCCGCGTGCAGGCGCCCGAATACAAACTGCGTAAAATCGCCACGCGCATCATCGAAAATACGGACTCGCTGGAACGGCTCAGAGAATCGGCAAAGAACGTTCTGCGAATCTTTTGCGAGTGATTCGCGGGCTTAGATACCGTAAAAACACATTGCATGGCAAAAAACACATCAGGAGAGGAAGGTTATGATTACCGGTAAAAAAATCGTTCTCACAGGAGCAAACAGCGGCATAGGTTTGGAGACTCTCAAACTGCTTGCCGTGGGCGACAACAAAATTCTTGCCGTCGACCTGCACACCGACAACATCGAGAAATTCGACAGAAACAAAGTCATACCCATGGTATGCGACGTTTCTTCCGCGCAGGGAGTCGACGCGATTTTCGCCACCGCGCTGGAACGCATGGGCGGCATCGACATCTTCTATGCCAACGCCGGTTTCCCCTATTACGAGCAGTTCGATTACGTTGACTGGAACAGAATAAGCAAGATTTTCGAGACCAACGTTTTTTCGCCCATATATTCTTATCAAAAATACAGAGAATACCTCGCGGGCAAAGAGGGACAATTCGCCGTGACGGTTTCCGCCATCGGCAAAATGGGCATGCCCGGCTACGCCTTGTACAGTGCGTCCAAATTCGCCGTTCAGGGCTTCCAGCAGGCTCTCCGTACCGAAATGCCCGACAACATCAAAATGACATGCCTCTATCCCGTGGCAACCGATACCAATTTTTTCAAAGCGGCAGTGGAAGGACAGAATAAAGTCATCACTCAAAAACCTTTCCCCGTTCAGAAGCCCGCACACGTGGCGAAAGCAATGGTTAAGGGTATAGAAAGAAAACGCAAATATGTCAATCCCTGCAAACTGTTCTCTTTCGCGCAGGTGCTGTTTGCAATTTGTCCGCCCGTTCGCAGCGTGTACTGGTGGCTTGAAAAGCGCAAACTGGACAATTTTGTGGCGCAGAAGAAGGTCGAACAGAATTGTAACGGCTAGTTGACGAAAATCGTTTGACTAAAAGGCACAGTTGGCATATAATGCAAAAGCAAGCGGAAATGCTTGCGTTTGCGTGGGTGGCGAAATTGGCAGACGCGCTAGATTCAGGTTCTAGTGAACAATACGTTCATGTGGGTTCAAGTCCCGTCCCGCGCACCAACAAAAGTCTAAATTGAACCATAAAAGAAAGGGGTTGATTTAGGCTTTTTTCTATGCGCCGAACTGTTCGTATCAGATAGCAACGGCGGTTTATGCCGCGAAAGGCTCTTGACGTGAGTCGGAGCGTGTTAGGCTGTCGTGCCAAAGGCAAACCAAAACCCGACTGGCTCAATCAGTCGGGTTGTTGTGTTTCGCCCGTATTTGCCTATATACACGCTCCGAGAGAGGCTCGCGTCAAGAGTAACGTGGAATAAATAGCCGTTGCGTTATTTTCTTATGCAATATACATCTCTATTATCATTTGACGGTTTTGCAGTTCCTGTTTGTTTTGTATTCTGTAATGTAAGTTGCCATAATCGGAGTAAAATAAAAAGCCCCGACGGCTTTCGTCATCGGGACTTGTCTTTATCGGGGTATTGAAATAGATTTCTATTTTATCGTTATATAATACGATTTCCTTTACAAGAAAGTTTATCAGCATTGGCATTTCTAAACGTAACGCTTGCTCATAATATTGCCTTATATCGCTCTCATTAAGTTTTACAGCGGTTTTACTGCGTTCTATGAGTATTTGTCTTTCTAATTCTTCCTGCTGTTTTTCAAGGTCGTGTAAACGCTTATTCGTAGTATTGGAAGTAATGCCGTTTTCAATCGCCGTCACAAGATTGTCTAACGCTCTGTCTATACGGCTCTTTTCATTGGAAAGCATTTTCAGATTGCCGTTTTCATTGAGATTCTGTCGCCGCATAATCTCGGCTATGATAGTATGAATATTCTGCGTATCAATCAATTTTTCTATGATTACATTGCTTACAAAATCTTCCAAAAATTCTTTTGGTATCTGTGTTTTGATACAGCCGTTGTTATCTTTCTTTCGTCCGATACACTTATAGTACCGCTTTACTTCTCCGTTGCGTGCCGTTCCTGTTTCTGCGCTTATCGGTCTGCCGCAATATCCGCATTTTACTTTGTGGCGAAGTAAATATACTGTTTTTATGCTGCGTTTTCCGAATTTGTTTTTTTCTGCTTTTTCACGGACTTTTTGATATGTATCGGTAGGTATAAGTTGCGGATAGATATTGTCTATAATTTCATCGTCTTTTCTGTATGAACCTGAATATTTTTCGTTTCCGAGTATTCCGTAAACGGTATTAGGAGCAAAGGGCTTGCCTTTATATAGAATACCTTTTGCCGTAAGTTCTGCAATCATTGTCTTTACTGTAACGCCCTTTGAATAACTGTCATACATGAAGCGCACCGTTTCGGTTTTAGTTTCATCTATTACGACTTTTCGGTCAATGACTTTATATCCGTAAGGCAATCCGCCGCCTTGATAGAAGCCTTTCAGACGTGTTTCACGCATACCACGTTTTACCTTTTGGGAAAGTTCTGCGGAATAATAGACGTTCATTCCTTCCAAAAGACTTTCAAGAATAATGCCTTCGGGCGTGTCGGGAATGTTTTCCATTGCAGACAGTACTTTTACGCCGTTATCTTTTAACGTCTTTTTATGAATGGCGGTTTCATACTTATTACGGCTGAAACGGTCTAACTTATAAACAAGCACGTAATTCCATTCTTTACGACTGCTGTCTTTTATCATACGCTGAAAATCGGGACGGTTATCGTTCGTTCCCGTCATTGCACGGTCAATATAGGTGTTGAGAATAAGAATGTTATTCTTCTGTGCGTATTCTTCGCAAACACGCAACAGTCCCTCAATGCTTTGTTCTGTTTGGCTGTCCGAACTGTATCGGGCATAAATGACTGCTGTTTTCATAATTGGTTAATCTCCTTTGAAAATGAATTTTTTGTCTTTCGACAAGGGGCGATCAAACGAAAACGCATTGTATGGTTTCTTTCTTATACCGCATTTTCCTTTTCTGCAAGGGGTGCGATACGCAATGCACTTTACCCTTGCAGAAAAAGGGCGGTTTCGTTTACGCTCCGCAAGCCGAAAGACAAAATGATTTAGTTGCATTTACGCAACTGTGATATGGTTTCGGGACTGACTTTACCGATAAGGCAACCCTCGTCCCAACAGTTGAAATTGTCGAATAATAACTTTTTTCTGTCGTCCACTCCGATAGAGCAAGCAACATCTTCGTCCATAATGTCCGACTTGAAATAGGTCGGCAAATCTCCGCCGTATACCAACTTTTCGCCGCTCTTTTCTATGTATTTGAGTAAATAACGGACAGATTGCACAATTTCGTTTTTGTCTATTTCTTTGAAATCGTTTCTGCCGAATTGCTCCGAAAAACGTGTGTTTTGGTATGTCGTCTGCATACGGTGTTGTTTGGTGCTGTAATCGCTGACTTGTTTCAGTTCTCCCACCATAGCGTTTTCGGGGATATAGAATATCCCGTGAAAATGTAATCGCTCGCTTGATGAACGCTCCCATACGCCTATGTACTTCCAACCTTTACGGCTCACAAGGTGTTTCAGGGTATTGCGTAGCGTCTTTTGAAAGTTTTGCTCCGTGTGCTTTTCGTTATCGTAAGTAAAAGTTACAAAAAAATTCCAAGTGCCTTGCAAATATACTTTGCGCCATAGCCTTGTATAACGCTTGCAAGCATTGTTTCTTTTGCGTTCGGTCTGCTGTTTGACGTATTCCTTTGTCTGTTCTGCGGTGGCAAATTCGTCTTTTAGTTGTTCCGCAATGTACTGCTTTCGCTCACGTTTGGGCAATGCCTGACTTTCCGCATACGCTGTTTCAAACTTGATTTTTTTCGTATCCGTCTGCGGACTGTTTTTCTTTGGAATATTCCGACCTTTGCGGCTCGGAAAATTCTCTTTCGGGACGGCGATATAATGACCGCCGTCGAAATATACTTTGCTATCTTGATATGCCATTTTTTTGTTCTCCTTGTAGTTTGTATTTTGGTAAAAAGAAAAAGGACAAAATACAAAACAAGTCTTTTCCTGTTTCATATCTTGCCCTTTGCTTTACGGCGTGTTCCCACTACTTTTCGGAAATCTTAAACGCCTGCTTTTTGACTCTTTTATTTTTCTTTACTGTTGGTTTCTTTTCTTTTAATTCGTTTCGGTCTTTATTCGGTTATCTATTTCATAGGGCGGCGTAGTACGTTGCACCCCGACACATTTCATTCCATTTCCGTTTCAACCACAATACGTTACTTTACAATTTATTTCATTACTTTACATTTCTTTTCTTTCTTTTGCTAATTCCAAAACTCTTTCAAATATCGTTTCAAAGAAAATCCGTTGTTCGTTTTCGGATAACATCGCAATATCCGGCGTTCTGACTGTAACAATTTCGAGTTCTGTTTTCAGCATTTTTACACCTCCTTTTCGTTTATTTTTGAGCGGCAAAAAAATACCCCTCAATATATAGGCTCGAAAACGGCAAAAATCAACCCCCTGATAATTAAATTTCATATAACTTTTACAATATAGCCGATTGTTCCTTTCTAAGCCGCAATCTGACTTCCCGAGCGGAAAGTTCCGATACTCAAAATTATACACAATTTTTTGTTCAAAGCGTGAGTAGGTGAAAGTATCCTTTTCCGTATCTAAACCGACAGTTTACGGATACTTTTCCGCCACTCTGTTGTAAGTAACCAACGAAAAACGCCGCCGATAAACAAATACCGACGGCATACAAAAAGACGTTAAAACTCAAATACTGACGCACGGAGCATAAGGGCGGATCGCCAAGCGGTTTAGCGGCGATCGCCCGTTGCCGTGTGCATTTGAGTTTCGTTTTTTATTTCGTTGTTTGTGGCGGGTGCTTGAACGGCGAGGCGTAGCCGAGCCGCTCGTTTATTCAAGCACCCGCCATAGTGCCATTTAAAGTTTTTTTAATTCAATTAAACCCTGTTTGAATTTTTTATGATTTATGATATAATATAGAAAATTTATTATGCACGGAGTAAATTAATGTTTATCGCTTTAAATTCAAACGGCGAAAGAATATCCATAGAAAATGCAATAAAAAATGATGAATATTTTTGCCCAATTTGTGGTGAACCTCTTATAATTCGCGCTGCAAATTCTTTTGCTGTAAAAACTCATTTTGCCCATAAGCGTGGAACTGTTTGTTATGACGATTGGACTCACGACATGAGCGAATGGCATTTGTCTTGGCAAAAACAATTTCCTGAACAATATAGAGAAGTTATAATTGAGAAAAACGGAGTCAAACATAGAGCAGATGTTTGTATAAATAATACAGTTATTGAATTTCAACATAGTCCGATTACAGGGGAAGAAATTGTTAAAAGGAATGATTTTTATCTTTCTTGTGGGTATCAAGTAGTATGGGTTTTCGATGCAACTGATAAAATTAAAAATAGTATTGAAGATTCTATAGACCCTATGAAGTGCAGGAACGATGATTTGTGTTGGAAAAGACCTAAACAACAATTTGCAATACAAATACCGCCACAAGTTACAGTATATTTACAATATAAAACATGTGTATCAAACAGCCAATATTCCAATCAAGAATTTGATATTATGTTACTACTCACCAAAATATCGCCTAAAGATTTTACTTTTTATCCAACAATACCTTATTATATTTTACCAAATAATTTTCTAAAAGAATACGGTATTGAATTAAATGATAATATTTTATCTGTTTCTGATATTATTAAACGTACTAAGTTGCATATTGAACAAGGACAACGAAAGCCTCAAAAAACTGTTTACGTGACAAGAAATCGAATTGGTCGTAGGTGGCATTTATAGGAATACATAAATTATGAATTGGATATATAAAAATAATGCAGATAATACTGCTCGTTTTACGCTTGGCGAATATAATACCATTAATGAAAAAACTTTGATATGTGTAGGTATAAATCCAAGTACGGCTACACCTAATCATCTTGACCCTACTTTATCAAAGGTTAAATCAATTTCAATAAATCATAATTACGCAAATTGGGTTATGATAAATGTATACCCGCAGCGTGCGACTAATCCGAATAATTTGCATATAATTTGTAATGAACAATTTCATAGTGAGAATATAATTCAAATTCAAAACCTTTTGGCAACTTTTACCAATGCGGATATTCTTTTTGCATATGGAAATTTGATTAATAAACGTCCGTATCTAAAAAGCTGTTTAACAGATATAATGAAACTCATTAAGGATTTGCATTTTGTTGGTAATTTATTTTGTATTAAACGGACATTAAAAGGAAACCCTGTACACCCACTTTATCAAAAAGATAATGCAAATTTTATGCTATTTTAAACTCTTTTTGTTTTACAATTTTTCATGAACACATAAATATAGGTCGTACTGTTTTTTAAGTATTCCAATTTTTATATAAAAAAACGTAAGTCAAACCTTATTGGTTCAACTTACGTTTGAGGTGGTGCACCAGTAAAGCGCACAGAACACAAGTTCTGTGCGCTTTATTCGTGTAACGTGGGAAAAGGAACTTGAACGGGCGGAAAAGGCAACAGTCCGTAAGAACCGTTGTCCCGCCACGGCGTGGCAATGAAGGCAAAGGAAACGATGCGACGCGCGGATGTCGGATAATAGCCTTTGTCGTGGCTGTTGACCTGTGGTGTTTGTGCGGATATAATGTATTGCGGAAAGAGCGGGCAGATGAAATGGCGCCGCTTCGAACCTTATAATCAGGAGGTGCGAAAATGAAAAAGTTTTGGGCGGAATTCAGAGCGTTTATAAATCGCGGCAGCGTCATGGACCTTGCCGTAGGCATGATTATCGGCAGTGCGTTCACCGCCATAATCACGGCGCTGGTGAAAAACATTTTAACGCCGCTCATCAACGCCATTCCCGGGTCCGGGGCAACGGGAGCGTTGCAGACCGTCCTTAGAGAGGCTGTCATCGACGCCAACGGAAACGTGGTCACGGAAGCGCTCATTCTCGATTGGGGCTCGGTGATAAGTGCGATTGTGACGTTCATCATCACGGCATTGGTGCTGTTTTTGCTGGTCAAAGCATTCAATCGCATAAAAGAGACGGGGAACAAGCTGAAAGAGGAAATCAAAAATACCGTGGTGCTTGACCGCGGTAAAGAGCGTATCGAGGCGGAAGACGTTGCCGACGGAGGAGAGAACGCCGCCGCGGACGCAAAAGCGGCAGTTGAGGAAGTTGCCGTTGCGGCAACCGACACAAACGGAGAGCAAAGCAAAGAATCTCCCGATTACGAAAAACTGCTCCGAGAGATTATCGAACTGTTGAAAGAATCGAAGTCAAAAGAGCGCAAATAACGGGTTAGATGTCTTAAAACGCCGATGCGACAAGCGTGTCGGCGTTTTGTTTATTTACGAAAACAAATATTGAAATAGGTTTTCCTCGCGGAATGAGGAGGGCGGGCTGGACATAAAATAATGCGGCGGAATAGACTGATAGGGGTTGTCTTAGG